>CAWAWB010000010.1:0-331702 GCA_963785635.1 uncultured Phycisphaerales bacterium
TTTTTTATTTCAAACGGATGGTTCATTTCGCATCAGTTCATGACTTCTGATCAGGGTCCTGTGTCGGCACCAGCCATTGGTGGTGCATCGATCATGGCGATCCGCCGCACGTGGCGGCCGCCTTCAAAGGGCGTTTCCAGCCAGACTTTGACGATCTCGAGGGCGGTCTGCTCATCCAGCATGCGCTGGCCCAGGGAAATCATATTGGCATCGTTATGGGCGCGGCCGAGGCGCGCGGACTCGGTATTCCAGCAGAGGGCGCAGCGCACGCCGGGGTGGCGATTGGCGACGATGGCCTCCCCGTTGCCGCTGCCGCCCAGGACGATGCCGCGCTGGCACTGGCCGGTGGCGACGGCGGCCGCCGCGGGGCGGATCATCAGGGGGTAATCATCCTGCGGATCGGGCGGCGCAGCGGCGAAATCCACCACCTCGTGGCCCATCTCGAGCAGCATGGCCTTGATGCGCTCCTTGTAGTCGTAGCCGGCATGATCTGTGCCCATAGCGATTTTCATACGCTCCCCATTTCCATAAAGCCGTCATCAACAATCATCACGGCCCGCGCCACAGCTCGGGCTTTTCCAGCGTGATGCTGGTGGAAGAGAAATCCTCGATGCCATCATAGAAGGTTATGATTTTTGTGCGCTGCCGCCCCATCAGGAGCGGCGGCAGGTCGGGACGGGCGCCAGGACCGGGCCCATGCCGTTCTCGACTCGCAGCAGGCGGCGGCGGTCGCGGCCATCGTGCACCGTCTCCAGGAACACATCGGTTATGCGGCCGCGACATTGGGGGACAGGGGTGATGCGGATCTCTTTGAGCGTCATATCCTCCAGCGGAAAACCGAACATTCGGACCAGCAGCACGGTAATGGGGCTAAAGTGCAACTGCACGCCACGCCCGCCCTGCGCGGCGAAGCGTACGATGCGGCCGCCATCGGGCTGATCCAGGCGCACCTCCACGCGGCCCTGGCCGGTAAAAATCAGCGCCGGCACGGGGTATTCGAAGGATGGAAAGACCACTTGCTTTCCGGGGCGGATGTCGAATTCCAGCCCCAGGACCGTGCGGTCCTCGAAGCGGCGGAATTCGAAGGCCAGGCGATTGACGTTGTGCCACTGGCTCGTCAAGCGCGCCAGGTAGTCCATGGCGTGGACGAAACGCTCCGCGACATCGCTGGCGCGGCGGGCCGTGCGCGGCAGCGGTTCGTATTTTGCGGGCTGGCGACGGTAATAGTCCAGAATGGCCGCGCGCATTTTTTCGACGGTTGGTCGGCGATCAACATCCCCCGGCGGCGGCAACACCTGATCCAGCAGCTCCTGGGAGAAAGGCCGGCCGGTCATGCGCAGGGAGACGGTGAGGATGACGCGAGAGATGGCACTTTCGGCCATTTCAAAGCCGTCGGCCGAGCCGTGCGGGGATTCCAGCTCGCTGGCGTGGCTGCCGGCCAGCAGTTCCAGGATGGGCATGACGACCCAGGCCGCGGTATCGTCCACGTTGGCCGCGCGGCGGGCTTCAATATTGCGGCTGACGCCCAGCGACAACGCGTGCACCTGCCAGATCATTTCGGCGGTGGCCTTCGCCCAGCGACCGGGGTCGCGCTCAACATCTTCCGCGGCGCCGGCTAGATCCTGCGCGCGGACGGCGAACTGGCGCATCGTGGCCGTGACCGCGGCGGCGTGTTGCGTGGACAGGGGAATTCGCAGCGTATCCCCCTCCGGCAATTGCACGGCCAGTTCGTGCAGTTCGATAATCGCCCAGAGGGGGCTGGGCTCGTAGTAGATTTCGATGCGCGAGTAGCGTTTTCCGGGCGCGAGTTTGACAGGCCGCGGCTCGGCGGTGTTCCACACGGAGGGCGTGGGCCTCCATAGCTCATCCATCTGGCCGGCGGCCATCTTCTGCGATTTCATGCAGCCGGCAAGCAGCGTGCAGGCCAGGGCGGCAATCAGAGTTTTGATGGTCCCTCTCATGGCTGCCGCTCCGACTTGTGGTTGCCTTTTTTAGGCTCCAGGCGCACGCCGGCGGGCATGGTGGCGGCGATTTTCTCTTCCAGGTCTTTCCGCAGGGCCGAAGGCGGATAGGAGGCCTGTCCCGAAAGCGCCGCCTCAGCTTGCATCCAATTCGTGACGACCTGCGCGCCCTCAGGCAGGAGTGACAGCTCGTGCAAGATTTCGGCGCGGCCGGCGGGCGTGTCGTCGCCGGCATCGATCAGCAGCACGCCCAGCATGCCCCTGGATAAATACGCCTGAATGTCGGAGGGTTTGTCGCCTACACCGGCATGTTTGGCTGGGAATTTGGAGGTCAGTTGGGCGATGGTTTTGGTTTTGAAGGTCTCGCTGCCACTCAGGAATTCACGGGAGCGGCTGATGATTAAAGGGCCTGGCGGCATTCTGTGCTCGGAGAGCCACTGCCGCGTGCGGCGACCCAGGCACTCAGGCCTGTGCGTGAGGTACACCACCTGGTAATGGCCGGCCAGTTCCGTCAGCACCTGGCGGGACTGCGGCAAGGCGGAGGGGTCCCCCAGCACGACCAGGTCGAAGGCCTGGGCGACGATTGTGCCGTCCAGATCGACAATGAGGAATCGGGTGTCGCACGTGTATACGCCCACCTGGAGGCCGGCGTTGGGCACCTCAACCGTGCCTACCTCGCTGGGATCGAGCGTGGCGGTAAAGTGGTAGAGGCCTGGCTCCTCCAGCTTCACCGTGAACTCGGCCACGCCATCGGCGCCGGTCTTGGCGGCGCCGACGCGCTGGCCATTCTCATTGTAGAAGAACACCGTGTAGTCGCTGATGCCGTTGAGCATACCGCCGCCACGCAGGGAGACCTTCAACTCGGCCTGGTCCCCCGGCTGGACGATGTCGTCAAAGCCCTGGAAGAGCACCCCCTGCTCGGCGCCGAACCACCAGTCCGCCGCGCCGCAGCCGGGAAGGATGATCAGCCAGATTAAAAAAAACGCGTTTTTCATGAAAGCGCGCTCCCATGGAGGATTTTAGTGCCTAAAGCGCCAACTTGCGATGGCTGCTTGGGGGGACGGGCGCAGAACCGGCAAAGAGAAAATGCAAATGGGGAGGCTTGCCGCTACAATCGGTCCCGGGAGAAAAACATGTTTCGCGTAGGCATTGTCGGGTTATCAGGTTTTGCGGCGAATCACTGGCATGGGCTCCAGGAAGTGCAGCGCAGCGGCGCCTGCCAGATTGTCGCCGCCACCATCGTCGATCCGGAGAACCACAGCGGCGAACTGGAATCGCTGCGCGGCCGCGGCATTGAGATATTCGGTTCGGCGGACGACATGTTCCACTCCATGCGCGGCCGCATGGATGCGGTGACGTTGCCCACGCCCATTCATACGCACGCGGGGCTGATGATCGCCGCGGTGAACAGCGGCTATCACGTGTTCCTGGAAAAGCCGCCCACGGCGACGATCCAGGAGCACGATGAAATGGTCGCGGCCCTAAAGCGCAGCGGCAAGATGTGCGCGGTGGGCTTCCAGGCGATGTGGTCGCAATCCATCGCGCTATTGAAGCTGCGCATCGCCGAAGGGACGCTGGGGGAAATTCACCGCATCACCTGCGCCGGCGGCTGGGTCCGTCGGGATGAATACTACCAGCAAAGCAATTGGCGCGGCCGTCTGCGCGTGGGCGAGGGGTGGGTGCTGGACGGCACGGCCAATAATCCGATGGCGCACCAGATCCAGAACCTGCTGCACCTGGCGGGAAACGAGCACCGCCGGCTGGCCACGCCGGTGAGCGTGCGCGGGGAGATGTACGCCGCGCACGAGATTTCCGGCGAAGATACGTGCGCGATGGAGATCATCACGAGCGAGGGGCCGCGGCTGGTTTTCGTGGCCACGCTGTGCGCGGATGAGCAGTTCGATCCGGAGATCACGATTCTGGCGGAAAAGGGTATCGCCCATCGCAGCAACTCCGGCCAGTTGAGCATCCGCTATGCCGATGGGCGCGTGGAAGGGCCCATCGGCGACGACAGCGGCCGCGCGGAGGTGGAGAAGTTCGAGAATTTCATCGCCGCGGCATCGGCGGGCGATGTGGACATGCTCCGCTGCCACCTGGAGATGTGCCGGCCGTTCACGCTGGCTGTAAACGGGGCGTTCGAATCCTCTGGGCGTGTACACCGCATTGGTAACGAATTCATCCGAACGGAAGGCCGCGGCCCATCACGAAAGATGATCATCGAAGGCATCGACGCGGCCATTCTCCAAGCCGCCAGCAGAGGGCAACTTTTCAGCGATCTGAACCTGCCCTGGGCCGTGGCCACAGAGCCATTTGATTTGTCCGGCTACAACCGCTTCCCTGTGCGATTTGAAGAAGATCGCGGCGGCGAAACCGCGGCGCCCGATCAGTTGCCTTTTGCGTGAGCCTCACCATCCGCGGCGGCGGCGCCTGCGGCGCAGTTTTTCCACCGGCAGATCGTGCGTGGCTCGTGCGGATAGCCGCGCGGCACGCATCAGCGTTTTGAATTGAAGGCCGTGCGGGGCTACGCGGCCGAAGCGGCGAAAAACCACCAGGTGCGCCAGTTCGTGCACGAGCGTATTGATCAGTTCGGAGGGATGATCCAGGAGCAGCCGCGTATTGAGTTCGACCCTGCCTTCCTCCAGCACTGCCCAGCCCAGCGAAGTTCGCAGGCGGCTGTTGTAGCGGACCACGACGCTTTGCGCCAGATCGGCCACTTCCCATAACTCCCCGCAACGATGAACGATGGCGGCGAGCGTCGCGCGGGTGGGCAAGGCGGCCCCGGGTGCGTGCATCCATAGATCATCAAACAGCGATGGCCGCGCGGCGATGGTCATGGAGGCAGATTGTACGGCAAAGCGGCTTGGAGGTTAACTGAGGCTCTCATCCCAAAAAGGTGGTTGGAATCATTAGGTTGCCAACCTTTCCGATGCTGGCTATCTAGAGCGGCCCCTTTATTACCAAGCACTTACGCGCCAAAACGCCATTAGATTGCCAGCATTTCCTGCATGCAAATGCAAATAAATTGAAGATTGTTAAGTAATAGTTTGCGATTATTAAGAATTCCTACAAGATTCTAAAGCACCCTTGGATGAGATTCGTGGGATACTATCGTAATGACTTATTAGTACTGGAGATATAAGATCTCAAAGCGGTGAGACCTTGAGAATCTTATCGATAAGCTATTGTTAATTAAGGAGATGCAAGCTACTCAACGCATCCCCGCGGCGCATCTATCATCATCGACCAGAAATGATGAATTTGCCACGCGCGGGTCGCTCGTCAGAGTTGACGTATCCTCCGGCGAGGTAGCTGTCATATACGGGGCACCTGCCAAGGCTGCAATACCAACGCTTTGGCAGGAGAACCGCTCTTAAGCGTTACAAATCATCGCAAAGCTTGCACTTTTAGCCACCTTCCGCATCTTTGGGCGCGTTTTGTTTCTTGCGCATCTTCGTGTCGCTCTGGCGGCGCTGCTCCGCTACAATTGGCGACGTGTGCGGCTTCGTGGGTCAATTCATAATCACGGGCGATGGCCGGGCCGACTTGCCACAGGCCCAGCGAATCTCCGCGCGTCTGCGACATCGCGGACCGGACGAGGAAGGCTCCTTCATCAGCGGCGACGGCCGCTGCGCGATCGGCTTTCGCCGCCTGAGCGTTATCGACCCGGCCGCATCGCATCAACCCATGAGCCGCAAGGTGGGCTCAGCGCAGGTGACCATCGCCTTTAACGGGGAGATTTACAACTTCTGTACGCTGCGCGAGGAACTGACCGCCGCGGGGCACGTTTTCACCACGCGCGGCGATACGGAGGTGCTGTTGGCCATGTATCTCCAGTACGGCATGGCCATGCTCAACCGGCTGGAGGGCATGTTCGCCGCGGCGATATATGACGGCCGCGACGGCAAGCTGCACCTCTTCCGCGACCGGCTGGGCGTAAAGCCGCTGTGGTATGGACGCGCGGGGGCAAGCATCATCTTCGCCAGCGAGGCCAAGGGAATTCTCGGCTATGACGGCGTGGATAGGACGATTGATCCGGATGCGATGCTTTCGTACCTGAGCTTTGGTTACGTGCCTGCGCCGCGGTCGATATGGCGCGGAATCTATAAAGTTCCGCCGGGATCGTATCTGACCTTGCCCGCCTCGGAACTTGCGCCGGCGGTGTGGTGGAGACCGCCCTGCGTTTTAACTCCCATTGGCCGGCAGGAGGCTGTCGATCGCGTTCGCCAGACCGTTGAAGAGGTAGTGAGAGAGAGGCTCGTGGCGGATGTGCCGATCGCCGCGCTTCTTTCGGGTGGCATCGATTCCAGCATTGTGACGGCGTTGATGTGCCGCAGCGCCGGCGATGGCCGAGCGGTAAAAACGTTTACGGCCGGTTTTACGGACCAGGTTTTTGATGAGCGACCGTTCGCCCGCCGCGTGGCCGAGCATTTAGGGACGGACCATCATGAGCTGGTAATCGAGGAAGATGCGCCCTCTCTGCTGGATACGCTGGTTGGCCAGTACGATGAACCCTTTGGCGACTCCAGCGCACTGCCCCTGTACCTGCTGTGCCAGGCGATCCGGCCCCAGGTGACCGTGGCGCTGGCCGGCGACGGCGGCGATGAGGCCTTTGGGGGCTACGACCGCCATCGGGCGATGTGGCTGGCGCAGCACATGTCCGCGCCAAAAATGCTGGCCGCCACCGCCGCGGCCATGCTGGTCGACTCATTCGCGCCGGCCGATGAAAAGTCGCCCCTGCGTAGATTCGTGCGCTTCGCCCGCGGCCTGGAGGCCCCGCCGGCCATCCGGTACATGGGATACCGCTCGCTTTTTTCGCTGGAGCAACTGGATGAACTGCTGACGGACAATTTTGCCGAGCAGGTTGCCATCGCAGCCCCGCGCGACCAATTCTGTGAGCCTGTATGAAGACGGCGAGTGCGACACGGAGCTCCTGGCGGCGCAGCGCCATGATGTGCTGGATTATCTGCCCAACGATCTTCTCGTAAAGGCGGACATCGCCTCCATGGCGCACGGGCTGGAGCTGCGCAGCCCGTTTCTGGACCGCCGGGTCATTGAACTTGGGCTGTCACTGGCCGATGAGGTAAAGGTCTCGCGCCGCCGCGGCAAACGAATCCTTAAGGACGCGTTTGGCGACTTGCTGCCTCCGGAAGTCTTTGCCCGGCCCAAGGCCGGGTTCGGCGTACCGCTGGATTCGTGGCTGCGCGGGCCGCTTTTGCCCCTGTTGCGGGAGACGTTGCTCGATCAATCGTTCATCGATCGGGGGTGGCTGAAGCGCTCCAGCCTGCAAAAACTCATCGATGGCCATACCTCGGGTAAGGCGGATCATCGCCACCGCCTGTGGGCGCTGTTCTGGCTGGGCAGATGGTCTGCTTTGCAGGGGCACACGCGCTAATGACGACGACCTGCTATAGCTCAGTCTCACTTTCGGCGGGAATTGCGGATTGCGGATTTATTACCGACGATGGCTCGTGTTCGGAATTCGCAGTGACAATCGTCAATTAACGAATGAGCGAGCAGGCATGTTTTCAGGGTAGAGCCAGAAGCTGCACGGCCGCGCGGCCATCGTCCAGAACGGGTACTTTTTCGCCGTCCATTGTTAGATCAACCGGCTGCGCGCCGCGGCGATTAAGCCATCGACAAAGGCGGGTGTGATTTCATCCCACCAGCCGTAGCTGCCACGGATGCGCTCGATTTCGAGCCAGTTGATCCAGATGTGGGTTACGCCGTACTCGCTCTTTAGCACCTGTAGTATTTGAGGGGGCGAGAGGTGCTGCCGCGCGAGCCGCACCAATGGGTCCATCTCCCACACAGAGGCGTACAGCGTGTTGGGCCGAAAGCTGAAGGGTCTTACATCGCCGACCTGGAGTACCCGTGCATTGGCCGGCAGGTTTTTGGCGAGCACGGGGACCTCTTGAAGGGGCAGTCCATGGCCCATGGCCAGGGGCTCAAGCCACAGCGCATACGCCGATTGACCCAGGCTTAAGGCAGACGCCGCCACGAGCAAAACCATTCCCACAACATGGCGCCCCCGTGCCGGGAACTTCCAGTTTTCGATGACTGAGGCAACAAGACCGCCAGCCAATATGGCCAGGGGCACGGCGGATGGAATCAGGAACCGCGTGGGCATGTGCGTCGTCGTACCCCACATGACAATCTGTATCAGCGCGAGCGCGAGGCATATCTTGTCGAGCAGTTCGGCCTTGCGCCAGCGAATGAGGGTACCTGCAAATCCGGCGATTGCCAGCATGCGCAAAGCCACACCGAAGCCGCGCGGATCTTTCGCCGCATCGCGCACTTTGGTGGGTTTGTTGGCCAGTTGCGGCGAGGCATGGGCGCGATCCCATCTTTGCGCCGCCTCCGGCGACCAATATCCTCGCCCCAGGAATCCGGTCGCCAAGGGAAAAACCGGATTGCCCGTATTGATCGTATTGCGAACCAGCCACGGGGCCAGAGGCATAACGCAAAGCAGGCTGGCTAAAACCCACTGCGCAACAGCGCCCTTTGACCGCCGCGCGGCGGCGATTGCCGCCATCACGGCCAGAACAGGCAGGGCCACGAAACCCACGCAGAGATATTTCGTGGCGCACGCGCCGCCGCACATCAGGCCCACCAGCGCGGCCGACTTGAGATCCCGCTTCTGCGCCCAGTGCATCAGCCACGCCAGCGCCAGCGCCAGATACGCCAGTTCGCTGAGCTCCACAAAAGCCAGCCAGCTCACATATAAAAAGATCGGCGCGGCAAACAGCAGCATCGCTGCCGCGCGGCGGCACCATACACTCACCTGGGGAAGGCCCGTCCAGATCGCCGCCAAGGTCAAAACACCCCATAGGCCGTGCGTAAATGTGGCGGCGTAGGCGCCTGGCCAAGGTCCGCCTTTTAGAATCATGGCCAGCAGAAAGACCATCTCGCCACCGAGGGGATAATTGCTGTAGGTATTGTGCGGCAGAAAAGCGATTCGACCGGCCAGGTAAAACTCGCGCGGCACCTGGAGGTGGTACGAAACCACATCGTAAAAATCGCCGTTAACACGGCCGATAAAACCCTGCGGCACAGTGGCCCCAGCCAGCCAGATTCCCGCGGCCACGGCGGGCACGATCCACAGAAGCGCGATGCTGCTCAGGCGAGAAGGGATGTGAATCCGTACGAGGCGAGTTTTGGCCTGCCACGCCGCCAGCAGGAGTCCCACGCCAACCACGGGCCACCAGATGGCCGCGCTAAACGCGCCGGGGACGAAAGAGCCAACCGCCAGCAGCGCCGTTGCTTGAAGCCAGAGGCCCGCCGCGACGGAAGTTGTGACGGCAAGGCCTGTGGATGATTGCACCGGCAGAAGCCGGCGAATGGCCAGGTAGCCCCAACCCCCGGCCGCGATGAAGATCGCCAGCGCCACGGGCAGATCCGTAGCCAGCATCATCAGGGATAAGAGGATTTCGGCCGCCCGTGTCTGGCGCGGGACCCGGAAGAGCCACGGCCAGTGCCAGGCTCACGAGAAAGGAGCCAATGATTATCACCACGGCGAAGGCCGTGGAAATAGTCGCCGCGCAGGCGCAGGCGCGCCGGCGGCAGGAATCTTCAATTCACCGCGAGTCATCGTGCCGTATTGAAGCACATGGGATGGGGTTCAAACAAGCATGAGGCCGCATCTGAAGTGTTCATTCCCCCGGCTGGCTTTGAGCGCCCCGCCGATCCTTTAGCCTTTGGGCCAAAATGTTTCTCTGCTGGTCCGTGAGCACTTCGGCGGCGATCCGCTTGCGAATGTTCTGCATCATCTGGCGGATTTCTTGCGGGCTGGGCTGCTCGGAAATCTTTCCGCGCTCGACGGCAACGATGCTGACGATCTGCTCCTTCTGCTGGGCCGAGAGATTGAGGCCCGCGAACATCTGCTCCAGAACGTTTTTGGCCGCGCGGCGGGCGTATAGCTGCTTGAGCTGGGCCTTCTGCTCATCGGTCAGCAGGCTCATCACATCCTGAATGCCCTGGACCAGGGGCCGCTGATTGGGCGCCGCAGCTTCCGGCTGCGAGGCCGCCTGGCTTGCGGCGGCGCGACCTGGCGCAAGGTCTGGAGCCGGTTTTGCACCCGCTGGCGCACAGCCGCGCGGGTGCGCTCGGCGATCTGGTCAAGTTTGGTGCGCTGATCATCCGTCAGCTTCAGTTGCTTAACTGAGGAGACCAGCCGCTCAAACCGCCCGCCTGGGCCCATCAGGTAGGCGAGCTTGGCCCGCTGGTCCACATTGAGCACGCCGGCCAGGTCCTGCGGCGTCAATCCCAGCCGCTGGCGATTGGCCTGCCTGAACTGGTGCATCTTTTGCTGAGCCGCCATCAGGGCCTGGCGGTCCCCCGACAGCCGCGCGGCCTGGATGTCTTTCTGAAGGCTCTCCCGCTGGCTCTTGAGTTCCTGCCGCTCCTGCGGCGAGAGCTCCTGCATCTTGCGGCGGGCGTTATCCAGCAGTTCCTGCGCCCGCTGGTGCTGCTGCGGGGTAAGGTCGAGCTGATTCAGCGCCTCCTCGATGGTAAAGCCGCCCATGTGCAATTGAAGCAATTCGCGCGGCCGTGCAGGCGGCGCAGCCGGGGCCGAAGAAGGACTTTGTGCCGCCGCCGGCAAAACGAAGAGAACCAAGGGCATCAGCAAGGGGAGCAGTTGTTTGCGGAACATATTGAACTCCACGCGGCCGCTTTTTGTTCATCGCTTTCCTGCGGCCTGCTTTCTACCTCGCCAAACGCACATAAAACGCTGATATTGCAGAAATGTAATAGCAGGATACGATGACGAAGTCTCTAAGTCAAAAATCTCGCCGCCGCATAGTGTGCTGGCCGTCCCACTTGTTAATCGCTCGTTTTTGGGCTAATTTTCGGCTGTAGTTCCTGAAGGCAGTCTTTATGTGCCATCGGCGAAACATGAGAAAGTTGGCGGTCGCGGCCACCCTGCCGATCATTTTGGCTATTTCCCTTTGCTTTCTCTGTCAATGCCAGCCATCTCAAAAGAAGCCGGCCGCCACGCAGGCGGCGGCCACTTGGCCCTCCTTCCGCGGGCCGACCGGTGATGGGAAAGCCCCGGCGGGATCACTTCTTGGCAACAATCTCGATTCTGCAAAGCAACTGCTCTGGAAGGTCCCCATCCCCGCGGCGGGTCATAGCTCGCCGATTATCTGGGGCGATCGAGTTTTCATAACCGCTGAAGAGAATCGAATCCTCGCCTTCGCGGCCAAGACGGGGAAGCTGCTCTGGGATAAAGGCGTGCAACTTGAGGCGCCGCCTCCGCAGGCGGCCGATGAGGAGCCCTGGAAGCCGGGCGATCACGGCACGGCCGTACCCACGCCGTGTACGGATGGAAAAAGCATCTATGCCTTCTTCGGCGATGGCAGTGTCGGCTGCGTGGACTTCGACGGCAATCAACTTTGGGCGCGGCGGCTGATCGTTCGCCCGCAAAGTTCCTACGGCCTGGCCGCCAGCCCCGTGCTTTTCAAAGATCTGCTGATTATTCAAGTGGACCAGCCGTTCGATGAAAGCGTCGATCCGCCCAAGAGCCGCTCGTTTCTGGCGGCGCTGCGCACGAGCGATGGCCAGGAGGTCTGGCGGCGGCAGCGCCCGGTGCGTGATTCTTGGGCCTCACCTGTGATCGCTCGTCTCGATGGCAGAGACTTATTGCTCACATCGGCCGAGCCCTTCATCATCGCCTACGACAGCGTTTCAGGCCGCGAGCTTTGGCGTGCCAAAGGGCCTGCGGGCGATGTGGTCGCCTCACCTATCGCGGCGGGCGATCTAATCGTCGCCTGCGGTGATGAAGGCGGAGCGGTGACCGTCGTTGGAGCGCGCGGCAGCGGGGATGTTAGCCAATCCCACCTGGCCTGGAAATGGGAACAAAACTGCCCCGCCACCTCCAGCCCGGTGGCGGACGACAAGTGCGTTTACTTTGTGAGCGCCTCGGGAACATTGGAGGCGCTGAATCTACAGACCGGCGAAGAAGAATGGAAAAAGCGGCTGTCTTCGGCCTTCGCCTCGCCCGTGCTGGCCGGCGACAGGCTCCTGCTCATCGATTCGGATGGCCTGGCGCGAATCATCTCCACAGCCGATGGCGCGGTTGTGGCCAGCGCCAATCTGGGCGAAGCCGTCACCGCCTCGCCAGCAATATGCGGGACAAGAGTGTATATTAGAAGCGCCAGGCGCCTGCTGTGCCTGGATTCTTCTTCGTCAAGACAGTGATCAACTTCAGTCTGATAAGGAGGTAAAAAATGCCTCAGTTCGTCGACTACCTGACATTGCTGCTCTTGAATCTGACCGCGGGCCTGATCCTGCTCGCCATTTACATCGCCCACGGAATCACCAAACCGGACCAGCGCGGCTGGGCCGCCGGTTTTGCGGTTGTGGGCCTGGTGGGCCTCATCCCCGCGGCGCACATGCTTTTGACCTGGCCGCTGCCGGGCCCCTACAACCCCGCCTTCGGGGAAACGAGCTTCGTTTTCGGCGCGATATTCTTGGGGGCGGCGCTGGCCTTGGGATTAGGCTGGCGGCTCTCCGCCGTGGCCCTGTACGGCGCGATCGCCGGCATCGTGGCCATCATCCTGGGTATTCGCATCATCGATCTGCACCTGACAGCCAAGCCACTCATGAGCGGCGTCGGCTTCATCCTCACGGGGGCCGGCGGTGTGCTCGTGCTGCTTTCGGTGATCTGGCCGAGCCTACGGGCCCTGCGCGGATTGACCGTAATCGTGCTGATCGCGGCGGCGCTGCTGTGGGCAGCCACGACCTCGCTGGCCTACTGGGGCCACATGCAGATGCTTTCCAAGTGGAAGATGCCGCCCGCCGCCTCGCAGCCGGCTGCCCCTTCACCTGCTCAGCCGGCCAAGTAGCGAAAAACAAGATAACCACAAAGATCACAAAGAAGCACAAAGGACACAAAGGAAAAGAGAGTAAAGGCAAGATTTTCAGGCTGTAATTGGCCCTCTTTTCTTTGTGCTCTTTGTGAACCTTTGTGGTCTTTGTGGTTTCTCTTTCTTTTCTGTGCTTTAGAATAACCCCATGGATCTTACCTGGCGGATCATCGATGCCAACCTGAACCGTGCGCGCGAAGCCCTGCGCGTGGCGGAGGATTTTGCGCGTTTCATCCTGGATGATGCGGCGCTCTGCTCCGCGGCCAAGGCCATGCGCGGCGATCTGCGCCGGCTGGCCGAATCCCTGCCGGCGGGCGTCCTTTTGGAAAATCGCGACACCGCCGCGGATGTCGGCACAACCATCTCCACCGAGGCCGAGGTCGACAGGGCCGATGCCACCGCCGTGGCCAGCGCCGCGTGCAAACGGCTCACCGAGGCCCTGCGGGCGATCGAGGAATATCTGAAGATCTCCTCCCCCACCCAGGCCGCCGCGGCTGAGGCCATTCGCTACCGTGCGTACATCTTCGAGCAGCAACTGCTAGGCCGCGCCGACCTGCGCGGCGCATTCGTGCCGCCAAACTGCACGTTTTGCTGACCTCCGAGCTGTGCAGGCAGGATGTGGTGCTGACGGCCCATGCCGCCGTGGCCGGGGGCGCGGATGTGATCCAACTCCGTGAGAAAAACCTGGGCGATGGCCAGCTTTTGGAACTTGCACGCAGATTGCGCGCGCTGACGCTCCAGGCGGGCGTGCTGCTGATCATCAATGATCGCGCCGATATCGCCGCCGCCGTGGGCGCCGATGGCGTACACGTGGGGCAGGATGACCTCCCGGTCGCGGCCGCGCGGCGGATCGTCGGCGGCAATAAACTCGTGGGCGCCAGCACCCACTCGCTGGAGCAGGCCCTGGCCGCGCAAGAAGCCGGCGCGGATTACATCGGCGTGGGACCGATGTTCGCCTCCTCCACAAAATCGATCAGTGAGATCCCCGGCCCACCGCTTCTAAAGGCCGTGGCCGCAGAGATTCAAATCCCATTTGTCGCCATAGGCGGAATCACGGCGCAGAATGTGGACAAGCTCGTGAAGAATGGCTGCAAGTGCCTCGCCATCAGCGCGGCCATAATCGCCGCCGCAGACCCAGAGGCGGCGGCGCGCGAGGTTAGGAGTGCCCTAGACAAAGCAAAGAGAACCACAAAGAACACGAAGGACACAAAGGAATAAAGGCAGAAGTAAAGACTTACATCCTTAGGTCTTGCTGTTATTTCGCTTGGTCTTTTCTTTGTGCTCTTTGTGATCTTTGTGGTCTTTGTGGTTATCTTGTTGTTGAATTAAGACAGCCTACGGTTTTTGCGCCAAGATCCACCTGCTGATATCCTCGATCACTTGCTCATCGACATGTCCCGGCGTGTCGTATTCCTGCGCCGTCGAGCGGCCCTGGCCCGCGATCATCAGGTGGTTGAGGCTGGGGTACTGGATGATTTTTACATCGGCTTGCCCGGCCAGGCCCGCCTTCCAGCCCTCCAGGTCCTCCTGCGTGACCTGGTAGTCGCGCGCCCCGTGCAGGATCAGCATGGGCCGCCGCAGCGTACGGGCCGTGGACACTGGATCATAGCCGCGCAGGTCGATCCAGTACGAGGCGGGCAGGCCGAGGGGCAGCTCCTCCGGCCGCGCGTCTGGGGTAAGGGAGGGGCTGTCGGCCAATTTGGCCTGTTTTTCCAGTATTTTCAGTTGCTCCTGCTCCTGGAACGAGGGCGAACCCTTGGCCAGCGTGAGCCCTCGCATCTGTTCCATGATCACATCCGCCAGCGGCCGCGTGCTGCCGGAGATGATGATCATGCCCGCCGCCTGCGGGGCCTCGCGGGCGATGCGTGGTAAAAGCGTGCCGCCCAGGCTGTGGCCCAGGATGAATATCCGCTGCGGATCGATTTCGCTGTCGTGCGAGACCCGCCACACGGCCGAAACCGCATCATCCACCGTCTCCTCGCGCACGGTAATCGTGCCGATCTGCGAGAACCGCTCGGCGTGCTGGAGCGTTCGCTTCTCGTAGCGCAGCACGGCTATGCCGCGGGCCGCCAGGCCCCAGGCCAAGTCGCGGAAGGGCTTGCAGCCGCCGATGGACTCATCGCGATCCTGCGGGCCCGAGCCGTGTACCAGAACCACCGCCGGCCAGCGCTGCGGCTTTTGCGCGGCGGGCGCAGGTGGCATGCCCTCACGGCCAAGCGAAGCGATGGCCGGGTGGGCATGTTTCGCCGGCGCACTGGAAGGTGCAGAGGCCGCAACATTGGCGGCACTGGGAGCCGTCTGATTGCGCGGCAGCGTGAGCGTGGCCGGCAAGGGCCAACCCTCCACGCCCACCTGGACCTGCTTTTCCTCAAACCGCTTGGGATCCACATAGCGCGGCGGTGTAACATCCCCCGTCGCCACGACCGTGGGCACAAACCATAGCCCCGTCACCTGGCCGACCGAGTCGTACACCACCTTGGTATCCAGCCGCTGGTGCTCAAACTGGCAGGTCACAAATACCGCCTCAAAGCCCGCCACCTTTTGCGTGCGCACCATCACGATCCGCTGGAACGAGCCCGCCCCGCCGACCACGCCCTGCCAGGCCTCCGCCAGCTTCTCTACGGGCAGCGCCTGCCGCATGGCTGAATCGAACTTCTGATAGGCTTGATCAAATCGCCCCTTGGCCAAAAGACCCACAAAGGCCCGCGCGCGGCCATCAAACGCACCGGCCGGTTGAGACGCGTTTTCCGGCGCAGAGGCCGGGGCAGACGACGTCTGCTGCGCATATGCAATGATGGAACACGAAAAGACTGCCGCAAAGACTATTGAGCGAAGCATTGAATTCTCTCTTTGGAAAGACCTCTGAACCTGCCGCGGTACAAATCAAACTTGCAAGCCTTCATTCTTAAAGGGCCTGGTGCCGGCCAAGCAGAAGAGGCCAAAATTTAGAATCGCTAGTGTGATCATCATACCAGCACCTAACATGCCAGTGGTCAAGCTGTCGCCTCCGCGGATGAGCAGTAGCGGCAGTCCGGCAGTGGCGTTTAATGTTCCGTGCATGATCGCCACCGCGAGGACCGATCTTGACTTGATCCGAATATACGCCATGAGGGGAGCCAGAAGAACCGTACACAAGCACATCATGAAAATACCTGCTTTCGGGTAACCTGGATAGTTGAAGCCCTGAATAATTAAGGGCAGGTGCCAGATACCCCAAATAATTCCTATGATCCAGCTGCTTTTCCAGAAACCAAGCGCAGCCAATTCCTTTTGCAGTAGTCCGCGCCAACCCAATTCCTCCCCGAATCCGGCCACAGCATTGATGGTCGCTCCAGCCACAAGACCCCCAAACAAAAGCAGCCAGAACGGATGGATCGGCAAGTATGAAAGATGCCGCAGGACGTTGTGAGCGCTGGGCCCTGAAAGGAAACGAGTGGCGTTTGATTGTGCAGGGTCTAGGCAAAAAGAAACTCCGGGAAGCAGACAGTCGATAGCAACTGTTAGGAGGGCCATTAGGGACGGCAGCAGCCAACCCACTAGGAACCAGGGGTTAAATCGCCAGGAGACGCCGAGCGATGAGCAGATCTTCTCCCGATAAAAAACCTTCTGCACGATCATCGCCGAAAGCATCGGCGTGAACATAAAGACGACGGCTACTGCCAGAAAAGAAGGGGTGCCTAATTTCCCGTCCATGCCAAAGTACATAAAGGCTAATGTCCAACTGGAAGCAAAAGTTAATAGAAGATACAGGAGCGATTTCCGGAACGATTTTCCTGATAGCCAAGCGCATTTTGCTGACCCCACACCCAATCCTGTGACCGAGCCCTCAGGCGCATTAGTGATGTCCATAATCCAACCCTTTATTCCACCGTCAGGAGCTCTTCGGGGACGAACCAGAAATCATTCCTTTGGCCGCCCCGCCTAAGGCCGCCAGCCCGCCCAGGTTCATCGTGTCCAGGACGCTGGAAGGCACGATCATGAGGGAGCCGCCGGCGCGGATGCCTTCGTACACAATGTTCATCGCGCGAAGCTGCAGCGCCACCGGATTCTCCTGGTAGCCCTTGGAGGCCTCGGCGAATTTCTGCGCGATCTCCATCTCCGCCTGGCCAAGAATGCCGCGGGCCTGCCGCTCGCGCTCGGCCTGCGCCTGCTTGGATAGGGCGTCTTTCAGGTGCTCGGGGATGGCGATATCGCGGATTTCGATGGATGTGACGGAGATGCCCCAGCCCTCCGTCTTGGCCTGCAGGATTTTTTGCAGCACCTGGTTCATCTTGTCGCGCTCGGCCAGGATTTCCGCCAGGCTGTGGACGCCCACGATATCCCGCAGCGCCGTCTGCACGGCCAGCGTGATGGCCCGGTAGTAACTTTCCACCTCCAGCATGGCCTTCTGGGCATCCCACACGTGCCAGAAGGCGATCGCATCCAGGTCCACCGGCACCGTGTCGCTGGTGAGCATGTTCTCGCTGAAGAAGCTGGTCGTCCGCACGCGCATGTCCACGATGCGGGCGATGGAGTCGATGAAGGGCACGATCATGAAAAGGCCGGGCCCGCGCACGGAGCTGAAACGCCCCAGGCGGCAGGATCACCGCCCTGTCCCACTCGGCCAGCAACTGTGCCGATAGCGTCCACAGGAGGGCCACAATAATGCCGACCACCAGGACCAGAACCGATTCCAGGCCGATGTGGCGTTGGTAGCGATACGATGTCTCCCCGCTCGACCGCACGAGGAAGAAAAGCCCGATCGTCGCGGCGATGATCAGAAACGTTACCAACGTCAGCGGTGCGCGGGTTTTGACCCTTTGCAACTGCCGCGCGGCGTGTTCCTGCGCCAGCTGGCCCAGGGCATCATTTACAACCGTAGATTCCTTCTCTGTTGCGGCCATATCAGCTTTCTCCCCGGTTAGATGAAGCTTCCTTCTGCACTGCGCTGGAGACAGGCGACGACCTCCTCCAGTGTGATATTCCCAAGTTGTGCGCGGCCAAGAAAATCCCGGCACAGCGCCTCCAAGGCCCGCGCCTTGTCCTGCGGCGAGACCGCCAGCCCGGCGCTCGCCCGAATAAAAACGCCCGTGCCCTGCTGCGTATCCAGCACGCCCAACATCTCCAGTCTGCGAATACGCCTTGGCCACCGTGTTCGGATTGATCTCCAGCTTCACGGACAGGTCGCGAATCGTCGGTAGCTGCTCACCCGGCAAAATAGTGCCGGCCGACACCCCCGATAGCACCATGTCCACGATCTGCCGGTAAAACGGCACATAACTCTGCTTGTCTAACGTGAACTTAAACATTGTACTAGTATTCTAGTACACTATTAATGTGAGTCAAGCGCAGATTCAGCGAAAAAATGATGAACTATAGCTGATTAAAAGTCACAACCCCTTGTGCCGCCTTGCTCATCTGCCGCGTTTTGTTTCCAATTTCCGAGGCCAATCAGGAAGTGGCGGCGCCGGCGGTCCGCTAAGTTGAAATAACTCCCCAATAACCTCATCCAGTTGATTGCGAACAACGCGGTAACTAAACCCCAGCAGCTTAGCCATGTCCTTTAGCGATCCGCCAACCTTTACAAATTGCAGGATGAAATACTGGTCCCAGGCGCTCAGCTGGGACAATAGCGGCGGATCGAAGAGACCCTCAACCGCAGCTTTACATTTCTGGCATCTAACACTACAACGCCACCTGATCCATTATGCAGCAACGTATTGACGATATTCGAATGCCAAGGCTACGCAACCGTCGCTTGCGTGTTTTCACGTGGCAGCGTCGCGCTTTCTCGTTTCGTGCCTGCGTTTGAGTAATAATCTCCGCCTCCCTGGCCAGGAAGCTTTGACGAACCTGTCCCGTCAGCCACAGGGAACGCACCAGCGCCGCGGCCGCCTGGCGAATCTGGCATACGGTCAGCTGCGGATTTTTCCCCCCGCCACTGTTCCTGAACCGTGGCCAGGAACAGGTGGCTGACGGCCGTCAGCAGCAGATGACGCTTCAAGGAGCGATACCGGCGAACCTCAAAATGGTCCAGCCCCAACTCGGACTTTTCCACCTCGAAGCATTGCTCGACCCTGTACCGCGTGAAGGCCACGTGCAACATCACCTCCAGCGGCGTGCCACCCGGCGCGTTGGAGACGAAGTATTTCACCTCCTGCGGCGCCAAAATGTTGCGGGCCACAATCAACCAATGCGCCCGCGTCGGCAGACCATCCCGTTTCAAATACAGCCGCGCCGCCTTGACCTGCCAAACCTCCGGTCCCACCGTGCTGTCCTTGACATGGAACTTCCGCCACGCTTGTTTGCGAAAAGCTGCCCCGTAGCGCAGCATGTGGCGAACCTGGATGCAGGGCAGGGTCTTGACCTTCAGACGGGGATAATGCCTCGGCCGGCCGCGCCGCGTGGCCGCACGATGCTGTTTTTGAAGAACCTCCGGTTCGCGCAGCCAGCCGTAGAAAATCGACGGCACTTCCAGGACGTAGCGCTGGCCGCACTCGTCCAGGGCGCGATGAAAGTCCGGCACTTCGCCATAACCTTCATCCCCCGTCATCCATTCAAACCGAATCCCGTTGGCCACGGCGGCGGCACGCAGTTCCAGGGCGATCTGCCACTTGGGGCGATGCTGCATTGTGTCCGGGATGCCCGCCCCCCGGCACCGAGCACGATCATCGGACCATTCCTGCGGCAAGAACATCTCCCCCGGAAGCAGGGTGTGAAAGGCGCCCGCCACATAGCTGATATGCACCGTAACCACGCAGTTATCCACCTTGCCCGTGGCGCCGCAATATTGACGCTGCACGCCGGCGGTCTTGTCGCCCTTCTTGGGATGGGCCGTCTCATCCAACACGCCAATCGACAGGGGGTGGCTGTGTTGATCGCCCACGATCTGCATCAACCGCTGGGCCATGCGCGCATCATCCCAGTCTGCCAGCGACAGGAACTGCTGAAGCGTCCGCGGCGGAACGTCGGCCCGGTCCGCCATCGGCTCGATGCTCTTGCGCGGCAGATCCGACAATTGACCGTTGACGTAAACCCGCAGGTTGCCACAGGGCTCGCTGCGGCTGAAACAGTCGTCAAATTGTCCCAAGTACTGTTCCAACATCGGCTTGAGCTCTCGCAATTGCTTGGCATCCATGCCGTATCTCCTTTCGGGAAAAGCGCTCCCGAAAGGAACTATCGTCTGGCCGCCTGAGCTTTCTTGAGCCCAGATGGCGTTGTAGTGCTAAGCCGTTCCACTTTAAGTCCTGATCGACAAGCCGGGCAGATGGTCGGTATTCTTTTAAATGTGGTACTCATGCGAATATTTGTATCAAAAATGTTGGTAGTGGGTCAGTTTGAAAATTTATGCTTGAGCGATCATGCTTGCCTTCATTGCTTGGCCTAAGCTATTATGTGGTTATGGGTAAAAAGCCACGCAAAGACGACCTGAACGCCCTAGCCAAGAGCATCGTGGATCAGGCCACCGGGCAAGTGACGCCAACAGACGAACCCGCAAAGAACCCAGCCGCCGTGGCGCTAGGCAGACTCGGCGGACTCAAAGGCGGTAAGGCTAGAGCCGCTAAACTCAGCCAGGCCAAGCGCTCTGCCATCGCCAAAAAAGCCGCAAAGAAGCGTTGGGGCTACGTCGTCGGTTGACCTTGAGTGTCCTCTCCTTCTTGGTTGCCCGGCTTTTCGTCTGGATATTGATCGGGCATAGCAGCTTCGTCGCGGTCCTTGTTTAGGTTGTAGTCGAAAAGCGTCAACTCTGCTTTGTACACGTTGTTGTCGTTGTACGAGCGCGTCGTCCGGTCATGCAATAACACTTCGCCACGGATGCTTCGTCGCCACTGTTGTAGCGCAAGCCTAGCGTGTTCAGGCTTGGCCACGTAAATCGGCGACCAAATAGACCAGAAATCGCCTTGTTGGTTCTTGTAGCGAGCGCCCAGCATGGCCCGCACGTCGCGCCCTTGGTCGTCGGTTGTGCGCTGGCGCGAAGAGATTTTACTAGCTCTTGCTTGCACCGGCTGATGATGCTGCGCGGAGCTTCCTCATACTGTTTTGTCTCCACCATCCAGTCTGCGACATCTTCGGGGTCAAACGCCGTTACCCCGTGCAGGGCCATGTACTGACGCGCTGCCTCTTGAAAAAACTCAGCCTTTGACTTCTTTGCCCGTTGCCGCTTCTTGAGTGCCATTGCAAAATCCTCTGCTTTAGATAGAGCCAGGAGCCATTTCGACCCCCCATCCATCGGTCAGCGCCGTGCTGATAACGTGTGCTCTGATCTTTGGTTGCATTTCGTGATGTGCACCAAACTTAATCTCGGCCCTATGCTGAAGTTGTCCTACGATAATCCCCGGATGCATCTTTATTCGGTGTGCAAACTGGATTATGTTCGGTTTGGCGTAGATGGGGCCGAGTCGTCTTATGAATGACTCCAACTCATCCGGCGGAACCAATGCCGCCGCAGCATCCTCATCGGCGCGTTGTTCGGTGGCCTCTTTCATTAGAGGCTGTTCTCGTTCGTCTTGCCCCATTTCAGCATCAACAGAAACTGCATCGTGGTGTTCAATGTGAGCGCATTCGTGCATCAGGGTGAACCAGAAATTGTCGATACGGTCCAATCGCAAGGAAACGGCGATAGCCGGAGACCGTTCGTCGAGCCAAAATGCCGCGCCATCCACTCGCGATCCGGACAAATGCTCTACTACAACGAAACGAACGCCATTGTCCCTCAATATAGATGAAACGCGCCGGGCCTCTGCCGGATAGGCCGCCAGAATGCGCAGGTCGCGCTTCAAGGCGTTCATTCTCTTCTCATCAAACCCGCCAATTGGCATTGTCTTGGCCAATTGCCTTGCTCGGAAACACCAAGTCAATTGACGCGCATTTAGCGGATTGCTCGGTGCTCCCTTTCGCATCGCGACGGGAAATTCAAGATGCTCTAAAGAATCAGTCTCAAAGAAGGTCTTCAATCCCGCCTCAAGTTCTGCCAAATCCGCGGTATCTTTCAGCCAGCCCCGGCGCTGCATCTCCCGAATAGGGGCCAGTTGTCTAATCTGGGCCTTACGCTTGATGACTGACGAGTCGGAATCACAAGAGGCAAGACGTTGTTCTGCGTCAAGGCGAATCCATTCCGCCGCCGAGATGTTGAGGGCGGCAGACAAAGCATGTGCCATCTCTAGCGTTATTGAGCGCCGCCCCTGGATAATCTCGTTGACCGCAGGCAGAGGCTTCCCGATCACTTCCGCCAGATCGGCCTGGGTCCAGCCAAGCTCGTCAAGCTTCTCTCGGATAAGCTCTCCAGGCATTTTGTTTTCGTGTTTTTGCGGGTCCATACATCCTCTCCGCTTACTTTGGGTCTAGATTACATTGACACACGGAATAAGTCAATATATCGTTTTATCGGAAAACGATAATTTTTACTTGACAATGCCTGACCGGTCGTGTATAAAGGTCATTATGAATAAGCTACCAAACGCTAAGCGGGAACAAGTCATAGCGGCCCTTGTGGAGGGAAACTCAATTCGCGCCACCGTGCGCATGACTGGCGTAGCCAAGAACACCATTGTTAAGCTCCTAGCCGATCTTGGCACGGCCTGTTCCGAATATCAAGATAAAGCCTTTGTGAATCTCACTTGCAGTCGGATTCAGTGCGATGAGATTTGGTCGTTCTGCTATTCCAAGCAAAAGAACGTTCCAGCCGAGCATGAGGGCGAATGGGGCTATGGCGATGTTTGGACCTGGACGGCCATTGACGCCGATACGAAGCTCGTTCCCGCGTGGCTTGTTGGTCTGCGCGATGCTGGCTATGCCTACGAGTTTATGTCCAACCTTGCCAAAAGGCTTGTGAACCGCGTCCAATTGACGACAGACGGCCACAAGGCGTATCTTACGGCTGTTGACGGGGCTTTTGCGGACAATATCGACTACGCCATGCTCCGCAAAATCTTTGGACCTGATCGTTCAGAAGGCCGATTCAGTCCGCCTACATGCCTTGGCACACAGAAAAAGGTTATTTCAGGCAATCCAGATAAGGCACACGTTTCGACAAGCTACGTTGAGCGGCAGAATCTCACCATGCGAATGTCGATGCGCCGATTTACTCGTTTGACTAATGGCTTCTCTAAGAAGATAGAGAATTTGGAACACGCCGTAGCACTTCATTTTATGCACTACAACTTCTGCCGCATTCACCAGACTATACGGGTAACGCCCGCTATGGCCTCTGGCGTGGCCGATCATGTTTGGGAAATTTCAGAGATTATTGCTCTTCTTGACCGGAAAGATTCAAACTGACCCACTACCAAAATGTTTATAAATTGCAATATATATTCAATAAAACGAATATTTCTGCTAAAATTATTGCCCCTGACAGGGAATACGTGGCAATCTTGAATTAAGTCTTTATTTTACAGTGGGTTATGCCAAAAGAATAAAATGGCCAGTTGGCAACCTTGACAACCTTGAGATCATGCCAGAAACGGCACTAGGCCAGAAGGTTCACACGCTCGGTAATGAAGACCCGCTGGCTTTGGCCGATGCGGCACCACAAAACCACCAGCGGTTTATTTCCCCCGCCGGACAGCTCTTTTTGAAGTAAATCTGTATTGAGGCGCACACCGCGGGGCTTTACTTCCACCACGCCGCCGCCCAGTTCGGCCACCGCCGCGGCCACATCGCGGGTTCTGCCCGCCACCTCGCGCAAAATGCGGAAGTTCTTGATCGCCGGACTGGAAACCGCGCGCTCGCAGGTGAGCCAGTCAATTGCAGCATCGATTCGCCAGATGCGCCCAAATTCACCGGAAAGCGCCGCCGCCAGGTCATCCACACCATCCGCGGCGATGATGGCGGGATCGGGTTCCAGGATGAACTCTCCGGCCGCCGCGATGGGCGCCGGCTCCGCCGCGCCCGCGGGAAGCGTAAAGGCGGTCGGGTTTTGCCAGTCTCCCAGAACGATGGTCGCCTGCCGCCGCGCTTGAGGACCCGCGCCGCCCCACCAGACCAAAAGCTGTTTGCAGCCGCCATCCTCGCTGATGTACTCCAAGTGAATGTCGCTGCCCCACTGCTCGAGGACGTGATAATCCATGGCCGGCGAGAGTTTAATCGCCCCGCCCTTGGTTCGCGCGATAAGGTCGCGCAAAAAGGTGGCCGACGGCTCGTACCCTGCCACATCCAAATGCCTTTTTCCGCCCGCGCGGCGGTCCGGATCCACGTGTACCACATCGCCGGGCTCGATCTGCATCGCCGCCACATCGCCCAGTTCAAAGGCGCAGCGGCCGCCCACTCCCGCAATGGCGGAGTTGTGTGCCGCGCAGTAGAGGGCTTCGGGGGATATGTCGCAGCCGCGCACCGTTGCGCCGGCCAGGGCGATGCCAATGGCATCCAGTCCCATGCCGCAGCATAGATCCAGCACGTAAGGAGACCCGGCGGAACTGGCGTAAAACGCCAGTTGCCTGCCCACATAATGCGCCAGGCGCATGGAGGATGCTTGCTCCAGCATCTTTTTTGTCGCCAGCAGCCTCACCGCCCACTCCGGCGGCACGCGGCCGCTTTTAGCCGCGCGCAGGCGGACATCCCGCACTTCCAGTATGGCGGCGGCCTGCGCGGCATCGCACTCGCGGCGGAGCATGCTGGCGGCGGCCAGCGGATCTGAAGGCAGATCGGCGGCCAGAAGCGCCTCGCCTGTCAGTGTGCGGCAAAACTCCAGTTGGGCCAGATTCACGGGTTCCCTTTTCCTTTAGAGACACAGAGTGTGCGCGAAGAGGGACATCTATTTCAAGGGCGAGGGCGGCAACATGTGGCGTGCGGGGGAACACGCAGTTAACAACTCATGCCGCCGCCCTCAGGTTCTACTGGAGGACCTTTACTGGAATTGTAGACTTCTTTCGCCGCAGATTCTGAAACGGCAAATGAGCATATTTGCGATTTCGATTTGCGATTTTCGAAGGAAGCCGGCAGGCCATCCCCCAATCCAAAAAAAGAACCACAAAGATCACAAAGGACACGAAGAAAGACAGAGAATCTAAAGGCAGGAAAGAAGATCCAGATTCTTCCCTGTTGCTCTTCCTTTGTGTCCTTTGTGCTTCTTTGTGATCTTTGTGGTTTGTCTTTTCCGGCCGTTCAATCGCAAATAGAAGAAGTATTAACCTCGAAATCAAAATAGCAAAAGTCACACCTCCACCTTAAACCTCTGCCCCTTCTTCATGCGCAGGACCGACTCGGCCAAAAGGTCGGCGACGTTCTGTAGATCGCGCAGGTCGATCAGTTCCACCGTGGTGTGCATGTACCGGTTGGGCAGCCCCAGCACGGCCGAGGGCACGCCCCCATTCTTGTTGTAGATGGACAGGGCGTTCGTGCCGCCGGAGATGCCGAAGGTTTCGAACTGGATGTTGATCTTTTTGGCCTTGGCTGCATCCTTAATCAGCTCGTTCAGCGCCGGGTGATTTTCGCGGCCGATGGAAAGCGAAGGCCCCGCGCCAGTTTTACCTCGCCGTGCTCTTTCATGTCGATGCCGGGCGTGTCCGTGGCGTGCGTAACGTCGATCACGATGGCCGCGTCAGGTTTGATGTTGGCTACGTTCATGGCCGCGCCGGCGCCGCCCACTTCCTCCTGCACGCTGGAGCAGGCGTAGATGCCGCAAGCGAGTTTCTTGCCCTTGTCGCGGGCCTCACGCGCCAGCCGCAGCCCCTCGATGGCGCACCAGGTGCCCACGCGGTTATCGAAGGCCCGCGAGATGGCGATATTCTTATCGAGCTGGTCGAATCCCTCCACGAACGTGGCCGGATCGCCCACGGAGACGCGCTGGCGGGCCTCCTTGCCGTCCTTGGCGCCGATATCCACAAACAGCTCCGGCCATTTGGGCGCCTTCTTCTCCCCCTCGCGCGGCAGCAGGTGTATCGCCGTGGCGCCCATGACGCCCTTGACGACGCCCTTCTTGGTGTGGATGTTCACCCGATGCCCGCGCACCAGGGCCGGGTCCATGCCGCCGATGCGCTGGACATAGAGAAAGCCCTTGTCGTCGATGTAGGTAATCATCAACCCCAGCTCATCGGCGTGGCCGTCGAACATGACCTTGGGATCGCCCTCGCCGTTTAACGCCGCGACGGCATTGCCATAGGCATCCGTGCGGACCTCATCGGCGTATTGCCGGGCATAGTTGCACCAGACTTTTTGGCCGGCGGATTCAAAGCCGCTGGGGCTGGGGGTAGTCAATAGTTCCTTGAGGAAGTCCAGGGATTGGGGGCGCATATATCAACCTTTCGCAAGTGTTCCCGAATGAAAAGCTTAGACCAGTATTTGAAACGAAAACGAGCTTGTTTTCAAGTCGCCCTTAGAACTTCACAAGATCACTGCACCCACCAAGCCCACAAAGAGCACCAAGAGCACCAAAAAGACTCAATTAAGTTCTTGGTGTGCTTGGTGTCCTTGGTGCTCTTGGTGTTTTGCCTTGTCATCAGCAGGATAGGCAAATTCAACGACTGCTTTTGGTTGTGTGCTGCCGAAGATTCCTGTAAAATCTCCCGCACGTTTGGGCACTTCGGGCCGCCGGGGAAACGGAAAGAAAAATGTCGGCCGGCAAAAAGGAAAATATCGGGCCGCTGAGGATCATCGGCTTCATCCGCACACCCTTTAAGTTGCCGCAGGAGCTCCCCATACAGGGCACGGCCAATGACGCCAAGGGCGTTATCGAAATCCTTCAGCCCTATGTGGAAGGGCTCAATGACCTCGCCGGCTTTGACCGCGTCTGGCTGATTTACCACGCCCTGCACGAGGAGGCCAGCGCCCCCAAAGCGCCCGTCCAGGCCAAGATCGTGCCGCGGCTGGATACCAACCCGCGCGGCGTCTTCGCCACGCGCTCTCTAAAACGCCCCAACCCCATCGGCCTGACCTGCGTAAAGCTCATCCGCGTGGTGGGTGCAAACGTGCAGGTCGAAGGCGTGGATATGCTGGATGGCACGCCGCTGTTGGACCTCAAGCCCTATGTGCCGCGCTACGATGCCTTCCCCGATGCCTGGTCCGGCTGGCTGGAAAACCGCATCCCCCATCAGAAGGCGTGGAAAGATTAACTCTCTAAAAAAGGAGTTCAACTCAATGAAGGGCAAGGACTGGTTCGTCGTAGGCGCACGGCTGATCGGTCTTTGGCAGTGGACGGACGCATTTCTTGAACTTTTACATATCGTGGCCAAACTGGCTCGATGGGAACCCGGCACCCAGCGTCCTATTTCATATAGTCTTCTGTATGCCTTCGGCTACATCATAATAGGCTATGCGCTGCTCTTCTTCACCGATGGCCTGGCTGCACTAGTATGGGATCGCCCGCTGGCGCAGGAAGATGAGAAGGAAGAACCATCAGAGCCTTTTTAGCTAGTGCCTGAGCAAGTCGGGGCAAAAAACTTAAAAACCCCTAGGTTCGCGCAGCGACAGAGGTTTGCCAAGAATCTCGCTGTAGATGATCCCTTTGATTAGCTCGGCCGGTTCCGCCAATTCAATTCCGATCACGGGTGCCGGCGCCGCCGCCTGCGCGGCGGTCGCAATCTGCTCGATCCCGCCCAGGGGCGCCAGGTGGCCCAGTCGGTCTGAGCTGAGCCGGTGGTCGCGCTCGGCATCTTCTTCCCGTAAGACGCCCAGCATGCGGGCCTCTTCGCTCCTCACGCCCCGCCCTACATCGGAGGCCTCCAGATGGTGCTGCCGCAGCGACTGGTGATGCTCGCTATCCCCCGCCGAGACCCGCCGCGCGGCCGTCGGGGCTGCCTGGCTACCGCTTACCCGCCGCCGCTGAATGATCGGCTGCTGCATCTGCGATTCTTGGGGCGGCTGGACGGCAGTCGGCTGGATGCTCTGAACCTTCGCAGGCTGATGCGCCGCCCGGTACTCCCGCTGCTGCTGGATCTCCCTTTGCCGCAGGATCTCGCGCTGGATTTCCCGCTCGTGCGATTCTGTCAGCCGCCGGTTTCGCCGCATGGCCAGCGCAATATCCTCGATGGACATGCCTTCCTGCGCCGGCGGCGTCCTGCCCTTAGGCGCCGGCGATGGGGGAGGATTCGGCGGCGTGGGCTCATCCTGCCCCGCGGCCTCTTCCGATTGCTCCTGCCGATCCTCCTCCTGCTGCCGCGGGCGGCGCTGTGGCTGCTGCGGCTGTTGCCGCTTCAGCCAGCGGCCCAGGAGAATAAACAGGAACATAGCCCCCATGAAGAGGAGCTGATACAGCCCGCCGCCGTGCTCTTGCGGCGCCGCCAGGATGAAACGCATGCTGCTCATTATTCTTGGTCGACCTTATTCCTTCTGCTCGCCCTTTTGTCCGCCGCCGCCGCTGATGGTCTCGCGCATGGAAGTATCCGCCTGGATATTCTTCATGCGGTAATAATCCATGATGCCTAAATTGCCGCCGCGGAAAGCCTCGGCCATGGCCTTGGGAATCTCCGCCTCGGCCAGCACGACCTTGGCCCGGTTCTCGCGGATGAGGGCCTGCATTTCCTGCTCGCGGGCCAGTGCCATGGCGCGGCGTTTTTCGGCCTCGGCCTGGAAACGCCGCTTGTCCGCCTCGGCCTGGTCCGCTTGCAACTTAGCGCCCACGTTGTCGCCCACGTCCACGGAGGCAATATCGATGGAGAGAATCTCAAACGCGCTGCCCGCATCCAGACCCTTCTCCAGCACCTTGCGGCTGATGGTGTCGGGGCTTTCCAGCACGGCCTTGTAGCTTTCGCTACTACCAATCGAAGTGACGATACCCTCGCCCACGCGGGCGATGATGGTCTCCTCCGTGGCGCCGCCGACCAGCCGGTCGATGTTCGTGCGCACGGTCACGCGGGCGCGGGCCTTCACCTGGATGCCGTCCTTGGCCACGCCGTCGATGGTGGTGCGGCCCTGCGCCGGGTTCGGGCAGTCGATCACCTTGGGGTTCACCGATGTCTGCACGGCATCCAAGATATCGCGGCCGGCCAGGTCGATGGCCGTGGCCGTCTTCCAGGATAGGTCGATATTGGCGCGGTTGGCGGCGATCAGCGCCACCACCACGTTGGGCACGCGGCCGCCGGCCAGGTAGTGATTTTCCAGCTCCTGCGTGGTGATATCCAGCCCGGCGCGCACCGCGCGGATCTTGTTGGGCACGATCACCGCCGGGTTCACCTTTCGCAGCGACATGCCGATCAACTCGAACATGCTCACGTTCGCGCCGCTGAAGTAGGCCTGTATCCACAGCTTGACGAACCGGCCGATCACCGCAATCAGGACGATGGCGATGATGATCGCGATGATCAACGCGAACCACATCCAGGCCTCTATTTCTGCCAATAGCATGTTGTTCTCCCCGAAATGCTTCATGACGGCCCGGCAACCCGCCGCGGCCGATCCATCCAGGCAAAAGATCACCTGCTTATACCGCCTTTGCGGAGGCAGAGGCAAGGCGCAAAAGCAGGTTTGAGGAACCCCTCTCCCCCTGCGGGAGAAGGTGGCTCGCAGGGCCGGGCTTGCCCTGCGTAGCTTTAGCGAAGCGGGGTGAGGGATCTGGCACTTAATGGTTACTTCAGCAAGAGATTTGACCGGCTTCCTCGCGCGCGATAATGTGTCCGCCACAGGGGCCCGTACGAGGAGACATAAATGCGACGTTTAGCTTTGCTGCTGCCGGTTGTGCTTCTTTCTGGAATTACATTCGCCGCCGCGCAGGATCAGACAGGCGCGCAAAGTCAGCCCGCCGCCGGCGAGGTGCTCTATAACGGCATCGTTCTTCCCGCCCAGTGGCCGCCCAAGCTGGAAGCCGTGCCCTCAGACCCTGTAGAGCCGTGGTACCTCAAGTCCCCGCCCAAGGTGATTCCCATCGATGTCGGCCGCCAGCTCTTTGTGGATGATTTCCTCATCGAGTCCACCAGCCTCAAGCGCGCCTGCCACCAGGCGGAGGCTTACCTGGGCAATCCCCTGTCCGTCGAGCCGGGCGCCTCCAGGGATGTTGTAGAAGGCGACAGCGGCGGCCTGTTCTGGGACTATAACGACAGCAAGATCAAATACTGGCACGGCGCCTTGCGGCTGTCGTACTCGCAGGATGGCATTCACTGGGAGAGCCCCAAATTCGATGTAAAGCCCGGCACGAACGTCGTAGTGGAAGGACACATCGGCTGCAAGGCCATATGGATCGATCCCGATCCCGCCGATCCCAACAAGCGGTACGTCTTCATTCACAACGTCCTGTACGATCCGCCCGGCTTCTGCCGGTACTGGTACCGCTTCAGCCCCGATGGCATCCACTGGACGGACCGCTTCGCCACGGACGGCGACTGCGGCGACCGCTCCACCGCCTTTTACAACCCTTTCCGCAAGGTGTGGGTGTACTCCATGCGCATGGGCTGGGTGGGTCCCCGCACGCGAAAATACTGGGAGGTCCGGGACCTGGAAAAAGGCCCTTACTGGAAGAGCGACCCCACCATCGGGGCTTACTGGTGGGTCGGCGCCGACTCGGGTGATCCCGTCCGCCCCGATGTCCTGGATGGCGAAACACTCGTCCGCGGATTCGACTATGAGCGCAAGGCGGGCGTTCCCTGCCAGCTCTATAACATCGACTGCACGGCGTATGAAAGCCTGATGCTGGGCATGTATACCGTCTGGCACGGCCAGCCCATGACAGAGGTTTGGCCTAACGGCAAGAACCGCGCCAAGTGCAACAACGTGTGCGTTGGCTTCAGCCGCGATGGCTGGAGTTTTTCCCGCCCCGACCGCCGCACCATCTTCGACATGCATGACAGCTACAACGAAAACGGCGAACTCTCCAACATCCAATCCGTATGCGGCGGCGTCATTAATATGGGCGACAACCTCTTCATCTACACGGGCCGCCCGGGTACGCGCCTCTCCATCCTCCGCCGCGACGGTTTTGCCTCCATGTCGGCCGACAGCCAAACGGGCGAATTGGTAACACGCCCCGTGACCTTCAGCGGCAATAACCTGTACGTCAACGTGAACTGCCCCCAAGGCAAACTGCGCGTGGCCGTCCTGGATGAAGCCGGCAAGCCCCTGAAAGATTACGACCTGAAGGATTGCCAGCCGCTGACCGCCGACAAGACATTGCAGCCGGTCGCCTGGAAGACCAGAGGCGATCTTTCCGGTCTGGCCGGCAAGCCCGTTCGTTTCAAATTTGAGCTCACCAACGGCGAGCTATATTCATTCTGGGTCTCGCCCGATAAGTCCGGCCAAAGCCGCGGCTACAGCGGCGGTCCGGGTTTTACAGCCGCGACGGATACCGTGGGCAGCGGCAATTACTTCGCCTCCCTGTCGCAGGCAGATGCGGATGAGGCGACCTATCATCAGCCCACCGGGGCAACCTCCGCTCCTCAGCCCATCCTTTGGCCGCGCGGCGGTAAATACACGGGCGGCATCACCGTGAAAATCGAAATGCCGCTCTTTGAGGCGGCTAATGGCCAGACCATCCGCTACACGACGGATGGCAAGGATCCCTCAGAAGAATCCCCGGCCTACGACAAACCCTTCACGCTTGCAAAAGTGGGCGAAACCAACGTAAAAGCCTGCACCTTCGCCAAAGGCGAAAAGCCCAGCCCCATCGCCCAAGGTACATTTGTGATCAGTGCGGATACAAAACCGCCCAGGATCTTCCAGACGCTGCCCCAGACCGATCTGCCCTCCGGCACGAAAGAATCCACGGTGCTTGTTCGTACGGGCAAGAGCGCCATCTGCCGGTACGCCGAAAAACCCGGCGTTGCCTACGACGACATGACCGGCACGATGGATTCCCGCGAGCACTCGATGTACGAGACACGCCTCGACCTGTCCGGTGGTACGATCCATACCAAGTCCATTTCCGGCCTCAAAGATGGCGATAGCAAAAAGCTGTACATCAAGGCCCGCGATGCATACGGTAATACCACAAAAGATGACTTCGTCGTCTTGCTCACCGTAAATCCCAACCTGCCCAGGCCCGTTGAGGTGCACATGCAGGCCGAGTCCGCGGCACTGGAAGCCCCTATGGCCATCGTGGCCGATCGCGACGCCATCGAAAACAAGTGCATCTCTACCCCCGAAAGAGAAAAAGGCAGCGCCACGCTTGATTTCCAAGTGCCCGCCGATGGCAAGTACGTGATCTGGGCCCGCGTCAAAGGACCGACCGATGGATCGGATTCATTCTTTGTGCTCATGGATGGCGCCGAAGACATCTTCGATATGAATCGCGAGGATGGCCAGCCCATCAAGGATGAGTGGAAGATCATGCCCGTGAACGCCCGCGCGGGCGGCGAACCTTTTGCGCAGAACCCGCGCATCTTCGAACTCAAGGCCGGCAAACACACGCTTATCTTCCGCGGCCGCGAACCCGGCGCCTTCCTGGACTGGGTGACGATAACGAATAAGATCGAGCAGAAGTGAAAAACCAGGATAACCACAAAGTTCACAAAGAAGCACAAAGAGCACGAAGCAAAAAGATCCATCGGTTTTAGATTCGCTCGGCCTTCTTTGTGTTCTTTGTGTACTCCTTTGTGATCTTTGTGGTTAGTTTTTATGTCTTGCTTTTTTGCAGTCCCCAAAGAAGCCCCTTTCTTCGCGCAAGTGCCCTCGCATGGTAGAATCTGCCCGCCATGAATCGTCCACAAAAAGACAATCCGCACGAGTTCTACCAGTCGCCGCTCCAGGGCCGTTACGCCAGTGCGGAGATGCGCCGCCTCTTCGGCGAGCAGCGCCGCTTCTCCACGTGGCGGCAGGTTGTGGCTGGCCCTGGCCACCGCCGAAAAGAAGCTGGGCCTGGACATCTCCGATGCCCAGCTCCAGCAGATGGCCGAGCACCTGGAGGACATCGACTTTGACAAGGCCGCCGAGTACGAAAAGAAATTCCGCCACGATGTGATGGCCCACATCCACGCCTTCGGCGATGTGGCGCCGCTTGCGCGGCCGATCATCCACCTGGGCGCCACCAGCCAGTTCGTAAACTGCAACTATGACCTGCTGACCATGCGCGAGGGGCTGGAGATTCTCTGCGGCTACCTCGCCAACATTATCGATGCCCTGGGCTCATTCACGCAGCAGTACCGCGATGTGGCCACGCTGGGGTTTACGCATTTTCAGCCGGCCCAGCTTACCACCGTGGGTAAGCGGCGCCACGCTGTGGTGCTACGAATTTTGCATGGATCTGGACGAGCTGGAATACCGCCGCGAAAACATCAAATTGCGCGGCGTAAAGGGCACCACCGGCACGCAGGCCAGCTTCCTCGAGCTATTCAGCGGCGACCACGAAAAGGTCAAAACGCTGGAGCGCGAAGTTGCGCGCCAAATCGGCCTCGATGCGACGTACACCGTCACCGGGCAAACGTATAGCCGCAAGGTGGATGGCGCTGTGGCGGCCAGCCTAGCCGGCGCGGCGGCCACGGTACACAAGCTGTGCAACGACCTGCGGCTGCTGGCCAACCTCAAGGAAGTGGAGGAGCCGTTCGAATCCACGCAGATCGGCTCCTCGGCCATGGCCTACAAGCGCAACCCCATGCGCTGCGAGCGGGCCACCGGCCTGGCCCGCTGGCTGATGGATATTTCAGTCAGCCCCATGCACACCGCCGCGGAGCAGTGGTTTGAGCGGACGTTGGATGATTCATCTAACAAGCGTCTGGCCATGAGCGAGTCCTTTTTGACGGCCGATGCCATTCTGCGTATCGTTCTAAACGTGGTGCGCGGGCTGGTGGTGTACCCGGCGACGATCGGTGCGCACGTGGCGGCCGAGCTGCCCTTCATGGCCACGGAGAACATTCTCATGGCCGCTGTAAAAGCCGGAGGAGATCGTCAGGACCTGCACGAGCGGATCCGCCGCGCAAGCCAGGAGGCCGCCAAACAGGTGAAGGAAAAGGGCCAGAGCAACGACCTCATCGCGCGGCTGAAGGCCGATCCCGCCTTCAAGGCGGTGGATATTGACGCCCTCCTGGACCTGCGCAAGTTCGTCGGCCGTGCGCCGAGCAGGTGGAAGAATTCATCGCCGCGCACGTTTTACCCGTGCGGCAAAAGTATGCCGCCAAGCTGGGCATGACCGTGGAACTGTCGGTCTAACCCCTCTCCCTTTTACGGGAGAGGGTGGCCCGAAGGGCCGGGTGAGGGTTCTTAACTCCTCCCCCTCTTACGGGGAGGGTGGCACGAAGTGCCGGGTGGGGTAATCCGGGGTGCCACGGCTGCGTTGTTTGCAGCCGTGCGCTGTGCGTGCGATTGAAGAAATGTTATGAAAGGCAGCCGTGCGGTTCTTCATTGGCTGGGTGCCCTTGGGAGTTGTGAATGTTTGTCTCGCCTGATAAGAGCCGCGACCTGTGCCTGAAGATCATGCGCGGCCAGCCCACGGCTCACCTGCTGTGGTACACGGCTTGGTGGTCCGTGGAGGTGGCCGCGAAAGAGGCCGGCTACACGGATCCCATCGACTTCATGATGCGCGACCTGGCGCGGCCTCCTTTGAAAACCTCGCCGGCCCATTTGTCCTGAAGATTCCGCAGGTCGAGATTGTGCAATCCCACGAGGGACCAAACCTCATCCGTGAGCACCGTTCGCCCTGGGGAACGCTGCGATTTGTTCTGCGCGATGACCGCGTGATCGAACACCCGGTGAAGGATGAGGTGACACTACGCACGCTCGCCCACATGTGGGAACATTTACAGGTCGAAGTGTTTCCCCAGAAAATCGACGAAGTCAAAAAACGCGTGCGTGGCCGCGGAACCTGTGGTGTGGGCACGGGTACAAGTGCCCTTCAGCAGATGATCCAGCACGAGCTGGGCATAGAGAATTTCTGGTTCGCTGTCGCGGATAATGCCGCGCTGGTCGAGCGGGCCATGGAGGCCTGGCAGGCCGCGCTCCAGAAGTGTTACGACTCGCTGGGCCAGTTCGATGTGGACTGCTTCTTCCAGGATGAAAACACATCCACCACGGCCATCTCGCCCGCGTTTTATGAAAAATACAGCGTGGGTCAGATCCGCCAGTACACCCGCGCCGTAGCGCCGACAGGCAAACCCTCCATCGTGCACATGTGCGGCCTCTTAAAAGACCTGCTGCCGCTCTTCCCCAAAACTGGCCTGACGGCCATCGATTGCCTCACGCCCCCGCCCATGGGCAATTGCCCGTTTGAGGATGCCTACGAGGCCATGCCCCAGGGCTTTTTCTGCACGGGCCGCTTGAATTCGCAGCTCTGGATCGGCCGCAGCCGCGAAGAGATCCTGCATAACCTTTCCAACCTGCTGCCCCACCGTATCTATCGCGAATACCCCTTCATCCTGGCCGTCACGGCCGATGGAATCGATAACGTCTCCCCGGACAACTGGCGCCTCGTGCGCGACTGCATCAACGAATATGAACAGGCTGGTTAACGACAAAAAACCTAGCAGGGATGCAAGGGATGCAAGGGATAAAACTTAACATGGTTTTCTTGGTGCCACTGGTGCGTCGTCCGCACCAGTGCGCCTGAATCTTCACGGGAAGAAAGAGTTCCGAAGGCATTCGGTAAATGCCTTCACTCCCAAAACATTTTGCTACTCGTCATCCTCTGCCGACGCGTTCATACTCGCTTCTCCGGGAAGATCCTTATATGTGAGGAAGCCGGACTCCAACGCGGCCGCGGTGTTGAGCACCATATTCCGAAAATGGTTCTGATACTTGATCGAATTTTGTTGAAGCGCCCAGTTGATTTGATTCTTGACCGCTCCGGCAGTGAGGTTTGGATTGCCTGTATGATCAGCCATTTGGGCAGCAAGTTCTTTGAGAAACTCTTGGTAAGCCGTGCCCTTACCTTGAGGATAGGCGCTACCTCCCCATGCGCTTTTGCACCCGAATTTGTTTTTTAAAAGCGTGAAAAGATGAACGCGGCTTTGGTGATTCCATTTTGTCATCTCACAGTCTCCATATGCGAAGCACGATGTTGTGCCGAGGCCATTTTTCCAGACGTTTGCACCACACATTTGAACCCACCAAATTAGCGAAAGCAAACGTTTCCCCTGGGCTTTAGAGACATTTTGTTTGGCTGCAAACTACATTGCCATGGCACTGAAATTTCATTTCTTCTTATTCTCCCATCCCCTGCATCCCTTGCATCCCTGCTATTTTTGAGGCTTTTAGAAATCACTTCACCACCGCCGCAACCGCCAGGATCAGCCAGATAATCCCGCCGATGCCGAGTTTGGCGACAGTGCCCACAAAGCGGCCCGCGCCCGCCGCCGCGCCGGATTTTAAGGCCGGGTGAAAGGCTGTGCCGCGGCGGGTCTCGCCGATGATTGCGCCGGCGGCCGCGCCGAGGCAGGCGCCCAGCAAGGGGCCGATGAAGGGAATGGGAATGGTCACGCCGGCAAAGCCGCCAATGAGGCCGCCGAGGATCGCCAGGTTGGCCGCCCCCTTGCTCGTCCCCGCGCGGCGGGCACCGGCATACCCGGCGATAAATTCAACAATCTCGCCTATCAGCGCCAGGAGCGCCGTCGCCACCAACGTCCACATGCCGAACGGCGCATGGCCCCACTGAAGCCACGTGAGGACAGCCGCGCCCGCCACCATCAACCAGTTGCCCGGCAGGCCCACGAGGTTGGTCAGCAGGAGGAAGACGTTTAATATCGTCAGACCAATTGCCCAGCCGTTCAATTCCATGATGAATTACAAATTACAAAGTACAAGTTACAAATTACAGCCGGAATAACGCGCCGCAACTCCCCCATTTGTAATTTGTCATTTGTACTTTGTAATTAGTTCAATGCGCACCCGCCATGGCAGATCAGATCAACCGTTGGTTTCCGATGTCCTTCATCAGGCTGATCGCCCGCAGGCAGCACAGCGTGCTTTCGGCGCCCTGGTTGAGGCTCACGCCGTTGGCCTGTAAACCGTCCGAGCAGCCGCCGGAGGAGAAGTCGTATAGGCGCATCTTCAGGTCATTGGCGCCGAAGAACCAATCCAGCGCCGTGCGGGCCAACGCCATGCTGTCCTCATCATTAAACAATTGCGCGGCCGCGCGATACGCCGAGACCAGCGCCGAGGCCTCGATGGGCTGCTGGTCAAAGGGCGCCTTGGGGCCGTCGATGGTCAGCCAGCCCTGGTTGCCGATCAGGCTGAAGTGGTCATCCATCAGCATCTGCTCGGTCAGGAAGTTCAGCGAGTCCATGCCGATGGTGCGGTAACGCTTGTCATCCAGCAGGTACGCCGCCACGAGCATCGCCTCGGGCAGCTTGGCGTTGGCGTACGTGGCCACGTCCTCAAACCAGTACCAGCTCGGCCGCTTGTTGGCCTGGTAATGGTCGGCCAGGGCCGTGGCATGATATCCCAGCAGACGGCGGACCTGGGCATTGTCCGGGCAGGCCTGAAGATAAGCGCCCAATCCCAGCATGGCATAGGCCCGCGAGCGCGGGCTGCGCAGCTTGCGCAGCGTGGGCAGCGATTTGTCGAAAAGCTGCCGCACCAGGAGGCGGTCCAGCGGGTCGGGCATGCCGACCATGGCCGTGCCGAGCGCCCAGACTGCGCGGCCCTGGCAATCGCCCGATCCCACATCATCCTGCCACTGCCGCTGGTAGCTCATAAAGTTATGGAAGCGGCCATCCTCCCTCTGCGCCTGGTGCAGGAAGCTGAGGTAGCGGCTGGTGAGATGCCCTAGCCCCAGCTCGTCCAGGACCTCTTGGTTCATCACCGCCACCTGGAGTGCGCGGGCGTTATCATCCACGCAGTAGCCGTGAAAACGGTTGGGCACGCGGTGGATCGCGTGCTGGAGCATGCCCGTGTCATCGGTCAGCCGGCACAGGTGGTCGAACTTGGGCTCCACCACGGTCTCCGTGGTGAAGATGGGCTTGGCCGCGCGCTCCTGCCGCACCGTCTGGCTGTTGAGTTTGTCGAACAGGCGGGCATACGACTGCCCGATAGCCGGCCAGGTGATCGTGCGGCCATATTCCTGGGCGCGGGCCTTTAAATCGGCGACCCTCTCAGGATTGTCCAGCAGGTCTATGAGCGCATCGGCCATGGCCTGGACATCGTTAGCCGGCTCGACCAGCATGCCGCGACCGTCGGCCAGCGCTTTGCGCGCGTGCAGGAACGGCGTGGAAACCACCGCGCAGCCCTGCGCCAGCGCATACGTCAGCGTGCCGCTGACGGCCTGGTTCAAATTGGGGTAGGGCAGCAGGTAAATGTCGCACATCCGCAGCAGTTCCACCAGCTCCTTGATGTTCACGTAGCGATTGTAGAAGGCCACGTTGGAGCGGATGCCGCGCTCAATGACCAGCCGCTGAAGTTTGATGCGGTAGTCCTCGCCGAAGCGCCGCTTGACCTCCGGGTGCGTGGCGCCGACGATCATATATGTGATGTCCGGGTGCTTTTTGGCGGCGATGGCCACCGCCTCAATGGCCGTCTCGATCCCCTTGCCGGGTCCTAAGAGGCCGAATGTCAGCAGCACGTGCCGGTCTACAAGCTGGAAGCGCGCTCGCAGGTTCCTCGGCTTGATCAGCGCCACCGGCGGTGCGCCGTGCGGAATGACCTCCACCTTGGCCGGATCAATGTTGTACGTGTCGATCAGCATCCTCCGGCCGTGCTCGGTCATCGTCACCAGCACGGTCGACCACTTGGCCAGGGCCAGCACGCTGCGCTTGTAATTGGGGGTTGGGTTTGGTAGCACCGTGTGCAGCGTCGTTACCACGGGCTTGCGCAAATTCCGTAGCAACTCCACCACGTGCATACCCGCGTCGCCGCCATAAATTCCGAATTCGTGCTGCACGCAGGCTACGTCCGCCCCGCTAAAGTTGATGTAATCCGCCGCGCGGCGATAGTCATCGGTCCGGTCTCGGTGCAGCTCAAACGCCACTTCATGCGGATATTCAAAACGCTCTGTGCCCGGACCGTTCACCGCCAGCACGGAATGGCCGTTTTCGGGACAGACGGAACGCACGGCCTCGAACAGGTCGTGCGTAAAAGTTGCGATGCCGCATTGTCGCGGCACGTATGTTGAAATAAACGCAACCGTGGTGGTCAGGGACCTGACCGGCGCGGCCGCCCTGGAAATTGTGCTCACTTCAGTTCCAGACATCGTTACAAATTTCCTTACCCCAAGGTCACTCTGTCTGATTATTCAATGGTTTGTGCTCCCACCCTTACCGAACGGTATGCAATTCTATGCCGGTACAGCTTCCCTTAACCCCGGAGCTTAGGAATCACAGGTGCGGAAATGACTTGCAGCAATAAAAAAGAACCGGGTCGACCGGAATAAATCCAGTCAACCCGGCCCTCCTTGAACAAACCTATAAGTGCGCCCGATGACTAAGCTCCTCAGCTGCTCACCTCCGTACTAGTTGTAGGAGCAAAAGCCATGCTAAATTCTGAATTGAAACTGCGTGGATTTTCAAAGTCGAATAACTTATTATTACACAATACTTTATATTACACTCTCTAAGTTCGGTGAAGAAAGCCGACTTACTGGTGTTGCACTTTCGCAACCGTAGATCGCTAAAACATGTTTCTTCTTCAAGCCTCTGATGATTGAACTCATCACCACTGTTGTTTTTTTAAAACATCATTCCAATAAGTGTTACAAACCTCGGATCATCCGCCGACTGTAACGCTTAAAAAGCTGAATGAAAGAACATGAAACTTACCCCTTTCTTGGTTAAAGTACCCCTTCTCCTGCTTACAAAAGGGCCGCTATGAAGACCAAAATCGAGAAGCTCACGGGCGCGGAGGTATACGAATCCAGCATTTCCGAGAGCGGCAAAACTACCTACTTCCTGGCCCGTAAAGGGTTGGAAAAATTGGTGGGCTCCGTTGGTAAGAGCAACCTGACCGGAAGCGCGGTGGGCAAGATCGACGGGGAAAGCGTTTTCATAGGACCGGTAGATGCTGTCAACGCCGCGGCCATCCGCGCGGCTCTCCCTTGGACGGGGCCGCGGCTGGTGGGCCTGGCCAGAAGCGCCGGCGTGGGCGACCGGCTGGGGATCGCAACACCCGGTCACATCCGCGCGCTGAGGGGCTACAAAATCGAACCGGTCCTGGCCCAACAATCTATCCGCGAGATGACCCGCACCGGCCGCAATCCGCAGCAGGTGATGGACTGCGCCACCTGGGGCGTCTTCCAGGAAGGGTTTGCCGCGCCGGGCGGATTCGGGGCGGATGCCGACCATCTTCAGCAGCCGGCGGATATCGATGTGACGTTGGCTTCCGGCTTCACCATGTTCACCATCGACCCCGGCAAGCACGTCGAGGATGCGGCCGACACCATGTCCGCCACGGATTTGGCCAGTCGCTTCGAACGGCTGGATTTTGCGGGCCTGGAAATCTCCGCCGCAGATTTGCGGCGTTCCTACGCCGGCAAGAATTTCAAGCTGCCGGGCGGCGTGACCGTTTCCTTCGATGAGGCCGCCCTCACCCGCGCGGCGGTCAAATACGGCAACGCCATCGCCCACGTCGCGCGGATGTTCCGCCACCTGAAGGACCGCGCCACTACGCCCATCGAACTGGAGGTCTCCGTGGATGAAACCGCCAGCCCCACCAGCACCGCCGAGCATTATTTCTTCGCCGCCGAGCTCAAGCGGCTGAATGTCATGTGGGTGTCGATGGCGCCGCGCTTCATCGGCCGCTTTGAAAAGGGCGTCGATTACATCGGCGATTTGGATGAATTTCGCCGCAGCTTCAAAGAGCACGTGGCGGTCATGCGAGCCCTGGGGCCCTACAAGATGTCCATTCACTCCGGCTCGGACAAGTTCAGCATCTACGCCATCGTGGCGGAGCTCACCGAGGGCCTGGTGCACCTGAAAACCGCGGGCACGAGCTACCTGGAGGCCCTGCGGGCGCTGGCGAAGATCGATCCCCCGCTCTTCCGCGAGATCCTGGCCTTCGCCCGCGGCCGCTACGAGACGGATAAGGCCACATACCATGTCTCGGCACAGTTGGCCAAGGTGCCCGCACCGCAGGATCTGAAAGATGAGCAGTTACCGGCGCTCCTGGACAGCTTCGATGCCCGCCAGGTCCTGCACGTGACCTTCGGCTCCGTCCTTACGGCGGAGGGCGGCAAAAAGTTCCGCGATCGGCTGATCCAAAGGCTGCTGGAGAACGAGGAAGTCCACTACGCCACGCTGGAAAAGCACCTGCGCCGCCACATCGAGCCGCTGGTGAAATAAGTCGAAAGTTTTCGAAAACCGGCCGATTCTCCAGGTCCGTTTGCACCAAAAGAACCGGCTTTTTTTAAGATACCCACCGGCCCACGCTGATAACGGTCCAGTGACCATCTTTCCTTTGGCAGTGCATGTAGCTGCCATGTCCGCTCAAGGGACCGTTGTTATAGCCCGTCCAGATCTCGACAGTTCCCGTTTCTTTGCTGTAGCTCACGCGGCTGATCGCCTCAGTGCCCGGGAACGTCGGGGATACTCGCTTTGAATTCACATCGGCATCGTAGCGCCGGGGGCTGGTGCGGGCCAGGTCCACCAGCTCGACGATGTCCTCATCCGTCAAACCCTCGCGCTGGGCAGCATCCCGGAATATTGGCCATAGCCACTTTGGGGCAGGGACCTCCAATTTGCCCCCAAACGGCTGCGCGGCGGGCGATACCTCGATGTACTCCTGGAGTGTCCCTCGCCGGCCGCGGCGGATGGGCTTTTCCTGCGGCCCGTTTCATCAAGCTGCTGGGCAAGCCGCCGCGCGTTTTTCGATGTTTCGCTTGCCTTGTTCGGGTCCACAGGCAAATCAAATTCTGTCCATTGGCCTTTGCGCAGGCGCGGCGAATGACTGGCCGGCTCATAGAAGACGATGGCGAAGTTATCGGGCTGCCAGTCGCGCACCAGGATGAACCAGATATCCCGGCCGCGCGGCGCTCTCTGATGCGCCCGGCGAAGTATCTCGGCCACATCCTCTTTAGATGGCGCTGGCGTGGCCGGGTCTTCCATCAGGACGGGGGCACTGGCAATCCGCTCCACGTGACTGGCCGGCCGGGATGTGGCGGCCTGGCCCGCCGGCTGCGAGGCGGATGGACCTTGCATCGCGCGTTTTTGCGCAGCACATGAAATCAGGATGGATGGAACCAACAGGAGAATCAGCGGCAGTGTTTTGGTCATGACTTTGCCCTTAGTTTTGATGGCGGAGTCTACACCACAGGCTATGAATAAAGCAATTTGCCGATTTCTCCCGGCGGCAGCCACAGATTTTCGCGTGCCTGCCCAAAATTGCGCGTTCCTCTGCGCTTTGCATTCCGTACATTATGGATAGGAAAGCGGCGGCCAAAAGTGCCACTCTGCACGGCAAGGAGGCGCAGGTCATGGCAGTATTGGAATTCTTCGGCGCGGCGGGGACGGTCACCGGCTCGATGCACATTCTTCACCTGCCTTCGGGGCCCGTGGCGCTGGATTGCGGGCTCTACCAGGGTAGCCGCGCGGAGTCGTGGGAGCGAAACTGCTGCTTCCCCTTCCGGCCGGAAAAACTGTCGGCGCTGCTGCTCTCGCACGCGCACATCGACCACTGCGGCAAGGCCCCGCGGCTGTTTCACGGCAAGGGTTTTAGAGGCCCCATCTACGGCACGCCCGCCACGTGCGATCTAGCCCGCGTGATGATGCATGATTCGGCCCATATACAGGAGGAAGACGCCCGGTTTTGGAACGACAGCCGCGCGCGCAGCAGGAAGGAGTGGATCGAGCCGCTGTATACCGTCCGCGACGCGGGATTTGCCGCCAGCCACCTGAAAATCATTGCCTACAACAAGCCCATGGAGCTGGCCGACGGCTTGACCGTGACCTACCTGGATGCCGGCCACGTGCTGGGCTCGGCCTGCCTTCTGCTGGAAATTTCCGCCTCGCCCACCGTGCGCCTGCTCTATACGGGCGACCTGGGGCGCTTCAACATTCCCATCCTGCGCGACCCGACCTGCCCGCTGCCCGAGGTGGATTACCTCATCACCGAATCCACATACGCCGACCGGCGGCACGAGGACATCGGTTCGATGCAGGATGAGCTGGTAAGCATTGTCCAGCAGACCCGCAAGCTCGGCGGCAAGGTGATCATTCCGGCCTTCAGCCTGGGCCGAACACAGGAGATCATATATTTCTTCTCGCTGGCCGTGGCGCAGGGCAAACTGGAAAAGATTCCGGTGTTCGTCGATAGCCCGCTGTCGGTCGAGGTGACGGAGGTTTTTAAGGAGCACCCTGAGTGCTACGATGAAACGACGCGGGATTTCTGGCTGCAAAAAGGCGATGTCTTTGGCAGCGGCCTGGTGAAGTACCTCACCACGCAGGATCAGTCGCGCCAGCTCAACGACCGCCAGGATTCCTGCGTGATCATCGCCGCCGGCGGCATGTGCGAGCACGGGCGCATCCTGCACCACTTGAAGCACAACGTGGAGAACCCCAACAACACCGTCGTCATCGTGGGCTACCAGGCTCACAACACGCTGGGGCGGCGGATCGTGGAGCGCCAGCCGTACCTGAAAATCTACGGCCGCGATTACAAGCTCAAGGCCCGCGTGAAGACTTTAAACGGTTTTTCCGCCCACGCCGACTGTGATGATTTTAAGCGGCTGCTAGGCCCGCTGGCCCCTAAACTCAAAGGCGCGTTTGCGGTGCACGGTGAAGTGCCGCAGCTCCGGGCCAACGCCGAGATGCTGATGACCGCCGGCTGCGCCAACGTGAAGATCCCGGCGCCGGGAGATAAGGTTCAGTTGTGAGAATTTCGAATTGCGGATTTTGGATTGCGGATTGTTCTGTGGGGTGTGAGGTTTTTGAATCCGCAATCCACAATTCGCAATCCGCAATGTAGTTTGTGATTAGGTCCCACAAACATTGAACAAATCGCACAATAAAGGGAGCCCAAATGTATCGCAACATCAGCGACATGAGTGAAGCGTTTCAGCTGTTCATCAAGGAGGCCCCCGATCACGCCCGCACCTATCTCGCGGCGGCGCAGGGGCTGCACGGCGACACGAGCCTCGATGCCAAGACCGAACATCTGGCGTACCTATCGGTGCTGGCTGCGCTGCGGCTGACCAGCGGGGTTCCCTTCCACGTCGGCCTGGCCAAGCACGCCGGCGCCACCCGCGATGAGGTCATTTCGGCCATCCTGGTCGGCCTGCCCGCGGCAGGCGTGGGCGTCATCACGGCCCTGCCGGCGGCCATCGAGGCGTACGACACGGTCAAGAAGAAGGAGTGAGCTTCCAAGCGTGGCACGGGCATCTTGCCCGTGGACATTCGAAAGACGAAGATGCACGAGCAGGATGTTCGTGCGACGCATGGGCCAGACGCCCATGCCACCTAAATTTTCCGGCTGCTCCACTTGTAACACTTCAGCGATTTAGCCGATCTAAATAAGTGGCGGACGGTGTGCGCCCGGGGCGGCGCGGGGCCGCCTCAGGAGAATGGCAATGATGTTCCATGCTTGGCGGACCCTTTTCGCGGCCGTGGCGATCGTGACGACAGGCACAGTTTTCAATGCAACCGCTACGGGATCGATGCCGCCGCCGAAAGGGGAATATGAACCTGGTCCCGCGGCTGTACGCGTGGTTGACGCCGTACACATCAAGGTGCTCGATGTGAAGTTTGAGCCGGTGACGGGTGGCCGCAACACCGTGCGCATCCAACTGAAAAACCTGTGGGATACGCCGCAGGTTTTCGCCCTGCACCTGTACACCTTCAGTCCCAAGGCCGGCGCCAAGGGACTGGGCTGGGGTCATCCCGTTTTCGAAACCCTCGAACCTGACCAGACCAAGTGGTGCAGCTTCGAGTTTTACATGCACGAGCCCGTGACGGATGATTCTTATATCCGCCTGCACTTCTATAATCCGCCCAGCCAGAAGGAGTACGCGTTCGACAAGTATTTCGACGAGCGGACCTTCACCGTCGGCAAGTTAACGATGCGCCAGGCGGCCTCGCAGCCCGCCACGCAGCCGGCCAGTGAAGAAAAATCCAAGGCGGCCATCGAGGCCTTCACGCGCATGCAGGGCCTGTTGCGCAGCCAGCAATACGAGGAAGCCTGGGACTCGATGACCGACTCGTATCGCTCGCTGATCTTCTTCTCCTACGACCACTTTGAAAAGCAGATGCGCGACCTCGCCCCCTTCTACTGGAGCCGCGGCGATTTCCAGGAGCTCGAGCCCCAATCGGTCGCGCAGCGCGGCCAGGCCCTGATCCTCACCGCCACGCGCGGAGGCGAAAGCTGGATGATCGATCTTCTGCCCCAGGCGGACACGTGTAAGATCGACTGGATCTCCGGCTACAGCCGCCGCAGCGACCTGTGGAAAAACTGGGAGCGTCGCGTCCTGCCGGCCATGATGAAGAAATCGACCGAGCACGTCGATGTGTACGCGGCCGAAGGCACGCCGGCCGCGGGGGATATTGAGCTTATTGCCGCGCAGCGCGAAAAGGCCGTGGTGGAAATCGCCAAGTTCCTGGGCAAGAAGGTGGCCACGCACCCGTCGGCCAAGGCAAATTCCGCGCATCCGCCTGGTGCTCTTCCTGGACAAGGAAACCAAGTATAAGGAAACCGGCCACCAAGGCATGGGCTGGGCGTACGGCAACACCATGGTCGAGGTGTATAGCGCCGACGCCAAGTGCGATCCCTACCACGAGACCTGCCACGCTTTGACGCACGATTTCGGCGCACCGCCGGCGATTTTCAACGAAGGCATGGCCGTGTACATGTCGCAGAAACTGGGCGCAAAACCCTTGGTCAACATGCGTGGCAGCGACCTGACCGTTCACGAGCGCACGCGGCAGATCAAGACCTCCGGCGACTGGATCCCGCTGGAAAAACTGCTGACCTTCACGGAGATCGGCTCGGAGGAATCGCGTCCAGAAATCGCTTACGCCGAGGCAGGCTCGTTCGTGCAGTTCCTCGTTGATCAGTACGGCCGCGAAAAATTCCTGGAGGCCTACCGCGAGACCTGGCCGGCCGGCGAAGGCGATGCGCTGGAAGAAAACAGGAAAGCCTTGCAGCGGGTTTATCAGCATTCGCTGACCGAGCTGGAGGCCCAGTGGCTCCAGGCGATCGGTGCGGGAAAATAAAGCCACAGAGGTCATGGAGGAAGACGGAGTAACGGCGCGGATAACAGCCGGAAGAGGACACAGAGGAACGGCCGGAAAAGACCGGAATGAAACCGCAGAGGACGCAGAGTAAAGACCGGAAAAAGCCGGAGATTTAACACAGAGAAAGGCAGTTTATGTGGGCACAGCCGCCCTCGGCTGTGCTTTTTTTATCGACACTTAGAAAATGCGAAATTCTCACGCTCCATGTCTGAATGCTTTCGTGCAAAGACGAATTTTTTTCTCTGCTTTAACTTTTCTTGCTTCTCGAACAGAAGCCACCCGACCCGCCGTAGAATTGATCGGTGAGAACTATGGATAAACAACCCATATTGCTCGATTTCCACATCCAAAGAGACATATTTGTGCCGGGCGGTTCGCTGTATAAGCCGGAGAACCGCAAGGCGGTGGCTAACGTGTACCGGCTGTTCGACTGGGCCAAGGCGGGTGGCGTGCCGGTCTTGAGTTCGGTGCTGCTGGTGCGGCCGGGCCGGCGCGGGCCATTTTCCACCACGCCCCATTGCGTGGAAGGCACGCCCGGCGAGCAGAAGCTCACGCGTACGCTCTTGCCGCGGCGGGTGAATCTAGGGCAGTCACACAACGCGGATCTTCCCCGCAACGTGCTGGAGCAGGCGCAGCAGGTGATCTTCGAGAGCCGCGACGTGGACCTCTTCAACCACATGAAATTCGAACGGCTGATCACCGAACTGGAGGAACCCTATGATTTTGTGATCTGCGGGGCCTCCATTTCCCAGGGCATAAAGCAGGCGGTGCTGGGGCTGCGCAATCGCGGACATGGCATTATCGTCGCGGAGGATGCGGTGGTTGATCTGTCGGACCCGCTGACGGAAATGTCGTGGCTTCAGATCCTGGCCAAGAGTGCGCGGCCGCTGCCCACGGTGCAGATCATTCACGAGCTGCCGCTGCCGCGCAAGGGAATACGCATCACGCACAAAGTGACATCGGAGTAGAGACCAATTCGCATCGCAGGCCACGGCCGCCGGTTCGGCGGTCGCTGGTCGCTAGAAAGAAGAAACCGGCGCAGCCAGAGTCGCGGTGCGGCTCATGGCTGTGCCTTTTTTTTAGTAGTTGTACGTGAACGGCTCAGGCTCGGTGGCCGCCTCGACGACCGCACGTTCCAGCCACATGCGGGCGCGCTCGTGGTAGGGCGCTACATCCAGGCAGGAGCGGTAGTAGAAGATTGCCTGCGGCAGATTGCCTTCCTTGTGCGCGATGCGGCCCAGGCCATACAGCGCCTCGGGATCGCCGGGATAGAAATATCTCACGCGCTCCAGCGTGCCACGGGCCGAGTCAGTCTGGCCGGCCTGGAGTGGACGCGCGCGGTCTCGAGCATCTGGTCGCGCGGCGGCGCCTGCAAATTTTGACAACCCATCAACACACCGGCCAGTATGGTCGCGATGAACAATCCCTTGCCCATGGTCCTCATCCTTTCCCTGCCTTTGAGTGATTCGCCCACTCTTATTGACCTGGCATTTGGCACGTGCGGCGCTGCCGCCGACTCCACGCGCGGGTAACATAGTAACCATGGAAAGAGCGTTTGTCATCCAATTCCACACCGGCTTTAGGCGGGATCATTACGATTTGATGATCGAGAACGGATCGGCGCTGGCCACGTTCGAACTCGACAGGCGGGCCGATGAAATTCCTGCCGGTGCATCCATAAACGTTACGCGCCTCGCCGATCACCGCCGCGAATATCTGGAATACGAGGGCGAGATTTCCGGGGGGCGCGGCCGCGTGAAGATCGCCGACCGCGGGCGCTGTGAAGGCAACTTTGAGGGCGACAAGTGGGAATTCACGCTGGATGGCCTATACCTCCAGGCCAGCTATGTTCTGGAATTGCACGGGGATAAGACGGGAAGGCTGAAGAGGCTGTGAACAAAGAAGGAAGGCTGGAGACCGGAGGCTGGAGGAAAAGCCGGAAAAGAAAGAGACCGCTCTTGCCGTTGCTCCGGCCTCCAGCCGCCGGCCTCCGGCCTAATTCAACGGCACCAGCTCCAGCGTACAAGCCCCCTCCTCCAGATCGATGCGCTTGATGCGGATGTTGCCGAAGTGGCGGCGGATATCCAGCGTGACCGGTTTGCCGTCCATGGCGTCGACAATCTGCCGCAGGGCGGAGCTAAAAAGCTGCATGGAGTCGCCATCGGCCGCGGCGGAGTGGGCGCTGATTTGGCGCATGTGCTGCTGGACCTTGCTGACCAGTTGGGCACGGTAATCCTCCATGATGGCCTTGGGCAGCGGCAGCTCGCCGATCCTCGCCCGCCGCAGTTGCACGGACATCTGGCCATCGGCGGTAAAGTTGAGAGATAGATCAACGGCGACCACGCGATCGTACTTCTCCCAGTAAGAGTAGAAGCTGATGCGGTTATCGCCAAAGGCGATAGCCGGCTGGCTGAAGCCGTACTTGGCCAGGCGGCCTTCGAATTGGCGGCTCGTCGCGGCGGTCCAGGCGTTCACCTCTGCCTGGGTAATGGTGAACGAGGCCTGCGTGGCGGCTTGGCTGGCTGAGGCCGCGCGGGAGGCGGGCGCGGAGGCCGCCGCGCGGCGGCGCTCGCGCGGGTCCCAACTGCCTATGCGGCCGGCGATGGAGGCAAATTCCGCAAAGCGATTGGCCATAGACTGACGCGCCTTGGCCTCCTGGGCGGGCGAAAGTGCAACGGGCGTGTAATCCGCGGGCACGCGATTGGCCTCCAGATACACAATCGCCGCGGCGGTCAGCAGCAGCACCGCCGGGAAGATGGTCGAGAGCACGATTATCCGCCGCTTTCTTGGGTTCATTGACGGGGTAATTGTACCAGAGGCCCAACTTGACCCATACACCTCTCCCCCTGGAAGAGGGAAGGGTGAGGGTAGGCTGGGAACATTCCGCACAACCGTTAAAGTCGCTACACACTGCAGATCGCACGGCCGCGCGGCAAAAAGGGGGGCAAATTGATCCCGCGCCTTGAGGTCCGATGGTAGAATCTGCTCGGAGGGCCTCGAGATGCAGGCCGACTATTTCGACATTTTGCACCTCCAGCCCGGCCGATACGACCGGCGCGAGATCGACCGGCAGTACGATTGCATTCGCCGCGAAATCCATCGCGCCGGAGGACCGGATCGACAGCGGCGGCTGGATGATGCGCTGATCGCCCGTTGCGTGCTGGCAAGCTCTGCGCGGCAGGCGCAGCTTGTGGAGCGGCGCAATGCGGCTGTAAGGAATCAGCCTCACCGCCGCGCGGCGGTGGTGCCGGTGCGAAGCGGAGCGGCAACAATCAAATCCACTCAATCGGTCACCCGACCCGTTACGAAATCCGTCGGTTCGTTCGGTCCATTCGCTCAGCCAGTTGCGGACAGATTGCAGGCGGGCGCAGACTCTCGCGCCGCTTTGCCCGCGCCGTTCTGGAGCAGATGGAGGACGGCCTGCTGCGATACACGGCCCGCCAGCGACTGCTGAAGCTGGCGGCCCAAATGGGCATTGAATCATTCAAGGCGAACCTGGTGATCGCGGAGGTCCTGCACGATGCGGGGTATCCGCGCCCGGCCGGTCGCGTTGTGGGCAACGCGGCGGCGCAGGTTGACAATTCGCGCATGCGGTACGGCTTGCGACTGGCAATCGCCATGGCCATTGCCGCGAGCATCGCCGCCGCCGTCGCGACCCTAATCACCCGGTAGAGACTTTTCTTCTTTCGCCTCAAAGTCCCTCATTCCCTGGCACAAGCCCACATCCCGCGGGGCGCCGGGAAAATCGCTTGTCCCTCGGGACCGCGCCGATAGAATCAGGTCCGCAATGAGTGCCGGTGCGAACAACCATTTTTGGGGTTATTTATGCTTAGATCTATCACCATCCCTTTCGTCCTTGTCGCCGTTTTGGTATGGGTTCCGGGTGGCGCATGCCCGGCCGCCGCGCAGGAAGCGGAGGGCGGCCCCTTGGCGGCGCCCGCCAGCCCGGCACCCTTGGCCCCCGCCACAGCGCCGGCCGGCGAAGTGCCCAGCATGGTCGAAAACTCTGTGGTGAAAGTGTTTGCCACGGCCCGCTATCCGGATTTCTTCAAGCCCTGGACCAAGCAGGCGCCTTCGGAGGCAACGGGCAGCGGTGTGGTGATCGACGGCAAGCGCATCCTGACTAATGCGCACGTGGTGCTTTATGCCAGCCAGGTGCAGATCCAGGCCAACCAAGCCGGCGATAAGATTTCGGCGACTGTGGAGGCCTGTGCACCGGGCATCGATTTGGCGGTGCTGAAGCTGGAGGATGAATCGTTCTTCGATACCCACCCCGCCCTGGCGCGGGCGAGCACGCTGCCGGAAATCCGCGACACGGTGATGACCTACGGCTACCCCGTGGGCGGCTCGAGCCTGTCCATCACCAAGGGCATCGTGTCGCGCATCGAATTCAGCCTGTACAACTATTCCGTGTCCGGCCTGCGCATCCAGATCGATGCGGCCATCAATTCCGGCAACAGCGGCGGCCCGGCGGTAGTGGACGACAAGATGATCGGCCTGGCCTACAGCCACCTGGGCGGAGCGGAGAAGGTGGGGTATATCATCCCCTGCGAGGAGATCGAGCTGTTCCTGAAGGACATGGCCGACGGCCATTATGACGGCAAGCCGGCGATATTCGACCACTTTCAGACGCTGGAAAACCCGGCCTTGCGCGCTTTCTCAAGCTGGACAAAGCCATCGAAGGCACGGTGGTGCGCACGCCGGACTCTGGCGAGGAAGCCTATCCGCTTAAGAAATGGGATGTGATCACGCGTATTGGGGACATGCCCCTTGACGACCAGGGCAAGATCAAGCTGGGCAAGAATCTGTCCGTCTCCTTCCGTTACCAGGTGCAGCGCATTGCCCGCGGGGGCAAGGCGCCGCTGACCGTGATCCGCGCGGGCAAGGAGTTGCAGATCGAACTGCCCGTCTCGGCCAGGCGGCCGCTGGTCATGCCGCCGCTGGATGGGGCCTACCCTTCCTATTTCGTGTACGGGCCCATCGTTTTTTCCACGGCCACGCCCGAATTCGTGAGCGGCCTGGGGAACGACACCCGCTGGCTGGGCTTGCTGACCGCCAGGGGCAGTCCGCTGATCAAGCGCTGGGAGGACAAAGCCTGCCTTCGAGGGAGAGAGCCTGGTCGTGATATCCTCCCCATTTTTCCCGCACAAGCTCTCTCAGGGGTACGGAAACCCTGTGGCCCAGGTGGTGTCCACGGTCAATGGTACGCGCATCAAGAATCTCTACCACCTCGTGGAGGTGCTGCGCGACTGCAAGGATGAATTCGTAACCATCGACTTCGAGACCCACGGCTTCGAGACGCTCGTCTTTCCGTGCAAGGAGATGCTCGCCGCCACGGATGAGATTCTGACCGACAACGGCGTGCGCAGCCAGGGCTCGGCGGATACCATGGCCATATGGAACGCCAAGCCGGCGAAGTGAGCCCTCCGTAAACCAGGCAGCGGAAGAGAATGTTCCAGGGTATTACTGCCGCCATTCTCAAGAAGATGGGCGGATCGATGCACTGATCGTGCTAGTTAGGCAGGCTTGGTTTGGGGGTTAAGCCCCCATTCCTGGAGATTGGTCAGATCCTCGTTGGTGAACTGGCCGATCTCGCGGGAGAAGACGGTTTGCACGACATCCATGGGGTCGTAGCCGGCCAGCGCCGCCGCGCCGAGCGCGCCGATGGTGGTGTTGATCTTGTGTTCCTGGGCCCAATTTAAGGCCGAGGCCAGCCGCACCACATCCACGCGCAGGACGGCGAAGCTGATCCACAGTTCGATGTCGATGTCCCAGCCGGCGACACGCGCCGCCCAGTCTGCCGCGGCGATGGCAGGCACATTGAGCCCCTGCCAGCGCAGGCGGAAAAACTGCCTGAAGGTCAGCGGCGTGCCCAGCCGCAGGATTTTCCCCCAGCTCCAGGTGGCCCGCAGCGCCGACACAAGAAACAAAAGCAGCAACACCAGTAAAAACAGACCCATGAAATCCGGGACGGGCCGCAGCCATTTGAGTGCAGCGGCCGCGCTGACGATCATGGCCGGGAATGAAAGTGAGGACCACACCGCCGCGCAATTGGTCAGCGCAGGCATGTTAACCTCGCTGCCCGGTGGGAGCGGTGTTTGAGGCTGTATCGTCGGGCCCGTCGATGGACCGCACGACCACGCTGAAGGCGTTGGCGGAGACTACTTTTACCGCCGTGCCCGCGGGAATAAAGCCGCTTTCGGCCCGGGCGGTCAGCCGCCGCTGGCCGATCTGCACCGTGCCGGACGGCCGCAAGATGGAGAGGGCCTGACCCTCTTGCCCCACCAGCGTGGCGGGGTCGGGCTCGGTGGTCGCCTGAGCGCCCGTGGCCGCGGGCTTTTCGCCCAGCGTGAGGCGCTTGCCCAGTCGCGTCTTGGGGAAATGGCGGATCAGCAGCACCACGTAGATGGGTATGCCGATGAGCAGGGCGAGAACTATCGCGAATCCCAACGTGGTATTGATCGCAAAGCAGCGATAGACCGCATACCCGAAGCACAGCAGCGAGGCCGCCATCATGGTGCCGAAGAAGGGCGTGGTGATTTCCAGCAGGATCAGCGCCATGCCGCCGAGCACGAGAATCGCTATTAGCAAAATTTCCCCAAGATTCATGATGGACCTGCCAAGAACTTGGTTAATCGGTTAATCGGTCCACTCGCCATCGCTGCGCTCGACTCGCTCTTGGTTAATCGGAGGAAACCCGGCTCTTGCCGTTTCCAGTTAACCGATTAACCAGGTAACCGATTAACTTAACCACCTAAAGAATAAACCATCAACTCTGAATCGGCCTCACAATGAGGCGGTTGCCTTCATTCCGCATGACCACGACTTTGCTGCCGCGCGGGATGTATTCGCCTTCGGCGACGACATCCATGACCGTTTCGCCGAAGCGGGCGATGCCCACCGGGCGGCACAGGGCTTCCACCACGCCGATATCGCCCACCGCGATCCGACGAATTGCAAAACTCTCGCTGGCAGGTGTGTCGGGCGCCATCTTCAGTTCGCCAAGCATCAGCCGATTGGCCACGGGCACTTTGGGCAGCACCCGCGCGGCGGCGATGCACAGCGCAATCCCGCCCAGAAAACCCACCGCCACGGCAAAGAGCGAATTGAGAAAGGCGGTCATCTCATAGGAGGTTTTTGGCACGGGCCACTCGCCCGGTGGATTGGCCACCAACATGCCCACCAGGCCCAGCAGGCACAAGGCGATGCCGATAAAGCCGGGAATGCCGAACCCCGGCATGATGAACGCCTCAACCAGAATCAGCACGAGCCCGATGGCAAAGAGCAGGATTTCCCAGATGTGCGCCAGGCCGGTCACGTAACGGCTGGCAAACAGCAGCACCAGGCAGATCACCGCGATTACACCCGGCAGCGTCACGCCAGGATGCTGAAGCTCCAGATAGCCGAAGAACATCATGAGCAGGATTAAAATGCCGGTCACCGTGGGCGAGGTCAGGAACAGGGCCAGCCGCTCGCTCCAGTTATCCCCCATAAGCTCGGGATCGTTTGCGAGATGATAGATTCTTTTGAGATCTTCGACACCGTCCGCGGCGGCGAACAGGAAGCCGTACTCCTGGGCCTGGCTGCGGGTCATGGTCAAAAGTTCGCCCTTGGGCACGATCACCTGGAGCACCTTCCAGGGGGCATCCTTGCGCACTTCCATGTCGGGCTTGTCGGGCAGGGACTGCACATCCTTGGCATATTCATCCCGCAGGACGTAGCGCTTCTCGCCCGTGTGTACGTTCTGCACGAGCCAGCATTCCAGGTCGCGGTCGATCATGCACTCCACCAGCGCGGCAGGATAGCCGTTCTGCTCGGCCGAAATGCGGAAATCGCTGCGGAGATAGCTCTCCATTTTGGCCTTGGGCGTGTCGGGCAGCTCCCCTTCCATGGAGACCGGCGCGGCGTCGCCGAGCTTGCCGGCTGGAGTCATCACAATCTGATTGCAGGAGAGGGCGATCCAGGCCCCGGCGGAAATCGCCTCGGGATTCACGAAGGCCACGGTGCGCGTCGTGGCCAGTTCCGTGCGGATCAGCTTTACGATGTTGTTGGCGGCTGAAACCAGGCCGCCGGGCGTGTCCATGTCGAAGATGATCAGCCGCGCCGCCCTTGGCGTGCGCCCGCAAGACCTTGCGGCGGATTACGTCGTACATGGCGTCGTTGATCATGCCGTGAATGGGAATGATCGCCGAGCGGTTGACCTGGTCCGGCAAAACGGGCAGCGGCCGCGTGGGATTGGGTTTGGCAAACCAACCGTTATCGGCGGAGGCGGCCGCTTCTCGCACACCTTCATCCTGCGCGGCTGCGTTTGCCGTGGTGCGCTGATCCTGCCCGCGGGCGCTAGGCACAAAAACAGAAAGTGTTATCGCCGCGGCCAGCAGTGCAGCCGCGCAGGCCTTTAGGCCAAAACAAGCTCTCGAAGTGCCGAATCTGAACACAACGACATTTTAGAGGATAATTCACCTCCGAACAATTTGAAATTGGTTAACTCGTTGCCTGCCTCGATAGCCACTTATCAAAATCGAACGTGGTGCCTTAAGCTCGTTAATCGGTTAAGCGGCCGGAACAGAATTCCCGCTGCACGGGCCTTTTCGGATTTACCGATTAACGGATTAACCAATTACGTTTCTCTTGTTCCGCACCGGCCCTGCCCGATACCATAGTCAGCGATGATACTGCTGATCGACAACTACGACAGTTTCACCTATAACCTGGTCCAGCGGATCGGCGAGTTGGAAAATGCCCCCGTTGTCCGGGTTATTCGCAACGATGCCGCCAAGCCGGAAGAAATCGATGCCACGGAGCGCCCCACGCACCTGATCATTTCGCCGGGGCCCTGCACGCCCAACGAGGCGGGCTATAGCATGGACTTCATCCGGTACTTCCACGGCAAGATTCCGATTCTGGGGGTCTGCCTGGGCCACCAGTGCATGGGGCAGGTGTTCGGGGGCAAGGTCATTCGCGCCGATCGGCTCATGCACGGCAAGACCAGCCAGATTCGACATGATGGCAAAGGCGTGCTGGCAGACCTGCCCAATCCCTTTACCGCCACGCGATATCACAGCCTGGTCGTGAATCCTGAGGGTCTGTCCACTGATTTCGAACAGACCTCCTGGACCACGGACCAGAATGAACTAATGGGCATCCGCTCCAAGACCTGCCCCACCGAGGGAGTTCAGTACCATCCCGAAAGCTTTTTGACAGATATTGGGCATAGGCTGCTGGCAAATTTCCTGAAGCTCTAGTACTCTGTAACAGCTAAATCACCGGGTATAGTTTCTTCAGTTTGATCCGGGCGTCGGCGGTGGTGAATCGCCAGTCGATGCCCTTCTTCTTTTCATTTCGTGAACGTTCCCACGGCGCGATGCTCGCCGCCAGTTGTTCGCGGCTTTCAAAGTAGTCATCCATGCACTGGCGGCTCAACACGCTCAACTCGATCTCGGCCATATTCAGCCAACTGCCATGCTTGGGCGTGTGGTGAATCTCCAGCTTCTCCGCCAAACGCCGAGCCTCAGCCGGTTCAAATGCCTCGTACAGGCTGGCGATGTTGTGCGTGTTGAGTTGGTCCATCACCAGCACGATCTTCTCGGCCTGGGCGTACAGCACATCGCACAGTTCCCGTATCACGTGGGCGAAGTCGATTCGCGTTCGCTGCTGACGCACACGCACGTGCCGCTTGCCCTTCAGCGGTTCGGACACCAGGAACACGCTGGCCGTGCCGCAACGGCGGTATTCCGGATCAACCCGCTTGATTCGGCCGGATCGACCGGGAATCGAGGGCGCGTCTGGGCCACCAACTGCTTGCTGGCTTCATCCAAGCATACCAGGGGTCGCAACGAGTCGAACGGCCGGTGGTATACCTCCAGCACGTCTTCCATCGCCGCGACAAATTCGCCGTTTTGCTTGGGCGGAATACACCAGTACTTGCTCAGGTGAGGCTTAAGCTCATTTTTTTAAGCGTCCGCTGCACCGCCATGTGACTGCAAGACTCGACGTATCCTTGCGCCACCATCTGGTCAGCCAGCAGACGCACGCCCCAGCGGCTGCGCCCCTCCGGCGGCTCCATGCGAGTCAGGGCAATCAAGTGCGCTTCGGCCTTGCCGTCGAGCTTGCGTACCCGATAGCTGCCACGGTTGCCGTGCTCCAAGGCCGCCTCCAGCCCTTGCTCCACCAGACGACGACGCAAGTTCTCAACCGTCGTGGGATGACAGTCAAAAGCCTCGGCAATGTGAGCGTCTTTCCACCCCGGACCTTCGGGGCCTTGGTCAGCCTTGAGCAACATCTGAGCATGCCTGCGTTGATGCGGCTTGCCTTTATCCAGCAGTGTCTGGAGTTGGGAACGCTCTTCGGTTGTCAATTCGACGATGTACTTTTTCATGACGGCCTCCTTGCCGATCAAAAGGGTTCTATCAACCCATCGGCAAAAAGAACCGCTACCCAGAAGTCTCTCCGTTACGGAGTACTAGGAGCCGCTTACAAGAAGCGCAGCAAGGTGCGCAACTTGGCCTCCTTAAGCTTCTTCAACCGCGCATTGATAAATAAGGACTTACGTTCAAAGAAGCTCAAGAAGCTCAAGGAGCGCAACATACATGGTGACCAAATGACCAATTTGGTCATTTTTTAATGAGCACTTTTCGATAACCTACTGCTGTTTAGATAGTAATAGGTAACCAATGGGAGAATTAGGTCGGGCATTGATGTTCTTCGCTTTTAATCGCGTTGCCCATTCTCGCCACTACCTCATTGGGAACTTTTCAAATCTCTCCGATTTTTCGCGTTTTTTGTTTTCGGCTGTCGCGGTTTTGCCTGTAACATCGCCTCCTTAGGAAGGCTTAGGAACGTTCCCTAGGCAAGGCCTCATTGGGTTATTGTGATGGCCATCGCCCGCACATCTGTGATCTCCTTAATCACGTTGTTCAGTATCGCCTTGTGCGCGGCGGGGGAAGATGTATCCCCCAAGACCACCGCTCGGGGCCAATTGACAGGAATCTATTCTCTCCTGACCGGCGCGGCCGAATCAGCCGTTTCGCCACAGGATCCCGCCCCCCGGACACAGAGCCAGGAACAAAACTGCAAGGTTTGCCCGGCTGATGCCAATCTTCAAGCCGGGGAAATGTATGAGAGCTGCTGCCTGGCCAAAGCCTCCTCCATTTCACTCCAGGTGCAGCCCAGCGAGCACTTTCTGCTCTTCCACACCGGCCAGACGGTCTGGGCGCGCAGGATGACCGGACTCCTGGAGCGGGCGCACGGCGATTTTCGCGGCTGGATGAAGAAGACGGGATTTACCGCCGCGCCGATCAAGGGCCGGCTCATCTGGGTATGCTTCCGCCGGCCGGACGATTTTGATCGCTACAGCCTGGAGAGCGACCAGGTGGACATGTCCTGGACGGATGGCTACTACTCCGCCAAGACCAATCGAGTGGCGCTGGTTTTGCCGCCGCGCACGCAGCAGAAGCACAGCGACGATGCCGTGGAAATGGCGGCCAATAACGATGATGTGACGCCCTTTGGCCCCCTGCCTGATACATCCAATAATGTGGATGCCCGCTGGATCACGCACGAGCTGGCCCATCAGCTTTCCTTCAATTGCGGTGTGCAGAAGCGCGGCGTGATGTATCCGTTGTGGCTTTCCGAGGGCCTGGCCACGAACTTCGAGGCCGATAACAGCGGCCGCTTCGGCTTTGGGCGGGACAATCAGCCGCGCCGGCAAACGCTGCTGGAGGCGCGAGCTCAGGGTCGGCTGACCAAGCTCTTCTGGTTCGTCTCGATGGATCACCTGGAACCCAACGGTGAGGAGCAAGCCCGGATCGATTACGCCCAGTGCTGGGGTCTGTTCGCATTTTTGAGCCGGGAGCATCCCGACCAGTTGCGGCAGTACCTGGAGACTGTACACGCTCTGGATGTGGGCAGCCGCGACGCAACCACAATGCGCAACGAATTCGTGGCGGCCTTCGGCCCCATCAAACCGGTAGAGCGGGAATGGCTCGACTGGGTGGATGGGCTGGCGGGCGCTGCGGGCTAGACAACCATAGCCGGGAAACTTATTCCGGTCGCCGCAATGGTCCAGGAGTCGCTGCCTAACACTACAACGCCACCTGATCCATTATGCAGCAACGTATTGACGATATTCGAATGCCAAGGCTACGCAACCGTCGCTTGCGTGTTTTCACGTGGCAGCGTCGCGCTTTCTCGTTTCGTGCCTGCGTTTGAGTAATAATCTCCGCCTCCCTGGCCAGGAAGCTTTGACGAACCTGTCCCGTCAGCCACAGGGAACGCACCAGCGCCGCGGCCGCCTGGCGAATCTGGCATACGGTCAGCTGCGGATTTTTCCCCCCGCCACTGTTCCTGAACCGTGGCCAGGAACAGGTGGCTGACGGCCGTCAGCAGCAGATGACGCTTCAAGGAGCGATACCGGCGAACCTCAAAATGGTCCAGCCCCAACTCGGACTTTTCCACCTCGAAGCATTGCTCGACCCTGTACCGCGTGAAGGCCACGTGCAACATCACCTCCAGCGGCGTGCCACCCGGCGCGTTGGAGACGAAGTATTTCACCTCCTGCGGCGCCAAAATGTTGCGGGCCACAATCAACCAATGCGCCCGCGTCGGCAGACCATCCCGTTTCAAATACAGCCGCGCCGCCTTGACCTGCCAAACCTCCGGTCCCACCGTGCTGTCCTTGACATGGAACTTCCGCCACGCTTGTTTGCGAAAAGCTGCCCCGTAGCGCAGCATGTGGCGAACCTGGATGCAGGGCAGGGTCTTGACCTTCAGACGGGGATAATGCCTCGGCCGGCCGCGCCGCGTGGCCGCACGATGCTGTTTTTGAAGAACCTCCGGTTCGCGCAGCCAGCCGTAGAAAATCGACGGCACTTCCAGGACGTAGCGCTGGCCGCACTCGTCCAGGGCGCGATGAAAGTCCGGCACTTCGCCATAACCTTCATCCCCCGTCATCCATTCAAACCGAATCCCGTTGGCCACGGCGGCGGCACGCAGTTCCAGGGCGATCTGCCACTTGGGGCGATGCTGCATTGTGTCCGGGATGCCCGCCCCCCGGCACCGAGCACGATCATCGGACCATTCCTGCGGCAAGAACATCTCCCCCGGAAGCAGGGTGTGAAAGGTGCCCGCCACATAGCTGATATGCACCGTAACCACGCAGTTATCCACCTTGCCCGTGGCGCCGCAATATTGACGCTGCACGCCGGCGGTCTTGTCGCCCTTCTTGGGATGGGCCGTCTCATCCAACACGCCAATCGACAGGGGGTGGCTGTGTTGATCGCCCACGATCTGCATCAACCGCTGGGCCATGCGCGCATCATCCCAGTCTGCCAGCGACAGGAACTGCTGAAGCGTCCGCGGCGGAACGTCGGCCCGGTCCGCCATCGGCTCGATGCTCTTGCGCGGCAGATCCGACAATTGACCGTTGACGTAAACCCGCAGGTTGCCACAGGGCTCGCTGCGGCTGAAACAGTCGTCAAATTGTCCCAAGTACTGTTCCAACATCGGCTTGAGCTCTCGCAATTGCTTGGCATCCATGCCGTATCTCCTTTCGGGAAAAGCGCTCCCGAAAGGAACTATCGTCTGGCCGCCTGAGCTTTCTTGAGCCCAGATGGCGTTGTAGTGCTAAGTGGAGCCGCCGAAAAGGTCCTAATCCCAAACAAATCCCAAGCGCCATGTTCCAAGCGCACGCACTGAAGATCTTATTGGAGCGGAGAAATCCCAAATCCTAAATTGAGACCTCTGAATAACCTATCGTAGCACGGGCGTCCCGCCCGTGAGTCGCAGGAGCATCTTGCTCCTGCCTCTTATTCTGCAACAGCTTATGCACGGGCGAGACGCCCGTGCGACTCATGGGCAAGATGCCCATGCTACGTTATTCAGAGGTCCCAATTCCAAATCCCAAACAAATCCTAAGCTCCAAATTCCAAACGTGCTCACCGATGGTCTTGTTTGGAGCTTGGGATTTGGGATTCTGCTGGCGCACGCAGTGATAAATTCCTATTAACTATCTGCCGATTCCCTCCACCCTCTCGGACGACTCCCTTGCCCGGTTGAGGGACTCCGCACAGCGCTAGACTTCCGGTAGGGAACGAGTCCCCTCTCAGCGGCGAACGTACGTCCGGCGGCCGAGTGTGCTGCCTTGGGCTGGGGATAGTCCATGAATTGAAAGGGAACACTGCCATGCGTAGGTGGAAAAAGAAGTCTGCGACCTGGACGGTCATGTTCGGCTTATTAGCAGTCGGACTGACCGTTTATGTCGCATACGGCGCAGATGCTAACTCGATGGATCGAAGCGGCCAGGGCTCCAGCGGCATGTCCGATCAGGGGTCCAGCGGCATGACAGGCCAAGGCGGCGGCCAGGCGATGCCAGGTCATGAGATGACCGGACAGGGTGGCGCCCAGTACACGCCTAACTTGATCAACGCCAACAAACTGATTGGCAAGGATATCAAGAATAATCAGGGACAGAAAATAGGAAGCGTCACGGATGTGGTTCTGGGCCCCGGCCGGGAACGGGTGATGTTTGTGGTGCTATCCACCGGCGGCACAATGGGCGCGGCGCCAAGGACGTGGCGGTGCCGTGGAGAGCATTTAATATTTCGTCCGGCGGAGACGCCGTCACGTTCAACGCCACCAAGGAACAGATCCAGGGCGCTCCGCAGTTCGACAAAGGCCATTGGCCGGCCGCGGGCGATCCGCTGTGGCGGCAGTCGATGATGTATTGGCGCCAGCAGATGGGTGGCCAGATGGGCCAGATGGGCAGCCGGGGCGGCATGGGCATGTCGCGGCCAGGGCGGCCAATGGGGCAAGAGCGGCGACATGGGCAAATCGGATTCAATGGACAAGTCCCAGACCTATGGTGATGTGCCTCCTTCGGCCGGCGGCGCCTCCGGCGGAGCTGCTGGCGGCGCGGCCGGCGGCGGAACCGCTGGCGGAACCGCTGGACAGGGCGGCGCGGCTGGCCAGGGCAGCACTGAAGGTCAGAGCATGACAGGCCAGGGCACCGGCCAGACAGGCCAAGGTCCGGCGACCCCAGGCCCGGCGGCGGGTCAGGGAACCGGCCAGACCGGCCAGGGTTCGGCCGCTCCTGGACCAGCGGCGGGCCAGGGCACCGGTCAGACGGGCCAAGGCACGGCGGGCCAGGGTACAGGGCAGACTGGTCAGGGCATGACCGGCCAGGGTGGAACCTCCAACTCCCCCAGCGGCAGCGATTCCATGAACGAGGCCATGGATTCGGGTTCCAGCATGAGCGACCAGTCCAGTGAGCAGCCCGTGCAGCACGGCAACGCTCCTATGAAGTACCGCCGGTTGACGCAAATCATCGGCATGAACGTTAAGGACTACAAGGGCGATAACATCGGAGAGATCGAGAACGTGATGATCGACGCCCAGTATGGCCAGGTCGCCTACGCCATCCTCGGGCACGGCGGTTTCATGAAGATGGGCGAGAAGCTCACGCCGGTGCCCTGGAGCGCGGTGGAGGTCAACCAGCAGAATGAAGTGGCCCGCGTCTCCACGGACAAGCAGACTCTGGATCGCCTGGCGATTAACGAAGATCAGCTCAGCCGGCTGTCGGACCCGACCTACGCCGGCAGACTCTATCGCGAATTCGGCCAGGAGCCCTATTGGGTAACCTACGGCTACGTCGCCCCAGAAGGCGGCATGGCCGGCGGCTCCTGGGAAGCCTGGCGGCCGGGCAGCGCCTATAACCGCAACTTCCAGAGCGGCCAGAAGGAAAACTACACCGGCACGGTTGAAGGCGTAGGCACCTTCACGCCCGAACGCGGCGCGGCCGAGGGCCTCCGCCTGCGCATCCGCACGGACCAGGGCCAGACCATCACCGTGCAGGCCGGACCGTGGGCCTTCGCGCAGCAGCAGGGCTACTCCAGCCTGTATGGCCAAAAGGTGACGGTCAGCGGCGCGCGTGCCAACGTGAACGGCCGCGAAGTGCTGATGGCCACCAAGCTCCAGTCGGGCGGCAAGACCTGGGACCTGCGCGATGACAACGGCACGCCCAAGTGGAATGTGGACCAGCTCCAGTCCTCCATGGGCAAAGGCGGCGCCATGGGCGGTGAATCCACCGGCGGAGGCGCCATGGGCGGCGAATCCTCCAGCGGCGGAGCTCCCATGGGCCATGAGGAATCCTCCGGCGGGACTTCCGGCGGGACTTCCGGCGGGGCGTACGGCGGTTCCTCCGGCGGCAGCTCTGGCGGCTCATCCGACCAATCCAAAGGTGGTCAGTGACGTGGCCAGTCGTATGATTCCAGTGAATGAGTGACAGCCGTGGCGCTGTTGCTCGGGCAGTGATAAATGGCGGTGACTTGGGCTCTTCCCTGTGCGGGGAGGGGCGCTGCAAAGCCCCTCCCCGCCCAAAGGGCCGCCCCGCCGGGAGGCGAAAATGAATGGAATGCCCCCCGATAACGTGGAGCAGGAGATCCAGGCAGTCAAAGAAGACCTGAACCACCTGCGCGGCGATATCCAGGCATTGATTCGCGCGACGGGCAGTGAAAAGGAAAAAAAGATGCGTGAGCTAAAAGACAGATTGTGCGATGCGGGCGAGTACCTCAAGAAACGCCTGGACCGGGTCGGCAAAATGGCCGCCAAGACCTGCGACCAGGCCCGGCGTAATATGAGCGAGAGCCCTGTCAGGTCCGTGCTGATTGCACTGGCCGCGGGCGCCGTCATTGGAAGGCTGATCGGCAGCAGAAGATAAGCGGTCCCAGGAGGCAAAATGATGAGGGAACTGGCGGACCTGGTGATCCGGCTGGTGGACTTGCTGGAGGCGCAGGCCTTCAAGTGGCGCAAGGACCTGCTGAAAACCGCTAGCGCGCTGGTCGTCGTCCGCATGGCCTTCTGGATGGTCTTTCTTTCCCTGGGATTGGGCCTGACGGCGGCCCTGGTAGCCATGCTGGCAGTGCTTTCCCCGCCCCTGGCGGTTCTGCTGACAGGGGCGGCGGCGCTGCTTCTGGCAGGAATTCTGGCGGGAGTGGCGGCATGGCTGGAACGAAAGTAGATCTTGAGCGGGCCAAGGAACGATTCCGGCAGGCTGCCGATCAATTCGGCAGCCATGCCTTTGACTCGCTGCTCAATGGTTCACCCGTCAAGACCGCCGCGATCATCGGAGGTGCGGCGGTTCTGGGTATCCTTCTGGGCCGCAGCCGCCGCTTCACTGACCTGCTGAAACTCGCCGTTCCAGCGGTAATCCAACTGGCCAAAGAGTCGCAGGAATCAGGCAAAGGCTAAGCGCTACGCTTCAGTCCATGAGGATCTTCCAGATTGCCAACTTGCTCTCCACATTGCCAAGCGTTGGCAATCTGGAAAACCCCTCATTTTATTGGCATTTTTCGATAAGGTTGCCAAGATTGCCAGATTGCCAACAACACACCCTCGACAATCTTCTTTATTGCGATTTTTCGGACTTTTCGTAAGTTTGCTCCCAAAGAAAGGTTCTTTACCCCCTTTCTGACCCCATCTTAAGTCCATGTCATCATGGTAGTTACAACACTGGCGGTCTTCGGGAAATGTTAGGATTGATTAAGTATTTGAAATAGCAAGAGTTGCAGAAATAGCCTATCCCATGACGCGGACGATAACCTTGCGGCTCCGCGGCCCATCGAATTCGCAGAAATAAATCCCCTGCCATGTGCCCAGCAGCAGTTCCCCGCCCTCCACCAGCAATGTCTGCGAGCAGCCCACCATCGAGCTCTTCACATGCGCGGCGGAATTCCCTTCACTATGCCGATAAAAATCCTGCTCCCACGGCACGGCCCGATCCAGCGCCGCCAGGATGTCGTGGATCACATCAGGGTCAGCATTCTCGTTGACCGTCACCGCGGCCGTCGTGTGCGGTACGTGAATAACGGCGACGCCCGTTTCAATACCGCTTTTCCTGACGACATTCGCCACCTGCGGCGTGATGTCGAGCATCTGGGAGTGCTGCGCGGTGTGGATGGCGATCTCTTGTGTGTGGGTCTTCATGTTTAATCCCAGGCCGTAGACTGTAGGCTGTAGGTACTGCCGGAAAAGAAGTGCGTTTGCTCTTATCCGGCCGTCCCTACAGTCTACAGCCTACAGCCTAAAAGCCTATTTCCTCTACAGCCTACAGCCTAAAAGCCTATTTCCGCCACGTCTCCTTTTCCGGCTGCCAGTGGTCTTCCAGGTGCGCCGAGGGACTGACCAGGCGGCCGCTGCGGTGCTGGCGGGTTAAAAATGCCCGCCGCAGTTGCCGCAGGGGAACGGTCAGCGTGCGATGCAGATTTAAAATGCCTCTCGGGCCTTCGGCCAGTTTCAATTCCTCCGGGCGCATGTCGTTTGGCGCGCAGCGCCGCTTGTGCTTATATAGATGGTATAGATCCATCTTCTGCATGTACGCGATGATGTGCTCGCTGAGCCAGCGCCAGGGCCACCCCGCGTGGTAATCGTGTACCAGGGCGATCTGAAAATCGATCAGCGCTGGCCGGCCATGCTCCATCACGACGATATTGCTGCGCTTGTGCAGGTCGCAGTACGCCAGTCCGCGACGGTGCAGACCGTTTAATAGCTCCCGCAGGTCATCAAAAAAATTCCCCGCCGGCGCGGCCGTCTTGGGGAATGTATCCAGCGTGCGGCCAGGGACAAATTCCAGGGCATAGACCGAATCGGAAATCTCCGCGTACCAGCGCTGAATCCCCGGCACGAAATCCGCCCGCTGGTGAAATTGCTGCTCCCGGCGCTTCAGCCACCGGCCCACCCACGCGAACGGCAACCCGCAAAAATCCTGCACGCGGCCGAACTTTACCACCAACCGCGGCGGCGGATCCTTTGCCGCCCCGCCATCCTCTTTCAACTGATAAAGGGCCGTGGCGGTGTAAAAATCATGTTTAAAAACCCGCTCCATGCAGTAGCGATGGCCGCGCACGATGAGTTCCTCCGGCGGGGCTTCGCTCAAAGCGAAAAGCTGCGTATTGGGGCGAGGATGCTTCATGAGCAAACTAACTTACCTGTTTTCTCACCGCCTCGGCAATATCACGCGCAAATTCAGAGGCCGCCTTGGCCACGGCCTTGCGCCAATCCACATCCTTATTCTTGGCGAAGGCGTAGATGATGCTGCGGCTGGCGTTGACGATCGCTCCGCGGCCGCGGTCATCGAACGCCGCCGCGCAGTCCTTGGCGCTGGCGCCTTGGGCACCATAACCCGGTACTAAAAAAAACTGTCGCTTCATGATGGTTCGAAGCTGGCTGGCTTCCTGCGGATAGGTCGCCCCCACCACCGCCCCGACGCAGGAATAGCCGGACTTGCCGATCAGCTCTTCCCGCTGTCCCCATTTTGCCACCAGCTCGGCCATGTGCAGGAAAAACTGGCGGCCGCTGGGGCCGGCGAAATCCTGCACCGCCGCGCCGCCGGGGTTGGAGGTGCGCACCAGCACGAAGAGGCCCTTGCCGTTCTTAGCCGCGGTGGAAATAAACGGCTCTACGCCATCCTCGCCGAAATAGCCGTTGACCGTGATGGCATCGGGGCTGCGGGCGGGCGCGGTGTCATTATTGGACCAGCTACCCAGATGCGCATCGGCGTAAGCCTCGGCGGTCGACCCGATGTCGCCGCGCTTCACATCCCCGATGACGACCAGGTCCGCCGCCGCGGCCGCGGCCACCACGCGGTAATACTCCCGCACGCCGATGTAGCCGTACTTTTCGAAGTAGGCAATCTGCGGCTTTACCGCCGGCACATACGGTGCCACGGCCATAATCACCTGCCGGCAGAACTCCCCCACCGCCTCAGCCTTCTGCCCGAGGGTGGCCTCGCAGGTGCGGAATTCCGCAGGTAGCTTCTCATACACCGGGTCGAGCCCCACGCACACGGGGGAGCCCTTGTACGTGATCTGGTCGAGCAGCGTATCGGCAAAATGCGCCATGCAGGGAATTCTCCTTTTCTAAAATCCTCGCGTGCCTTATACCCCTGCCTTGGTTTTGCCGCAACGGCGAGTTTTGCCGGCCGCGCTTGCGGGTGTGAAAGGATCGGGCGTTGAGTCTGCCGCTGCGTCTGCTGCTGGTGACGTTTATCGAGTCCATCGCCACGATCTTCATCGAGCGCGGCGAGATGTTTTTGACGCGCGACCGCCTGCACTTTTCCGACCCGGCCAACCTGTGGCTGGCGCTCCTGTTTGGCCTGACCTACTGCATCGGCTCGTTCTCCAGCCATCGCGTGACGCACCGGGTGGGCGAGCGGCGGATGGTGCTGGCCTCTCTGGCAGTGCAGGTGGCCATTTGCACGGGCATGGGCCTGCTTCTGCACCCGGCGGTGATCTTCATCGGTTCGGGCCTGCTGGGGGCGACCTATGGCCTCAAATGGGCGGTGATTGAAAGCTTCGTCTCGGCGGGCCTGGATTCGCGGCAGACGGCCAAGGTGATCGGCAGGTTCAACATCGCCTGGTCGGCCGCCGTGCCGGTGGCGCTTTTTCCTTCCGGTGTGATCATCGCCTCGTGGCCGCCGGCGCTGTTCTTTCTGCCGGCGGTCATTTCCATCGGTTCATTGTGGCTGCTGCGGAATCTGCCGGCCAAGCCCGCCCATCGTGAGCGGCTGCAGGCGGATGGTCAGGCGGTGATGGCCGCGCAAAGGACGGCGGGGCTGCTGGCCTTCAGCCGCTGGCAGATGCTGAGCAGCTATTCGCTCATGTTCATACTGGCGCCCCTGACTCCCGGCATTTTTGCTCGCCTGGGCTACACGGTGAGGCTCCAAACCGTTTTGGCGGCGCTGCTGGATGTGGTCCGCCTGACCACTTTTTACCTGCTGCACAGGACGGTCAAATGGCACGGCCGTTTTGGTCCGCTCATTTCCGCCATGCTGGTGATGCCGCTGGGATTCTTCCTGATCATCTTGGCCCCAAACGTGATGGCCATGGCTGCGGGCAGCACGCCCGCTGGCGTGGCGGCGGCATTGGCAGGCGAGGTCCTCTTTGGCATGGCCGCGGCGATGACCTATTATGCCGCGCTTTATTACGCGATGGTGCTGACCAACGCGGCCGTGCGCGGCGGCGGGGCTCATGAAGGCGTGATCGGCCTGGGGTTTGCCTTGGGTCCGGCCGCGGGCCTGATCGGCAGCCGCATCGCCCCCGGCGTGGGCACGCTGATCGGCGTTTTACCGCTTTTGATCGTGCCGGCGGCGGCGTCTATGAGAATCTGGTCGGCCACCAAAAGACTTGCCACAGAGGTCACAGAGTAAGAAGGAGAGGACACAGAGAAGAAAAAGACAGGGTCTTAAAACCTCGTTTTTCTTTGTGTCCTCTCTGTTTCCCCGTCTGTGTTCTCTGTGGCTAAAGTTCTGTTGTTTGGCCCTCGGTCACCTGTTACCATGCGCACATGGCCCGAGAAAATCTTTCAGCAGTAATCGAGTCCCTCACGGCCCGGATTATATCCATCCGGGACTCTCTTTGACCTGCCTGCGCGGCAAGGCGAAATCACTGAAATAGAAACCAAAATGAGCCGCCAGGGCTTCTGGGATGACCCGGAGTCCGCGCAGAAGGTGGTTGCCCGCCTCAAAGAGCTTAAGGCCATTGTTGTGCCGGTCACGCAGACCTTAGCGCAGCTTGAAGATCTAAGAACGCTCTTCGAGCTGGCCAGCGAGGAAAACGATCCGGCCAGCCTGGATGAGGCCGATGTTCAGGCGGAAAAACTCGCCGAGCAGGCCGACAGGCTCGAACTTGCGACGCTGCTCACTGGCCCGCATGATAGCGCCGCCTGCTACTTCTCCATCCAGTCGGGCGCCGGCGGCACGGATGCCCAGGACTGGGCGGAGATGCTCCTGCGCATGTACCTGCGGTATTTCGAGCGCAACGGCTACACCGCCCAGATGATCGACCGCGTGGATGGCGAAGAGGCGGGGCTCCGCTCCGTCTCGCTGCACGTGGCCGGCCCCTACGCCTACGGCTATTTATCCTGCGAGCGCGGCGTCCACCGCCTGGTGCGGCCCAGTCCCTACAACGCGGACAACAAGCGGCAGACTTCGTTCGCCGCCGTGACCGTGATGCCGGAAATGGACGACATCGCGGTCGAGGTGGATTGGGACAAGGATATCCGCGAGGACACCTACCGCGCCTCGGGCGCCGGCGGCCAGCACGTGAACAAGACCTCCTCCGCCGTGCGGCTGACCCACCTGCCCACGAACATCGTCGTGGCCTGCCAGAACGAACGCTCGCAGCACCAGAACCGCGCCTTGGCCCGCAAGGTGATGATGGCCCGCCTGTACGAGCAGGAGCAGCGCAAGCGGGATGCCGACCTGGCCAAACTGTACGGCGACAAGGGCCAGATCGCCTGGGGCAACCAGATTCGCTCCTATGTGCTGGATGACCGCCGCGTAAAGGACCACCGCACGGGCGTGGAAACCTTCAACCCGGACAAGGTGCTGGATGGAGACATCCAGATGTTCATCGATGCGTATCTGAGGAAGCGGGCGGAGAAGAACCACGCGGCGCCGGCGAAGTGATTTAACCCCTCTCCCTCGAAGGGAGAGGGTGGCACGAAGTGCCGGGTGAGGGTGTCCTCTGCAGCTTTGGGTTCTCTTCTAACGGTGATTATTCTAAACGAACTTTCGGCCCCGCCTAGAACCATAGGATTGGCCCCCACCCGGCCAGGCGATAGTCAAAGACGCGTATGTGACACTATGGCGGCTACGTCATCAAAAAACGTCGCCGACCAGAAGTTCCCGTTGCCGAATTCCCATGTGGCGCTCACCGCGTTTCCGGCATTCGTGACTGAGTAAGGCTTTCCCAGCGCCTCGACTGCCTCTTCGTAGGTCATCCCCTGTATCAAATAGTGACCCCGGATTGCTTTGTTGACGGGGCTGTTCGCGATGCGATCTTTCTCGATCTTGGCATCCGCAATCGCGGCGGCATCTTTCTCCTCGCGGTCGCGTATCGTCGCGAAGGACTTTCTCGCGACCCCGACGGCTTCGTCGTTCGCTAGGGCATTTGCCTCCAGCATCCGAAGGTCCTTGGCAGCGATCAGGCGAGCGTTGGCGGCTGCCAATCGATCGTCCATTGTTCCCTCACCGCGCAGGCTTTCCACCTTGGCCGCCGCTTCGGAGAACTTTCGAGCGGCATCTTTATAGGCGTCGGTAGCCTTGAGTCGCGTGAGGCACGCCCGCGTTGCTGTGCCGAGCGCTTCGGCCGCGCTTTGGCGCGACTGAGAGGCGGGCGGAGCATCGAAATCTGGCTCTTCAGCAGGCTCCTCATCATCCTGCTGCACAACCGGCCTGGTGGCCCATGCCTCTGTGGGAACGGCCGGTTGGGTAGGCATGGCCTGGGAAATCGCCACGGGCGATGGAATAGGTTCGGCAGACGAAGCCTCGGCTGGCTTGGATGCAGGCTCGTTTACGCTTTGGGCCTGCTCAGAAGTCTGGTTGACGCCCTTTGGCCAGAGCGAGGGGATGAACGCGGCCCTAACGACGATTAGCACGACAAGCAGGACAAATAACGCGCCAACTCGGTGCCTAGCACGACCACACACTTGACATCGATAGGGCCTTAGGACGCCGACGAAATCCGCCAATATCCAGAAGGGAAGGAAAATAAATCCTGTTAGGATCGTGAGTAGGCACCCCCAGGCCATGCCGAAGACCTCCTTTTGGTGCAAGGTCCTTCGGCCACATCCACGACAGTACATGCTACTCTGCCGAATAGCCATTCCTGTTCTCCTTCTCGTCGACGAAATGCGAAGGTTGATCCTTGTCCCAGAAATGCCATACCGACAGCCGCCCCAAGCTAGGACAAGTCACATCATTTGATGAGATACGCTATCGCCGCGTATCCGCGTAGTCCAACAAATCCCGCACGTCTTTCGATGCGTCCAGAGCGGCCCCGCGTCCTTGCCATGCTGGCTCTATCGCCGCCCGGATCGCCGTAAGGTTCACGCCGCAGCAGGGACAGAACCGAAGCGACGACTTTTCGGCCTTTAACTCCTCTCCCTGGAAGGGAGAGGGTGGCCCTGCGTAGCTTTAGCGAAGCGGGGCCGGGTGAGGGTGATTAGAATTCCGCCACCCCCGCCGCGGCCGCAATATCCCGGACCACACCGGCCACATCTCGCAGCAGCCGGTCGTTGGTGACTCCCGGTTTTAGCCCGCAGGGCGTCTGGTAGTAGACCCGGGCGATGGGCCGAGCGAGCGCAGCAAGCGAGGTTCGAGCCTGGGGTCAACGGTTTTTGTTTGTGGAGCCCGCGAGGGCGATTGTAGCCGTCAATCCCACATATTGCCGGGATCGAAGGGGATATTGTGCCGTTTTAAGAACTCCACGAATTCCTGTTCGAACGTCACCTTGCGGTGGTGTTCCGCCTGGAGCGCAATATCGCGCTCCACACTCTTCTTTAACGACTCGCTAACCACAAATGCTCCATAGCCGCGCTGCCAGGCAAATTTCGAAGGAAGCTTAAAGGTGCGGTTTATCCATCCTGATGTGAGGCTCTTAAATTTACCGATTGCCGCCGAAACCGTAACCGTGGGCTTTATGGAAAGCAGGGCGTGGACATGATTGTTCGTTGCGTTCATGGCGATGGCCGCGCCAAATTCTTTCCTGGCTACGCCGGCGGCATACTCAAACAGGCGTTGCCTGAACTCCTCTTGAATTAAGGATCCGCGGCCTTTGGTGCTGAAAATGACGTGGTATTGGAGATAGTCGAAAGAATGTTCCATGACATGGAGAGTATCTGTCACTCATAGCGTCGTCCAGAATTTTTCGCTGAGCTTCAATCGCCCTGACGGGCTCTGAAAAATGAAAACTCCTTCCCCCAGGCTCATCCTTCGACTCGCTTCGCTCGCCTCAGGCCATCGCCCGGGTCTACTACCAAACGCCCTGCGGGCTAAACCCCCATAATCGCAAATCAAAAATCAAAAATCGTAAATTCTCCTTAGGCCCACTCCGCATCTTCCCCCTTGGGCACGCGCATCATTAGCGCGGCAATGGCCTGGCGCGGGGATTTGCCTTCAAAGAGGACGGCGTGGACGGCCTGGGTGATGGGCATTTCCACGTTGTGGCGCTTGGCCAGGGCCAGGACGCTTTTGGTCGTGGCCACGCCTTCGACCACGCTGGCGGTGGCGGATAAGGCATCTTTGACCGAACTGCCGCGACCGATGGCCGCGCCGAAGGTGCGGTTGCGGCCAAACGGCGAAACGCAGGTGGTGACCAGGTCCCCCAGGCCCGATAGGCCCGTAAACGTTTCGCGGCGAGCGCCCAAGGCTGCGCCCAGCCGCGCGATTTCGACCAGGCCGCGGGTCAACAGCGCGGCCTTGGCGTTGTCGCCGGCCTCCATGCCATCCAATATGCCGGCGGCGATGGCCACCACGTTCTTGATCGCCCCTCCGAGCTCCACGCCGACTACATCCGGATTGGTGTACACGCGGAAATAGCTGGTGGAAAACAGCTTTTGCACCAGCCGCGCCAGTTCCTGGTCCTTGGCCGCCACGGTGGCCGTGGCCACCTTGTGCTGAGCGATCTCGCGGGCGATGTTCGGCCCCGATAGCGCGGCCAGGGGATTTGCACCGCCAGTCACCTCGGCCAGCACTTCGGTCGGCCGCAGCAAAGTCTCATTTTCAATGCCCTTGGCGGCGCTGATTATTGGGATGCCGGCGGGGCAATACTTCGCCAGGAGGGCCCAGCTTGGCCGGATGAATTGCGTGGGCGAGCAGGCCATGATGATCTCGGCACCCTCAAACGCCTTGGCAGGATCGGCGGTAAACATGACCGCCGCGGGGAATTCCACGCCGGGCAGGTACTTGCGGTTCTCCCGCTCCTTTTCGAGCTGGGCTATATGCTCGGCGAAGAAGCCCCACAGGCGCACGCGATGGCCGTTGTCGGTCAGGATGATCGACGAAACCGTGGGCATCGCTCCATCGCCGAGGATGGTCACATTCATAACGTTGGGGAGGATAGCTGCCTGCATGCCGAAAGTCGAGCGTTCCTTGAGGTAAGAGGCTGTAGACTGTAGGCTGTAGACTGTAGGGCAAGGTTGGTGATGCGGCTTTAAAACAAGCATCGTCGGTGTCGAGGCAGCGTGTTAAAGACAAGACGTGCTGACTCGCCCCTACAGCCTACAGTCTACAGCCTAAAGCATAAGAAACATGAATGCTCGACATACAACAATCTCACCGCCGGCGACAGTGATTGAATGGATCGGCGCGGCCGACGGCCACCTCCGCATACTGGACCAGACGCTGCTGCCCGAGCAGGTCGCGTACATCGACTGCACCACCGTTGAAGAGCTGTGGGATGCCATCAAACGGCTGGCCATTCGCGGGGCGCCGGCGTTAGGGGTGGCCGGGGCGTATGGCGTGGTGATCGCCGCGCGTGAGGTTTTTGCCTCCGGCGCATCGGCAAAGAGCGCATCTGCTTTTGGCAAATTGCTGGATGAAGCGTGCGAATACCTGAAGACCTGCCGGCCCACGGCGGTGAACCTGGCCTGGGGCATTGACCGCGCCCGCAAGGCGGCAAGAGGCATCGCCGCGGACAAGGCGGCGGAAAAAATTCTGGCCGAGGCACGGGAGATTCATCGCGAGGATGCGGCCATGTGCCGTAGGATCGGCGAGCACGCGGCCGATCTGATCAATCGCTGCACGGGGGTTCTGACTCACTGCAACGCGGGCGCCCTGGCCACGGCCGGCATCGGCACCGCCACGGCGGGCATGTACGTGGCCCACGCATTAGGTCACGCCTTCTGCGTCTACTGCGATGAAACGCGGCCGCTCCTCCAGGGCAGCCGGTTGACCGCCTGGGAGCTGGCGCAGGCGGGAATTAATTCAGTGGTGATTACGGACAACATGGCCGCGCAGGTGATGCGCGAAGGTCGCGTGCAGATGGTGATCACCGGCGCCGATCGCATCGCCGCCAACGGTGATGCCGCCAACAAGATCGGCACCTACGGCCTGGCTATCCTCGCCCGCCACCACGAGATCCCTTTCTACATCGCCGCGCCGACGAGCACATTTGACCTGTCCTTGCCGGATGGCAGCGCCATTCCCATCGAGCAGCGCGATGCGGAGGAGATCACCGAAGGGTTTGGCCGCCGCACGGCCCCCGACGGCATCGCCGTCTACGCCCCCGCCTTCGATGTCACGCCGGCCAAGCTGATCACGGGCATCATCACGGATCGCGGGATTATAAGGCCCGTGACGGCGGAGAATGTGCGGGCGGTGCTGGTCCAGAAGGCTGGCGGCCGGAGGGTGGAGGCTGGAGCGAAGACCGCAAAGAGGCTGTAGACTGTAGGCTGTGGGCTGTAGGAAAGGCCGGCAAGAACAAAGCCCTCCCGAATGCGTGCATCCTGTCGGGGATTCTGGAAGTCTCCCCGCCGTTGCTACAGCCTAACTGCCTACAGCCTGCGGCCTTTCAGGCCGCGATCGACCACACGCTCTCCTGATGTGCCGCGTGGACCACGCGCGGGTCGAACTGGCTCGAGCTGCACCGGCGCAGTTCCGCCAACGCCGCACTGATGCTTCGCGCGGCGGCATACGGCCGGTCTTCCGTCATGGAGGCCAGGGCATCGGCGGCCTGCACGATCGCCGCCGCAAGACATTTGTCCGCCAGCGCCGGCAGATGCTGCGCGGAGAGTTGACCATTGCTGAACGGGGCGATCGGGCACAAACAGCCGCGATGATGCCCGCCGACGATCTGCGCCAACTCTTCATCGCCGGTAATCGCCAGCGTGTAGCGGGCGCCCAGCCAGGAGTGGAGGTCCACGATCCGCCGCTGACCGGTTGACAGCGGCCCGGCCTTGGCCAACAGCTCCTCGGGGATCGCGCACTTGCCGATGTCGTGAAACAGGCCGGCCAGGCGCACCTTCGCCGCCGCCTCATCCGAAAGCCGCAAGACCTTGGCGAGACTATAAGCCAACTCACTCACCGCGCGGCAGTGAATCATCACATGCTCGCGCTGCATCGGGCCAAGATCCTTCCAGCACGCCGCGATGAATTCCTGACGGCGAGCCTGGGCCTCCTGGCCGAATTTGTCTATCGCTGTTTTGGGGCAGGTCGAATTCACACATCCCTCACTCATTAAAACTCTGTCTATCGATTCGTCACTCGGAATTGGGGTCTTTATCGCAAGAGGCGTATTCAACGGTATTTGAGGCAAAAAGCGACGTGTCATCCGACACAGCCCAAACGGCCCGTACAGGCCGAATAAACGGACCGGCCAGGCCCCGAACGCCGGCTAAGAAATTTCCTCAATTTCCGAGCGATTGAGATAGCTCGGGCTGCTCCAGATGCCACGGCTAGAATTCCAGATAAAAGGGGTAATGCCGCAGTTTCCTGCCGACACCCCGGAAAGGAACGGGCTATGAAGAGGTTTGTATGGATTATTCTGTCGCTGTTTACCACCCTGTCGCTTTTCATCACCGGCTGCGGATGTTGCAGATGTTGTTGTGGCAACACCTGGACTACGGACTTCGGCTGCGGGCGTTGTGAGCCTCCTGTAAGAAGGGACTTCTGCTGTGGGACGCCGGGGCCGGTCGTTCCCAACACGGTCGAGCCTGTCGTGGTGCAGGAAGTGATGTACATGGAGGAGGATGAGGAGGCCCCCGACCTGGACCGCCAGAAGGCCATTTACATCCAGCAGCTAAAACAGATCCGGCAGGATACGCTGCGGGAAATGCAAGGACTCGACGGCAACACGCCGCTGGTTTTCCAATCCTATTTAGTATGGCAGGATAAGCGGGAAGCCGTAGGCAGACAGCTGGACCGTTTAAGCCTGTGGGAAGACGCACTTTATAACGCCACACCGCAGGAGTTCTTTCCAACGGTGGCCGCTGCCCAGCGAACGATCGATTCGTTGGCGGGCGCGGTTCGCGGCGCCGAGCAGTGGGCGGATGCCATGCAGTGCAGTTACCCACCGCCCTATTTCCCGGTTAACGGCGTTCGCATTCCGGTGAATCCAGACAAGTAGCCTGGCCGTAAACTCTGCTTCGACCGCTCAGCACCCGGCCCGGCAAAGCAAATTGGATTTCGGTACAATATCTCGGTGTGCGGCTGCCGGGCATTGGCCGCCGCGGAGATCCGCCCCGCATTTGTGCGGGGCCGTTGTCACCGAAAGGGAGAAAAATCATGGCTGAAATGGTAGCCGAACCGATGCTGAGCGAGGTCCTTCAGACCGCCGACTGGAAGAAGGAAAAACATGTCCCCGTCATCGAGTGCGCGGAGGTCTTCGCCAAGGACCAAATGACGGATGTGAAGGTCACGCTGGGCAAGGAAATCGCCCATCCCAACACCACCGAGCACCACATCCGCTGGATCGAGCTGTATTTCCTGCCGGATGATGGCACAAAGTTCGCCTATGAAATCGCCCGTTTCGATTTCGCGGCTCACGGGGAATCAGTCAAAGGTCCAAACCAGGGGCCGGTCTATACCCATCACGGCGGCACGGCCACGATGAAGACCAGCGTGGGCGGCACGCTCCAGGCGCTGGCCTTCTGCAACATTCACGGCCTGTGGCAGTCGACAAAGAAGATCACGGTTCAGTAGGCAAACCAGGAGCTTGGGAACCTGACGCACCGGCCATCCTGGCAGGGTCGGAATTTCCGACCCTGCCGGGGTGGCTGGAATGCCGGCTCGCGGCTTGGGGACCTGTCAAAACTTACACGTTGGGGGAAAGAACTGTCTAAAGTGGCATTGAATGGCCGGGGGCTTATATATATAGGTGTTTAAGAAATAAGTACTTGCGCTTTTTGCCGCTGTTGGCACGCCAATTGCACCAGCTCCGAGAGAATGTTTTTGCGCCCATAGCGGCCGGGAGTCACGAATATGGCAAGCAAGAAGATCATAGGCATTGACCTGGGAACGACCAACAGCGTAGTTGCTTTGATGGAAGGCTCTACGCCAAAGGTACTTATAAACCAGCAAGGCAGCCGGCTGACGCCCAGCGTGGTCGGCTTTACCGATAAGGGCGAGATCCTGGTCGGCCAGGCGGCCAAGCACCAGCAGGTGACCAACCCCAAGAACACCGTCTTCTCGATCAAGCGGTTCATGGGCCGCCGGCACAACGAGGTGGCCACGGAAGAGAAGATGGTGCCCTACGAGATCGTCGGCGGGCCGGATGAACCCGTAAAGGTCCGCGTGCGCGGCAAGGATTACACGCCGCAGGAAATCTCCGCCATGATTCTCCAGGACCTCAAGAAGACCGCCGAGGACTACCTGGGCGACAAGGTGGAGCGCGCGGTCATCACCGTGCCGGCCTACTTCAACGATGCCCAGCGGCAGGCCACCAAGGATGCCGGCGAGATCGCCGGGCTCAAGGTGGAGCGCATCATCAACGAGCCCACCGCCGCGGCGCTGGCCTACGGCCTGGAGAAGAAGCAGAACGAGAAGGTGGCCGTGTTCGACTTCGGCGGCGGCACGTTCGACATCTCCATCATGGATATCGGCGACAACGTCTTCGAGGTGCTGTCCACCAACGGCGACACGCACCTGGGCGGCGACGACCTGGACGAAGTGCTGATTCATTACATCGCCGACGAGTTCAAACGCCAGGAAGGCATCGACCTGCGCACAGACCCGATGGCCCTCCAGCGGCTCAAGGAGGCCGCCGAAAAGGCCAAGTGCGAGCTCTCCACGGCGATGGAGGCCAGCATCAACCTGCCCTTCATCACCGCCACGCAGAGCGGGCCCAAGCACCTGACCCTGACGCTGACCCGCGCCAAGCTGGAGCAGTTATGCGACCCGGTCTTCGAGCGGCTGATCAACCCGTGCAAACAGGCGCTGTCGGACGCCAAGCTGACGGCCGGAGGATGTCGACGAAGTGGTGCTGGTGGGCGGCTCGACGCGCATCCCGCGGGTCCGGCAGATCGCCAAGGACATCTTCCACAAGGAGCCCAACAAGTCCGTCAACCCCGACGAGGTCGTGGCCATCGGCGCGGCCATCCAGGGCGCGATCCTGGCCGGCGAGGTCGAGGAGCAGATGGTGCTGCTGGACGTGACGCCGCTGTCCTTGGGCGTGGAGACGCTGGGCGGCGTGATGACCAAGCTCATCGAGCGCAACACCACGATTCCGACGGAGAAGAAGGAAATCTTCTCCACCGCCGCGGACAACCAGACCGAGGTGACCATCCACGTGCTCCAGGGCGAGCGCGAGTTCGCCCGCGACAACCGCACGCTGGGCCGCTTCAACCTGACGGGCCTTCCGCCGGCCCCGCGCGGCGTGCCGCAGGTCGAGGTGACCTTCAACATCGACGCCAACGGCATCCTGAACGTTTCGGCCAAGGACCTGGCCACGGGCAAGCAGCAGTCCATCGAGATCAAGGGCTCTTCGGGCATCAGCCAGGCCGAGATCGAGCGCATGAAGAAAGACGCCGAGGCCCACGCCGCCGATGACAAGCAGCGCAAGGAGCTGGTGGACCTGAAGAACCAGGCGGACCACCTGGCCTGGACGGCTGAAAAAACCCTCAAGGAGCAGGGCGAGAAGGTTTCCGCCGAGGACCGCTCCAACATCGAGTCGGCCATTTCCGCGGTGCGCGAGGCCATCAAGGGCGACGATGCGGAGGTTATCCGCCGCGCGATGAGCCGCCTGGAGCAGTCCAGCCACAAGATGGCCGAGGCTATGTACGAGCAGGTCAAGCAGCAGAAGGCCCAGGCCGGCGGCGCCGGCCCGGGGCCTGAAGGCGGGCCGCAGGGCGGCGGCGAAGGCGGCAAGAAGAAGGGCGGCGGCGAGGACGTCATCGACGCCGAATATGAAGTGAAAGAATAAGCGCCGGCCTGGCCAGTGCCGCAATGGCCGTGTCAGGCTGGATCTGAAGCCGGCTGCGCCGGGCACAGCCGAGGGCGGCTGTGCCACATCCGGCTTTATATTGGTTGACAAACTGGGCAGGGACGGTGAAGCTATGCTTCGCCGTTCCTGTTCAATTTCCGGCCTTTTCCGCAGCTCCATCTTGTGAGGTGCAGTGCCTTTTTCTTATAAAGGTTGCTATGAACCAGGAACAAGATGGCCGTTGGAGTAAAAGCCTCAGCGTCTTCATGCCGTTTTACAACGAGCAGGAGAATATCCGCCGCGTCACCGAGCAGACGGTGGCCGCGCTGGAGAAGCTGGTTGGCGACTGGGAACTGATTCTCGTCAATGACGGCAGCCGGGACGACACGAAGAAGATCGCCGATGAACTGGCCGCCTCCGACAAGCGCATCCGCCCGGTGCATCACCCGGTGAACCGCGGCTATGGCGGCGCCCTGCAAAGCGGTTTTGCGCGGCCACGAAGGAATTTGTCTTTTATACGGATGGCGACGGCCAGTTCGACATCAACCAGATCGACCGCCTGCTGCCGCTGGCGGATCAGTATGACATCGTCAGCGGATACCGGCTGGACCGGCAGGACAACGCCATGCGCAAGTTCAACGCCTGGGCCTGGGGCCAGCTTGTGCAGCGGCTGCTCCAGTTTCGCTGCCGTGACATCGACAGCGCCTTCAAACTTTATCGGCGGGAGATTTTCGACCACATTGAGATGAAGTCCAGCGGCGCCTTGATTGATGCGGAAATTCTCAGCCGCGCACATCGCGCCGGATATACTCTGGGCCTGGTCGGAGTGAATCATAAGCCGCGCGTGGCGGGCAAGAGCACCGGCGGCAACATCAAGGTGATTCTGCGGGCCTTTCGCGAGTTATTGCGGCTGCGCAAGGACATCTTGAGCACGCCGCCGGCTGATAGGAGCAAGCGGCAATGATGTTGGCAGAGCTGTGGTGGAACGCGCGTGTCATGCAGAACCCGGTGTCGGCGTGGGGGGCGCTGTTGGGTGTGCTGCTGGTGGCCATGGTCATGGGCAAACTGGTGGCGGCCGCGCTGGATGGGCAGGTCAAGCGATTGCAGGCGTACCCGAACATGCGCTTGCCGGGGATCATGCTGGCCTCGGCCTCCAAGCCTGCGCAATTGGTGATCTTCGCCGTGGGCCTGTACATGGGCCAGACGATGCTGAACCTGGATGCGCAGGTGCGCACGGTGTGGGTGCAGATTGCGCGGGCTGTGGGCGTGGCGGCCGCGGTGTGGTTTATCTACAGGCTGGTGGACATCGTTGCGCACCTGATGCGCGGCTGGACCTCCAAGACGATGACCGTGCTGGATGACCTGCTGGTGCCGCTGCTGCGAAAGGCGCTGCTGGCATTTATCCTGATTATCGCCGCGCTGTTTATCGCGGAGAACATTTTCGACCTGCACGTCAACGCGTTGATCGTGGGCGTGGGCATCGGCGGTCTGGCCGTGGCCCTGGCGGCCAAGGAGTCGCTGGCAAACCTGTTTGGCAGCGTGGTCATCTTTGGCGACAAACCCTTTACGCTTGGCGATCGCATCGCCGTAAAGGGCTATGACGGCACGGTCGAAGAAGTGGGCTTTCGCTCCACGCGCCTGCGCACGGGCAACGGCAACCTGGTGGTGATCCCCAACAGCATCATCTCCAGCGAATCCGTCGAGAACTTCAGCCGCCGGCCCACCATTCCGCGCTCGCTGGGCCTGACCATCGCCACGGAAACCCCGCCGGATAAAGTGCTGCGGGCGGTAGAAATTCTGCGGCAGATGCTCGATGCGCAGGAGCAGCTTCCCCCAGGATAAGCCGCGCGTATACCTGGAAGACATCGCCTCGGAAGGCCTGAAGATCCAGGTCAATTACTGGTTCGGGCCCACAGATTGGTGGAAGTACGTGGAATTCAATCACGACTTCAACCTCGAACTTCTGCGCCGGTTCAAGGAAGAAGGCATCTCCCTGATGACGCCGGCGCAGAAGATCTTCATCAACGGCGACCCGGAATCCCCGCCGGTTATGCGAAATCTGTTCCCCGAAAGAGGTCCGCGCGTCGGCACGTAAACCGCCTCAACGACTCATCTCCGATCGGGTGTTTCCCCTGATACAGGTTGTGTCGGCGCGTGAATGTTCTCCCCGCACCGCTTGATGATCCCATCCAAGCGATTGCGGATCGTGGGATAACTCAGCTTCATGAGCTGGGCCATTTTCTTAAGTGAGCCGCTGACCAGAGTGAAATGGAAGATAAATTCCTGGTCTTCCGCCGGCAGCCGCGCAAGAATCGGGAGCTCAAATAGCCCCTCCACCACGGTTTCACATTTAAGGCACGTTAGCCGGGAGACTTTGAGCAGCGATTGGCAGGTAGGACATGCTTGGGGCATTCTTTTTCTTATAATGGCCATATAAGTATTATCACATTATATTTTAATGTTATTCAAGCTCTATTTAAACAAATTGAAGAATTTCCGCTAACCTCTCGTACGCTTGAGCATCTTGAGCATCTTCAATTAAGTTATTATTTTGCAGTCACTTACAAGTGAAAATAAAGGTGCGCACCTTGAGCGCCTTGAGCACCTTGAGCACCTTCAAATCATTCCTAATAAGGAAAAAAGAGCATCCCAACGTGAGCTATTTTTTTCGGCGGTCGAGGACGCGCACGGCCTTGCCGGCCGAGCGTTCCAGTGTCTGCGGTTCGACCAGCTCCACGTTTACGCGGACGGTCGTGATGGAATGAATCTCCCTGGCGATCCGCTCCCGCAAGGCCTGCATCTGGCTCATCCTGTCGGAAAAATCCGCTGTGCGGACCTCGACTTTGACGGTCACCTCATCCAGCGTGGCGGGCCGGTCGATCTCGATGAGATAATGCGGGGCCGTGCCTTCCACGTGCAGCAGGGCCTCTTCGATCTGCGAGGGGAAGACGTTTACGCCGCGAATGATCAGCATGTCATCCGTTCGGCCGACCACGCGGCTCATTCTCACCGTCGCGCGGCCGCAGGGACAGGGGCTGTGATCCAGGCAGGCGATGTCGCGTGTGCGATAACGGATCAAGGGCATGGCCTGCTTGGTGAGCGTAGTGAAAACCAGCTCGCCGCGCTGGCCATCCTGCACAGGTTCCAGAGTATCGGGATTGAGGCATTCGACCAGGAAATGGTCCTCCTGGATGTGCATGCCGCGCCGGAAGATGCACTCGCCGCTGACGCCGGGACCGATGACTTCGGACAGGCCGTAATTATTGAAGGCCATCACGCCCAGCTCCGCCTCGATGGAGATGCGCATGTCCTCCGTCCACGGCTCACCGCCCAGGTGGGCGAATTTCAGCGCCAGCCCGCCGGGCTTTATGCCTTGCGCGGGCGACCTCGGCGATATTCAGCGCATAGCTGGGTGTACACACGAGCACATCGGCTCCAAGATCCTGGAGCAGCATGATCTGGCGCGGGGTGTTGCCGGCCGAGACGGGCAGAACCGCCGCGCCGACGTATTCGCAGCCGTAGTGCAGGCCGAAGGCGCCGGTAAAAAGTCCATAGCCAAAGGCGATGTGTACGGTGTGGCCGCTGTCCAGCCCGCCCGCCACGAGAAAGCGGGCGCACAGCCGCGACCAGGTTTTCACATCCTCGTGCGTGTAGGCGACGAAGGTCGGCTTGCCCGTCGTGCCGGAAGAGCCGTGGTAGCGCGCCACCTGCTCGCGCCCCACCGCCAGAAAACCCAGCGGATAGTGATCTCGAAGATCAGCCTTGGTGGTGAAGGGCAGCCGGCGAAGGTCAGATAGGCTGCGGATTTTCTCCGGTACGATCTTCGCCTTGGCGAATTCCCGTTTGTAAAACGGAACGTTGCTTACGCGGCCGATTAAGTTGCGCAGGCGTTCGAGTTGCAGTGCGGCCAGTTGCTCGCGGGGGAGTGACTCTTGTTCTTCGAATATCCTGTTTTCAAAGGGGAGGCTGTAGGCTGTAGGCTGTAGGCTGTAGTTCATCTTTACACCTATCGCTGTCCCGCTGACGCCATTCTTACTTTTTGCGCGGGGGAGCGACGTAAAGATCTTATCAATCCACCCAGTGTTTTCGAGGTTTCTGTACAAGATTGATGGAGTTGCTCATATTGAAAACTCGAAACGTAACCCAGACGACTTGCTAGTGACAATTGATATTCGAGTTCTCGCGCCGAGGCAAAGGCCACGCTCAAAAAGTGTACATACTCGCCCTGGCCCTCTCGTCCGCAACCCTCAACAATATTGGAAGGAATTGAAACAGCCGCCCGCCTCATCTGAGCCGTCAGACCAAATAACTCATGTTTGGGCATTGCCCCAGAGGCTTCATATAAGGACAGAACCAGCGCATCAGCCAGTTGAAAAGCTTTCAGCTTTGTATAGTCCCGCATCCTTCCATCCTCTTAATGATTGCGATTTACCGGCTGAAACCTTCGGCTATGTCCCTACAGTCTACAGCCTACAGCCTATTCCCCTGCTCGTTCGTACAGCTCCACACTGTCGATCACGTTCACGCCGTTGGCCTGGAGCACCTTGATGCCGGCATCGGGATCTTCGAAGCGCAAGACGATAATCGCCTTGTCCTCGCGGCGGAATGTGAAGGCGTACATGTACTCCACATTGAGGCCCGCCTTCTCGATCACGGTCAGCACCTCGGCCAGGCCGCCGGGCCGGTCGGGAACCTCGATGGCGATCACCTCGGTAAGGTTGACCACGGAGTGCTGGGCCTCCAGCGCCTTCTTGGCCTTGGCGGCGTCGCGCACGATCAGCCGCATGATGCCGAACTGGTGCGTGTCCGCCAGCGACAAGGTCAGAATGTTGATGCCCGCATCCGCCAGCACCTTGCAGGGATGGCTCAGCCGGCCGGGTTTGTTCTCCAGAAACACCGATAGTTGTGGAATTTTCATGGTTTTACCCCGAATTTGCCTTGGTCCAGTGGCAGCAGTTCTTCCAGTATCTCTACGGCATCACGTACAAAGGGCGTGCAGCGTGCGGCCAGACTGCCGTCCTGCACGGCTTTAGCCCGCGCGGCGGGATCGGAAATATCAAAACCTACGAGCGTCCGGCATTCGATTGAACCGTGCCGCGCGTTGAATCGCCGCGCAAATTCATTCACCAGTTCGTAGGCCTTTGTTTTGGCCGCATCCTGGCCGGCCTGTGTGCGGGCGTGCACCAGGCCTATGGCCATGAACGCCCCGGTAACCGCCCCGCAGGTCAGGCCCATAGAACCCATGCCGCCGCCGAAGCCCTGCGCCACGCGCAGGGCCAGCTCGCGCTTCAGGCCAAGCTTCTCGCCCACGGCCGACAGCACCGACTGGCGCAGTTGAAGTGGTCCGCAAATGTGCGGCAAGCTATATCCGCTCGGTCGCTCATGGAACACCTCCCCTATTCCTGCTTATTGCGATTGTCGAAGAGCCGCTTGGCCTTGCCCATGCTGCGCTCGATCGTGTGCGGCTCGACCAGGCTCACCTTGACGCGAAGCCCCAGCGTGTCGTCGATGGCCTTGGCCAGCCGATCGTGCAGCGCTTCCAGCACGCTAACCTTGTCGCTGAAGAAGGCCGCGGTGACTTCCACCTGCACTTCCATCTGGTCCAGGCCTTTTTCCCTCGTCAACACGATCTGGTAATGCGGCAACGTGCCTTCCACCGCCAGCAGCGCCGCCTCGACCTGCGAGGGGAACACATTAATGCCACGGATGATGAACATGTCGTCGCTGCGCCGGCCGATGCGCTTGATCCGGCGGATGGTCCGCCCGCAGCCGCACTTTTCCGGGATGAAGCTGGTGATGTCGCGCGTGCGGTAGCGGATCATGGGCATGGCCATCTTGGAAAGCGTCGTCAGCACCAGTTCGCCTTCCTGGCCGTCCGGCACCGGTTCCAGCGTGTTTATATCCACGATTTCCGGATAGAAATAATCCTCGAACACGTGCAGGCCCTGCTGTCGGCTGCACTCGGTGGCCACGCCGGGACCGATGATTTCAGACAGGCCATAAATGTCATACGCCTTGATGCCCGCGGCCTTCTCCACGTAGCCGCGTATCGCATCGCTCCAGGGTTCAGCGCCGAAGATGCCCGCGCGGATGGGCAGGTTTTTCAGGTCCACGCCCATCTCGCCCGCGCGCTCGACAAGGTGCAGGAAATAGCTTGGCGTGCAGCAGATGGCCGTCACGCCAAAGTCCTGCATGACCATGATCTGCCGGTCGGTATTGCCGCCGGACATGGGAATGACCGTCGCACCCAGCCCTTCAGCGCCGTAGTGGGCGCCCAGGCCGCCGGTAAAGAGGCCATAGCCGTAAGCGTTCTGGATGATATCGCCCTCGTGGCAGCCGCAGGCGGCCAGCGTGCGGACCATGACCTTGGTCCACACGCCCACATCGTCGGCCGTATAGGCGACGACGATGGGCTTGCCCGTCGTGCCGCTGGAGGCGTGCAGGCGGACCACATCCCGCATGTCGCTGGCGAAGAGGCCGAAGGGATAGGTGTCGCGCAGGTCCGTCTTGACCGTGAAGGGCAGCTTGGCGATGTCCTTCAGGCTCTTTATATCCTTGGGCGTGAGCTTGCGCTCATCCATGCGCTTGCGGAACAGGGGCACGCGCTCATATGCGCGGCTGATCATTATGCTTAGCCGTTCCAACTGGAGATGCCACAGTTGATCGGCCGGCAAAAAGTCTGGGGTGCTGACGGGATGGAATGCGCACGCCGGGGCCTTGGCGGTCTTAGACATTGGCTCGCTCCTGCTGCGGCCGCAACTTTCTGGCCGCGACTATAAAAGTGCCACGATTTTCGGTTTTGCGACAGGCGAATTCAAGCACGACTTGCCCGGGACCTGCCTGTTTCAAACGCCGCCAGATTTGCCTGGTGGGCCTTTTCGGGCAGGTTGGCCTTGACCGCCGCGAGAAAATGTTCCGCCGGCAGATCCAGGTAACCGCTCAAAAGGCCGATCATGGCAACGTTCAGGCTGCGGGGACTGTCCAGCGATTTCACATCGATCTGTTCGGGCGTCAAGACTCTGGCGTTATCACCCAGCACGTCCTGGTTGATCTCAACTTGTGTCGCATCCAGAGCCAGGAGGAAATGTGCCTCCCCCGCCGGCACCATGGGGCTATACACGCGTGGCCCGAAGCGCACATCGCTGCGCACGCTGCCGCCGCGCTGGCTCATGCCGTGCACCTCGGCCTTTTTGACATCCAGGCCGGCGGCGAAGGCAGCCTCGGCCAGAATATCCGAGGCTTTTAAAACACCCTGGCCGCCCAGGCCGACGACAACCACATTGACCACACCGTCTGTCATCAATCACTCCGCTCTCGGAAACTTTCCCGCACAAACTTTAAACACCAAGAGCACCAAACTACAAGAAAGGAGAATGCTCTTCTTATTCTCTTGCTGCCTTTCTCTTGTCTTTTGGTGTCCTTGGTGCTCTTGGTGGTCTTGGTCTTAAATCTGTTCTATGTCGCTAAACTTTCTTTTCCGAATCCGCCTGTATCTGGCGGATCTTGCCCACCGCCAGCAGGCACGGCCGGCGCACGATGATCACGTTCAGCTTGCCATTGGAGAGGCTTTCTTCCAGTTGCGTGCGCAATTCCTGCGGCTTCGATCACCGGATCGATCACCAGCACGCGCTGGATGCCGATGGACTTGGAAAGGTCCTCGATGGACAGCCGCGCAGCGACCTCGTGATCCAGCCGCCTGCCCGTGGCCGGGTGCTCCTGGAGACCCGTCATGGCGGTTGTGCCGTTATCGAGGATGATCACCACGTGGCCTGTGGGCGGCGGGTTATAGACCATCTCCACCAGGCCGGTGATGCCGCTGTGCACGAACGTGCTGTCGCCGATGACGCTGACGACGCGTTTCGCCTGCTGCGGGCCAAGCACGTGCCGCAAGCCCAGACCCACGCCGATGGAAGCGCCCATGCAGATGCAGCTATCCATCGCTTCAAAGGGCGGCAGCACGCCCAGCGTGTAGCAACCGATATCGCCCGAGACGATGCAGCCCATCTCGCGCAGCATCTGGAATATCACCCGGTGCGGACAGCCCACGCAAAGTTGCGGCGGCTTGCCCTTGGGGGGCGGGGCTTCGGCCGACAGATCATTGGCGAGTATCCGCCGCACGCGATCCACGGAGAGCTCGCCAAAGCGGTACATCTCGGCCTTGGCGTCCACCTCGATGCCGGCGGCGCGAATGGCCTCCGCCAGGTACGGATCGCCCTCTTCGATGATGATGGCCCGCTTGACTGAGCCGATGAATTTCCTGATCAGCTCCATCGGCAGCGGATACGTCATGCCCAGCTTCAACAGCGGCGCCTCAGGCGCGGCCTCGCGGGCGTGCATCGCGGCAACGCCCGAGGCGATAATCCCTAGTTTACTGCCGCGGCCGTTTTGGCCCTCCAGGACCACGTTCAGCGGGGATTTCTCGTTCCACTGGGCGATCTGGGCGAGCTTCTCCCGCAGCCGGCGATGGGCCAGCCGCGCATAGGCGGGAATCATCACCTTGCCCTGCACATCACGCACAAACGCCGGCGCGGCGGCAGGCGCGGCCAACTTGCGCCGGCGGATGATGGTTTTGGAATGACAGATGCGCGTGGTTACCCGCAGCATCACCGGGATCTTCCAGCGTTCGGAGATCTCGATGGCCGCGGCGGTGAAGTCGTAGGCCTCCTGCGAGTCGGAAGGCTCGAGCATGGGCACGCCGGCCGCCAGTGCGTAGCGTCGGTTGTCCTGCTCATTCTGGCTGGAGGCAAGCCCAGGATCATCCGCCGAGACGATCACCAGGGCCCCTGGCACGCCCGTATAGGCCGCGGTGAACAAAGGGTCGGCGGCGACGTTAAGTCCCACGTGCTTCATCGTGGCGATCGCCCGCGCCGAGCCGTAGGAGGCGCCAATGGCAACCTCCAGCGCCACCTTCTCATTCGGCGACCACTGTGCGTGCCCGCCAAGGGACGAAAAGACTTCCAATATTTCTGTGGAAGGCGTGCCGGGGTAACCGGTGCCCAAAGCCACGCCCGCATCCAGGGCGGCATAGGCCACCGCCTCGTTGCCGCTGGCCAGCATTCGATCGCTCTGACTCATGCCCGCAAATTTACCTGTTTTCAGGAAAAAATCCCATACTTTTGAACCGGTGCGCAAAAAAAGCGGGCCGCCCTTGAAGGCGGCCCGTCAACACAATCACTCAACTGATTCCTGGGAACTTACCAGGTGAAGACCAACTCGTAACGAGCGAACCAAGCCGGGTCGTTGTTGCTGTCTTCGTAGAAGTTGCCGGGGAAGAAACCTTCGCCCTGAAGGTGCCCGGCGATGTGCTCGCAGAACTGATACTTCATGAGGGCCGTGACCAATTGGCCGCGGAAATACTGCTGGCCGCTGGAGAAGCCGGGCAGGCCCGACATGTTGTTGTTGTAGCAGAACAGCAGGTGGTAATTGAACTGGAAGGACAGGGCCTTGCAGCAGGCCGGCGTAAGGCCATAGCCCACGTACGGCCTGATGATGTTGGGCGACTCGGCCGGAGAAGATTCGCCGGTCTTGGTATCAACGTAGCCGTTATACAGATCGCTCCACTGCGGATAGGTGCCCCACAGGATGTTGAAGTTCTCGTTGGGGTCTTCGCCGCCCGAGCGGACTTCCAGGCCGGCCCACACGGCCTGCTGATTCTCATCATGGAAGTTGTAAGTCAATTGGGAGTTCATGCCCCAGGCGCCGCACATGGATTCGTCGTTCTGGTTGCCGAACTGCACGGCGGCCTCGATGCGGCCCTGAAGATTATCCGTCATATCGCCGGCGACACGAGCGCCCACGGTGTAAATATCCGCAAAGGTGCCGTCGATCGACGTACCGAGCGGCTTAAATGTGCCATTGCCAAAGCCGCCTGGAACGAAGCCGGCATATTCCGTGCCCTCATGGAAATAGATGAAGTAGGCATCGATCTGCGTCGACTGCACCGACTTGTTCTGGGCATACAGAATAATGCCGCGCTGGTTATTGGGCAGGATCGGGTTTGCCTTCATGGAAGCGTTAGGACCAATGTCGTTGAAAGCCGGCACCAGGCCGTTATTCGTGTTGGCGCGGTCCTCAACGTAAATCGCGTCGAAAATCGTGTTCATTTCATCAGAGGCATCGTAGGTGAAGCGGGCGGCATCAAAGAAGACAGTCCGCGAGCCGTCAAGCTGCGTGCCTTCGAAAATCAGCCAGCCATCGCCGAAGCGCATCTGCTGGCGGCCGATCGTCACGCTCAGGGGCGTATCGCAAATCTTGCCCCAGTGTACATTCAAGTCATCGAATAATGCCTGCGTGTCCGGGCTGTTCACCGAGGAATCCGGCTTGGTGATGTACCAGTATTCCCAGACGATGCGGGCATTGATGGACAGGTCCAGGTCCTCCACCGGACGAGCCTGCACCCATAGGCGCGGACGCACGCGCAGCCACAGGTTTTCGGCACTGGAGCTGTTCTCTGTAAGCGCCGGGTTTTGGAGGTACTCCTCGCGCAGCCGCACATCAAAGCCCCAGTTCAGCCACGGGACGAGCTGGTTTACGTTGCGCTTGGCCTCGCAGATGCCACAGTACTCTTGTGGCTTGGCTTCGGTTTCCTTAACCCCCGGCTCCTGACCGGGCTGGGCCTGCGCCTGCGCCACCTGCTGAATCTGGTCGGCTGAGGCCGGCGCGGCCGTCAGACACACCATCGCCGCCGCCGCGGCAGTCAACATCACAATTACAATAATCTTTTTCATGCTCCCGGGCTCCTTTCAGCCTCTCTGCGGGCAATCCCATCCTGCTGCGCGGAATGCCCCGAAAAAAAAGACCAATAGATCAAGTTTCGGCATACACCAAACCCGCACTGTCTAAGGCATCTCCCTCAGACGCGCGATATTGCACGACATAAAATTCGCATCGGGCACATCGATCCGGGCAGAAAGTTGATCGAACAACGCTGCCTGGTGATGCAATGAACACTTACGCGTACCAATTGCCCGAATAATTTGCTGCACCCGACTTCGGCACGCGGGGGTATAGAATCATCGAACGAGCTCACTTGCAAGCAAATTTCCTAGCACTTTTTCAGCAAAAAGCTTAACCATTCATAGGATTCGCCATGATTTTCGGGCTGCCTAAATTACGTTAAGTCTTCGTTTTTTAGCAGCTTACGAAATTATTCTTAATCCTGTCTTAACAAACGGTTAGGGTGTTTACCGTAGGCCTAAATCGGTAAAATCGCTGCAAAGACGTTAGGCAGATCAAAAAAAAGCGTGAACGATCGCAGGCCGCAAGGGACTTTTGCACCTTATGCTTGGCTGTCAGCTCTCCATCGCCGGTGGTGTACACAATGCCCTGCTCTCGGCAACAGACCTGCACGCCGAGTGCGTGCAGCTCTTCACGCAGAACCAGCGGCAGTGGGTCAGCCGCGCCTTCGACCAGCAGGAACTGGACTTGTGGAACCAGGCCAGCCGCCAGGCCCAGCTACGAGCGATCGTCGCCCACGGCAGCTATCTCCTCAACCTGGCCAGCCCGGATTGGCCCCTGCGCCGCCGATCGATTGCCGCGCTGCATCAGGAACTTCGGCGCTGCGAGATGCTGGGAATATCCGCCGTGGTCATTCACCCCGGCGCCCACATGGGCTGTGGAGAGGAGATGGGTCTGGAATTGATCGCCCGCTCACTGGACTCAGCGATCAAATGCGAGCCCGACAGCCAAGTGACAATCTGCCTGGAAACCACCGCCGGTCAGGGGTCCACGCTGGGCTATAGGCTTGAACAACTGAAATGGATTGTGGCCAACATCAAGCAGCCCCAGCGCGTGGCCGTGTGCCTGGATACGGCCCACCTCCTGGCCGCCGGCTATGACCTGACCTCCGCGACAGGTGCCGCGGCCGTCCTGGAAGAAGTGCAGCAACTTGTCGGCTTGGAGCGCGTACTGGCTGTGCACATGAACGATTCCAAGACGCCGCTTGGCAGCCACGTGGATCGCCACCAGCACATCGGCCATGGATACATCTCGCTGAATGCCTTCGCCACAATTCTCAATCACCCGCGGCTGAAAAACGTGCCTATGATCCTGGAGACGCCCAAGGAAACCGCCCCCGACGGCAGGTCCTGGGATGCCATCAACCTGGAAACATTGCGGGAGTTGCTCAGGAAGTAAATCGTTTCTCTCAATGCTGTTCACTATTGCGGATTGCAGGTTTTTGGATTGCCGATTAATCCGCCGCCGGAACAATCCGCAATCCGCAATTCGCAATCCGCAATACTGTGGATATGCTGTAACCCCTGTTTATGGCCTACGATTCAGCCATCTTCGACACTGGCGATACGATCGCCGCGATCTCTTCACCCGCGGGCGCTTCGGGCCGCGCCATCGTTCGCACTACCGGGCCTGATGCCCTGAAAGTATCCGCGGCTGTGTTTTCCCCCGCTCGCGGCAGTCTGTCGAAGTTGCCTGGTTTTTGCAGTATAGATGGCTGGATTCGAGGCGCTCGGCTTTGCCTGCCTGCCCGCGCTTACATCTTCCGTAGCCCGCGCAGCTACACCCGGCAGGATGTGGTCGAGCTGCACGTGCCGGGACAGCCCTTGATCTCCGCGGCGGTATTGGAGGCGCTGCTTCGAGCGGGCGCCAGGCCCGCGCAGCCGGGGGAGTTCACGCTGCGGGCATTTTTGCATGGCAGAATTGACCTCACGGCCGCGCAGGCCGTGGCCGACGTCATCGCCGCCGCCACAGATAGCCAGCTTCGCGCGGCCAATCTCAATGCCGCCGGCGAACTGGGCCGCTTATGCCGTGCCTGGCGAGATAAGACGGCCGAACTTCTGGCCCAGACCGAGGCCAGCATAGATATTGAAGAATCACTCGATGTGCTGAGCCCCGTCGAGCTCGCTGCGCGGCTGACAAAAATTGTCCGCCACATCCGCCACACAATTGAGAATGCCCTGGCCATAACCGATGCGGCGGAACTTCCCCGCGCGGCTCTGGCCGGTGCGCCAAATGTGGGAAAAAGCAGCCTCCTGAACGCCCTGACGGGGCTCAATCGCGCAATTATTTCGGCCACGGCCGGCACAACGCGCGATGTTCTAAGCGCGCCGATGAAGCTGGATGGCCCCTTCGCCTCAGGCTCAGGGTGAGGGCCGCGAAGTTCTTCTGCTGGATCTGGCGGGACTGGCCCAGCCTGATGATGTAGTCACGGCCGCGGCGGATGCCGCCGCCCGGCGCGAGCTGGCCGCCTGTGACATCCTCCTGCTGGTCGTGGACATCGCGCGGCCGCAAATGGAAATCATGGAACACGTCCGATCGCTGCGGCCGGCGGCAACAACCGTGCTGCTGGCCAACAAGGCGGACACCCTGCCAGATGACCAGGTCCGCCGCGCGGCGGCGGGGCTGGCCCAAACAACCAATCTCACCGTACTGCCCACCTCCGCTCTGACCGGCAGCGGCCTGCATGAAGTTCGCAACTATCTCTCGCGGATGCTGCACCTGGAGGTGCAGCGATCCTCGCCCTCCTGCGCATTGCATCGCCGCCAGCGGGCTGCACTAGAGCAGGCCGCCGCGGCCCTGGACCGGGCCGCCGATCTGGCCGCGCCGCTTGGACAGTTGGGCGAGCGGGCGGAGATAATCGCCGTTGAACTGAGGTCGGCGCTGGCCGAATTGGGTACAATCTCCGGCGATGTGGTGACGGAAGAACTGCTGGGTATCATTTTTGAGCGGTTCTGCGTGGGCAAATAACTTCTCCCTGAAAAGAGCGATGAATGAATGACTCGGGGCCCCAAGACAGCCTGTTCAATAGATTATTCAGCCGATTGCGCCAGCCAACAGATCCCTTTGCTCCGCCCAGCCCTTACACAGCCTGGTACAGGTTTGCCCGCATCGCGGCAATTGTGCTGGTCGTGCTCCTAGGCGCACGCCTGATCTGGGGGTGGAATTCCTCGCGCAAGCTCGCCAGCGCACTGAAACAGGCACAGGCCGTCACGCCGCTGAAACTTTCCGAGATAAAACTGCCGGATGTCGCCCCCGATAAGGATGCCTGGCCGATTTATGCGGAACTCTTGCCCAAGGCCGCCGCGCGGGATCGGCATGGTCCAGGCGCTTCAGGACAAGGCCAGGCAGGCGGAACTCTCCCCAGCGGAAAATCAGCGTTTAGAGGCGGCCAAGGCGGATGAAGACCTGCTGAAGGCCTGGAAGCCGGGCCAGTCGCTGGAGGCCTCGTGGAAAGCGCAGGTCCAGCAGCGGCTGGCGGCCAATCAGGACCTGCTGGACCTGCTCTCTGCCGCGGCGGCAAAACCTGCCATCCGCTGGCGTGTAACGGACGATTCGCGGCGGCCGCTGGCCGTCGACCCGCAGCCGATCATGATGCTGGGCCGGCTCATGCTGGTCCGCGCCGCCATGGAACTGGAAGAGGAACGTTTTGCCCAAGGTTTGAAAGACCTGGGTGTGGTTTACCGCATGGGCTACCAGGTACGCCAATGCCCGGCGGTTATTTACGACATGCGCCCGATCGAACCTTCGCTGGTCGAGGCTTCGCTGCTGCTGGATGCATCCTCTGTGCTCCAGCGGGCGTTGCCGAAATTGCGAGCCGCGCCGGAAGAATTCGGCCAACTGATCGGCCAATGCCAGGGCGGGCCGATCGCATCCGTACTCAAGACGGCGGCGGATTTCACGATGGCCCTGCTCAATGACAGTTACACATCTTCACTGAATCTGTCCTACCCCTGGTATCAGGAGGCGCAGATCTGGGTGTTCCGTCCCTATATAGATTCATCCCATGCCCAGATGCTGGAGACGCTGGCGTGTGCCTCGCAGATGATCGAAGGATCGTTCGCCCAGTTCATAGGCAAAACTGAGCAGCACTGTCTGACGGAAAAAGGCGGACGGCCGCGCAATTGGGCCGCCGCGTGGTTTATAAGCGCCGCCAGTGCCCAAGCCGTAAGTGAGTCGCTGCGGGGCATGTCGCAGGTCGCCCTGGCCATGCGAAGCTGGCAACTGGCACACGATGGTGCGTTGCCGCAGTCCATCCATGATGTCGCGGACATGCTGCCGCAAATGCCGGTCGATCAATTCACGGATGCGCCGCTGGGTTATCTTCGCGATGTGCAGCAACCTCGCATTTATAGCGCGGGCCTGGATCGGAAGGACAATCTAGGCGCGTGCGATATTCAGGAAGATGCCTTTGGCCAGAAGGGCCACGATATTTGTTTCTATTTGACCGGCCTGCCCGCCGGAGCCGCGCCCGCAAGCGCACCGGCAAGCGCTCCGACGACTCAGGCAAAATAAAAGCAACCACAAAGGCCACAAAGAGTCACAAAGATCACACAGAAAAACCTGAAGATTTCTTTGCCGTTCTTTGTGTTCTTCGTGCTCCTTCGTGATCTTTGTGGTTAGTCTTTTTCCCCGACTTGCTTCATGTGGCCATCACATTTCCCGGCCAGCAGCTCCTCAATGAACGGCGCCAAACCATCTTCATCATGACGGCCGATGGTGATATCGGCCGCCTCTTTGACCTGGCGCAACCGTTGCCCATGGCCACGCCTAGCCCGGCGTTTTCGACCATGGATAGATCGTTCGTGTCATCCCCGACGGCCACAATATCGCCGCGGCCAATGCGCAGGCCCTGGGCCACATAGCGGATACCCGCCCATTTGCTGACCGTGGGGGCGAAACACTCCAGCAGGTCCACGCCGAGATTAGGCGCGTGAATTCTTCCCACATAAAGCTGCCCATCGGCGCAGGCGGACAAATTCGCCTGCGCGGCCGTCACGGGCTTATCCGCAAAGACGGTCAGGCGCAGAATGTCCCCCCCTCGGCGACATCATCCAGCGAGCGCACGGTGCGTACGCGGCAGGCGTGGCGGTCCAGCCAGCGGGCCCGCACCGCGGCCGCATCGTCGCCTTCCATAAATAAATAGTCGAACCCCCACCGCCAGCCATCCACCAGCGCCACCACCGAAGGGCCGGCTTTGACAATCGCCGCCGCGCCGGCGGAGGCGATATCCTTCTTTATCGGATCGATACGCAGCGTCCGGGCCGTGTCGCCCTCGCATACCAGCGCGCGGCGATGCAGATCATGGGATCAGGCCGGCCATCAAAACCACATGCCTGCCAGACAGGGTGCGTCTCCGCCACGCTGCGGCCCGTGCATAGGCAGACGGTTATTCCCGCGCTTGGCGGCGCGAACGGCCCGCGACATGCGCCTCCGAAAGCCGGCTGCCAGGACCGAGCAAAGTGCCATCCACATCCACAGCCAGTAACTTGAACCTGGTCACAGAAACTCCTTTGTCTTTGCCCCAACCAGTTTACCGATTTGCGGGGCGATTCTCATAGATCGTTTAAGTGTTACAGATGTAGGGGCGAAAGTTTCGCCCTTGAACTGTGAGCGGGGTAGAGTTATTCAGCGTCGGAATTTCGATCCTGTTAAAGTAGGCAACCAAAACCTTGATTCTAGTGTTGGGCAATTTGCCCAACACTCCAGCCTCGCCGTGTAACACTTACAACAAAATGTGACTGTCCGAATTCAAACATCCGCGGGCGCTCGCCAATTACCCAGCTTACCCAGCTTACCCAGACCGCCGCGCAAACACGACCTGTTGCGCTCCTTGCACTCTTGCATCCTTGTAGTTAAGTATTCATAAAATCAGAACTTGACAAGAAGCGCAATGCTCCTGATTGCGCTCCTTGTTGCGCTTCTTGACCTCCTATTCCTTAGGATGGGGACCAGGTCTCAAGCGCGAAAATTTCGGCCTTTCACTTCTGGAATGCGCAACACGAATGCGTAATTGTGTACAATCTGCCGAATACGCGGCAGTGAGATATCAGCGAAGAAAAAATGTTCACACGCTTTGAAACAGTTGGACGGGCCACAGTCGACCGGGTCGCCGAATTCGGCGACTTCTGGCGCTTTACGCGCGAGTCGATGGCGGCCACGTGGCGCGGCCTGCGCCGCAAACAGTTGGGCACTCTCCTGCTGCGGCAGATGTTCGAGATCGGCACCCAAAGTCTGCCGGTGATGATGTTCACCGGCCTTTTCGTGGGCATGGTGCTGGCCGTGCAGGCCGTGGTCCAGTTCAAAAATGTGGGCATGGAAGGCACGCTGGGGGTGGTGGTGAACCTCTCCGTGCTGCGCGAGCTTGGGCCTGTGCTGGCGGCGTGGCTATTGGCCGGCCGAGTGGGCGGCGCCATTACCGCCGAGCTGGGCACGATGCGCGTCACCGAGCAGATCGATGCCCTGCGCGCCATGGGCGCCAATCCTCATCAGTACCTGGTTTCGCCGCGCTTTCTGGCCTGCGTGATTCTCGGGCCCATGCTGGTGATTTACGCCGATCTCATGGGCATCTTCGGCGGCTACCTGGTCAGTTGCGGCATTTACGCCATCAGCCCGGCGCCGTACTGGACGAACTCGGCCATAGCGATTCAGTTCTTCGATATTTCCAGCGGCCTCTTCAAGAGCGTGTTCTTCAGCGGCTCCATCGCCCTGGTCTCGTGTTTCAAGGCGTTCCGCTGCCCGCCCGGGGCCGCCGGCGTCGGCCGCGCGTGTACGCAGGCGTTCGTCGTAAGCTGCATGGTCATCCTGGTGGAAGACTTCTTCCTGGACGTCTTCCTGGATGCTTCCTACAACTTCTTCGTCGGGCCCAGGAGCATGTTCTAGCCGCCGCGCGTCGCCAAGAGAATCGAACGCACAGGGACACTGTACGAGCTATCATCCTCTGGCAAACTGGTTGAGCCGGCACCGCCACCGCTGGAATTTCTGGCTGCACATGCTGGGTATCCCTGCGACGGTGGCCGGCGTAGTCGCGGCGATCGGCGGCCGCTGGCTGGTGGGAGTTGTTTTGTTTGTCGGCGGGTATGCACTGCAATTTGTCGGCCACGCCATCGAAGGCAACCGCAGCGGCGAAGAGCTGCTCCTGCGCCGCCTGCTGAAGCGCGGCTGCTGTGAGCAGGGCAAAAATGCTGCCGGCGAGCCAAAAGATGACAAAAAACTGCCTTAACTGCGGCCATTGAGGATCAGCCGATGTGCTCGATGAGGTGTGTGGTCTTGCTTGAGAGCCCTCAATTTGCTACGAAGGCAGGATAAGAATTGCTTTGGAGTTCATATGCGCAGCACTTTTCTGCCCTTGATACTGCCGGCGGGTTTGTTGGTTTTCGCGGCTGCCATTGCCGCCGCGCAGACGCCTCCCGCCGCCCCGCCCCCCCGCGTGGCGCCGCCGCCTGCCGCGGCCGCTAACCCAACCGCCCCGGCCGCCGGCAGCGTTTTGACCGGCGCTGTGGGCTCGCGGCGCACATTCAGCCTTCAAGGTCTGTCGTTTTGTCCTCCCGCGGCGCGCAGGATGGCCGGCGCGGCGATGCCATCGATCTGGCCAGCTACAACCTGGTGGACGGGCAAACCAATCAGGTTGTCATGATCATGCGTGTGTACACGGTGGTGACGGGCAAGGAAGCCGGTGATCCGCAAGCCAACCTGGAAGCGTATGCCGCCAAGCTTGTCCCGCAGCTCGCCGCCGATCAGGATTTCACCGTCACGCCCGGCACTGGCCATACCATCACTGTGGCGGGTAAGCAGGTGCTGGATCTGCGGGGAAGCGTGGGCAAGGGCAGCGTGCAGCGTTTCCGCCGGGATATCTGGATCACCAGCCAGCCCGGCGCATTTGTGGTGCTCCAATTTGTCGGGCCGATTGCCCAGCGCGACGGCATTCTCACGGCGTCGCAGGGTGTCATTAATTCAGTGCAGTTTTTTGACGCCGCGGCCATCGTGCGCAGCCACGAGCAGGGCCGCCGCCGCGCGGAGGTGCTGCTGGCCAAGCTGACGCCGCAGCACGTGCTATCCTGCCTGGCGCGGCAGGATTACTGGATGGGCGTGATGCGCGGGGACCAGGTGATCGGCTTCATGCACTTCACCGAGTCCATTGTGAACCAGGGCAAGAGCGAAGGCATTCACGTGCTGGTGCAGTCGGCAAATATCAATGATGACGGCTCGCGCACGCTGAGCCGCCAGGATTTGTACAGCGAGGCTGACCGCACTAACGAGCGTTGCGACCTGTTGTCGGCGACCTACAGCGGCGACAAGGAAGTCGCGCGCAGCCAGCAGTCCATCGTGCGGCAGCACGACAAGCTCGTGGTGCAGACGGTCACCGGCCCCAGCTCCACCAAATCGCAGGTAAAGGACATGCCGGAGAATATCAGCCTGCCCATGGCGTTCTCGCTGCTGCTGCCGCGCATTTTGAATGGCGCCGCCGCGGCCGAATACGCCTTCGCCCAGTATGATCCTGCCTCGGACGACGTCGCCATGCGCCTGGTGGCGGCGTGGTCGGGCCAAAGACAATCGCGATTGCCGGCAGTTCGTACAACGTGACCGAGCTGGAGGATCGCTCCGATGTGGATAGTCCTGCCACGCGGATGTATGTAGATGCCTCGGGCCTGCCGCTCAGATGGACGATGACAGATCAGCAAGGTCGCGAGATTTGCGTGCAACGCACCACCGCCGAGGCCATCGCCAAGCGCTTCGCCCCGGAACTGAAACGGTTTGAGTCGCGATGAGGGGGCACTAGATGGCGGGCCGCGAGCTTTTTGATGTTGCGATAGCAGGCGCCGGGCCGGCCGGCCTGGCCGCCGCGCTCTACACCAGCCGCGACAGATACTCCACGCTGCTGCTGGAAAAGAACGGTCTGCCCGGCGGGCAGATCATGCTTACCGACCGCATCGATAATTACCCCGGCATTCCCAAGGTCAGCGGCGCGGACCTGATTCAGGCCATGGTCGACCAGGTGCGGCATTTCGGCGCCGAGATCACCACCGGCTGGGAACTTACCGGGATCTCCCGCGAAGACGACGGCACGCTGCGCCTGGTCATTAATGAGGGCGAGCTTGAGTGCAAGGCCCGGGCCCTGATCCTCGCCCCCGGCTCCAGCTATCGCCAGCTCGGCGTACCCGGCGAGATGGAACTCCGCCAGGAAGGCAAGGTCAGCTACTGCGCCACCTGCGACGGCGCATTCTATCGCGACAAGCACGTCCTGGCGGTCGGCGGCGGCAACACGGCCGTGGAAGATGCGCTGTACCTGGCCCAGCGCTTCGCCAGGAAGGTCACGCTGATCCACCGCCGCAAGGAATTTCGCGCCCAGAAGGTGCTGGTGGAGGAACTGCTGGCCGCCGCGCAGGATAAGAATATCGAGATCAAGGCGCCGTACATTCTCTCACGCATCGTGCCGACCGGCGACAAGTGCAGCATCGACCACGCGGAACTCCGCAACGTCGAGACGAACCAGATCGAGCGAGTGAAGGTGGACGGCGTGTTCATCTTCGTCGGCATGGTGCCCCAGACGGGTTTTCTGCGCGGCGTGGTGAACCTCAACCAGCACGGCTACATCGAGTGCGATCCTGTCTGCCTGCGCACGAACGTGCCGCGGCATTTTTGCCGCCGGCGACTGCCGCGTGAATGCTCCCATGCAACTGGCCACGGCGGTCGGCGACGGCGTGACCGCGGCCATGATGCTCAAGGAGTACTTCCGCAATCCCAACTGGTGGGAGTCCGGCGGGATGGCCACCATCGGCGGCTGGTAGAATTCAGCGACAGGGCGATTGCGGCAGGGCTAGATCAATCTCCAGGCGCGGCTTCTCTAATATCGTCAGACAGTCTCGGCTTCGGCCGGTTTTGCAGGCTTGGTTTTGCCGCCGGCTGCTTTGGTGGCCGGTACCATCAGCGCCTGGCCGCACTCCTGGCACATGACGCATTTGCCGCGCCGGTCCACGGGAACGCTCAGGATCTGGCGGCAGTTAAGGTTGGGGCAGCGAATCTTTATAGTCAAGTTAATCACGAGCATGGCTCCTTGTCGGTCTTGTCATCGGCAACGGCCGGCATCAACTTGAGAAAGCAAAGACTGCCTATAGGCAAAATAACTTTTAACGCTCTGGTAGGCAAAAAGTTATGGGGCGGCGGCTGCAAATCTCTTGTATTTTTCCGCGGCTGTGGCAAGATAGCTGCATAAATCAAATCGGCACGGGCATGGATGCCACGTCCCGGCCGACCTATGTACTGGAGACGGCATGGATAAGCTGATCATCCAAGGCGGCCGGCCACTTCGTGGAACTGCCACCGTTCAAGGCAGCAAGAATGCCTGCCTGCCCATCATGGCCGCGGCCATTCTGGCTGATGATGCCTGCACCCTGCGCTGCGTGCCCAAACTGGCCGACATCGACGCCATGTCGGTGCTGCTGGATGAGCTGGGCGTGAGCGTAACCCGCGAAAAACGCGTGCTGAACCTGGCCCCCACCGATACCTCCAACAGCCACGCCCGCTACGACCTGGTGCGCAAGATGCGCGCCTCGATCTGCGTGCTTGGGCCCCTCCTGGCCAAGCGCGGCTATGCCCGCGTGGCCATGCCCGGCGGCTGCGCCATCGGCGCGCGGCCGATCGACCTGCACCTGCGCGGCCTGGAGGCCATGGGCGCCAAAATCGAACTCGATAGCGGCGACGTCGTGGCCACCTGCGAAAAGCTCAAGGGCGCCGAGGTGTTCATGGGCGGCCCCTTTGGCTCGACCGTGCTGGGCACCGCCAATGTGATGATGGCCGCCACGCTGGCTAAAGGCACAACCCGCATCGAATGCGCCGCCTGCGAGCCGGAAGTGGAAGACCTGGCCAACTTCCTCAACGCCATGGGCGCCAAAATCACCGGTGGCGGCACGCCGCGCATTACCATCGAGGGCGTCAGTTCGCTTTCCTCCTGCGATCACACGGTCATCCCGGACCGCATCGAAGCCGCCACGCTCATGTGCGCGGCGGCCATCACCAACGGGCAGGTTCGCCTGGCGCCCGTGCGCCGGACCACCTGGTGGCGGTGATCGATCGCCTCAAGGCGGTCGGCGTTTTCGTCGAGCGGGACGGCAACGGCGTGTCCGTGAGCACCGCCCGCCGCCTCGAGCCGGCGGATGTCACCACGCAGCCTTACCCCGGTTTCCCCACGGACCTTCAGGCGCAGCTCATGGCCTTGGTCTGCCTGGCGGACGGCAACAGCATCATCACGGAAAAGATCTTCCCCGACCGCTTCCTGCACGTGGCCGAACTGGCCCGCATGGGCGCCAAGATCCGCAAGGAAGGCGCCACGGCCATCATCACCGGCTGCAAGAAACTTGTAGGCGCGCCCGTTATGGCCTCGGATCTAAGGGCCTCCGCCGCGCTGATCCTGGCTGCCCTGGCCGCCATGGGCCAGACCACCATCAGCCGCATCTATCACCTGGATCGCGGCTACGAGCGCATCGAAGAGCGCCTCTGCACGCTCGGGGCGGATATTCAGCGCGTGCCCGACGAGGTCACCGCCGCGCAATTGGCGGGAATGATCGGCTAGGTTGTTTGCCCTTTTGGCTATTCGGCTGTTTGGGATATGGCCCAAAGTCTTGCTAGTTAATTCGATAAAACCACTACTAAACTTAGCCTTTAAGCCGACACCTTTTGCCATATCCCCAATAGTCCAACAGTCAAAAAGGGTTCTCCTCCCAAAGAGTTGGTGTTGGCAGCCCTCGCAGGTAGCCCTATATTACAGCTTCCTGGCCGGAGGATACGTCAACCCTGACGAGCGACCCGAGCCTGGCAAAGTCAGCATGTTCCGGTCGATGCTGATAAGCGCGTGGCGGGGATGCGTGAGTAGCTTACATCTCCTTATGAGGATCTTACATCTCCAGTTGTAATAAGCTATTACGATAATATCTCACGAATCTCATCCAAGGGTGCTTTAGAAACTTGCAGGAATGCTTAATAATCTCAAACTATTACTTAATAATTTTAAATACTTTGCTGTGCATGCATGGGAATGCTGGCGATCTAATGCGTTTTTGCGCATAAGTGCTTGGTAATAAAGGAGCCGCTCCAGATGGCCAGCCTCGGAAAGGTTGGCAACCTAACGGAACGCTCTTCGTGCGTAAGTGCTTGGTAATAAAGGAGCCACTCCAGATGGCCAGCATCGGAAAGGTTGGCAACCTAATGAGTCCCAACCAACTTTTTGGGATGAGAGCCTCAAAAAGCCAAACAACCCAGTCGTTCCTCCTAAAGCAAACACCTTAGTTGTCCGATGAGCCAACTGTCACACTGCATTAAGGTGGGGTTCGCCAGCAAGGATGCCGCCCTCCACTATCAGCGCCGCACACGCTGTGCGCGCTGATGAGGTCCTGTTTTGGGGCCCTCAACTGGCCGGACTGTATACACCCAGTCCCTGCGCCAGCGCCAAAGCGCCCGTGCAGAAGGCCAGGTGGAAATAAGCGGAACTTGCTAAAGCGTTCACCTTAGTCCGTCGATGCGGTAGGTGCTTGGCTACCGTCCGCACGATGGGCGGACCTGATTCGCCTGCCGTGGGCCTTCCGCACTGGCGGCCGCCGCGTGGAGAACCCGGGCATGCGAGGACCTGGCCGCCGGGCCGTTAAAGCCCGCGCCGCTCAGGTTGTGCAGTGAGATGTGCTGTGTTTGGCAGTGTGATGGGCGTCCTCCGCCCAGGGATTGGACGGCAAGTCGCCACGTCGACAACGGAGTGTCGCAGCAACCGGGTGGAACCCAAAGGAAGCAGGGTTGCCGCAAGGCAGCCTGGTTGTTTGGCGCCGTTCGGGCCGGCTGAGGGCTGGCCCGGTAGTCATCTAAAAGACGTGACGGTCGCGATGGCCGTCCAATGAAACCGCCAACGCCCGCAGCACTCACAGTGGGGGCAAAAGGCGTTTGGGCACAGGCTGCAAAGGCAGCCAGAGGAGAACAAAATGAGTCGCATCATGACCAATGTTTCCGCTTTGATCGCAGCCCGCGTATTCAACCAGAATAATGATGCCTTGAGCAAGTCCCTCCAGCGGTTGTCCACCGGCTACCGCATCAACAGCGGCAGTGACGATCCGGCCGGCCTGATCGCCAGCGAGAACATGCGCGGCGATATGGCGGGGATCAATTCCGCCCTTTCCAACGGCGAGCGCGCCACATCCGTGGTTTCCACCGCCGAAGGCGCCTTGAACGAAGTCAGCGCCCAGTTGATCAATCTCAAGGGCCTGGTTTCCCAGTCGGCCAACAGCGGCGGGGCCTCGCAGGATGAGATCAAGGCCAACCAGACTCAAGTGGATGGCATCGTCTCCACCATCAATCGTATCGCCAGCCAGACCAGCTTTAACGGCATGCGCCTGCTGGATGGTTCTCTGGACATCGCCGCCAGTGCAACCGGCGGTGTAAACAACATCTCAGACATTAATGTGAACAACTTCAAGCAGGTGGGTACCTCCAGCGCTTCGCTCACAGTAACCTTGAAAAATTCGGCTTCTGTGGCCTCCGCCGGCGGCACCACATCTGTGGGCGCCAGCGCCGAGACGTGGGAAATCACGGGCGCCAAGGGCACCGCTGTGCTCACCTTCCAGAGCGCCTCGCAGGCGGATATTTCCGCGGCCGTCAACGCCCTGTCCAGCGTGACCGGCCTGAAGGTTTCCGGCAACAAGCTCGTCAGCGTGCAGTACGGCTCAGATCAGTTTATCACGGTCAAGCACATTTCCGGCGCCTCAACCGCTTTGACCGCCGGCAACGGCACCGAGGGCACCGATGCTAAGATCGCCATCAACGGCCAGACGGCCACCGTCAACGGCTATGATGTGTCCCTGCACACCGACACAATGGACCTCAAGTTCCGCCTGACCGACAACATGCAGGACGGCACGGCCACCAGCGAGACCATCACCATCAAGGGCGGCGGCGGGGCAACCTTCCAGATCAGCCCCAACGCCGGCCTGGCCGGCCAGGAAACGCTGGGCATTCCTTCCGTCTCCAGCTATCACCTGGGCCAGCAGGACACGGGCTTTGTCAGCGATATCGCCACCGGTGGAACCGCTAACTTGAGCACCAACCCGGCCAAGGCGCTCGACATCGTCAACTCTGCTATCAGCCAGGTGGCCACGCTGCGTGGCCGTCTGGGCAGCTTCATCAACGACACCGTCGACAGCACGATGAACAGCCTGAATGTCCAGTTGGAGAACGTGTCGGCGGCCGAGTCGGCCATCCGCGACACCGACTTCGCCACTGAAACCGCCAACATGACCAGGAATCAGGTTCTGGTCAGCGCCGCTAAGAGCGCACTGTCCCTGGCGAACAACGCCCCGGCCAGCGTGCTGAGCCTGCTGGGTGGTTGATCCCGGCGATGTGATGTGAAGAGTTTTTTACCCCGCGGGCCGGCCCTTTGAAAAGGACCGGCTCGCGGTTCTTTTTGCGCCGCTGCGCGGCCGCCTTCACCTTAGCGCGTACAGTAATGACCTTAAATGCGGCTGCGCCTGGTTAGAGCTCTCGTCTGTATCATCAAGGGCTCTTTTCCCATCTTCATCTCAATGAGCGATCGCCTCTAAATAAATCAAATTTCCTAGGCTTTTGAGCATTTTCCAGCTTTGCCCCACGCTCCGCCGCGGCAGGTGATGCGCCTTCGGGACCGCTGATTTTTCCCTCCGATCGCCTCAAGTCTGCCCCGCGCTGCTGGCGGGGCAATTAAGTGTCCCCCCTCCCGCGACGATGCGGCAAGTGCACGAAGTTCGCGAGACGGGGAACCGGACCCTGGCTTGCGAACAAAGTGCCCGGCCGTCGTGTGACGGCCGCGCGTGAATGAAATCATGGATGAACGGACCAGGCGACGGATCGACCGCCACGGCGGCGAACTGGAGCGCCTCCAAGCAGCAGATACAGGAGAAATTGCAATGACGCGCATCAACACGAACGTGGCGGCCCTGATCTCTTCCCGCATCCTGGGACAGAATACCTCCAACCTGCAAAAGAGCCTTCAGCGGCTTTCCACCGGCTATCGCATCAACAGCGGCGCCGATGACCCCGCCGGCCTGATCGCCAGTGAAAACCTGCGCGGCCAGATGGCCGCCACGCAATCGGCAATCAGCAACAGCCAGCGTGCTGAAAGCGTCGTATCGACTGCCGATGGAGCGCTGAACGAAATCTCCAATATGCTCGTCCAGCTTCAAGGGCTGACCAACCAGGCGGCCTCCACGGGCGGCATGACGAAGGATGAAATCCAGGCCAACCAGACCCAGGTGGACAGCATTGTCAACTCCGTTGACCGTATTTCCAGCCAGACCAGCTTTGAAGGCATGAAGCTGCTGGATGGCTCCATGGATTTTGACGTCTCCGCCACCGGCGGCACGACCAATCTGACCGACATTCGCGTGCTGGCCTCCAAGCAGGGCGGCGCGGCCAAGACCGTCACCGTCTCCACGACCACCGCGGCCACAGTGGCCTCCGGGTTTGCCATGTCGGCCGCCGTGGGGGGCGCGGGCTCCATCACGTTTGAAGTCCGCGGCAACAAAGGCGCGACTGTGCTGACGTTCGCGGCCAGCACCACCCAGGCGCAGATGGCCTCGGCCATCAATGCGGCTTCCGGCCTGACCGGCGTGCGCGCCTCAGGCGGGCAGTTGCTCAGCTCCGATTACGGCGCCAATGCCTTTGTCAGCGTGCGCAAACTCACCGGCACGGCCACCGGCGGCCTGGCCACCGGCTCGGCCAAATATGGCACAAACGCCGTTGTAGCCATTGATGGCTCGAATGCCTCCGTGTCCGGCAACCAGGCCTCCCTGCGGACCAGCATGTTGGACATCGAATTCACAATGCAGAACGCCTTCATGGCCGCCCCCGGCTCCGAAAATGTCACCATCGCCGGCGGCGGCGGGGCAACCTTCCAGTTGTCGCCCGATGTCAGCCTCAACGGTCAGGAAACGCTGGGCATCCAGTCCGTGGCCGCGCACAACCTGGGTTCACAGGCCACAGGTTATCTCAGCGACCTGATTACCGGCATGGCCAACGACCTGTCCACTAATCCGTCCGGTGCGCAGCAGATCGTGCAGTCCGCCATCCAGCAGGTCTCCACGCTGCGTGGCCGTCTGGGCAGCTTCGTGGCCGACACGGTTGAGCCCAACATCAACAGCCTCCAGGTGGCTTATGAGAACACCTCATCCAGCGAATCGCAGATCCGCGATGTGGACTTCGCGACAGAAACGGCCAACATGTCGCGTAACCAGGTGCTGGTCAGCGCGGCCACGAGCGTGCTGGCCACCGCCAACAGCACGCCGCAGAGCGTCCTGAGATTGTTGCAGTAGCAGTTGTAAGTGAGACTTTCCTGTGCGGGCCGACCACAAAGGTCGGCCCGCTTTTTTTGAAAACTTCAAATTCGAAATTCCAAACAATAAGAAAGAAATCCAAATGGGAACAAAAAGCCCTTTGCCTCCACTTTTGGATTTATGACTTATTGTTTAGGATTTCGGATTTAGTGCTTCGGATTTTTGACATCCAACAGAACTGCCTCCCCCCGGATGCGCTATCGACTGCCTGGCGCATCCGGCTTCAAAGCGGGGGGCCATTTCGTTTAGCCTTGCAGCCCGTTATGCTGGAGAGTATTGTACGGGACCCCGTGGCACAGGCTTTTAGCCTGTGGCCATGGAAAAGACACAGGCTTGAAAGCCTGTGCCACCAACCGGGGCCTTTCATGACCGGGGCTGGCTAGACTTCTTTAGGATACACCGTTTACGGAGCCTGACATGGCAGACTATAAGGACTTGGAGAAAAAGACCATCGAGCTGTGCAAATTGACCATCCGCATGACCGCCGCGGCGGGCAGCGGCCATCCTTCCAGCTCGCTTTCCATCGCTCACATTGTCACCGCCCTGATGTACCGGGTGATGCGCTACGATCCGCGCAACCCCTGGCTCAACACGGCCGACCGGCTGATCCTCTCGGAAGGCCACGCTGTGCCCATCGTGTACGCGGCCTACTGCGACCTGGGGGGCGTGGCGGGCACGCCCGATCGCACCATCCAACTGGACCGCGACTACGCCATGACCTTGCGCGAGCGCGACAGCGTCCTGGACGGCCATCCCAATCCCGCCGTGGGTTTCCCCTTCTTCGATTCGGCCACAGGCTCTCTGGGGCAGGGTCCTTCGGCCGCCGGGGGATTGGCCCTGGCCGCGCGGGTCGACAAGCTGGATCGCCGCTTCTACGTCATCATCGGCGATGCCGAGAGCCGCGAAGGCCAGATCACCGAGGCCATGGACTTCATTTTGGATAACAAGATCACGGCCGTAAAGTGCATCTTCAATTGCAACGGCCAGGGCCAGAGCGAATACGTCAGCCATTTGCAGTCCGCCGAGATGATCGCCGCGGTGCTGAAGGTGAAGGGCTTTGATGTCCGCGAGATCGACGGCCACGACATGAACCAAGTGATGGAAGCTCTCATAGCACAGCCGGGCGAAAAACCCATCGCGATTGTAGCTAAGACGGTCAAGGGCTGGGGCTCCAGCCAGCTCATGAGCGGCAACTATCACGGCAAGCCCCTGACCGCCGGCCCCGAGGTGGAAAAGGCCATCGCCGATTTTGACGCCAAGGAGCAGGAACTGGGCCTTACCGATGTTGATGCCTCCAAGGCCGACAAACTTTCCCACCCCAAGGGCACGCCCGTAAATCTGCGGCCGCCCGTGCAGGCCGGCCAGTTCAGCCCCTCCATGAAGGAGGCGGGACTGGAGAAGGCCCTGGAATCGAACAAGGTAGGCACTCGCCGCGCATACGGCGCGGCTCTGCTCTCCATCGGCGCCGATCCGCGGATCGTGGCCACCGATGGCGATGTGAAGAACTCCACCTTCGCCGAATTCTTTGCCAAAAAGTTCCCGGACCGCTACTTCGAGGCCCGCATCGCCGAGCAGAACATGATTTCTATGGCCGTGGGCCTGGCCGCCGCCGGCAAGATTCCCTTCGCCTCCACGTTCGGCAAGTTCTTCTCCCGCGCCTTCGACCAGGTGGAGATGGCCGCCATCACCAACGCCAATATCAAGCTGGTGGGTTCGCACGTGGGCGTGAGCCTCGCGGCCGATGGCCCCAGCCAGATGGCCGTGTCGGACCTGGCCTTCTTCCGGGCCTTCGCCCACGCCCAGCGCGTGGATGGCGCCCCGGCCTGCCGCATCATGCTGCCCTGCGATGCCGTTTCGGCCTTCAAGCTCACCGAGCTGATGGCCAATATTGAAGGCATGTGCTACATGCGCACGCACCGCCCCGATGTGCCCCTGATCTACAGCGAGGATGAGCCCTTCACCGAAGGCGGCTTCAAGCACCTGATCGATGGCTCGGATATCGCCATCGTCACCTCGGGCTACATGGTACACGTGGTCAAGCAGGCTTTAAAATTGCTCGAAGTCAACGGCCTGGAGCCCAGCGTGGTGGATGTGTACTCCCTGCCCCTGGCGCACCCGGAGGATATCTTGCGGATCGGCGATGACTGCAACGGCCAGATCCTCGTCGTGGAAGACAACTACGTGGGCGGCGTGGCCGATGAACTGGCCGAGGCCGCCGCCGCCAGCGATATGGGCGTGAATATCACCCGGATGGTGGTCGAGCGCGTGCCCAAGAGCGCCAAAACGCCTGAGGAAATCCTCGAGGAAGTCAACCTCTCGCCCCAGGATATCGCCGAGACCGCGCAGCGCCTGTTTGACAAGGTCGAGTAGCTGGCAAGTGCGGATTGCGGATTGCGGATTTCGAATTGCGGATTGCGGATTGCGGATTGAAAACGCGACGGCCGGATGGTTTTGTAGAAATCATCCGGCCGCCGTTGTTTTTCCCCCTGACTGGGTGCCATGGAGGAAAACGCACGAAAACCGAATTGTGACCTTCCGGCAGGCACTTTGCTTAAAACCCCGGCAGGGGTTTCTATAAGCGTAGCCCCGGGTTGCCGAGCATAGCGAGGCTACCCGGGGTGAGGTCGTTTTTATCATCTACCCCGGAAGGGGTTGGATAATTGTTCACACTGGCGGCCCTTTAAGATGCAGTGATCTTTCCCCACTTTAATTACCTTCATGCCCTTTCCTCCAGGGCCGTCCGCGGCCGTGCGCTGTGCCTGCAATTGAAGAAATGGTATGAAAGGCAAGCAAGCGTTTTTTCAACCCCTGTCCCTCATGCGGGAGAGGCTGGCCCTGCGAAGCTTTAGCGAAGCAGGGCCGGGTGAGGGTTTTGATAATGAATAGCCGGTCGGATGGTTTGCAAAAATCATCCGGCCGCAGTTGAGGGTCTTGAGGAATGTTGTTAGTCTCAGGATCTGGGTAAACACTCCAGTTAGTCGGGACCGGAGAGGTTATGAACGCTATACTTTCCTTCGTTGCGAAGGTCGCCGCCGCTCTTGTGTTTCTTCCAATACATTTGCTGGCAAGCGCGTTTGTGCGACTAATCAACCGAAGAGTGCCCAGCGTCCGCGTGCAAATCGTATATACGTCTGGAGTAGCTTTTATTTCATCTGAATACAATCCGGACTTGACGGAATCCACAGGTTTTATCGTCTCATACATGATGTTTCTTTCCCAATACCTCTACGCGTGTGACGAGCGACAATTTGGGCCTGTCGGAAAATGCATTGAGGAGCACATTGCAAGTGGTGACAGTCCGAACCATCTTCCAGCTACCGTGCTGAGGGCGGTCATCGCAACTTTTAACAAACGGGAACAAGATGCACTTCAGGGTCTCTTTAATTATCGGAATCGGCCACCGATTTCTTACATCGAAGGAACTACATCTGAATCTAAGATGGCCAAGCATTCAATCTGTGTCTACCGGAGGGGGCAAGCCTGGTCGTGTGACGTTCGAACATCTTTCTGGATGAACAATATTCTGTTCCCAATATCTGCAGGCATTCTATACAACTATGTGTCGGACAAGCTCGGAGCAGAAGAACAAAGTACCTTGGATTCGTGCATAGTTCAGATGTTCGAGCAGTATCGACATACCGACTGCCGTTCCAGGGAGGAAGGCGTTTCTATGCGCGTTCCGAACTCAGTAATCCGCAATACCTTGCAGAGCGCGAGTAACACACTGAACCTGTAGGCCAACTTGTTGCACACCGCTCAGCGCGCCAGGACCCGCACAACCTTGTCATCAATGTTCAGCCTCCCCGCGGCAAACAGATTAATCGCCTCAGGGTAAGCAATGCACTCCTGCTCAAACACCCGCGCGGCCAGCGTATCCGGCGTGTCATCCTCCTCCACGGCGCAGCACCGCTGCACGATGATTGGACCCGTGTCGTAGTGGCGGTCGCAAAAGTGCACCGTGCAACCCGAAATCTTGCACCCGGCTGCCAAAACCGCCTCGTGTACGTAATGCCCGTACATGCCCGCCCCGCCAAAGGCCGGTAAAAGCGCCGGGTGGATGTTCATCACGCGGCCATCAAACGCTTCGCTGAAGCGCCACAGGTGCAGGAAACCCGCCAATACCACCAGGTCCGGCCTGGCAGCCAACAGACATTTGTTCACCGCCGCGGAAAAATCATCGATCTTCTTAAACGCGCGGCGGTTAATCACCTCCACCTTCAGCCCCGCCGCGCGAGCCCGCTCCACGCCGCTGCAATCGCCCGAGGCCGCCACCTGCACGATTTCGGCGGCCAATTCGCCTGCGGCGATTCGCTCCACGAAATTCAGCAACGTCCGCCCGCCGCCTGAAATCAGCGCGGCCAGACGAATCGGCTTGGTTTTGGCTGGAGCGGAATTTCGCGGTGCATTCATGGCGGGGATTATATGCCATCCAACCAAATCCGAAATTCCAAATTCGAAATGCGAAGGAAATCCGGAACAGCGGAAATTCAAAAGGAGAACAAATGGCCTTTTTGTTCTTCTTTAAGATGTTTGGGATTTTGTCTTATTCCTTCGGATTTCGTGCTTCGGATTTCGAATTCTGAAGAAATGCCTATTCCAGGTTGGCATGTCGTGCCTGGAAGGCCGCCTGGTCGATCTTCAGCCGCTCGGCCAGCACGTTAAAAACCGCATCCAGACACAGGCTGGTGGAGTGTTCGAAGACCGCCGCGCGGATGACGATATCGCTCTCGGCGGCGGGGATGAGCACCACTTTGTCCGCCTCGCCGGCCAGGGGGGATTTTGGCTCGGCCGTCAGGACGATCACCTTGGCCCCAAACTGCCTTGCGCGGCTAGCCAAATACGCCGTAAACCCCGTCGTGCCTGTGCAGCTTATGGCCACCAATACATCGCCTGCTCCCGTGGCGGGGGTAATGGTTTCACCCGGCACGTACGCGGAAAGCCCCGCGTGCATCAGCCGCATGCCGAAACTCCTGGCGACCAGGCCGCTGCGCCCGGCCCCCACCACAAACGTGTTGTGGGCGCGGGTGAGCATGTCGGCCAGCTCCACAAAACCGTTCCAGTCCACCTTCTCCATGACCGCGCTGATGTGCTCCAGGAGTTCGCGGCCGGCAACACGCAACGAATTTGTCTCTTTGGGGATCATGTTCGAAAACGGCTTTTGGCTCTGGGCTCTGGGCTTTAGCCAGCCGGATCAAGAACCCAGGACCCAAAATATAGTGTTAGTTTATCATCGAAGAAAACGATTTCATCTTTGAGCAAAGACTATCATCTAAACTGCCAAAGCCAAAAGCCAAAAGCCCTTCTTATCCCACCGCCGGGCCGCCTCGCCCTTTGGCGTCCCAGCGCGCCAGGTTCAAGACCTTGGCCAGTGTAGAAACCTGGTCGCGGATCTCCTGGCGGATGCGATTCTCCGCCTCCAGGATATCGGCGCCGCGATTAACCATCTCTGCCGCCTGCGCCGCGGGCAGAACCATCACCCCATCATCATCCGCCACGATCCAGTCGCCCGGGCAGATGGTCTGGCCGCAAATGGTGATGGGCTCATTGATGGTGCCCAGTCCTTTGGGGTCGCCCGCGTGGCTGACCACATGGCGCGACCAAATGGGGAAATCCAAGCGGCGAATTTCGGCCGAATCCCGCACCGCGCCCTCCACCACCAGCCCCGAAAGGTGTTTATTAACCGCACTTTCCGTGGCCAGTTCGCCCCAGATGGCCGGCGGAATTCCACCCGCATCGACCACGATCACATAGCCGGCTGAGGCCACATCGATCGCCTGCACGGGCTTGGACCAGTCGCCCGGCATGGTGCGCACCGTCACCGCCGGCCCGCAGATGAACTTGCCCGCGATCAACGGCCGCAATCCTACCAGGCAGGGCCGCCGGTGGCTCCCATCGGAAATATTGGAAGTGCGAATCTGCTGGCTCTCCAGCAGCTCGCGGATGTCTTCGGCGCTGGCCCCCGTGCGCTTAAAGAGCGAGGTGGAGACGGCCGCGCCGGTGTCCATCGCGCGGCGAATCTCACCCGCGGACTGCTTGGGATCCACCGCCTTGGTAATGGCCCCGCCCACGATGATCACATCGGCACCCGCGGCTGCCGCGGCAGGCGCCGTTTCGCTGTTCAGGCCGCCGGCCACGGCTACCGTGCAGGTGACCGCCGCGCGAATCCGCTTAAGGTCATCCAGCGGGTCCTTGCCGGCCATCTGGGCATCGATGGGGCAGTGTACATCGACCCAATCCACGCCGATTTTTTCGGCGTCTTTTGCCGCCGCGACCGGATCGGCCACGCCCAGGAGATCGACCGCAACCTTTAAGCCATAGTGCCGCGCGGCCTCGACACATTCGCGGATCGTGCCCGGCGCGGCGGCGGCGCACACGGTCATCACATTCGCGCCGGCCTTGGCGGCGGCCTCGGTCTCGATGCGGCCGGCATCCATGGTCTTGGTGTCGGCGATGATCACCGCCTCGGGAAACATCTCGCGCAAGCGGCGCACGGCATCCAGTCCCTCGCTCTTGATCAGCGGCGTACCGGCCTCGATGTAGTCCGCCCCGCCGGCAAAGGCTGCCTCAGCCACCTTTAGCGCACGAGGAAGCTCGAGGAAGTCGAGGGCCACTTGAAGATGTACCGTGGTCTCAGCCATTTCTAAATCCCAAAATCCTAAATCCCAAACAAATTCCAAGCTCCAAATTCCAAACAAATGCGTCCCTTCGAGCACGCCATCGTACAAGCAAAACTTTTGTTCCCATTGGAATTTTGGATTTGGTGCTTGTTTGGGATTTGGTGCTTAGAATTTTATTCAGTAAGTCACTTTCACTTTCGCAACACGCGCACTACCCGTGTATCTCTTGCCGACAAATCTGGATATTCAGCATCGCTACCCACATCCGGCCGCCGCTTCCAGCTCCGCTCGCAGCGCTTGTAGCGCTCGCGGCTGTCCAGGACCTCCGGCACGACATCGTGCGTGCCCGCGGGCAGATCCGCCTCCATGCGGGCATAGCCCACGCCCAGAAGGTCTTCCAGCTCGCCCAAATACAGCTCGACGAGCCGGCGGTGGCCCACATCATCGGCCGCCACATGGAAGATGACCTCCGCATCCAACGGATTCTTAAAGCCGGTGGCACGCAGGGCCTCCAGCTTCACCAGCGCCTGGTCGCGTATCGCTAAAAGCCGCAGCCAGATGGCCGCCGGGCCGTCTTCTAAGAGGTCCGCCGTCCAGTTGGCCGCATCGCGCAGCTCCGGGCGGACCTGATACGCCTCATCCACCTCTTCCGCATTTACCTGCGGCATCAGGGAAAGATGCACACTTTCCGGCTGATCCTTGGGGCGGTTGGGAATGTGCTCCCACACCTCTTCCGCCGTGAAGGGAAGTATGGGCGCGACCAGCCGCGTCAGCACCATCAGCATCCGGTGCAGCACGCTCTGGCTCGCGCGGCGGCGCGGGCCATTCGGCAGCTCGCAATACAGACGATCCTTCACGGCCGCCATGTAAATGCTGGAGGCCTGAACCGTGCAGAATTCGTAGATGTTCCGGTATACGCGATGGAACTCAAACGCCTCGTACGCCGCCAGCGTGTCGCGGATGAGCCAATCCAGCTCAAGCTGCATCCAGCGATCGACGCTGTGCTCGGCGGCCTCGACCGCATCTCTGGCCGGATCGAAATCGAAGCAGCTTCCCATGGCAAACCGCAGCGTGTTGCGGATCTTGCGGTAGGCGTCCTCTATCTGGCCGATCAGCTTGTCCGAGGTGCGGATATCATCCTGGTAGTTCACGCTGGCCACCCACAGCCGCAGGATGTCGGCCCCGCGCTTGGCCAGCTCATCCTGCACGCTGACCACGTTGCCCATGGACTTGGACATCTTGTGCCCCTGCTCATCCACCACAAATCCGTGCGTCAGCACCGTGGAAAATGGGCAGCGGTCCTCGCGCCCAGTGCCGGCAACAGCGAAAGCTGGAACCACCCGCGATGCTGGTCCGAGCCTTCCAGGTACAGGTCCACCGGGATGCGCTCGACCAGCTGCCGCGCCTCGGCCACGGCGTGCCAGCTCGAACCCGACTCAAACCACACATCAAAAATATCCATCTGCTTGGTCAGCTTGGCCGGGTCGAACCGGTTGCCATCATCCAATGCTTCATCATTGAAGCGGTCCCATTTCGCCAGGAGTTCGGCCGACGTTCGGGTGAACCAGCAGTCGCTGCCGCAGGTGCGGAATTCCGCAGCTACGGCGCGGATGGATGCCGCCGTCAGCAGCACCTCGCCATCCGGGTTGGTGAACGCCGGGATGGGCAGTCCCCACGCCCGCTGGCGGCTGATGCACCAGTCGGGGCGGCTTTCCAGCATGCCGGCCAGGCGATTCTTGCCCCAACCAGGCACGAAGTTCACCTCGCTGTCGGCCGCAACGACCTCCATCGCCTTCGTGCGCAGCGTTTTATCGGTAGATGCCATCGGCATATCGACGGCGATGAACCACTGTTCCGTCGCGCGGAAAATCGTCGGCTTCTTGCTCCGCCAGTCGTGCGGATAGCTGTGCGTGAAGGTCTGCTGGTGGAACATCGCGCCCTTATCGGCCAGGTACTTGCACACCAGTTCGTTGGCCTGCCACACGGTCTTGCCGCGCAGAAACGCCGGGGCGGTGTCGTCGAAAGTGCCGTCGCCTTTGACGGGGCAGTACACCTCCAGCCCCACGCGCATGGCCGTGCCGTAGTCCTCCAGACCGTGGCCGGGGGCCGTGTGTACCAGGCCCGTGCCATCTTCCAACGTGACATAATTGGCCGTCACCACCGGACAATACTTGCCCTCGATCAACGGGTGATCGTAGGTCACGCCCAGCTCGGCGAGTTTTTGTCCCGTGATGCTGCCGGCCAGGTCGTATTTCTCTATGCCCGCCGCGGCGAAGACGCGCGGCGCCAGTTCCTTGGCCAGGATGGCCGCGCGAGGCTTGCCGTCCTTGCCGACAAAGCGGGCGATGGTGTATTCAAAGTCCGGGTGCACCGCCACGGCCAGGTTGGCGGGCAAGGTCCAGGGCGTGGTCGTCCAGATCATCAGCGCCGGCTTTTCGCCCTGCCGGATCGGCAGCAGACCAGCCAGCACGCGCGCCGGCTCGCGGATCTCGAACATCACGTAGATGCTCGTATCCTCGCGGTCGTAATACTCCAGCTCCGCATCGGCCAAGGCGGTGCGGTTCTCGATGGACCAGTGTACGGGCTTGAGCTGGCGATACACCACGCCCTGCGCGGCCATCCGCGCAAAAACCTCCAGCACATCCGCCTCGTAGGCCGGATCCATGGTGATATAGGGCTTGTCGAACTCGCCCCAGATGCCCAGCCGCTCGAACTGCTCCTTCTGCACCTCGATGTACCTGGCCGCGTAGGCCTGGCACTTGCGGCGGATCTCCATGCGGTCCATCTCGCCGGCCTGGCGGTGCCAGCTCTTCCATCACCTTGGCCTCGATGGGCAGTCCGTGGCAGTCCCAGCCGGGAACATACGGGACGTCGTAGCCGGTCATGGTCTTGTAGCGGACGACCAGATCCTTGAGCACCTTGTTCAAAAGATGGCCCATGTGGATGTTGCCATTGGCGTACGGCGGCCCATCGTGCAGGATGTAGCGCGGGCTGCCCGCGCGTGCCTTGCGGATCTGCTCATACATGCCCTGCGTGGCCCACAGCGCCAGCCGCTTGGGCTCTTTATCCAGCAGGTTGGCCCGCATATCGAAATCGGTCTGGGGCAGATTTACCGTGTCCTTGTAACCGGCTTGCCCGTCTTTTTTGGCCATCGGAGATACCTTTTCACTTCCATCACTTCGGCAAACACGAAAATCCAACGAAAACGCAACGTGCAATCGCATCAGCATACGGCATCGCGGATAAAACAAAAAGCCCCAGGGCATCACGCCCCAGGGCCGGAAAAACACTCATGGATCATCCGCTAGGGCTGACTGCGATGCCTCACGCGGATGCTAATGCAGCGGGCGCGAGTCACCCGCCGCCCACAACGTGGGCTTACGCACAGGACAACCAGATCCTGCCGGGATGTTCGCGCCACAGTCGCTCCTGTCATAAAAACAGCCTATAAGACCAGTGCTAGATTATAGATCGGCAAAAGGGGGTGTCAACTGACATAGCCTTTGCGGCACGGGCTGCTCTGAAATATCAGATAAGGCCGTCTCGCCCTACAATTCTTCAGCAGAGGATCGCCGCTTAACTCTTTAAGGGAACTGCAAATGAGGAACCTAAGAAAGGCGGCACTTCTGTCGCTCGGCCTGGTCGCTCCGCTCATCATCTCCCTGGCCGGCTGCGAACACCGCCACCACGAATACGTCGCAGAAGGGCCGCAATATTATTACTACGACGATGAACGGTACCGCGGGTACGACCGCGACCACCGCGACGATCACGACCGCGGCGAACATCACGAAAGAGAAGAGCATCACGAAGGCGAACACGAGGAGCACCACGAGCGATAAAGGAAGGCATGAGACTGAACGCTTGAGAAGCGAGCAACAAGAACGACACCCAGCCTTTTGGGCTCCTAGAATTGTTACGGGTTGATCGCGGTATCTAATTCGGGAGCCCATTATGGGGAAGTTGAGGAAAGCCTCGCTTCTGGTAGTTAGCCTTTTCGCGCCGCTGCTGGTTTCTTTCGCTGGGTGCAGCTGCTGCTACGACTGCTGCAACCTCGAGTGGGCCCAGAAGCCGCCGCCCCCGTGCAGCTACGATGAACATGCCTGCCGCTGGGATGATGATCGTTACCGCTGGTACAACGATGGCCGGTATGAGAAGGATTATTACGGCCGCGCGGAGCAGGAGAATCTTGCACGGTGCCAGTGTCCCGAAGGCGAGGCACGTTAGATTCCGTATTCCTCCTGCCTGAGCAAATCAATCTTGCGCCACTTGCCCGCGGCAAAACGCGCGGCCAGGATCGGGCCCAGGATGATCACGTACGCCGCGCAGGCCAGCCAGGGTCCAAGGCTCTCCAGTTGAGGGAAGAGTTTGAGCATCAGGTACCCGCCGCCCAGGATGATGACCAGGTTCATGATCCCCGTCACCGCCATGGGCCACAGCGTGTCGCCCGCGCCGCGCAGGGCGCCGGTGAAAACAATGCCCATCGCGTCAAAGATCTGGAAGATCGCCCCCACAATCAGCACGCGGCTGCCGATCTGTGTGATCAGGCTGATCATCTGGCCGCCGCTGATGTGGGTCGGCTCCAACGTCAGATAAAAACGAATCAGCGGCGCCCGCCACACCCAGAACGCGATCCCCCACAGGCCCATGTACGTCAGGCCCAGCAGCAGCGCCGCCCACACGCGGTGCTTCACCAGATGCACCTGCCTCTGGCCGATGTACTTGCCCGCCAAGGCCGTGGCGGCGATGGAAATGCCGATGGTGGGCATGAAGGCGAAGGTCTCATACCGCAAGGCCACCACCGAGGCGGTGAGGTTGATCGTGCCCGCCTCCTCCATGGGCACGCCATTTACGGTGTGTACGCTGCCCACCAAAAGCGTAATGGCCAGCGCCCAGCCCAGCACATCAATGCACATCTGGACTCCCGCCGGCCAGCCGATGCGGAGCAAACCCTGGAATAGCCCGCTTCGCGCGCGGAACCGATGGCGCGTATCGAAAAGGCGTGCGGAGCTGCCGCTAAGAAAAAAACCGCCCAGCGCCACCAGGCTCGTACACTGGCCGATGACCGTGGCGATGGCCGCGCCTTGTAAGCCCAGCGCGGGCAGGCCCCACTTGCCGAAGATCAGCCCGAAGGCCGCCACGGCATTGACGGCATTGGCCAGAAGCGAGACCAGGTACACGATGGTGGGTCTCTGCGTGCCGTAGAAAAACGCCTCCAGGACGCGGCTGCCTAAAAAGGCGAACTGGCCGATCATCATGTATCGAAAGTACATGACCTCAAATTGCTGCACGATGGGCTCGTGGCCGACGGCCCCGTAAATAGACGGGGCAAACCCGGCCAGCGGCAGCATCAGCACCGACCACGCCGCCGCCAGGTACAGGGCCGCCCAAGTGTACTGGCCGCACAGCTTATAACGCTTGGCGCCGAAGTTCTGCGCCACAAATGTGTTCACCACCGTCAGCGTGCCCATCATCAGGGCCTGGGGCACGAAGCCCAGCCAGCCGGCGGAGAATTGGGCGCTGAGCGATTCGGGGCCAAAGGGCCGGACCTGCGCGACCATCAGGCCGTCCACGAACTGCATGACCGTGGAATTGACCATGCCCATGGCCGTGGGGATGGACATCTTGAGCACTTCCCCCACACCCCACAGCGGCAGGGGATCTTTCACCTGGTCTAACGAATCGCCCATGGCGGAAGTGTAGCAGAAGAGGGGCTGTTTGGCAGTTTGGCTATTGGGGGTTCTCAGCCAAAAGAGTTGGCGGAGTGATGAAATACACATGCAAATATGGAAGATTTCAGAAGGCGCATCTTGAGGGCCGTTTACGGGCCTTTGCCCCGCGCAGCGCGAGCGGAGCAGGGTTTAGACCAGGCCTTTTAGGCCTGGGATGGGGAAACAATTATCTCCTTTTCCAGCCCGCTTCAGCGGGCTTACCCGCTGGCGAAAGGCCTTGGCCCGCTATTCTCGCAAGGGCTAAAGCCCTGAGAAGCCCGCTGAAGCGGGCTAAGCAAAGAAGGGGGGTGGCCCCTGAACCAGGGCTAAAAGCCCTGGCCTACACCGCCTTCGGCGGCAAAGGCCCGTGAACGGGCCTGGACGAAAAACCCGGTCAAGGATACGACACTGCATCAACTTTTTGGGATGGGAACCCTATTTGACTGCTTGGCGGCAGCGAGAGATTAGTTGCTTCTGCTCCGGCCTTTCCAAATAGTCAAACAGCCAAAAAGGCAAATAGCCTAAAATGTCAGCGGATGGGCGATGCCGAACAAAACGCTTTGAGCAAACTGGATGCCCGCCTCGCCGCCGCGACCAGGGGTTGGCCGATCCAGGTGCGCGATCGACTGGCGCAATTCATTTTCTCCCAGCGGAGAGAAAGCGGCGGCTTTGCGGGCAAGGCCGGCCCGGCGGATATCTACTACACGGCCTGGGCCATGCGCGGGCTGTGGCTGATCGATCATATCGATGAGCCCACGCGCGCCGCCGCGCGAGAGTATCTCGCGGCCACACTGCCCACAGACATCATCGAACTGACCTCCTGGCTCATAGCCTACGTGGCCGCGCAGGGGGATATGGGCCCTGCGCGCCTGGAACCGCCACTGCGCTCCAGGCTGGTGCAACTGCTGCTCGATGCCCGCGCGGCCGATGGCGGCTTTGCCCGCTCCAAGCGCGGCGTCTCGTCCAGCACCTATTCATCCTTCCTGGCCGTGCTGGCGCTCCAGATGCTGGGTGAGCGACTGGCCGCGCCGCAAAAACTGGCTGAATTTGTCGCCTCGCGGCGCCGGGCAGACGAAGGTTTCGCCGAGAGCGTACACGGTCGAACCGGCTCGGTAAATCCTACGGCCGCGGCGGTGGGCATACTGCTATCCGTGAGCCAGCCGCCTGCATCCACCGAATTACTCGAAGGCGCATGCCGATTTCTCGCCGGCTGCCAGGACAAAAGCGGCGGTTTTCTGGCTTTTTGCGCGCACCGCAATCAGACCTTTTGAGCACATTCACGGCACTATATGTGCTGGCGGCGATGGATAGCCTGGATCGCATTAATCAGGAGGCCGCGCAGACGTTTATCCGCTCATGCCAGCGCGATAACGGCGGCTTTGCCGGCACGCCGCAGGACAGCGCGGCGGATGTGGAATTCACCTGCTACGGTATTAGCGCTTTGGCATTGCTGGGTGTCGCGCCTGATCGGGCTCTGAAAAGAAACAGCAACCACAAAGATCACGAAGATCACAAAGAACACGAAGAACAGCCGGAAAAGGCCAAGACAAGAAACCGAAGTGCTTGTTCCTGCTTTAACTCTTATCACTCTTGCCGTTCTTTGTGCCCTTCGTGGTCTTTGTGATCTTTGTGGTTATCTTATTGGCGAATTCCTGAGCCCCCTTCCTTTGGCACAGCACAAACATAACAATAGCAGCTATGACTTCCAGCCAGCCCGAAGCACGCGGCCTTCTTGTGGAGGACCTCCGCAAGGAATACCCCACGCCCGCCGGGCCCCTGCGCGTCTTGCGCTCTATTTCCTTGCGGCTAAACGCGGGCGATTCGCTGGCGGTCATGGGCCCCTCGGGCTGCGGCAAGACCACGCTGCTGAATATCCTGGGCACGCTGGATACGCCCACAGCCGGGAAGATCACGCTGAATGGCGATGATCCATTCGGCCTGGCGGCCTCGGCCCTGGCCCATTTTCGCGCTGTCCGAGTGGGCTTTATCTTCCAGGACCACCACCTGCTGGGCCAGCTCACCGCGCTGGAGAATGTGCTCCTGGCGCCCCTGGCGCTGGGCCGCGTGCAAGATACGCACTTGGTGCGCGCCAAAGAATTGCTCCAGCGCGTGGGACTGGCTGAGCGAGAAAAACATTCCCCGGCCCAGCTTTCCGGCGGCCAGCGCCAACGGGTCGCCATAGCGCGGGCGCTGATGAATCGCCCGGCGCTGCTGCTGGCCGATGAGCCCACCGGCGATCTCGATGCGCCCACGGCGGACAAGGTGGCCGAACTGCTCCTGGAACTGGCCCGCGACCAGAATGCCATCCTGGTGGTGGCCACGCACTCACCGCGGATCGCCGCGAGAATGGCCCGCCGCGCAAGCTTGCGGGACGGCGAGCTGGCAGACAACGATGACTAAATTCCGCCTCATCTGGCGCAGCCTGGTACACTTCCGCCGGCACAATCTGGCGGTGCTGGCGGGCGTGGCGGTCACCACGGCCGTGCTGACCGGGGCGCTGGTCGTGGGCGACAGCGTAAGCCTCTCCCTGCGCGACCTGGCCCTCGCGCGGCTGGGGCCTGTGGATGCGGTGCTTCTCTGTCGGCATTTCTTTGATGGCTCTCTGGCGCGGCGGCTTGATACGATCGATGCCAACGAGCTTCCATCCTGGTCACAGGCTTTTGCCTCCTTGTCCAAGCCGCATCGCTATAGGGCGCTGGGACCAGCGCTTATTCTCAAAGGCTCCGCGTGCAGTAGTGATGATCACCTCTCAGCCGGCGATGTGCAGATCGGCGCCCTGCCACCGCCGATCCTGTCAGTACAGGCTGACCGGTGTATTATCAACCAGGCCTTGGCGGATATGCTGCACGCCCAGGCGGGCCAGGATATTCTGTTGACCGTGCCGCGCATCTCCGGCGCGCCTTTTGTCACGGTTTTTTCGCGTCGCCAGCGTGATGATCAACTCGCCCGCCTGCGTGTAACGGTCGAGCGGATTGTTTCAGGTCCGTCTCTGCCGGCGGATTTCTCCCTGTATCCAACCCAGCGCCCCTCGCCGCGGGTGTGGCTGAATCTCGGCGCCTTTCGCAGGCGATCGGACAACCAGGAAAAGCAAATGCTGTTTTTTATCAGGCCGAAAATGGACCGATGTGGCCTGACCGGCCGCAGCCTTCAATATTCGGGCACGGCTTACTGTTGGAGGATATGGGCCTCGACTGCAGTGTTGCGCAAGATGAGAGAGTTATCTCTTCGCCCGGCATTTATCTTTCTGGGGCGGTGGAAAAGGCCTTGCCTGCCTATGCGAAGGTCAATCGCGTTCTGGTGAACCTGATCAACGAGGCGCGGCTGGCGGATGGAAATGCCATCCACTACGCCGTCGCCGCGGGTCTGGATGAACCGCCGGGCGAACCGCTGGCAGAGAACGAAGCGGCGGTGAATGAATTCGCCGCCACGCAATTGGGGGCCAAGGTCGGGGATGATTTATCGCTCACCTACTACCAGCGCGGTGGGGACGGCCAACTGAAGGAAATTGAAGCGCCGAGGCCCCTGCGGATCGCCCGGATCGTGCCGATGACGGGACTGGGCGCTGATCCCACGCTCACGCCGACTGTGGAGGGCATCACCAACGCCGACACGATAGCGAACTGGCACGCCCCGCAGGAATGGGGAATCGATGCCAACAAGATCACGCCTGCCGATGAGGAGTATTGGAATCGCTATAAGGCCGCGCCGAAGATTTTCTTGAGTCTTACGGCCGCGCAGAGGATGTGGGGCCAGCGGTATGGCAATCTCACGGAGATTCGCCTCAAGAATCTGCCGGCCGATTGGCAGGAGCAGCTTCTTGCCAAACTGAACCCTTCAGAAATGGGTTTTGCCCTGCGCAATCTGCGCCAGGAGCAGCTCGCGGCCGCGAAAAATACCGAATTTTCCGGCCTGTTTCTGGCCCTGTCCATCTTCATCATTGTGGCGGCGATGCTGCTATCGGCATTGCTCCTGGCCTTGGCCGTCGAGCAGCGCGCGCGGCAGCACGGCCTGATGATGGCCGTGGGTTTTCCGCCGCGCACCGTGCATCGGCTCGTCCTGGCGGAGGCGGGGCTATTATCCGCCGTCGGCGCGTTTGTCGGAGTTCTTGTCAGCCTGGCCTATAGCGGAGCGATTTTGCACGGTCTAAGGACCTGGTGGCTGCCCTCCGTGGGAACGACCGCCATCACGCTGCACGTTCAGCCGGTAACGCTGGTGCTGGGCTGGTGCCTGGGAGTCGCGGCCGCCCTGCTGGCGGCCATCTATGGCACTGGCGCGGCGGCCAGACTTCCCGCCGCCCTGCTGCTCTGCGGCCATCGGCGGCTGGAAGAAACCGCTGCCAACCCGCACTTGGGCGGGAGCAGACACTTCGTAATCCCCATTGTGTTAACGGTAATGACCATATTTGTGGGTCTATGGCTGGCGACAGGCAAGTTAGCTCAATCCTTTTCCCCTCTGATCCTCGGCGCGGCCGTCCTGGCGACACTTCTGGCGTGGGCGAATTTACTGCTTCGCCCCGCGCCGTTGAGCATCCCAGGACGATTGGGGGCCTGGCACTTGTACGGCTGGCCTTTCAAAACGCCCAGCGCAGCCGCGGACGCAGCATGCTCACCATCGGCTTGCTGGCCGTGGCGACATTCATCCTGGTCATCTGCGGCGCGTTGAGCATGGGTTCCAGTAAGGATGTGCGGGACCGCTCCAGCGGCGCAGGCGGCTTCGCCTTGATCGGCCGCTTCGATATCCCCCTGCCGGCCAGCCCCGCAAATGAGCAGGCCAGGCGGCTGATGAAAATCCCGCCGGCACTGGATGGAGTCCTTGACAAGGCCATCGTTGTCGCCTTGCCTGTGCGGGCCGGAGATGACCTAAGCTGCCTCAATCTCAACCGGCCCACCCGTCCCGCCTTGCTGGGCGTACCCGGCGGGACTCTGGCCGGCAGGTTTAGCTTCGCGCAAGGATGGGAAAACTGATGATCCCTGGGCTGCACTTGCCCAAAGCAAAGACCAAGGCAGCATCCCCGCCATTGTCGATGATGAAACCGCCCGTTACGTGCTCCACATCCACCCTGGCCAGACTTTCACCCTAGACGATGCCACGGGCAATCCGCGCCAGCTAAGGTTGATCGCCACCCTGGCCGCAAGCATCTTTCAAGGTGAGATCCTCATCAGCTCGGACAATCTTTCCGAACTTTTCCCGCGCAGGCCGGCTTCCAAAGATTGCTTATAGATGCCGCCCCTGTGGATGAACGAGCGGTTCATGGAGCGTTGTCACAGTCCTTGAGTCCCTACGGTGCCACCATAGAACCGACCGGGGCAGTGCTGGACAGTTACGCACAAGTGGCCAATGCGTATCTTTCGAGTTTTCAGTCGCTTGGCTCGATCGGCCTTTTCCTGGGTACGCTGGGCGTGACGATCGTCATGCTGCGCAACCTAGCCGCGCGGCGGTTCGAGCTCATGCTTTTAACGGCAATTGGTTTCAGTCCACTGCGCCGGCTGATTCTCCTGATCTGCGAGAATGCACTTCTCCTAGTCATTGCTGGACTGGTCGGCCTTGTCTCGGCCCTGGCAGGACTCTCTGCCGTGCGCGGCTGTCCAGCATACAAACACTCCAATTGATCGAAGTTCTTTTCACACTTTTACTTACAGGACTGATCTCCCTCTGCCTGGCGGCTTGGCTGTCCGGCCGCAATATGCCTCTCAACCAGTTGCGCGAGATTAACCCGCCTCTAAGATAGCTTAATCTTTTCATAAGGTCTGCATTACCAATATATTAAGCCTGTTTTTGCAACTTATTTCCAACATTATTAGTATTTTTTTGTTGACAATGTGGCTAGTAAGGGTACAATCAGGTTTGTTTGCGCAGAGGCTTCGCGCACGCACAAACGCAGCCGGCGCTAAGGCCGGCGGCAAGACATTATTTGGCAAGTGAATAGCGACCGCTGAAAGAGGTGGCATGGACATCTTGGCCGCTGCCCTCTCTATTCGAACGAAACGTGGCTGGATAAAAATCCAGCCACGGCACCCGAGTCTTAAACGCTACATTCTGATAAGGTGGGTAAGATGGAATAAGCCAATTATGCAGCCTTGAATAAGGCGTGTAGGTTTTACAAGGACTTACGTTATTCAATATCGGATATTGGATATCGCATAAGACCCTGCCGTCTTGACCCCGAGGGAGCTTAGGGAGCTCCGCGGCGGGCACCACCTTGCGAGTCGCCCCGGCTTAGAGCATAATATTTGGTTTCGGGGTAGCTTTCCCGAAGCGGGCGTTTAGGCAGTTATCGCTTTGACGGCATGGCCAAGGAAGGTCTGCCTGCATACTTCACCTGACCCTGGGTGGAATGCGTGCCGTGCAGGGAGATAAATCATGGGTTGTCATATAGGTATCGATGTCGGCGCCGTCAGCGTAAAGATAGCGCTTTTGGCGGATGGCTTGGCCGCCAAGCGATTGAACACGCCGCAGGCCGCCGCGCTGGGGCAGGTGCTTGCCTCGCCTGGGATCCCATCAGGCCAGGTGCTGTGGATTACCCACTATCGCCGCACGCAAGGCCGTCCCATCGACACGGCGGTACATCTGCTGGATGAGGTTATCTCCCTGGTAGATGTGGACGATGTCACCGGTCTGGCCGTTGCCGGCAGCGGCGCCGATGTGGTCGCCCGGCAGCTTGGCCTGCGGAAAGTCAATGAGTTTAAAGCACTTGCCGCCGCGGCGGCCGTGCTGGCGCCCGGCGTACACATGCTCTTTGAGATGGGCGGCCAGACTTCCAAGTTCCTCCAGCTCCGCCCGGTGAAGATGGCCGGCTGGGGATTATCGACTACCAGACCAACGGCGACTGCGCCGCCGGCACCGGCAGCTTTCTGGATCAGCAGGCCGGCCGCCTGCACTTTGAGGTGGAAGAGATCGGCCTCATCGTGGCCGCCGCCGACAGGGCCGCGCAAATCGCCGGCCGGTGCAGCGTCTTCGCCAAGAGCGACATGATCCATGCCCAGCAGAAGGGCTACAAGCCCGAGGAAGTGCTGCGCGGCCTGTGCAACGCCGTGGCCCGCAACTTCCGTTCGGCAGTCTTCCGCAGCCGCAAATTGAGCCCGCCGGCCGCCTTCGTGGGCGGCGTGGCCACAAATTCCGCTGTGGTGCGGGCTCTGCGCGAGGCCTTCGACCTGCCGGAGGACCAGCTCATCGTGCCGCCGGGGCATGCCCATTTCGTGGCCTTAGGGGCGGCGCTGGAGAGCCTGGCCATAAACGACAGCTCCGCTTTGAGGTACATGGGCAAGCTGCGTGCGGCGCGCGAGGCGCTGGCCAGCCCCGCTTCCCAGTTCCCGCGGATGTCGCCTCTGAGCATGCACCGGGTGGTGCTGCTGCGCGACCAGGTGAAGCCGTACCAGTTCCCCTACGACGGCTCTAAGGTGGATGTGTACCTGGGCATCGACATCGGCAGCGTTTCCACCAACCTGGTGCTGATCGACGATGAAGGCAACATGGTCGATGAGGTGTACGTCCGCACCAGGGGCCGGCCTATCGAGGTGGTCGCGGAAAACCTGCTGGACATGCGCGAGCGCCTGGGCGGCCGCATCCGCGTCCGCGGCGTGGGCACTACCGGCAGCGGCCGCGAACTGATCGGGGAGCTGGTCGGGGCGGACTGCATCAAGGACGAGATCACCTGCCATAAGGCCGGCGCGTGCTTCATCGGCGAGCGCATGATCGGCCGCGTGCCCGACACGATTTTTGAAATTGGGGGACAGGATTCTAAGTACATCAGCCTCTCTGACGGCGTGGTGGTCGATTTCACGATGAACGAGGCCTGCGCCGCCGGCACCGGCAGTTTCCTGGAAGAACGCGCCGAAGAACTGGGCGTGGCCATCAAGGGCGAATTCGCACAATTGGCCTTGGCGTCGGAAGCTCCCATCCGCCTGGGGGAGCGGTGCACGGTGTTCATGGAGCACGACGTCAACAACTACATGCAGCGCGGCGCCAGACGGGCGACCTGGTGGCCGGCCTGGCCTATTCCATCGGCTACAACTACATCAACCGCGTGGTGCGCGGCCGCAAAGTCGGCAAGTGCGTCTTCTTCCAGGGCGGCACGGCCTATAACGATGCCGTGGCCGCGGCCTTTGCCTCGATTCTCAATACTGAAATCATCGTCCCACCTTACAACGGCGTGATCGGCGCAGTCGGCGCGGCCCTGTTAGCGCGAGGCGGTGCTGTCTGGCGCGAGTCTGAACGCCCAGGCCGCCCCGCAGGCGGTGGGCGAAGGCCTGTATGTTTCCGATCGGCCGCGCAAAGCCACGCGCTTCCGCGGCTTTGAAGTGGCCAAGGTGAACTACACGCTGCGCGAATTCACCTGCAAGGGCTGCTCCAACGCCTGCGCCATCCAGGAATTCAATGTGGAGGGCGAGAAGACCTACTGGGGCGACAAATGCTCCGATCGCTTCCGCAAGCGCGCCAAATGCGCCAAAAAGCCGGTCGTCCCCGACCTGGAGGCCATGCGCCGCTCCTGGCTGATGGATGAGTCAGAACTGCCCGCCGTGCCCGATCATGCACCTGCCGTGGGCATTCCCTTGAGCATGTACGGCCTCGAATTGCTGCCGTTTTATCGCACGCTTCTGGCGCACTGCGGCTTCAAAACGGTCCTCAGCGAGTCCACGAACCGGCGCATCGTCGACAGCGGGCTGGCTGCCGTGGTCGCCGAGCCGTGCTTCCCGATCATCCTGGCCCACGGTCACGTGGCGGACTTGGTGTCTCGCCAAGTGGATTACATCTGGCTGCCCAGCGTGCTCAATGGCCAGACCAGTTGGATGCACACTGAATCGCACGTCTGCCCCTGGGGGCAGACTTTGCCGTATGTCATCCGGCGCAGCCCCGCCTTCGCCCAGGTTGAAGAGAAACGATGGCTGATGCCTGTGCTGCGCTTCCGCCAGGGCGAAAAAGACCTGCGCAAGCAGCTGCGCAAACTGGCCGCGCGGACTGCGCATTTCCCGCAACATCATGGATCGTGCCATCACCGCGGCCTTTGCAGCCCAGGAGGCTTTTGGAGCTAAATGCCGGCAAGCCGGCCGGGAAGCGCTGGCCAGACTGGAAAAGACCGGCCAGGGCGGCATCGTGGTGTTCGGGCGGCCCTACAACGTGCACGATGCCGGCGTAAACCTCTCGGTCATGCGGAAGATGCGCGAGTATTATGGCGTGAATGTCATTCCGCTGGATTTCCTGGATGTGGAATCCATCGACATCCGCGACATCAACGCCAACATGTTCTGGAACTACGGCCGGCGCATCCTGGCCACGGCCAAGCTCCTGGCGGATTACCCCAACCTGCACGCCGTGTACATAACCAACTTCAAGTGCGGGCCCGACAGCTTCCTCAAGCATTTCATCCGCGCCGCCTCGGGCAAGCCGTTCCTGACGCTCCAGTTTGACGGACACAGCAACGATGCGGGCATGATGACACGCTGCGAGGCGTACCTGGACAGCAAGGGCTTTCTGCGCCGGGGCAGGAGTGCCCGCAGGCCCAGGAAAGAATCGGCCCCTGTGGCCGTGGAAGAAGTAGAGCCCGCCTTACGCGGTCTAGACAAGCCAGAGAGCAATAGATGGATCTGTAAGCATGGCTGTATCGATGATGAAAAAACGTTCTTCGCTTGAAGGCCGGACGCTGTGGATCCCGCGCATGACGCACATCGCGGCGCGCATGTTCGCCGCCACGTTTCGCTCGGCAGGCATCGATTCGCGGGTCGTGCCTCCTTCCGATGAGCGGACGCTGGAACTGGGCGGCCTGCACTCCAGCGGCGAGGAATGCTATCCGCAGAAGGTGACGCTGGGCGATTTCCTGCGCATCGTCTACGCCCCGGATTTTGATCCCGGTCGCACCGCCTTCTTCATGCCCACTGCCGATGGCCCCTGCCGCTTCGGCCAGTACGCCCCCTACCTGCGGCGGGTCCTGGCGGAACTGGGCCATGAGGATGTGCCGGTGATCAGCCCCACCAGCCGCAACGGTTACGACGGCGTGGCCGATCACGCCCCCGACCTGATGCGCCGGGCCTGGCGGGCCGTGGTCGTCGCCGACATCATCCGCAAGTGCCTCTTGAGGACCCGCCCGTACGAAACCGAGCCCGGCGCGGCGGACAAGGTGTACGACCAGGCCCATGGAGAGTCATGGAGCGGATCCTCGAACAGCGCGGCCTTTCCATCCGCGACCACTTGCACGCCGCCGCCGAGGGCATAGTCCGCTGCCGCGATTTGTTCAGGAATATCTCGGCTCGGTACACGCGCGACCGCCTGCTGATCGGCGTGGTGGGCGAAATTTTCTGCCGGATGAACACCTTCAGCAATGATGACGCCATCCGCAAGATCGAGGCGCACGGCGGCGAGGCATGGCTGTCCGACACGACCGAGTGGGTCTGGTACACCAACTGGGCGCAGAAGGATGTGCTGGCCCGCGACGGCAAGAAGCTCAGCCTGGACATGCTGATGGCCGTGGTCAAGAACAAGGTCCAGGCCTCAGATGAGCACGCGCTGCTGGAACCATTTGCCGAGGATTTCGTCGGCTACGAAGAGCCACACAACATTTATGAAGAGGTGTTAAAGCCTGCCTGGCCGTACCTGCCCGCGGACAGTGCGCTTGGGGAGATGGTTCTGACCGTGGGCAAGGGCATCTATCTGCAAAAGAAAGGGCGCCGACGGCATCATCGACATCAGCCCGTTCAGTTGCATGAACGGCATCGTCACCGAGGCGGTCCTCCCGGCTGTATCGCGGGACTATGAGAATCTCCCCGTCCGAAATTTCTACTTCGACTCCACCACTTCCAACATGGAACGCGACCTGGACATCTTCATGGAACTGGCCGCCGCCTATAGCCGTCGGAAAACTGCCCGGCGGACCTATCCAAGATGCTTCGGATAGAGTGGGGCGGCTAACATTCCTATGAGGGTGTCTGCCGAAGGGAGCGGTGAGTAAAAAATGATTGACCGGACCAGTGGGTTTAGCCAGGGCGCCGCCCAGCGGGGAGCCTATATTCCTCAGCCGCAGGAGAAGCATTCCAGTTCTGCGGCCTGTCAGCAGGGCGCCGCCGGGGGTCTGAAGCAGTTCCAGCAGACCATGCGCCGATTTCTACCGGCGTTTGAAAAACTTCCTTTCCGCACGCAGGCCACCTGTTCCGCCTGCCGCAAGGTTGTGCCGGCTGTCTTTGCCGCCGCCGATGGTGGCGTGGCCGTAACGTTTGACTGCCCGTCCTGCGGAAGCTCTCAGCAATTCCACCATGATGCGATCTATACGCCAACAGTCTCTGACCGGCCAGGAAGCCCCACGCACACGTTGGGTGGCGCGCGGCTTCGGCCGGTAGTGCGGCGATTGCCGCGCACGGTGGAAACGCTGTGCCCCCAATGCCAGGCCATTCTCGTCGGCCGCGTATTCGTGGAAGATGGGGCAGTGTGGATGGAAAAGACCTGCCCGGAGCACGGCTATTTCCGCGACTGCCTGAACCGCGATGCCCGCTTATATGCCAAAGCCCTCTTCTGGAGTTTTGAGGAGCACGCCGGGCAGGCCTGTCCGCAGACAAAAGGAACCGGCCATTGCCCCTCGGACTGCGGCCTGTGCCGCTCGCATCAGTCTTCATCGTGCCTGGCCAACCTCGACCTGACCAACCGCTGCAACCTGCGCTGCCCCATCTGCTTTGCCAACGCGGGCGTGACGGGAAAGGTTTATGAACCCAGCTTTGAGCAGGTGGTGCAGATGCTCAAGCAACTGCGCGACCTACGGCCCATCCCGGCCACGGCCATACAGTTTTCGGGCGGGGAACCCACGTTGCATCCCCAATTCCACAGGATTGTGGCCGCGGCGCGAGAAATGGGCTTTTCCAACATTCAGATCGCCACCAATGGCATTACCCACGCCAATTTGAGTTTTGCGCAAGAGCGTCGAAGCCGGCCTGCACACGCTGTACCTTCAGTTTGACGGCGTCGGGCCAAGAGGCGCACGAGCACACGCGCGCCACGCCGGGGCTGTGGGAAAAGAAGCTTCACTGCGTGGAAAACTGCCGCAAGGTAGGGATGAAGATCTGCCTGGTGCCCACGATCATCCGCGGCATTAACGATAATCAGGTCGGAAAGATCATCAATTTTGCCTTGAAAAACATCGATGTCATCAGCGCCATCAGTTTCCAGCCCGTGAGCTTCTCCGGCAGGATCGATGAAGACGAGCGCGCGCGGCAGCGCTATACGCTGGGCGATCTGGCTCACGATGTGGCCAAGGCCACAGGCTGCGATCCCCTGCGGGATATGTTCCCCCTGTCGATCGTGGTGCCGCTGTCGCAGTTGTTGCAGGCGATTACGGGTGATCCCAAGATCCGACCCAGTTGCCATCCCGATTGCGCATTGGGAACGTATTTCCTGGTCAGCCCGGATGGCAAACCGGTAGCCTTCCCGCGAGCCATCGACATCGAGGGCATGTTCTCGGACATGAACCGCCTGGCCGCGCAGCGTCGAGCGGCATGGCCGGGCCACCTGGCTGGATAAACTGGCGATCCTCAGCATGTTCAAGCGCCACTTCCGCCCCAAGGACGCCCCCGAAGGCCTGACCGTCAGGAAATTCATCCGCAGCCTCCAGGGCTTGGTGGATAAGGGCATGGGCCGCGGCGAAGGGCAGAAACAAACCTACCACACGCTCATGTGCGCGGGCATGCACTTCCAGGACTGCTACAACTTTGACGCCGAGCGGGCCAAGCGCTGCGTCATCCTGTATAGCACGCCCGACGGTATCTTTCCTTTCTGCACTTACAACTGCGGCCCGGCCTATCGCCGGTTTGTGGAGCACAACCATTCAGTGACAATCGTGAAGCACCCCGCCGCAGTCAGTGCTTTCGAGCGCACGCCTGATGCGGCCCTGCCCGAGCAGCCTCCAATCCATGAGCTCAGCCCGGTGGAGGAAACACGATGAAGTCCGCAGCCGCGCTGGCGACCGCAGCGATTGCACTTGGGCTTGCAGCGTGCGCCAAGCCACCAACAAGTCCCAATGTCGGTCAGGCGGCCAGCGGAGAGCTGTCTCTGAAACTCACGGTGGACAAGACGGCCGTGCATATTGGTGATGAGTTGCACATCACCCTGACTGCTCAAAACAACGGTTTATCTCCCATAAACATAACCTCCCGCAGCGGCGCACTGATGCTGGTGACGTTGTGGGAGTACGACAAGGTCCGAGGCTGGGTGCGCGTTAAGCAATATCCGGAGGCCTCCACGTTCCAGCTCGTGCCCTGGAGGTTGAAGGCGCGCTCTGAGCGAACCTTTGAAAGCGATATACCTGTAGAACAGGACTGGCCCACGGACCGGATGCTTCGCCTTACCGCCGAATTGAACGGCCAGCCCCAGCTACGGCCGTACGTCATGATCACTGTCGCCGCGGCACAATAAGAGGAATTGTTCATCACATATGATTCGTGCCTCCTCAACACCGGATAATGGTTCAACTTCAACCGCCATCGCAGGCTCGTGCGCGGCTGACAATTCATGCGCCACCGATTACCGGCAGGCTTTTGCCGCCCCAACTTCGCCGGCGAGCGGCAGCGATGGTGAAATCTCCAGCGCCGAGTATGCTCGCAGCAGTGATGTTCTCAGCCGCGCGGCGGGAGCGCTGGATGTGGCTTACCATCACCGGTTGGAGAAGCTGCTGAAGTTTGGTTTCATGCGGCGAATCCTGGGCTATCTGTCCGCCCCAGGCAAGAACGGCAGCCCGCTGGAGCGACATGCTGAACAGCTATGCCAACCCCGCCGCACCGAAGCTGGAGCGCATGAAGTTCTGGCTGGGTCACAAGATCATCGATCGCCTCAAAGGCAACACGCCCGCCGCCACCGTGCGCAGCCGCGTGGTCGAGCACGGCCCGACCATGCGCGGGCTTGTGCTGACGGTTCGCAGCATTGCCGAATTCGGGCTGACCTTGCCGCAGCGATTCAGTTCCCCGCTGTTCTGCGTGTGGAACTTCACCAATCGCTGCAACTTGAAGTGCCGTCACTGCTATCAAAGCGCCCAGCGGCAGGCCTCAGACAATGAACTGATGTTGGATGAAAAGCTGAATGTGGTGGACCAGTTGGGCAAGATGTACGTGCCCATGCTGGCCCTAGCCGGCGGCGAGCCCACCATGAGCCCGGACCTCCTGCCCGTGCTCCGCCGCGCAGGGCAGTATGGCATGCACACAACCATCGCCACCAACGGCACAACCATGACGCCCAAACTGGCTGAGGAGCTTGCCGCCGCGGGCGTGCGGTATGTGGAGATGTCCCTGGACAGCGTCGATTCCGCCCGGCACGATGCCTTCCGCGGCCAGCAGGGCATGTGGGCCAAAACCGTGGCCGGTATGAAGACCGTCGTGGCCACGCCGCCCCTGCGGCTGGGAGTAGCCATGTGCGTGCACCAGGGCAACGTGCACGAGGTGCGGGCCATGCTGGATTTCGCCATCGAGATCGGCGCCGGCTGCTTCGCCCACTTCAATTTCATCCCGGTCGGCCGCGGCCTTAAGATGGTCGAGGGCGACCTGACACCCCAGCAGCACGAGGAGTTGCTGGGCCTGTTGAACGAGTATATGCAGAAGGGCGTGATCGGCGTCATCTCCACCGCGCCCCAGTTTGGCCGCGTGGCCCTGGCCCAAAGCGATGAACAGAGCGGCCGGACCGCCTGTAGCCACGCCGGCTCAGGCAGCGGCGTGAAGGCCCGCGTGGTAGCCAAGTATTTGGGCGGTTGCGGGGCCGGGCGGACGTACATCTGCATGGAACCTGCCGGCGATGTCACCCCCTGCGTCTATCTGCCCCATCGCGTCATGGGCAACGTGCGGGAAAAGCCAATCCATGAAATCTTCCGCCAAAGCGTCTACCACCACCTCCTGTGCGACCGCGACCACCGTCTGCACCACTGCCGCCAGTGCGTCTTCAAGCTGTATTGCGGCGGCTGCCGCGCCAGGGCAGATGCCTATTTCGGCCAACTTCACGGCGGCGATCCGGGCTGCATCTTCAATGCGCATCACTGGGATAAGCTTGTCGCCCAAGGGGTTGTCGCCCCCGCCGCGGAAAAGCCCGCTATGGAAACCATGTCGCTTTCCCCCACGCGCCACGGCCCTGCCTAGCGCGAATTTTTTGCCAATTCAAGTCCCCCCTAATCCACGGCCGATGAGATCAATGTCGCCGCTGATTTAACCGTTTTGGGGAAGCGTATGCCGCGGGTTTTACAGGTCGCTTTTTCGGTGGGCGAGGTCGTCTTAGCGGCCCTTATAGCCGCGGCGGCGGTCTTGGCTCTGAAGCTCTTCCTTTAATCGAGTATCGCTTTCAGTTTTTTGCGCTCGCTGCGCAAATCCTATTGGACCCGAAAGGCCCGAAAAGGTGGCAGCGATTCATGGGGAGGCAGGCATAAAAGAAACAAGATCAAAGAAGAGCTTTTGCCTTTTCTTTCCTCTATCCCTTGCATCCCCTGCATCCCTGCTCATCTTTCTTGATCTTGAGGTAGACCACGCAAGCCTTTTTTGTAGCCGCGCATCATCCTGCTACAATGGCAGAAGATGAACGAAGAGCAGCCGCAAAATCCGGACTTTCAGCCTTTTGAGCCTGGTATCGACGAGCAGTCTCTTCCGCCCAGCCGGCGCGAGCTCCTGGCCAAGCTGCGCGAAAAGATCGCCGCGCTGCCCACCGGCCCGGGCATTTACCTGTTTAAGGATGCCGAGAGCCGCGTCATCTACGTGGGCAAGGCCAAGAGCCTGCGGCCGCGCGTGGCCAGTTATTTTCAGCCCGCGGCCAACCTCATGGAATCCCGCGGGCCGGATATCCGCCGCATGGTCGAGCAGGTCGTCACCGATGTGGATGTGCTGGAGACCGACAGCGAGGTCGATGCCCTCCTCCACGAAGCGCGCCTGATCAAGGACATCAAGCCGCGCTACAACCGCGCCTTCGCGATGACAAAACTTTCCCGTACCTGATGATCACCACCGGCGAGGATTACCCCGGCGTGTACATCACGCGCGAGCCGCGGCGCAAAGGAGTGAAACTCTTTGGCCCCTTCGTCGACGCCGCCGGCCTGCGGGCGGCCCTGCCGCTGCTGGAACGCGCGTTCAAGTTCCGCACCTGCCACCTGGACATCCGAGATGATGACCCCAAGCGCAAATTCTTCCGCCCGTGCATCCTGTACAACATCAAGCAGTGTACGGCGCCATGCGGTGCGCGGATTTCCCACGAAGATTACCGCCGCTCCATCACGCGGCTGATTCGCTTCCTCCAGGCCAAGCGCACGGATGTGATTCGCGCTCTAAAAAAGGAAATGGAAGTGGCGGCCGCCAAAAAGGAGTACGAAAAAGCGGCCGAGCTGCGCGATGAACTGCGCGCCATCGACGCCCTGGGCCGCCGCGGCCTGGCCGATGAGCACCTCCAGGAAGAGGCCTTCGCCCCCATCCTCGAGCCCCAGGAGGCCTGCGCGGCTCTGGCCTTGCGGCTGGGCCTTTCAGAGCAGGTCCGCACCATTGAAGGCCTCGATATCGCCCACCTCTCCGGCCAGGAGACCGTCGGCAGCGTCGTCACCTTCGTCGACTGCAAACCGCTTAAAAACGGCTACCGCCGCTTCCGCATCACCAGCCACGACCGCAACGATGACTACGCCTCCATCCGCGAGCTGGTCTGGCGGCGCTACAAATATGCCGGCATGGAGGAAGGGCTCTTCCCGGATGTCATTCTCATCGACGGCGGCAAGGGCCAGCTCTCCGCGGCCTGGTCGGCCTTTGAAGGGCTGGAGTTCCGCCCGCCGGCGCTTTTAAGCCTGGCCAAGAAGGAAGAGGAAATTTTTATTCACGGCCGTGATGAGCCGCTTATCCTCAAGCGCAACGATTCGGCGCTACGGCTGCTCCAGGCCGTGCGCGATGAAGCTCACCGTTTCGCCCAGCACTATCACCACATCCTGCGGCGCAAGAGTGTCTTGGGAGAGGACGAAAAACCGAAGCGCAAGAAACCGCCGCAAGATCAGAATCCGGCCTGAGCTTTTTCCGGCAGTGTTTTTATTTTTCCCGGCCTTTGCCCAAGCCCCAAGCCTCAAGCCTTTTCTCTATGCGAGAAAAAATTCTCGGAATTCCTGTAGACAAACCGTCCGATTGTGGCGATAATTCTTTGCGAGAATAAATTCTCGCACAGGTTTTTAGGGTAACGGGCAACGGGTTCGGGAGTCTAAATATTGGGAGTCTCTTTAAGGGTAAGCACATGCCGCGGCCAAAGTCCAAGACGTTGACTCAGGTGGAACTGGAATTCATGCTGATCCTGTGGGAACGGGGCGAGGTGACGACCGAGGATGTCCTGGACGAATTAGCCCGCGCAGGCCGCAAACTCTCCGATGGCTCGGTCCGCAAAATCCTCTCCATCCTCGTCGCCAAGGGCTACGTCGTCCGAAGAGCCGACGGCCGCGCGTTTGTGTACAAGGCGGTGGTGGCCAAGGGGCGGGCCAATCGCTCCATGCTGCGGGACCTGGTGGAGCGGGCCTTTTCCGGCTCGCCCGCACTGATGATGGCCGCGCTGCTGGATGATGCCAGAATCAGCCGCACCGACCTGAGCCAGATCAAGAAGCTCATCGCCGAAAAGGAGAAGGGGCAATGAATTCCACGTGGATGGCATTCGACCGGGTAGGTTTCGACTTCGCGCGGCTACTCGTTTCGGCCCTGTGGCAGTCCTCCATTCTGCTGGTGGCGGCCTGTGTGATCGCCCGCATCCTCCGCGGCCGTCACGCGGCGATCCGCTACACCATCATCGCCGCGGCTGTGCTGGCCAGCCCCATTATTCCGTTGCTGGCGACGGCAGCCTCGCGGGCTGGCGCGCCTCAGGCACAGATCGCCGTGATCCCCGAATACCAGGTGGTCACGACCGCCGCGCCGGCGGCCGCCTGTGAGGAGATGAAAGTCCCCGCCGCACCTCAGGCGGCGACCTCCGCCCCGCCCGCGCCAAAATTCTCGCTCTGGTCGTACCCCTGGGCGATCCTCCTGGCCGCCTATGCGACCTGCGCGGCGGCGCTCCTCGCGCTCATCGCCATCGCTCGCCTGCGCATCGGCCGCTGGATCAACCGCGGCCATATCGTGACCGATGAGCGCGTGCTGGACATCTTCTCCGCCGCGCAGGAAAAGCAGGGCGTGCGCCGCTGTGTGGAAAACCCCTCTCCCTTGACGGGAGAGGGCCTGCCCTGCTTAGCTTCAGCGGAACAGGGTGCCCCGCAGGGCCGGGCTTGCCCTACGAAGCTTCAGCGAAGTGGGGTGAGGGTGCAACCACGCATAATGGTGGTGGAAAGCGACAACTGCCTCAGCCCCATGACCTTCGGCACTTTTCACCCTGTCATCCTCCTGCCCAAAGGATTAGCCGCACAAACGCGCGACGCCGACCTCACCGCTATCGCCTTGCACGAGCTGGCCCACATCAAGCGGCACGATTCCCTCATGCTCATGCTGCTCTCGATCGTCCGAGCGGTATTTTTCTTCCATCCGCTGATCTGGCTGGCCTGCTCCCTGGCCGCGCGGCTGTCCGAATCCGCCTGTGATGATGCCGTCCTGGAAGTCACCGGCCAGCCCATCGGCTACGCCCGCATGTTGGTGCGCCTGGCCGAGCAGATGCCCCGCCACGCCCCGGTGGTGGAGTTGGCCGCCGGCATCGTCTGGTCCAAATCCGCCTTTGTCCGCCGCGTGGAGGCGATCCTGTCCGACCGCCGCGCAACTCTGCGCCGCCTCTCCCGTCTCGGCCTGGCCGCTACGGTTCTGGCCGTGGGCGTCTCTCTGCTTGTTGCCGAGGCCCTGCCGTTGACAGAGAAGAAGAATAATCCTGCCGCAACACAGCCGGCGGCATCCGCCAGCACGCAGCCCGCGCCCACGTCCGCCGCACGGCGGATGACCGCCGCCGCCTCCCAACAAGCACCAACAGTCCAGCCGGGCCAGAAACTAGAATTGAGAGCCAGGTTCCTGGAGACGAACCTCCAAACAGATCCAAATGTGTTGAAGTCCCTGGCCAAAACGCTGAGAGATCAGTCCGTTACCGAAGGTTTCACCTCCCGCGATCTGCCCGAGCCGGTCGATCAGGAAGTTTTACTGCGGCAGGCATTTGCAGAGGCAAACGTTATATCCATGCCCAGTGTGATCTTCTTTTACGGCCAGGGTGCGAGCGTTACCTCGGGCCAGCATATTCCGGTTATTTCCAAGGGCGGTGAAACCCCCAAGGGCACCGTGGGCTACATCCCCATTGGCATCAACTTTAAGCTCGGCAGCGCTCCCAGAGAAAGCGCTCTTGTTCTCCACGCCGGTCGAACAGACCTGTCGCAAGACCAGCCGGATCAATTGAATGAAGTCTCAGATACGTTCATCTGGACCATGCGGACCAACAACTGCCTGTTGCGCATTCCCACACCTGAGAAGATCCTGCACATGACTGGTTTCAAAGATGGCTGGCAGGATGCCAACGGCGCTTACCAGGATGCTCAGGCGGTGACGGAGGTCATCAATGAGCACCCGCCGGTAAAAGGTTACCTGTATATCTGGCTAACCATCGCACCTGCGGATGCTTCCGAGCAAGCCGCCAGCCAGACCACCTCCGCGCCAGCTCAAGAAATCTGGCGCGCAACCTTTGAAAAGGCCTATGCCCTGCCCGCGGGCGAGGTCCTGCATCGCCTGGCGCCGCCCTTCATTCCCGAGCGGGATGAATTCTGGAATATCGAGCGAGCAAAGTTTTACGATCGATTGCCGTTCTCCAATAGAACGCCTGAGTTCCTTGTGTTTACATGGGATCCGGATCTCAAGCGCATCGAGCTGCGGTTACTTCGGCGAACTGACGATCGGAATGGTTCTCAGGCTCGTCATTGGCCTTGAGCGGCAGGATTACGAGCTGCCCGAGGATCTGCTGAAACTCGAGCTGCCGGGCGACTGGGTCGTCGACAAGCACGCCTCAAAGGACCAGTTGCTGGCGGCCCTGGCGCAGATCATCAAGCGCGACATGGGAAAGGATGTCAGTTTCGAGCAGCGGGATGTGGAGCGAAAAGTCTTTACCCTAAAGGGCGATAACCAAACTCCCGACACTGGTTCTGCGCCTATCTCGCCATTGACTTCTGAGGATCAAGCCAGGTTTTTCACCGTCATATCCGATGTGCAGACGCTGAATTCCCAGATTCGCATGTACGCCGCGCAGCATGAGGATCGCTATCCGGGAATGGATTCTGCTGGTAACTTTGACCCGCAACTCCTCATCTCCCAACTCACCAGCAAGACTAACGCCAAAGGAGAGCCATTCGACGCTGGCCGGGATTCCCAAGGGTACGGGCCATACTTGGCGAAGGTGCCTTCCAACCCCTTCCTTTCCGGCAATGTGGCTAAAGAGATCAAGGGCGGCGCTGGTCTTGCCCCATTTGATGACAGCAGCGGCTGGTGGTTTGATACCAAAACGCGAGAATTCAGCGCCAACGACTCCCGCAGTTCTATAATTGCCAACAAATCCGGTAGCCGAAAATCTGCCGCACCCGCCTCCGCTCCGACAAGCGCCGCGGCCGCTCAAGATTCAGCTGACTTCACACTCACCGGCGAAATCGTCAATGGCCGTATTGTGGACAATATCGATTACCCCTTCCGCAACGATCCCAACGTGATCGGCCTATGGAAGAGCGTGGATTTTGTAACGAACATATCCGACTTCAACCCCGCCAAGCGAAGTTTTAAGCGCGACCTCTTCCTCAAGCAGCTCATCTTCCTGCCCAACGGCCGCATGGACCAGCCCTGGAATAGCTGGACGAAGGGGCTAGTCCTGAATCATGGCGGCGACCAGGTGGCCGAGCACTACACGATCAAGAACATCGACGGGACAGATTATCTCTTCTTCGAGTGGAAGAGCGGCGATTACTTCATGCTGGGCCGCAAGCCCATGTATTATGTCCTCAAGCGCGAAGGTTCCCCGCCGGCGGATCTGGCCAGCGCGGCGGCAAGATTCCCCAGCGATGACCAGTGGCGCAAAGAGTGGCCGGCGAAATTCGAGAAACTGAATATCAATACGGCGGACCTGGACGACGTGAAGACGGCTTTAGGCTCACCCATCCAATACATCTGGCAAGGCAAAAAATGGCCCGCCTCCACGCCGGAGGCGGAGCTTGGCAACGCATTTATCGCCGATTATCCCGAGGGTGTCTCCGTCTTCTTCAGCAAATACGTCATGGATGCGAATCAGCCAGTAATCATCGAGGTCCGCTACACCCATCCCGGCTACTTCTATGCGGGCAAGATCCAGGTTGGCTCACCCCTGGAAGATGTTTTTAAAGTCGTTGGCGAGCCCAGGCAGACGGTTGATGGCGGCAAGTGCCTGTTTGAAGATGGCGTCCTGTACAAGAACTTCGAAGGCAGCAGTGGCGAAAGCTACTACGGCCGCCAGGACAAACACGTCCGTTTCTTCTTCTACGATGGCAAAGTCGTGGCCCTGTATCTGACCAGCGATCATTACCAGCCCGGCACGCCAAAACCCGCCACGCAGTCGGCGCCGGCCTCGCAACCCACCACTCCCTTAAGCGCCGACAAAAGCGAACTCCTCCAGGACTGGGTGGAATATTTCTTCCAGCACAACTACCGCGACATCACGGAACGGGAGATGGTTGAATGGGGCCAGGGCCAGCGCGACGCCAACGGCAACCTCTCCATCCGCTACAAGTACAAGGCCACCATCTGGGACAAGGATATTTATCTCTGCAACGTGGTCTTCACCTTCACGCCCGCCGGTGAATTTGTCTCCGCCAACAAGCTGAGCGAAGAGCTTGTCGGCCACGGCCCCGGTCCCAAACTCACGCCTGCCCCCGCCGATGGAGCCGCGCAGGAGAAGTGGCTGAAGGACCGCGTGGAGGAATTCTTCAGCCGCAACTACATCGATGTCACCTCGCGCCAGCCCATCTCTTGGGGCCAGCTTTCCCGGGATGACAAAGGCAATTTCTCCATCACCTATAAGTACCTGGCCACGATCCGGGATAAGGATAAGCTGATCATCGAGGACCAGTTCACCTTCGCCCCTTCAGGCGAATTTGTGAACGTGAAAAAGCTGAGCAAGACGCCGGCGGACAATCAGTCGACCACACAGCCCGCCACACAAGCAGCCGCGCCGCGCGCACAACTACTCCCCTGCACCAGGCCGCGGCGGGTGGGCACGCGGAACTGGTTAAAACGCTTCTCAGCCATGGCGCCGACCCCACGTCCCGCGATCAAAAAGGCCGTACCCCGCTGCACCTGGCCGCCGCCGGCGGTCATCGCGAAACGGCTATGCACCTGCTCACATCCGGGGCTGATCCGGATGCCACTGATGAAGAAGGCAAGACCGCGGTGGATCTGGCCGCCGCGGGCGGGCACGGGGAAATGACCCAGTTCCTCCTGGAGTGGCCCCAATCGGGCAGGGAGGATTGGGCGCCTGCAAAACAGCCTGCTACAGCCCCCGCCCCAAATATCGCCGCCAAACCCAAGGCGTTAGACCTGGCCGTCAAAGATCCGGTGGCGATTTTTCTTTTTAAAGGCAACGTGCAGATGCGTAGCGGCGATCAGGTCTTGAAAGCCGATTCTCTGCTTCTGAACCTTTTCCTGGCCAACGGACAGCACAAGCACATAGAGGCTCATGAGCACAAGGGTCAGGTTCGGGTACAGTGCAACGGCAATGTGTACACGGGTGACAGGTTCGAGATTGACCTGAATGGCCAGGACATGGCCCTGGGCGGCCTGTTAGCTATGCAGCATAATTTCTCCGATGCCACCAACCCGGCGGCCTCCCGACCCGCCGGGGTGATGGATTGGTGAGATTCCGGTTTCGGGGACGGAGCACTTAATTCAAAGTGGTCCCAGAGACTTATGCTTCGCTACATGACCGAATTAAGTGCTCCGTCCCCGAAAACCCCTCTCCCTTGGCAGAGGGTGGCCAGGTGCTCCTCTCCCTCCTACGGGAGAGGCCTGCCCTGCGTAGCTTCAGCGAAGCGAGGGGTGAGGGTTCTTCTCCCAATCTTTCGCAATCGCGAATTTGCGCGGCTACGATTTTCAAAAAATCTTCACAACCACTCATACCGACCCCCTCCGCCGTGTACGTACTTAATGGAGGAGAGATTTTTTTGGCTCCTGGAATATTCCAGAGCCTTTTCGCGTCCTTATATAGTGGGGGACGGTATGGCACAGCCCGCTTGCCACGGCGTAACCGGAGGCGAGCCGGCAGCCCGCGCCTATCCCAATAATCTCCGGTGATGTCCGCGGCAGTGCGCTGTGCGATGTGCCATGCCGTAACGTCGGATGGAATCGAAAATGCCACCCCTAGGTTGCCTGTGCGGTGGCCTCAGGCCCGTTTACGGGCCTTCGCCCTGCGTAGCCTCTTGGCGAAGCGGGGATGGGCCGGCGGCATATCGATCAGGTCTTGTTTGTGACCAAGAGGAACACAAAGGTCACAAAGACCACAAAGGACACAAAGAAAACACGGATTCAAACGTTTTTAAACTCTTTCTTCCTTCGTGTCCTTCGTGCCTTCGTGGTCTTTGTGTTGCTCTTCGGAAAAGGAAGAACAACCGCACTCGAACAGGCGCCAGCGTCCGGCCGTCATCACGCGACCAGCGCTGGAGAACCCTCGGTGTGTTGGAGGACATAAAGAATTGCCGATTGCCAATTGATGATTGCGAATTGAGCTCTGCTAATGCAGATCACATTCTTAAAATCCGCAATCCGAAATCCGCAATCCGCAATTCCCAACCCCCTCCGCATACATCGTGTGGGAGAAATTCTCGTTCGCCTTGAGTGAACGAAAGAACCACAACCTGACTCCCAACCTTTACGCATCATAAGCATGGGGTTTAGAAGAATTTCGGATTGCAGATTGCGGATTGCGGATTGAGCAATCCCGGAGGTGTCTCATGAATTCTGGATAAAGATCGCGAATTGCGAATTTCGCTGCGAATTTGGCGGCCGAAAGTTTAGGGATCATTCCTGAACAAAACCGCTTGTCGTTCCCGCTGCTTCTTTCAATCCGCAATTCAGCCTTCGTAGCCGAAGCGGCTACTTCGGCGAAGTAGGCTCCGAAATCCGCAATCCGCAATTGTCTGACCATAAACCGTCGTTTTCACCTTCACACGACCTTGAAAACCAGAATCGTGCGCCGGCCCCAAGCCGGGATTGAGAAAAACCGTGAGATCTTCACCATTCTGGCCCGAACACCTGCGCGGCCAAAAGCCGACGCAGCCCGCCAGTACACGGCCTGAAGAACTCCGGCCGGCGTTTGACTAGAGCGGCCGACGGAAACCCCGTTCGGCTATAACCCCTAAACCCCATGCGACCCCTACGGAGAAACTTCAAATCTCAAACTACAAACTACAAACAAATCTCAAACTCCAAATCCCAACGCAAATTGGAAGGACTACGCGCCACCAAGCATGCGGCGCCGGCCCTTCCGGCCGTTGTTTGGAACTTGGTGCTTGGAGCTTATTTGAAATTTGTAGTTTGTAGTTTGGGATTTGTCGTTTCACAGTTTGTTGCTCGCGGCCGCGCGAGCCTGGCCGCAACTGTGTGCGGCCAGAAACGATTCTTGACAAGTGAATAGCGACGAAGAACGCTTGCCCCTACTGGCCATCCAGCAGCGGCCTGCCACGCTCGCGCCCGACTCCGACGGCGTTCAAAAAACGCTGGCAGACCAGCTTGGCCATGCGTGCGCGGCGGGTGCTCGACTTGCTTTCGCGCAGGTCGATCCGCCCGCCGCTGGCCTCGCTGTGGCCGCCGGCGGCGCCCCAGTTCCCTACGACCCGCGCGGCCACCAGGTTGGCCTTTCCGCCGGGCGTATCCGTACGCAGCGAGAAGAGCAGTTGCCGGCCGACCGAGCCCATGCACATCGTCCAGTCCGCACTGGGATGGCGCAGCAGCAGGTCGGCCATCTCCCCCATCGCATCGGGGTGCTCGACCTGCCCTAAATCGCACACGATCGCGCGGCCGTACAGGCGGGCATTGTGCAGGGCCCGGGCGAGGTCCTGGAAATACCCCGTCGGTACCTCGCCTGTCTGGATATGGCCGAGCATGCGCTTGTTGGCCAGTTCAAAAAGCTGGTTGGTCGCCTGCACATCGGCGTTGCTGGCCATGCGGCAAAGGTCCTGCGTGTCCGAGCGAATGCCGTATAGCAGCGCCGTGGCCAGCGGCGGGTCGGGTGTGATGCTCGCGAGGCGAAGGTACTCCCACAGGATTGTCGACGTGGCGCCATAGCGGCTGCGAATGTCGAAAAACCGTGCCCGCCGCGTTTCGCGCCGGATGGGATGATGGTCGATCACGATGTGCGGCAGCAGGTCCGCCGGCAGCGAATTGTTGCCGGCCCCGGGCTGCGTATCGACCATGCCGATGCGGTCGAACTTCACCGGCACGGTCTTGCCTAGCGGACGCAGGTTGATGTCCAGGTACTTCACCAGGGCCCGGTTTTCGCCCCGGCCGATGCTGCCGCCGTGGGCGATGGAACAGGCCACGTGGATCTTGTTGGCCAGCTCCCTTAAGGCCGCGGCCGCGGCGATGGCGTCCGGATCGGGATTATCCTGCATGACGACCAGCAGGTTTTTCGCCCCGTGCAGCAGCCGCATGAGCTGGGCAGCTTCCTCGAAGTTTTGTCATCACCGCCGGCCATGAGGAAATTTTATGGCCGTGCGTTTGCCCCGCGCAGGCCACAACCTTTGCTAAAAAGCGGCTCTTTTAAATGGGCCCGAATTACCTGTAGTTTAGCAAAGTTTCAGCATTGCCGCCGGCGATGGCGGCCTTCTCGGAATCCGAGAGAGGAAGCCCGCGCAGCCGCGAGAGTTCGGAAGCCTGGTCGGCCCAGGGGCTGTCGGTGCCGAACAGGATTTTCTGCGGACCGTGGGTACGAATGATATCCAGCGCCTGCTCCTGGTCCATCCAGCCCAGCGAGAACGAGGTTTCCATCCAAACGTTCGTGCCGACCAGGTGGTGGCGAACCTCGTCCCAGGCCTGAAAGCCGCCTAGGTGCGTGGCCACGATGGAAAGCTGCGGATGGCGGCGGCCGATGGCCGCGATGCGATCGGGGTGAGCCACGGTGGAGTCCGAAAACGCAATGTCGAATCCGCAGTGCAGAGCGACAATAAGCCCCCGCCGCGCGGCGGCGGCGTACAAGGGATCAAGCCGCGATTCATCCGCCGCGAAGTCCTGGTACATCGGATGAAGCTTTATGCCAAAAAGGCCGGCTTCGGCGATGCGGTCGATCTGGCTTTCCACATCCGTCGCGGCCGGGTGTACGCTGGCAAACGGGATGATGCGGTCACAGCGAATGGCCAGGCACCACTTAAGGATCCCGTCAAATTGCTCGGGCTTGGTGGCGATGGGGCAGACGACCGAGCGGTCGACGCCGCTGCGGTCCATGCTGGCCAGGAGCGACGAGATGCGGCCATCCAGCACGGCCTTCCACTCGTGCTTGGCCCCAGCCTCCAGCGAGGCGATGGCCCTGGGGGCCAGGCTGTCCGGAAAGGCGTGCGTGTGAAAATCGATTACGGTCATGGCGGGCATTGTACCGGCAACCCCTCTCCCTTGGGAGAGGGCAGGGTGAGGGTCAATCCTACTTGGCTTGCTGAAATACTCCCGCCCCCTGCGCCGCGGCAGTGGCGAAGATGGGACACGGACGGCCGAAGCGGCGGTCGAATTCCGCCGTGATGGCCGCGGCCACATTTGCGGCGAGTTTGGCGCTGGCCAGCACGATCGCGCAGCCGCCAAAACCGCCGCCCGTCATGCGTGCGCCGAAGACGCCATCCTGCGCGGCGGCGGTGTCCACGATCGAATCCAGCTCATCGCAACTGACGTTGTAATCCTCACGCAGCGATTTGTGGCTGGCGAACATCAATTTGCCAAAAATCGAATAATCGCCTGCCTGTCAGCGCATCGGCGGCCAGGACAGTGCGTACGATTTCCCCCGTAACGTGGCGGACACGCTTCAGTTCAAGCTCAGTCAACATCGAGCTAAGAACGGCTGCCTCGAGGCTGGCATCGCGCAGCGAGGCCACGCCCAGCTTGGCCGCGGCGGATTCGCACTGGGCCCGCCGGCTGGCATAACCGCCGTCGTTGATGGCGTGGCGGACCTGCGTGTCGCACACCAGCAGCGAAATGCCAGGATCGCTGAAGGGCACATGGCAGGTCTGGCCGCTACGGCAATCCAGCAGCAGCGCATGGCCCGCGCGGGCCATGATGGAGATCGACTGGTCCATGATGCCCACGGGCGCCCCGGCGAAATCGTGTTCGGCCTTCTGGCACAGCCGCGCGAGGTCGGTGGGTGGGACGGCGTCGAGTCTGCCGGCCGTGGCCATCAAGGCGAAGGCCGTCGCCACCTCCAGCGCCGCCGAGCTGGACAGGCCCGCCCCGCCGGGAATCGTGCTATCGAGCAGTATGTCAGCGCCCGCGAGTTTTTCGCCGCGCTGGATGAGTCCCGCCGCCACGCCGCGGCAGTAGTTGCCCCAGGAGGGTTTGCCGGGAACGATTGGTTGATCCAGATTAAAGCGGACTTCGTGAGCGAACATTGTGGAGCGAATGACGATTTCGCGGTCATCGCGGCGGCGAGATAAGGCGATGATCTGGCGGTCGATGGCGATGGGCAGCACAAAGCCGTCGTTATAGTCCGTGTGCTCGCCGATGAGATTCACTCGGCCCGGCGCCCGCACGGCCACGGGCGCAGGCCCAGGGCCGAAATGTTCAATAAACACATCCAGCAGGTTCTCTGTAGCCACCGCAAAAGCTCCACAACTAAAGGATCAATGTCATCCCGTCGACGACCAATTTTCCATCCAGTTCGCTACGGCCGCTTTCAAGCACGAGCCGCTCGATGCGGTAGAAATCGGGATTGTGGTTTCGCCACTCGTAGATATACGCGCTTTGGCCGCCGGGCAGTTTAATGTGATCCGCCATGCCGGCCAGGCCATTATCGATTCCCACGTGGGCGCCCAGCAGGAAATTGAACTGGCCGCTCACCTCCCGGCGAATCGGGCTGGTAGGGATGATATTGGCGAAAACGCGGCAGCGGCCCACCTCGCGCGAGAGGTAAAAATCCTCGTAGTGCGGCCAATCCCAGATGGGCGTGTCGTTGATTTCCGTTTTGCCCGGCAGCCAGCGCAGCAGGAAGGCGATGCCTTTGAGCTGCTTGCCGATGGGCACGGTGATGCGGCAGTCCGTGCGGCCGTCGATCACCAGCGGCCGTCGGGCCGCTTTCACGGGCACAGGCCCGTCAATCTTGTTTATCCCCAGCGCGGGCGCGGCGAAATCTCCTGCACTGCCGGCAATTTGGGCCTTGGCCAAGTCCACGGAGAGCGTGCGGAACTTTGTGCCCGCTTCGCGCGTGACTAACCGCCGCGTGGAGTCGTACAGACGGCTGCGCGTGGCGGACCAGAAGGCATCGTAGAGATCGCGGCGGCGATCCAGCTCGCCCTTTCGCCACTGGCTGGCCCAGAACATGTCCGAGATGATCATGGCCTTTTGCGGCCAGTTCTCCACGGCCATGGCCATCTGTGAGTTTTCATGCCACGTGGAGTAAATGCCGCCCTTGACGTTAGGGGAGGCGAGCCTCTCGGGATGCTGGTCGAAAAACTTCCGGTTGAAATTGCCGAAAACGACCTGCTTGCCGTGCTTGCCCATGAAGGCCTCGGTGTCGGGGGACATGAAGTACTGCCAGTCGGCCATCAGGATGTCATCCGGGATGTGCGGAATCGCGCCGGCGGTGGATTTGCGGACATATTTGCCGCCTCCATCATCCACGAACACGCGCTCGGCGGCGCCGTACACGACCGGCCCCATCACATAATCGTTGGTGGTCTTGTTCTTGAGCTTGGTGGAATCCAATAACAGGTCGCACCACATCATGCATTTGATGCCGCGGGATTGCAGATGATCGTGCAGGCAATTGACATCCTGGGCCAGAAGCTCGCCCGCATCCTTATTGCGGCAGCGCGGGCAGATGCAGTAGTGATACCACTCATCGTGGCCGATCATCACCCAGGTGGGCTCCATTACCTCCAGCACCTCATCCACGCAATCCAGCAGGCAGCTCGTAGGTCCGCGGATTGGAGGGGCAATAGGCCGCGGGGAATTTTTCGCCCTGCCGCTCGGCGATCTCCGGGTGCGCCTGGCACAGCCAGTAGGAATGGCTGAGGGACTGAATCTCGGGAATCACGTTCAGATGGTGACGGCGGGCCGTGCGGAGAATATCGCGCATGTCGTCCTGGGTGATCCAGGAATGTCCGCCCTGCTCGTTGTGCACGGAATTGCCATAGCAGCCATGGTGTGGGTGGTACAGCGAAATCCCCGGGTTGGGTCCGTAGCTGTTTTCCTTGGCGATCTGGCAAAATTCTTCGAAGGCCCGGTTGATCTCCGGGTGGCGCTTGAATTCCAGCGAACCCCCCAGCTCCAAAATGATTGTGTTAATTTTGATGGAGGCCAAGTAGCCCATCAGCCGTTTAAGGTGAGGTATCTCCGTGCGCGGCGGTACGTACAAATGAACCGCGCGGAAGGGGTAGCGCGGACCATCCAGGACCAGTCCACAGGGAATCGCCCACTTTTGCCCCTGTCGCCGGACCATGTGCAGGAAGGTCTGCACGCCCCAGAAGAGGCCCGCCTCATCCACGCCGGCGATGATGCTGCCTTTTTCACTGATCGAAAGAACGTATCCCTCAGCGGCGAGCTCTTTGGCGGCCTGCGTTCTGGCCGCGGCGGGCAAAAGTCTGCTCACCTTGGGGTCGCTCAGCAGACCCAGCACGACTTTTCCTTTGGATCCAAAATCTTCCACCAACTCAACCGCCGCTGTGTGGGCGAATCGTTCCACCAGTTCATCCCGCAAATAACAGGCGGTGGAAAACGCGGCGTCTCCAAACAGGTCGGCATAAAAGAGCTGTTTGATGCTCCCTACAGCAAGCTCGCCCTGCTTAAGTTGAATCTGCCGCGGCTGCGGCACCAATATGATTTCGGCCTTTTTCAAGCTGTGCTCCTGGAGCTAAATTGCCAAGAAGCCTTCACGATCTTGCGAGTGTAATCATCTCCACATGGCAGGTCAAAACCATCGATGTACAGGCGTGCCCCGCCGGCTCAAGGATTGACGCAATACAGCCGCCAGTATGAGCCCCACGAGCCATCCTCGGGAATGACCCAATGTTTGGCCGCAATCGCGGGGACCGGTTGGCTGGCCGGCAAAACCACGTAGCTGGCCTCGTGCCGGTGGGCAAACGCATCCAGCGCCGCCACATCTATCGCGTCGCCGGCCTTGGGCGAAAGCACCTGCTGTTGCTGGGCCAGGAGTTTCGCCCAGTCATCCAGCCGCCGCGGCGCCAGATAGTACAGGTATTTCACATCGCTGTCGCAGACCACCAGTGCCCGCCTGGACCACAGCCGCAGTTGGCTGTCATCGCACACCACCACGGTATTCAGCGGCGTGCGCTTCTGTAGATATCGGCCGATGGCTTGCACCTCACCGCCGCGCATGGGCTCGGTGAGCCTGTGCCGCACGGATTCGGAGTGATCCCCCACGCTGATTATGGATGCGGCGGAGTGCTCGGCCCACTGGCGGACGAGCGCGAGATTGTCCGATGGCACCAGCCACAGGGCCAGTCCCGCCGCCAGCGCCACGCGCAGCGGCCGGCGGGAAATTCCCAGCCGCGCAATCTGCACGATGGCATCGGCCAGCAGCACATAAAAGGGCAGCATCAGGAAGCGCAGGGCGTGGATAAATTCCGACACGGGTGGCGTGCGATCCATCAGCACGCCTAAAAGCTGGCTTAAGGCGTGAAGGCCCAGCCCGACCGCCGCCGCCGCGATAAACATGCCCAGCCACAGCCGCGAGTTTTTCACGGCCAGGCGGCCTGGCAGGAGGATGGCCCCCGCCGCCGGAACGGACAGGGCCAGCATGTATCCAAGCGTCGGCAAAATGAGCAGGCAGCCCAGCACGCTGGGCAGCAGCATGTTCAAGCCGTTAGGTCCAAGGGCCATCGCCGCGGCGGACCAGGTGGCCGCGGTGTCGCCGGCAAAGTGCAGCTTCTGCGTGAAGTGATACGCCAGAAACGGGCTTGCGCCGGCCAGCGTGCAGAAAGAAGCGCCCAGCACGGTGAAGCAGGTGCGGAGGTTGAAGCGCCTGTGCGCCAGCAGGGCGCCCGCCGCAACGAGGGCAAGATTCATGCCCGTGACTGCGTGAATGTTCGCCAGCACGCCAATGCCCAGGAATACCCACAGCACGGCGGGTGAATCCACCGTGGCCACAAAGGCCACGGCCAGCCAGGGCACGGCCGCCAGAAAAACAGTCGAGGCGCTGATGCTGCTCAAAGGTCCAAGGCCCCAGCCTTCCCCAGCCAGCGGAATTACCGCGATGGACAGAACTGAAACATAGCAGGCGATGGACCACGAGCGGCACTGACCATAAAGCAGGACGTACATGCCCAGCAGGTAGATCAGCATCAGCGGCCCGGCCAGCGCGGTCAAGCCATTCAGCACAGACTTCTGCCCGCCCACGACATACGCCTCGTGGAGATACCACTGCCACACGGGCGTGCGAAAACGCCACAGGCCGCTATCTCCGAAAACCGCGTCATGTTGGTACAATTGGCCGTTCGTGGAACGCAGCATGTTCACCAGGTCCCTGACCTGTTGATCGGTGAGCTCGCTCTGGCAGACAGCGTGCAGGTGTGTAAACGCACCGATGACCAGGATGATGGCCACCGCCGCCAGGTGCCGCGCTTTAGGTACTGGACGCATGGTTAATTCCGACAATCATCGTAAACGCCAAGGCCGCTCGTCACAAGCTGCACCTGATCGCCCGCGCCGTACCCGCAGCGCGCGGCGATCGCTCAAGGCAGCCCCGGCCGCAAGCAGTCTGCCTCAGCGTGTGGCGGATTTCATCGATCAGCACGGCCTGCTGAATAAAAACGATGGCGTCGTGGTGGCCGTCTCCGGCGGCTCGGATTCCGTGGCCCTGCTGGCCGCGCTGGCGGAGCTGGCTGCCGATAAGAACCGGCAGTATCGACTGGTGGCCGCGCATTTGAATCACGGCCTGGTGGAAGAGGTGGGCGAGGATGCGGAGTTTATCGCCGACCTGGCCCGCCGCCTGCGCATCCCGTGCATCTGCGAGAAAGGCGATGTGCCCGCCGCCGCCGCGGCCGCGAATATCTCCAAGGAAGAGGCGGGCAGAGAAGTGCGCTACGCCTTTTTGGCGCGCGTGGCCGAGAGCCGCGGCTGTCACGCCATCGCCACGGGCCACCAGCGGGATGACCAGGTCGAAACGGTCCTGCACCGCATTATCCGTGGCACGGGTTTGGAAGGGCTTTCGGGCATCAGCGTGATGCGCACACTGGCGGGCGGCATTCGGCTTATCCGGCCGCTATTGTGCATCACGCGCGCAGGAGGCCCAGGACTACCTGCGCAGCGCAAGCTGCCCTGGAAGACCGATCCCACCAATGCCGATGCGGATTACAACACGCGCAACCACATCCGCCACGAGCTGCTGCCGCTCTTGCGCGAGCACTATAACCCGCGCGTGGATGAGGCCCTGGCCCGCCTGGCCGAGCTGGCGGCCGTGGCCCAGCCGCACCTGAAGGCCCTGGGCAGCGATGCGTTCTTCAAGGTTTTGCGCCGCCGCGCGGATAGCGAACTTTCGCTCCAGGCCGCCGACCTGGCCGCCATGGACAAGGCTACGGCCTCGCTGGCGATTCGCGCGGCCATCCGGCAACTGGATACGCCCATGCAGGAGATGGGCCAGTTCCAGGTGGAGCAGATCCTGGACCTGGCCGCCGCGCGGGATGGCGGCAGCCGCCGGATCGATCTGCCCGGCGGGCTGAGGGCCCTGCGCCAGTACGACAAACTCATTCTGTCGCGGCAAGTGAGCCGCCCGGCGAACAGCGAAAAACCACAGCCAAATGGCAAAGTCATGCTTCAGGCGCCCGGCGAAACGCTCCTGAGCGATGGCCACACGCTGCGCATCGAATTCCGCGAAGGCGGCGCGGCGGCCTTGCGTGCCTTCCGCCATCGCAAGGATTTTTACGCCGAGATGCTCGATGCGGATAAGCTGGATGGAACCCTGATCGCCCGCCGCTGGCTGCCGGGCGATGAGTTCTGGCCTCTGGGGGCACCGGGGCGGCAAAAACTGAGCGATTTCTTCATCACCGCCAAGGTGCCGCTGCCCATGCGCGGCCGCGCGTGGTTGATCTGCGATCAGCGGGGAATCATCTGGCTGGCCCCCCACCGCTTGGTCCATCGCGTGCGGGTGACCAATCGCACCCGCCGCGTGGCGCTCTTGAGCATCGGCCCCGGCGCACCAGCGGATTAAACCGCCCGCCCGGGAGATTTTGCCCGCCTTAGAAGTCCCGGCCGAATCCCGCCCAATGCCGCCCCTTCTGCGCCTCGAAGCATGACAATGCGACTAAAAAGGTTGCGCCATTTTAAAAAATTCAGAGGTGCGCGTTGCTAGTCCAATGCGTCTATCTTATTAGCCAGGACGGAGAGTAGAACGAGGGAAAGGCGGCCGAAAAAAACTCGTGAAGAATCTACTAGAGATGCTGGAAAAGCATGGGACGCAGTTGCATGCACTGCTCGTGCGGCTGACTCTGCGTTATGAAGTGGCTGACGATCTGATGCAAGAACTGTTCTTACGTCTGGCGCAAACAAAGAAACTTGAATCTGTAGATGATCAGGCCGCCTATGCATCTCGTGTGGCAATCAATCTGGCAATGGACTGGAGAAGGCGTTCGCAGCGCGATCACTCAATACAGGAATTGCCAAACGATCTGACGGGTCGACAAGCCGATCCGTTCCTGGCAGCAGAGCAAACTGAGACAACGCAACAGGTGTTAGATGTTCTAAGCGAGCTTCACGGACTTGGACCTGAGGTGCTCATAAGGCATTACGTACAGCAGGAGCCGTATGAGACGATCGCTCAGGAAGTTGGCAAGAGCCCGCACCATCTGAGGGCTTTGGTCAACAAAACGCTGAAAAAGGTTCGATCTCGCTTGATCCATTTCAAAAAAGGATTCGCACTATGAAAGACATAGACAGTGAGCAAATCATTGAGTGCCTAAAGCAGCTTGGAAGTATCAATCCTGAAGCTGCAAAGACGCAGAAGGCAGTTGAAAAGACGCGGTTATCACTTGAAGGACAATTGTCCCAGCGGACACCCCGTTGGCACATGTTGGGGGCAGCCATCATCAGAAAAGGAATTACACTTGCGGCAGCGGCAGCAATCATTATCGCCGTTGTTGTCATGTGGCCGGGGAACGGCAATACCAGCAAGGCCTGGGCCTTTGAACAATCTGTCGAGGCACTCAACGAGGCCCAGACGCTGCTGATAAAAGGCCTAGTCGATGGAAACACGCCCTTTGCCTGCTGGCTTCAGCGGGATGGCAATTCGTTGCTTATGCGATTCGAGTGTGAAGATGAAGTCGTTGTGGCCAAGGGGGATCAGGTCACGGCATATCAGCCTAAGGCTGGGGAAGCGTGGAAGGGTAATTGGTCTACCCCCTGGGGGTCGATGTTCTGGAAAACGGCCATTCAACTGAGGTTAGCGCTTGGACCGGACTCCCTCAAGGTCTTGCGGGCCCTGGCGGACGATTGGAGGGAAGAAACGGCACAGGATTCGCGGTCTAATCGCGAGGTAATAATTGTCACATGCAGTTCACATAAGCTATCGGCATCCTGCCAATTCAGATTCGACACACAGACGAAGCACCTGATGGAAGGAAAATTCTGGCGCAACCCAGAACGGTCCGGGAGCCCTGATTTTTACGCCAGCAGTGTTTCCTACAACATGATCATTCCCGAGGGAACTTTCACGCTGGAGCTGCCGGAAAACGTGGTGTTTATTAAGCCAGAAGCGCATGAGCGCTATTACGGCCAACGCCAAAAGGCTTGGGAAATTTTTCAGACCAAGGATTACGCACAGGCCCTCCAGGCATATCAGCAACTTCTTGCGGATTTCCCGGTGCACGATCCGGGTGACCTGGAGATGCTGGGCACGTGTTACGACAACCTCGGCCAGGTGGATAAGGCAATCGAATACTACCAGCTAGAGATTAAGAGTTGGGAACCAAATGCCAAAAATGACCGGTGCGCCACTTACTTCTACCTTGGATCGGCTTATGAAGAAAAACATGACTGGGAAAAGGCATTGGCCGCGTATGAACAATGCGTCGAGGCGGCAGGGGCCAATCCAGACCCCAACGCTTTTCCCTATAAGAATTCGCAAGAAGCCATCCAGAACATCCATCAAATGCTAAAGAAATGAACGCCTTTTTCAGGACTCCTTCCCTCCGGCAATGAGCTGGGCGTGAAACTGTGTTGCACACGAATTAAGTCTTAACAAAACTGATTGGGCGGCGTAGTGATCGGGGACGGTTTATGGCGTCAGAAAGCATTCTTTCTTCGCACCGTTTAGCGATGTATTTCCGCTGGCTAGCGCGAGTATTGGCGACAGTGATTGTCGGGATGCTGATTCTATTTGCTATAGGCGAAAAAAGCCTGCCTCCGCTGAACGCACTTACAGTTGCCCTAATCGTTTTTCTGGCCGGGTGCTTGGCTACCTGGTTTTCGGATCGGATATCGGCTGTATTGCTTCTTGTCGGAATGGCGGCGTTCTACATCATCAACGTAATTGCCACGGGTAAGTTTCGGTGCGGGCTGTTTCCGCTGTTTTTGCGCCGGGAGTCAGCATGGTGATTGCGTGGCGACTATCTCAAAGGCCTAGTCACAAAGAACGAGAAGGTGGATTAAAGAAAGAAAGTTTATAGCACGGTGGCGTGCTTTCGTTTTTTCAACCAGTGGCGTAGGGTGTGCAGCTTCCCGCTCCGCCAAGGCTACGCAGGATGAATCGCTGCACACCAAAGGAACGCCAGATCAATTGTCAGCCAAGCGTTTTTCAATCTTACGGCCGACGAAGTAAATGCGGCGAGAGGTTCGATCAAATGGGCCGGCGTTCAAATCTCCGTAGAGCGCTTCAAGCTCAAGGCCAGACTGCCGAAAGAGAACCCGGTATTGAGCGGGCGTGTAGTGGCGAATCGACATATCCCAAGACTCACCGGTCTTTGCGTTCCAGAACCGCGTATCGGTCCGTTGGACAGCAGGTCTCCACCGAACAGAAAATTCGATGTCTCCGCTCCGGCCATGCCCCCGAAAATGCCTCAAGAGCCATTCGCGGCTCGGCATGTCTATCAGCAATTTCCCTCCTCGGCGCAGACTCCGGACGTATCGCCGGATTACGTCGAGATTTTCCTCATCGCTGAAATAACCAAAGCTCCCTTGCCAGTTAAAAGCTGCATCGAATTGTTCATAGAAGTCCATAGCACGCAAATCGGCACAGATAAACTTGCCTCGGCAGTCTTCGCGCCGGAATCGGCGCCGCGCTCTTTGAACATAAGCGGACGTCAGATCCACTCCTGTGACGTTCATCCCGGCGTGTGCCAAATGAATGCTGATGCGGCCCGCGCCGCAAGGTGCATCCAAGACGGTATGTCCTCTCCGAAGACCAAGGGCCTTGCAGATGAACGCGGCTTCTTGGGCCCCGGTTTCGTCAGCGCGGAGGTCAAAGTGCTTGGGAAAGTCAGAGAACCATTCGACCATAGTAGGACTCCTCCAGGGAGTTCCGGGGACACATACCTAATTCACCCGGTGCTGTGTTTGCGTCTTTGCAACCACGCCTCTTCCGGCGGATCAAGAGATGCGGCTGCACACCCTCACCCGGCCCTTCGGGCCACCCTCTCCCTTCGAGGGAGAGGGGTTGCAGCGACGGCACCCGCTTCGCTATTACTGTTCCAGCTTGGCCAGTTTTTTAGCAAAGGCATGGTACTTCGCCTCAAACGCCGGCAGATCGGAATCGATGTAGTGGGCGAAGGCCTTGGGGCCGACCACCGCCGTGTAGGCTTGCGAGTTGTGCTGAATCTGCGACCAGGCCCGCGGGGAGATGCCCAGTTCCGCCCCCAAACGGCCTTTGGCCGCATCCTGGAGCATGTGGGCCAAGCCCGCCTGGTACTTGGGATCCTGGCGGATCATCAAGAGCAGCGCCCAGAGCTGGCTATAGTAATCCGCGCCGTGCATGGAACTTTCATTCACGTTGTCGGAGGCGCTCATGGCGATCAGCCGGTCAATGGGCCGCCAGCGTTCCTGGAGGATCGTCTGCCGCAAGGTCATCATGCGCGAGCCGTTATTGGCGGCATCGAAGTACACCAGGCCGTCGCGGACGGCGAAGCCCTCGCTCTGCACGGCCAGGCCCTCTTCGGCCCAGATGGGCAGGGTATCCCGCACCGCGTGATACAGGAACTGGTGCATGCCTTCATGGGCCGCCACGCCGAACGTGGCAGGGCCGATATCCCAGAAGACGCATTTGCCGGCGAAGCAATATCCGCCGCGCTGAACTTTCAGGTAGGTGTCGCTGGAGGCGCCGGTGATCTGCTCGGTGAGATTGGCCCACTCATCGCGGCTGGCGAAGAGGTACACGACCAGCCGCTTGAGATCGCTATCCTGCGCGGCTGTAACTTGCGGCTCCAGGCCCGTCAGGTGTACGTAGTTGGTTCGGGCCGCCTCGAGAAAACCGCTGAGGCTGTCGCGCGCGGCCGAAGGACCCATGGTGGTAAAAATCACATAGTGGTCCGTGATGAGCTTGTGGCCGTGCCGGTCGGCCCGCGCCAGGGTTCGACGCGCACCGGGGTTTGCGCCACAGCGGGCGCGGGGTTGTTCCGCGGCGGCAGGGCCTCGCGGCCGCAGCCGGCCAGTAGCGCGGCCAGGCAGATCACCGCCACTGCCGCAAATGGAGCGGCGGTGCGTAGTGTGCGACAAGGCGCGAAGTCAGGCTTATCGTGCTGGGCCAGGTCGACGGTCGAACGCATAGGTGGCATATTAACAGGCAGTGCGGCAGGAAAGATCAAGGAAATCCCGGCCGCGGGCTAATGAATACCGGACAGTATCTGCCGATATATGAAAAGATGTCTTAGGTGGCATTATGTTCAGGTGGCATGCTCTCACGGTCGAACAAAGTGAGACTGGGTGAGCATGTCTTCTAAGACCATGCCCACCCGCCGTCGGCGTGAGGGCATGCCACCCACACTGAAAGGCTTTGCATAGCCATGAAAGACTTCGACCTTCTCAAACGACTGACGGAAACCCCGGGGATCGCCGGCCGTGAGGAGCGGATCCGCCAGTTGATAAAGGATGAGACACAGGGCCTGTTTGATGAAGTGGCCACGGACGCCATGGGGAATTTGATCTGCCGCCGCGCGGGGAAAGTGGCGGCGGGCAAAAAGGGCGCGGCTGCCGGGAATAAGGGCGGCAAGAAGATCATGCTCGCCTGCCATATCGATGAGATCGGCTTTTACATCAAACACATCGATGACAAGGGTTTTGTCCGCCTGAACGCCGCCGGCGGCTTCGACACGCGCAATCTGCACGCCCGCAAGGTGCTGGTGCAGGGCGAGCGCGACCTGGTGGGCATATTAAACCCTTCAGGCAAGCCCATTCACCTGGCCAGCGATGAGGAGAAAAAGAAAATCTACAAGGTCGGCGAACTCTTCGTGGACCTGGGCCTATCGGGGCCGGAGGTAAAAAAGCTCGTCCGCATTGGCGACCCCGTGACGCTCCTGGCCACCACGGAGCTGGTGGGCAAGACCGCCGTGGGCAAGGCCATGGATGACCGCATCGCCAGCTTTGTCGCCATCTCGGCGCTGCGGCAAGTGGCCCAAAAGGGCAGCCCCAACGAGATTTACTACGTGGCGACTGTGCAGGAGGAGGTCGGCTGCCGCGGGGCCGGCCCGGCGGCGTTTGGCATCGAGCCGGAAATCGCCATCGCCATCGACTGCACGCTGGCCTGCGACACGCCGGGCGTGGGGGAGGATGAGGCGGTCTGCCGCTTTGGCGGCGGCGCGGCGATCAAGATCATGGACAATATGTCCATCTCCAGCCGGCACTTAGTGGATGAGTTCATCGCCCTGGCCAAGGCCAGGAAGATCAAGCACCAGCTCGAGGTCCTGCCCCTGGGCGGCACGGATGCCAGCGCCATGCAGCGATCCGGCCGGGGCCATCAGGCCATCACGATCTCCATCCCCTGCCGCTACGTGCATACGGTGACGGAGATGGTCCACGTGGATGATGTGACCGCGGCGATCAATCTCCTGGCGGCGTATCTGGTGAAATAGGGAACAGGGTGCTGGCATTTCTCACAACTTCCTGTGGATAAGCTGGGGATAACTTGTCGAGGCGGGTTTGGCAACTTTGGGAGATGGCACAGCAATAGAGGCAAATTCTGAAGGCTGCTGAGGGAATTCCCGATTCGTAGGCCGCCTTGACTGAACTTTCAACAGCTTTTCCACACCTTCATTGCTGCCTATTTCTGCTATAGCCTGCTTATCTATAAGGACTTACTATGGCCATGCGGTTTTCAGAACACAATCCGCAGTGCATATGAATATGGAATACTATTTGAAATATATTCTCTAAGAGATAGGGGGCGCGACGCCAGGGGCTTATCTCCACTTCATCATGGCCAAGTCGTAAAAAGCTCTGCCTTCGGCAACGTATTTGCGCTCGAAGTTCGTGCCAACAATCTCATCTTCCTGGGCCCCATGGGTTGTAGGGAATGGAACGGTGGCGAAGCCTTTCTGGCTCAGGATGGACCATTCGATCTGCCGCGCGTAATCTCGATGGTCCGTTACGACAGCTAACTGACCGCCAATGCGTAACTTAGCATGGAGGATGCTCACAAAAGACGACTTGATGAGCCTGCGCTTGTGGTGACGCAAGCGAGGCCACGGGTCGGGGAAATAGATATGCACACGCTGGAGCGAATCATCCGGCACCCGCCGGGTAAAAAGGTCCTGGGCATCTGCCCGCAGCATCCGCACGTTGGATAAGCCCCAGCGGCACATGCGGTCGGCGGCGTACTGGCAGAAGGCGCGGGCCCACTCGATCCCGAGAAAGTTTACATCCGGCCGCGCTTTGGCGCGATGCACGAGGAAGGTGCCCTTGCCCGAGCCGATCTCGATCTCGACGGGGTTGCTGTTGCCATACAGGACCGCAAAGTCGATCAGACCCTCCTGCTGCGCAAAGCTCTCGGCTAACAGCACCGCCTCCAGCGGCAGCTTTGCCTTTGCCGGCCGATCAGCGGGCGGGGGGCCATTTTGCGCCAAGGGCGACATCCTTGATCTTGACCTTCTTGGCCTGTTCGCTGCGGAGGGCCTGGACGCGCTGGGCCATGGAGTTGTCGGCCGTGGCGAGAATCTGAGCCGCCAGGATCGCCGCGTTGGTCGCCCCGGGGGCGCCAATGCCCACGGTAGCCACGGGCACGCCTGGCGGCATCTGCACGGTGGACAGCAGGGCATCGAACCCGTTCAAAGGACCGGCAGCTATGGGCACGCCAATGACCGGTAGCGCCGACCCTGCCGCCATGGCACCGGCCAGATGCGCTGCCAGACCAGCCGCAGCGACGATCACCTTCAACCCTCGGCCCTGCGCGGCGGCGGCATATTTGTGCGCCTCCACCGGCGTGCGATGGGCGCTGACGATGCGGACTTCAAAGGGAATGGCCAGCTCTTCAAGCTGCTGGGCGCAGCGCTGCATGGTTTCCCAGTCGCTGTCGGAGCCCATGACGATGGAGACCAGAGGCTTGCTGCCATCTTTGGTTTTTGCCATGAAAGTTTTCCTCGCTGCCGCGCGGCGGCCAGAGTCATTTGCCCGTGTCATTTCAGCCTGCCCCAGTGTAAACGAACGAAGAGGACTTGCCAACGGGCAGTGTGGCGCAGCCGACGACGGCTGTGCTTCTGACCGCACTTCAAAACGTGAAAGCCGCCTTAATGCATCCGCTGCGGCCCTTGGATGTGGCGGCGGCGAAAGCGTCCTGGTAGTCGGACAGCGAGAAGGTGTGTGTGAGCAGCTCCTCCCCCGGCAGTTTGCCCGCGATTAAGAGCTCGTGCACGATGTTGTACGTATGCACGCGGCGGCCTTGCCAGTTTTCAAGCTGGCGGCCCGAGCCGCCGATGATGGTGAGTTCGCGAAACCAGATGGGCGTGGGGTCGATGCGGCCGGCGCCGCTGGTGCCCACGAGAATCACGCAGCCGCGCGAGCGGGCGATGCGGCACGCGGCGGTGAAACTTTCCGCCGAGCCGGCGCAGTCGAAGACCAGGTCATAGCCGTGATTCAGCACGGGCAGGCCCATGCGCGGCCGCGCAATCCAGCCGCCTGTGCGCTGGGCCAGGGGCTGCGGGTCGCGCAGACATTTTTCCTCGCCGGTCCAATTCGCGCCGAGTTTTGTGGCAAAATCGCGCTGGAACGGGTGCCGCGCGATCAGATCCACTTGCCCCGCAAACCCCACAGCCCGCAGCGCGGCGGTTACACCCATCCCCAACACCCCCCCGCCGATGATGGCGATGCACTTTGCATCCTGCCAGGGTGAGCGCAGGATGCCGTGAAGGCTTACGGCCAGAGGGTCGGTGAGAACAGCCGTGCGGTCGGTGAGGGCGGCGGGGATTTCGATGAGCTGGCTGACGTGGGCGACGAAAATCTCGCCCCACGAGCCGCCCGTGCGGCTGTTGTAGCCGATGCAGCTTCCGGCCGGCAGACCGTAGCGGCCGCCGCCATCGAAGTGCTCGCAGGAGCCAAACTCTCCCGCGCGGCAGCGCGGACAGGGGGGATCAATCCCGCGCTGGAGGCAGGCCAGCATGGGCTCGACGCACACACGTTTGCCGATCCACTTTTGACCTTCTGCATCGGCGGCATCAGTGACCTCGGCGACGTTTTCGTGGCCGGGGATCATGGGCATCGAGGAATAGGCGGAGAGCATCGTGTCCGGCGACTGGCCAAGCTGGATCATGGCCAGGTCCGTGCCGCAGATTCCCGCCAGGCGCGTGCGGCATTTCACCCAGCCCTCGCCCGGCAAAGTCGGCGGGTCCACCTGCACGTACTGGAGCGGCCCCAGCGGACCCCAGTACGCTGCGCGGCCGGCCACAGCGGCGGCGAACTTGGCCTTAAACCAGGGCGCCGGCGTTACATTGAAGACCAGTGCCTGCATGTCATTCTCGTTAAAGGATCAAGGACGGGCTTCCTCAATCACATGGTAAACAGTTTTGCTCGACTCATCGAACATGATGGTATGGGTATAGGGGATTTTAAAACATTCGAAACATTCCTTTTTGGCAATTGTCTCCGGGTGCCAGAAAGGGCTCTTAATAAGAGGCTTTTTCGAACTCTCCAGGCACGGATTGAATCTTTCAGCGGCCGCCTCATAGGAGATCGGCTTGCACTGGGAATCGAAGTTTATGTCTCCCCACGGCCCTCCCGACTCCAGCGGAGTCAGGTTGGACACAATATCGAGGACAGCCTGCTTATCCGCCTGGTAGCGGAAGTAGTAGCTGTTCAATAACACGCCCTCGCTCGCCAGGCCTTGAATATTGTGGAGCTCCGGTCTTTTGCCGAGGTCAAAGGGAAGCTGATTGGGATCGAGCGGCGTGAAAGTGAAAGACGTTTCCTCAACAAGATCGACCGTGGCCCCCCACGCGCGGCTCTGCGCGGCGGCCGCGCGGGAGGCAACCGCGTGTTTCACCCCGACAGCCGCCATTGCAGCAGCACCAGGCAATTTGGCGGCGTGATGCAACACTTTTGCGGCCGCGAACGTGCTTGTGGCCAGGCCGAGGGCTATTCCAAGCGAAAGATAAACCAGTCCCCAGCGCCGCCAGAGCGAGCGGTTTTTAACAAAACCCAGCAGCAAAAGCGCCATACCCAATAGCGCAGCACAACTTGCCAGGCTTACACCCGACAAGATGAGCAGAAAGGTGTTCATGTGTTTGGTTTAGAGAAATCGCTCAACGATTCCCGGCAGTTCGGCGATGGCCGCAATCGTGTAGTCCGGGCGGACGCGGTACGGCCGCCGGGCACCGGTTGGATCTTTTAAGACAGTGAGCATGCCGGCCCGCTTAGCGCCGTAGATATCCGCCTTGGGCAGGTCGCCCACGAACATGATCGAACCGGCCGGGCAGCCGACTCTGCTGGCCGCCGCGCGGAAGATGCGCGGGTGCGGCTTGCGAACCTGCACGTCGCAGCTGTAGACGCGGATGGGCAGCAGCTCTAAGAGGCCCTCGCGGGCCAGGTGGCGGTCCAGGGCCTCGGCCGGGACGAAGGTGTTGGAGATGACGCCCAGCTTGAGCCGACGGCCGCCCAGGTCGGAGAGGACCTGCGGCAAGCCCGGCTCGATGCGGGCCTGCTGGCTTAGCGGCTCATACCACAGCCAGACCAGTTCGCGGTAATGTTCGGCGGGCAGGCGGTGGCCCATGGCGCGGCCGATCTGCTGGAGCACTTTTACCGCATCAAATTCGCGGCGGGTGATGTGGCTCTTGAAGTACGCCCAGCGAAAGGCCCGCAGCAGCATTCGATGATACTGGGCGAAGGGCGGCAGGGGCTGGTTGAACTTGGCCAGGTAATCGTATGTGAGGCGCGCTCCCTGCTCGAACATTTCCAGCGTGTCGACCGCCCCGAAATCCAGCAGCGTGTCGCCCAAGTCGAACAGTATTGCTTCGAGTTTTGCCATGCGGGAATTAGTGCCTTAAGGATCAGGGATTATAACTCTTGCCGCGCACGGGATTCCACCCCGCAGCAGAGGTCAGTCGTTACGGATGATGGAACTGGGGAAATCTCCAGTTCCATTACCCGCAACGCGCGGATTCTGCGAGCCAGAAAGCGTTGGCGGTCTTGGCGGCCTTGGCGGTCTTGAATTAAGCAACCGAAAAAGCAAGAGTTACAAGCGGCATCAAGGCCGCCAAAGACCGCCAAATGGTAATCTTTCGCAATTCTGGGAGTGCGGTAAGTGTTACAAACTATCACAAATTGGCAGATTGCAACACTTAAATGCTAGAAGCTATAGCGGGCATAGCCTTCGACATCGACACTGTAGAACTGGCCGGGCACGAGTTTAACCCGGTTTAAGGCCCCGGGGAATTTATTGCATAGGAGCTTGAGCAGGCCGGACCGCAGGAGCATTTCCAACTGGAAGCGGTGCGGCGCGGAGTCGACGATCACCGTCAATGTGCCGCGGGCAAAACTTTCCAGGGCGGTGTGCTCGCGGAATTCCTCAGGCACCACTTCATCCCAGGCGTTGGCGAGTTGACCGAGCTGGCGGACGCGCTTGGAGATCGTGTGCTTCATCAGCATGGCCAAAGGGCCGCCCAGATGCGTGGTCGCATCTTCGTATTGGCGGTTCTGCCACGCGGTTCGCAGTTGCCTGTCATCCATGACAATTCAATCCAAATCCGAAAGCCGAATATCGAAATCCGAAACTTACCGGCTAAGAGATAACTTAGTTCTTCTTCGGATTTCGCGTCGTTAATTTGTCAGTCTTTATCCAAGGTCCACGGGCATCAGCACGTACAGGAAGTCGTTCCCGACGCGCAAAAGGCCGGGGCGGTTGGGGGCGGTGAACTCGAAGTTGACGGTTTCGTTGGCGATGACCTTAAGGGCATCAACCAGGTACGCCGGGTTAAAGCCGATTTCCAGCGGTTCACCCTCGAATTCCACGGCCAGCGTGATCTCCGCCTCGCCGGTCTCCGGTGCGCGGCTGGTCAGTGTCAGCGAATCCGACTTGAAGCTTAGTCGCACGCCCTTGGATTCCTCATTGGTCAGCAGGGCCGCCTGGCGGATGCGGTGCAGGAAAGCGCCCGTATTCATGGTGGCCTTGCGGTTGCACTCGCGCGGAATCACATCGGTATATTTGGGGAAATTCCCCTGGGCCAGGTTGCCAACCAGCACGGCGTTGGCCGAGCGCAGCAGGATCTGCGTCTCGCCGATCCGCACGGCCAGGGCCTGCTCGGTGCCCGTGGCCACGCGCTGGATCAGGCTCATCAGCTTGGTGGGCACAATCGCCGAGGCCTGGCGCGAGGCCGAGGATGACAGCGCGCCTTTGCACAGCGCCAGCCGGCGGCCATCGGTGGCCACGAGCTGGAGCTTCTTATCGGCTACTTCCCACAGCACGCCGGAGATGGCGTAGCGGGAATGTTCCTTGGCCGTGGCGAACAGCGTGCGCGTGATCATGCCCGTCAGCACGTCCGCGGCGACCTCGGCATCCGGGGTCTCGGGGAAATCCGCCACGGGCGGGAATTCTGCCGGGTCATAGCCGTACACGGTAAAGCGGCTGCCCGAGCCGGTGATGGTGCAGGTTTCTTTTTCGACGGAGATGCTGAGCGTGTCTTCCATGCTCTCGCGCACGATGGCGGCCAATCGGTCGGCGGGCACGAGCGCCTCGCCTTCCTCCTGGATTTCCACCTGCGGCAGGCTGTAGCGGCAGCCCACCTCCAGGTCCGTCGCCAGAAGCGTCAGCCGGCCGTCCGCCGCGATGAGCTTGACACATTGCAGCACCGGCTTGGGCGTCCTGCCCGCCACGATGCTGCCGACCAGGCCCAATCCATCCGCCAGTGCGTGGGTTTGCGCGATGACTTTCATCATCCATGCCTTTGAAAGGTGGGAACAAACAACGGCTGGAATACCCGACCCAGAATGCCGCCATGTTCCCAGGTAACGTGCGTTTATACGGCGAAGCCTTGCCGCTTTCAAGTGAATCCGCCGCAGGTTATTTGGGCAATTGCAATTATTCGCCGCGGCGGCAACAATACTGGCCACATGAACGATCTGGCGAAAAAGCTGGCCGGCCGGTTTATCGTGCTGGATGGCCCTGATGGGGCCGGCAAGAGCACCCAGTTGCAGCTATTGGCCTCGTGGCTGGTGGATCAGGGCGTGCGAACCGTCATGGCCATCGATCCCGGCGGCACGGCCATCGGCCAGCGGATCCGCCAGATTCTGCTGGACCGCAGCGCGGCGGAGATGGATGTAAGCTGCGAGCTCCTGCTGTATATGGCCAGCCGCGCACAGCTCGTGGCGGAGATTATCCGCCCGGCCCTGACGGCGGGCGACATGCGTCGTGTGCGACAGATACATCTCCTCTACCATCGCCTATCAAGGGGCCGGCGGGGCGGACATCGAGGCGATTCGCACGATTGGCGACCTGGCTGTAGGCCACACCTGGCCGGATTTGACCATCATCCTGGATGTGGACCCGGCCAAAGGTCTGGCGCGCGTAGACCGCGAATTCGACAGGATAGAGGCGAAGGGGCTGGAATATCACCGGCTCGTTAGAGAGTTGTTCCTGCGGCAGGCCGCGGCGGATCCGGACCATTTCGCCGTTATCGATGGCGCGGCCGACCCCATCGCTGTCGCACAGAAGCTGCGCGAGCTTTTGGTCAGCCATTCCTTCTGCAGCTGCGGATGCCATTAATAAGGCTATTTATCTACAAGCTACCGGCCAATTGATTTTGCAGAACGAATGAACAACTCTCTTTTATTGGACCAAGCTAAGACCGCAGCAGAGCTTCTTCGACGTTGTGGCGCAGCTGGTCCATAATCTGGCGTAAATAGCCACCAGAGCGATAATTCCGGCAGCTGAATTCGAGCCCTGGATGATTTCTGAATGCCCTCAAATGAAGTGATTTGCCCCTCGAAAGTTCGAGGAATTTCAGCTCCTTCAAGAGCGGCGATTTCATCTGCAAGTGCCTGAGCTAGCTGTTCTTGGGTAATTTTCTGACCTTCATTGATAATCTTCTTCTCAGCCGCCCAAGTACCGGCCGACACCAATCGAAGTATTCCGTCATCCCAGCATTCAATGATACAGAGTTCCCGTTCGTCGCCCAGCCACTTAAGACCGTGGCGCTTGTCGGTCAACTCCATTCGACCATCACTTTGTATGGTGGCCATTTTGGGCAGCGTTTCCACGAATCCCCCAACAAAAATGTAAGCAAATCATTGCTTAATAGGGCCTATTACTTTATAAGAATGCGAAAGTAATAGCGACATTATACCATAATCACAGTGAAAAAATACTTGACTGGAGCGACCGAGAAAGCGGATACTTAAACTGGTGATGGAGCGTGGGGCGATGAATGGACTCGAAGAGCTTGTCTTGGAGTTGGGCGGCTATTGCCCGCTTTCATGCAGGCACTGCTCGTCTAATTCCGGCCGGGCTTGCCGCACGGTTTTAACCGCCGAAGTCGTCCATCGCGTCATTCGAGAAGCCCACGACCTGGGAGCAACGCAAGTCAGCTTCGGCGGCGGCGAGCCAACGGCATCGGAGCTGTTTCTGCCAGCACTGCAACAAGTCAGTTCTTTGGGCATGCGTAGCGAAGTTTTCACCTGTGGTGTGGTTCTACAACGGAAAGCACTACGGCCGGTTCCACAGGCGCTTATCGCTACTATGGCCGCAATAGAGAATTTGAAGCTTGTTTTCAGCTTCCATGGGGCCGATGCCGAAGTGCATGATGCGATCACGACGGTTCATGGCAGCTTTGACTGTACAGTTGCCTCTCTGAATGCTTGTCTCGCCGCTGGCTTGGCGTGCGATGCCAATTTCGTACCGCTTAAGCCCAATGTACATGCGTTAGAGCCTTTGTCGATCCTGCTCGCAGAAAAAGGCGTTTCAAAGCTGAGCATTCTGCGTTTCGTTCCTCAAGGACGTGGCCTGGTGAATGTCGGAGATTTGCTTCTGAGCCCCGGGGAGGAAGAGGCATTTCTCGAAACTGTGGTCCGCTTGCGCGAGCGGAAGATCATGGACATTCGTACGGGCTCCCCGTTCAATGGGATGATAGCTGGTTCTGAAGTTCCCTGTCGGGCGGGCGCGGGCAAGATCGTCATTCAGCCAGATGGTAATGTTCTTCCATGCGAGGTATTTAAACAGGCTGAGAGGCGGGCATGGGAGCTAAATATTAATGGCAGAAGCCTGCAAGAACTGCTTCATGCGACTTCCCTTCGCCGTCTGAGAGAATCATTAGAGTTGAGCGGTTGCATGGCTTGTCCAGTTCACGGAGCTTGCGGAATTACAGCGAATAGACGGGGGAAACATGAGCTTTCCAGATTTGCCTTTCACCCTTGAAGGTGATGACGAACTCATCTCCTACCTCAAAAGTGACCTCAACCACTTCAGTTTCCTTCGCCCTAAAACTATGACCATCGTCGCAGGGCTGCCATGTCAAGACCTTGGCAAATGCAGAAAAATTCTCTGTGACCTGTGGCCCATGATAGTTATTGATGCGCTATTCAAGTTGAGAGAGACCGACGGAGAAATTGAGAACGCAGATGTTTTAGGCGGTCCTATACCAAACTGGAATCTTTGGGAGACTTTTTTTCCGGAAGAGGCTCTTAGCAGGGAGGAGGTCACTAAGCTTTTCAAGGGGTTTTCCCAATTTGAAAGCATGCTGTATGGAGCATCTCCAGAAAGATACCGTGACCATCTCGCACATGTTTTCCGAGTTTGGATATGTGGCCATGGCTTGATCAAGAGCCAGCTAAAATACCAACTAAGGATTCCAGAAAAGAATCTCAATCAGACACTTCCAGTAGGCCAGAGCGAGTGGGAGTGTATGTGGGCGCTATCGGCTTTATGTCATGATCTCGGATATCCGATTAAATACATTGAGACTATCAACCAGAGATCTCGGGAAGCCTTCGGAGAACTGGGACTTCATCCTGCCGGCGACCTTCAGTTCCGCTTCTCTCCACAAGCTCGGCTTTTTCAAGACGCGATGATCAGATTCATCGCATCTAGTCCAGAGCCTTTAGATCCGCCAGTCTCACATGGAGACCGGCTCGACTACCCGAGGTACGCAACGCACCTGCAGAATAAGTACTACGTCAAATTGCTACAGTCTTTTGACGATCTTGACCATGGGGTCATCAGTGCTCTCCTTCTCAGCAAATGTCTAGTTCATTTCCTCGAGGGTGATTTGTGCCACGATCCATGGCGACCGCTTAGGCCCGAGGCCGCCAGGCAATTCCTGATGCGAAGGGAAATTTTGCGCGCCATTGCCTTCCATTCTTGTCCAGAGGTCTATCATGTACAGTTTAATACACTGGCATTTATTCTCTTTATCCTGGATGAGGCTCAGGATTGGGGTCGACCGACGTTCGATGAAATGTGGCCGCTTGACGAGTTGCCACCTTCTGTAACAACAAGGATTAGTGATTTCGGCCAGGACAATATTGCGGTTGAAATGGAGTATGGAAATGTCTGGAGCAAGGATGATTTTTGTCGGATCAAGAAGAAAATAGGCGGCTTACACAAACGAATTCGTTTGGGTGCTGGAAGTTCGCTCCTTGGACAGAATCAGCGGCTCGAGTTCAAGTTGAAGGACAAAACTAAAAGAGAAGTCTGTCTTCGCTTGGTGAGCCGAAAGTTAGAGACGACAGGACTTGAAGAAAAAAACCATGTTTCAGATGGTGGGACAGGCTAAAGCTGTCTGTGTGGTCCACCCGGTGATAGATTTCAAGGTGAGATCTTTGTGTCGTCTGCCTTATCCTGGCCACCCACATGGCTGTCCAAATTGGTCGAGAAGGGAGAACTGCCCGCCAGCATGCCGGACTTTCGAGTGGCTCTTGGATATGAAAGCTCCAGTCTTCTGTGTATTCAATCAATTTGACCTGAAGTCGCATGTAGAGAAGATGTCTGTAGCGCATCCAGCATGGTCTATTACGCGGTTGCGGTGCTGCCTGTATTGGCAAGCAGGAGCAAGAAAACAGCTACGAAACAGAGTGCAAACTTTTTTGCGTAAGCACCCCGGCCTCGTTCCAGTTTATTGCCCTGAAGGAGCCGGGGTAGACGTTACGCGCACTATGGCTCAGATTGGCGTAGAGCTAGAGTGGCCGCCGGTGAATGTGGCGTATCAGGTTGCGCTTGTGGGTTCACCAGCAAAACTATCCGACTAAGCCTTCTCTTTTGCCGGTGTCGTCGTCAGCAGGAGCCCCATCAGGATTGCCGCCAAACCCGCCAGTGCCGCGCCGATGCCGAACGCCCAGCGCGGGCCGATGGCCGTCCAGAACACGCCGAAGAGCAGGCTGGCCGGCAGCGCCGCCAGGCCGACAGCGCCATCAAATAAGCCGAACGCCGCGCCGCGCCGGCCCGAAGGCACAAAATCCGCCACCAGGGCGCTCTGCACGCCTTCGGTCATGCCGTAATAGAAGCCGTACGTGATGAACAATCCCCAGAACTGCCCGGCCGTCTGCACATAGGCCATCCCCAGGTACACCAGGGCGTACACCAGCCAGCCGGCAATAATCACCGGCCTCCGGCCGATCCTGTCCGACAGCACGCCGCCGGGGAAGCTGAAGATGATCTTGGAAATGTGCAGCACCACCCACAGGGCCAGCACGGTGATCATCCCGAACCCGAAAAGTTTCCAGCCATACAGCAGCAGGAAGAGGTCCGAGCTATTACCCAGTGCGAACAGGGTGACAATGGAGACAAAGCCGTAGAAGCGGCCGGGCAGATCCCGCCAGCCCTTGAGCGAATGTTTCTTATCTGAGGGACCCTTGGGCGCGATCTCCTTCACCTTGATAATCAGCGAGGCCATGGCCGCGATGCCCGGAAGCAAAGCAAAGGCGAACAGCCAGCGCATGGCGTGCATCTCTGCGGATGTGGCGTGGTCCGTCGTGCCGTGCCACAAGCCATAGCCGAGGAAGACGAAGAGAAACGCCGCCGCCACCATCGGCCCTGAAACCGCGCCGGTGTGATCCATCGCCCGATGGAAACTGAAGGCCAACCCGCGAACATCGGGCCCCACCGAATCGCTGATCAGGGCATTGCGCGGCGATGTGCGAATGCCTTTGCCGACGCGGTCGGCGAAACGCAGTCCCACTACGTGCCAGGCCATGCCCGCGATGGCCATGAGCGGCCGCGCGATTGAGGAAATGCCGTAACCCAGGATGACCAGCGCCTTGCGCCTGCCGAGAGAATCACTGATGCGCCCGGAAAAGATCTTCAAAATGGAGGCCGTGGCCTCGGCGATGCCTTCCATCAGGCCCACCCACAGCGCGGCCAGCTCCGGCCTGACCAGGCCGGTCATGAAGATGGGCAGCAGCGGGTAGATCATCTCGCTGGAAAAATCGGTGAACAGGCTCACTAGCCCCATCATCAGCACGTTTCCGCGAATGACGTTGCGCCAAGTATTGGCGGCCGTGAACGGGTCGGCGCCCTCATGAACATCAGAGGAGTTTTCAGCCATCGGTTGACTTCTCCTGCCTGCTGCGTATGGTTTTACGGATTCGGCGCATTGGGCTTTATGCTATTTCGGGGCGTTCCGCAATACCCAAAGCGCCTTTTCCTGGAGATGACCTATTTCTTCATCCACAAAAAAGCGGCCGGCGTTCACGCTCATCGAGCTCTTGGTTGTGATTGCCATTCTGGGCATTCTGATGTCGATCCTGCTCCCTTCGCTCAGCTACGCCCGGGCGATCGCGCGGCGGACATTATGTGCCGGACAGCTTCGGCAAATCCACACGGCCATCGTGATGTATGTGCAGGATTATCGAGATGTCTACCCGTGCGCCAGGATCCGGTGTACCACGATCCCAACGTCACGTACTGGCTGTGGATGGGTCGAGGCTGGCGGCATTCGGTCGAGCCCTACTTTAACACCATCGTCAGCAAGGACAACCCGTGCATCCTCGTCTGCCCGGATGACCCGGCCAATCCGGACCAGTATGAATCCACCTCGTACGCCTATTCCATGGCCTTTTATCACAGTCCCGAGCAGATCAACACAATGACCAGGGCCTCGGATACGTACTCCCATCCTCTGCCGGGCATGGGCCAGCGCGAATGCGATGTGGCCGAGCCATCGCACAAACTCTTGATCGGCGAATGGACCAGCAACCACAACCAGGTCGAGAACGATGGCGGCTGGTGGTGCTGGGCAGGCCAGCGGATGTTCATCTTCGCCGATGGCAGCATCGGATTTCTCGAGGCCTCATCCATCCGCAAGGCGCGGGATGGTTTTCCCGATGTGAATCTGACACAGGATGGGATCAAAGGGATCGACAGATAGTTTTCGCGGGTCCAGTTGAAGAAAACTGCTAAACACCAAGCTCACCAAGAGCACAAAGAGCACCAAGAAAAGAAAAACAAAAGTCTTCTTGGTGCTCTTGGTGATTCTCGTGCCACAGAAAAGAGCGGTCCTTGCGCGGAGGCTCTTACTCCGCCACGTGCTCCGCGGCTTTCTTGCGAATCACGCGCTTCACAGCATACGTCCGCGCGGGCGTGGATTCGAAGTACACCCGCATCAAAAGCTCGCCGATCAGGCCCGTCGAGATGAACAAGAGGCCCGTCATGAAGGCCATCAATCCCACGGCCATCAACGGTCCATGCGTGGCGAAGAGGTTGAATGTGGACCAGGCCAGGAGCTTGCGCACCAGGCCATAAAAAAGAATTCCCGTGCCCAGCACGATTGAGATCAGGCCGTACTTGCCGAAAAAGTGCAGCGGCCGCGTCAAATAGCCCGTGATGAACTGGAGCATCAACAGGTCCATGGCCACGCGAAACGTGCGGCCGATGCCGTAGTTGCTCTTGCCCGCCTTGCGGCGCACGTTCTTGATCGGCACTTCGCAGATCCGCGCCCCCAGCCGCGCACAGATGGCCGGCACGAACCGGTGCATATCGCCATACAGCCGCACGTTTTTGAGCACTTCGGCGCGATACGCCTTGAAGGTCGTGCCGAAATCGTTGCAGCTGGCACGTGCGAGACCTTCGCTAAAAGCAGGTTGGCGATGCGCGAAGGCAGGCGGCGCATGATAAAGCCATCGCCGCGCCGGCGGCGCCAGCCGGAGGCGATGTCGTAACCCTGGTCGATCCGCTTCAACAGGAAGGGTATCTCGTACGGGTCGTGCTGGAGATCGCCATCCAAAGCCACGATTGTTTGCCCCGAGGCTTGGTCGAACCCCGCCTGAAGGGCCGTCGTCTGGCCGAAGTTGCGGCGCAGGTCGATAAAAATCACCCGCTCATCCTGCTGGGCGATCTGCTCTAAAATCTCGGCTGTGCCGTCGCTGCTGCCATCGTTGACGAAAATCAACTCATACGGATTTCCGCGGCGGTCCATCACCTTGCGGATCCGCTGGTACATGCGCTCGATCACCGGCCGCTCGTTGTAAAAGGGCACGACCACGCTGATCAGCTCCGTCTTCATATTTGCGCGGCCGCAAGTTTCAGAGGCTAAGTTGCCCATAGTGCACGAGCTCCACGTTGTTGCGACGAAAGGCCTCCTTCACCGCCGGATCGCATAGTGCATCCAGCTCGACCTTCCTGCTGGCGGTCAGCCGGGTCGCTTTAGCATCCAGGCCTTCCGCAAAACCGGGATGCACCATAATCTCTATGAGGCCGTCACTCAACCTTTGGGCGGCAAAAACCAGCCAGTTTGCATCGATAAATCCCGTGTGGGCGATGCCCCAGGTACCTTCTGCGACCTGTAACCGCCCCGCCGCGCGGCCGCCAAACGAGCACATCAACCTCAGCAGCGCGGCGGTCCGTACCTGCCCTTTCGGCGCAGCCGGGAAACCCGAAGGCAGGTCTTCCGCAGGCCGCCGAATATATTTAATGCCGTAACGACCGGCCAGTTCGGCCAAACCCGCCATGATCGGCGGCCAGGCGTGGACGTGGCGGTGGCTGTCCAGGTGCGTCGGTTTGATTCCCAGATCCAGCGCCCGCCGAATCTGCGCATCGAATTCGCCTAAAACCGCCGCCTTAGTCCCCCGCCGCAAGAGGCAGCGCTTGATCACCTGCGGACCCTTTAGGTTCATCAGGCCGTCTTCATCCGCCAGATATTGGGCTGCCACATCCGTCAGCGGCCGACCTTGGCAGGCGTTGAGGTGTACGCCTACGCCCAGCGTGGGGATTTCCAGGGCTCGCGCGGCGGCCCGGGGCGCATCCTCCATATTCGCCGCCAGCGTGGTCGATGTGAGCACGCCCTGCTGGTGCGCCAGGATAATGCCGTCCGTCACTCCGACCGACCAGCCGAAGTCATCGGCGTTAATAATCACCTTGGGATGATTTGGCATATTCTTTCCAGCTGAGCATCATAAAAGAGGAACACAAAGACCACAAAGGTCACAAAGAGCACAAAGAAAGACTGAGATAGTAAAGGCCGGAAAAGCCGGCGACCGAATCCTCTTTCTTGCCTTTAGCCTGCATTGCCGTTCTTTGTGTCCTTTGTGTTCTTGGTGATCTTTGTGTTGCACTTGATTTTTCGCGCAGGCTCACCGGTCACGGACTTCTGCCTTTGATGGATCTTCCTGCGTCGTCGCCGCCGTTGCCGCCGCCGGTTTGCGGTGAATGAAATACAGGTTGCGCAGGTACACGATCATGTTCAGGCTGAAGCCGCCGATCAGCGGCCACTTGATGCTGTGAATGGAATAGGCCAGCAGGAACAGCGTGCCGACCATCGACATGTACCAGAAGCCCACGGGCACCACCGACCGTTTGCTGCGTTCCGTGGCATACCACTGAAGCAGAAAGCGGCCGCCGAAGAAAATCTGGCCGACCCAGCCGACTATTTCCCACATCGTTTCCGCAGTGATATGCATATTCGCTTCCTAATTTGCCGCGGCCGCGGGCTGCGTGGCCGCAGGATCAATTGGGCGCTGATAGAGCTGCCAGGTGCCTTCCTGGAGCGATACTTGGTACACCTGGTAAAAGCCGGAATTGGCTAATTGCTCCAGCATGGGCTGCCGCGCGGCGTCGCGGCCGGCCAAAAGCACGTATTTCACCTGCTCATTTACACAGCCGGGGCAGCCCAGTTCGTCCACGGGGCAGCGGACATAGTACATGAAGGGCGCGTAGCCGGGGTGGTACGTGTAAAGCCTTTCCGAGCCCACCAGTTGCGTTATGGCCGCGCCGATGGGCCGGCGGGTCTGGCTCTTCTGGCGGAAGGGCTGGGCGTACACTGCCATTTCCAGGGATATCAGCGCCATCAGGATTCCCGTGGCCGCTGTCAACGTGAGGCCGCTCGAAATTAGGGAGGGCCGATAGATAAGTACCACGGCACACGCGGCGGCCGCTACAGCCAACGCCAGCGCCGTCGGATAGTGCATGTGCAGCGCGATAATGCACACGCAGGCCACCGCGGCGGCCAGCGCAAATCCGAATACGATGCCGTCAGCGCCACCAGCGGTCGGAGGCAAGTGTCTTATGATGCGCCTCCATCACGCAGGCAATGGCTATAGCCAAGCCTGGGAGGATGGGCAGCGCATAGCGGGCCATCACGCCGGGCATCATGCCTAAAAGCACAAACCCGATCACGCTCGCCCAGCGCAGGGCCTTCACAAAGAGCAGTTGCTCTGGCTGAAGATCGTTCAGGAAACGCCCAACCCACAGCAGCGGCGCCAAGAGCACAAAGGGCAAGAGCAGCACCAAAGCCTTGCCGATGCCGGCGAGCCATGGCCCCCAGTCTATGTGGTCCGGCAGGAAGCGCGTGGAAATCTGGCTGGACCAGGTTTGGCTCATAGCCTGCACGTTGGCCTGCTGCCGCGCGAGATAAACCCAGCCCAGGCAAATCGCCAGTATCAGCACCACGCCCACGAGATGCGCCGGGCAGAGGAAATCCCGCAGCCGCTTGCGATAAACCAGCACGAAGATGATGGCCGGGTACACCGCCGCGCCCAGGAACGGGCCTTTTAGAAGCGCCCCCGCCGCCAGGAAAAGCGAGGGCAAAATCCAGGTATCCCAGCCGCGCGGCCGCACGGGGTACCGGTACAGCCACCAGACCAGGGCCAACCCGGCAAACATGGTGTACGGGCCGTCGATCTCGATCTGCCGGCCTTTTTCCAGGATGCCCACACTGGTCAGCAGGATCACCGCCGCCAACAACTTTGCGCGGCTGTTTAAAAACGGGCAGGGCAAGCCGGCCATGATTACGGCGAGCAAAAGGACGAGCAGGGCCGAGGGCAGCCGCGCGGCCCATTCATCCTGTTTGCCTGTGAGGGCGAAAGAGCCGGCCGCCAGCCAGTTTATGCCCGGCGGCTTGTTGAAATATTGCTCTCCCCCGACCTCCGGCAGGATCCAGGCGTGCCAGTCGTGCGCAGCCAGCATGGTCTGGGCGGGCATGATCCGCTTGGCCTCTTCGCTCTTGATCTCCGGCCACCCCAGCCCCACCAGGTAGGTGGGCATCCAGATGGCCAGCACCACGAGTATCGAATGCCAATGTTTCCACTGCCTCATAGCAGATTCCAGGCTTCAGGTTGCAGGGTACAGGCAGCAGCAACTGCCGGAGAAGAACCTTTGTAAAACTTGCCGCATACTTTATCCGCTGGAGGGGGCCAAAAGGTACGAAAATGGCCTCGTGAATGCTGGTCCCGTTGAGAATAAATACGCAACACAAAGACCACGAAGATCACAAAGGACACAAAGAACGGCAAGACAGGATAAAGGCAAGAAAGAGGGATCTGGTAGTAGTCTGTCTTTTCCGGCTTTTACTCTCTTCGTCTTTCTTTGTGCTCTTTGTGACCTTTGTGGTCTTTGTGTTCCTCTTCGGTCACTGTACTGAGCCGCATCACGAGCTAAAACCGCGGCACAATCAGCAGCACCAGGTCGATCACGAACAGCAGCACGATGGTGATTTCCAGCAGCATCATCCAGCGGTTGAACTGGTCCTCGCGGAGCATGCGGTACAGGTCGCGCAAGGTATCGAGTTTTTCGTCGATGGTCTTGCGCCATCCATCCAGGTAGAACAGCCGCGAAAGATGCTGATACACCCGGGCCAGGTGCCAGTCGCCCAGGAACTTGGCGGTGTTGGAGAGCTCATCCGTCAGGCGTGACAGGTCCACGGCAATTTCACGCAGCTCCCACATGGCCTTGCGGGCCTTCACGTGCGGCCGCCGCGCAAGATCGATATAGGAACGGCTCATCGCCGCATCCAGCACCCGGTCGTACGCCTGCAACTCGGCCAGTTGCACGTTGGCCAGTTCGATGACGTGCAAAGTCTCGGCCATCTCCTGTGGCTGATCGATCACCAGGCTGGCATCCCAGTCCGCCACCACCAGGTCGTTGGAGTAATAGGACAGGTGCCCGCGCACCGTATCCACCACTTCCTGGTCCGAGAGGCGGTTGACCTCTTCTTCCGTCAAAAGCGCCGCCACTTCCTGGCGGTGCGTGTGCAGCCAGGATTCGGCGCTGATGGTCTCGGCGTCTTTTTTCAGGCATGACGGGTCCAGGAAGAAAACCGTGTACGCCTCTTCATCCGCCACTTCGTCCACGGGCTTGACCAGCGAGGGCCGCAGCTCTTCCAGCAGTTCGTTGGCCAGCCTGCGCACCTCCTGCCCGAGCGGCTTGCCGTCTCGTACCGGCTCATGGTAGCGCCGCAGGTCCGAAAGATGCTCCAACTGGAAGGGAACATAAATGGACAGGCTGATGGCCCCCACGGGAAAGATTTTCACTGTGCGCATGACGGTAACCGGTCCGTCGGGGCCCTGCCGCTGCTCATCCGGCAGCCTGGCCACCAGCGGGTTATGAAAGAACAAATCGCGCGGCTGCCTTTTCGTCGGCTGAGCCTGGTACAGCCTGGCTAGCTGGCCCGCAAGCGTGGCCACGGGCCGCTCGGTCATGTCGTAGGCAATGTCATAGGCATAGACGTAAACGACATAGCCCTGGTAATGCACCGCACGCGGCGGCGCGGATACGCTCACCTGGGACTGAAGTGGATGAAGTTCCATAGCTCTATTTTAACTCAAGCTGGGGAATTACATCCAGTTATGGAGGCGAGATTCGACATGTACCCTGTTAACCGGGTAACAGGTTAACTGGAAGAGGCTAAGCGACCGACAGTAGTGTGCACGCCTCGCCCTTTCAAAAGTCACCTCGTGTCGCGGCCGTTCCCTTTGCAGGCTGGCTGGCTTGGTTCATGGGCGTGCTGCCGGGGCCTTCCTGAGGGACGGCGTACAGAAACTCTAGCTCCCCGCCTTCCTTGGCCAGGAAAACCTTCTTCTGCGTGTCGTCCAGGACCTGCATGCCGGCAGGAAACTTCGGGCAGAAGATGTCATCTTTCAGTTTCATTCCTACACGCGCTTCTTCCACATCAAATTGAAAGGCGCACCAGTGGGATGCGACGTTGGGATTGTGCACCAGCACTGTTCCCTGCGTAGCCACCCACACGCCGTCTATCCGCTTCAACCCAACATCCTGAAATTCTTCCACCATGTCCGTACTGCGCGGGAAATCAGGACCCACTTGCAAAACCAATCCCATCTTCACCGGGGCAAAGCTGTGCACAGGATCCACCCACACGTCCAGAGTGTCGCAGGGATGATTCTTGACAGGTCCGGTGACATGCAGCGCTTCGTACGGGCCGACTCGTTCCTTGCCAATAACCGACCAATCCGACGTAACGAGGTCCGCAAGCGGATCGGGCAATTCCAGGACGCGATCCTCGACCATGGACAGATGGTGGCCGCAGGAAAACGCTCCACTCTGCGCTGCGCTAATCAATCCGCCTTGAATGGGGCTTCCATCTTCCCTGATCGAGTACCCGCGGTCCCGTGATCCATCCCAGGCGACCTTGTTAATGAATTCTACGGAGCCGTCGTTCTTCAGGTACACGGAATCGAACAGAAGTTTTCTGTTCTTGCGGTACAAATCGTAGCGTCTTTTTTCAACAAAGGTTCTCTTTGCCGCGTCGAATCGATCTTCGGGCTTGTCCACATAGTAGATGGTGCGCATCATCTTCACGTGCGTTGTCCCCAGATCCGCCGCCCTTTGCCGAATCCCGTCGCGGATTACGCTTATGTCCATCTGCGCATCTGCGGCAATCCCAGGCAGGGCCGTAACTGCCGAGATGATTACGATAACTCCCGCCATGCTCCGAAGCTTGTGCATTGCAAGTTCCTCAAAAACCCGTGTCGCAAACCCCGTCGGCGCCGCCCCAGAGCCAAAGAATCAACCTTCGGCGTTGACCGACCTGTCTGGTTATAAGAACCCCGCAAAGGGTGGTTTGTTACGCAGCTTGGAGAGGAAATTAACGAGGGCCACGCGCTGACAATACAGTTCTGCAGACTCAAACCAGGAGCGAGCGGGCGAGCGATGAAACCTTACACCATTTTCAGTCGGGCCGCTCTGCGAACCTCCGCCAGGAGCTGATCCGCCGGACCGCCCTTGCTGAGGTAGGCGACCGCGCCGGCGCGGAGCATTTTCTCCGCCATGTTCGCCTGGTCGTGCATGGACAAGCCGATGATGCGGGTTTTGGAATTCTTGGCGGTGATTTGTCTGGCCGCATCCACGCCGGTCATGCCGGGCATGGACACATCCATGATGATCACGTCGGGTTTGGTCTCCCGCGCCAACGCCACGGCCGTGGGACCATCGGAGGCCTCGGCCACCACTTCCACATCCGGCTGCTCCCTGAGAAGCGTCGCCAATCCTTCGCGCATGACCTCGTGATCGTCCGCCAGCAGCACGCGGATCTTATTCCCGGTGGTCTTGCCGCCCTTGGCCGCCGCGCGGCGGCCCGTGCCATTCTCTCCCCGGGCGCCGGTGGGCTTGGGCGCGGGCATGACGGCGGCCTGTGAGCCGACCAGCAATCGCACGCGCGTGCCTTTGCCGCGCGCGCTGCTGACTTCCACGCTGCCGCCCAGGTACCGCAGCCGCTCGCGGATGTTCATCAGGCCGATATTCTCCGGCGGCCGCTTTTCCATCGTGTCGAAGGCGAAGCCCACGCCGTCATCGGCGACGGTGATGCGGATCATCTTGGCGCCGGCACGTTCCAGGCGAACCGAAGCCTCTTTGACCTTGGCGTGCTGAATGACGTTCAGCAGCAGCTCGCGCACCGCCTGGTACAAGAAGCTGCGAATGTCTTCCTGCTGGGGCTCGGCCCCTTCTTCGGCGACAAAGTGTACCTTCAGGCCGTGCTTTTCTTCCATCCAGCGGACCAGCCATTCCAGCGCGGCCGTCAGGCCGTGATCGTGCAGGAAGGGAGGGTACAGGTCCAGGGCAATGCTGCGCGAGGCCTCGATGGACTCGCCTAAGAGTTCGCGCAGTTCCTGCACGGATTGCCGCGCAACTTCATCCCCAAGTCTTCCCGCCAAGAGATCCATGCGCAACTTGGCCACGACCAGCAGTTGCTGGAGGTCATCGTGCAGGGCCTGGGCCACCTTGCGCCGCTCGCGCTGCTCGGCCGCGGATAAGGTGACGGCGATGCGGCGAAACTGCTCGGCCTGGACCTGCTCGGTCACTTCGCGCAACGACAGGCCGAAGCTCGTGACGTCGTCTTTTTCATCCAGCAGCGGCCAGAGCACCCAGTCCCAGTAGTGCACATCAGGCTGGGCCTGCGCGGGCTTTGCGGGCGATTGGGCCGTCAGCCGCACGGGAGTCTTATTGGCTAGGGCTTCTTCAAAAACGGCCGGGTCCCATTGATCGGCGTGCAGATCCGTGTAGCTGTGGCCGATGAGCTTGTGGGCGGGCCAGCCGACAGCCTCGGCGTACGCCGCATTGACGCGGATAAAGCGGAATTTTGTGTCCAGCAGGGCGAAGGGAATGCCGCTGCGCTCGAAGAAGGATTCCAGGATGCGCGCGGACTGCGCAGTCCGAAATGTTCTTCCAGTCTGGTTCGGCGTCTAAGTCTTCCACGGAATTACGGCTGCCTTGCCCTCTCCTACTGCTGCTCTTATGGACACTTACCGTCCGATCATTCTGCAAACTATGCCTGCTGCGGGCGATCTGAGACATACCCACCCCTCCTGCCTGTTGCATCCGGCAACTTGTAAAAGTCAGAAGCATCCTTGCTCTCATAGCCCGGATTATATGGTTAGATTTCGCGATTTGCTGAGGCGAAGATGTGACTATTTAATATAACTATCTATAACTAAAGTACTTGCATGTGTGATCGGATAGGCTGGTTTGTTCAAAGTTGTCACTCTTGCCCCCCTTCAACTGGGATATTTTCCCAGTTGATCCAGGTGAGGAAATTCCTCACCTGTTCCAATCGACATTTTAAAAATGCTTGCGGCCCAGCACCGCGGTCTCTCATGTACTGCCCTCGACATCTGCGAAAAGGAATGAGGAGAGCAACCATGTCAGCGTTCAAATTTGAGGCAGCCGCGCTCGCCGCGGTGCTGGTTCTTTCAGGTCTGGCCTGTCAAAAACATCAGCAGCTTGTGGAGCAGCAGGTGGCGCAGGCCGAGACACAGCCGCCCGCGCAGGCTTCACCGCCGCAAAGCCACCCCACCCCGCAGGCCGCCGCGCCGCAGAGTCAGCCACAGCCCCAGGGCGAGGTACTGTACAACGGGATCATGCTGCCTGCCGAGTGGCCGCCGCAACTAAAGGAAGTGCCCGCCGATCCAGTGACTCCGCACTACCTGGTCTCGCCCCCTAAGCTGATTCCCATTGATGTCGGCCGCCAGTTATTCGTCGACGATTTCCTCATCGAATCCACCACGCTGAAACGCCAGTGCCACCAGGCGGAGCATTACCAGGGGAACCCGTTGGCTGTCAGTGGCGCCGATGGCCCATCGGGCCTGGGCGCTTATAACGGCGGCCTGTGGTGGGATTACACCGATGGCAAGATCAAGTATTGGCATAAGCTGTCCCTCAAAGTTTACAACCTGTCTTATTCGCAGGATGGCATTCACTGGGATGCGCCCAAGTTCGACGTCAAGCCCGGCACGAACACGGTGCTGGAGCAGGAGCAGCATTCCAACGCGGTGCTGATAAGCCCGGATCAGACCGATCCCAAGAAGCGGTACGTGATCATCTATTCCCTCACGTTTGACCCGCCCGGCTTTTGCCGCTACTGGTTCAAGTATTCCGCCGATGGCATTCACTGGGGCGAGCGCCACGCGACCGATGCGGATTGCGGCGATCGCTCCTGCGCGTTTTACAATCCCTTCCGCAAGGTCTGGGTGTACTCCATGCGCATGGGCTGGGTGGGGCCGCGCACGCGGCGGTACTGGGAGGTTCGCGACCTGGAAAAGGGGCCCTACTGGAAATCCGACCCGGTTATCGGCGCTCCGTACTGGACGGGGGCCGATTCGGCCGATCCGCGCAGGGATGATGTGATCGATGCCGAGACCAAGGACCGCGGCTTTGACTACGAACCCAAGGCGGGCGTGCCCTGCCAGTTGTACAGCCTGGATTGCGTGCCCTATGAGAGCCTGATGGTCGGCATGTTCAGCGTCTGGCATGGCCAGCCGCAGGATGCTCAAGGTAAAAACATTCCCAAGGCCAACATGGTCAGCGTGGGATTCAGCCGCGACGGCTGGAGTTTTTCCCGCCCGGATAGACGCAGCCTGTATGAAACCTACGGCAGCTACCAGGAAAGCGGCGAATTGCGAAACATTCAGGGGGTTTGTGGTGGGTGTCTGTCGATGGGAGACTACCTGTACCTGTACACCGGCTCCTCGGGCACGCGGCTAGGCCTGCTGCGGCGAGATGGATTTGCCTCCATGGATGCTGGCCGCGAAGCCGGTGATTTGGTGACGCGACCCGTTTCCTTCACGGGCAAATTCCTGTTCGTGAACGTCGCCGCAGCCCAGGGCAAACTCCGCGTGGCCGTACTGAATGAAGCGGGAGATCCAATCAAAGGTTTCGGACTGGAGGACTGCCGGCCCATTACCTGCGACAAGACACTCCAGCCTGTCACCTGGCGCGGCGGTGATGATCTTGCCGCCCTGGCCGGCAAACCGGTTCGCTTCCGCTTCGAACTTAACAATGGCCAGCTCTATTCGTTCTGGGTCACGCCCGATAAGTCGGGCGCCAGCCACGGCTACGGCGGCGGCCCGGGTTACACAGCCGCCACGGACTCCGTCGGTATGGCCAACTACAAGGCCACCTGGCCCATGAACGAGGACGCCGCGCCGACTCCAGTGCTGTGGCCGCGCGATGGCACATATACGGGTGGCGTAACCGTGCGCATCGAATTGCCGCTGTTTAACGCCATGCCAGGCGCAACCATTCGCTACACATTGGATGGCACGTTGCCCGCGGAAGATTCTCCAAAGTATGACAAGCCATTCACGATTACCAAGGCCGGCGAAACCGTGGTCAAGACACGAACGTTCTTCAAAGATTTGTTACCCAGCCCGATAGTTTACGGCACATTTACTATCAAGGCGGACGAAAAGGCCCCGCTCATCTTCCAGACACTGCCGCAGGGCGACCTCCCAACGGGCACGGAGAGGCTGTACGGTGGTCGTGCGCACGGGTGAAAGCGCGATCTGCCGCTACGCCGAGACGCCTGGTGTGGCCTTTGATGACATGACCGGTAGGATGTCCTCCAGCGGCCACGCACTCCAGGAAGCGCGGCTGGATTTACCGGGTGGAACCCTTCACCAGGCGACGATCTCGGGCCTCAAAGATGGCGACACGCGCACGCTCTACATCAAGGCCCGCGATGCCTACGGAAATACGACAGATAAGGACTACGTGGTTTCCTTCATGGTGAATCCAAACCTGCCCAAGCCGTTCGAGATTCACCTGGAGGCTGAGTCGGCGCGGTGGCCGCACCCATGCAGGTGGTTGAGGACCGCGAGGCCATTGGCCGCGCGTGCATCAGCTCGGCCGAGGCGGAGAAGGGCACGGCCACGTTTAATTTCAATGTTCCGGCGGATGGAAAGTACGTGATCTGGGCGCGGGTCAAGGGTCCGACCGCCGACAACGACTCCTTCTACGTGGCCATGGATGGCCAGGAAGATGTCTTTGACATGAATGATGAGGGCGTTGAACCCAAGAACGAATGGAAGGTAATGCGCATCAACGGCCGCGATGAGAAAGATCCATTCACGCTCAATCCGCGGGTATTCGAGCTGAAGGCCGGCAAGCACACGCTGGTCATCCGCGGCCGCGAGACGGGCGCGTTCCTGGATTGGGTGACGATTACCAACAAGATGAACGCGAAGTAGAGGTATTTTTCGCCAAAGAGAAAGCAGCGCCGGCGGGGGCTGCAAAAAATGAAGCCACGGCACCCGGCGCTCCCTAAGACAACGGCCGGAGATGTTTTCTATAGGCGCGGGCCTCCGGCCCGCGCGACTGCAGGAATGGGAGTTAATGGGGGCGGCCTGTTCCCAGGGCGGCGCTGCGCTGCTCGACTACGCTCACGGCTGCCCTGTGCCCTGGGCTTCTTTATCGCGCCTCTGCGAGGCTCAAGACGTGGCTGCCGTTCGGCTTCGCTCACAGCCCTGAGCTTGTCGAAGGGCAAACGCCGCAGCCACGGAGGATTGCGCATGAAGAACGCTATATGGCGTCCCCATATGCGATTCTGCCTGCGTCACAGGCTGTAATTGCCACATGGTCTGGTGGTCCTGAATTGCACATGATTATGCAACTACGAAAATGACGTAAGCCACACTATCGCAAAGGCTTAAAATGATTTTCGAGGTGCTGGCGCGCTTTCCTCCACGGCACCCGGCCACGACACCGGCAAATCCATCGAATAAAAAAACTTGCTTTTTTCACAACCGGGTGTTAGGTGAATGTTAAGCAGCGGCGGTGCCGGTTTAGAGCGACTTTGGGTTTCGGAGCAGCAAGGCTTATTGTCACCAAAACCGGTTTCATACATCTAGCATGGATGGGCAATGTATGAATCTTAGCGCTTTTGTCTTAAGAATAGCGTTCCTTGCTTTGCCGGGACTCGCTGGTTTTTCACTGTACAGAAAGTTACGCGGAAGACCTGAGCGGCAATCATGGGAAGATCTCGCACAAGTTTTATTCTTTTCATTGGCAAGCTACCTCCTTTTGGGGCTGATCTGGAACCCAGCTTTATCAGCATTGCAAGCTTTCAGTGATGAACACTTGCAGCTCGATTTGAAAGTAATCGGGCTTGCATCAATCTTCGGTGTTCTGCTTGCTTTGGTAGCTTCAGCCGCTCACAGAAAGGACGTCATACCCCGCTTAGCCAGATTCATGCATATTTCAAATAGGACTGGGGATGAGGATCTGTGGGAAGTTTTCCATCTTCGCCCAAATGAAAGATGGATTGTTATTCGAGATCATGAACTTGGTCTCGTTTATTTTGGGGACGTAAGGCGATATTCTGAATCAGGCGAGGAGAGAGAATTAATAATCGAACAAGTCTCGGTTTATCGTGACAATCACGATGAGGAGCCTCTTTCATTCCTATATGAAACACCAGCCCTATACATCCAAAGAGATAAAAACAGAATTTCAATGGAGATTTTGTCAGAAGAAAGGAAATTTAAAGGAAAGAAAAGATGAGCGAAAACACAAGCGTGCCATGCAGTAATGATTCAACAGGGAAACTCGTAGGAACAATCAAAGGAGGGGGCGCCAAGCCTCCGGCTCCTGGGCCAAAGCCTCCCATTACCCCTCCATCACAAGGCGGAAGGAAATAGGTCAATACTGCATTCTGGAGAATTGATAATGTCATCGCAATCATCGAAACCTTCATCAACGAGATCAGGAAATTCGGAAACTGGTTTGGCTGGAGCGAAGCCTCCGTCAAATGTTCCTAAACCCGTAAATACGCCTCCTTCCCAAGGCAAAAAGAAATGATAACTTTTGATTGGGGAAGAGCCTACGTCACTTAAGAAAGCAGTGTACTGACACTAGATGGCTGCCCAGAAACTCCAGCCGTTTACTCTAATCTTGTCCGGTGCTGTGGCTGCATTCTTGTAGCCACGTCTTTTGAACTGGGCAAGATGCATGGTTGCCGTTCGGCTTTGCTCACGGCCCTGAGCCTGTCGAAGGGCAAAAGAACGCAGCCACGTTCGGTTCATGCTGTGACGAAGTATCGGCCCTTAACAGCAGGCGGTGGGATCGAAGTGCCAAGGTTGCGCAGATTACGCCAAATTTTCCAAGAAATGTAATCGGGTTTCGTTGGGCCGCACCCTATGCTTTCAGCAAAATCATCGGCCTCTTTCTCGCTGATTTCTAACGGCTTATTTGTGGCCAAAGACCAATTTTCTTTTCTCTTTGCATACTCAAAAACATGACCAAGCTCATGCGCTATGATAAACTGCGCAGCAGCTTCAGAAATCCATTCCCGAAAACTAGCAACGGAAAAAGCAATTTCGGTTCCAGCAGCTCCAGTCCTGGCATTCATGAAACATTTCTTCCCGTTGACTGAGATAACGTTGTCCCATTGGTCCGAGACAAAAATGTTAGGACATCCGTCACTGAGAATCCGTGACCAATGGTCTTTGATTTGACTTCGCTTTGACCTCGGGGCCATCAACCATACATCTTTAAATGTCTGCGCGAGCCAGCTAAACCCTCTGTGCCTAAATATCTTCAAATACAGCCGATCTTCAGGAAGAATTGGAATAATTGTGCCTTCTTTAATCGCGCCTGTAACACCATGTTGGAATTGTTTTGAGTCTTCTTCCATACGCCAACCTTCCTGCACCATGGCACACAACATCTTGCTTCTAAATGTACTTGGCCCTGGAGCGCGCCCGCCGCTGTTGGCGCGGCGCTTTGCGGATAATTGGATGAACAACTACGCGCAGTGTGGCAAGCGGCATATCTTCGTCATTTGCCTCCGCCAAATCTTGGTCCAGATTGAGGTCATGTTCAATTGCAACAACTTTCCATTCACAATGATGAAGTTCCTCGTGAGGAAGGCTTCGAATGCTGTACTGGTCAACCCTGAGGGTGTCGCCTATTCGGGGCGGGACGGCGAATCTTACTACATGTCCCTGACCAAATCCTAGTTCGGCGCCTGGGAGAGTGAAATAAACCGTGGCCAAAACTGACGGCGCTACAGGGGTCGGCTTTTTGTTTGCCATTTCTTTTCAGTCCTTAAATTGAGAGGCTGGCCCGGCTATTCAAAATCCAGCGCCCCCTGCCTCGTCTTCTTTTCCTTGTGTTTGGGCGCTTTGGGCAGGGTTTGATTCGGCCCGACGGTTCCGCCCGGAAGCTGCAGGCAGCGCGGGTTGGGCTTATAGGGGTCGGCCATTAAATCCTTGATGGTCAAAATCTGGACCTTGGGATACGTCTTTTTATCCCAGGGCGAGCTGTACATGCCCGCCGTGGCCGCCTCGGATTTCATGTGCGCGCTCGGCTCTTCCAGGGTCACAAACACGCCCAGCTCGGCCTTTTCGCGCGAGCGTGCCGACAAAGTCGCGGATATCCCCGCTCTTGACGTGTCCGCCCTTGACCTGCACCAGCATCCGCTTGGGCACGCCTTGCCCATTCATCAGTTCATCGACAAAGTAACGGACACCATCAATGCCTTTGTCCGCGCCCTTCTTTTTGGCCGCGCCGATCGGCCGCGCGCCGATGAGGCCCAGCGTCCAGAACTGGAACTGGTACGGGTCCTGGCGGAACAGCGCCTGCGCCCCGCCCTCGCTGGCCGGCTCGCCGATCACTTCATAGGTCGGCAGCGTGGTAAAGCGGGTGAGCCTGTGCTTGATGAGATTGATCGAGAGATGCGTTACATCGATGCCGATCCAAGTCCTCACCGCCCCGGCGGTATCTCCGACTTCGCGGTTGATCGTCTCCACCGCATCTATCGTCGTACCGCAGCCGCAGAATGGGTCCATAATCACATCGCCGGGGTTGCTGGACATGCGGATGATCCGCTTTAACAGTTCCAGCGGCTTTTGCGTGGGATAACCCATCCTCTCGGCGGCCTGCGAGTTAATGGGCGGAATATCCGTCCAGATATCGCCGAAGGGTTTGCCCCGTTGCTCATCCAGATAGCGTTTATATCGTGGCACCGCTCCAGGTCGTGGCTGCACGACTAAGCCGGCATCATACGCCGCCTGCATCCTTTCCTTCGTCCACCGCCACACCCTCTGAATGCCAAGAAACTCGTATGTCAGATTTGGGCGGTCTGGGTTGGGATTGCACAGATTGTCCAGGTGGTATCGCCGCCCCTCTGAATCGCGATGGCAATACTTGCCCAGCGTTTTCTCATCCAGATTGTCATGATCGTAGGGCGTAAAGATGGAATCTGGATTCCATGTGGCATCATCACTGCACTGGTAGGCCAGGATCACGTCATGATTGGCCGGCAGCCGCCGCGTCATCAAACCCTTGGCCGTTGTGCGCTGCCAGATGATCTCGTTGCGGAAGTTCTGCGGCCCAAAGACAGCATCCAATATCAGTTTCAGGTAATGGCTGGCCGTGGGGTCGCAGTGCAGGTACAGCGAGCCGGTGGATTTCAAGATTCGGTGCATGTGGACCAGGCGAATGGCCATCTGCACCAGATAGGCCATCATGGGGCTGGCCTTCAAAAAGCTCATGAAGGTTTTGGTCAGGTCCACCAGCGTGGATGGGGTGAAGGGGTCCTGGTGAATCCTGGTCAGGGCCTCGTTGGCGGCCATGTCCCAGGTCCAGGTATCCTCAAAGGCCTTGATCTGCGCGGCCTCGGGCGTGCCGGAGCTTTCCTTGAAAAGAACGTTGTAGTTCTGCTGGCTGTTAAAGGGCGGATCGAGATAGATCAGGTCCACGCACTCATTGGGGAAAAGGTTGGTGTCGGTGAGGAAGCTTAAGTTATCCCCGTAGCAAAGCAGGTTCTTTCCCGCCCATTCTGTCACGATGCTCTCCTTCGCTTGGGCGGCATATTAACGCGCGGGCGAAAGGGGCGAAATGGTTTTTACCCCTCCGGCGGTTCCGCCGCGCAAGCCCTTAGGGAGAACAGGCGGAACAAATGCGAAGCAGGGCCACCCTCTCCCGTAAAAGGGAGAGGGGTTGCAGCCAAGGCACCCGGCTTAAACTAATGCGTTACCTATGTTCCCGGATCGGACCAAGAATTGTTCAACCCCTGCCGGGGTTGATGACAAAAAACAACCTTACCCCGGGTAGCCTCGCCACGCTCGGCAACCCGGGGCTAGCGCTATAGTAACCCTGCCGGGGTTACAAAAAGCGACTGCCGGAAGGTCGCATTTTGGTCTACGTGCGTTTTCCTCCACGGCACCCTGCCCTGCGGCGTTATTCAACCACACCGCGCTAAGATTCTGGTAAGTGCGGCGCGTAGCAAAAGGGACAACACCAGGTGGCAAGCGAGCGTGGTGAATATCTTCCGATCGTGTATCTGGCCCGACATGGGGAGACGGCCTGGAGCCTCTCCGGGCAGTACACAGGCCGCACGGATCTGCCCCTGACGGAGCGCGGTGAGCGCAATGCGCGGCGGCTGGGGCAGCGCCTCAGGAACATGAGCTTTAAGAGCGTCTTCAGCAGCCCCTTGCAGCGGGCGCTGCGCACGTGCGACCTGGCCGGGTACGGCGATGTGGTCCAGATCGATCCGGATCTGGTCGAGTGGGATTACGGGCAATTTGAAGGGCGTCGCAGCGCCGAAGTCCACGCGGAGCATCCGGACTGGAACTTGTTCCGCGATGGGTGTCCGGGAGGTGAATCCCCCCGGCAGGTGGCTGCGCGGGCGGACAGGGTGGTTGGGCGGGTTCGCCCAATCGATGGAAACGTGCTGGTGTTCAGCAGCGGGCATTTCATGCGCGTGCTGGCGGCCCGCTGGCTGGGGCATGGGCCATCCATAAAAGCCCAATACTTCATGCTCACCACCGCCAGTTTGAGCGCGGTGGGATATGAACATGAGCGCTCGCGGCCGGTGATTCGGCTGTGGAACGATGATTCGCACGTGGGCGACTGAAAGTTTCGGCAAGCCACAGGCTTCACCGATGCTTGTCCTTCAATCTTGGGCACGCTGTCTATAATTTTCATAAATGGGGCGGATGGGCCGGACGTGGGTGGAAATATGCCCCTTAAGGAGATTCACGTGATAACTCGCGCGCAGAATCCTCGTGGCAAGGCGATCAGGGTGCTGAGGTCCGCAGGCTCAAAGAAGCCGATGAAGGCGCCGCCGCGTGGCGGAAATGGGGGCCGTACCTGAGCGAAAGACAGTGGGGAACCGTCCGCGAGGACTACAGCGAGACGGGCAGCGCGTGGGATTATTTCACGCATGACCAGGCGCGCTCGCGGGCCTATCGCTGGGGTGAGGATGGGCTGGCCGGCATTTCGGACGACCAGCAGCAACTGTGCTTTGCCCTGGCGCTGTGGAACGGGGCCGACCCCATCCTGAAGGAGCGGCTGTTCGGCCTCTCTAACGGCGAGGGCAACCATGGCGAGGACGTCAAGGAGTATTATTTTTACCTCGACAACACCCCCACCCACTCCTACATGAAGTACCTGTACAAGTACCCGCAGGGCGCCTACCCGTACATCGACCTGGTGGAAACCAATCGCCGCCGCGCGCACGGAACTGGAGTATGAGCTTATTGATACAGGCATCTTCGACCAGGACCGGTACTTTGACGTGTTTGTGGAGTATGCCAAGACATCCCCTGAAGACCTGATGGTCCAGATCACGGCGTGGAATCGCGGCGGGCAGGAAGCCACTGTGCACATCCTGCCGACATTGTGGTTCCGCAACACCTGGTCATGGACCCCGGGCCAGCCCAAGCCCGCGCTGCAACTGGCAACGACGGGCGAGCCCGCGGTGATCGTGGCTCAGCATCCCGCGCTGGGTGAGCGTTTTCTGTACTGCGAGGGGCGTCCCGAGCTGTTGTTCACGGAGAATGAGACGAACCACGAGCGGCTGTTTGGCACTGCCAACGCCAGCCCGTACGTCAAAGACGGCATCAACGAGTATGTCATCCATGACAAGCCCGAGGCCGTCAATCCAGCCCGGACGGGCACCAAGGTCTCTCCGCGTTATCAGCTAAGGATTGCTCCCGGCCAGTCGGCCATCATCCGGCTGCGATTGACCGACCAGGCGCCCGCGGAGGGGCGGAGCCCATTTGGCGGATCGTTTGATGAAGTGCTCGAGGCCCGGCGGGCCGAGGCACAGGAGTTCTGGGATCAGACGACCCCGCCCTCGACCAGCCCCGATGCGCGCAATGTCTTCCGCCAGGCGCTATCCGGCATGCTGTGGACCAAACAGTTCTATTTTCTCGATGTCCCCGAATGGCTCCGCGAGCATGGGGCGAGCGCTGACCAGGCGGTCCGGCGGGCCATGCGGGCGCGAAACACGGAATGGTTCCACATGGTCAACGGCGATGTCATCTCCATGCCCGACAAGTGGGAGTACCCCTGGTTTGCCGCCTGGGACCTGGCCTTCCACGCCGTGGCCCTCTCTACCGTGGATGTTTCTTTCGGCAAGCAGCAATTGGAGCTGATGCTGAACCACACGTACATGCACCCCAACGGGCAGCTACCCGCGTATGAATGGAATTTCAGCGATGTCAATCCGCCCGTCCACGCCTGGGCCGCCTGGTTCCTGTACAACACCGAGAAAGGCCGGCGCGGCGGCGGCGACATCGAGTTCCTACAACGCTGCTTCGACAAACTGATGCTGAACTTCACCTGGTGGGTGAACCGGAAGGACCGCACCGGCCGCAACGTATTTGAGGGCGGGTTCCTGGGACTGGACAACATCGGCGTTTTCGACCGCAGCAGCCCGCTGCCGACCGGCGGCTACCTGGAGCAGGCCGATGGCACCGCCTGGATGTGCTTCTTCAGCCATTGCATGTTCCAAATCTCTCTGGAACTGGCCGAGCACAACTCGAACTACAGGGAACTGGCCCTGAAGTTCATGGAACACTTCATGTGGATCGCCACGGCCATGGATCGCATCGGCGAGCATGAGGACGAGATGTGGGACGAGGAGGACGGCTTCTTCTATGATGTGTTGCGACTGCCGGACGGCAGCGCCAGGCGGCTGAAGGTGAGGTCGCTGGTCGGCCTGCTGCCGTTGTGCGCGGCTACGATCATCGAGACCGAGGTCCGCACCCGGTTCCCCGACTTATTGGAGCGGATGCAGTGGTTTGTGCGGCGTAATCGTGAGGTGTTGGGCATGATCGCCCCCCCGCAGGAGCCGGGTGTGGCGGATCGCCGGCTCCTGGCCATTCTGGGCAAAGATAAGCTTCGTCGCGTGCTGGCGAAAATGCTGGATGAGAATGAATTTCTCGGCCCGTATGGCATTCGCTCCTTGTCGCGCTACCATGCCGAGCATCCCTTTGTCCTGGATGCGGGCGGGCAGCAGCACCGCGTCGAATACCTGCCGGCGGAATCGGATACGGGCGTCTTCGGGGGCAACTCCAACTGGCGCGGACCGGTCTGGTTTCCCGTGAACATCCTGATCATCCGGGGGCTGCTCAACTACTACGCGTTCTACGGCGATGAGTTCAAGGTGGAGTGCCCCACAGGGTCGGGAAAGATGCTGAACCTTTTCGAAGTCAGCAAACAGATTGCCCAGCGGCTGATCAGCATCTTCCTGCGCGGCGGGGATGGCCGACGGCCTGTATATGGCGGCCAGCAGAAGTTTCAGACGGACCCTAACTGGCGCGACCACATTCTTTTCTACGAGTACTTCCATGGCGACATCGGGGCCGGTATAGGCGCCAGCCACCAGACGGGGTGGACAGGGCTGGTCGCCACGTTGATACAGATCTTTGAGACCCTGGACCCACAGGCCCTTCTGAGGCATGGAGCCGCGGCCGTGTATGACACAGAGCCGGAGCTTCAGGCAACCGGCGCCCGATGACCCCGGCGGCAATGCGCAGAACGGGATTGCGGCAGAGGCAGGGCCGGCGGCAGGACGACGACAACTCGACCTGTTTTGGCTGTCGGCCCAATGAGGCACTCCTGATGGAGAAGCCAAGCGAATTTCCTGAAGGAAAGGACTTTTCCCTCGTACTGGGCGGCCCTCTTTATCAACTGCTCATGCGCTGCGGACTCTTGACGCCATCGCTGGACCTGGTTTCCCGTCGGATACTCGCTTTTGTGCTGATTACCTGGGCGCCATTGGCGCTGCTTACGGCGCTGGGAGGATTATTCTGGAGCGGAGCGGCCGTTCCATTCCTGTTCGACCTGGATGTCCACGCCAGGTTCCTGATCTCGCTGCCCATGTTGATCGGCGCCGAGCTGCTCGTTCATCAGCGGGTGCGGGCGACCGTGTACCACTTCCGTGACTGCGATCTGATCGCGCCCAATGATGTGCCGCGGTTCAAGGCCATTATCGATTCGGCATGGCGGATGCGAAACTCCGTGCTGGCCGAGTTGCTGATCCTCGTGCTGGCGTTCACACTGGGCCACTGGCTGTGGAGAACCCGGACGGCCCTGGCCACGAGCGCCTGGTACGCTGCGCCCGCAGGGGGAGCCACGCACTACACATGGGCCGGTTACTGGTACACCTTTATCAGCCTGCCCATCGCCCGGTTCGTTCTCCTGCGCTGGTATTTTCGCCTGTTGCTTTGGTATATCTTCCTGTGGCGGGTTTCGCGACTTCGTCTCCAGCTCAATCCCATGCACCCCGATCGCGCGGGCGGGCTGGCTTTTCTGAGCGACTCCGTCTCGGCATTCATTCCAGTGCTCGTGGCCCAGACGGTGCTGCTGGCGGCGGTGATAGGTAACCAGATCTGGCACCAGGGCGCCAAGCTGCCAACTTTCGCGATAATGATCGTCGTTTTCATTGCTTCCCTGATGCTGGCCGTGCTGCTGCCCACGGTATTCTTCCTTATTCAGATGGCCATGGCCAAGTGGAGAGGGCTGCGGGAGCAGGACCTTCTGGCGAGCCGTTATGTAAACGATTTCAGGCAGAAATGGCTGGTGGAACGCCGGACGGACGACACAGAATTACTTGGCAGCGCGGACATCCAATCGCTGGCGGATCTGGGCAACAGCTATGAAGTGATTCGCCAGATGAAATTGTTGCCGATGGATATGCGCGTAGTTCTGCGACTGGCCATCATCCTGGCCTTGCCGCTGCTGCCTCTGCTCTTGACGATGTTCCCGCTGGAAGAGATCGTGAGCCGGTTAATCAAGATAGTGCTGTGATATCAACTGGCCGTTAACGTCGTGGAACTGAAGGCTTTTCCCTTCACCCGCCCGCGGCCCCCACAATGCCCAGCAGGCGCAGGCCGGTGACCATCGCCTGCACGCCCAGCGCGACCTGGAGGACGCCCATCACTGCTCCAATGATGCCCAGGGCGGGCATTACGAAGGGCACCTTCAAGAGCCGCTCGGCGCCCAGCATGGCCAGCAGGTCAAGAAGGAGCACAATGGCAGCCACACCCAGGATCTGGAGGGCTCCCGCCATGCCTGGGTGCAGCGTCAAGAGCAGGATCAGCACGGCGATGCCGTGCGGCGTAACGATCGTTGGAAACGCCAGCGGCGAGAAGGCCAGGGCAGACACGGACGGGGCTGGCAAGTCGGCCGGCTCCTGCGAGCGCGGCTGGCGCGGCTTGTACTGTTCCAGCACCGGCTTCAGCGCGACCAGGAACAGGATGAGGCCGCTGGCCAGGAGGAGCGAGCCGACCTTGATCCCCCAGTTTTCCAGCACGCGTGCCCCTAACGTGGCCGCAACGAGAAGGGCAATGATCGCGACGATGAACGCATCGAAGGCGAGGCGGCGCTTAAAGGCGGCGTCGTGCCCACGCGCCAGCGCGGCGAACCGGCCGAGTACCTTGAACGGACCGAGTGTCAGAAACAGGAAGGTGAAGATTTTCCCCAATGTGAAGGGAAGCGCAGCCGTCTGGCCCTGCGCTTGCGTGGCGGCGGATTGCGCGAAAGCAGCCGGTGTCGCCGCGGCCAGCAGCACCAGCGCGCCCGCCGCGGCAACTCTCGACCGCTTCCAGAAGGCCCGTGCGCCGTGAAATTCCTCATCGCGTTTCATTGCAGATTCCTGGAAGTCCATGTTCACGTCAATCAGCTCCCATCTTGCTGCCGCCAGGCGTTCAACGTGCTTGATTACGGACAGAGAATTCTAGTCGTGACGGCAGGGTCTGTGCTGAAGGCCGCCGCCGCAAAAGCCTCGATATGTTTGACCTGATCGGGGATTTGTCTTTCAGTTTCCGTTTCATCGCCGTCGATACACATTGCTGGACCGCAGTTTTGGATGGATTAATCATGCTCGATATGTGCCCTTTCCTGAATGATGAACAGCCGCGCTGCGGCTGCCAGCCGACATTGAAAGACCTGGACCGTGCGCTGGAATTCTGCGCGTTTGATCATCGGCGCTGTCCGGTATATGTTGAGTGCACCAGGCATGAAGCCCAGCTCCACAAACGCAAGCGCGTCGATTGCATCGTTGCCGGTTGAAGCGGCACGTCTGCTCTCGGCGTTCCTGGATTACATCCAGGCGGAGTGCGGTTTGTCGTTGAACACCCGCGCGGCCTATCGGCGCGACCTGGCGGCCTTCCTCTCTAACCTGCCGGATGCCACCTGCAAGCAGCTTTTAAGCCTGAAGGCGACGGATATCGAGGCATACCTCAAAGAGGCCAAAGCCCGTGGGCATAGCGTGGCCACGATTGCGCGGCAACTTGCGGCAATTCGCATGTTCTGCCGCTTCCTGGTGCTCCAGCATGTACTGCCGCGCGATATTTCGGAGGTGATACTGTCGCCCCGCAAGTGGAACCGGCTGCCCGATGTGATGCACGAGAGCGATGTAGAGATGCTGCTGACCTGCCCGGCTGCGGGCACGGATAAATACTGGCTGCGGGACCGGGCGCTGCTTTCTTTGCTATACGCCACCGGCATCCGCGCCTCGGAGGCGGCTGCGCTGAAAAGCGAGGATGTGCGGTCGGCGCTGGGGATCATTCGCGTTTTGGGCAAAGGCAACAAAGAGCGCGTTGTGCCGATCGCCCAGCGGGCCCTGGCGGCGTGGACCAATACTTCAAACACGAGCGGCCGGGGCTTTTGGCGCGGGCAGAATCCACCGCAACTTTTATTGACTCGGCGCGGCGGCACATTTACGCGGCAGGATGTCTTTCGCATGGTGCAGAAATATGTCCGCCGCGCGGCCATCGCGGCCAAGGTGAGCCCGCATACCTTTCGCCACAGTTTTGCCACGGCCTTGCTGACACACGGCGCCGACCTGCGCAGCGTGCAGGAAATGCTCGGGCATGCCGACATCGCCACGACGCAAATCTACACGCACGTGGATGGGCCGCGGTTGCGGGCAATCCATAAGAAATTCCACCCCCGCGGCTGATGAAAAAGGTCCTGTGCGATTGGCACAGTTGGAATCTTACCCAAACCCCGCAGATTACCCAGCTTTCCAAACTTATTCCGAACATACGAAGATTTTGGCGGTCTAAGAATCCTTATCATATTCTTTTAAGTACTGCTGAAATAAAAAGCTAACTTCGGCAAGCCTAGGCCGCCAAGACCGCCAACTCGGTACGCTTGGGGGGCAGGGAAAGAAGGTTGCAGACCGCAGGGGGGCAGGCTGGCAGGGGTAATGGCTGGACGTCTTGCAGTCGCTTGCAGCCTTCGGCCTGAAGTCTTTTAAAAGTTAAAGTCACGTTTGGCTCGTGCTCCCATTGACATCAAGCAATCATTTTTTCTACTATCCGATCATGCCAATTACGTTGCGAAGACTTTTTGCGCTGGGTTTGCTTGTGCTGGCGCCCGCCCTGGGCGGCTGCCCGGTGAATCAGCCCCAGAACACGCCGGTAGAACAATTCCAGCTTAAGTCGGCCGCGAAAAACGATTACTGGCTGTATGTGCCCAGCTATTACACGCCGGATCGGCGCTGGCCGCTGATGGTAACCCTCCATGGCACCTATCTTTTCGACAGCCCGGATGCCCAGATCAGGGAATGGAAGGCGTTGGCGGAAAAGGAAGGGTTCATCGTCGCCGCGCCGCCTATGAAGAGCGTGCAGGGCGTGATGCCGACACTGCCGGCGCTGTTTCACTCGGATCTGGAGCGCGATGAGAAGACGATCCTGAGCTGCGTGAATGATGTTCGCCGCCGCTACTCGATCCATCCGCGGGGCATCGTGCTGAGCGGCTTTTCCGCCGGCGGCTATCCCTTGTATTACGTGGGGTTGCGGCATCCGGAAATATTCTCCGGACTGGTGGCGCACGGCTGCAACAGCAGCGACTGGGTGTTCCAGAATCTTTCCGTGACTCCGGCCATGCAAGACATGCCGGTGGTCATCATTTGGGGGCGCGGCGATCTTGGCCCTATTGCCAGTCAGTCCGAATCTGCCTTCAAATGGCTGCGCGAGCACCAGTGCCTCAAGGCCGAGCAGTACACCACCAACGGCGGCCACCAGCGCATACCGGAGGCCGCGTGGGAACACTGGCGGCCGCACCTTCCCAATGAACTTCGGCTGGCGCGGCAAGAGTACATGACGGTCGAGTAGCCCGCCAGCGCACAAATCTGTCTGTGAAGATGACGCAAATGATTTGACTTGAAATTATTTTTTGCTAAGGTGCGCATCTTTGCTCCGGGCGGACGAGGATGATGAGCATACTAAGACGTGTTGGCGTCTGGCCGGCTGTGCCCGGCCGTTTTCATACCGTCGGACGACTCATACTGCTGGCCGGTCTGGTCGGGGTGGTGGCGGGTCTGGGGGCGGTGGTATTTCAGTTCTTATCCCAGATGGTTGTCAGCTACGGACTAACTGCCCTGGCCGGTTACAGTCCGCACGGCCCCACCGGCGAATGGAAGCTTTTCGCGAGGGTCCATCCGGTTTTCAGGGAGATGCAGCCTTGGATGATCCTGGTGGTCATCACAATGGGAGGACTGATCTCCGGCATAATCGTCTTCAAAATCGCGCCGGAAGCCGAAGGCCACGGCACGGATGCAGCCATCAAGGCGTATCATCGCAACCGCGGAATCATCCGGCCCATCGTGCCGCTGGTGAAGATTTTCGCTTCCGCTATTACCTTGGGCAGCGGTGGTTCAGGCGGCCGTGAAGGACCCATCGCTCAGATCGGGGCCGGCTTCGGGTCGTTCTTAGGCAGAATGCTCAAACTTTCTGAATCCGAGCGGCGAATGCTGCTGGTGGCCGGTATGGGGGCGGGCATTGCCGCCATATTCCGCGCTCCGCTGGCGGGAGCCATTTTCGCCATCGAGGTGCTGTACAGGGAGGAGGATTTTGAGGCCGAGGCGCTGATACCGGCCTTTATTTCCTGCACCGTCGCGTACTGCGTCTTCGCGATGATCGCCACCTACGCCCTGCACATCACCAGCGGGTTTGAACCGTTATTCACCGTTCAACCGGGTTTGCACTTTAACCATCCGATGTTGCTGGCTCCCTTGACCATTCTGGCTATAGTCATGGTGGCGGCTTCCCTGGTTTACGTGCGTTGTTTCTACGGTTGTCAGAGGCTTTTTCACCTGCTGCCCATGAAGCCGCATCTCAAGCCCGCCGTCGGCGCGCTAGGCACGGGTCTTTTCGCTCTGGGCATTTTTTACGCCTTATCCGGCGCTGGCCGGCAGGCGCAGCATGACTCCCTGAGCGTGCTTTCGTTCGGATACGGTATTTTGCAAAAGCTGTTGGATGGGCAGATTCAACTGGGACTGCCCGCCGCCATTGCGCTGCTTCTAGCAGTGGGGCTGGGAAAGATTCTGACCACCTCCATGACAATCGGATCGGGCGGCTCGGGCGGCGTGTTCGGGCCCAGCATGGTCATCGGCGGAACTTTGGGGGCCGCCTCGGGCCTACTGCTCCAGAAATGGATGCCCGGCACGGTCACGCGGGTGGACATGTTTGTGATCCTTGGAATGGCCGGCTTTTTCTCCGCGGCGGCGAAAGTGCCGGTCAGCACCATCATCATGGTTTCGGAACTGACCAGCAGCTATGAGCTGCTGCTCCCTTCCATGTGGGTGTGCGCCATTGCCTACCTCTTAAGCCGGGGCTGGTCGATTTACCGGGAGCAGGTGCCTTCGCGCCTGCAATCCCCCGCGCACCGCGGTGATTTTATCGTAGGCGTGCTCAAGGGTATCACCGTTGGCGATATCTGGAAAGCGGGCGAGCGGATCGTGTGTTTTCACCCGGAAACGCCGCTGGTCAAGGTGATGGAGGCAATACCCACAACCCGGCAGACAGCTTTTCCCGTGCTGGATAAAGAAAGAAAATACTCGGGCCTGTTCAGTCTGAACCAGATCAGAAGACTTATCTACCAAAAGGAATTCAGCGCATTTGCCATCGTCTCCGACGTGGCGGCCCAGAGCGTCGAGCCGCTGCACACGGATACGGAGCTCCCGGCGGCCATGGTGCAGTTTGCAGCGCAGGAATACGAGGAGTTGCCGATAGTCTCGAGCGACAGCCGGCAGGAAGTGCTGGGCCTGCTCAAGCGCAAAGATGTGATTGCCGCGTACAACCATTACCTCAGTGCGGCCATGCCCGCCAAAAGCTGAGTTTGACCGGTGGCCACCTCTTGACTTGTTCAACTGTATTAGGCCCTTGACTGTAGCATGCTTTTTCGCTTGAATAGATGAGCATTCATTTGCAGGAGAACTTTTGGAATGACCAGTGCGTTAAAGACCCCGCGCGCGCCAGGGGCAATGCCGGTACGTCGATGCCCGCAGCGCCACGGACGCGGCCGGCGCCGTGCCCGCCGACGCCATGATCAATGCCCTGGCCGAGACGTTCCGGGCCTTGGCCGACCCGACGCGCATCCGCATCATCGCCGCGCTGTCGCGGCAGGAGTTGTGCGTGCTGGACCTGGCCAGGATCCTGAACATGACCGGCTCGGCCATCTCGCACCAGTTGCGGCTTTTACGGGGCCAGCGCCTGGTGAAATACCGCAAAGAAGGCAAGGCCGTGTATTACTCGTTGGATGACATTCATATCAGCCATCTGTTCGCCGAAGGAGTGCGGCACGTGCAGGCGGGCTGATTTTTTTTGTTCGTGATTCTACAAATGACTGTTCAGTTATAGTAGCGATTGAAATCGGGACTTCGCCCTTTTTGCGGGCGTTCCTCGAGGATGAGATTGACGCAATGGATGGAGCTTCACAAACGGCTACGGCCATAAGTGCAGTCAAGGCGGCGCCGCCGGCCGCTGCGCCCGCGGACGGGCCAATTCTGCTGGTGGGCAGCCCCAACGTGGGCAAGAGCGCGCTGTTTAACAGGCTGACCGGCCGCTACGTCACCGTCTCCAACTACCCCGGCACGACGGTGGAAGTGGCCCGGGGCGTGCTCAGGGCCGGGGCTAATCGCATGGAAGTCATCGATACGCCGGGCATGTATTCGTTGGCAGCCATAGGCGAAGAGGAGCGGGTGACCTGCCGATTGCTGCTTTCGCAGCGCGCCAGGGCTGTGCTGCACGTCATCGACGCGAAGAACATCGAGCGGATGCTCGGCCTGACACTGCAGCTGATCGAGGCGGGCCTGCCGGTGATCCTGGTGCTGAACATGGCGGATGAGGCCCGGCGATTGGGGATCAAGATCGACTGCGAGGCCCTGGCGCGGCGGCTGAACGTGCCGGTCATCCAGACCGTCGCCACTAACGGCAAAGGTATTGACCAACTGCTCGCCCAGATTCCCAATGCCGCCCCCGCCTGCGGCAAGGTGGAATACGATCACGAACTGGAACAGGCAATTGGCGGTCTGGCCAGTGATGTGCAGTCCGTGGATACGATCTCGCCGCGGACACAAGCCCTGCTGCTCTTGCAGGATGTGCACGACCAGGTGTTAAACCTCTCATACAGCCTGGGCAAGGAGCGTGCGCAGGCCATTGATGAACGGGCGGCCCAGCTGCGGTGCAAGCTGCCTCATTCGGTACACTACCATGTCTCGCTGGCTACGCGGCAGCAGGCTCAGCGCATCGTGTCGCAGACAGTGATGTTTCCCGTGCGGCGCGCGGCGGGCTTGCGCGAGAGGATCAGCCGGCTGTGCATGAATCCCATAACCGGAGCTGCCGCTGCTGCTGGCGGTGCTGTACTTTGGGCTGTACCAGTTCGTGGGCAAATTCGGCGCCGGCACATTGGTGGATCTGCTGGAGCACAGGTTGTTCATCGATATCCTTAACCCTCTTTTCACCCGCGCGGCCCAGGCGGTCATTCCCTGGCAAATCGTGCGCGACCTGTTTGTGGGGGATTACGGCGTTTTGACATTAGGTGTGCGTTACGCCGTGGCCATTGTTCTGCCGATCGTGGGCACGTTCTTTCTGGCTTTTTCGATCCTGGAAGACAGCGGCTATCTGCCGCGCCTGGCCATGTTGCTGGACCGGGTCTTCAAGGTGATTGGCCTTAACGGCCGCGCAGTAATACCTATGGTGCTGGGCTTTGGCTGCGATTCCATGGCCACGCTGGTGACGCGCACGCTGGAGACCAGGCGCGAGCGCGTGATCGCCTCGTTCCTGCTGGCGCTGGCCATCCCCTGCTCCGCACAGCTAGGGGTAATCCTGGGCCTCATGTCAGGACACCCGGGAGGTCTAATCATCTGGGCGATCTGCGTGGGCGGGATCTTTTTGATTGCCGGTTATCTGGCCGCGCGGCTGCTGCCGGGGCCGGGACCCAGCTTCTACATGGAGCTGCCGCCCCTGCGACTGCCGCGCATCGGCAACATGGCCGTTAAAACCTATTCGCGGATGGTGTGGTACTTCCGGGAAGTCCTGCCGCTATTCCTCCTGGCCAGCGTCCTGATCTGGCTGGGAAAGATCACGGGCGTATTTGATGCGCTAGTAGCCGTTCTAAAGCCGCTGGTGCATCTGATGGGCCTGCCGGACCAGGCGGCGGTGGCTTTTCTATTTGGGTTTTTCCGCCGCGATTACGGCGCGGCAGGGCTGTACGACATTCAGCAGTATCTCTCGGGAGTGCAGCTTACCGTGGCGGCGATAACGTTGACGCTATTCCTGCCGTGCATCGCCCAGTTCCTGATCATGAAGAAGGAATGCGGCTGGCGCGTAGCGCTTTTAAGTTCGGCGCTTGTGCTGGTGATTGCGTTTGCGAGCGGCCTGGCCGTTAGTGCAGTTCTGCATCTGGTGGGAGCGCGGCTATGAAATGCTCCTTCTGTGACAAAGAGTTCGATGAAGCAGCCTGCCAAAGCGCATGCGGCGGCTGCGCCATGTTCGGCGGCTGCCATAAGGTGAAGTGTCCGCATTGCGGCTATGAGATGCCTGCCGAGCCGAAACTGGTGAAATGGCTGAGAAAGAAACTGGGTAAGAGCGATGGTCAGTCCTGAGGCTGAGGAAATTTTGGAATCGCTGTACATGTGCCAGGCGGAGGGCGGGCCATATCCCTCTGATCTGACCGCCACGGCCGCGATGCAGGAGGTGCAGACGGCGGAGCTGGCCAGCGCCAGTGAAGGGCGCTATGAACTTACCGTCGCGGGGTTGGAGGCGGGGCAGGACGTGGTTCGCCGCCATCGGCTGGCCGAGCGTCTGCTGGAGGATGTTCTGGCCGGCAAGCCGGAGGAAATGGAAGAGGATGCCTGCCGTTTCGAGCACGTGCTGGTGCGTAACCTGGCCGACCAGGTGTGCACGTTGCTGGGTCACCCTACTACTTGTCCGCACGGCAAGGTAATACCACCGGGCCCCTGCTGTCGCGAATCGCGCAAGGCACGGGCGACGCCGGTGGGGCCGCTTTCAGGGGGAAAGGTTGGCGCCAAAGGCATTGTGGCCTATTTAACTACGCGTGACAGCCGCGCGGTACAGAAGCTTATGGCCATGGGGATTATGCCTGGATCAACCATTCAACTGATCCGCCGCTGGCCTTCATACGTTTTTCAGGTGGGCTACAGCCAGTTCACCGTCGATGGTCCACTGGCTCAGGCGGTGTACGTGAAGTGGGAATGATGCGCGGTACGGATTGGCAACTTTTCCTACATTGACCCCGGGGCAAAAGCGCGGTACATAAGGGTCACTGCGTTCCCTGCGCCAAGGAGGCCCTGTGAAGATCGAGCATGTTGCGTACATGGTTGCTGATCCAGTATCCATGGCCAAATGGTACGTAGAACATCTTGGCATGTCGGTAAAACGGGCCAATCCGAACCCCCCTACTTATGGCCATTTCCTGGCCGACTTGAGCGGAATGATGCTGCTGGAGCTCTATAGCGGACCCAAGGAAAAGGTTCCCAATTATAATGCGATCGATCCGGCGGTTCTGCATCTGGCTTTGGTATCTCCTGATTTGAAAAAGGATTACAGCCGCCTGCTGAGCGCTGGCGCCCGTGAGGCTGAAGCCCCACGAACTTTGCCCAATGGCGATACGGTGGCCATGCTTCGCGACCCATGGGGACTGGCCGTCCAGTTGGTCCAGCGAGCAAAGCCTCTGCTGGGCTAGCCAGAGAGTCCTGCCCAGGCTACAATATAAGTAGTTACAAGTCGGCAATTTATCTATATGCGTTTCGACATCGGCGGGAAGCCTTTCTTTAAGGACGCCGTCCATGGCCCGAAACATCATTGCTGCGATCGATTTTTCTGATGCGACGGAAGCGGTGGTCGCGCGCGCGGCGGAATTGGCGCGCGCGATGGATGCAAAGCTGTGGCTGGTTCACGTGGCCACGCCGCAGCCGGACTTCATGGGCTACGAGGTCGGCCCCGTGTACATTCGCGACAGCGTCGCTCAGCAACTGCGGCTCCAGCACCAACATCTACATCGCATGCGCCAAGATTTGCAGGCGCAGGGCGTGGATGTGGGGGCGTTGCTGGTCTCAGGCACACCAGCGCGGAAGATTATCTCCGAAGCTCAGCGGCTGGGAGCCGAGTTCATCGTAATGGGCTCGCACGGCCACGGGGCGATCTTTAATCTGCTGATGGGTACGGTGTGCAACGGAGTTTTGCGCAAGGCGCCTTGTCCGGTGGTGGTTGTCCCCGCGCGGAATCCGTGAAAGAGGCGGGGAAATGGCCGGCATGGGCGCTCAATCGGGCGGCTGACTAAGCGTTCTGTCGTCTAGCTTCCTGCCTTAAATTTTGGGCATTGCGCGCAGAATTCTCTCAGTGCTATGGCGTAAGCCGCGGCCCGATGTGCATCATTATGGGAGCCTGTCAATTCGATCAGCTTTTTATCATTTGGTGCGGCATTTAAGAGTCTCTGCGCATGTGCGAAAGGTACGGTCTGGTCTTGCCGGCTATGCAGCAGAAGCACGGGGCAGCGAACCTGCTGAATGTATTTGATAGTGGAGTATTCGAAGCGGCATAACCGCCGCGCAGGCAGCAGCGGATGGTATTCGGCGGCGAGGTCTTTCACTGATGTGAAGGCTGATTCAATTACCAAGCCCGCCGGCGAGGCAGTTGACGCTAATTGGGCCGCGACGGCTCCTCCCAGCGAACGTCCCAGAATGATTGTCTTGCTGGTTGAGCACCTGCGCTGATGAATCAGAAAATCCCACGCCGCCGCCGCATCCAGGTACATGCCTCTTTCACTGGGTGAGCCTGCACTTTGGCCGTAGCCACGATAGTCGAATGCCAGCACGGAAAGCCCCAGACTGTGGTACACGGCAAAGCTATCCAGGCGGTGCGAGATATTGCCGCCGTTGCCGTGGCACATGAGCAGCGTTAAGACGTTGGTGCAGGCCTGGTCGGCCGGAATGAACCAGCCGTGCAGGCTGACGTTGTCGCTTGTCGTCAGGAAAACGTTCTCATAAGGCAGACCCAGGTCGGAGGGAAGCGCCTCCAGCTCGCGCGTCGGGTGATACAGGCGGCGGCCCTGAAGAAGCACCAGGGATAACAGGCGCAGTAACAATGCAACGATGGTCCCCGCCCCCGCCAGCAAAAGATAGTTCATCCACATGCGTGCACCTGCACGGGAATTCTATCTCGGCTGCGTTGCCGGCTGTGTGCTCGCCTGTGCCGCGTGCATCTGGCGGTAAAGGGCCATGGCGGCCGAGCGCAGGGCGCCGACGGACGATTCAATGGCCGCGCTGGGCGTATCCCCATAGCCCGCGCCGGCGGCCACGATCTGACCGGTGGCTACACTGTACATGCGCAGGTGGAAGATGTACGGCATGTGTTCTTTGGTCCCAGGATCGGTCCAATCATCCGGCGTGACAGGCCTGGCCGTGGCCTGGTTTACCTCCATCATGCCTTTGACGATGTACCGCACGGCCGCCAGGTCGCCGCAGGCGCCGCCGGAAGGCCTGACCCATTCGCTGGAAGAGAATTCCTGCTCGCGAAGAATATCGTTGATGCTCTCGCGCTCGATCACGGTGAAGCAGCCCGCCCCGGTCAGCAGCGACGTCAACTGCGCCGTCCTTGCCTGGCCAAAGCCCGGCGGCGTGGGCTCGGCTGCCAGTTTTTCTGATCGCAGCGACTCATCCACACCGGCCACTGTCCTGGTTTCGCCCCCGCCCTGCCCCGAGGATTTGACGGTGACGTTGTTGGGAAGCTGAACCTGCTTATCGCCAAAAGGCGAGCCAGTTGGTGAAGTATCCCCGACGCGGGCCACCGCGATGACGAACTCCCGGGCCATGGCCTGCATGGACGAACCCGCCGCGCTCATGATATCGTGCTGGTAGTGGTACGTGGCGGCCGGCGGGGTGCACGATGGCGGCGGGACATTCACACACGGCGGGGCATCCATTCTTATGCCCGCCTCTCGTTCCTCGCAGCCCCAGAACGACGCGCTCAGGATGCCGATCACCACGCCTACAACCAATATTCGCCAGCCCGCGGCCATCTTTATGCCTCCACCGATATGCCTATGGAACTATATACTTGGGACCCTTGCGCGGCTCCCGCAGCATCACCACATAATCCGCGGCGCGATTGGAAATCGAGGTCGTTTCATAATGCGTCACCTGTTGCTTCAGGAACAACACGGGCTGCCAATTGGTCTTTTCCAATTCGAAATGGTCGGCGTCGTAGAAGACCACCTGTACATCGCACCACAGGTCTGCATCGTCGGTGTTCTGGATTTCCAGCTTCACTTGCAACAAATCGGTGGGCGTGCGGTAGGCCTTGTGGTTGACCACACGGAAATGTTTGGTGATCTTGAAATCCTTGCCAATGACCTTGGCCCCGCCCAGGATCGTCGGCTCCTTGGGGCCATTGAGTTCTTTGGGGTGGCAGGCGATTCCGGTCGCAACCAGTCCAGCCAACACCAGGTGATACAAAGCCAGCTTGCCGATCTTGCTCATGAATACGTCCTTCCGTAAAGAATTACTTGCTCATCATGGTCTGTTCATATTTAGCGGTGCAGGGCTCGGCCTTCAGTGCGCCGGAAGGCTGCGTGGTCGATGGCGGCTGTGGCGCCTTGGCCACAAAGGGCGTGACCATTACCTTTGGATCTTTCTGCTGACAGCCGCACACGAATGACAGCGTCAGTGACAACACGATCATCACACAGGCAAATCCGCTTAGTTTTGTAATCCGCATATTCTTATCCTTCAACTTGTTGCCGAATAAGGCTTTAATCGTCCTGCCTGATCAGGAAGACTTACGCACGTGTGCGTCTCGCACACGCGACGCTCTGGGATTATTGGCAGATCAGACGGCCGCGCATTTGTACCCTGGTTATCATGTCATCCACCTGGGGCTGGTATTCCGTGGTCAGAGAAGTGACCTGGGCGGTAGCCATGCCCTTTTCGATTCCCACCACTTTGGCCAAGCCCACCAGGCCGATCTCAAAATCCTGCATGCGCCAGCGATTGTCGGGATAACCCACGGGCTGGCCCTTGGCATCGTAGTTCATCGGGGCGTACCGCCAGCCATACTCCACATCCGCGCGGTTCTCCGTCTGCTTCACAAAATGGCAGACCTTCACTTCGTCCCCCACCTTCACGCCTGGCATATTACCGGCATCAAAACGAACCGTAATTTTGGCGGCCTTCTTGTCCGACCCGACTTTGTTCACGCGCGTAAAGGCGATCGGACCTTGCACATTGCAGCGGTCGAATTCGCCGCGGATGGATACGTACTGGCGGCCCTTTTCGCCCACGGGCACGTAATACCACACCTGTTCGTATCGCGGCAGTTCCTTGCCCGCCGCATCGTAGAACTTGACCCTCAGCGTGTGCAGTCCGGGCGAAACCTGAGCGCTTACGACGTGAACCTCGTTGGGCAGCATGTAGCAGGTGCGAGTGTCGGCGTTGACGTTCCAGGCGCTTTCCACAAGCTTCTGGCCGTTACTGCCGGCCATGGCGCCGACAAAACTCGCCAGCACCAGCTTGCCCACAGCCTTACCGCCCTGTGCTACATCTTTCGCTGAGCGCGGCACACCCTTACTCTGCTCGTACAGGTCGATCAACTTGACACTGCGGCCAAATGATTTGCCATCGACGAACACCTCCGCGCAGCGGGGCTCATATGAAACAGGCTCGATCACGTCGTATTCACCGTAAAGGCCGGTGAGCCGCTTGGAAGGCGCCCGGCCCAGTGAAATCAGCACGACCAGGTTCTGCCCGCTCACCGCCTTCACATCGTTTATGCCGCAATGGCGAAAGGCCACGGCCGCGGAGGAAGTGTCGCTCTCCAGACTGGCCATCCCCAAACCCCAGTAGGCCAGGTTAAAATCGTCTCGGCAGCCCTCCTTGCTCATCTTGTCCGCCTCCAATGCGCGGCGGAAGGCGACTGCGGCGGTCTCGTTATCGCCGCCACGCAGGCAAGCCAGGCCTACCCAGCAGTTGAGCATGGCGTTTTCGTAACACTCACCCTTAAAGACTTTGGCGGACTCATTGGCCAGCGCGGCGGCCACGGCCTTGCCTTCTTCTCCCACGACTGTGCCGTTCATCACCGCCTGGGAGTTCATCGCATCCTTGCAGCAGGCCTGCACATTGCCCAGCGCCTCCTCCAGCATGGCCTGATTGCCCGCCAGCATGGCGTAGTCGCGATTATCCATCCGCGGCAAAGCCATCATCTTGGCCTTTATCTCCGCATCATATTGGGCGTACTTGGAGCCATTGGTCACCAGATAGGCATCGGGGCAGCCGGCGTCGAAGGCCACCGGTGGAAAGGCCGGCGGCAGCGCCGGGACCTTTGGCTGGGCGCAACCAATCAGCAGGGCCGTCGCAGCCAGCAGAATCAGACCCACACCAATACATTCGCTTACGCGCCTGTGGCTCGAAGACACTTGCAAGGTTCTCTCCTTTGATTGCTTTGGAAGAGGCGCGGGAGTTTGCGGCCGCGGATTATCGATACATCATGCCGCGCTTGGCATAGACCTGCGATTCGTATTCATCTTCCCAGACAATGGCGCCGGTCCGCGCATCGGTCAAACGGAAGGAGTAGCGGCGGAAAACGGTCTTTTCACTGCCCCCGGCGGCGTTGACAGAGCTGATCACGCCGGTAAGGAAGAAATCGGCGCCGTAAATCTTGGTTTCGCCGGAGGAGGTGAATTCGCCCGTTTCCTTGGCGTCGCGCTCCGCCTTGATCTCATCTAGATGCTTGCGGTCCAAAAAGATGAGCTTGCCGCCGGAGTGCTTGATCAGCAGCGTGCGCATCTTCTCCAGAAAGGCCTGCGAATCCACAAAATCGTTGGACCGGTTCTCCACCTTGGCAAAGGCGATGGTGGGCGCGGGATTGGCGTTCTGGATCTGCGGCAGCGAGATCAGCGAACGCGCCATGTTCTGGGCGACCGTCTCGAAATCCTGCACGGAGGTAGCCGTGGGATCTGATACCAGGTCGCGGCCGACTTCCACGCGGTGAGTCTTGCCGGCACAGCCGGCCGCCAGGAGCATCGCCACGCACGAGAATGCGATTCTTTTCATCTTAGCCCTTCACTTACTCACCGAAGGTGAAACGTTGGATGCGAGTGCCGGCCAGGCTCCGCTGCTTAGCCGTAATGCGAGCATGGTAATAATGATTAATTCTCGTGGCCAGAAGTATTTGGAATCGGCGAAACGACGCATTTCTCTTTAGCGCAGGACCAGGCTTGAAAGGCCCAGATACACCAGCATGGCACACACATCCACGCACATCAGCACCACCGGTCCGGCGGCCACGCGCGGATCCAGCTGCAGCAGCCGCAGCATGAGCGGCATAATTGTCCCCACCAGCGCGGCTATGCCCATGGCCACCAGGATGGATATCGCGATGATCAGCGGCGCGTGATAACCTTGTCCCCACAGCAGCGACGTGAACCCCACCACAATCGCACAGGTCAGGGCCAGCAGGAAGGCAGTCCTGGCCTCTCTTTGCGACAGGCGGGCGAAGATTCGCCAGCTTAATGGTCCCAGATGGATGCGCTGAAGACTTAACGTCAGCGACTGGATGGCCACCGATTCACACAGCGCCAGCACCAACGGAATGAATGAGGCAATTACGGCGATTGCTGCCAGGTGCCTTCCGAACCACGTGGCGATTGCGGCGCACACCATGCCGCCGATGATGTTGCACATCAGCCAGGGCATGCGCAGCCGGTAGGCTTTAAAGATGCCGCCGGACTGGTACTGCTCCATCCACACGCCGATGAGCTGGAAAACGTCCGCCTCGCGCTCGGCCACGGCGCGGTCCACGGCCTCCTCGCTATACAGGTCCAGGTCGATCACCCCCAGCAGCCGCTGCTCGTGATCCACCACCGGCAGGGCCAGAAACCGGTGCTTGGCGAACATGGCCAGCGCCTGCCGCAGAGGTCTGTCACCTTCGCAGGCGATGGGCGGCGAATTCATGATCGAGCCGATCTGCTGATCCGGCGCGGCCAGAATCAGTCCCCGGGCGGGAAGGATGCCGCATAGACGCCCCTCTTCATCCACCACATAGAAATACACGACGCGCTCGTTGATCTGGCGGGATCGCAGCAGCACGGTCGCCTGCGACACCGTCATGTTGCGGTGCACCACGGTTTCCGTCTTGCGCACGAACTGGCGAACGGGCTGGTTCAGATGTACGGCCGGATCGATTCTCACGGTGCTTCCTTAAGCGCCATACCCGGGGCACAACAATGATATGTGTACGACTAAACCAACCCTTGGAGCAAGGGATTTGCCCTCTCAACAGGACCGGCAAGGCTCAGAAATTCAAAACCGCAGTGGATGCAGAACACGGCCTCCTTACTCATGGGCGCTTGACAGCCGGGGCACGAGCATTCTTCCGTTATTCCGTTGGCCAGGGCGCTTAATCCATCGAATGGGGATTGGACCGGCAGATCCTTCTTTTGGGCGAAAGAACCCAAAGCCGATGCTCGCTCCTGCACGGCCGCGTTCTTACCGGCGCCGGCTATGGCGGGTGAGCGAAGTTTGATCATCGTGCCGCACAGGGGGCAACGGCCGCGCGTGCCTGGGGAATCATCCGGCGCCTTTAAGGCCCTGCCGCACGCTGGACATGTCACCTTCATTGCACCAATCCTTAGTGCCTGCGCTGGAATGCTTCCAGTCGCCGCCATCCATAGCTGCCTTGACCCTAAAAGTATGACTATAAAATAAGTAACTGGCAAGGTTTTGAGATGGTTATTGTGGCCGCCGGACGTGCGGAGAAAACTTCCAGCTATATCCCAGAGCCCGCAGCCTACAGTCTACAGCACCAGAAATTTTTTTCTCCGCCTCCTAAAAGCTACAATGAAGCTTCTAGCATAGTCGTGGGCGTTTGTTTAGGCTTTTGGCATGTCAACATACTGCCCACCTGCAATCGGCCACGGGAGACAACGCATGGCGTCTAACGACCTGGAACAGGTTGATCACGAGGTGTATGAGCTGATCTGCCGCGAGCAGCAGCGGCAGCAAAGCTCGCTCAACCTGATCGCCAGCGAGAACCACACCTCCAAGGCGGTGCTCGCCGCCGCCGCGTCGGTGATGACGGATAAATACGCCGAAGGCTACCCCGGCCGGCGTTATTACGCCGGCTGCCAGGTGGTGGATGATGTGGAGCAACTGTGTATCGACCGCGCCAAGGCGCTTTTCGGCGCCGAGCACCTGAACGTCCAGCCGCACAGTGGCACCAGCGCCAACCTGGCCGTGTACCTTGCCTGCCTCAAACCCGGGGAAAAAATCCTGGCCATGGACCTGTCCTGCGGCGGCCACCTGTCGCACGGGCTGGAGATCAATCTCTCCGGCCAGTGCTACAAGAGCCATTTCTATGGCGTGCGAAAAGACACCGAAATCATCGATATGGACGAGGTGCGCAAGCTGGCCCTGCGGATCAAGCCCAAGCTGATCGTGGCCGGCGCCTCGGCCTATCCGCGCATCATTGATTTTGCCGCCTTCGGCCAGATCGCCCGCGACGCGGGCGCGATGCTCATGTGCGACATCGCCCATATCGCCGGGCTGGTCATGGCCAAGGTGCACCCTTCGCCCGTACCGCACGCGGAGTTTGTCACCTCCACCACGCACAAGACCTACCGCGGTCCGCGCGGCGGTATGATCATGTGCCGCGCCGAATGGGCCAAAAAGATCGACCAGGCGGTGTTTCCCGGCATGCAGGGCGGGCCGCAGATGCACATCATCGCGGCCAAGGCGGTGGCGCTCAAGGAATGCGCCCAGCCCGCCTTCACCGAGTATGCCAAGCAGATCCTGGCCAACGCCCAGGCGCTGGCGCAAGCGCTTTCCTCGCGCGGCTGGCGGTTGGTGTCCGGCGGCACGGAGAACCACCTGATGCTCATCGACCTGCGCAGCCGCGACAGCGAAATGACCGGCGACATGGCCCAGCGCTGGCTGGCCTCGGCCAATATCATCTGCAACAAGAATAAGATTCCATATGACCCCCGGCCACCCAGGGAGACCTCCGGCATCCGGTTGGGGACGCCGGCCCTGACCACGCGCGGACTCAAAGAGCCGCAAATGGAGATCGTGGCGGGCTGGATCGATAACATACTCTCCAACCGCGGCCAGGAGGCGACCATCAAGCGCATCCTCGGCCAACTGGCCGAGTTTTGTGAGCAGTTCCCCATACCGGCCGAAAGATGAACGGACATAAACGAAAATGTGACAAGTGCGACCGCCCCGCGACGGTCCATCTGACCGAGATCATCGATGGTCAGAAGATGGAAAAGCACCTGTGCGAGGTGTGCGCCACGCAGGAAGGCTTGACCCTCCAGCCGACCATGGGCATCAACCAGATGCTCGAGGAGTTCATCACCCACACCCAGCAGGCCAAGCAGCTTGGGGAACTGGTCTGCGACCGCTGCGGCATGAGTTTTCTCGAATTCCGCCAGGGCGGCCTTTTAGGGTGTCCGCACGACTACGAGGCCTTTGCCCCGGCGCTTAACCCCCTGCTCCAGCGGGCGCATGAAGGCGCCGGTGAGCACGTGGGCAAGGCGCCCGCCCACGCCGGCGGCGATGAGCAGCGCCAGAACGAGTCCTGCGCCTGCGCGCCGAGCTCAAGGATGCGGTGGTCATGGAGAAGTACGAGCAGGCGGCCCGCCTGCGTGACCAGATTCGCAAGCTGGAGAATCCGTGAAGCTCACTGACCTGTCCAATAAGCTGGCCCAGTGGCTCTCGGGCTCTGGCCCCTTAAGCGATATCGTCATCTCCTCGCGCATCCGCCTGGCGCGCAATGTGGCGGGCTTTCCCTTCCTGTCGCGCTGCTCCAACGACCAGCGCAGGGAAATCGCGGACACGCTGGAAAAAGCCATTCTCTCCTCGGCGCGCTGGATGATCCGCTGGCCGTGGATGTGGAGCACGCCAACGAACTGGACCGCCAGTTCCTGGTGGAGCGCCAGCTCATCAGCCGCCAGCACGCCGCCGCAACGGGCGCCCGCCGCGTGGTGGCCTCAGGCGGGGAAACCATCGCCCTGATGGTCAACGAGGAAGATCACCTGCGCATGCAGGCCCTGGCCACAGGGTTGCAACTTGAAAAAGCATACGAGATTATCGACCACATCGATGATGCCATCGAGTCCCGCGTGCCCTATTCCTTCAACGCGCGCCTGGGCTACCTCACCGCCTGCCCGACCAACGTAGGCACGGGCATCCGCGTTTCCGTCATGCTGCACCTGCCGGCCCTGAAAATGACCGGCGAGATCGAAAAGGTCTTTCAGGCCGCGCGGGATATGCGCCTGGCCATCCGCGGGCTTTTCGGCGAGGGGACGGAGGCCGGCGGCGATTTCTTCCAGGTCTCCAACCAGACCACGCTGGGCCGCAGCGAAAAGCAGATCATCCAGGACTTCCGTGAACAGATCATCCCGGACATCATCCAGTTTGAAAAGGCCGCGCGCGAGGCCCTGCTGGAGAAGCGGGTCGATATAGTCGATGACAAGGTCTTCCGTTCTCTGGGCCTCCTGCGCTCTGCGCGGCTGATCTCCACCAGCGAGACCTTGTTCCATTTGTCGCTGATTCGCCTGGGCATCCACCTGGGCCGCCTGCCCGAGCTGGGCATTCAGAAGGTGAACGAACTGTTCCTCTTCAGCCAATCTGCCCACCTGCAAAAGGCCGCGGGGCACGAGATGAATCCAGATGAACGGGCCAAGGCCCGGGCAGAACTGATTCGAAGCAAGCTGAATTAAATACCGGTGTCAGCTGCACACGAAATCAATGCTTAACGAGACACTGCCGCAGGGAAGCCAAATAACCGACAGTAATAAAACCTGCTTTAAAGCGGAGGCAAGGGCATGTCGCGTAAAAGAAGAGATATAACTCTTTTGTCGGCTCGCATAATCCTTCTGCTACTGATAATGACAATTTACGGTTTCCTTTTAACACTACAACGCCATCTGGGCTCAAGAAAGCTCAGGCGGCCAGACGATAGTTCCTTTCGGGAGCGCTTTTCCCGAAAGGAGATACGGCATGGATGCCAAGCAATTGCGAGAGCTCAAGCCGATGTTGGAACAGTACTTGGGACAATTTGACGACTGTTTCAGCCGCAGCGAGCCCTGTGGCAACCTGCGGGTTTACGTCAACGGTCAATTGTCGGATCTGCCGCGCAAGAGCATCGAGCCGATGGCGGACCGGGCCGACGTTCCGCCGCGGACGCTTCAGCAGTTCCTGTCGCTGGCAGACTGGGATGATGCGCGCATGGCCCAGCGGTTGATGCAGATCGTGGGCGATCAACACAGCCACCCCCTGTCGATTGGCGTGTTGGATGAGACGGCCCATCCCAAGAAGGGCGACAAGACCGCCGGCGTGCAGCGTCAATATTGCGGCGCCACGGGCAAGGTGGATAACTGCGTGGTTACGGTGCATATCAGCTATGTGGCGGGCGCCTTTCACACCCTGCTTCCGGGGGAGATGTTCTTGCCGCAGGAATGGTCCGATGATCGTGCTCGGTGCCGGGGGGCGGGCATCCCGGACACAATGCAGCATCGCCCCAAGTGGCAGATCGCCCTGGAACTGCGTGCCGCCGCCGTGGCCAACGGGATTCGGTTTGAATGGATGACGGGGGATGAAGGTTATGGCGAAGTGCCGGACTTTCATCGCGCCCTGGACGAGTGCGGCCAGCGCTACGTCCTGGAAGTGCCGTCGATTTTCTACGGCTGGCTGCGCGAACCGGAGGTTCTTCAAAAACAGCATCGTGCGGCCACGCGGCGCGGCCGGCCGAGGCATTATCCCCGTCTGAAGGTCAAGACCCTGCCCTGCATCCAGGTTCGCCACATGCTGCGCTACGGGGCAGCTTTTCGCAAACAAGCGTGGCGGAAGTTCCATGTCAAGGACAGCACGGTGGGACCGGAGGTTTGGCAGGTCAAGGCGGCGCGGCTGTATTTGAAACGGGATGGTCTGCCGACGCGGGCGCATTGGTTGATTGTGGCCCGCAACATTTTGGCGCCGCAGGAGGTGAAATACTTCGTCTCCAACGCGCCGGGTGGCACGCCGCTGGAGGTGATGTTGCACGTGGCCTTCACGCGGTACAGGGTCGAGCAATGCTTCGAGGTGGAAAAGTCCGAGTTGGGGCTGGACCATTTTGAGGTTCGCCGGTATCGCTCCTTGAAGCGTCATCTGCTGCTGACGGCCGTCAGCCACCTGTTCCTGGCCACGGTTCAGGAACAGTGGCGGGGGGAAAAATCCGCAGCTGACCGTATGCCAGATTCGCCAGGCGGCCGCGGCGCTGGTGCGTTCCCTGTGGCTGACGGGACAGGTTCGTCAAAGCTTCCTGGCCAGGGAGGCGGAGATTATTACTCAAACGCAGGCACGAAACGAGAAAGCGCGACGCTGCCACGTGAAAACACGCAAGCGACGGTTGCGTAGCCTTGGCATTCGAATATCGTCAATACGTTGCTGCATAATGGATCAGGTGGCGTTGTAGTGTTAATCGGAGTTGCCGTCTCGCTTCGATACGTTGCGGATCTAGAGGTTAATAACACATTTACAAATTTCCTCTCGGGGAAAGACTCGGAGGATGTTTTGATTGTTAGCTTAGCGATTGCATCACCACTTCTTCTTGCTTGCCTTTTTCTGGCAGCCTACATAGCTAAGGCTCAAGATCGCTGCACAAACGTTACAGAAAATGGCAAATGTACAAAGGCGTAGAGTAATGAACACAAGTTGCACATCAATACCAGTGCCGTAGGCACGATAGATTGCAGCCCCGCCTTTCAAGGCGGGGTACCCATCGCCAAAATATGGGAGTGCCGTAGGCACGGCACAAAATCTGACTAAAGGGTTGCGTTTGTTTTCTCGAAGAACTTTTGCCGTCCATCACCAACTAGCGTTTGTAGCATCGGCCGCGCACTTAGAGACAATAAGCTCCACGTCAGCTCCCTGATACAGATACTGATGGCCGAACCCAGCGGAATCAATCAGTCCGTCCAGAAGGGCGACATCATCATCCCAATACTCAGCGCTCTTGAACCATTCAAATTCGGTCTGCGTTCCTTGTACCAGGTATAAGCCCGGAGTTGGTTGCTTGGAAAGGAGGTGCAGGCCGAAGGGCCTGCGCTTGGGCGGATTGTATTTCTTCAGCGTCAATTCTGTCGCGTTCAACGCTTGGATGAACGGCTGTTCATGCAATTCAATGCTCGGCGTGTCTGAAACAACAAAATCCGCAAGCAACTGCCGCAGAGCGGCAAAGGGCGCATTCGGCGGGCCCCAAATTACAACCTGCTTCTTATTGGAATGACTATAGCAATCCAGCTTCAGCTTTATTTCTGCGGCCACACCAACACCCATCAAGAATTTGTTATGCAACGATCTCCACGAGCCACTGCGGCGGGCGAATGGGCTTGCCCGATGCATCCGTTACCGCATGGATGGTGTACCCCTTTGCGACTTGACGGCCATCGGCATGCGTGACATCCACCGTAAAGTGCAGCCGCGCCTTGCCTTCCATAGCGACGGAGGCGGTAATTTTCAGCAAATCGTCATATCTCGCGCGGCCGTCGAATTCGACGTGCGCTTCAACCAGGGGCAGCATCGCCCCGCGCTTTTCCATGTCCACATACGGCAGGCCGATGGCTCGCAACAGCTCCGTCCGCCCCACCTCAAACCACTCCAGGGCGCGCGAGTTATAGAACGTGCCCATCTGGTCCGTCTCGCTGTAGCGGACGCGAATCTCAGTTGTATGCGTAGCTGTCATAATCTACCGTGATGGTAATAACTTCCCTCCAGCGCCTACAGCCTACAGCCTACAGCCTACAGCCTACAGCCTACAGCCTACAGCCTACAGCCTACAGCCCACAGCCTACAGCCTACAGCCTACAGCCTATTTCCCTCGTCCCACCAGCTTCCTCAAGACATCCTGCACAAACGGCTGATCATCCTCCGCGCAGGAAAAACTGAAACACGCGTTGGGCGTCAGCGTGGCCGTTGCGCGGCCGCCGGGGGCGGAGAAGCGCACCTGCACCGTCTTGATGCCCTCGGCGTATTCATCCAGGAATTTCAGGCCGTGCTCTGTGTCCATGAACTTTGGGGCATACGGGCCCATCATGTAGCTCGAAGCGGCGTAATCGGACACGCGCACGGCGCGGAGCTGGAACTTCTGGGCCGATTTCATGAGCTTCTGGACGCTGGCGATCACATCCAGCTCGATTGTCTCGACCACCACCGCCAAGGTCAAAGCGCCGCCGAGAAAGGCCTCCACCTCTTTGATCGTTCCCGCCGAGCCGGCATACACCTCGAGTTGCTCGGCCTCGGGGAACGCACCGAAGGGGATGAGCGTTACCTTCTCCACCTGGTCGCTGACGACCTGGCGGTTCTTGGCATCCAGCCGCTGGATGGACAGGTTCGTCCTCCGCACCAGCGTGGAAAAGGCCGCGCCGCCGGCGGCGCTGGCGTGCAGCACGCCCATCTCTTCCTTTTCCGCCAGGCCGTATTCTTCCATCGCCTTGACCAGCGCGGCCGGTTTATCCAGCCCCCGGCAGGTGGCGAAATTGATCTTGTACGTCGCCAAGGACTGCTCCTCATTTCAAAGGTGAAAACGCAAGGGCGGCATCATACGCCCCCACCGCCGGCGCGGCAATCATGTGAGAAATTAATGCTTGTTCCGCGAGATGATGTACAGGATCAGCGTCAGCAGGATGGAGAGCAGTATGGACGTCCCAATGGGCAGATAGACTCGCCAGTTGCGTCCGCCGAAGGAGAGGTCCCCCGGCAGCCGCGCAAGGCCAAGGCGGCCTAAGAGATACATCGCCCCGCCCAGGGCGATCAGTATGGCCCCCACGGCCAGGACCAGTTTGCCAAGTTGCTCGAGCATGAAATCTATTCTAAATGCACATGGTCTCTTGGCAAGATGGAGGAGGCTGACTACCAGATTGACCCCAGGTTGACCACTGGATGCAGATGCATCAAAAGATACCGTATCAGGACTGATTGCAGCAATTCACTAGTTGGTTACTTGTAAGTCATTTAATCACATGAGCTTGTGCTAAGTAGGCTTCAGAAAAATGACCAAATGACCAAATTCGTTCATTTGGTCATGCATATTGTTGCGCACCTTGCGCTTCTTGCGCTCCTTCAGAGCTAAGTCCTTATTTAACAACGCACGGCTGAAGAAGCGCAACCTCTTCGGTTGCGCTCCTTCTTGCGCTTCTTCAGGGGAAGTATTCCTTCGCCGCGGATATTAGATGGCCGAATTTGCGACCGTCCATACCGATTTACTGTCCGCCCCCGCCGTTGCAGGAATTGACGCTAGCGGATAAGCTTTTGAGCTTTACCGCCACGCGCGGCGATGCGCGGCGGAACCTCGGGAGATCAGGCCATGGCAAAACGCGCGGCAGCGAAGAAAAAGTCAGCCCCCAAGAAGTCCTCGAAGAAGTCGAACGACTTTGAAGTAACCCTGCTCGATGGCCGCCGGCGCCAGGTCGCCTCCAGCCTGTCCCAGACGGAAAAGGACTGGCAGGAAGGCAAGGAGTGTTTTCTTTTCGTCGGTGCCCACGATGATGATGTGGTGATGTGCGGCGCCTTGGTCATCCAGGCCGGCCTGGCCGACGGTGTGCCGGTACACAACGCCATCGTCACGGATGGCTCGATGGGTTACTGCGACATCGCCCTCCAGGACAAGATCAGCCAGATCCGCCGCGTGGAGACGTACAACGCTTATCAAATGCTGGGCCTGTCTTATAAGGAAATTCACTGGCTGGGCTTTCCCGACTGCCGGCTGAGCCTGTACCAGGGCCGCCGCCACGCCGTGGCCGAGGAGAAGCCGCAGAGTTTCGGCTTCACCGGGTTGCAGCATTCCTTTACGGAACTGCTGCGCAAGGTGCGGCCCACGCGCGTGTTCATGCCCACCGCCGCGGATTTGCACCCGGACCATCGTTTCGTGTACCAGGAGATGATGATCTCGACGTTCCATGCCGCCGGCGCGATCTGGCCGGAGCTGGGTGAGCCGCTGCCCAAAGAGCCGGTGGTATACGAGCTGGCGGTGTACTGCGATTTCCCCGAGCCGCCCACGCACCGTGTCTCTTCCGCGCCCGGGCCCTTCAAGAAGAAGCTCGATGCGATCATGGCCTTCCAGTCGCAGCTCCAAGTGGGCTCCTTGATCAAAGTGATCGAGGCCGCCGGCCCGCAGGAAGTCATGCGCCGCTTCCAGTTCACGCCGTATAAATCGAGCAATTACAACGGACTTTTTGGCAAGAGCAAATTTAAAGCAGCCAAGCCCGCCAAAAAGGGCAAGGGCCGCAAATAGTCACGAGACATTCGTCGCCAGGTGCAGCGCCAGACGACAGCCGTCGAGAAATTCGGCGATTTCGAGATATTCACTTACCGTGTGCGCCTCGTGAGCCCCGGCGCCCAGCGTGATGGTTTCAATGCCGTGGGCGTTGAGCCAGTTGGCGTCCTGCCCGCCGTTGGAGACCTTGGTTTCCCAATTGATGCCCAACTCCCGCGTAGCCTGCCGCGCGGCGGCAAAGACCTTCGAATCCTTAGCCAGCTTGAACGACTCGTAGTCCAGGCGCGATGAAAACTTCACGCGGCCGCGCCGGCCCTTATCATTGCGGACTCTTTGCACGGCTCTTTCAAGCGCGCGGCGGTATTCCTGCAAAATCCTTTTTCGAAACGCAGGATCGTGGCTGCGGGCCTCGGCCTTCAGTTCCGCATGGGGGCACATGACATTCGTGGCCTGGCCGGCACGGATAATTCCAATGTTGCTGGTTCCCTTGTTATTGCCCTTCTTGATCGCGCCCAGCCAGCCGTTTTTCTCTAAATCTGCAATGGCCAGCGCGGCGACGGTGATGGCGGAGATGCCTTTTTCCGGCCGCGCACCGGCGTGCGAGGCGATGCCGTCAATTTCGATTTGGATGCGGTACCCGCCGGTTGCGCCGATGGTCAGTTCCGCCGCGCTGTCGTAGTTGAAGGCCATGGCGGGCTTGCCCAGCCTGGCCACATCCACGTGGTGCGCACCCTGGAGGCCCAGCTCCTCCTGCACGGTAAAGAGAAACGTCAGCGGCGGGTGGGGTAGTTTTCGCCTCAAAATCTCTTCCAAGATATACAGCAGCGCCGCCACGCCCGCGCGATTATCTGCGCCGACACCGGTGTTCTTATTCGCAGAGACAATTCTTCCGCCGCGCCGGACCGGCTTTGTCCCCACGCACAAAGGCACTGTATCCATGTGCGCGGAGAACAGCCTGCGCGGCTTCTTGGTCGTGCCCGGCAATTTAATGATCAAATTGCCGCACTCTCCGCCGGCAACATCGCTCTTCTTATGGGCGTTGTCAAAGGAGATGGCCGCGCGCGGCAGTCCCGCCGTCTTCAGGCGGGCCACGATCGTCGCCGCCACCAGACCCTCCTGGCAGGATGGGCCGGGCATGGGCAGAAGCTGCATTAACAGCTTTAGTGCCTGCATTTCACTGACCGACAATGTCGGTTTTAGCATTCAATCTCTCCCTCAGGAGGCATTCAGCGGTTTAGGCATTTAGGAAAAAACAAAGAATTCTCTGATGGATGCTCGCGAAAGCGCCTAACAGACTAACAGGCTAAATGCCTAAACACCTATTCCCGCCCCATTGTCCAGCGCACGAGCTGCGCAAAGAACTGCGCGTACCAGTTGCCCACTTCAATGGCCTCGCCGCCCTCGGCCTGGGCTTTGATGCGGGCATCGCCCCAGTCGACCAGTCCGCCCACCCAGTGCGGGGCGACATCCGTGGCCAGCGCCGCCACGCGGCCGCGGCCGAAGCTGCCGATGACCAGGAGCGGATCGGCTACGGTGGGTGTGAATTCGTAGTCGCCGCCGCTGACCTGGACATCGAACTGCCGCGCCAAAAGAAGCGTCGCTGCACCGGCCTTGGCTTTAACGCGGTTGTACCCGCCGATTCCCGGCGGTTTATCCAGGGGCAATCCCTTCAGAATCGGATGTTTTGCCGCCCCCGCCTCCGCCAGTTCCATCAAACAGGCTTGCGGGCAGTTGATCCGGTCATCCTGCTGGGCCATCTCCACGGGCAGCACATCGGCCAGGGGCGTGTTTGTGTACTGCCCCGCCGCGCCGCAAAAAGATTCCCAGCCGCCGATCATCAGCAGGCCGGCGCCTTCTTCAACGTACTGATGGAGGCGCAAAAGTTCCACGCCGCGCCACTGATTGACGGGATAATCGCTGAGGATGTATAAATCGTGCCGCGCGTGAGCCAGCAGCTCGGTACAGGGCCGGTTGGATGGCACGTAATCGAAGGAGAGGCCCACATGGGTTAGAATTCCCGCCAGATAGCTGGCGGCGGAAGCTAACGAGGCGTCCCCGGCGTAAAGAATTTTGCCCTCGGCCATGAACTCACCATATCGATGGTGGCACAGGCTTTCCAGCCTGTGGATTCTTGAATTGTATAAACAGGCTCAAAGACACAGGCTGAAAGCCTGTGCCACCAGGGAGAGAAGATGGAAAAAGGCAATGTAATCATCGGCCAGTCCGGCGGGCCCACCAGCGTGATCAACTCCTCACTGGCCGGCGTGATCGATGGCTGCCGCGATGCGGCTGATGTGACCGGCATTTACGGCATGCGCTGGGGCATCGAAGGGTTCATGGCCGGCGATGTGGTGAACCTATCGCGTGAGAGCAAGGCCACGGTCAAGCTGCTGCGAAAGACGCCCTCTTCCGCCCTGGGCTCCTCGCGGCACAAGGTGAAAGACCACGACCTGCCGGTCATCCTGGACAGGCTTCGCGCGTTCGACATTCACGCCCTGTTTATGATCGGCGGCAACGATACGATGGACACGGTCAATCGTGTCACGGCCTACGCGGTGAGCCAGGGTTACCCGCTTGTCGGCATCGGCATTCCCAAGACTGTGGACAACGATCTTTACGGCACAGACCACACGCCGGGCTATCCCAGCGCGGCCAGGTTCACCGCCCTCTCTGTTCTGGAAGCCGGCATCCTCGCGCGGGACATGCAGAAGGTGGACCAGTATGTCATCTATCAGTCCGTTGGCCGCGATGCGGGGTGGCTGGCGGCCTCCGCCGCGCTGGCCAAGGAGGATGAGGGCGATGCCCCGCACCTGATCTACCTGCCCGAGCGGCCTTTCGACCGCGACGGGTTTTTAGCCGATGTGGAGGATGCGCACCGGAGTTTCGGCTTCGTGTCTATCGTGTGCGGCGAAGGCATCAAGTACGCCGATGGCACGCCCGTCTCGGCCCCGCAGGTGCGCGACGCGTTCTCTAATCTGGAATACGGCGCGACGAGCGGCACAGGCGCGGCGCTCAGCCTGCACAGGATGATCGCAGACAACTTCGGCTGGCGCGGGGAATTTCAGATCACCGAATCGCTGCCCATGTCCGCCATCGATCGCGCCAGCAAGCTGGACCTGGAAGAGGCATATCAGTGCGGCCTGGCGGCGGCGAAACTGGCGAATGACGGCAAATCCGGCCTCATGGTGACGTTGGAACGCACTACGGAAAGCCCTTATCTCTGCACCACGGGCACGGCCGCGCTGGCGGATGTGGCGGTCAGGGCCAAACCCATGCCGGACGAGATGATCAACAGCGCCGGCAACTTCCCCACGCAGGCCTTCCTGGATTACGCGCGGCCGCTGGTCGGCGCGCTGCCTAAATTCGCGCGGCTGAAATATAAAAAAGTGCGGCCTGCGAAGGCGAAGAAGTAAGGGCCTATGAATAAATGTCTTTGGATGTGCCTGCCCCTGCGGCGAAAATGGCGGGGCAGTAAGGACTAGACGATGAATGTGAAAGAGAAACGTTACACCCAATTCGCCCTGATGCGCGAGATGATGGATACGGTGGAAGTGATCCGACGTTTCGACTGGCGCGCTACGGCACAGATCGCGCAGGAGGTTGCCCCAAAACGCAAACTGCTCCTGACGGGCGAGGGCTCCAGCCGCATCTTTCCCGCCAAGAATGCCATCCGCAAGGCGCTCACCTGGGCGCTCCCATGTGCACCATTGCAGAAGGGGCGCGCCAGGCAGAGGCCTATGACCTCTCCAGCTTTGCCGTCTTTGGCGCCTCTAATTCGGGCCGCACGCGGGAAGTGATCGCGCTCTTGGAACGGCTCAAATCGCACGGCCACGCGGCCCGTTACGGCCTGACGGCCAACAGCCACACCGTGCTGGAAAGCTGCTGCGAAAAGACCATCGTGCTGTCCTGCGGATGGGAGAATGCCGTGGCCGCCACGAAAAGCGTGGTGGAGCAGGCGCTGGTGTATCAGTCCATCATCAGCCACATCGCCGGGCGCGACATGGGCGAAGACGTGCAGGGACTGGCGCAGAAGTTCGAGACGGCGCTCACGCAGAGGATCGATCCGGCGATCATCGCCGCCGCGGCCGGCGCGGGCACGGTTTATTTCGCCGGGTACAACGACGGCGTGGCGGAAGAGCTGACCTTGAAGACCAACGAGATCACCCGCCGCAAGAGCGATTTTCTCGAAGGCACCTACGCCGTGCACGGGATCGAAGAGGTGATGGACCGGCACGATGTGGTTTTCCTGGTCGATCCCATCGCGGAGGAGATGGACAAATTCCAGGAAGTCCTGGCCGAAGGCGTAGGTCTGACCGTGGTGGCCATTTCCACGGAGAACACGCCCTTTCCGACCATCCGCGTGGAGCAGGCGGGCGAAATGAACCCGTATGTGTTCATCGCCGCCGGCTGGAATGTGCTGGTGGAGATCGGCCTTTCCGCAGGGGTGAACCTGGATAAGGCCCAGCGGGCCCGCAAGGTGGGAAACGAAGTGGCCCGCTAGCGGCTGCTTGAAATAATGCATAAACAAGAAGGGCGAGTCCTGATTCAGGACCCGCCCTTCATCACTTACGGAATCTTTTTCAACTCACGGCGTCACGACGGGAAAGCCCTCCGGAAACACGTTGCCGTTGCCTTCGTACGTAATTGTGTCCGTGCCGGGCCCGCCATTGAAGTAAACCGGGCCTTCAAACGTGGCGTAGCTGGGCGTGGAGGTTGAGCCCACGGTCAGCGTGTCATCACCGGCGCCCAGGAAGATACGCGTGGTCTGGGCAAATGTGTCATTTTCCAGCGTAGAGATGTTTACCGTGTCGTTGCCGACGTTGGTGTCCAGCGTGAAGGGGCCGCTGAACGTATTGCCATTGATGTTCACCGTATCGGTGCCCGCACCGGTCGTAACAAGCACGCGGCCGCCGAAGGTGGAGTCGGCCATCGTGACGCTGTCGTCGCCGGAGCGCGTCTTCAGCGTGAAGATCGAATCGAAGGTGGAACTGTTAACGGCGATCGTGTCCGTGCCGCGGCCGCTGACGACATCCACGCGGCCGTGGAAGGTCGAATTGGTGAAGGTTTCGTTGTCCGTGCCGGCGCCGGTAGAAATACCCACGCGGCCGAAAACTTCCGTGTGAGTCATACTCACGTTGCCATCCAAGGGACCGGCCACAATGGCCAGCCGGCCGTTCAGCGTGCTGTTGGACATGCTGACATCCGTGCCGGCAAACGCGGCGGCCTTGGTGACCGTCACATGGGCCAGCGAGGCGGTGTCATTGCCCCAGCCGCTGCGGACGAACAGATTGCCGCTCACGGCCACGGTATCCATGCTCAACGTGTCCGTCGCCTTGCTGCCGCTGATGGCCAGCGACCCATCCACGGTGATGTTATCCAGCGTGACGTCGCTGGTGTGCAGATCGCCCAGAAGATCGGCCCGGCCCGATTTGGAACTGATGGCCAGTGCCTTGTGGAACGCCGAGCCGGTGTCGAGGACGATATCCGAATCGCCCGCGCCCGTGGTGATGAAGGCATTCCCGGCCACGGAGGTATCGCTGATGCCCACGTTGGAGCTGTGCATCAGGCCGGTCCTCATGCTGATGGCCAGGTACCCGTTTTCCACCGCTACCCCGCTGAGATTCACATTGTTGTCGCCGCTGCCCAGGAAAATGGCGGCGTTCTTGCCGATGGTGACTGTGTCCAATATGACGTCGCTGGTATCGATCAGCCCGCCCTTGCCGGCGATGGCTAAAGACTGGCCAATGCTCGTGCCTGTATCGATCCTGACCTGATCGCTGCCGGCTCCCATGTCGATGGCGACATTCTTGGGTACCTCCAGGTCGGATATGGTCACACTGTCATTGCCCTGCTTCATGGCCATGACAAGGTTTCCGGTCAGGCCGGAGAAGCTGGCCGAGGAGCCGGTATTAACCGTCGTCCCATTGGCGCCGGTGACCGTGACATCGCCGGCACTTGCGCCGGCCGTGATGACTACCGCGTTGTTGTTGGGATCGCCCACGACAAACAGGTTGCCATTGTGCAGGATGGCCGTCACATCGCCATTCAGCAACTGGCGGGGTTCCAGCGATTCGAGCATGAAATTAGCGGGCCGCTCAGGTACGTCATGATTACGCTTCGAGTGCATGTGCTTCTCCTGATTTAGGCGCAAATAGCGTCTTTCGTTGCCCAACAGAAAGGCACGTTCGCAAGACCTCCGTTTTATGTCGGATAATCGCCGCGCGGGCGATTACTTAAAGCAAAACGTAACGCTACCCTGTTTATTGCTCATGGCACAATAGCACGAAATTGTTTTTCTGAGAAGAGGGTGAACGGCAGAAAACCGGAATTAGAATACCGTTTTATGAGATGATTTTTCCGGCTGCGCGACTCACGATAATCGTGAGTCACGCCTCACCGCGATTATTCCCTGCATCTCAGGGTAACGCCTTCTTATAGGCCACCAGCGCCCGTTCGATTCCCGCCGCATCTTTCAGGAACTTCGTCCGCTTATACTCGCCGACCCGATTGACTATTGCCCACACCGCCGCGGACTGACCGGCGCCCATTTCAACCGCCAGTAATCCCCCGGTCTGCAAATAGTTATGAGCTGTCTCAATCGTGGGCTTGATAAACTTCAGGCCATCGCCTCCTCCGGCCAGGGCGGAAATGGGCTCGTGGCGGACATCCTGCGGCAGTTCGGCCATTTCCGCGTCGCTCACATATGGCGGATTGGCCGTGATGGCATCAAACGGCGCCAGATGGTGCAGATGTTCGGGCAGATCCAGCACATCCACTCTCTCAACTGTGCTGCGCGAGGCCAACTCGTGCTTTTCCAAATTCTGGTTGGCTACTTTAAGCGCTTCAGTGCTGGCATCCGTGGCCAGGATGGTGGCCGAAGGCGCATTCTTGCCCACCGCCGCGGCGATGCAGCCCGAACCGGTAAAAGCATCCCAATAGCGCGGCTGCGGTCCCGCCGCCTTTAGCTGCGCCACCGCGACATCCACCAGCAGTTCAGTCTCCGGGCGCGGAATCAACACGTGCTCATTGACGATGAAATCCAGGCTGTAAAACTCCTTGTGGCCGACGAGATAGGCCACGGGCTCAAAGGCCGCCGCGCGTTTTACCAGTTCGCGAAAGCGGGCCAGTTGCTCGGGGGAGGGAATTTTTTCAAACTGCGCGTAAAGCGAGATGCGCGGGCAGTTAAGCACGTGAGCCAGCAACACCTCCGCGCCTAGCCGCGGGGAATCCACATTCTTGGCCGCCAAAAAATCTTTGGTCCAGTTGATCAGGCGCAGGACCGTCCAGGGCTGGTTTTGGTCGCTCTGAGTCATCGCGTGGCAATTTCGCGGAGCGTTGCTTCAAAAGCAAGCATGTAAAAGGATAAATTAAAAAGTACAAATTACAAATTCAACGCGACGCCTTCTCTTGCAGTAATTTGTAACTTGTAACTTGTACTTTGTAATTCTTGGTGCTCCTGCCGGTTGTGTATAATCCCGCGATCCTCCATGATGGAAGATTGATGCAGACGTTTTCGTGTCAGAGCGGCTCTAACGGCAACTGCATATTCGTGCAGGCCGGCTGCACGCGCCTGCTCATTGATGCCGGCATCTCCGGCCGCCAGGCCGCCTTGCGTATGGCCGCGCACGGGCAGGATATTCATAAGGTCGACGCGCTTTTAATCAGCCACGATCACGTCGATCATATCCGCTCGGCAGGCATCTTCAGCCGCAAGTACCGAATGCCCGTTTACGTCACCGAGAAAACCTGGCAGATCGCCAGGCGCGGCGCTGGGCCGGGTCGATACGCCGCGAATCTTTAAGGCCGGCCAGACCCTTCAAATCGGCGAGGCCGTCGTACACACCATTCCTACGCCCCACGATGCCGTGGATGGCGTGTGCTTTGTCATCGAGCATGGCGGCAAGCGGCTGGGCGTCCTCACGGACCTGGGATTTGTGTTCCCCGAGCTGGAAGAACTGATCGGCCAGCTCGACGCGGTGTATCTGGAGAGCAATTACGATCCCGATATGCTGGCCAACGGCCCCTACCCGATCTATCTTCAGCGGAGAATCGCCGGCGACGGCGGCCACCTGGCCAACGCCGAGGCTGCGCGGCTGCTGCGCGATTTTTCCCATAACCGCCTGCGCTGGGCCGCCTTGGCGCATCTTTCCGAGCACAACAACACGCCCGAATTGGCTCTCCAGACCGCTAGAGAGATCGTTCAGCGCGGCCTGCCCATCCATGTCGCTGGACGTTATGAGGTCTCGGCCATCTTCGAAGTTTAAGATTTTTCAATCACCCCCTCTTCTTCCGGAATCTCAATTACCAGCGCCACAAGGGATTAGGTTTTTCGCATCTTCCGGAGGCAGGTCGGACCGCCCTGCCGGCGACCTATAATTGCACCGGAGGCCAGTGTTGTTGGTCCGTGTACGTCAGCGCAAATAACAATCGAGGAACAGCCATGCTTAACATACTGGACACCACGCTGGTCGATGTCACCAGGCAGATCGTGCTGGATGGGTTCAAGCCGCGCTACGGCCAGTTGCAAGGTGAATTCCAGGTCCACCCGCTGTGGCGCCGCCTGGAGGAGGTCGGCAGCCGCCTGTGGCTGGATACCGGCGATATGGAAGGCGCGGGCGAGTTGTGGAACCGCTCTTTCTCGGCGCTTACCACCAACAACACGCTGCTCAACCACGAGGTGCAGCGCGGCACGTACGACGGGGTGATCATTCGCTCCGCCTCCATGCTGCGCAAAGCGGTGGAGCGTATCAGCGATGAAGAGCTCATCCAGGAAATCGCCTTCATCCTCAACGCCTACCACGCCTTGCGCCTGGTGGAAAAGTTCGACGCCCGTGTCTCCGTGGAGCTGCACACCGATCTGGCCAACGACGCCTCGGGCTCCGTGGCCTATGGCCGCCGCCTCTATCAGATCTGCCCCGAGCGGTTCCTCATCAAGGTGCCGCTGACGGCCGAGGGATTGGTAGCCGCCGCGCGGCTGGGACGCGAAGGCATTCCCGTCAACTTCACGCTCGGCTTTTCCGCGCGGCAAAACTTGATGATCTGTCTGCTCTCGCGGCCAGTCTACTGCAACGTGTTCCTGGGCCGTCTGAATCAGGTGGTGGCGGACAATCATCTGGGCGATGGCCAGTGGGTGGGCGAGCGGGCCATCGCGGCCAGCCAGGCCATGGTCAGCCGCCTGCGCCGCCAGCAGGATATTCACACGCTTCAGATCGCCGCCTCCCTGCGGTCGGGCAAGCAGATCGAATCCCTGGCGGGCGTGGATGTACTCACCATGCCGCCCAAGGCAGCCAGGGAATTCCAGGATTCGGGTCTCTCGCCCAAGGAAGTGCGCAAGGGTATCGACGACAATTTCCGCCCGGCCTTTGGGATGGGCATCTCGCCGGGCGCATATGCCGTGGACACGCTGTGGGAGGTTCCCAGCGGCCTGGCCGCGAGCATCGAACAGATCGCCAAGCGCGATGCCACCAGCCTGACCGGCATGGACATCCAGGAAATGATGGCGGACATTGGCTTTGGCGACCTGCTCCCCTTCTGGAGCGACCAGGATATCCGCCGCGCCAGCCAGGACGGCAAAATTCCCAAGTTGGCCCTGTGGCGCGACCGCTTGGCCACCGGGGAGATAGGACTCGACTCCCTGATGACCCTTTCGGCCCTCTATAGCTTCACCGCCGATCAGCAGGCAATGGATGAACGAATCCGGGAGCATTTGTCGATATAAGTACAAGTGCTTCGGAGATCGTTTGTCCAGGCATGGAAGGGATTCCTGTGCAGAAGCTTGCAACAGCTGCTATTGGTGGCGCCATAATTGCTTTTCTATCGTTTCTTCCAGGATGTGGTGGAGAAATAATCGCGCTCGGGTTAGTCGGCGGCGGAGCAACGGGGGGTACGCTTTATGTCCGGGGCGAGCTAAGGTCGACGGAAACGACCACACCACCGGAAGCGATTGCCGCATCTAAGGCAGCACTTAAGGATCTGGGCATCGTTTTGCTTTCTTCCTCTGCCGATGAACTAGGTGGAGAGATTGTCGCCCGCACCGCCACAGACGATAAAGTGAGCATTAAAGCAGAGTTCAAATCCAACAGGGTGACTGAGGTGAGAATTCGAATAGGCGTTTTTGGCAATCAGGCCCTCAGCCGTGAAATTCTGAGCAAGATCGAAACGCATCTGCCAAAGCCGCCCACTACCGGTCATTAACCGCAAAAAACAAACAACAGCCCCTATTCCGCCGCCAGCGAGCAAGCCTCGTGGCGGCGGTTTTTTTATAGGTCCCTTTGCCGCAGGGATTTCTCCGCGCAACTGTTCGACGACTCTAATTTATAATCGAGGTTGATGGATGATCGGGGAGACAACCAGAGCGCTGGCAGTCGTCGCGGCCGTTTGGCCACGATGGTGCTCTTGTATGGTCTGGCGGACTTCAACGATAACTTCTTCCGCCAGGCCACGATGCTTCTGGCGATTGTCGCCGGCGTGGAAAGCCGCCAAGGCCTCTTAACCTCTCTGTTCACGATTCCCTATCTGCTATTAGCGGCTCCGGCGGGCTGGCTGGCGGACCGCTTCATCAAGCGGCACATCATTCTGGGCACAAAGGCGCTGGAGGTCCTGGCCATGAGCCTGGGGGCCTGCGGCGTCATCTGGAGTTCCTGGCCGCTGCTGGTTGCGGCGACGGTGCTGATGGGTTTACGCGCCGCCGCGTTCAGCCCAGCGCTCAACGGCTCAATTCCGGAAGTCTGCCAGGCGGAGCAGATTACCACGGCCAACGCCATCCTGAAGGCCGTCATCATCAGCATGATCCTGGCGGGCATCGCCCTGGCGGGCGTGGCGCTTTCAGCCGGCAAGTACCTGCTTATTGCGATCATGCTGGCGGTATCCGTGATGGGCCTTTTTTCCGCCGCCTTTCTCAAAAAACATCCCGCCGCCGCGCCCAAGTGCCCCTTCCCCTGGTCCGGACCGGCAAAAACGCTGAGCTTCCTGTGGCAATTGCGGAAAGACCGGCCTTTGGCGATCGCTGTGGGCTGCAACGCCCTGACCTGGTCCATGATCGCCCTGCTTCAGCCGCTGGTGAACATATTAGCGCGAAACCAGTTCGGCCTGTCGGCCCAGGAGGCCGAAAGAATCTGCGGCATTTTGATTGGCGCCGGGCTTGTGGGCGTGGTCATTGGGAGCCTGGCTGCCGGCCGCCTGGCTTCAGGCCCGCGCTGGCAGGGCCTGCTCCAGCCTTCGCTGGTAGTGATTGCTGTATCGCTGGGCTTTTTTGCGTTCCTGCCGCATTTATCCCTGACCTCCCGCTTGCCAACCAGTTTTGTTCTCATGGGTCTTGCGGGCATTGCCGGCGGGTTAATCATCGTCGGTTGTGAATCGTTTATTCAGGCGCGGCCGCCCGCCGCGCAGCGCGGCGCGACCATTGCCTCGGCGGATTTTGCCGCCTTTGTCGGCATCTTCTTTTCAGGTCCCGTCTCGGCGGCCTTGATCCACTTCCTGCCGGATAACCTGGCCCTGGCGGCCGTGGGCGCGATGTGTCTGGCGGGCTGCCTGGTGCTGCGGGTCGTTCAGGATCAGCATAGCCGCGCGGCGGATTTTTTCTGGCTGGTGCTCACGCGAATACTGCTGTCCTTGCGTTACTCCGTCCGCGTCAAGGGCATTCACGCCGTTTCCCAGCGCGGCCGGCGCGGCATTCTCTTTCTGGCCAACCACCCGGCGCTCGATTGATCCCGTGATCCTGTATTCGCGGCTGTATAACACGTTTCACATTCGCTGCCTGGCGGATGAAAACCAGATCAATCGGCCGCTGATCAAACGCCTGGCCAGACGCCTGGGCGTGGTCACCATTCCCGATCCCGATCTCGAAGCCACAACCGCCGCGCCGCAGATTCGCCAGGGCCTTGAGCACTGTGCCCAACTGCTGCGGCATGGAGAAAACCTGCTGCTCTACCCCTCCGGCCATATCCTGCGCGGCCGTTACGAATACATCGGTCCCGCCGCCGCGGCGGATGTGCTGCTCCAGGAAGTGAGCGAGGTGCGCGTGGTGCTGGTGCGGACGCGCGGGCTCTGGGGCAGCGGCTTCAGTTACGCCGGCGGCATAAGACCATCAGTCGCCCGCGTGCTGCTGCGAGGCTTCGCCGGACTGGCGGCCAGCCTCCTCTTTTTCGCCCCCCGCCGAGCGGTGTCGATAGAGCTGCTTGAACCCTCCGATGTGCCCGCCGGTGGAAATCGCCAGCGGCTCAACCGCTACCTGGAAGAATTCTTCAATGTCGCCGCCGAGCCGCGAACCTACGTGCCGTATTGGATCGGCGGCGGCAAGAAACGTTTTCTGAGCGAGCCGGCCGCCCTCCAGAGCCAGCTACAGGCCGGCGCGCCGGCGGCTCCCGATGTCGCGGATATTCCTGCATATATCCGCCAGGCTGTGACCGCCTATCTCTGCAAGGCCGCCTCGGTTTCTACAGTCTCCGATCAGGATGATCTGGGGCGCGACCTGGGCCTGGATTCACTGAGCAGGGCCGAACTGGCCGTCTGGCTGACACAGCAGTTTGGCTGCCCCGTCGTCGATGGCGGCCGCTTGCGCACCGTCGCAGATGTGCTCATCGCCGCGCACGGACAAGGCGGCGGCTCAAGCGCGCAGATAGCCATCCCACCGCCGCGCTGGTTTGCAAAATCGCTGCTGCCTGCGAGTCCTCCGGGCCTGGCTGATATGAATATCTGTGAAGCCTTCCTTTATCAGGCCCGCCGCAGCCCCGATCGCCCCATCATGGCCGATGCCGCCGGCGCCGGCGGCTCCGCCAAGCCCTCCATGAGAACCTATCGCGACGTCGTGGCCGCCATCGATGCGCTGCGGGCCCCGTGTCGCGCCTCGACGGCGACAGATTGGGCATCATGCTGCCCGCCTCCGTCGCCGCCAACATCGCCTATTTGACCACGCTTTTTGCCGGCAAAACGCCAGTGATGGTGAATTGGACGTTAGGCCACAGTGCATTACAAAAGTGCCTAGATGCTACGGGGGTAAAGATTGTCCTGACCAGCCGCCGCGTAGTAGGCCGCTTGGAAGCCCAGGGCATAAACCTTTCTCCCCTGCGCGGCCGCATGGTGTTTCTGGAAGACATAGCCTCCGCCCTGCCTGCCGCCGCGCGGCTGTCCGCGGCGTTCCGCTCGCGCCTGTCCTGGCGCAATTTGCACGAAGCCGCCAAGTCGGCCCCCGAGATTGCCGCCGTGCTGTTCACGTCCGGCTCCGAGGGCACGCCCAAGGCCGTGCCGCTCACCCACCGCAATATGCTGACCAATCTGGCGGATGCCTTCACGCGCTACATCCCTGATGAAAATGATGTGCTGCTGGGAATCTTGCCTCCGTTTCATGCATTCGGCCTGACGGCAACCATGCTGCTGGGCAACTGCCTGGGGGCGCGCGTGGTGTATAGCCCCAGCCCCACGGATTCCGCCACGCTGGCCGCATCCGTTGCGGCCTACCGGGCCACCATGCTTATCACCACGCCGACTTTCCTGAAGGGAATCCTCCGCGCCAGTGCGGGTGCTCAAGGCCCCGGCCCCGCGGGCGGCCCGCTGGAGACCTTGCGACTAATCGTCTGTGGCGCCGAGGCATGCCCGCCCGCGCTGGTCGAACAGCTTGCCAAAGTGTGCCCCTCGGCCACCCTGCTGGAAGGCTACGGAGTGACCGAATGCTCGCCTATCATCACCTTTAACGACCAGCGCGAGCCCCGGCCGTTCAGCATCGGCAAACCGCTCCAGTCCTTCGAATTCATTCTGCGCGATGAGCAGACCGGCCAGGTCGTGGAGAAAAAACCGCAGGCCCGCGGCGAACTCCTGGTGCGCGGGCCCTGCGTATTTGGCGGCTACCTGGATGAGGACCACCTGCCGCCCTGGGTTCAGGCCGATGGCAAATCCTGGTACCCCACCGGGGATGTCGTCAGCCTGGAGGAGGGCGGCTCTCTCCGCTTCGTCGCCCGCCTCCGCCGCTTCATCAAGCGCGGCGGTGAGATGATCGCCCTGCCCGCCATCGAGCAGGCGCTCATTGGCCAGTTCGCCAACGATTCCGATTCAGATGATGAGAAACCCGCCATCGCCGTCGTGGCGGATGAAGTCGATGGCTACCCCCGTGCCGTTCTCTTCACGACCAAAGAAATCTCCATCGAACAGGCCAATGACGCCATCCGCCAAGCCGGGCTTTCGGCGCTCTATAACGTGCAGCAGATTGTGCGTCTGCCCGAACTGCCGCTGCTGGGAACCGGCAAGACCGATTATCAAACCCTTGCTAAGCGCCTGGCAGAGTGAGCGTGTGGTCGTTAAACGACTGTTCAAAAACCGAAACGAGCGATAAAAGGCGGCTCAGACGAGATTCGTGATAATCTTATACGTAACTCCTTGCCAATAAAAGACATGTAAGATTATCACGAGGCTGAATTCTCGTGATAATCTTACATTTGGTGATAATCTTATCGCGAAATGTTGCCCCGCCAAGCTTCAGCAAAGCGGGGTGAGGATTCTTAATCTCTGGAAAAGACGTGGCTGCAAAAAAATAAAAAGGCCTGGGTCTTTCGACCCAGGCCCGCTGCCGAGAGTTTGATCAAAACTACTATTGCAGCAGCTTCAAGACATTCTGCGGCGTCTGGTTGGCGATGGCCAGGACGCTCGTGGCCGCCGATGAGAGTACCTGTGCACGTGTCAGGTTGGATGTCTCAGTCGCGAAATCGGCATCGCGGATGCTGGACTCGCTGGCGGTGATGTTTTCCTGGGCCACCTCCAGTGAATTCATGTTCGTCTCCAGCGTGTTCTTTTCGAACGCGCCAGGCGGCCGCGCAGGCTGGCCACTTGTGTGATCGCCTGGTCAATGATGGACGAGGCACGCTCGGATTGACCGGCCGTCAGGCTGTACGGGCCGCCGGTCACGATCTGGCTCAAAAAGCCGATGGTGCTGTTGCCCAGTTTCGTCGCCGCCACGGACTGCATACCGAAGCTGCGCTGCTCGTTCATGGAAACATGCGGCCCAAGCTGGAACAACGCCCCGCCGCCGGTGATCGTAAAGCTGCTGGAATTGGCCCCGTTGGCGAAATGCGGATCCAGCGCCAGGTCCATGGACAGGTAGGTAGTGTTGAGGGCAAGATCAAGCCCCCTGCCGACCACATACGAGCCGTTAATCGTGGCGGCCACGTCTTGGCCGGTCGTGCGTTGGCTGCTGGCGCCGGAGGCATCAGTGGTATCGAAGGCGCCCTCGCCCGGCAGCGCCTGCACGGATACGAAGGCATCTGAGCCCCAGTCCGTGGAGAAGAATCTCAACCCCGCGGCGGAGTTGCCGGCGCTGACGATCCAGGCAGCCGAGACGCCGGTGGCGTCTTTCACGCCGTTAATGGCGGCTAGAACGGTGCCCGCATTGGCCGACGCCTTGAACTGAATGGACTCAACGCCCTTGTTGCCTCTGACCTCAATGGTCGTGCCCGAGGCGCCCACCTGCGACGTGGCCCACCGCATCTCGGCCGGCATGGCTGATCTCACCACCTGCACGTTCACCGGGATGGCCGTGGCGGAGGTGAACTGGGCATTGTACACCTGCGCATCAGCGATCTGGCTGTTCACCACGCCGGATAGGTTGTAGTCCAGTGACCCATCCAGCAGGTTCAGCCCCGCAAAATTGGTGACATTGGAGATGCGGGTGATGGACTGCACGGCCGAGTCGATTTGAAGCTGATTGGCCTTGATCTCGTCCGGGCTCATGGCGCCCGTGTTGGCAGCCTGAACCGCCAGTGCCTTAATGGACACCAGAAGGTTTGAAACTTCTCCCAGCGCCCCATCCGCCGTGGAAACGATGTTGCTGGCGCGCTGGCTGTTGCTGATAGCAGTGGTGATGCCCTGTATTTCGCTGCGCAGCGATTCTGAAGCGATTAACCCGGCTGGGTCATCTGCGCCGGAATTGATGCGCAGGCCGCTGGAGAGCCGCTGCAAGGCCTGGTTTAGACTCTGACTTGCCTTGCTTAATTGGTTCTGGGCAAGCATTGATCCGACATTCGTATTGATACGAGCCATGTTCAATCCTCCTTGATTGTTTGGCTCACGGCGACACGTTTGTGCAGGAACCGGTCCGCCCGCTTGGCATATGCCTTGTGGCGGCCGTCCTCGTGCAGCCTGACAGGAACACTGTAGATCCGATAGGTTCGCCGGGTTCCTCTAGCGGCGAGAAAGCGCCTGTATTTCACGGCTGCGGAGGTTTTGGCACATCCGGCGGAGGCGGTCCCTTGGAATTCTCGTCCTTGGGCTTGTCCTTGTCTCGCCGCTTGGCCAGGCTGCCGACGGGCGGAATCTGATCCGGCCGCAGGTTCGCCGCCGCGCGGTTTTCCCGCTGAATTGCCTCGTACACTTCCTTGCGATGAACGGGTATGTGCGGCGGGGCGGTGATGCCTAGGCGCACCTTGTCGCCCCGGATATCGACGACCGTGATCTCGATATCGTCGCCGATCATGATCGTCTCGTCTTTTTGTCGTGAAAGCACTAACATCCTCGGCTCCTTCCTTCATCCCACCTTCAGGTGGGCTTAGGATGCTCAAGCAATCCGCCTCCGGCGGACTCCACGGGGCCCTGAGGCATCTATTTATGATACCCTGGGGCTCCACAGGCCATCCGGGCCTACTGCCCGGCCTGGTCATCGGGTTTTCAGGCGGTTTGACTGACAACTTCCTGCTCCCGTGTAACCAGCTTGAGTAAAGGATGCCGCGTACTCCAGCGCTTCTCACTTAAAACCAGTTGCTTGCCGATGCGCGTCAGCGGATTGACCGCCAGGGGACCTTGGAGGTTGCCCGTCAGCAGGTCGTCCACCTTGTTGCACACGACCAGCACGGTCAGCTCCTCATTGCCGGTCACGCCTAAAAGCTCCTGGTCGTCGCCCTTGAGAACCACCTGGTAATCCGGCACGAACAGCGTCGGATCGCACACCACAAAAGCCAGGGCCGGCTCCGTGATCGACTGAAGCCAGTAAAACGGGCTGGCCTCATTCGTCGCGATCAGCGCGAACTTGCGGTGCAGGGGGAAGCCCAGCATGCCCTTGGGCAGCGTGATGAGCCGGTCTGGGTCCACCTCCACGGGCCCGAATCTGGTTGTCTGTATCCTCATGGTCGAAACTCCATGCAGGCAGTTTTCTCCTGTCAGATCCTTGCCCCATCACATCCGTGCGATGGACCCTTTCGGGCGATCTATTTGTCGTCGCCGGCCCTGCCTGCCAAGGCCGGCGACTCTTTTTTAGCAACGCTGATGCGCTGCGTTATGAGGTAGTGCCCAAAAAGTCCAAAAGACTGGTTCCCAGGATCTTCGACGACGCGATCAGGTTGGCCTGCATGGCCGTCTGAAGCGCCTGGAGCTGCGAGATTGCCGAAGTCATGTCCGTGTCTTTAAGCTGGCTCAACTGCGTCTGGCTGGCGGTGTTGCCGTCCTCAATGGTCTGCTGCCGGGACTCCATCTCCTGCACCAGGCCGCCCATCTGCGCTCGCAGGTTGACCACGCGGTTCTCGTCGTCATTGAGTTGGTCGACGATGTGGTTAACGGCCTCGGCTCGCTGGTTCACATCCATGTCCGTGCGGCTCAGCACATCGGCCAGCTGCGACAGGTGCGCGAAAACCCCGCTGGGGCAGATAGGGTTTACATCGCTGCCCTGAAGCGTTGTGCCAGTCGCGTTGCCGAGGATGCCCAAATCGCTGGCCGCGTCGGAGGCGTTCATCGCCACCACATTGAGCGTGCCCGCGCCGCCGCTGTTGTCCGTCAGCGTGATGCCGTTGCCCACCGTTGCCAGCGCGGCGGTCACCTTACCGCCGGTGGCGTTGTTAATAGCACCCAGCACGTCCCCAATGGTCGCGGCCGCGCCCAGGCTGATGTCGAACGTGCTGCCATCCGCGGCGGTGATGCGAAAATCCGCCTGGCCGGCAATGCGGCGGACGCCCACGCCATCGTTCAAATCGCTCAGGAGCGTCCCGCTTTGCAGACTGCGGACGCCCAGGTCATCGGCGGTCGTGCCGCCGTTTTCGCCGATGCGCATCTCCGCGCCTGAGAGCGTATTCACGATATCGATGCCGTCACCGGTGGCGTTGATGCGCGCCTGTACGCCGATATCGGCGGAGTTGATGGCATTGATCAGATCGCCCACCGTCTGGCAGGAGGAAACATCTACAGTCGCCGTCTTGCCTGAATCGGTTATCAGCAACCCGCCGTTGGTATCGATGCCGGCGCCGGCCTTAAGAGAGCTTAAGGTCGTGGTCATGGTCACGCGCGGCCCCACGCTGTCGCCGGTGAACGATTGGCCCTGGTCTGTGCTGCGGTAGATTCCCAGGTCGTGCGCGGCTCTGGAGGCGCCCAGTTCCGTCACCGTCAGACCGGGAGAGGCGGAATCAATCACCAGCCGCTGCCCATCGCCCGAAAGATGCGCGGTAAATCCGCCGCCTGCATCGTTAATTCGCTGCATTACATCACCGATGCAGTCGCAGCCGGAAAGATCCACCTGCACCGAGTGGGCATTGTCACCGAGGACAATCGTTCCCAAGCGGATGCCATCCCCGCTGGCGCCATCCAAGTCCATCAGGCGCGTCTTATCCGTCATGGCCGGGCGAAGATCCCTGTAGCCGGCCACCTGGCTGGATAGCGCGCCAAAGGCCTGGTTGCCCGTGGCGCCGATCTGCGTCAAGCCGCTGCCGCCTAAAAGTCCCTGCACGCCATCCAGCGTCCCCTTATAGCCGATGCCGGCCGCATCGCTGACAAAGGGCGTACTCGTGTTGGCCGTGCCGCCGAAGACGTAAACGTCGCCGACCTTCGTGTTGGCAATGTCCAGGAGCGATTGGGAAATCTCGCCGATCTGGCTGGCGACGGTATCACGGCTGGCCTGCTCCGTGCCGCTGTCGAGCGTGGACTGCGCCAGCGTTATGGCCTGGCGGATCTCATCGGTGGCGTCGCCCAGGGCCGAATCGCTTTCCGAAAAGATCGGAGAGGCTGCCTGAATATTGTTCAATACTTGGGTCTGCTGCTCGATGTTGCGCTGCAGGCTAAAGGAGGCGTCTGCCGCCGCCGGATCGATATCCGGACTGATTAGCCGGTTGCCCGTGGCGATCTGCTGCTGGAGCAGCGCCAGCGACAAATTCGTCTGCCCCAGCGTCGACAGCAGAGAGTTAGTCTGCATCTGATTAGTTACACGAGTTATTCCAATGTATGACATTGTGTTTTATCCATCAGGAGGCCATGGCCAGCAGCGTCTGGAGCATCTGATCCACGACGGTTATGAACCTGGCCGCGCCCTGGAAGGCGCTGGTACTGCATCATGTTGACCGCCTCTTCATCCAGGCTGACGCCGGACAGGCTGTCGTTCTGGGACTGTAGGCTGTCATGCACCACGCTGGAGGCCGAGGCGGTGTCCTTGGCCGAGGCCGTCCATTCCGCCAGGTCCGAATTAATCTTCTGCTGGAATTCGGGCAGGCTCAGGTTTCCCAGCGTGCCAATCTGGGTATTGGCCAGGTCCGCCAGGTTCTGGGCGTTCTGGCCATCGCCGCTCTGGCCCGTCAGGCCCGCGGCCAGGCGCGTGGGGTCGGTGGCCAGTTGGTCCTCCACCCCAATGCTGTCGGCGTCGACGCCCTTGAAAAAGGTGTTGATGCCCAGCGCCGCTAAAACGCCGGAGGAATCCTGCCCAAAGCTCAGCGTACTGTCGGCGTCGGTGGTACTGATCTTCAATCTGCCGGAGGCGTCGATCGTGGCGTTGACGCCGGCGACCCCATTAAGGGATGCGGCAAGATCGTTCAGCGTCATCCCTGTGCCGTCGTCGTACTGAGGCACTTGGATGGTTGTCGTGGTGGATGTCGGCGTCGCGCCGCTCGGCGCGCTGGTCACGGTGATCTGGAAGCTGCCGTTGACGCACTTAAACGGCAGGCCGGAGGCATCATCGCAAAGCTGGGCAGTCGGATCGGTGACCTGGTAAGTGGAAGTTGCCTGCGAAACGCCCTCCAGGCCCGTTCCCGAACTGTGCACCTTATTGACCTGCCAAATAAGCTGCTCGGCCAGCGTGTTCAGGCTGTCCTGCACCTGGGCGACCTCGCCGTCGCGCGTGTTCTGGAGACCGGCGATTTCCCCGCCTTCAAGCTGGGCGGGCCCCTCATTGTCCGCAAAACTGACCGTCTGCTGGACCTGGCCGTTCACATCATGGCTGACCATGGTCAGCCCGCGACTGTCGCCTTGGTCCACCAGCGGCTGTGAACCGATATAGATCGTCATAGCCCCATTGGCCTGCTCGCGCGAGGAGATCTGGACAAGTTTACTCAGGTCGCCGATGGCCTGGTCGCGCTGATCGCGCAGGCTGGAGGCCGTCGTGCCGCTGCTTTCGGTGGAAACAATCTGCATATTCAGATTGGCGATGGTCGAGGCCAGATTATTGGCCTGCGTCACATCCTCATTCAATTGGTCCGTTAAGTTGCTCTTAATACTACTGAGGCCGTCATTAAGCCGGTGGAATTCATCCGCCACCGCCTGCGCCTGGTCAATGACTACGCCGCGCTGGGAAGTGTCCTGGGGATTCTGCACCAGTTCTGAAAAACCGTTAAACAGGTTGCTCAGCGACGTGGACAGGTCGGAGTCCGTGCCCTCGTTGAACATAGACTCGATGCTGCTTAAGGTCTGGCTGGCCACGTTGTATTGCGACATCTGACTGCTGGAGTCGTTCAACTGCTGCTGTAGTGCGTTGTCCACCACGCGGCGGACATCCATGAGCTGAACGCCCGAGCCGGTGGTCACGTTAGAGCCGCTAAGCTGCGAGGTGCCGGCAGGCGCCATGATGGGCTCTTCCCGCACGTAGCCGGGCGTGGACACATTGGCGATGTTGTTGCCGGTGATCTGAAGCGCCGCCTGCTGGGTCAGCAGGGCGCTTGTGCCGATTCGCAATGAATCCAGAAGTCCCATTGTTGTTCCTATGCCACCTGGTCCACCAGGAAGGGTCCGTTGGCCGCCTGTCGTTTTTGACCGCCCGCGCCGTAGGCTGCGGGCCTGCCCGCCTGGGCCATCAGCCGGTACATGCCGTGAAAATGGTTGAGCATGCACTGCACCGCCGCGCGGTTGATGCGGCCCATGGCGCAGGTTTCATTGGCCAGGGCCTTTAGCGTGTTGGCCACGACCAGCAGTCTGCCCCGGTCCACATCGCTCAACGTTTTGGCCAGTTCGGTCAGCCGCACGGATGGCCCGGTCAGTTCGATGCGGATGGATTCCAGCTCGCTGATCCGTTGCGTGAGCCTGTCGCCGCGCTGGTGCAGCACGTCCAGTTTGGCCGAATCGAATCGCCGCAGGGCCTGCTGCTGCTCTGCCAGCACGCCGCGCAGTTCCTGATAGCAGCTATGCTGCCTGGTCAGGACGTCGATCAATTTGGCCAGCTTCGCTGAATCCACCCATCAACCTTTCATGTCCAGGACAGGCTTGGCCGCCGCGCCGCGCGTGTGCGAGAGCTGCCGATACAGCCCATCGGCCACGGCGCTGAACACGCCCGTGCCCTTGTCGCCGCGCGAGGCCGATTGGATGAGCACATCATCAAGCTGTCCCTGAAACGTGCGTAAGGCGGGGCTGTCCGTCAGGCCTTTGGCCAGCGTGGAGCCGCGCGCCTGGTGCAGCAATTGGCCGAACATCAGGCCCACCATTTCGTTGCAGGCCGTGTGCAGGGCCTGCGGCGTTTTTGCGCCGGTGGCCTTATCAATCTGGAGCGTTACCGCGCTCATGTCAGTTCTCGATGACCTCCGCGTGCAGGCGGCCTGTGCGCTTAAGTTCCCAGATCGCCGCGATCTGGTCATCCAGCGGCACCTGGAGCAGGTTGAAGGCATCTACCAGTTGCTGCGCGCTGGCGCCGGGCCGGGCCTTGCCCGGGGCGAAGAGGTAGAAGTTCTTGCCGCTACCCTGGCCATTTCCGCCGGCCGTGGGTGAGAATGTCGTGTTGATCGTGCCGCCGCCGTTGCGCAGCGAGAGAATCACCGGGTCGATGCGTACGTCCGCGGTGATCACGATCGTGCCTGTGCGCCGGTTGATGACAATCCTGGCCTTCAGGTCCGGCATGAGCACCGGCAGGTCCTGCACCCGCGAAATGAATCCCGCCGGCGCGGCCAGTTCCGATTGCGGCACGCGCACCACGACCTGCGCCGGCCCGTCGGCTACCGCGATCGTCTGGCCGATCTCGGCCTCGGCGTCGTTAATCACGCGGGCGATGCTCGAAGCAATGGCGAAACTGGCGTGGTCCTTGTCCAGCACCAGCGTGATGCAGCTATTCTGAATGTAGGCCGGGCGGATATCGCATTCCATGACCGCCCCGCCCTTGACCATGCCCGCCGTGGGCGTGGCCGGGTCTTCTAAAACTACCTCGCCGCTGGCCAATGCGTAATCCACCGGCCCCGGGCGCGGCGTGGCCATCGGCCCCAAAAGCGGGCACTGCACCAGGCGGCCGCCTTTCAAACTCTTGGCGCCGTTGGTGGAGGAGATCTTTACATCCAGCTTGTCGCCGTCGCGGGCGCCGTGCTCGGGAATCGTCGCCGTCACATACACCAGCGCCACATTGGCGCCGTTGAGATCCGCCGGCGACAGGTCCCGCATGCCATATGAAGATAGAAGCTGCTGGAGCGACCGCATGCTCGCCGACACCTTGCCGTCGCCGGTCCCATTCAGGCCCACCACCAGCGAGTACGCCCCCAGTTCGTTCGTGCGGGCGCCCTGGAGATGTGTGATGTCGCGGACACAGGTCGTGCCGTCGTCGCCGCCGGACCGCTGTTGCAGCGCGGCGGCGCCGGCCATGGCGGCCTCAGAGGCTCCACCGGAGCTCATGGGCTCTGAGCCATTGGCCGCGGCGGCAGTCTGCGCCGTCGCCGCGGGGCCATACAGCAGCACCGCCCCGACCGCACACATCAGAGTCAGCCATCCTGGCTTACACACTGGCATCCTGGCCATACTCCTTCACGGCTGCATCAAAACGGACTGATCTTGTCGAAAATCTTCTGGAACCACGTGCGTTTGGTGGCGTCCTTCACCATGCCCGTGGAGTTCTTGACGATCTCCAATTCGGCGATCTGCGAGGACAGGATCGTACACAGCGGCGTCACATCCTCGGTCTTGCAGTTGCCCGTCAAAGAAATGGTGTAACTCTCTTCATCCGTGGTGATTTTCTTGGAGGCTTCGATCACCAGGACGCCATTGGGCCGGATGTCGATGATCCGTCCCTCGATCCTGGCGGCCAAGGTGTCGGTGTGCGCGTTGACGGCCGTGCTGTCTAAACTACGCTTGGCCTCGCCGACAATAGCCGGATTGCTGTTATTCGAGTAATTTGCGCCGCGCAGCGTACAGTTCTTTAACGCCTGGGTTTCAATCATCGCGGTCAGTTCTGCGTCGATCTTCGAATCACGATCGGCCGTGGTGTTGGCCGAACTGGAATGGCTGGCCTGCTCATCGATGATCACCGTGATCAGATCGTTCTTGGCGAATATCTTCTTGGGCAGCGATGGCGGCGCCACCAGCGAACGCACCTGCGGGTTGTTGGAGTTCTGCCGGTTTGGCCCCGCCGGCTGCGTCGTCGCCTGCTGCATCGCCTGCGCGGTCGTCTGCTGGTACAGACTGGAACTCTGCCCGGCGGCCTTCGCCGCCATCACCGCCAGCATCGCAAGAGTTATCCACCATCGCCAGTTCATCGGCTGTTCCTTTACGGATTGAGGGCGACTTCCGCCGCCCCGGGCGCCGTCACCTTGGCCGAAAAATGCCGCTTGCTCTGGGCGTTCTCAAATTCCACCGTCTCGCCCGCCGCGCCGTTGGCCAGCGCATTGGCCCGCACCTTCACCGGCCCGGCCGCCACCCAGACCGTCTGGCCGCGAACCACCAGGATCGGGCTTTTCAGGTCCCCCGCCGCGATCACCTGGCCTACCACCAGCGGCCGGCGGACCTGCTGGCCCACCACCGCCGCCAGGCTGATCATGCGGTCCTGGCGGCCGTCATCCTCGCGCATCACGCACTCCACATCTTCCTCGGCCAGCGTTGCGCCAGGCGAGATGGCCCGCTTGGCAATCACCGCCGCGCGGCTAAGGCGCACCGTGCCTGTGATGTACCGCTGGCTGGTCCGGCCGTCTTTTTCGATGTCCACTCGCCAGCTCCGCCTGCCTAAGAGGTTGCGGTCGGTGCTGGAAATATTGACTACGCCCTCAGCTCTGGCCGTGGCCGTGGCCATGGAACCCGCCGCGAACGTAACCGTCATTTCCTGCGGATTCGCGCCCAGTTGCGTCAAAAGCTGCTGCTGGATGTGCGCGCGATCGTGTCGGCCGCCGGCGCCCCTGTCGATGCGGCCGGCGCCTCCTTAGCCGAATCCCCCGCCGCCCTCGCCGCCGCCACCCGCTCTTCCTGCTTCGGCGCGGCCGCCGCCGTCTGCTCACCCTGCTGCGCGGCGGTCACGCTCACACTGCAACGTGCCGCCCCTGAGAAACTGATCGGGGCAATATTCACGCCCGCCTTACCCAGCGCCGCCTGCACCTGCGAAATGGTGATGCTGGCCGTTTTCGCCGCACCCGACAACGTGGCCACTGGCGTCGCTGCGATGGCAACAGGCAACCCGCGAACCTCGGCCACATCGCTTAAAAGCACCGTGGTCGATGCCGCCGCGGCCTTTTCCCGCAGGTGAACTTCCTGCGCAAATGCCGCCGGCGACCATGCGGTCGCCATCAGCACCAGCACCAGGCTCAAGTTTTTCAACTTATTCCGCATCTATCTTTCTGGCAGGCCGCACAAACAGCCGCGCACTCATTACGTCCTCAGGTTGGTAACCGTCCGCAGCATCTCGTTGCCGCAGGTAATGACCTGGCTATTGAGCTCAAAGGCCCGCTGCGATTTGATCAAGCTGACCAGTTCCTTCACCGCATCCACGTTGGACGCCTCCAGATAATTAGCCTGGATACTGCCCAGCCCGTTTGTCTGCGGCTGGCCTTCGATGGGCTGGCCGCTGGCCGCCGTCTGCACGGAAAGGTTTCCGCCCACATCCAGCAACCCCTGTGGGTTGGGGAAGCGATACAACTGGATCTGCCCCACGTTCTGCGGCTGCGTCTGGCCGGGCTGCAAAACCTGCACCGTGCCATCCGACTGGATCTGCACCTGCGTGGCATCCGTGGGAATCGTTATGGGCGGATCCATCAACTGGCCGTCGCTGTTGGCCAGCGTGAGTTGCCCATCGGCATTGCGGATAAAGTTGCCGCTGCGCGTGTACGCGTAACCGCCGCCGACATCCGCCGAGGTCTTCACGCGGAATAACCCGTTGCCCACGATCGCCATATCCGTTGGGCTGTCCGTCTGGAGCAACGAGCCCTGCGTCAAAATGCGCTGCGTGTTGCTGATCTGCGTCCCCAGCCCGATTTGCGTGCCGGCCGGTTTGGCAACGCCCTGCGAATTCACCGCTGCCTGCTCGCACTCCAGGTAGAACAGATCTTCAAAATTAGCCCGCGAGGACTTGAACCCCGTCGTGTTCACGTTGGCCAGGTTGTTGGCCGTCACGTCGATTTCCTCACTCAGGGCCCGCATGCCCGTCGTGGCGGTGTACATCGCTTGAATACTCATGCATCACTCCATCTAGACTAGGCGGGCAATATCGTTAGCCGCGTGGCTGAGCAGGTTGTTTGCGCCTTGCATCACCTGCGACGCGGCCTCGTACGCCCGCTGACCGGTCATCATGTCCACCAATGCCCGCGTGGGATCCACGCCGCTGTTTTCCAACGTTCCATCCACCACGCACGCCCCGCCGGCCAGCGGGGCGCCGCCGGCGACGTATCGATTCGTCCCGACCTTTTGCAGCGAGGAGGAATCGGCAAACGTGACGATGCTCAGCCGGCCCTGCGCCGCCCCGTTCACGCGAACCGTGCCGTTTTCATCGATGTGTACCTTGCCCGCCGGCAGGCAGATCGGCCGCCCGCTTTCATCCAACACGGGCGAGCCATCCGTCGCCGCCACCAGCGTTCCGGAAGCATCCCGCTCGAAGCGGCCATCCCGCGTGTACTGTGTGCCGCCGGGCGTGCCGACACTGAAGAACGCAAAACCGTTGAGCGCCACATCCAGGTCGCGCCCGGTCTGCATCAGCGGACCCTCTGAAAAATCAGTTTGCGTGCAATTGGGAGCAAGCCCGCCGTGTACATCATCCACTACGGGGGCATATAACTGGGACGCCACTCCCAGCTCCTCCACGGGGCTCACGCGGCTGCGAACCTCGGGAAAATCCTGCTTAAAGCTGGTGGTGTTGACGTTCGCCATGTTATTGGCGAAAACGTCCTGGCGATATTCCTGCACACGCATGGCCGCCGCGGAAAGATACAGGCCGTAGTTCATGCCACCCCCCCTCGTGGCACAGCCGGCTTGCCACGGCGAAGCAAAGCGGAGTCGGGCCTCGGCTGTGCTCCGGCCCCTCGGCGCATAACCTCAGCCGCACCCGCCACTTGGGCCGGCGCGGCTGAGCTGCCCGGCCCTAGGACCGAGCCACTAACTGTGGTAACACACAGCGCGACCTGGCCGTACGCTCCCTGCGCCGCTTCGGACTCCGCCATAGGGCGCATGTGTACGGCCGTAGCCAACCGAGCCGCCAGGATGCCGCACCTGGCCTGCTCGCCGATACGGCCCGCCGCCGCCTCCATTGCCGCGGACAGGACCGTACCCAAATCCATACTGTTACCGTGGGCGCCGGTCTGCACTGGTGAGACTCCTCTCACCGAAAGTCCGATCATCCGGACTTTCAACATCTCCCCCGCCTCATGCGAGGGTGGCTACAGCCGCACATCCATGCGCGGCCGTCGCCGCCGAACCAAACTCAAAAGCCAATCCGGCATCCCTCCATATGAAACCCCCGTGCCAAATCCTTTTGCCTCCGCACATATTTTCGGCGGCAGCCCTTCTTATGCCACCATAAGTGGCTTGCTGTAAATAACTTGAAACGTGCTAAAAATTTTCTATTGAAGTGATTTTCAGCCGGGCAGGGCTCACTGGAAGAGCTGGCAATCAACTCCCCCGCGCAAGATTTGCCGACCCTCATGCGCAATTCCTGCGGCACTGGCGTCCAGAGGAACCTGCTTTGGGCCGGGTGCCGTGGAGGAAAACGCATGAAGGTCGGCTCCGGCAATGCGAAATAGCCCTAAAACAATTGCGAATATGCAGTTTTTGGAGTTAGCTGAACCTGCAATTTCACAAACATAACGTTGAGCAATATGGATCAGGCCCGAAGGGCCGAAAGTTGGTAGCCGGCGGCGTAAGCCGCCGGATCGGGGACCCCCTCTGAGACAGCCCCGAAGGGGCGGCAGAGTTTCGGAAATCAGCAAGAATCTGTCGCCCCGTTGGGGCTTTTAGATAACTCGGCGACCATACCGGGGGCTCACGCCCCCGGCTACCAACTGCCGCCCCTCGCGGGGCTTCTTATGGCTTGATGGTGGTCTTCATGCGGCTTTCCTCCGTGGCTGCGTTTTTGCAGCCACGTCTTCTGGTTCCTTAACCCGGTAGGGCCCAGCTAAAAAAAGAGAGTAGAGAGTAGAAAGTAGACCGCCAAAGGTCTTGCCGTTATCTACTCTCCACTCTCTACTTTCTCTCCCGGAATAGGGGCCGGCTCCCGTGGCTGCAACCGCTCCCCCTTTTACCGCAGAGGCTTGCCCTGCGAAGCTTTAGCGAAGCAGGGTGCTGGTTCTTGCAGTCGTGCCCTCATTTGGCCTGTAACTCTTCGCCCACCCAGGCCGCCCCCGGCACATCGTTCATCTGGCTCTCGAGAATCCCGTGCGCGGCTGTGTCATATAAGAAAACGGGCGGGCCCGAAGGCCCGCCCGCAATTGCCGAATCAGTGTTGGCTATTTATCCAATCCATGTAACCACGCTGCCAGGCGAGGAAGTCAGATCCATCACACTTTCCATCGCCGGTGGCATCGCCGTGCGCCCGAGCATAATTGGGATCGCTGAAGTTGGCGTCCACAATGGGCGCACCGCTTGCCGCAGTGCCGTGGTTGTAATTCCGCTGCCAGATCAGGAAGTCTATTCCATCGACCACGCCGTTTTCATTGAAATCTGCGCCTAACAGAACCCTGACGGTAGCCGTGTTATGGCCGGTCTGGGCACCATCAAATGCCGAAAGGCCAAGCGTATAAACCCCAAAGCGCGTAAATGTGGCTGTCGTGGTGAGCGCATTGGCATCGGCAAATATGACATCGCCCGGTCCAGACGCACTCCAGTGGACCGTTACGATTGCCGGCGGATCAGGCAATCCATCATCTGATACGCTGGCCGACAGTGTAAGAACATTAGCGTCGAAGATTGTCTGGTCGCTCATGGCGATTACTGGTGTTCCGGGGGCGGCGTAATCCATTATGTGCCAAGCCCCCACAGATAGGGAGCCTGCAAGATTAGGATCCCAGGGAGTCATTGAGAGGCCATCTCCGTTATAGAAACCAATTGATGCAGCCTGCCAGTTGGCATCAGGCGAGGCGTGACAGATCACCTGGTTGTACATATCTAATTCGTTCGGTCGAGGTTGGGTGGCGGCGTCCCATCCTGTGTATTCCAGGACAATTGTTTTTGCATGGCTGTTGATCAGGAAATTTCTGATGCCAAGAATGGTCGAAGTCCAATATGAATTTTCATCCAAAAGAGGCCAGCCGATGAAAACATAGTCTGAGGAATAATCGAAAGTTGACCAGGGCGGTGAGTTGGTGCAACCATCCCAGATCACAGGGATATGATTGGCATCATATTGACCGAGGTGATCCTGCATCGCCGCCTGCACAGGCTGGAGGTTCATTAGAACGAAATTGCCGTTTGCATCACAGCCTGTTACCGCATCATCCATAGTGTAGAAGCCAGCGATTCTATGTAAATGGTTTGCATCGTGCAGCCATTCGAGTTCGTAGTGGTCATCGAGGTAGGACCAGTTCATTACCACCGACCCGGCGGCATGGGGGTACTGGGTAATATTCGCATCGAGCGTAATCGTAAAATACTTCAGATGCTCATTGGGGTCTGCGATTCCATACCAGTTGAATTGCGTTATCTCCTGGTTGGCATCATCGTACAGGTGCACGTTGCTCCCGTCGAAGTAAATTACCTCGGGGTCGTCATCCTGGATGGTCAGGCCCGCCGCGCCGACACTGGGGTCAAATTTCGCCGCCAATGCCATATAACCACCTAATCTGAGGACTGGACAGTTGGCCTCACAATCAGCCGTGAGTGTGCCGATGATGAGTCCTTCCATGGTATAGATGATTTTGATCCCACAGGCATCCAGTTGTGGACCTTTTGCATCCAGGAGCATACGTGCCAGAGCATCGCTGTACAGGTGAAAAACGGTGAACCCATATTGCGCTTGGAGAGTGGTCGCGCGATCGAACATTTCATCAGCCGTTGGAGGGCGCCATCCGCTGGGATCGGCGTTGCTGGCGTTGGGATCATAAACCCCATAGTCCAGGACCCACATTGATGCGGGGAAGGAATGGTTCATCTGACTGAAGCAATCCTGAGCCAGTGTGCGGGCCAGAGACACATCCGTCTGCGTCCCCACGGGCACGACGTTGACAGTCGCATCGGACGTCGCGCTGGCAGCGCCGTCGCTGGCTGATAGTTGCAGGGTATAGGTTCCCGTGGTGGTAAATGTAACCGTGGTGCTTAGGGCGTTGGCGTCGGCGAAGATGACGCCGGGGAGGCCATTGGCCTCGCTCCAGGTGTGCGTGACGGCTGCCGGGGGATTGGGCAGGCCATCATCCGTGACCGTGCCGGATATGGCGACGGAAATATAGGGCAGGGTTATGGAGCGGGTGGTCTGCGCGGTGACGGTGGGCGGCAGATTGCCGACCATCACCAGGGGCACTCCGGAAACTATTGTTGCATTTGCATCCGGAAAGACATTGGCATAACGGGAGGTGGTGTCGCTGCCCCAGGTGATGGGGTTATCGGCCGCGCGCAGGCCGGTCCACACCAGCACGCCGGGCACCCCGGTTCCGGGGTCCGCCGGGCCGCCGTAGGCGTAAACCGCATTGACATTACCGTCTATTTTCCAGCCGGCGGGTTTGTTGTACTGGTCGGCGGAGACGCCGAAGTTGTAACAAAGCAACTGCGAATTCACCAAATTCTGGCCGGCTATCGGCGTGACCTGGCCGGCATCGTTGACGTCCGAATTGCCGGTTGTAGACCAGCCGAGGAGACCTTGCACGTGATTTGAACTGTCTTTGACCTGAGAGGTGTTGGAAAAGTCTCCATCGGGCCAGGAATTGCCGGCCCCCGGCAAGGCCCCGTAGAGATCAACGGAAAAGCCGCAGATGCCGAATCCTGCCGGAGTGTTGGCATCGGCCGAATCGCACTCCATCAGGTACAACTGCCAGGTGGTCGAATCGGGGTAATAGATCTGGCCGAGCACGATGGGATCGGCCATGGCCGCGCAGGCTAGACATAGGATGACTGCCGCTGCAACAAATGCTTTAAACATGGTGCTGCCCCTTTCCTTTGCGGCGGCTTTTTCCAAAAGCCGCCAATTGTGAGAAACGAAGACCTTGCCCTTTACAAGACACGAGAAGACTTATTAGCAGAGATGCTCAACGAACGGGACTGTGCCTGGATGATCCAGTTCATCCGGGACACGTCGAGAATCCCCGCGGCGCCCAAAACAGATTTGAATCAAGAGCTATGCTAATTTGTTTGGGCAAAAGGTCAAGGTTTTTTGTGTTAAGAGTGGGTGAAGAAATTGAGCGAGCTCACGGCCAATCCCTCCCCCTTTTACGGGGAAGGGTGGCCCTGCGTAGCTTCAGCGAAGCGGGGCCGGGCTTGCCCTGCGAAGCTTTAGCGAAGCAGGGTGAGGGTTCTTGCAGCCACATCTTGAGGTCCCGTAGGGACCGCCCGCTTGCAGCCCTGCACTTTATTTAGTGTGGGGTAGGGTCGCCCAGCAGGATGGAGTGCCGTAGGCACGGCACAAAACCCCGCTCGGGGAAAGTTTCTGCCATGCCTAGGGGATCCCACCGGCACCATGCCTAAGCTGTAGCCTCCGGCAGGTCTGCACCCCCCAATCAACGTATAAGCAATTGTATACTAAGTACATATAACTGAACAAAGTGTTTATCTCATATGAAATCCCAAAAATAGCCAAAATGAGCCTATGCAATCTCAAACAGCCGTGTTATCATAATGCTACATGTGCTATACATGATGCGCGCGGCGGCGTAGCCGCGCTAGAAAAGTGAGCGAAAAAGAGAGGATTCGAACATGATTCAGGCAGCAAACGATGGAGCAGCAAACGGGAGTTCCGGCGGCAACGGCAACGGCGGCAACGGCCATGGCGACAATGGCGGCCACAACGGGAATGGCCACGATGGTCACGGTCAGAACTGCGTGTGCCACGGAATTGGCGGCAATGGAAATGGCAACGGCCACAACGGCCACACCACGCTGGGCGAGCGTCTGGCCTTTCTCCGCCGCGAGGCGGATTTAAGTCAATCGCTCCTGGCCGAGCGATCGGGGCTTTCACAGCAGATGCTCTCGCGCCTGGAGAATGGCGGCAAGATTCAGCGCGTGCCCATGGCCATCTTGCGGGCCGTGGCCGAGGGTCTGAGCCTGGACCTTCACGATCTGGTGAAGGGCACCTCATTGGATAAGCACGTGGAGGATGAGGCGGATGAGGATCCCGGCGTCCACCTCTGTTATTGCCCCAATGTCTTTTGCGGCCTCAACAATATCCAGCAGTACCGGTTGGGCGGGTATGAACTCGCCTGGTCATCCGTGCAGACCATGACCGCCCGCGAGTGGCGCGAGCTGGAATTCTGCGGCCACTGCGGCACCCGGCTGGTCAAGGCCTGCCCCCACTGCTCCAAGCGTATCCGCAAGGCGCCCGAGTTCTTTTGCAGCCGCTGCGGCAAACAGATCGATGAGGGCCCGCACGAACACCAGCGCAAATACCTCGACACCGAGTGCGATGGCCGTTGCCGTCACTACCTGCCGCCTTTGATGAAGAAGCAGGCCCCCGCCGGCGCCCTTCTGCAGCAAGAATCGAGGCAAAAAAGCCGCCTCAGGAGGCGCAGGCCGCCCCCGTACCCAAAGTGCAGGGTGCCGCCGCCCACAGTGAAAAAATGGCCGCGCCGACTGAGGGTTCAGCCGATTTGCCGCAAGTCGCCCCAGCGCCGAAAGCAGTTAAAGAAGCTGCGCCGCACGCCGCCCCAGCCGTCGAAAAAGAGAGAAAGCCCGTATCGAAGGCCGAGGCGCCAGCAAAATCCAGCCTGTCCGAACAGAGTGAGGTAAAAAAAGCAAAAGCGGCCACAAACCCGAACGCCCTGCGGCAGGAGATGGAGTCTATTCTCAAGGATGTGGATGAGCAGGCCCGAAAACACCGGGCCATCACGCAGGGCGGCAAAGTCAGCCTGACCTCGCTCTGTCGGACACCCGAGCAGGACCTCCAATGGGAAAGGGTCGTCGCCAAGTCCCGGGCCCTGGCCATGGAGGACATTCGCAAACTGGAAGAGCTGGGCATCCTCAAGATGCCAAAAGACAGGAGCCGCCGCCATAAGAAGGATCGTTGTCGCGGCCGAGCCTAGGGCCAGGCCGCAGGCCTTGAGGCACAGGTTACAGGGTTGAGGCCGAAGAACAGAAATATCGAATATCGAACAAGGAATATCGAATGATGAAGTCGGAGCAATGTGCCGGTTGCGGAGCAGGAGTGCGACCAGACCGCCGCGCGGCTCTTTCTTCACTTCGACATTCATCATTCCGTGTTCGACATTCGGCGTTCGCCTTCTTCCCAGATCCAACAAGGAATATCGAATGATGAAGTCGGAGCAATGTGCCGGTTGCGGAGCAGGAGTGGGATCAAACTGCCGCGCGGCTCTGCTCCCCACTTCGACATTCATCATTCCGTGTTCGACATTCGGCGTTCGCCTTTTCCGGCAGTCAGGAAAGGGATCGGCCGCAGCAGCCCCCGTCAAATTTGGAGGCTCTGGTAAGATGGGCAAAATAACAGAGCTGTCCGATACACAAATCCGAGTAACGCGCCTAGGTTTTGCAAGGACTTACGTTACTCAATACCGTGTACCGGGTAAGAAGTGGCTATTGGACTGTTTGGCTTTTGGGCTGTTTGGAAAAACCGCAGAAGAAACGGCAAGGCACTCTTCTGAGCGCCAAACAGTCAAACAGCCAAAATGTCAAAAGGCCAAGGCCAAACACCGCGCATTGCCCCAGAGGGTCAGTTTTGTAGAATGATTGGCGACATGAACATACGCAAGGCCACGATGTCCGACGCCACGGCGATCTGCGAGATCGTCAACTACCATGCCGAGCGCGGGCGGATGCTGCACATCTCGCTGGAATCCACCTACGAGCGGCTGCGCAACTTCCTCGTCGCCGACCAGGACGGCCAGGTCATCGGCTGCGCGGCGGTCGAAATTGCCTGGGCGGACCTGGCCGAGCTGCGCAGCGTCGCCGTCAGCCCCCTCTTCGCAGGACAGGGCGTGGGCAAGGCCCTCGTGCAGGCGGCTATCCGGGATGCGGCGGCCATGGGCGTGCGGCGGCTGTTCGCCCTGACCTATGAGAGCGGTTTCTTCGCCCACTGCGGCTTTCACGTGATCGACCGGCAGGAGCTGCCCACCAAGGTATGGCGCGTGTGCATCGCCTGCCCGCGGCGCACCGCCTGCGATGAAACCGCCATGATGCAGATGATCGCCGGCGGCCGGCAGACCCAGGCTAAGACCCCCGCGCCGACGAAAATGCGCGGCCGGCGCACACGGCCCGCGCCAAACTGTCCCACAAACGTGTGCGCAGAAGAAGACCAAAAATCCGGCGGCGAAATGATTGATACACCGCAAAATCCGGCTCCTGGGGCCATCATAGAACTCAAGGGGCTGTACAAGAATTTCAACGGCCTCAAGGTCCTGCGCGGCGTGAACCTCGCCGTCCAGCACGGCTCCACCACCGTCATCATCGGCCCCTCCGGCTGCGGCAAGAGCGTGCTGTTAAAGCACATCGTGGGCCTGCTGCGGCCCACGGCGGGCCAGGTCGTCTTCGAGGGACAGGTTATTTCGTCCATGAGCGAGATGGAGCTTGTGCCCATGCGGCGGCGCATGGGCTATGTCTTCCAGGGCGGCGCGCTCTTTCGACTCGATGAACGTGCAAGACAATGTGTGCTTTCCGCTGACCGAGCACGAAGATCTGTCCCAGGACCAGCGCTGCGAGCGCTGCAGCCAGGCCCTGCGCCTGGTGGGCCTGGACGGTCTGCAAAAAAAGATGCCCGAGGAACTCTCCGGCGGGCAGAAAAAACGCGTGGCCCTGGCCAGGGCCATCGTGCTTCAGCCCGATGTAATTTTGTATGATGAACCCACCACGGGTCTCGATCCCGTGCGGGCCGACCTGATCAACGAGTTGATCATCAAGCTCCAGAAGGAGCCTGCACACGACCGCCGTCGTCGTCACGCACGACATGGCCTCGGCCCGCAAGGTAGGCGATCGCATCGTGATGTTGTATGATGGAAAGTTCATCGCCGACGCCCCGGCGGACCAGTTGGGCGCCTCCCGCGATGAAGCAGTGCAACGCTTCATCCACGGCCAGGCGGATTTGTCCGAGCTCCAGCAGTTGCAGCTTGGCCGGGTGATTGGCGGCGAAGCGGCGGACGACACATGAAGAAAAGCAGGGACATACTTGTGGCCGCAGGCAAAAAAGCTATTCTGGACTGGAGTTGTTCGTAATGACCGAACGCGTGCGCAACATGGCGGTGGGCATTACCGTCATCCTGGCCCTGTGCGGGCTGGGCGGCATGATCATCCTGTTCGGCGAGGTGCCCTCCTTCGCCCGCAGCGGCTACAAGCTTAAGATCCTGCTGCCGGCCTCCGGCGGCGTGGTCTCCGGCAGTGAGATCCGCCTGAACGGCATTCACGTCGGCTCCGCCGTGGGCATCAAGCTCATGGAAGCCCCCAACGTGGAAGTGGCCGTGGACTGCCGCATCGACCGCCGCTATCGCATCCCCACCAACGTCACCACCTCCGTGGGCACGCGCGGCTTCGGCGGCTCGGCCTTCATCGACCTGTATTCTTCAGGCCAGGCCTCCGAAGGCTACCTGCCCACGGATGGCACGGCCGTGCTGGAGGGCAAGATCACTCCCTATGGCGGCCTGCTGGGTTCGGAGACCTCCGCCGAACTGAGCAAGATCGCCGAATCGTTCCAGTCCTTCTCGCGCCTGGCGGATAATCTCAACAGCGTCCTGATGGGCCAGCCGCCCCCCAAACCGGCGGCCACCGGTCCGGCCTCCGCCTCGGCCCCCGCTACGGGCGCCGCCCCCGCCTCTGCGCCCGCAACCGCCCCGGAAAATCAGGGACTGGCTGCCGCGATCAATAAATTCAACACCATGCTCGATGGACTCAACGCGATCTTCAACAACCAGCAGAACCAGGAAAATATCCAGGTCTCGCTGGCCAATCTGCGCGCGACTACCGACAAGGCCTCGAAGATCGTGGACGACGTGCAGGCCTTCGCCAAGGAGGCCCGCGAAACGATGGCCAACGTCAACGCCACCACCAGCGAAACCGGCAAGCACGTCAATGAGCTCACCGATCGGCTCGGCGATGATGCCGCCCGCCTGGGCCGGCTCCTGACCACGCTCAACGAAGCTACGGAAAAAATCGCCCACGGCGAAGGCACCGCCGGCAAGCTGATCAGCGATCCGCAGCTGTACAACGACCTGGTCGACTCGATGCGGCAATTGTCCAAGACGATGATCGAGCTCCAGGGCACGCTGAAGACCTGGCGGGAAAAAGGCGTCGATGTAAAGGTGTTCTAGCTGATCTTTTCGGCCGCGGCGAGAATCGCCGCGCCAGAGGGACAGGAAAGCCCGCGCGAGAAAAAGGGACGGCTATGCTGAAGTTTTCGCCTCCGCACATGATGCTACTGGCCGCCGCATTAGGTTCTATGCTTGTGGCCTCCTGCGCCCAGCGGGAAACGCCTCCCCCGCCGCCCGCGGGCATCGCCGCCGCGCAGACGCAGCCGGCGGCCAGTCCCTGGGGTCCTGCTCCAACGGGCGAAGTGGCGGCCACGATCGATGGCCGGCCGCTGCCCTTATCCAGGCTGACCGATCTGCTCATCCGGACCTACGGCAACGATGGACTCAATCAGCTGGTGGCCTCGGAAGTCGTGGAACAGGCCGGTCAGAAGGAAGGCGTGGCCGTCACGGATGAAGATGTGAAAAAGGAAAACGCCGAAACTGTGAGCGAACTGGCCGGCAATGTGACCGCCAGCCAGCAGGAGCAGATCCTCACGCGCATCCTGGCCGATAAGCACATGCCCCGCACCTACTGGGACATGACCATGCGCCGCAACGCCATCCTGCGGCAGATCGCCCTGAAGCGCATCAAGGTGACCGAGCCGATGATCCAGGAGGAATTCGACCGCCAGTACGGACAAAAGGTGACAGTACGTCACATCCAGCTCTCCTCCACAGCCGATGCCCAGAAGGTGCTGGATCTGCTGTCCAAGGGCGGAGATTTCGCCGAGCTGGCGAAAAAGTATTCCATCAATTCCGAGACGGCCGCCAATGGCGGCCTCTTGCCCCCCTTCTCGCGGGATGCCGCCAATATCCCGCCCGTGCTGGCCGGCGCGGCCTTCGAGCTGGAGGATGGGCAGATCGGCGGCATTCTCCAGGTGGACCGCTACTTCCACATCATCCGCAAGGAGTCCACCGAGGCCGCCAAGGGCGTGCGCCTGGAGGATGTGAAGTCGGGCCTGCGCGAGCAGGTCCTCAAGAATGCCCTGCACCAGATGCAGATGCAACTGCTGGGCAAATATCTAAGCGATGTGTCCCTTAATATCATGCAGCCGGAGCTGCGAAAGAAGCCACGCGCCAGCAGATCGAATCCCAGAACGGGCCCTCACGCTGAGACGGCGTGCGCGGCGGCGGCTCGGTTGGCCGGGGCCGCCTCGATGGCCGCCAGTATCGCCTGGTGCAGCTCCCCATCCCTGCAACACCGGTTTGAGCAGCAGTTCATCGCCTGCCCTGCGCCAGGCGCGCCAGGCCGCATCAAACCGATCCAGCTGCCCGGTCAACAGCACCGCCGGCCGCGGACTTAGCTGCTGGAGCTCGGTCATGAAGTCGTCATCCTGCGCATCGGCCAATTCGCTGGAGAGCACCAGCACGTTGGGCTTCCAATGCGAGGCCAGATACAGCGCATCGGCGGGCAAGGGCTCGGACAGCACCTGGTGCCCATGGGCGGTGAGGAATCTGGTGGCGCGTTCGACGAAGCGTTCATCCATGTCGCAAATGAGCACTCGTAGTGACATCACACACTCCTTCAGCGCCGCCCCCGGCAACGGCGAAGCGATATGTCCTGACTATTCATCGGCCAAGACCTGGCGCGGGCTTAAGCTTTAGATTCCGAAAGTTTTCCCCGAAGGGCATATGAAAAAATGGCCCCACGCGACAATTATCGCGGCTGGATGCCAAGTCCCACGGCCCACTGAGCAAGTAGTGAATCGTGCTTTATATAAAATATTATTACATAAAGAGTTATGACATAAAAAGAAAGTGGCGCTCCCCTGCCTTTTCAGCCCGCGCACACGATTGGTCGAGCTGACTTCTCGAATCAGGCAGGCGAGGCGAACGCTCAGGGCGCAGCGATGGCTGTATGAGCAGGCGCCGGGCCTTCAAACGTATGGCTTAGAGAGCCAGCATTCAGCTTTCAATGGTCGCGCCCAGCGCGGCGGCGATGCGGTCAAAATCATCCAGGCTATAATACTCGACGATGATACGGCCACGCTTTTTGGAGCGGCCGGGACGGATCTGAACTTTCGTGCCGATGGCTTGCGAAAGCTGATTCTCAACATTAAGGATATATTGGCTCTTAACGGTCTTGCTCTTCGAGAAGCCGGGCTCATCCCCATCACTCTCGAGGCGGGCGGTCGCGGCCAGCCGCTCCTCCAAGGCTCGCACGGAAAGGCCTTCTTTGACGACTTGATTAGCCAATTGCTCTTGTCTCTGGGCCTGTCCGACCAGGCCGGCAAGCACTTTGGCATGGCCGAAGGACAGACTCGTTGCGCAAAACCAGCGACAAGACGGGCTCGCTGAGATCCAACAGGCGGAGATAATTGGCAACTGTGGAGCGCGGCTGACCGATGTGCTCGGCCAGGTCCTGCTGGCTGGCGCCGAAGCGGTCCAGGTATTCCCGATAAGCACGGGCCAGCTCAACCGCGTTGAGATCCTGTCTCTGCACGTTTTCCACCAGGGCCCACTCGACCATCTGCTCGCGCGTGGCGGTTCGAACGATGCAGGGGACGGCGGTCAAGCCGGCCTTTTTGGCCGCGCGGAGTCTGCGCTCGCCCGCGATGAGGGTGTAGTCTCCATTTTCAGAGGATTTGGCCACCAGCAACGGCTGCAACACGCCCTGCCGGGAGATGCTGGCGGATAGTTCCTCCAGTTCGGCGGCCTCAAAGTTCCTGCGCGGCTGATAGGGGTTGGGGCGAATGGCGCCAATTGCGAGTTGTATCGTTCCATCATGGTTGCCATGGGTTTGTTTCGGATCGGTGGCCACATAGCGAGAATCCTGTATCACGCTGGGCGGGGAGGCTGGCACCGGCGGAGACAGCTCCGGCGGGGCCTCCAGCGTATTGCTCATGAGGCTGGCCAGCCCGCGTCCGAGTCGACGGGTCTTGGTCGCGGGAGTGGAAGCAGGGGGGGTAGGATTGGCGGTCATGCGGACCTCCTTGTCCAGTCGCAGTGGCGCGTTCCACGTGGAACACGGTCAGGATTCTGGCCTAACTATAGTTTCTCGCTTGCACTCTGCAAGACCCTGCCGGTCAGATTGCGAAAAGATTTTTTCTCCAATAGCGATGTTCCATGTGGAACATACTAAATGTTCTAGCCAGCACTAGCCAGATGCTCAGGCGATTTTCGTATGGCACTGGCGCGGCCGTTTGGGTTACAAAAGCCCACTTGTCCCGGAAGGACAAAATGTATTAGGGACATTACAGTAAAAGGAGTTCCACTTATGGCCAAAGCACCCGCCAAGACCGCCGCGCTGAATGTGCCGCTGCTGGACCTGAGGCGCCAGTTCGCCGATCTGCGCGAACCCATGGTCCAGGCGGTGCTCTCGGTGCTGGAGAGCCAGGACCTGTGCAATGGTCAGCCTGTGCGCGAGTTGGAGCGCCGCATCGCGGCCTACAGTGGCTGCCAGGAAGCGGTGGGGGTGTCCAGCGGCACCGATGCGCTGCTGTGCGGCATGATGGGTCTGGAAATAGGGATGGGAGATGAAGTCATCACCACGCCCTTCACCTTCTTCGCCACCGCCGGCTGCATCGCCCGGCTGGGGGCCAAGGTCGTCTTTGCGGATATCCAGGAGGACACCTTTAATATCGATCCGGCCGCCGTGGCCGCCGCCATGACTCCGCGCACCAAGTGCATCATTCCCGTCCACCTGTATGGGCAGATGGCCGACATGGATGCCATCCTGGCGGTCGCGCGGCCGCGCGGCATCGCCGTGCTGGAGGATGCGGCACAGTCCATCGGCGCTATATATAAGGGACATAATGCCGGCTCTTTAGGGGCAGCCGGGTGCCTGAGCTTTTACCCCACCAAGAACCTGGGCGGAATTGGGGACGGTGGCATGATTGTCACGCAGGATACCGCGCTGGCCCAGCGGCTGCGCATCCTGCTCAACCACGGCCAGAGCGGCGAATACCAGCACGCCTTTGTGGGCGGGAATTTCCGCCTCGATTCCATCCAGGCCGCGGCGCTCCTGGTGAAGCTGGACCATCTGGAGGCCTGGACGAAAAGACGCCAGGCCCACGCGCGCCTGTACGATGAACTGCTGGCCGGCTGCCAGGCGATCACGCGGCCCATCGTGCGCGAGGGCAGCGAGAGCGTGTACAACTGGTATGTCATCCGCGCCCGCAGCGCGATGAATTAAAGGCTTATCTGGCCGCCGCGGGAATTGGCACCAAGATCTATTATCCCCTGTGCCTGCACCAGCAGCCCTGCTTTAAAACCCTGGGCTACCGGGCCGGCGATTTCCCCATGGCGGAATGCGCGGCGGCCCAAGTCCTGGCGCTGCCCGTACACCCGGAATTGTCCCAGCAGCAAATCCAGTACGTCGCGGCGAAGGTGGGGGAGTTCTACGAGAAGAAGCGATAGTCAAAGACGTGGATGCCGTTTGACCTCGCTCTCGGCGCTGAGCAAATGTGAACGGCAAACCCCAATCATGGCACCTGGCTGCAGTTAGTAGACTCTCAGATCATTAAGATTAATCTGATGATGGCTGTCATTGCGAGAAACAACAGCTATTGAAAAGTATGGATATGCATCCCTGTCAATGTTAATCGCTACTACGACGCACCTATGGACGTGGGGATGTGTGAAGGTTTGCGCACCGATTGAGGTCATTTTCTCGCGGCGCTTATGTACATCTCGATTGCGTAGAGCATAAAGAGCCACCGCGGTGGACTTGCTGGGAGTGGGGGTAATTACAACGCAATCATTCCGTTGAGCTTCTATGTTGTTTGCCAAAAGTTTCTCCTTAACCCTTTTGAACATTTTTTCCGCGCTTTGCTGTTCTTCTGGGGAAAGGCTCAACAGCGCATTAAGTACATCCGTCCACCCATTGAAAGCCCGCTGTTCCACGACTCTGCAAAGGTCTGCCCATAATGCGCCTAGTCGAAGACGCGGCTTCTGAACCTGTATACCTTCTGCTCGCGCGACACAAAACTTGTCTATTTTCGTAGACATTTCGACCAGTTGGAGTAACATCCCTTCAAATTCCGCCTCTCCAAGATTAAAACCGTTTTCGAGATAAAGGCCAAGGTGGTCAAGCTCATCACCAGCCGTGTGCAAATGGGCTGCAAGTTCTGTTCTTCGACGGAGGTAATGAATCTTCTGACCCATCGGCTCCAGAATTTCGAAAATAATCTCGAGATCAGTCAACAATATGCAAGGAGCCAAGGAGTGACCTGGTGGAATCCATCCAGTTCCCCGCAACTCACCGAGATTTGCTTGAATCATGGCAACATCTTCAAGCGTAACAGAGAGACGCAGTACCGTGCGAACCCTATCAAGGTCTAAATCTAGGCCTTGAAGATGAGACTGTCGCAGCTCGGGCGATTTGAGGACGCATTTGATACGCTCCGCTAGTCGGGCTGATTGAATCGAAGGTGCAAGCAGCAGTTTCTGGATGTGATTTTTGGCTCTGTCTGGCGCTCCCCGGAGGGCTGGCCAAGAAACCGTTCCGGACTTTGCCTCGATAAGTATTAGATGAGAATCGACTCTTACTATCAAATCATTTTCGTACTCTTTGTCGCCATCTTTCCAATGAAAGCCCCTGACTATTTCTGCACTAGGAAAAGCTTTAGAAAAGAGTTCAGTAATTTGACACTCAAGAAAATCAGCTCTTCGTTTGTCGCATGCCTGTTCAAGTAACTGATTCCCGCTTATCAGTCCATCTAGTATGGGGCGAACGAAGCTGAAAAACATCTGCGGAATTGCACAGAAATATTGGTGTGCGCCTATCTTGAGAAGGGGCTTCAGCCAGACCGGGTTGTCCAGAAGAAGATGATGCAACTCTGTGGACGTGAGACTACCAAATGAGAGGCTAAGCCTATCCAGGATGTTTTCAATCTCGCCCTCAATCATTCCCAATTGTGAAGCTATGGACGAGGCGGAAAATATGTAAATCTCGGAGAGCCGAAACTCGACGTGTGACATGATCGCGAATTTAGTTTGATCAACCGTCCATCGTCCCCTCCGGGCAACGGCAATCATATCCTCGGGTGAATCTGCAAATTGAGGATTAAGCTCATAGTACTTCTTTATCATTCCGGCAATATTTGTTTTCGAAAACACTTGCCTTAACTCGTTGAATATAAAAGTCATCCGTCTTTCTGAGTTTTGAACTAAATATTCAAACACAGCAATGATCTGCGTGGCGGACAGGCCGACGCGTTTTTTGATTTCTTGATCAAGCGGCCTATACAACTGATTCAGGACTTGCACGACTTTGTCAAAGTACCCCCAGTTTCTGACGCTCTGAGTGTGCATTCGTAAGTGTTCTTGTACTTGTATGACAGCTTTCTCTTCTTCAGAGCGCTCTTGCTCTATTGCCACCATTCGTTGGATCACGAAGGAATCGGCAAGCTTCGGGAGAAGGTCGAACAGCTGCTGGATCTTATCATTCGTGGGGGGGGTGGTCTGTATCTCAGGGATTGGAATCGTCAAAACAAATGCTTGAACAAGCTCAACATTTGCCTGTGTCAAATGACTATTCTGCGGGATTATTGACTCCCCTTTGTCAGTCATCCCGCAAGACAATCCAAATAGAGCAAGGCTTGAGATTATCTGCAGCGGGTCGCTGGACCGAAGTATGTTCAGAATGGCATCCAGATTCTCACGAAAGTTCTTTTTAGACTGTCTAGCGAGTTCCATTATCGCAGGCAGGAGTTTTTCCCGAGGAATCCCTGATAAAGGGCTTTTAACAACCACCGGCCCACTTTGTTCTTTTTTCCTCCCTGTCTTGCGCCGCCTCAATTTTCCTTGTCTTTGCCTTCCCATGGACTTTCACCTATCAAATGGATTATGAGTGGAAGAATATATGATTGACAGAGGATTGTCGAGGTGTTGTGGGGCATGACCGGTTTGGCGATAAGTAAGTAGGGTGTGCAACTTCGGTGCATACGAATTAGCCCTTATCAAATTTGCCTGGAATTCCTTCGTGTGCAGCAAAGCTGCACACCCTACCCCTAACAACCTCACCCGGCACTACGTGCCACCCTCTCTCTCAAGGGAGATGAGACTTTGGCCGCCGCTTCCTATGCCTTGGCCGCGCCTTGTGTGATGGCTGGCGGCGGGGCCGCCTCAATCGGCGGATTCGGCGGCTGATATTCGGGGACGATTGTGCGAAGGGCGGCGACCACGGCCGCGCGGTCTGTGGAATTGGCCAGTGCGCCCAGGGCTTCCACTTGTCGGGAAATGTCCTGGTAATTCATGGGCTCGAGGCGCCACACGCGCACCTTCTCGTGGGTGGTGGGCTCCACATCCTCGCCATCCGTGCGCAGCTCTTCGAAAAGTTTCTCGCCAGGCCGCACGCCCGTGAATTTGATCTCGATATCCTCATCCGGGCGGAAGCCCGAGAGCGTGATCAGGTCGCGGGCCAGGTCCACGATCTTGACCGGTTCGCCCATGTCCAGCAGGAAGATCTGTCCGCCCTTGCCGGTCGCCGCGGCCTGCAAAACCAACTGGCTGGCCTCCGGGATGGTCATGAAATAACGCGTCATATCCGGGTGCGTCACGCGCACGGGGCCGCCGGCGGCGATCTGCTTCTTGAAGATCGGAATGACGCTGCCCGCCGAGCCCAGCACGTTGCCGAAGCGCACCGCCTTGAACTGGGTCTTGCAGCCCGGGCGGGAGTTGGATGCCTGGACGTACATTTCCGCCACGCGCTTGGTGCAACCCATGATGCTGGAGGGGTTGACGGCCTTGTCCGTGGAGATCATGACGAACTCCGCCGCGCCGATGTGACAGGAGGCATCCACGACGTTCCTGGTGCCAAACACGTTGTTCTTGACGGCCTCTGATGGATTGCCCTCCATCAGGGGCACGTGCTTATGCGCGGCGGCGTGGATCACGACCTCGGGCCTGAGCATTTCAAAGAGCGCGAACACGCGGTCGCGGTCCACGATATCGCAGATCACGGCCTTCAGGTGCAGGCCCGCGAAGCGGTCGATCAGCTCGTGCTGAATTTCGAACAGCGGGTTTTCCGCCTGCTCCAGGAGGATCAGCTCGGCCGGTCCCACGGCGGCGATCTGCCGGCACATTTCGCTGCCGATCGAGCCGCCGGCGCCGGTCACCAGCACGCGGCGGCCGGCGATAAAGCGGGAAATGGCCTGGTGGTCCAGGTTCACGGCCTCGCGGCCTAAAAGGTCATTAATGTCGACTTCATGAATCTGGCTGACGGTAAAACGTTCATCGATCAGATCGCTCACACCGGGCATCATCTTGAACTTGAGGTTGGTGCCGCGGCAGACTTCGATCACGCGGCGCAGCTCTTTCTGCGTCGCCTGCGGCATGGCGATGAGGATTTCATCCACCGCGTGCGCCTGGCACAATGCCTTGAGGTCCTGCGTGCTGCCCAGGACGGGCAGGCCGTGGATGCGCAGATCGCGGCGGTTGGGATCATCATCGACCAGGCCGATCACGCGATAGCGTTCCTCGGTCATGCGGCTGATTTCGCGGATCAGCGTCTCGGCGGCGTTGCCCGCGCCGACGATCAGGACCTTCTTAAAACCTTCGGGGGAGACGGGCCGCATTTCCTCCTGGTAGATTCGAGCGCCCAGCTTGGCGGCACCCACGACAAAAATCGTGCCCAGGAAATCCAGAAACAAAACGCCCGTGCTGTAACCGAATAGCGGCTGGTATCCCAGCCACTTGGGCAACTGCACTGCGGCCAGCACTATTAGCCAGGTCACCAGGACGAAAAACCAGGCGGCATAGACGATGCGCCACAGGTCGTGAATGCTGGCGTACCGCCAGCGGCCGCGGAACAAATCCAGGCGATAGAAGATCAGGCTTTTTGCAATCAGGACGTAGGGCAGAAAAAGCAGAAACTGATGGGTGAACCAGCCTTGGCTGTTTTCAGGCTTGCCGGCGTCAAAACGAATAAGAAACGCGGCCATGAACGCCACGATAAACAGGACATTGTGCACAATGAGATTGACCAGCACCCGATGGTGGATCATGAGCCGGTCAACCAGTTTGAAGAGATGGGCCAGAACGGACTTGTCGTTTTTTTCCTGGGCAGCGGTGGTCATGACGACTGCACATCACTCCATTTAAAGATCCATGTCTCAAACGTGGGCGGCGCCTGCCGCGATTTGCGGCGAAGCCGTTACCAGTCCGGCCTGCTCGATCAAGCAGCCGCTGGCGCGGCCGGATTGGACCATGCCCTGCCAGAAAGTCTCTATGGCTTCACTCAAAAAAGGATCTGTGCTGGCGCGGGCCGCCTCGATCAGAAATTTCCTGGCATCATCAACATTGCCGTCAAACCATTCCACGTATACCATGGCAAAGAGGGTGGAAGCATCCACGTGCGCGGCGGTCCGCCGGTCGCCTGCGGGACCGCTGGCCGCGGCTGAGTCTGCCAATGTGGCACTGGCCGCCTGTCGGAGACTTTCTCTTAGACCGACAAACTCGGTGGAATTCGCGAAAAAGGCGCGTAACTCAATCCTCTGTTGCACTAACTGGGGATATTCCGCCAGGGCTTGCCGCACATAACCGGCCATGGACCAGTAATTCCCGATGCCCAGACAGGCGTGGGCCAGATTCAGCAGGGGTTCGGGCGCCTGGGGTGCAAAAAGCCGCAACTCTGAAAAGGATGAAATTGCATCCCGGTAGCGGCGCGAGCGCAAGGCATCTTCGCCCATGGTCATAAACTTGAGGTATCGGTTCTCGGGATCAACCGATACAGGGACAAACGTGCTGACAGCGCCGGTTGCGCCGCAGCGCCGCCACCTTCTGAAGCGAATAAGACTCTTTGACCGCCGCATTGGCCAACATATACGGATTAAGCGCGGCCATCAGTTCAGGCGGAAGGCCGCCCGAAAGAAAATCCGGTTTTTTGGGGTCATATAGCGTTTCGGTTCCCTCTCCCGAATGCCCAAACGTTGGGGAAGGCGTCTCAGCACCGCCGCCGCCACCAATTGGCTGGGGCAGGCCGGCAGAACCTTGAGCTCCCGCAGGTGCATTACCTGAACGGCTGTAGGCGGCGGAAGGGGAGTAGTTATTCTGGAGGGAACTGTTCATTCTTTCGGGGTTGGAAAAACTGCCGCGCATGCCCTGCGCAAAACCTGCCTGGCAGGGCGCAAGGGCGGCCAATAGCGCTGCACGCTATGGCCCAATCGCGGCAACTTTGCCGGAACTTCTCCAATTTGCCTCCAGCCGGGTTTATTCGGCCTCTATTACATCTACGGGTGATATAGCTTAGGGGTTTTAAAGAGTTTAAAGCTCCTGCTTCTCACCCTTCAAAAACTTATGGCGGTAATCCATCTCTCCAATGAAACCAGTCCAGGCCGCAACCATTTCTCCCTGCGAGTTTAAAAGCAAGCTTGCGGGATACTTGACGACGCCATACTTGCGCGCATCCTCTGTGCTCAAGCGACTGCTCACACGGATGGCGTTCATGTCGTCCATCGCTTTGATGTTTTCTTTCTTGGAAACAACCTCCTGCATGCGGCCAAACGTGTAATCCGTAGCGCTATCGTACGCCAGCACCACTACGGGCCGATTCTCACGGGCCGCCTGTTTCAGCGCCGCCTGTAGATCGGTCCTCCAGCCAGACAGTTTCGTGTGCGTGTGATCGTGGTAAATCAAGTAAGCAGCGCCCAGCATGATCACCGCCGTAAACGCCAGTTTGACCAGCCGGTCATGGCGCGCCCCACCGCGCGGCGATGAAGCGCTCGTCTTGCCGGCTGGCATCCCGACCTCCTGGTTGGCAACTTCGATCCTCAGCAGGTTTTCTTTCCATAACTATTTCCAGGGATCAGCCCGGGTTGGATGGATCCAGCAACATGTGCACGTGGCCCGCCAGCCGCGGCGCCCATTTGATAAGCGCCACCACGGCCAGCATCCACGCCAGGGCGGTCAGTTGAAAAGTCCGATCTCGCAGGATCAGATCGGTCGGATCATCATACGCCCCGGCGATGCACAGCATGGCGAACCGAGCGACCGCATACATGAAGATGGGCGTGGTGTATACCAGCGAGCCGGTATGGAATCGCTCCACGGTCATCGGACTGGAGGCATACAGCATCAGCGCCACCACGGCGATGCCCGCCGAAAGCGTTATAAGGTGCGTAAGCAGCTCCGGGGTATAGGCCGCCAGGACTTTCCGGTGGCCTTGGAGCTGCTGGACATCCTGCATGCTGCGAATTTCGCAACGGCGCTTGCAGAAGCCCATGAACAGGCACAGCGTAAAGGTGCAGATGATCAGCCAGGGGCTGATCAGGACGCCTATGGCGAGCGCTCCGGCCGCGGCCCTCAGCACAAATCCCGCGGCGATGCACATCACATCCAGCAGCATCTTGCTCTTGAGCCAGAAGGTGTACACGCCCTGCAATGCCAGGTACGCGATGACCAGGCCCAGCGCAAGGTAGCCCAGGTACGCCGCCAGCCCAATTCCCGCCGCCAGGCAAAACAGGGCAAACGCGACGGCTTGCCCCACGCCGATATCGCCGCTGGCCACGGGGCGCAGCCGTTTTCGCGGGTGCAATCGATCCGCCTGGCGATCGTGCACATCGTTCACGGCGTACACGGCGCTGGAAATCAGGCAGAAAGCCAGCATGGCCGTGGCCGCGCGGATCCAGGCCCGCGGGTCCCCCAGGTGCATGCTGAAGGCCACCGGCAAAAGAACGATAATGTTCTTTACCCAGTGGTGCACCCGCGCCAGACGAATGATCGGCATCATGCGCATCTACTGCTTGGCCTCAACTCCTGCATATTAAGCTGCAACAACAACTTATCGGCATTTTTGCCGGACGGTATTGAACCTGGGCCCGCCAAATTGCCAAAGGCCCACTTGATTTAGCCGCTCCGCTCGTACATGCTAGCAGGACGTATGGATCAAACTGCTCAATTTACGACGTTGTCGATCATCGTTCCCATCTACAACGAGGCCAATACGTGGCGCGAACTCCTGCACCGCGTGGAAAGTGCGCAACTGCCTCTGAAGAAAGAAATTATACTCGTAGATGACTGTTCGACGGATGGCACGACGGACCAGCTTCGCCTCCTGAAGAGCCAGCGTTCGGATGTGACGGTGCTCTTCCATCCCGTCAATCGCGGCAAAGGCGCGGCCCTGCGCACCGGCTTTGCCAATGTTCACGGCGAACTGGCGATCGTCCAGGACGCCGATCTCGAATACGACCCTAATGATTACGTCAAGTTGCTGCGGCCGGTTCTGGAGGGAAAGGCGGATGTTGTTTACGGGAGCAGGTTTGGCGGCGAGACGCATCGCGTGCTGTACTTCTGGCACAGCGTGGGCAACAAGTTCCTCACGCTGCTGTCCAATATGCTGACCGACCTGAACCTCACGGACATGGAGACCTGCTACAAGCTCTTCAGGACGGAGGTGCTTCGCCGCGTGCGCATCGAGCAGGACCGGTTCGGTTTCGAGCCGGAAATCACCGCCAAGGTGGCCAAGTTGGGCGTGCGCATCTACGAAACACCCATCAGCTACGCCGGTCGAACCTACGCCGAGGGCAAAAAGATCGGCTGGAAAGATGGCGTCAAAGCCATCTGGTGCATCTTGAAGTACGGCCTGCGTTCCCGCCGCAAGATTCGCGAAGAGGCACAACTCCTGGCCGCGCAGGAGTCGCATGCCAGGTACGCGGCGCCTGTGAGCACGCACTAAGATTGCGGATTGCGAATTTCGAATTGCGAATTCGAAGAGACCCGCTCGGGCGTGAGTCCGCAATTTGCACAATCCGTAAAGGGTGGAGCCGGATTAGCTTTCAAATCGGAAAAGACTTTCAGTCCGTCAATCCGCAATTCGCAATCCGCAATGAAGTGGGGCACAGCCAACGGCCATGGGCTTCGCACCATCCAAGCGGGAAAATCTTTACGGTTCGCCTTAAGGTTTTCTCCCCGGTCCATCCGATACAACCCTTGCGTGTCGTGCTGCGTCAGGGACTGACCGGCGACACGAGCCCGGCGACGGGCCTACCGCGGAGCGGCAAGCACATCGGGGTGGATTCCCCTGGAATCGATAAGCGTTCTGGAGTTTTGCGCTGCCACCGGCCACAAGCGCCTACTGGCAGGCGATGATCCAGACGCGGAGGAAGAATCCATGCGCAACGCCACCATCGTTGTGGCCGACACTCACGAGTTGTTCGCCCAGGGATTGCGGCACCTGCTCCAGGCCAGGCCCGGCTTTACCGTCATCGACGTGGTCACGGATGGGTTTGCCGCGCTGGAAACCTGCCGTCAGCAGCCGCCCGGCGTACTCATCATCGAGTCCACCATCGGCGGCCTGGACGCCCTGGAAGTCTGCCGGCAGCTAGCGCGCTTCTCCAGTCCAACCCGGCCGCTGCTATCCATGCCGCACATCCAGCACGAGCTGGCGGCCCAGTCCCTGAAGTGCGGCGTGTGGGGCGCGGTGCTGAAAAACTGCAACCTGGAACAGATGTACGCGGCTATCGACGCCGTCCTGTCCGGGCAAAAGCACTTCCCGGCCGAACTGGCGCCGCGCGCGGCCGGTACATCCGCGACGGCGTCACCGCCGAGCCGCAGACGCCGTTCTCGCGGCTTACCGCCCGCGAGCGAACCGTCTTCAAGCTTTTGGCCGAAGGCCATAGCGTGAAGCAGGTGGCCGGGCGGCTGACTTTACGGCCCAAGACGGTGGATGTACACAAGACCAACCTCATGCGCAAACTGGATGTACACGACCGTAGCGAGCTGATCCACTTCGCCTTCCGCGAAGGCTTGATCTCGCCTGCCGCGGGACCAAACGCATAAGTTAGACGTGGCGACATAGAATCTGTATTCTCGCGCAGCAGGTGAGAAAGATTGATTTGCCAGTGGCGGGTCCAAGCGCTTAGTCAAACGTGGCGAAAAAGCATATGTTCCCGCGCTATCAGGCAAAAAAGCTTTACTGGCCCCCGCGACGTGTACGGAACGGACTCCAGGGCGGCTGGCAGAACGCCCGCTACGGGACCACACACCGGCCCAGCGACAAGGAAGTCGCGGGCCGGCTTTGTTTTTTCACTGCCTCTCCCTTGGGGTCTTTTGGGGACGGAGCAGTTAATTCACGGATGTCTCCACGGGATTATCCTTCGCTTCCTGGCGGAATTAAATGCTCCGTCCCCGAAACTCCCGCCGCGCGGGCCTCCGGAAACCCCTCTCCCTTTTACGGGAGAGGGTGGCACGAAGTGCCGGGTGAGGGTTCTTTCGTTGTCCACGGCGTGAAGAAACGTGGCTGCAAACGCTGTACAGACCGGGGACATCGCGAACAGGTGTGCGGGGACATCCTTAACACCTTTGGTCGCTGCCAGTCTCGCTCCGCAAGTCGATTGTGTCTAGCTTTTGGTGACAAAAATACACGTCCCAGACCCCGTCCTGTGGCGTGGGGCGGAAGCCCACAGGCTGGTGCGACACGCCGTCAGAGATGTGGATCCTGCGCCCGTGGAACGTGACGTAACCCTGGTGATCCGCCTGGCGGACCTGGTCATCTGGGCCGTACTCCACCGGCCCCAGCATCTCGGGATACGCCCGGGGGCTAGCCTGGTAACGCGAGGCCGGCGTGGTCATCTCCAGCGCCTCATGTGGCCGCTGGAGGTTGTACATGTCCCGCCAAGGATCGAACGCCCGCTGCGTGGCCGCCAGGTCCGCAAAGCTGCGGCCGTTGAGGACCTCGGCCTTCAAGGTCCGGTGGAATCGTTCATCCTTGCCCTGCGTCTGAGGATGGAAGGGCCGGCCGTGGCACAGCATGATCCCCAGGCGCACCAGGCGGGCGCCTAGCCGCGTCAGGCCGCCAGGTTGCCCCGTGCCCCAAGGCGGCCCGTTATCGCAGAGCAACTGGCGCGGCAGGCCATAGCGACGGAAGACCTCTACCAGGTGTGGCCAAATCGTCTGGCCGCGTTCATCACCGCACGCCCGCAACGCCAGATTGAATCGCGAGTGGTCATCCAGGATTGTCAGCGGGTGGCAACGCCCCGACAGTAGGGTGAAGTGGCCCTTGAAGTCCATCTGCCACAGGTCATTGGGATAAAGCCGCTGGAATCGGGTAAAGGGTCCGGGTTCATGATCCGTATCGGTGCGCAGTAGCCCATGACGGCGCAGGATGTCCGTGATCGTGCTGGCGGCCGGGACGTTGGCACACTTCAAGGCCTTCAGGCGGGCCCGGATCTTGCGGCCACCCCAGGCGGGATGCTGCTGGCGCAGTTCCACCACTCGCCGCTCAAGTTCAGGCGGCGTCTGATTGGGACTGCACCGAGGCCGGCGGGACTGGTCCTGCAAGGCGTCCACGCCGCCTTCCTGGAATCGGCCAAGCCACTTGTATGCCGTCGGGGGACTGATCTCGAAGCGTCGGCATAGTTGCCGCACATTGGTCTGCTGGGCCTGGGCCAAAAGAACAAACTCTTGCCGCTGGGACATCCGAGTCGCCTCCATCCATGGCATTGCCGGCTCTCCTTTTGCAGGTAAAGTCGGCATGCTCACAGCGCTCACCATGTCCCCGCACACCTGTTCACGATGTCCCCGGTCTGTACAAACGCCGCAGCCACGGCACCGGGCTCCGTCCCCCATAAGTACGCCCCGAGCCTCAAGCCTGGATGCCCAGATCCTCGCGCGTGAGCAGGCTCTCGTAGGCCAGGCCGGCCTGCTCGATGTTTTCGCGGCCGCCCTGGAGGCGGTCGATGGTGGCGACCACCTTGACCACCTTGCCGCCGGCCTCGGCGATGGTCTTGGCCGCCTCGACAACCTGGCCGCCGCTGGTGACGATATCTTCCACCAAAAGCACCGGACTGCCGGCAGGCAAAATGCCCTCGATCATCTTGCCCGTGCCGTAGCCCTTCTTGGCGTTGCGCACGATGATGAACGGCTTGCCCGCGGCCATGCTCGTGGCTGCGGCCAGGCTGATGGCGCCCAGTTCGGCCCCGGCGATGACCTGGGCCGTCCCCAGCCGCTCGGCAAATCGTTTACCTAGTTCAATCAGGATGTCCGGCTGGGTCTCGAAGAGGTATTTGTCGAGGTAGTAGCGGCTCTTGGCGCCGCTGCGCAGGGTGAAATCACCCTCCAGATAGGCCACTTCCTTGATCCGCTTGATCAGTTGCTGCGTATTCATGAATGTATGACTCCTTCGAAGGTTACAGGGTACAGGCTACAGGGAACAGGGTACAGGGTGCAGGTTAGGTTACAGGGCACACCCTGTAACCTTCGATCAACCTTCGTCTCTTCTTGCCTTTTGCCTCACCCCGCGACTATCGTATGGGGTTTGGCGTGAAGATGCACGGCGTAAGGATGCCAGATGAAGCAGTCGGCGGTCGCACATAGTGAGTTATCCAACCTCCGCGAGACCGTGGAGTCGATCTGGATCGCCATCATCATGGCCTTTGTGGTGCGTGCGTTTCTCGTCGAGGCCTTCGTCATTCCCACCGGCTCGATGGCCCCGCGCCTCATGGGCCAGCACTACCTGGCCCGCTGCCCCGAGTGCGGCGAGGATTTTGACGTTGGCACGCGCAGCGATGCCACTTCGGGCCCGATGCGCGGCGAGGCCTACGTCACCTGCCCCAACTGCCGCAAGGAATTCAACATCGAAAGCCTGGCCCAGGCCGGCGACCGCGTGCTGGTGCTGAAGTATTTGTATGATTTCAGACAGCCGCGCAGGTGGGATGTGGTGGTATTTAAGGATCCGCAGGGAACCGTGGAAGCCTCAGGGAATATCACCGTTCCCAATTTCATCAAGCGACTGGTGGGCCTGCCGGGCGAGGCGGTGCGGATCATCCACGGCGACGTCTTTGTACACCCGATCAGCGACGGCGACAAGAACGGCGTGGCGGATGAGAATGATCTGAACCTGCCCCGAAAGAACGGCAAACCCGACCTAACGCAACTGCGCGGCTGGGAGATCGCTCGCAAAGGCGACAAAGTGCAGGAGGCGATGTGGCAGATCGTGTTTGATAACGACTATCGCCCCGCGGAGGATGCGCTGGGCCAGCCCTGGCAGAAAGATGAAGAAAGTTCGGGCTGGGATTTGCAGTTGGAGCAGGGGCGGGTCTTCCAATTCGCTTCCAGGCAGCAGGAGTGGCTGCACTTTGCCGATGGCCAGGCCCGCGTCTTCGTGCCCAGCAACGCCTACAACGGGCATGACCAGGTCTTGCCGCTGGATCAGAACACGGATCTGTGCAGCGACCTGAAATTAGAGACGACGGTCCTGCCGCAAAGTTCCTCGGGCATGATCAGCCTGACGTTAAGCAACTTTGAACATGAGTTCGCCGCGGAGTTCGGCTTCGACGGCCACGTGCGGCTCCTGCACCGGATAGGCCAGGAGCGGGATTGGTCGGATGCGGACGTCTGGGGCGAAGCCAATCTGCCTGCGTGGCAGCAAGGCACGGCGGTGAAGATCGCCCTGGCCCATGCGGACTGGCGCGTGACCGTATGGGTGGATGGCCAAGGGATTTTGGCCAGCGATGACAAGCAATACAGCCCGGATGTTGAAAAGCTGGAGAATCTGATGCGCTCCGGCAAGCCTGTGGAAATTCCTCGTGTGTCCATCGCCGCCGCCAACGCCCAGTGCCAGTTGTGGCACACGCGGGTCTGGCGGGATGTTTTCTACACCTGCTCGAATCTGGATGTGCCGCGCGAGGGCAGCATTTTGGGCCACTATGCCTTCAGTACCGGCCTGGTGCAACCCATGCACTCCATCCCCGGCTGGGGCACGATGAATAACCCGATCGCCCTGCGGGCGTACAAGGATCGGCCGGACCTGGATGAGTTTTACATGCTGGGCGACAATTCCCCGGCTTCCAAGGATTCGCGGCTGTGGTATGAGGCCGCCCCTTCGCTGAAGCTGGTGCAAAAAGTGGATGGCCGCCAGGAGCCGTTGTACCGGCTGGGCACGGTGCCGCGCTACAACCTGATCGGCAAGGCCTTCTTTGTGTACTGGCCGGCGGGCGGGAAACTCTGGCCGCCGGACAAGTTGCCCATCGTCCCCAACGTGGGGAACATGCGGCGAATTCGCTAAAAAAATAACAACACAGCAAAGAAAACCCATGGTAAAGTATTGATCTCCGTCAGGGTGTGGTGTTTTTGCTGTCCCTCAAAAGTGGTCGCGCAGGATGATCCAGTTGGAAACCAAGAACCTGGTGAAGCGCTATGGCGGCAGGGCCGTCGTGGACCAGGTGAGTTTCTATCTCACGCAGGGCGAGATCGTGGGCCTCTTAGGCCGCAACGGCGCGGGCAAGACCACCACCTTCCGCATGACCATCGGCATGATTTTGCCCGAGGAAGGCACGGTCATCTTCGAAGGCACGGATGTGACGAAGATGCCCATGTACAAGCGGGCCCAGCAGGGCATGGGCTATCTCAGCCAGGAGCCCTCCATTTTTCAGCGGCTGTCCGTGCGGGACAATCTGTACGCCATCCTGGAAACGCTGCCCATGAACCGCCGCCAGCGCGTGGCCAAGGCGGACGAGCTTTTGGACCAGTTCGGCCTGACCAGGGTGGAAAAGCAACTGGCCCGCACGCTATCGGGCGGCGAGCGGCGGAAACTGGAAATCGCCCGCGCCCTGGTGACGCATCCCACGATGATCCTGCTGGATGAGCCGTTCAGCGGCGTGGACCCGATCGCCGTGGAGGATTTGCAGCGCGAGATTCGGGCTTTAAGGGAGCGCAAGATTTCCGTGCTGCTGACCGACCATAACGTCCGCGAGACGCTCACTGTGACCGACCGCAGCTACATTATCGATAACGGCCGCGTGCTGCGCGAGGGCGCGCTGCGCGAGCTGGTGAACGACGAGCTAGTCCGCCGCACCTATTTAGGGCACACCTTCCGCGGCGATGAATTCGACCAGTCGCACCTGGAGAACGAGATTTGACTTCGCTGTCCACACTACCGCCGGTCAGCCTGCTCGTCACCCCCGCGCGGCTGTGGATTTCCCTCACACTGCACCGCCACCGCAAGCTTTTGCAGCCTGTCAGCGATCTCGGGTTTGAGAAATTGAGCAAGTTCTTCTCATCCGAAATCCTGGGCAGGACGCGCGTGGCCATCGTGGAGCGCGTGCCCAAGGCCCCGCCGCTGAAACTTTGGGGGCCCGAGGAAATCGGCGAAGGGGCGGATGGCTTGACCTTGCGGAACTGCTACTTCGTCCGCCGCGACCAGGCTGGCCGCGAGGACCTGCACGCCCACGAACTGGTACACATCCTCCAGTGGCGAATGATGGGGGAGCGGGCCTTTTTGAAGATGTGGCTGTCCGATGAGCAATCCCGCGGCTACCGGCGCAACCGCCTGGAAAAGATCGCCTATCGCATCCAGGATGAGTTTATCGCGGCCGATGAGCCGTTCGATGTGGAAGGGCGGGTGGCCGAACTGATGGCCGCGCAGCGGCTGTGAGAGGTTTTCAAAAACCCGCCACAGAGGTCACAGAGGCAATACGGAGAGGGCACAGAGGGGAAACGATAAAAACAATACGGCAGAGCCGCCCTCGGTGTGCCATTTGATAAGACAAAAATAGCAGGGATGCAGGGGATGAAAGACTTGAACGAAGAGGCGGGAAAAGGTATTAGGTGCGCAATCGCTCCATCGTGGAGATTCCTTCAGGGAGATGAGCTGTCCCTAACTTGTCAATTGTAAATTATAAATTCTCTCAATTTGTCATTTGTACCTTGTCATTTGTAATTCTCCCTGTGTCCTCCGTGGCGGGTTTTGAGGCAATAACTCCGCCGCGCCGGGGCGGCGCTGTCCGTAGCGTCGCCGCGGGGCGGACGGTATGCCAGCGGGCGCGTTGATCCACACGCGCTCGCGTGGAGGGGCCGCGCAACGCGTTTCTTCGCGTTGAGGACCCCGACTTGGGATTTCGCATGGGGTTCTGGGGAATGGTTAACAGGTTTCATGGCCGCGGGCCGCCGCGAATAAGGCTGGAACGCCCGTGGCGCGGTCGACGTTCGGTCATGCTCAGCAACTCGCCCGTTCGAGGAAACAGGTCTCCCCGCAACGCCGGTCAGAGGAATTGCGGATTGCGGATTTCGGATTGCGGATTGAACGGCAAGAGGACTCGATGCACGTTCGATGAGCGAACGAGATGTCCTAAGCTGTTCAGATTCGCGACTGGCAATTCGCAACCAACTATTCTCTAGAATTGCAGATTTTGGATTGGCGGCTTGCGGCTGAGCTGTAAGACAGCAGCACCTAGGTTCGATGAGCGAACGTGATGCAGCCTTAGGCAGATCAAATCCGCAATCCGCAATCCGCAATTCCCCGTGGATTTGGCGGGCTTCCTCATTTCCACGGTCCTATGCTGACGCCAGGCATGGGTCAGCCTCCGTAATTGCGCTCAAGCGCGTGCGCCGTGGCGAACGCCTCAAGGCAACGGCGGCCGGTCGCGGGAATCACCGCCCCAGGGCTGCCGGTCATCGTGCAGATGGGGCAATTGCTCATCATTTGGGTGATGATGCGATTGCCTTTCATCGTGCAGATGGGGCGTTCACCGCCGTCTCGAAAGGGACCAGTTACGGTATTTGACGAGCGGACCGGTGAACCCTGCGGCGGATTCACTTCTCCTGCACCAGCGGCCGAAACGGATGATGCCAACGCCCTCCGGTCTTGCGTGCGGGCTCTCACATCTGAAGCCGAGGCGACCAGATGTGCAGCCGCTCGCCCTGCCCGGCCTCTGTCAGGCAGGAAGCTGCACACCGAATCTACACGCCGCCGTGAACAAGCCGTCCACAGCGGAAAGAAGGAGGCACAAACTCCACCATCTCGCGCGGGAGTCGGAAACGCGGCGGTTTCAGCCGAGTCTGGAATCGGCTGAAGCGCTCTGCGAACCCCATGCGTCCAAACAAAGACTACAGGGTACAGGTTATAGGGTACAGGGGACAGGTTACAGCTTGCAGGGTACAGGTTACAGGGCACAGGGGGCAGGTGAACAGCTGATAGAAGAGCGGCGAAAGGTCGCCTGGCAATAGTGATTCCCCGCGCAAAAAATCGCAAATCGCAAATCGCAAATCAAAAATGCTTCTATGTAAACAGCCCTTTGGCGATCCCGGTTCACTCGAGTGTTTGCGCGGCCGCAAAGGCAAAGGTTCTCCGCCGCGCGATTCTGGGAATGGTTCGGGGCTGGAATTTTCCGTATCCCTCTTTCTGATCCTCCACATTGGAATCTGCATTACCATGACAAGTATTATGATACATGGTTAGCCAGATTCTGTAAAGGTGTAAAATGCAGAAAATGGCAGGAAAAATGTGTTGTGGTAGGAGTCGATCATAATAGCCTATCAGACAGGCACTTATATATGACGATGCCAGAGACGTGGCTGCTGGAAAACCCTCACCCTGCTTCGCTAAAGCTTCGCAGGGCAAGCCCGCCCCTTCGGGGCATCCCGCTCCGCTGAAGCTTCGCAGGACAAGCCCTCTCCCAAGGGAGAGGGCTTGCAGCCACGGCACCCGGCGTCGAAGAGCTGATGTCTGAAACACGCCTTCTTTAGTTAAGCGCCCCAGAAAGCAGTAACCGGCACTACTGTTGCCAAAAAAGAGAGTAGAGAATAGAGAGTAGACTATTCGAAGCCCTTGCCGTTTCTACTATCTACTCTCTACTTTCTACTCTCTCACTAGATATCCAGGTTCTTCACTTCCAGCGCGTGGGCCTCGATGAATTGGCGGCGTTTTTCCACATCGTTGCCCATGAGGACGGAGAACATCCGCTCGGCCTCTTCGGCCTCCTCGGCTTTGACGCGTAAAAGCACGCGGCGGGCGGGGTCCATGGTGGTTTCCCAGAGCTGGTCATCGTTCATTTCGCCCAGGCCTTTAAAACGTTTGATCTCCATGCCTCGGCTGCCCAGTTCGCGGATGCCCGGCACGATGCCGGCCACGCCATCCACATCGACGTTGTCGCCGTCGGAGCTAAGGATGTACTTGGGCGGCTCCTTTTCGCCGGTGACGGCTTCCTCGCGGACCAGGAAATAGTCCTCGATGGAGATACCAAACTGCTTGACCTGCTCGATGAGCTTCTCGATGTCTTTGATCTCGTGCAGCTCGGCCTTCTTCTCGACCTTCTCCAACGGCTGGATGTCCTGGCTGTCCTGGCCATTCTTGCCCTTGGCCTTCTTATCGTTTTCCTCGGCCTTTTCGGCCTGGCCATTCTTGCCGTTCGCGTGGCCGTTGCCGTTGCCATTGCCGTTGAGTTCTTCATCGCTGCTGGCGACTTCGTACTTCTCCAGCTGGGCCTGGAACTCCTTCTGGCTGTAGCAGAAGATGTCCTTGCCGCCCACGACGATCCAGTAGGCCGGGAGCTTGCTGCCCTTGCGCAGGGCCATCAGGTCGGCGAAGTCCAGGCCGCGCCGCTGGAGGATCTGGATCTTGTCCGCCAGGACTTCCAGCACCTCGGCCAGCTCGCGCAGCTTGGCGCCCTTAAGTTCCATGGCCACCTTGGGCGTCTTGTTGCTGGTGTCGTAGACTTCCAGCTTCGTGCCATCCAGGCCCAGGTCCAGCAGGGTCTTGCGCATCTCGCGCTCGTTCAGCACGTACTTCTTCTGCTGGCGTGCGGGTGACCAGGTACAAGCGGCGGCTGGGCCACGAAGATGTGGCCGTTGTCGATCAGCGGCTTCATGTGCCGGTAGAAGAATGTCAGCAGCAGCGTGCGGATGTGGCTGCCGTCCACGTCGGCGTCGGTCATGATGATGACCTTGCCGTAGCGGCGTTTGTCCAGGTCGAACTCATCGTCGCCGATGCCGCAGCCGAGGGCGGAGATGATGTGCTGGATCTCCTCGTGGCCGAGCATCTTGTCCAGGCGGGCCTTTTCCACGTTCAGGATCTTGCCGCGCAGGGGCAGGATGGCCTGGACGGCGCGAGTCGCGGCCCTGCTTGGCCGGCCCGCCGGCCGAATCGCCCTCGACGAGGAACAGCTCGGTCGTGTGTACGTCCTGGCTGCGGCAGTCGGCGAGTTTGCCGGGCAGATTGCCCGAGGCCAGCGCGCCCTTGCGGCGGGTCAGGTCGCGGGCCTTGCGGGCCGCCTCGCGGGCCTGCATGGCCTGCACGCCCTTGCCCGCGATCCGCTTGGCGTCGGCGGGGATTTTCCTCCAGCCAGGCGGCCAGAAGCTCGTTCACCGCCTGCGTGCACGAAACTCTCGACCTCGCTGTTGCCCAGCTTGGTCTTGGTCTGGCCCTCGAACTGCGGCTCGGGAACCTTGACGGAGATGACCGCGGTCAGGCCTTCGCGCAGGTCTTCGCCCGCGGGCGGGTTTTCGTCCTTCTTCAGGATGTTCTGCTGCCGCGCGTAGGCGTTGATCGTGCGGGTCAGCGCCGTCTTGAAGCCGGAAACGTGCGTGCCGCCTTCGACCGTGTTGATGTTGTTGGCGAAGGAGAACAGCGTCTCGCTGTAGCCGTCGTTGTACTGGAAGGCGATGTCCACTTCCAGGTTGGTGGCCGGGTCATCCTTGTGCATTACAAACGGCGAGTGCAGAGCGGTCTTGCCTTCATTGAGGTGCTGGACGAACTGGACGATGCCCTTGTTGAAGCGGAACTCCTCGTTGCGGCCATCCCGCTCATCCTGAAGCTTGATGGTGACGCCTTCGTTCAGGTACGCCAGCTCGCGCAGACGCGAGGCCATCACTTCATACTTGAAGTTGGTGTCCGGGAAGATCTGCGAATCGGGCATGAACGTGGTGCGCGTGCCATCTTTCTTGCGCGTGCCGGTCTTTTCCAGCTCGTTGACGCGAGTGCCGCGCTCGAATTCCATGCGCCACACTTCGCCGTTCTTGGTGACCTCGACCTCGCACCATTCGGATAGGGCGTTGACCACGGAGGCGCCCACGCCGTGCAGGCCGCCGGAAACCTTGTAGCTGTCGTGGTCGAACTTGCCGCCGGCGTGCAGCTTGCACATGACCACTTCCAGCGTGGAGATCTTCAGCTGCGGGTGGGGGCCGATGGGGATGCCGCGGCCATCATCGGCCACGGTGACGGAGCCGTCGACGTTGACCTTGACCAGGATATTCTTGCAGCGGCCGGCCATGGCCTCGTCGATGGAATTGTCGACGATTTCCCACACCAGGTGGTGCATGCCGCGCGTGGTGGTGTCCCCGATATACATGCCGGGGCGCTTGCGCACGGCCTCCAGGCCGTCCAGGACCTTGATCTTGGATTCATCGTACGTCGAGCTGGCTGCTGGTGGCGCCTTAACGGCCTGTTCCTTGGCCATGCCATTCTCCTAGTTAAGAATTTCGAGCGCCGTGGACAAAAAACGACCTTTGCCCAGACATCCGGCAAATGAAAAACCGGCCGCCCAAAACCGGGAATAAGTAGATCAAAACGACTCGACATGCACCCATAATCGCATCGCCGGTCGCACATCAATAATCAGCGAGACATTATCCCAGAAAACCGGCCCAAAATCCAGAGGAAACTGGCTGGAAGGGATGTCATAAGTGCCTGATAAGTAATAGCTTAGGAAATGACAATCAGGCCAATTGCGCCAGTGTCGTCTCGCGCGGCTGCGCATCGCTTCGAAGCTGCGCCGCCGTCTCCTGGATCAGCCGAGGCGCCTTGCCCATGGCCGTCAACTGAAGCTTCTGGCACAGTTGAATCTGAATATCGATTTGCCCCTGGAGGCTATCCTCCACCTGCCTGCGCAGCATGTCCACCTGAGTGGCAGAGAGCGGCCCATCGCTCAGCATGCGCATTACCGCCTTGCCCGGCTGGACCTGGTGGAACTGGTAATCGATGATCCGCGTGACGTCGTTAAGTTTAACGTTCATGATGCAGATGGATGAGCCGTCCCGCCCCAGCAGGAAACCATCCAGCTTTCGCCCTTCCACATCCGCCAGCACCATCTGTTGGCGGCCGCAGACATCGCAGTGATCGCCCATATAGCGCGCGTAGTCGCCCGTTCGATAGCGGATAAACGGAGTCACATCGTTGATAAAACCTGTGCCGACGATTTCGCCCACGCGGCCGATTTCGCGAACGGGCCGGCCGCGCTCATCCACCAGTTCGCAGTAGCCGTAGGTCGGCCAGACGTGATAGTGGCTGGAGTGCTCGCATTCCGCCGCCAGCACCAGTTTTTCGGTATGGCCGTACCACGAGAAGTACCGGCAGCCGAAGATGCGCTCCACGTACTGCCGCTGCGCGGCGGGCACATTTTCACTGCCCGCCAGCAATCCGCACAGATTCGCCGGCGGCCGTGCGCCCGTGCGTTCCAGGAAGCCGGCCAGCATGGCCGCCGAGGAGGGATACACCTCGAGGAAGCACGGCCCCAGCGTCGCCAGATGGTCCAGATACGCCCGCAGGTCGCGATCGGTGGTGTGGAAGTTGCTGTAAAAGTGCTGGCGCAGGATGGGGTCGAATTCGTGGTGAAAGCCTGCGCGTGTCTCTTTTACCGGCCGGCCGCGCAGGACGCCCAGAGGCATCCCTAACCGATAGCCCGCCCGCTGCCAGGAAGAAACCAGGTAGGCGAATTCAGTCTGCGACCGCCGCGCGTGCATGTAGAAGCGAAGCGGTTTGCCGCTGGTGCCGGAAGTGGAGACGCAATCGACACCCGGCGCGGCCGCGGGCCTCGTGAGCATGTCCTCCAGGTTCTCGATCACCAGGAACTTATGGGTCATGGGCAGGATGGCCAGGTCCTCGGGCATCTTGAGGCCGCGCGGGTCAAAGCCCGCCTGCCTGAAAACGCGTTTGTAAAAGGGCGTGCGCGAGGCCAGCAGGCAGATCCTGCGCAGGTGAAAAAGCTGATATTCGCGCGCCTGCTCGGCATTCCAACGGTCCGCCTGCTGAATAAATCGCATGGTCTGACGGTAAGCACGGCCTAAGAGCAGCTCGGGCTTGATCCAGGTTAGGATGGGTTTTAGAGCGGACTTGATCGCTGACGGCGTGGCCTGCCACAGATTTTTCCGTGACAGGGCTTTCTTCATGGCCTTGCTCCTTGTGGACCATGAAAGTCAGCCCTCGGACGTACTGGCAAACGTCGCGGCGCCATACAACGGATTACTCCAGAGCGGTGGATGCGAATACTTCGGCATCCCGACAAACCCCTGTCACTGAATTGAGTCCCGCCACTGAAGTTTAGCAGGCAGAGGACCGAGCGACGGCCTTCCCCACCTTTTTTTCCGCAGCACAAGATGATTTTCCTTGCGCCTTTGGCTTACGGCTCACGGCTTAGGGCTTAAGGGACGTGGCTGCGCCGCGGGAATAAAACCGGCTACTCACTCAGTTTCCGGCCGGGGCTCAAACCTCAAGCCCTAAGCCTCTTGGTTCCCCATCGCCTCCAGCAGGAGTGTGATCCGGTCTGCGGCGTGCCTATCTGCCTGCTTATTGGCCAGTTCCAAACCCCGTTGCAGCCACTGCCGCGCGGCAGTCTTATCCCCCATTCTCGCCGCCGCCGCCGCGGCCTGCGTGTACGCCGCCAGGTAATTCTCATCCACAGCCAGGACTCGCTCAAAGGTGGACAGGGCCTCCGCTGCATCACCCTGGTTCAAAAACTCCATGCCCAAGCTGTAGAGCAGAAATGTGTCGTTGGGGCTGGAAACAAGTAGCTTTCTTATCTGGTCGATCCTGCTCATGAGAAGTCCTTTAGTCTTTTAGCCTTTTAGTCTGTTAGGGACATAGTCGCAGGATTCATTCGAAATTGCCACGCGCCTAAATGACTAATTGACTAAATGACTAACACCCGGCAGGCCGCGGCCTGCCTGGGTGGTTTTCCGTCCCTTCATGGGCTATTCTATAGACGGTAGTCCATCGGGCAATTCCAGAGCAGGCAAGGGCCGCAAGATGAAGATTTACACGCGCACGGGCGATGAAGGGTTTACCAGCCTTTTAGGCGCGGTTCGCGCCCGCAAGGATGACAGCCGCATCGAAGCCGTGGGCACATTGGATGAACTTAACGCCGCCCTGGGCTGGGCCCTGTGCCAGGCGCGGCTGGCCACGCACGTGGTCATCGGCTCGATTTTGGAACCCATTCAGCACGAGATTTTCATCCTGGGCACGCGCATCGCGGCCTTGGGCACAAAAACCACGCCGCGCGATGTTCCTCCCAACGCCGTGGAGCGGATGGAGCGCGACATCGACGCGCTGACCGAGGACCTGCCGCCCTTGAAGGCCTTCATTATTCCCGGCGGCTGCGAATTGGGCTGTCGGCTGCACTTGTGCCGCGTGATCTGCCGCCGCGCGGAACGGGCGGTGGTACACATGTTCAATCCCATCGAAGCGCGGCCGCTGCACGACCCGCAGGCCCTGGTGTACCTCAATCGCCTCAGCGACCTGCTATTCATCCTGGCCCGCTTGGCCAATCGGGACGCGGGGGAGAGCGAAGAGGTGTGGGTGGGGAAGCAAGATGGCTGAAGCCATCTTTGATTTTCGATTTTTGATTTGCGATTTGCGATTGACTCCTCTCCCCTTGCGGGAGAGGGTGGCCGAAGGCCGGGTGAGGTATCTTGGCCAAAGCGACACTCCCATCCAGAACAATATGTCCTACGATCAAAAATACGACCAAGCCTCCTTCTACTGGGGCAAGAAGCCGTCGAGTATCTGCCTGAAGGTTTTAGAGCTGCTGCCGGTCGATCCGCGAATCAGCGTGCTGGATGTGGGCTGCGGCGAGGGCCGCAACGCCGTCTTCTTAGCCCGCAACGGATTCAATGTGACGGCCTTTGATATTTCTTCCGCCGGCATCGCCAAGACACTGCAACTGGCCCAGGAGGCCAATGTGCAGCTTCGCGCCTTCGAGGCGGATATGCTGAAGTACTGCCTGACCGAGCCGGTTGATGTGATCTTCTGCCACGGCTGTTTAGGCTACATACCGCCGGAAATGCGCCAGGAACTTTTAGCCCATTACAAGGAATTCACCCGGCCCGGAGGGCTGAACGTGTTTTCCGCCTTCGTGCAAAAACCCTTCATCGAACGCGCGCCCGATGCGGAGCCGAATGCCTACCCCTGGATCTCCGGCGAACTTTTCACCCACTACCACGATTGGAAATTCGAGCTGTGCTCCGAGACGATCTTCGATTGCACGTCCTCCGGCGTGCCGCACAAACACGCCGTGAATCAGCTCATTGCGCGAAAGGCTTGAGGCTAAGAGGGCTTAGGCTTGGGCAGGCAACAGGAGAACTCACCCAGCCTGGGCACCCGCCCTGGCTTACCACAGCGGCCAGCGTTTTTTTGCAAAGAGAGCGATGGATAGCGTTCGAGCGCCGACGTCTTTCTCACTAAAATCTGTGGTCTTTGCTGCATGCTCAGCGACAAGGGCGCGAGTCACGAGAAACTGGCTTTGTTTATATAGAATAGCATCTGCCAACTTCTGTTCAGGTGTCTTGTTTTGACATCGACTGTTCAGTTCTTTTTCTAGAATGCTTAAATTGCCTAAGCAGTTATTCTGACGCTCATATTGCTCGGTGTTTTCATAACCTCTGCTTGGGAAATTAAATGTAGGGATTTGGGAGAAGATGTGTTCAATCGTAGGACGTTCCATCTTTAACTTGATTAGATCTGATAGTATCGCCGCCGGTTTTCCGCCTTCTGCAGCCCAATATTCTCCGTATTCCCACAAGATATGCAGAACAGCTTCATTTTGATACATATCGTCCAGAAGCTGGCTTTCAAATCTAGCGTCATCCATGAAAAGCCGAAAGATCTTGCCGAGTTGATCTCGAATTATCTTCTTATCAACTTCCGGTTTAGCAGCGCTACAGGCCAGATATGAAATATCTTTCCGGGGATCTGTTCCTCGAGTCTTATAAATCCTCACATCCGCTGTCTCTATTAAATCAATAAATCGAAGGAACGAATTATCAGCGATTGACATATCAAGAAGATTTCGACGCTGGAGACGGATAAGAAGGGGATATAAATTTGCAGATAATTGGAGATTGCAAAATATCTTGAAGTATCGTGGATCAGATTGAGCCCTTCGAATAAGATCATAAAACGCGTGAAAAAATAATTGCAAATCCATCACATATACTTGGATAAAACCAGCCAGCAATTGTTTATCACCCTGATTCTCCCGGAGGGTTTTTTTGAGAAACCCGTCAAGTATATAGTCTGTATTGGGTTTAAAATCATAGTAGTCATTTTCAAAACTTAAGAAATGATATCGGAGGACGGAATCTTCGGTAAAACTGGAAGAAGCTAAAAGATCTATCTTGGTTTCTTCTGCTTCACCAATTTCTTTAATCTGGCTGAAATCTCGAAAAATTTCTCCAAAGCTATCATTAATCAGCTTGTCGAATTGACCATCGAGGAACCGATTGGAGTAATAAATCAACAAACTTTTGGCCTTTTCTATTACTGCAAGAGGTCGGCCACGGTCATTTACTGTTTGAAACATGCGAATTGCTTTGCCTTCATCTCCTTCAACAAATTCCATCACTTCGAGATGCTTCATCCCGTGAAGGTACGCCTCGAGTCCATTCGGCTTAGCCTTATGCAATTCTTGGACATATTCATTTATGTATGTATTTGCATCCAGGAGGAGCTTTTGGCTCCTACTTATTGGACTGTCCGAGTGTCCATCAAGAAGGCTAATTAAGAACCCATGATTGTATGCTGCCGGAGTCAACCGCCATGTTTTCTTCGCGAGGTCTTGAATGAACATATTGCGCCAGATTATCTGTTGTTCCTGCGGCAACAATTTAACAATTGCATTCAAAATAAGCGTTAGTGTTGTTAGTCGCTGTTGTCCATCCACGATGCTGTAGGTGTCACCGCTAGGAGCTTTTGAGAGTATAAAGGTCCCTATGTAGTGACTAGTATTTGTTTCGATTGTTTCAGCTATATCGTTCAAAAGATCATCGACATTATCACGCGTCCAAGCATAATCTCGCTGATAGCTTGGGATTATAAAAGTTTTGCCTGTGAAGAATTTCTCTAGCGTGTAACGTTCCATGACAAGCTCCGAAATTTGCAAATTCAAACTGTTTTTGATCTATACAGTGCAGCCCTGTGCGGCAAAGTCATTCGCTTCTTATGTCTCCCTCTTCGGCAAGGAAGGTGGCAAGCGCTTCTGAAGATATTTTCGGGTACCTCTTCATCATAGCGTTCGCCAGGTTTTCAAAATCTGCATAAAGAGTATCGTCGCCTTTATTCAGGCGCTTGCGCAAAACATAAGGTTGGGCCGCTTTCCACCAGTGGGTCGCGTAATAGCTGAATGTTGAGTCGGCCAGTTTGTTGTTCATGAGCCGGTGTAGGAATAGCGCCCCAAGGGACTCAAAAAAATCCAGAACCTGCTCTGACACCTGAAAATGGTTCTCCTGAGAGTACTCAATCAATTGTCTTGCCAGAAGACGCTTCGCTTTTTTCATTTCGAGGCTGTCAAATCGTTTTTCGAAGGCTAACCACATATTCAAACGAATCTGCCTCGTTGATTCCCACCTAGAGGTAAGAGCAAGTAAAAAAGTGGCTATCGCGAGAGCAACTGTAGCGGCCTCAAGAATATGAGCCCCAATCCATATCATCATCGCGTATCCTCCCGGAATTGCCTTTTAGGAGGGAGATTATAATCATGTTTGTTGGCCCGCAACATAAATTAATTGGCAAATAGCGTGGTTTGGTGTTTGCATCCAAGGCTTTCTTTTGCCCCCCCAAAGAGTGGTTGTTTGTTCGCTCTGGCCGTTCCTTCCGGGTTCGCCTTTGGCTACGCCGTGACAAGCAAGCCTCAAGCCTCAAGTCTTCCGGCTTCGCCTTTCCCGCTTCGCCTTCGGCTTCGCCGTGGCAAGCCGCCTACGCCGTGACAAGCAACTCAATGATTGAAATGCCGCGTGCCGGTCAAGATCATCGCCAGGCCCAGTTCGTCGGCGCGGGCGATGACGTCCTGCGTCCTTCTTGCCGCCGCCGGGCTGGATGACGGCGGTGGCGCCGGTCTCGGCGGCCACATCCAGGCCGTCGGGGAAGGGGAAGAAGGCGTCGCGAGGCCAGCGACGCAGCCTTTCAGGTCCACGCTGCCCGTGCCGCCGTATTGATGGGCCAGTTGCGCGGCCAGCCTCGCGGAATTCACGCGGCTCATCTGGCCCGCGCCCGCGCCCAGAAGCGTGCGGTCCTTGGCCAGGACGATGGCGTTGCTCTTGACGTGCTTGCACACGATCCAGGCGAAGCGCAGGTCGTCCATCTCCCGGCATCGGGCTGGCGGCTGGTGACGACCTTCCAGGCAGCTTCGTTCAAGGCCAAGAGGTCGCGGTCCTGCACAAGCAGGCCGCCGACGACGTACTTGATGTACTTCTCGCTGTTGCGCTTGCCGCGTAAACGGTCCCGTCTCCAGCAGGCGAACATTCGGACCCCAGCCCTCGCGGCTCCGAATGATCTCGGTGGCGGCCTCATCGATAGAGGGGGCGATGACGATCTCGGCGATAAAAACCGCCCGCCCCGAGCTTCTTGCCCCAGCGCGAGTAGGTCTCCACGATCGCCTTGGCCAGCTCCGCCGTCACGGGGCGGTTGACCGCGATGATGCCGCCCATGGCCGCGTTCACATCGCCGAAGTAGGCCTTGCGGTACGCCTCGACCAGGTCGCTATCGATCGCGCAGCCGGCCGGGTTGGCGTGCTTGATGATGGCGATGGCGGGGTCGGCGAAATCCTTCACCAGCTCCAGCGCGCCGTTGGCGTCGAAGTAGTTGTTGTAGGAGATTTCCTTGCCGCCCAGTAGCCTGCGCGGTGCCCACGCAGGGCCTCGGACTTGTCGCCCGAGACATAGAACGCGGCCTTCTGGTGCGGGTTCTCGCCGTAGCGCAGGCTCGGAGGCCTTGCGGTAGCTTAAGGTCAGCCGGTCGGGGAAGTTCTTGCCTCCGTGCTGCCGCGACAAGATACATGCTGATGGCGGCATCGTACTGGGCGGTCATGCTGAAGGCCGCCAGGGCCAGCTTGGATCGCGAGCTCATCGCTCACGCGGCCGCTGTTGGCCCGCATCTCATCCAGCACGCCGGTGTACTGCTGGCGGTCGGTGACGATGGTGACGTAGCTGGTGGTTCTTCGCCGCCGCGCGGACCATGGCGGGCCCGCCGATGTCGATCATCTCGACCGCCTCGGCCAGCGTGCAGCCTTCCTTGGCGATGGCCTGCTCGAACGGGTACAGGCTTACGCGCACCAGGTCGATGGGCTCGATGCCGTACTTCTTCATGTCCGCCTGGTGGGCGGGATCATCGCGCAGGGCCAGGATGCCGCCGTGTACCTTGGGGTGCAGCGTGACGACGCGGTGGCCGAGCATCTCGGGGAAGCCCGTCCACTCCTGGAGTTGGCGGACCTTCACGCCCGCCTTCTCCAGCTCGCTGGCCGTGCCGCCGGAGGAGATGATCTCCACGCCCATGTCGGTGAGGGCCCTGGCGAATTCCACGATGCCGGTCTTGTCATAAACGCTTAGCAACGCACGGCGGATTGGTGTTTGCATGATTGCTCAACCTTTTTTTGAGGGAACACCCGAACCAGAAGGCGCAGATTTGAACAAATCTGACGGCTTTTTTCCAGCGCGGGGAATCGTGGGCCATAAGAAATTCGACCTGTCGCGTAAAAGTGGATCAAGTCGGTAATTTGACCACGGAGGTCACAGAGGACACAGCTTTTTGCATAAGTACGACGCGTAAATAAAAACAGCCTGCGTTTTAGGTTATGCTCTTTTCGGGTTATCACATCGAAAGGAGCAATGCCATGGACGGCAGGCTGTGGAACAAACTGTACCGTGAGATTCGTCATGTTGGCAAGGATGCACCGGATTTGCCGCGTATGGGTCGGCCACGTGAGTATGGCACGCAAGACATTCTGGCCGTGTGGGCGTTCAGCGCCATGATGAACTGGCCCATCAGTGTTACGCAGCATCGGCTGTCGCAAGGGGCCACCGGCTGGTGGCTCAAACGGTACTGGCAGTGGACGGGCAAAATTCCCTGCTTGGCAACGTTGACCCGGCGTGCCAAGGCGTCCGATTTTCGTCGGCTGTTGCGACGACTTTTGCGACGATTGCGCCGCTGGCAGGGACTGGGCCCGCCCGCACACGTGGTGATCGATTCGACGTTCCTGCTGACGGGCAGTTGCAGCCGCGACCCGGAGAGCCGCTGGGCTTGCCACGGCGGCAAGTGGTTTAGAGGCTATGCCTTGCATGTGGTGTGCGACGGCGCCGGCGGCCTGTGGGCCTGGCACGTCAGTAGCGCCAACGTGCAGGAGATGAAAGTGGCGCGGCGATTGATCCGACAGATTGCCGCAGGCCAGGCGCCCAATCTGCGCTGGATGATTGCCGACACCGGCTACGACAGCGAGCGATTGCATCGGCTGATCGATCGCCGCTTGCACGCGCGGCTGCTGGCCCCTGTGAACCGGCGCGGGGCCAAGACCGAAGCGTGGCGTGCGGAGCAACCCGGGCGCGATGCATCGGACCGACTGCTGGCTACAGCGGAAGGTCAGGCGCTGTTCAACCAACGCGTGGCGGTGGAACACTGGAATAGTTGGTTCAAGGGCACCAGCCATGTAAGCATGCTGCCTTACCATGCTCGCCGCCTGAATCGCGTGCGTCGTTGGGTCGACCTGAAATTGGCTGTGTTTTTTGTGCATCAGCACTTGTCGCGACAGGAGTTAAAACCTGCCGCTTAGTTATGCAAAAAGCTGAGAACACAAAGGTCACAGAGAAGAAATTAGAATTCTTTCTCTTCTCTGTGTCCTCTGTGGCAAAATTTCTGGAGCAGAGCGTTACTTCAACATTTCGGGCCGAACGAAGCCGTGGCTCTTGGGATCGATCCGCACCAGGAGGCCCTTGTCGTTGGCGGCGTAAATGGCCGGCGCCTTGGTGTTGGGCACGAACATAGAAAAGCCGGTCATGGGCACGCGGGATTCCACGTGCCCCGAGGCCGCATCCACTACGACCAGGTCGTTGCGGTCATCGATAATGTAGGCCTTGCCGCCCAGCTCCGCCACGACCGTCGAGCCGCCCTGGAGCGTCCACTTCTCCTGCGGGCGGCCCGGCTCGATGGCCAGGGCGTACAGCTTGCCGTTATCCGCGCGGGCGTACACGTTGTTGGCGCCCACCTGGATTCCATGGCTTATGCCGCCGCCGGTGGGGTAGCGCCACATGAGCTCGCCGCTCTGGGGCTCAAAGGCATACACGGCGTAATCCTGGGAGCCGGCGAAGACGCCGCGATCCTCTGCCGCGAAATCCGCGCTGAACGCGGCGGTAGCCTGCGGCTTTAAGCCAACCTCCGGCCACACGCGCCGCGGCTGCTGCTGCGAGACGTTTGTGGCAATGAGCCGGCCATTCTGGGCGGCGATCAGCAGCATGTTGCCCAGGAGGCGCGGGGATGCGGTGATGGGGGCGCCGGCATCCTGCTTCCAGATCTCCAGCCCGGTTTTAAGATCAATGCCGTAGAAATAGCCCTTCACCGAGCCGACGTAAATGTGGTTTCCATCGCATAAGGCGGATCCGCTGCCCGCGAAGTTGGAGCGGGCAAAATCGATCCGCTCGATCAGTTCGCCCGTCTTGCGGTCGCGGACCTGGGCGTCGATGGTCGAATCGACGATTACCACATCCAGCTCGCGCATGTTCGTCTGAGAGGGCGGGGTGATTACGGTTTGCGGGCCGACCACCGTGGGTAGCTGCACCTTGTCACAATGGGTGGGGGCGTAAAACTGCTGGTCCGGCCGTCCCAGGCGCTGGGCCCACTTGGTCTGGCCGGTGGAGGCATCCTGCGTGACCAGGCGGCCGTTATCGGTCAGGCAATACACGTTCTCATCCACGTGCCAGATTTGGGTGACATGTTCGCTGGAGGACAGGGGTATAACCAGGTCCCAGTAGTAACCCAGATCCACCGCGGCCAGTTCCTGCGGGCTGACGGCCTCGGCCAGGCTGGTGCGCGGGCCCTGGTTGCACCCGGCCAGTGAAACCAGCAGGGCGAGGAGGAGGAGAGCGCCGAGGCGATACATCGGTTGCTCCTTCATGCTCGTTACAACTTTACGCATCATCGGCAGGACTGGGCCCGTCGAGGTTCACGTAATCGGCCAAGTCGATTTTGTGCAGCTTTTCAAAGCCGGACAGATGATCGATTCTGCGCAGGTCGTCTTCAATGCGGTTGGCCAGCTTGAACACGTACGGCCGCCCCTCCAGGCGGGCCTTCAGGTCGGCGATCATCGGCTCCCAGCGGCCCTCGTACAGCTCGCGCTTGAGGACGATAAGCATCCTCTCGGGCGGCTCAAGGTGAGCCACAAATTGCCCCACCTCGTTTGCAGGCGTCTCGGGTCGCTCGCTGGGCACGCAAACCTCCCGCCCTATAGGGCATGGACGCATCAGTCTAGGCGGCAATGGATTAAAGGTCAACCAACAACCCCAGAACACGGTGATGGGCGCGCGCTGGGCCAGCGTGGTCGAGTTCTGATCGGCCGCGCAACCGATGCGAGGCCGCCTTGATCTGGGCAAGGCGGCCTCTATTCACGTGAATATTCTGAATATGAATAACGTAAGTCCTTGTAAAACCTACGCGCCTTATGCAAGGTTGAATAATCGGCCTTACCTATCTTACCCATTTTAACAGATATGTAGCGCTTAATCAGGTCGTCGGAGGTGAGGTTTCGTTATTCACTTGTCAAAACAGCCTTTTCAGCCAGTCTAGCACCGGTTGGTATACTGTCTGCGCGAAGCCTCGCGTAAACAAACCGAATTATACCATGATTAGCCTAAATGTCAAGAAAAAACTATGAATAAAATTGGCGTGATTTACCTTAATTGATATAAGAGATTTATATAAACGGAGTTACATATACGACAATTCTAGATTTATCTTCATTTTGAGGGCTTGCGGAACAGACCTTGCAACTCTTGCAGCGGCTGGGATTTCTGGGGTTGCTGCTGGCCCTGCGGCTGGGATGGCGGGGCTTCCTGCTTGCCCTGGCCGGTCAGTCCGCCCAGGAGGCCGCCGACGCCTTTGCCCGCGCCCTCAAACATCTGCTCCAGACCGCTGGCCGCGCCCTGCGGCGACTTCAGCAGGCCCTGCACCGCCTTCTTCACCGCATCCATCAAGCCGCCCTTGTCCATCTGCATGTTGTCGCGGCTGCCGCTGATCTTCACGGGGATGTAGGTTTCGCCCATGGACTGGACAACTTTCTCCGCCGCGCCGGGCAGCGGGGGAAGTTCAATGACCTGCTTGATCAGGTCCGGCGTCACGGGCACACCCACGGTGAGGTCCACGCTGCCATCGAGGCCCACGGAGCCGGAGAACTTCAGGTTGTACAGGTTCTTCCAGACCATCTTGAAGTTGTCGTAGTAGATGCGGCCCTCGGACATGCGGAAATCGGCGCCGGGGATTTCCACGCTGCCCACACCGCCGGCCTTGCCCGCGCCGAGAAGACCCAGCAGATTGGCCATCACGCTGTCCTTACGCGGCTCAATAATGAGGTTGTTAAAGTCGACGCGGCCCTTGCCGATCTTTCCTGTCCTGGTCGCCTGGCCGCTTAACGGCATGTCCACATCTTGAAGGTGCACGGTGGTTGTGCCACTGATGGACTGCGGCCGGTAAAACGCGGCGGGATTGATATGGCTCAGGACCTCAGTGGAAACAGTCTGGTCCAGCGCCAGTTTGTCTACCACGGCCGTGTATTCTTTCAGGTGCAGGACAGGGTTAACTTTGCCCTGCGCATCGGTGAGCACGATCATGCCGGCCAGGTTCACATCGCCCTTATTCACCGGCATGGATGTGGGCTGGATGACGATGGTGTTGCCTTTAAACAGAAGCACCAAGTTCAACGCTCCCGCCTGAATGGGCGGATAGCTGAACGCATTCCAGCCGACCTGCGCCTGGCCCGACAGGCCGTCCATCTGCCATTTTTCCGGCTGGCGGAGCGGGCCGGCCACGTGGAACTGGTGGCGCTGCTGCGGGTCCATGTCCAGGTTGAGTTCATTCTTGCCCGTGAGGGCACGCACCTGCTGCGTGATGAGCTTGCCGTCGCCCCAGAAATCGCCGCTCAAATCCGCGCGGCCCTCGGTGTCGTACTTGTCGACATTCCCGATCACCTGCAAACCCATGAAATCTGAACTGACCGCCACGCCCTTCAGCACGGCGGTCCTTGCGTTCTGATCAAACAGCAAGTTCGTCACGACCACCGTCTTGCCCGGCTTGATGACATCCTTGTCGCGTGTCATCACAACATCGGTAAACGTGGTGGTGTGATTGACGGCCCAGGCGTTGCCCGAGGGTCCGACCGCCGCGGCGGAATTTACCTTCAACTCCACGTGCGCCGGCCCTTGTGCCTGCGTGGTGGATGCGGCCGCGCCGGGCTTGTTAGCCTCTGCATCCGCCGGCTGTGTCTGCGGGGCCGGCGGGATATCCGCCGTGACGGCGCAGGTGAGGGTATAGTTTAAGTGATCGCCGGTAAGAATCGCCTCCACGGGTGATCTGGCCGGCGGGGGGGCCGTGGACGTCGCGGGCGCGGCGGCGGAAGTTGATGGACGCGCGGGCCCACTGGCCGTCTGCGGCGCAGCCGCGACGGCCGCCGCCATCGCCTTCTGCGTGGCCGCGCCGGCGCCGGAAGCGGCTGCCATGAATTGAATGTCGCTGACATCGACCTTCGTGCCATCTTCCTTAATCACCCTGACGCGGCCATCCTTTAGCGCCACGTTCAGGCCAAGCTGCACCAGTTGATGAAGCTGCTCGACGGGATCCATCGGCTTGGCCGCCGCTGGAGGCTGCGCCTGGGGCGCGGGCGGGGCCGGTTGGGCCGGTTTGGATTCGGCACTTGGTTTGGCGAAAATCTCCTCCAGGCTGCTCTTGCCAGCGCGAGATATACAGCGTGATCTCGGGCTTATCGATCACTACCGAGCCGACCTTTTTGCGGAGGGCCAGGCTCCACAAGCCCTCGCCGCGATGGAAGGATGCGATCTGCACAACCTTGCGGCCCTGGGCATCCGTCAAGACCAGGTTGGTAACATCCAGCGGACTGAACCAGCCGACCCGCAGCCCTTCAAAATCCGCGCGGCCGTTCAGGTCTTTATTCACGTTGGAAAGGACCATCGCGCGGCTGCTATCGCTGGAGGCAATCGTCGGCGCCAGCGCGGCCAGCGTTATCGCCAGGGCCACGATGATCACCAGGATGAGAATGATCCACCTGACCGGGTGGTGCTTTTTCTTAGGCCTGGGTGAAGCCTCTTGCGGCGAATTCGTTGTTTCCATGCTAGAAGTCTCCCGTCCCTCACTATTGCAATACTAGGGTACGACAGAAGTTGTGGGTTTATGCACGGGCGAGACGCCCGTGCGACTCATGGGCAAGATGCCCATGCTACGTCTTTTACAGGTCGGCCTTCATGATCTCCCGCAAGGCCACCGTGGCAAAGCAACCGGCGGGGGCTGTAAAGGTTACCTCTACATAGGGTCCATATTCATCGCTACCAGCCGTGCTGGAGGCATCCTTGAGGGCAAAGCGCAACGCCCTGCGCATGCCTTTGACCTTGTGCGCTCCGCTTTTGCGACAATCTTCCGCCGCCAGACCGACCTCGTTCAAAACCGCCCGTTCTATTTCACCCGGCGCTCCATCCGCCAGGCTGACGCGATAACCGAAAAGGGGGCCTGTGGGAGAAATCTCAAACCTGGCCGCACGGGCCTTGTCCACGGCCTCATCTTCCACCGTGAAAACGCCGCCGGTATCGGTTTTTTGCGCAAGTCGCCGGCGATGACCGTGTCGATCTGGCCGATCCGCCGCGCAAGGACCCGGTTAAAGAGCAGGCTTTGAAAAGCCGACACCATCAGCCGCTTGTGGAACTTGTCCACCGCGGCGAAGGCCGCCCGCGCGGCTCCTTTGGTTCGAATCCATGCCGCCAGCGCTTTGCGCTCATTGCGGTACTGCCCCGGCCAGTGTTTCAGGGCCTCTTGCGGCTCGCCGGAGGCAAAAAGCTCCCGCGCCCGCCGGCAATCCGGTGGATCGTTTGCCCGCGGCTCTCCCAGAAACAGCCGCGCGAATTCATCCAAGTCGCCGCGAATCAGGGCGCTGCCCAGGAGGTCGTTGTCCTGGCGGCGGCCGAAGCGCTGCTCGCCGAAATAATTCGGCACGCCACGCGCGGCCAGCACATCCAGCACGGCCTGGCAGGCGGCCAGTTGTTCATCGTCCACATCGCGGATGCGGATGGCAAAGCGGTTTCCCGCCAGATGCCCCGGCTTGATTTTGTTTGTATGGCGGCTGACCCACAGGATTTGCACGCGGTCATCCTGGAAATTCTGCAATAGTCCCAGTTGCCGCTCATCCAGGTGTTCGATGCTGATGGTTTGCTGGGTCAGGGCCTGGGCGTCTTTCAGGCCCGCCGCGCCGAATTCATGGGAGGGTTTACCAATTTTGCGGGCGACGCGTTCGATGGCCGCGGGTGTTGAGACCCCCAGTTTTTGCAGGCCAAAATAGACATGCGTGCCCTGACCGCTTGGATTGTAGAGCGGCAGGCTCCGTAACACGGAAGTCCTGTGGGCGCAGCTTGATGCGCCCGCCGATACCAGGCAGGTTGCTTGTCAGATACGGCCATTTTTCTGTCTCTTGCATAACGGCTGATTCTACCCCGGATCGCCCACAATATCACTCGCACGGCCACCCGCCTTGCAGTAAACGGGTCCTAAAGACTATAAGATGTATGTTGCATCGACAAAGTTAGTAGCTCACGCAGGGCGAAACATCCGATGGCGCTGCGGCCAAGTCGGAGGCAATCTAACAAGGAGCCGGATAGTGATTACGAAATTGCTGGAGAAGTTGCGCACGAAGAAGGCCGTAGTGGGGGTAATCGGCCTGGGGTATGTGGGCCTGCCGCTGGTGAGGGAGTTCACCCGGGCCGGCGTGCGCATGATGGGCTTTGACATCGATGATCGCAAGGTCCGCATGCTCATGGCGGGCCAGTCCTATATCGAGCACATCACCGCCTCCACGATCAAAGGCATGCTGGCGGATGGCCTCTTTACCGCCACCAGCAACTTTGACGAGCTGAAAAAGCCCGACTGCATCATCATCGCCGTGCCCACGCCGCTCAATAAAATGCGCGATCCGGACATGACCTACATCGAGGCGACGGCCAACGCCATCGCCCCGCGCCTGCGCAAGGGGCAACTGGTGGTGCTGGAATCCACTACCTATCCCGGCACGACCCGCGAGGTGATGCTGCCTATCCTGGAGCAGTCGGGCCTGAAAGTCGGCCAGGATTTCTTCCTGGCCTTTTCCCCCGAGCGCGAGGATCCCGGCCGCAAGGACTACTCCACGCGGACCATTCCCAAGGTGGTCGGCGGCTATGAGCCCAACAGCCTGAAGGCCGCGTGCCTGCTGTACGGCCTGGCGCTGGAGACCATCGTCCCCGTCTCCAGTTGCGAGTCCGCCGAGGCCTGCAAGATCCTGGAAAACACGTATCGCTGCGTGAACATCGCCCTGGTCAACGAGCTCAAGCTGCTCTTCGACCGGATGGGTATCGACGTGTGGGAAGTCATCCGCGCGGCCGCCACCAAGCCCTTTGGCTTCCAGCCGTTCTACCCGGGGCCGGGCCTGGGCGGCCACTGCATCCCGATCGACCCCTTCTATCTGAGCTGGAAGGCCAAGGAATTCGGCATGCGCCACCCGCTTCATCGAGCTGGCCGGCGAGGTGAACGTGGCCATGCCCGAGTACGTGGTGAGTAAGCTGATGGATGCCCTGAACGAGCGTGGCAAGGCCTTAAAAGGCAGCAAGGTCCTGGTGCTGGGACTGGCCTATAAGAAGGATGTCGATGACCTGCGCGAGAGCCCCTCGCTGGAGCTGATCGAGATCCTGAAGGGGCGCGGGGCGAAGGTGGACTACAACGATCCGCACATCCCCAAGACGCATGCCCAGCGCGAGTACAACCTCCAGATGAGCAGCGTGCCCCTCACGCCCGCGCGGCTGAAGAGCTATGATGCGGTCCTCATCTCCACGGACCATAGCTCTTACGACTACGATGCGATCGTCCGCCACAGTAAGCTGGTGGTCGATACCCGCAACGCCACGCATAAGGTGCGGAACGGGAAAAACAAGATTGTCAAAGCATAGCTTTGACCACGGCGTAGCCGAAGGCGAAGCCGGGAGGCAGGCTGTAGACTGTAGGCTGTAGGGATATGGCTGCCAGGTTTTTCCCTTTAGCCATACGTTTGAATAGCAGGAATGAGACGGGCGAGCTCTTATGTATAAGAGCTCGCCCGTTGAACTCAGGGTTGCGCGGCAGTCTTGCGACGGCGTTTTTCGAGAGGGCAGATGGAGAAGCAGCGCCCGCAATTGAGGCACGTGGAAGGTTGGGCCCGGCAGTCTTTGACCGCGCCGAAGGGGCAGGCCTTTTCGCACAGCTTGCAGTGCAGGCACTGGGCGCCTCTGGGCTCAATCGTGAGTGGCCGCGCGGCGGCGCGGGAGCACAAGCCCAGGAGCGCGCCATACGGGCACAGCCAGCGGCAGTAGGGCCGGCCGATGACCAGACCAAGGGCTAAGATTCCACCGGTCGCCCACCACATCCACTTTGCGCCCGTGACTTCAAAAACATGGAGCCAATCCGCATGGATGGCCGCCTGGAGATTGGCCGCGCGGAACACGCCGATGAAGGGATCGTATTTGCAGACGACGAAATCCTTGGGCACGGACCAATTCACAAGTAAAGAGCCGATGTGAAAGGACAGGCCGCCCACGGCGAAGAACACCGCCGCGCAGAGATAAGCCCAGGCCAGGGGCCGCAGGAGTCGATCCAGCAGGCGCGGCACGCGCAGATGGCGCACCAGCAGCAGGTCTTGGATCGCGCCTAGCGGGCACACGCCGCCGCAGAAGATGCGCCCGACAAACAGGGACGCCAGGATCGGCAAAAGGAAAATCGCCGTAATGACAATGGAGATCGTGTACGAGCGGTCGGCCAGGGAGAGAGCCACGTTCTGCCCCGCCCCCACCGCACAGATGCAGCCGCCGCGATAGAAGCCGAAGTACAGCAGGGCCGCCGCGGCCAAGACCACTATGCCCGCGCGGCGGCGGAGCTTCAGCACCAACAATGCCGCCACCGCCAGTCCCGCTGTAAGCACTGCCACATCCAGCATGCGCAGGCCCTGATCGCGCGGCGAAGGAAAAAATGGGGCGGGCTTGCCGCCGACATCGTGATCGTCCGGCGTGGCCTGCTGGTACTGCGCCAGCGCCGAGCTGCCGGCTAAGAAGACGGTTATCAGCAGCGCGGCGGCGGCCGTCAAAAACCTCGCGCGGCGGCTCACGCCTTGATCCCTTTGCTCTTATTGCCGCGCGGGCCATAACCCGAGGGTTTGGAGGTCACGGCGGTGCGATAATAGGCACCTGAGGGGCAGGATGCGGCGATAGAGCACTGGTTGCAGTCGCGGCATAGGTCGTGCCGCACCTCGAGGTGCAGGGCGCCGTTGCCGGCCGAGGGTTTGCACCGAGCCACACAGCGGCCGCAGCCATTGCACTTCTCCAGATCGATGGTGTACTCGTAATAGTTGTTGTTGGGATCGGCCGGATCGGGCGTGCCCACCAGGCGGCGGCGCATGGCATTGCGCGGGCAGACGAGCTCGTCGAATGTGCCGTCCGGCCGTTCATTGCTGGTGGCGTCGAAATACGCCGGGCAGATGTAGCAGTAGCCGCACTCTTTGAAATTGTTGACCGCGCGGACGGCCGACTGCTTGAGCACACACCGGGTGGCGCAGCGGCCGCAGGTCTGGCAGAGATCGGGGTTCAGTTGCCACACTTTGTCGCTGTCGGCGCGGGCGGTGAGTTTGAACGCGGCGGCGCCCACCGCCGCGACACCCGCCGCGCGGGCACAGCCTTTTAGGAATTGTCTGCGGGTGGATTGCCTCTCATTCATGCTGATAATTTTAGCAGATGGCCGGTTTTTTCGAGCCAAGAAAAGCAGCAGGGATGCAGCGGACGGGCTTAGGGCCGCGGGCTTAGGGCTTAGGCAGGCCGGAGGCGGCTTCGCTACCTACCCTTTCCTGTCAAAACAGCTAAACACCAAGAGCACCAAGCTCACCAAGCTCACCAAGAACACCAGAAGAAAGAATGGTGAAGTACAAATCACAAAGTAAATTACAAGGACCGCCGAGGGACCGGTTTCAACTTATAACTTGTAATTTATCCTTTGTACTTCAAAGCCTTTGCCGTTTGGTGCTCTTGGTGTCCTTTGTGTTCTTGGTGACAAAACTTGGGAACTTCGGCGTTTTCTCAAGCCGCAAGCCGCCTCTTATTCGCCGATCTGCACGCACATGATCTTGGTCAAGCCGCGCAGGATGAGCTTGCCGTTGGCATAGGCCATCGGGCCCCAGGTCTCCTGGCCCATTGCGGAATCCCACACGCCCAATTCGTGGTAGGCCGCCGGGTCGGCCTGGATGAGGTGCAGCTTGCCCGTGTCGCCCTCGATGGCAAAGATCAGCCCCTTAGCCAGGATGTAATCGCCCAGGCCGAATGTGGCGTCCCCATTTCTCCAGAGGATTTTGCCATCCGGATCGAGGCAGGCGAACAGGCCCGGGTGCTTATCGCCGATGGCCACGGCGTGATCGACGGCGTAAATATGGCCCTGCCACAGGATGGGCGTGTGGCAGTCGGTCTCAAATATTCCCTGTTCCATCAGGTTGGGGGCGGCATTGGCATCCGCTGACTGCGGGGCGGAGTCGCCGGCCAGCCGGTACAGAACCTTCGCATCCAGCAATTGCCCGGGGATGATCTGAATCGCCACGGAGCCGACCTTGTACCCCGTGGTTAGAAGCAGCTTGCCATCGCCCAGGTCCAAAGGCGAAGCGATCTGGGCCGTCTTGGGCTGCCAGGGCACGGAGAACGTGCAAATGCGGTTCTCGCGCAGCTTCAAAGGCGCGGCATTGGCGTCTCTGCCCAGGGCTTGCCAGCGCAGGGCGCCATCGGAGGCGCGCACGCCCGCCGCGCCTTTCAGCGTGGACATGACGTACTCTTTTTCGCTGCCCACCATGAACGCAATCACCGAGGAATGCGTGGCCGCCTGGGCGGTGAGGTTGGGCGCGGTCCAGATGACCTCGCCTGTTTGGGCATCGAACGCGGCCATGAGCGCCCTGTTGCCCAGGCCGACGATCACGCGGTCGCCATCCAGCAGGGGACACTGGCCGTTGTACCACTTGGGGATCTCCATGCCGTAGTCACGGACGAGATCCTTGGCCCACAGCCGCTTGCCCGTGGCCACATCGAAGGCATGCAGGACCAGCTTGGGATCGAGACTGATGACGACCTTGCCATCCGTGGCGGGCACGGAACGCGTGTAGCCGTGATTAATGTTGATGGGCCGCTTGTACGACCAGCGCCAGATCTCCTTGCCATCGGCCAGAGAGGTGCAGCGGATCATCCATTCCTGCTTGGCCTTGTCGTAATCGTGTAAGAAAACGCGGCCGCCAAAGATGGCCGCGCCGCTGTAGCCGGGGGCCAGGTCGTCGATAGACCACAGAACCTTCAGCCCTTCGGGAGGCCACTTGAGAAAAACTTTGGCCGCGCTGGGGGCGGTGATGATGTTGTCGCGATTGGCGCCGCGGAACTGCGGCCAATTCTCTGTGTCGGCCGAGGGTTTGCCTTCGCCGGTTTTTACGGCGCCGATATCCGGCGCGGCGTAATCGATCGCGGGCTGCGAGGCCGCGCTGGCCGGCGCGGACTGTGCCGCTCCGGTCGCCGGCGCAGATTGGGCCGCGGCGACGGCACAAATCGAATAAAGTGCAATTGAAAACAAGGCAAGCTCAGAAAATCGTTTCATGATAAGACTCCCGTAGTTCCTACGGCCTACAGCCTACAGCCTCTTATTCTCACGCCAGGACCAGTTCCGTCAGCAATTGGCAAAGGCTGCCGAGGCGCGCAGGGGCGATCTGCGTACACGTCTGATGCGCACGCTCGCGCAAACGCTCGACCAGCGATTCGACCGTTGCAAAAACGCCCAGCCTTTCCAGTGCGTCGCGCACTTGGGCAAGATTCTGTTGGTTTCCTGCCGCGGACCGCAAGAGTGCGGCGACTTGCGTGCGCGCATTATCATCCGCCGCGCGTTCGGCGGCCAGCGCGGTCAGGTAGGTCGCGCGGCCGGCCAGCACATCATCCTGCCAGTCGGTCAGATCGTTTTGCAACTGGAAACCCACGCCCACGTGGCGGCTGAAGGTTTCCAGCGAGCTTTGCTCCAGTGCGTTTTCACCGCCCAGGCACACTCCGCAGGCGAGTGCCGCCGCGAAGGCCGGCGCGGTCTTCAGCGAATAGCAGCGCAACAGCTCCGCGGATGTCGGCGCGGGGTTGCCATTGCGCCGCCAGGCCAATTCTGCGCCTTGCCCTTGCGCCAGCAGCACGTGCGCGCGGCTCATATGCGCCACCAGTTCCTGCGCGGCAATTAGCGGCAGTTCACGCCCCGCCGCGCACAGCAGGCGATAGCCCAGGCCCAGCAGGTAATCGCCGATGTTGATCGCCGCCGCGCGGCCGAACCGGCGGTGCAGCGTGGGCTGGCCGTAGCGCTCCTGGTCATCATCCTCGATGTCGTCATGGGCCAGCGAGGCCTTGTGGAATGCCTCCACAGCCACGGCCGTAAGCTGCGCGGCTCGGGGAAGTTCATCGATGGAAGTGCAGGCGCCGCCGCGCACGGCGGCCGCGGCGGCCAGAGTGATGAAGGGGCGCAAACGCTTGCCGCCTGCCGCGAGCCATTGGCGCGAAATTTCCGCAGTTTCTTTGAGCGCCGCGGAGCGACCTGTCGGCTCGGCGCACGCTAGCAGACTTTTGAGCCGATCCTCCTCAAACAGCGCGGCGGCCCAGGAAAGCTGGCTCAGCCACGGCGGATTGGCGACCGATGCGGCGGCGGAAGATGGTTCATACTCCATGACGAATTCTTGCAGCCAGGGGAGGTCCAGCGACGTGTCCTGGCACGTTTCCTGCAAGAGCGGCACGGCCACGGCGGGCAAACCGAGTCTGCCAGACCTTCTGGCAGACCGCCTCCAGGCTGTCCATGCAGGCCACGCCGACGATGCCCTCGATGGTTCCTTCAGCCAGCGCCCGCACCACCGGCGGCGTACCATCGGCGATGAGCACGCGGTAGCCCGCCAGTTCCGCGCGGCGGCGCAGTTCACCAATTTCAGATGCTTTTTTTGAACTGTCGGAGGCAAACAATTCGAGGCAGCGCGGCAGAAGCAGCAGACGCTTATTCGGCGGAATCTGGCGCAGTGCGGCTGCCACCAGGCATTGGCCAGCATCACCATGGCAAAGCCGAGATAATCCTGAGGCTGGGAGAGTCTTTCAAGGACGCGGCGGGCCAGCTTTTCCAGTTCCCCCAGCGCGGGCAAGCAGCCATTGAGCCCGCCGGCGGCCTGCGCGGCCGCCTGGCGCAACTCCTGACGGAGGGCAAAATCGGCGGGCACGGATTTAAGCGCGGCGGCGGCCGAAGGCGCACGCTTGCCGAATCGGATAATGCCGCCAGTTTCGCTGGACATCAAATCCTCACGACAAAAAATAACTGCCGGAAACGACTTATCACAGAGGTCACAGAGGCCGGAGGAGGACACAGAGCAAGAAAGGGGAAAACTAATACTAAGGAAAGACCTTAATTTCTTTGCTCTCTTTTCTTTGGGGTCTCTGCATCCTCTGTAGGTAAAACACCGGCTGTTCACTTTCACTCTGCTTCTTCTTCTCTGTGTCCTCTTCTCTTCTTCCTCTGTGTCCTCTGTGGCTAATTCTTGTAGATGGCCGTGACCTGCCGCAAAGCCGCCGTAGCCAATGTCAGCGGGTACAGCTTCTCATGATACCAAAGACGGGCAAAGTATAGTCCGATGGGACTGGGGGTGTCGAGACCGCCCGCCTCGATGCGGTCACACAGCCAATCGCCGGCGCGGGCGACCAGATCGGCATTTTCTGGATCGTGCACTTGCGCCAGAGCCTCCAGCGCCGCGGCGGTTTCTTCAATCGTGGGCCGGATACCCGCCGCCGCGCCGAAGCTGCCATCGTCATGCGCGGCGGAGATCAAGTAATTCCTGCCGCGCCTATACATATCAATTGTCTTTGCAAGCGGCATCTGTCGCAGGCCGCGCAGGACGCGCGCGGTGCCGAAGACGGGATTGCCGTTATCAGGCGTAAACTGGCTGCCAAACCAAAGCGCGGGCCAGGAACCATCCGCCCGTTGATTGATGGCGAGAAATTCCAAAGCGGCCACGAACGCTTTCTCAACTCGTTTACAAAGTTTGCCGACGCCTGTCGCCGAAGGAATCTCCCGCATCAATCGCTCGCGCCAGCATGTCAGCGCCGCCGCGGCGTGGGCGGTCAGATCGCAGCCGCTGCGGTCGAATTCCAGCTTGCCCCAGCCTCGGCAGAATGTGGGCCAGCCGCCGTCGCGATTCTGCACATCGAGCAGCCACTGCACAGCGGCCATGGCTGCGCGAGCCAGCTCGGGCGTCATTTTTGTGCGCAGGCCGAGGGCGATTAATGCGCCGGCCGTGTCATCCGTATCGGGCACGCTGCCGGAGAGGTGTGACCAGCCCCAGCCGCCAGCCGCCGCGCCGGTGTAGGGGTGCGTGGATTTCTGCTGGCGGTCGATGAGCCAGTCGCGCGTGAGTTCGTCGCAGGCCCCGCGCGCCCAGACCGCCATGCACGTATTCCACACGGAGAGGTTGCAGTCGATGGGCCAGCAGCCGTCCTCGCGCATACAGCCGCGGAGAAAATCCTGGCAGCGCGCCACAGCCGGATGCTTTTCAAAACCGGCGGAGATCAGGCTCATGGCCACGAAAGCGGTCAGAGGAATAGCCTCCAGAAAACCGCCGCTGTCAGGTTGGAGTCTTTCTAACTTGTGTAACAGCAGCGGCGTGAGTGATTGTCGCAGATAGGCCATTAGCGGATTTGGCGAAGGCAATCGCTTGTGGCGGCAGAGACCCATGGCGATCAACGCGGGCAGCGCGTAGCTGACGACAGGCAGGCCCAACAGGTGAAAAGTCGATCGCGGCAGTGCCGCCAGTTCCAGCGGCAGTTGCGGTACGCGCGGCCAATCGGCCAGGCCCGCGATGGCGCAGCACGTGAGAATCGGCACGGAGAACGTGCGATCCGCGCCATAAAGGCCCTCTATTGCATCCGCGCCGCCTTTTTTTTCCACGTAAGATGCTGCCGAGGGCGGCGGCTCTTTTTCCGCCAATTTGTATGCCGCCAGGACCAGAAGCGAGGCGGGCAGATTGGAGGGGCTGCCCGGCGAGTCGCCCCAGCCGCCATCGAAATTCTGCGTTCTCTCCAGCCATTTCAGGGCTTTTTCGATCAATGGCTGGTCCGCCGCGACACGGGAAAGCGATAGAGCACAAACGGCCGTGGCCGTCGCCAGTGCGGAATCGGAGAGGCGGCCCGGCCAGTAGGCGTCGTCAACTTTCTGCTCCTCCATCATCCGGCGGAGCTGGTCGTGGATGGACTGCCAGCGCTGGAGATTGGCGGTCACGGCTCACCCCTCCGACGGCCGCGCCAAAGTCGCCACTTCCACTGAAGTTTCTGTGTGTTTCCGGCAACCTGGACGAACACGCGGCGTTTCAGGGCGCCGCCGCCGCGCGATGGTTATCGCCTAACAGCGGCGGCACGTAGCGGAAGTTGAAATCGTAGCAGGCGGCAAAAAGTTCCCAGTGCAGCGGCGTCATGTCGGCGCGGCGGAACGATTTAACTCCGGCGCTCACCGCCACGTTGAATATAGGGAAAACAACGATCGGCAGCCCGCGCCACTTTTTCACCAGCTCCAGCGTTTGTTGAACGTGCTCCTGCGTTTCGCCGGGAAGGCCCATGATTAAGGAGGCCATCGGCACAAACCCCGCCGCGAGCAGCCTCCTAATTGATTCATCCACAAGCTCGCTCCAGTCGGCCAGCGCGAAGGGAGCGACCTTGGCGGAAAGCCCATTGGCGGCGAGCAGCTCGCTGCTGGCCGTTTCGACACCCAGGTTCACCCATACCATCTGGTGGCGCGGCGAGACCTTGAGCAGCCGGTTTATCTCGCGCAGCTCGCCATCGCCCAATTGGGCGATGGAAGAGACATTGGCATGATCGATCTGGATCATGGAAAGGTTTTCCGCCGCGCGGACAGATTCGAGCAGGCTGATGATTTTCCGCGCATCGGGTTTCACGCCCGGGCGCCATAGCGGAAGAAATCCTCGCCAATGAGGCTGATGGCCCTGCGGCCGCCGGTGGTGTTGGTTTGCACATCCGCCACGATCTGCTCGGGCGGCAGGTGAATCACCGGCTCCTCGGCCAACGTGCAGAAGCCGCAGCCGCGACCGCAGCCGCGGCTGGCCTCCACGATGCCCATGATGGTTGGGCCAAGCGTGGGTGGAATCTGTGCGAGAGAGACGCGCGAGGCTTCTATCACCTGCGGCCGCTCGATCTTGTCGCGCCTGCGCGGCTGTTTTGCCAATCGTTCAAATAATGCCGGCGCATCGGCCTCACCGTAGCCCAGGCAGATCGCATCGATCCCCAGCGCGGCGGCGGCTTCCAGATTCTGCGCGAGCTGCCACGCGCCGGGTCCGCCGGCGGCCACATGAAAATTCGCGGCGCCTTCTTTTCGCAGCGATTGCAGATCGGCGCACAGCTTGGCGAACCACAGCCGCGTAAAAGGCTGTCCACCGGCCATGGCGGACATGGTGGTGGAGGTCATGCCCTCGCCTAAGGGATCGCCGCTGGAAAGGGCCACCACGCGCGTGGCCGGCCCGACAGCCTGGGCTAATAAATGCGGGGGAACAATCGCCACCTCATCGGCGGCAAAACCGGCCCGCCGCAGCGCCGCCTCCAGGCGGCGCAGACCCAGCGGCGCGGCGGTGGCCCGCAGGCCCTTTGCCCCCATTCTGGGGGCGAGCATACGCCGCATGATCACCGCCGGCACGCTGGTGGTCTGCACGGAGCCCATCATCCCATCCAAGAGCGTGGGATAATCGGCCATGAGCGTCCCATCGGCCGTCAGAACCACGGGAAAACCGGCATGCTCGTTTGATGTGTACACTGCGATTAACCGCTGGCCTTGCTCAAACAATCAAATGCATAGGGGACCGTGCAGACAAGAATCAGGTTTGTTCCAGTTCGTCGATGATTTTATCCAACTGCTCGCCCGCGGCGGCAGGTTTTGCCTCCAGGTTCACTTCAAGTTTCACGCCTTCCCACTGGCCGATGGATTTTTTGGCGGCCTGGCGCAGCTCATCGCCTTCGAGCTTTCTGGGCAGGCCTTCCTCCGCGCCGGCCACGGGCCCGCCCTCGGCGTAGCGCGGGAACATGATCGCCCCGGCCGGGCATGTCCAACTGCACGCGGGGCAGCCCATCTTGCACTGCTGCGGCGCGGCCACGACCACGCCGCCATTAAAGGCGGCCTCGTACACACCGAACAGGCAAAACTCCACGCAGGCCATGCAGCCGGTGCAGCGATCGTAATCGATCACTGGGTACCAGCGCTGGGGCGGGTTGTCCACGACGCTGCGGACATGGCCGCGGCTCTCGCCGCTGCCGTTCACAGCCAGGATGCGGCTTACCGCCTGGGCTTGGTCGCAGCCGGCAACGCACACCGGATGGATCTTGCGGCCGGTGGTGGCCGTCCTCTCCACATCCGCGCGGCGGCCTTTTATGCCCCGCCAGTGCAGCATCCAATACGCCGCGCGGGGCAGGTAATTGGAGACAAAGCAGATGGGCCCGTGCACATCGTGCACAGCGGATAAGGCCACGTGATCGGCGGGAAGATCGTAGAAATCCGGAATGGCCAGGAGCTCCAGGCCGCGGCGGCCGGCCAGATGTTCGGCCAAGCCATCAGGCATCTGGCCAGACAGCACAACCGTCCAGTTTATGCGCTTTTCTTGCACACCGGTCCTTTGGCCCGACACCCACCTGCCGGTTTATCGAATAGAAAAACAGTATACCGCGCCCTGCTTATCGGCGATAAGCAACATTCCGCCCGCCACGACAGGACCGGCGGGAAGAGCAGCCCCCGCGTTAAAAAATGCGACCTCGACCCCTCTATCTCCATTTATAGCGGCCAGGCGGCCGTCCAGACTGGTGACGAAGACTAAATTACCCGCGACCGCAGCCGTGCCTTCTATATCACCCCCGGCCTGGTACACCCACTTCTTCTGCCCCGTGGCCGCGTCGATCGCGTGCAACTGGTCGCCAATGCCGACGATAACGTTTTTCTTGTACAGGACGGGCGCAGCGTAAACCATGTCCGCAGCAGGGCCGGTGTAAGACCAGACCTCTTTGCCTGTGGACAAATTGATGGCAAGAATTCTGCCGCCGCCCGTGCCGATGATGGCTACATCGCCGACGATCAGGGGCGTCGCGCCGGCGGGCTCCTTCAGCGCGATTTTTAACTCCTCGTTTCCCGTGGCGACATCTATTCCGTGAATAAAACCATCGCAGCCGGCGAAGATGGCCAGCTTATTCCAGATGGCCGCGGCCGCATTGAGCCGATTGCGGGCGGTCCAGGCCCATTGTTTCTGGCCCTGGAAGTTCAGAAGAATAACATCGCCCGCTTCGTTGGCTAAAAGCAGGCCGTTCTCGATGATGGTCGCCGCGGCATAGATCGTGTGTCCGCTTTCAAACTTCCAGCGCAATTCGCCTTTGGCCGCGTCGACGGCGTACAGGACGCCATCTACATCGCCGACGTACACCATCCCCTGATGGATCACCGGCGGGCTGGTCGCCCGATCCCCAAGCTGGCAATGCCAGCGGCGTTTGCCGGTGGCGGCGTCGATGGCGTGCAGGATGCCGTTGCTGTCGGCCGCGAAAACTTTCTCATCCGCGAATGCGGGCGGAACATCGAAGCCCGCCTCGGAGTAGTACCGCCACCGAGGCTTTAACTCCACAGGCTGCACCGCGGGCGCGGCGGCCGGCGTGGCGGCGGCGGCTTGCGTGGAAGCCGCAGTTTTGGTCGCTGTTTTGGAAGATTTTGAGTGACCGCACGAGATGACCAACAGCGCGGCGGCCACCATCGCCAAAACGCGCAGCAAAGCCGAAGGCGTGGAGTCAAAAAGTTTCATCCGCGCGGCCATCCGCAAAAGTTTTCGAGGACTTGCCTTTATTTCGCGCTGATGTCCAGGCAGATCAGGTCGTTGAAGCCGCGGACGTACAGCTTGCCGTTATAAATCAGCGGCGTGGCCCAGACCTCTTTCTCATCCAGGACCATCATCTGCGAAACGAGCTCGATAATCCTGGGGCGACATCTTCACCAGCGAGAGCCGCCCCTTTTCACTCAGCGTAATCATGTAATCGCCCGCGCGCATCATCGTGCCGCCCATGCCCAGGTCCAGGGCCTTGTTCTCGCAGACCCAGCGCGGCTTGCCATCGGACCAGTTGCGGCACTCGATGGTGCCCACGTTGTTCACGTAGAAGACATCGCCCTCCAGAATGGGCGTGAAGACCTTGGACTTGAGCTCCTTGTCTTCCCACGCCGTGGTGGCCGCGTCTTTTTTGACTCCAGCATCCAGCACTTGCCGAACTTGTACTCGTTGATCAGCATCGCGCGGCCGTCGTGGATAATCGGCGTGGTGGCGTTGATCTGGTATTCCGTTTCATACGGCAGGGTCCAGAGTGTCTTGCCGCCCTCGGCCGTCATGGCCACGACGGTGGTGCCGCCTTCGACGATTAGCTGCTTCTGCCCATCCACCACCGTTTCGGCAATCGTGGAATACCCGGCCGGGCCTTCGGCCTGCGATCTCCAGATGATTTTGCCATTGTTCTTATCAACGGCTACGGCGATCGGGCCTGTCAGGCCGCACTGCACATATAACTTGTCGCCGTCGATGACCACGCTGGAGGCGCAGCCCCACTTGATCGGTTTTACGTTCAGCTCTTTCAGCACATCGAGCGCCCACAACATCCGCAAGGGTTTATCAGCCCGATTGTCGCCCCGGAGCCAGGCGGCCAGCACGCCGTTATCATCGAAGGTGTAGATGCGATCGCCTTCGATGGTGGGCGTGGCCCGCATGGAGGGTTTTTCCGGCTTGCCCGGGGCGGGAGACACGTACGAGCCGGCCAAGATGATCTTGCCCGTATCAGCTTTGATAGCCATGAGCGTGCCATACGGCCCGCGCATGGGCGTCGGAGGGGGAACAGCCTGAGATGTGGGAGTCACCGACCAAGTGGTCGGCGCACTGGATTGCGAGGCGGCTGGTTTTGTCGCCGGCGCGGCCGCAACGGACGCCTCAGCAGCGACGAAGGCCGCCTCAGCCCCGAGAGAAGCGGCGCCGAGCTGCGGGCCGGACTTGCTGGTGCGCCCAAACGCATAAATGATGCCATCGACGACGACCGGGCTCTCCCACCCCTTGCCCACGTAGACGGACCAGAGTTTGGCCGGGCCATCCTTGGGCCACTCTTTGGCCAGGCCCTTTTCGTGACTGATGCCATCGGTGCGCGGGCCGCGCCACTTGGGCCAATCTTCCGCCTGCGCGGCCGTGGAAATCGCCACCAGAATCAGCACGGAAACAGTCACGAAGCGGTGCATGTTCATCTCCTTATCCCGATGAGGACGCTTGAAAGATGCACAAAGTATAGCCGCGCGGGGGAATGGTGGCTAGAAGCAGAGGGTCAGTGAGATCAGATGGGATAATATCTTCACGTGAAGCATGCGAGTTTCATCTCCCAGATTGCCAAATGAATTGCCAAGAGCCGGATGGTTGGCAATCTGAGAAAGGCCTTGTGAATAAAGGAGTTACAACCAAGAAAAGGCTACCAGATTGCCAAGCTGCCGTTTCTTTGGCAATCTGGAAGAGCCTTTGTAAATAAAGGAGTTACAATCAAATTCGTTCCAGATTGCCAACGTATCCAATATAGCAACCTTCATGTGCGAAATAATTGCCCAGCTTCTCCATTTTGCCCAGACTGCCGCGAGGAGCGATAGGTTGATATCCTTGAAACTCTTGAAATCCTTGTTGTGTAAGCCCTTAATTTTCAAGCACATAAACAATAGTTTCAAAGTTCATGGGTTGTGAGCCCCTTGATACTCTTGATAACTGCATCCAAATTACCCAGCTTGCCCAGATCACCCATCTTCCGCCCACAGTCGCAGTGTTTGCGCCCTTGCGCTCCTTGCGCCCCTTCGGAGCTAAGTCCTTTATTATCAAGGCGCGGACGAAGATGCGCAACCTCATTCCCTTGCGTCCCTTCTTGCGATCCTTCAGCGAACCAGCCCTCTCTGCGTATCGCGTGTGGTGATGCCGCGGAGGAGCATGGCCAGGGCCTCGGGGTTGGTGGAGGTGCGCAGGGCCTCGGTGCCGCTGATGCGCTTGGCTTTATACAGGTCGGCCAGGTGCTGGTCGAAGGTCTGCATATCGTTGTCGCGGTTGGTCATGGCCTGGCGGATGCCATCGTAGCGGCCATCCAGAATGCACTTGCGGATGACGGGAGTTCCCCGCAGGATCTCGACGATGGGAATCAATCCGCCGCCGGAGCGTTTGGTCGCCCGCGCGAGCCTCAGGCAAATCACTGCCGCGATATTCATGGAAAGCTGCGTCAAGAGAAGCCCATGCTCCTCGTGGCCGAACATGGCGATGATGCGCTCGATGGTCTGGACGCCATCGCCCGCGTGTACGCCTGCGAAAACGAGGTGGCCGGTATCGGCCGCGCGGATGGCCACGCGGATGGATTCGGGGTCGCGCAGCTCGCCGATTAAAATCACATCGGGGTCCTGCCGCAGGACCTGCCTGACCCCTTGGGTGTAGCTGGGCGTATCGCTGCCCACCTCCACTTGGGCGATCAGGCTCTTGTCGCCCGTGTGGATGTACTCGACGGGGTCTTCGATGGTGATGATCCGCTCGCGGCGGGTGCGGTTGATCTGGCCGATCATGGCCGCCAGCGTGGTGGACTTGCCGCTGGAGGTCGTGCCGGAAACCAGCACCAGCCCGCGCTGCGCCTTGGTGATATCCACGAGCTGCGCGGGCAGGTTAAGCTGCTCGATGGTGGGGATTTCCAGGTTCAGGCGGCGGATGGCCAGCGTTAAGGAGCCCTGCTGGCGGAAGATGTTCACGCGCAGCCGCGAATCCCCGAACGTGAAAGACAGGTCGCAGCTTCCCTGCCGTTCCAAGTCGCGTCGCCGGTAGGGATCGAGCACCGCCTCGGCGAATTCCTGGACATCCTGTTCGGTGATGGGCGGGCAGTCCACATGGTGCAGCCGCGCATCGACTGCGCATGGCGGGTGAAAGTCCTACCTGGATGTGCAGGTCGGTGGCCTTTTTGGCCAGCATGGTGGTGAGAAGTTTTTCGAGTGTGGCAGGATGCTTGGAGGAGGCTGTCGGCTGGAGACCGGAGGCTGGAGGCGCTGATATTGCGTTATCGCCGTTTGCCTGCGAACCGTTTTTCTCTTTCCGGTCGCCCATTGATCAAGCCTTTGATTCTCTCACTACACTTTGATGATGCGCAAGATCGCAATTTGTTTCGGATCTCGACCTATTCCCTCCAGCCTCCGGCCTCCGGTCTCCCGCCTACTCTTTCACCTCAAACGCCGGCTTCACTTTAAAAGCCTTGTCGAAATCGTACACATCGCGGAAGTCGTCCACGCTGTCCTGCGGGGTCTTCTGCATGAAGTCGTTGTTCACCAGCAGGTACACCATGTTCCCGAAATCCAGCGTCGCGCGGATCCGCCAGCGGCGAAGGACGGTCCTGGCCAACGGGCCCCAGCGCTGAATGGCCAGTGTCGCGGCAGCTCTCGCACAACTGCGCCCCGGTGACGTGGCGCTGGCCCGGCTCGGCGGGCCCTTCCCCATGCGCCTTCTGCGCGGCGGTCTCCAGCGCATCGTGCAAAAATTCAAACGCCTCCAGCGGGTAGCGGCCATCCTCGCGGATCAGGCGGGCCATCTCCTGCGGGCTCTTGGCCTTGGGCTGCTTGCCTGTCTTTTCCTTCTCCGGCATAACTTTTTTGCCTACTGCTTTCGTGGCATCAAAGGCTCGGCCTTGGCGACAGCAACTCCTGGCTCAAGCGGCGGCCAGGTCGTGCGCTCCAGCAGATTGCCCTTTTCACTCATGTCGCCGCCCACGTAACTGAGGCCCTTTTGGGCCAGGTCCGGCAGGAACGGTTTTAGATACTCTAATACAATGCGCACGGCCTGGCGCACGTGTTCAGGATCGTCCCCAGCCGCTCCTTTTGGCTCTCATCCTTGGCCAGTTTAAATGGTTCCGTGTCGTCGATGTAGCGATTTGTCACGTACACCAGCCGCAGGATCAACTCCAGGTACGGGTGGAACTCGCATTTTTCCATGAAGGTTGTGGCGGACTCGCGCAGCTCGCCCGCGGCGGCGATCACTGACCGCTCCATGTCGCCCGGCGGAAGCGCCGGCGGCAAAACACCGTCGAAGTACCGGCTGACCATGTTCGTCGTGCGGCTCAAGAGATTGCCCACGCCATTGGCCAGCTCGCTGTTGTAGCGGTTCTTGAAATTCTCGCGCGAAAAGTCGCCATCGGCACCAAAGGGCACCTCGCGCAGCAGGAAGTAGCGGTACACATCCCGTCCGTAATCGCGGCAGAGCTCCTCAATTACCTCGCGGCTGATGAAGTTGCCCAGACTCTTGGACATCTTCTTGCCTTCGGAGGTCCACCAGCCGTGGGCGAAGATGCACTTGGGCAAGGGCTGGCCCAGGGCCATCAACATGCACGGCCAGTACACCGCGTGGAACCACAGGATGTCCTTGCCGATCAGGTGTACATCCGCCGGCCAGAAGCGTGTGAATTTGCCGTTTAAATCATCGCCCACACTCGGCCAGCCCGTGGCGGTGAAGTAGTTGGACAGCGCATCCACCCACACATACACGGTGTGCGCGGGATCGTTGGGCATGGGCACGCCCCAGCCGCCGAGCTTATCCGCCAGCCGCGAGATCGAAAGATCTTCCACGCCGAGCTTCAGCTTGGAGACCACCTCGTTTAGCCGCGATTCGGGGGCGATGAAGCCGGGGTTGGCCTCGATATGCTCCATCAACTTCGGCACCCACTTGGTCAGCCGGAAGAAATAGCTGGGCTCCTTGTAGCGAACCAGCGGCTTACCGCTGATGGCGCCCTTGAACTCGTTGTCGCGGGCCACCGACTCGGTGACGAATTCTTCCTGCCCCTCGTCGTACCAGCCTTCGTAGCCGCCCAGGTAAATCTCATCCTTATCCAGCAGGTCCTTCACAATCGCCTGCACGCGCTTTTCGTGGCGTGCATCGCTGGTGCGGATGAAATCGTCGTTGGAGATATTCAGCTCCTGCCACAAGCTTTGGAAGGAGGTCACCACGGTGTCGGCCAGCTGCCGCGGCGTGAGATTCTTTTCCTCGGCGGCCTTGACGATCTTGATGCCGTGCTCATCCGTGCCGGTGAGGAAGTGGACATCCCGCCCCGCGGCCCGGAAGAACCGTGCCAGCACATCGGCCGCGATGGTGGTGTAGCTGTGGCCGATGTGCGGGGAATCGTTGACGTAGTAGATCGGCGTCGTGACGTAATAGGTCTTGCCTGGGCTCATCGTGAGATTTCTATCCTTACCGGCGCAAAGACTGCTGCCGCGAAGGGTACCGCAACTTTTTGCCGCTTTCCAGCCCGTGACTGGTGGCACAGGCTTTCCAGCCTGCCAGTCGGGACCTGTCCTTACTGTGCCGGTGGAGGCGATGCGGGCGGATTTCCGCCGCTGGTAGAACCGCCTGGGCTATGCCGGGGCCGCCGCCTCCGTTGCCTCTGCCTCTGCCGCGCCGACGGCGTCGGCGGCGTTTTTTGCCATCGCCGCCGCCTTCAGGGCCGCGAATGACCTGCTGATTTGCGGGCGCTGCCTGGCCATCCGTGCCCGGACCCGCGCTGCGCCGGCGCGTGCGGGTATGCTGCCCTGCGCGGTGCGCCGCCCTGCCCTGGGCCGCCTTCGCGGCCGCCACGGCGGCGCTGCGCCGACGGCCGCGCCGCTTTCCATCCTGCTGCGCGGCGCCTGGCTGCGCGGCGGCAGGCTCCACGGCGGGTCGATCACCGGTGGGCCGCTCCGCCGATCGGTCCTGGGGTCGATCATCGCTCTCGGCCGCGACGGCCGGGGCCTCATCTTCTTCGTCCTCGCTTTCCTGCGAGGCCGCCAAAGAGGCTGGCGTGAGCGGGCCGGCAGCCGGCGCGGCGGGCTCCTCATCCAGTTCTTCCGTTACATCGCCGACCTCGATCTGCCGCCTCTTCAAGAGCGGCGCATCGACCTCTTCCATGTTGATCGGCTCGTCAAAAGCGGCCTGGTCGGCCTCATCGTGGCTGGCGTGATCCTTCTTGGCCGCCGCGGGCTTGGCGCGGGCACACTGCTGGCCCAGGCCACAACCTCGGCCGGCGGCTGAACGTTGCGCTCCAGGATGGCCTCGTTCTCCACCACGGCCACGCCGCCCGCCCCATCGGCCACCATGACCAGTTGTGCCAGGATCTGCGTGTCCAGCACCTTGCCCACCCCTTGCGCCATGCGCACAAAACTGTTGCGCTTGGGCAACCGCTTGCGCAGCTCCTCGTACGTTTCATCCTCGTAGCGCAGGCAGCACATGAGCCGCCCGCAGCGGCCGGAAATCTTCGATGGATCCAGCGTAGCCTTCTGCGTCTTGGCCATGCGGATGGACACCGGCTGTAGCGTCCCCAAAAACTGCTGGCAGCAGCAGCGCTGGCCGCAGCGCTCATAATCGCCGATCAGCCGCGCCTCGTCGCGTGCGCCGATCTGCCGCATCTCGATGCGCGTGCGGTACTGGCCGGCCAGCCGCCGCACCAGCTCGCGGAAGTCCACGCGGCTCTCCGAGGTAAAGTAGAACACCACGCGCTCCCCGCCGAACAGGTGCTCCACGGCGATCATTCGCATGGGCATCTTGAGCTGCGCCACGTGCTGCCGGCAGAACAGCAGCTTTTCGCGGCTGGCCTGGTCCAGGTGCAACTGGTCGTGGTAGTCCTCGGTGGTGGCCATGCGCAGCACGCGATTGGCCCGGTGGTAATCGTAGGTCTGCTCGACGGAGCGCATGCAGCGCGGTCAGCCGCTCGCGCGAGATCGTCGCCGCGCAGGGATGGCTGTCGTTGTTCACGACCGGCAGCGACAGGGGCAGCTTTTCGCCGTTGGCCGACTGGGAGGAATCCTTCGCCTTGTCCGCCGTGCCGGCCCCCTGCACCGCCGCGCCGCTTGTCTCGGCATCCTTCTTGTCTCCATCCGCCGCCGCCGGCTCGACCAGCTCCAGCACTTCTCCCAGTTCGACGCCGCGCTGCGTGCGGATCACCACGCCGGCCCCGCGCCGCAGCGGGTGCTCCTGGGTATGGCGGAAGATGCCGATGAAGTTCATCTTGCCGTAGCGCACCACGACCAGCGGCTCATCGGCAGGCAAACCCTTGCTCGGTGCGCTCTCGCCGGCGGCGGACTGATCCACCTGTTTGCCCGGCGCGGGTGTGGGGGCGGATTCCTCCTCCATCGCCATCTGGCCAGGCTGCTCATCGTGCAAATTCGCCTGGCGGGGGCGGGGCTCATCCATCAGCTCATCACCAGCCGCGGCGGCAAGGTCATCTTGCATAAGATCCCGCTTGTGGCCGCTCTCATCCGCCGGCGCGGCAGGAAGCCCAGCATTATCGCCGGCGGGGGAATCGGCAGGCTGAGAACTATTCTGGGGATTTTGCGCAGCATCAGCCGCCGGGGGCGTATCGGCCCGATCATCCGAGGGATTCATCTGGGCTCCAGGTATCGCAACTCGCGGCGGCCCACGAGCTTAGGCAAATCATTCTATTCCCCGGCCGTCGCCGGGTTCCATACGCCCCAAAGGGCTGCGAGCTGCCTTGGGCCACTCCCTGCAATCCACACCCGCGTGCGCGGCAGCAGATTGCAGGTCGCATTATACCGGAAACTAGCCCCAACCAATACGGTAAAAACCCGCCACCCGGGTAGCTCCACAGGCGCCATTTGCGGCACATTCGCTTGCCGAATCGCCCCGCGCGCGAACATATCTGTCTGATTCGATGCGGCTGGGGTCCAATCCCCATATAGAGAGCAGCACCATGGGCGCCAGATGTTCCAAACAACATATTCTCCCGGCGATCTGCGCGGCGGTTCTTCTTTCCGCCTTCAGCCCCAGCCAGGCCCTGAATATCACTTCCCAGCCGGAGACGCAGCACTTCAACAATCCCAATACCCCATATGGCGGCTTCTATTACCCCAATAATCCATACAACTTCGCGGATTATTTCCACCGCTGGCGGTCCTACCCCGGCTCAGCCTTTTACAACCTGCCCGATGGTTCAAACGTCCCCGGCATCGGCACCACGCCGGAATATGATGCCTTCCTGGCCGCCGTGCAGGCGGAATTGACCGCCGCGCGGCAGTCGCTCGCGGATGGCAGCGGGAATCTGCTCCTGTGCCGCCAGCATCTTGATGCTGCCGATGCCATCTGCCGCCGCGCCAATCAGCCGCTCATGAGCCAATCTGTGATGCAGAGCCTCCTCGATGCCGCCTTTGCCCGCCTTTCCGCGGCGGACGCTCAATATCACGAGGGCAAATATCTCGAGGCCATTAAAACTGACCAATTGCTGGCGAAGGACCTTCAGGGCTTGACGCCGGCAACCTTGGCCATGGCCGAATTGAATAAATATCAACACGATCCGGCGGCCCAGTCGGCCCTCCAGGAAATCAAAGCCGCCCCCCTCTATCAGGCGTTGCTCAAAATAGTGGATGAGCAGCGCCGGGCGCTGCCACCGCCCGCTGACAATCCGTCCGATATTGACGTGGTGGCCGCCATGGATGTAGCTCAGCAGGCCAGTTTCCTCCCGCGCCTGCGAACCATCGCCACGTCCTACAAGCTCAGCCCCTCCGGCCGCGCGGCGGCGGCACTGCTGACCCAAGTAGAGAGCCGCCCCCAACTCATCGCGGCCGTGGAAAAATGGGAATCCGGGCAAGGGGCCGTGCGCCTCTGCGCAAGGCGGACACGCTCTTTCGCTCCAGGCTCTACCCCCAGGCCGCCGCGGCGTACCAGGAAGTCATCGATAAGTTCCCCGACAGCGACAGCGCCGCCCAGGCCGCCGCGCGTGTGAAAGAGATCGAGGCCATCAAGCCTGATAGCGACTAAACCCCTCGCTCAGGGACAGAGCACTTAATTTGCGGCAGTCTCCACGGATTATCATTCGCCTCCTGGCGGAATTAAGTGCTCTGTCCCCAAGCGCCGTGGCTGGAACCCCTCTCGCTCGAAGGGAGAAGGTGGCCCTGCGTAGCCGCTTGCCACGGCGAAGCCGAAGGCGGAGACGGGTCAGCGAAGCGGGGCCGGGGGGTGAGGCTTCTTGACCCCTGTCCCTCGAAGGGAGAGGGTGCAGCCACGTCTTCCTTTACCCTCGCCCTCTCAGGAGAAGCCTGCCGTGGGTAGCTTCAGCCAAGCGGGCAGGATGGGGGTCCTCTTGGCCTGTATTTTGTTTTCCTGCACCTTCAATTCTTCACACAGTCTTATCCAAAAAAGATTTGACCTTTTGCGCAAACAAATTAGCATGACCCTCGGTTCGAATCTGTTTTGGGTGCGGCGGGGTTTCTCAACGTGTCCGGATGAACTGGTTCATCCAGGCACAGTCCCATTCGTTGAGCATTTCCGCTAATAAGGGTTTTCGTGTCCCGTCAAGGGCAAGGTCTTCATTTCTCACAAAAGGCGGTTTTTGGAAAAAGCCGCCGCAAAGGAAAGGGGCAGCACCATGTTCAAATCATTTGTGGCAGCGGCAGTCCTGTTGTGTCTTACCGGCGCGGCCATGGCGGTCAGCGCGCCCATCATGCAACTGACCTTCGATGAAGGCGCCGGCTCGACCGCCGCGGATTCCAGCGGGTATGGGCACGATGGGACGTTGTATAACAGTCCCAGTTGGATCACGGGAAAGTTCTCCAATGCACTCCAGTTCAATAGCACGAACAGCTACGTGCGCGTGAGTGATTTTTCCCTCACCTCAGAGTTCTCGCTGAGCTTCTGGTTCAAGCCCGCCGCGGGGTCGCTGGATGCCAATCACCACGGATATCACTACCTGTTCAGTTGGGGCATGCCCTTTACTGATAACAGCGTGAATGTATGGCTGACGACCGCATCCGAGCCCGGCTGGGGCGTTTCCATACGCACCATGGTCGCCGACAGCAATGACGTGAACCTGGCCGATGGTTACGCGCTGACGGTGCGGGACGCCCTGGATTACCACTTTAATGATGGCAACTGGCATCACTATTGCCTGACTGTCTCCAAATCCGGCGGCCGCGCGGTCTATCTGGACGGCATGGAAATGCTCCGGGATTTCGCCTGCGGCGGCGATGCGATCGATCCCAACACGAATATCTACCTGGGCGGCCGGTGCGACCTTCAAGGCGGATACGATGGACGGTTTTATGGCGGCGGGATTGATGATGTGCAGGTATTTGCGGTGGCGCTGACGGGCGATCAGGTGTTTCAGTTGTATAGTCCCGGCGCGCCCTCGGTCAGCGCGGGGGCAGACCAGATTGTGTCGATATCCCAAAACGCCAATTTGTCGGGAACCGTGAGCGATGATGGCTTGCCTAATCCACCCGGTGCGACCACGATTACCTGGAGCCAGTTCTCCGGGCCGGGCGGCACCAGCTTTGCGGATGCTTCTTCCGCCTCCACCACGGCCACCTTCTCGACCACTGGCGTCTATGTTCTGCGTTTGACGGCCGACGATTCGGCCCAATCCTCCTGGGACGATGTGACCGTAACCGTGGTCGATTTCAACCCGGTCGTGCAGCTGCCGTTTGATGACGGCGCCGGCACGACCAGCGCCGATTCCAGCGGCAACGGCCATAACGCCACGCTCATCAACGCCACTGGCTGGACCGCCGGCAAATTCGGCACGGCCCTTCAGTTTAACGGCAAGAAAAGTTACGCTCGTATCGCGGACTTGCCGCTGAATTCAGCTTTCTCGGTCGCCTTCTGGTTTAAGCCGGCACCGGGCAGCCTCGATGCCAATAAACACGACTATCATTACCTGTTCAGCTGGGGAATGCCTTTCACGGATAACAGCGTGGATGTCTGGCTGACCACGGGCTCCGAACCGTCATATGGCACCGCCATCCGTACGATGGTGGCCGACACGAATGATGTAGACCTGGATGATGGTTCGGCGGTCACGTTGCCCGACAGCAACTACCATTTCTACGACGGCAACTGGCATCACTACTGCCTGACCGTGTCGCGCGGAGGCGGCCGGACCGTCTACCTGGACGGCGCGGCTGTTTTTAACGACCACATCTCGGGCGGAGATACCATCGACCCCAACGGCAACATTTTCCTTGGCGGCCGCTGCGACCTGGATGGGGCGCGGTTCTACAATGGCAATATCGATGATGTGCGGATTTATAACGCCCCATTGGCTTCTAGCCAGGTGAGCGATCTGTACAACACTGCCAATCCCTATGCAAACAAGCCGCCCGTGGTGACCGCCCAGGCCGGCCGCGACAAGACGATTCCCTACATTAACGTCACGCTGTCTGCAAGCGTTTCGGATGATGGTCAGCCCTCGGCCCTGGCCTGTCACTGGAGCGAGGCCAACGGCCTATCGGGCCCGGTCTTCGCGGATGCCAACGCCCTGAGCACAACCGTCAAGTTCACCACCACCGGCACCTACACCCTGCGCCTGACGGCCACCGACGGCCAGTTCGCCTGCACGGGCGATGCCGTTGTTACGGTCATCCCCGTCGCCGCGCAAACTGATGTAAACTTGGCGCGAACGCTGGCCCAGGACTGTGTCAGCCAGATGAACAAATCGTTTCCACATGTGGCTTGGGCATTGGAATATAGCGGCGATGCAAACGCCATGGTCGAGGAAGCGGTGTCCATTAAGAATTCCTATGGGATAGATACATTCGACGTTTGGTGGACAAGTGCGTTGGATATTTTGGATGATCCGAACCGCGCAGGCTATGCTGGACCAGAACGGCGTTAAGCTCGTAGTCAATATAGAATCTGCAATTATCGCCGGAACGCTGAAAAACACAGACGCAAATACATCAGTGCTTAGCCTCAGCGCTGATTATAGTGCCTGGCTGCCGTTCCCCAATCCCGAACCGATTGACCCTAATTATCAGGATGCGAATATAACCATACAGGATGATGCTAATTATGCCGAGACGTTGCCTTACAATATGGGGATAAATGACGGCTGGTTTGGTAATCCAGCTCCGAGTGACAAGAACTATGACCCTAATTCGTGCGATCCATATATGACTGATCCGAATTTCTACGACGCGAACACTTACCACGTCCACCTGAATACGTCGACCGCCGTATTTCACCCCGCAGGTACAGTCGTGGTACGATGGAGAGAGTTCGATTGCATATTGAAACATTTCCGCCAGCAGGCGGGAATGGATCCAAATTATTCGGGAAGAACCGACCCAAATTATTTGGGAAGAATAGCTGGCCTGTATGTCATGGATGACCCACTAACTTCGCATACTGCCAATTGGGACTATCTGGTCATGAATCTTAGACCCGTCCAGGATGAGATGCACAGGCGCATGGAAGCAAACGGTCCGGTTTTGCCCATTATCTGGGACATTTCATTTGGCACTGACTCAAATCACTTTCCTCATCTGCCTTTTGATGAGCAAACATTTGACTACGTTAATGATTATGTCTTGCCAGCTTACTGGGCGACCACGGGCACGTATTTAAAAACTGTCGGCTTGCTTGATCAGCGCAATTTTCTAATTGCGCATAATGCAAAAACGTTGTATACAATCCTGGACTATGACTGGGACGGATTAGCTGGTTACTTCAAGCCCAAGGAAATCGACATGTATAATCAAATCATCTGCGGCGCTGCCCCGGGTGCAAATTGGAGCGCCGGCTTCGATGTCTGTCTGGGTCGTCCAGACTCTAGACGATCCAAATAATCCGGCATGCGTGGGAATGTGGAATCTCATGCATCCGTAAAAGGAATAGCCCAATGACTATCTCGGGCAGCCTGTCAGCTGATGATCCATCAGCGACTTTAACGTACACTTGGAGTGCCTACAGCTATGACCACTAACTGTGGACGAAGGTTTTGATTTGTGCGCGGGCGGGCGGGCCTACGGGTCCGCCCGCTCTTGCGAGATAACCATACTGTGTCCGCCGTATCGCGGCGATGATCCTGCTGCAGCCCGTCGCCGCGCGGCGGAGATAATAACCTTCCTGGCCCAAGCAGTGCAGCTAAACTGCACAGGCTAGGGGCGTGGTGCCGTGGAGGAAAGCGCACGAAGCAGCCCCGAAGCGGCGAAAGTTGGTGCCGCACGGCGTGAGCCGCCCGTATGGGCGCTCCGGTTTTTTAGCCCCAACGGGGCGGAATATAGTAGCCCAGGGCGCTGTCCTGAGCGAGCGATAGTGAGCGAAGGCACGAGCCCTGGGGAGAGGCCCCCGATAAATCCCATTCCTGCAGTCCCGCGGGCCGAAGGCCCGCGCCTGTGAAGAATCTCCGGGCTGTTGTTATTGTGGATCTTTCTTGAAGTGCGGCCTGGTGCCGTGGCAGCATGTTTTGCCGCCACGTCTTCTCCGGAGCCCCGTCAGGGGCGGAATATGAATAGCCCAGGGCGCTGGGACAGCGTGAGCGGCTTGTCACGGCGTAGCCGCAGGCGAGCCGGAAGCGAACGCTGGACCGCGCCCTGGGAAAGGCTCCCCCCAAAAGAATCCCATTCCTGCAGTCGCGCGAATCTGTCACGGCGTAGCCTCTGGGCGAAGCCGGGAAGGTTCGCGCCTATAAAAACATCTCCGGCCGTTGCCTTTGGTAGGCGGTTCTTCCCATCTTCTCCAGCTTGCCCAAACCGCCGCGCGGCAGGCAAAAAATCGCAATTGTGCGTTTGCGCGGCTGTCATTTTCAAAAAATCCTCACAACCGCGCATACGGACCGCCCTCTGCCGCGTTAAACACTAATGGGGGAAGATTCCCTCCGGACACCCGTCCGCTTTGCGGAATATTGCCGCTTTTTTGAGCCCTTCCCAAGCTGATAAAAATTAGCAAGTTATTCGTACTACATAAGTTATCGCTCGCCATGACCCACAAAGCTGCGCCTTAACCATCTGTCCGACCCCCCTTGCCGGAATAATTATTCAACAAAGGTAAAAGCTCACAAAAGGAGGTCATCTCATGCAGGCGGACACATCTTTCACACGTTGGCCGCGGCTGTTTTTCTACATCGGGCATCCTGGCCATGCTGTTCCTGGCAGGCCGATTTGGCGCGGGCTTTGTCTCCTCGAGCGGGGGCCATGCCGGCCTGGACAGAATGAAGGGAGCCCTCGAAATCTTTATTTCGGACATCACACGGGGAAGCTAGCAATGCCTCCATCTGCTAACGCATCGGGCCCTAAATCACGTCTGCTCCTGGTCCTGGCCGCCATGGTATTCGTGTGGCTGGCCGGCCGCTGTGGCGCCGGCTGAGTCTCCACACTCGCGGGCCACGGCGGCCCTGTCAAAATCGCTCCGACAGAAAGGCTGTCCCCTGTCCCCTGTACCCTGTACCCTGTACCCTGTTTCTTAAAGCATCTTCGCCACAACCAACGTCACATCGTCGCTGCTTTCGCGCAGGCCGGCGAAACGCCGCATCTCCCACAACAGGTGCTTGGCGATGCCATCGGCGGAGAGATTTTTTTCCACCGCCGCGCCGCGGCGGAGAGCACCCGCTCGTGGCCGAACTGCTCATCGTGGAAGTTCATCGCCTCGGAAAGCCCATCCGTGGCCATGATGATCACATCCCCGCTCTTTAAGGCTGCCGTGGTCCGCTGGTACGTGGCCGCTGGCTCCACCCCCAGCACCGTGCCGCCCACCGTGAGCGTCTTGACCACCCCGCCCCGGAAGAAGAGCGGCGGCTCATGCCCCGCGTTGGCGTACGTGAGCATCATGCCCGGCACGTTGATCACCCCGTAAAACAGCGTGGCAAAGGCGGAGGTGAGCGTGTCGTTGCACAGACTGCGGTTGACGCGACGGAGAATCTCCGCCAGATCGAACAGGTCGCCCACGTGCGCGCGGAGCGAGGCGCGCACCGAGGCCATCAGCAGCCCCGCCGGCACGCCCTTGCCCATCACGTCGCAGATCGTCAGCCCCAAATTCCCCTCGGGCAATTCGATGAAGTCGTAAAAGTCGCCGCTGATTTCCAGGCTCGGCACGTACAAAGCCGCCAGGTCCAGCCCGGGTATTTTGGGCGGCTCGGCTGGAATCATCCGCCGCTGCACCATGGCCGCCGTCTGCACCTGCCGCTGCACATCCCGCGCCTGGAGCATCTCCTCGTGGAGCTGGGCGTTGACGATGGCCGCGGCGGCCTGCTCGGCGATGGCCTTGATCATGGCGATTTCATACCGCCCGAATTTTTTCACCTGGCCCGTGTACACGCGCAGCACGCCCACGGGCAGGCCCTTGTAGATGAGCGGCGCGATTCAGCGCGCTGCGGATGCCCTCGGCCCTGGCCTGCGCGGGGAAAAGCACGCGCGGATCGTTTTGCTCATCCTCGACGTACACCACCTCGCCCGTCTCGAAGGCCTGGCGATCCAGGACGCTCTCGCGCAGGACGATCCGCCCCTTGTTGAGGTAATTCGCGGAAAGATTGATTACCGCCTCGATGGTCAGCTCGTTCGTCTCGCGATCCAGCAGGCGAATGGCCGAGGCCTTCACGCCCGTGATCTCCACCACGGTCTTGACCACAGCATCCAGCACGCGATTAAGGTCGAGTTGTGCCGCAAAGAGCGCCGTCAGCCGGTACATGGTGGTCAGCTCCTCGATCCGGTCGCGGAGCTGCCGTTCTTGCTCGCACAGGCGGCGGATGAGGTCGGCGGTGAGGACCAGCATCTGCCGCGCCGCCAGGTCCGCCTGGCTGCCGGAAAGGCCCACACTGTCCAGAACCTGGCGGAGTTTGTCGGCCGGCAAATCCAGCGCGCCGGCCAAGGCAATAATCCGGTCCCGCGGCCAGCAGGTCTCCACCGGCTTTTCCAGGATGATCCGTCCCACCTGCTCGCCGTCGATGTTGAGGGCGATGTGCGGCGGGGCCTCGCCATCCAGCATCTGGGCGGGGCTGTCCATGTCGACGCTGGCCTGCGTCACCGGCTGGCCGTCGGCGCCATACAGGCGGATCTGGGCCCCGGTCACCTTGGAGACGATGTCCTGGAGCCTCTGTAGAGTAGCGGCATCAACGTAATCGGTGAGCGTCGGCACAACTGTTCCTCGCCATGGCCGCGCCGGCCGCGTTTTGCCGCCAGGCGCGTGCATATTGTAGAACGCAGCGGCCAAAGGTGAAAGCTTTGAAGGAAGAAAAGGCGGGCGTCATCTCAATTCAAACCGCCGCGCTGTTCTTTCCTGCCTAAGCCCTCAGCCCGAAGCCCTAAGCCCTAAACCTTTTTCCCCGAAATCTCTTGCCAATCCCGTCCATTTTGATAAAGCTGGAGCCCCTTGGGTGTGTGTGTCGATTAAACGTATGCGCCGCCGCGCGGCCAGACAGGATGTCCGGCCCGAATCAGTCAGACATGGAGGCTAGTATGTCGGCCGCCGTTTCAGCTCCCCTGCGGGCCCATCCCCCTTCGTCCCCTTTGGGATTAAGCCGACTCCGACCGGCCCTGCTGGCAATGACTTTCGCGTCGCTGATGGTGCTGGCCGGCTGCCCCCCCAGGAGCAACGTTCATCCCATATTCGACGGCCCGCCGCCTCCGGCGGCGCAGGTTTCTATGGAGGACCTCGCTTACACCCTGGGCATGACCCTCGACAGCTCGGGCCAATATGTGGCCTCCATGGCGGGCGGCGGAAATTCGCTGATCGTGTCCGTGCAGCCGGCCACGGAAGCCAAACTGAACGGTCAGAAGCTCGATCAGCCCGGCGAAGTGAAGCGCATCGATGGGCGGCTGGTGGTCAGCCGCGAGCTGGCCCTGCGCTTGCGCGAGCATCTGCGCCCCTCGTTCTATGCACCGCCTCCGCCCAATTATCCCGGCAGCTACGGCGGCCGGCCGCAACCTTCCAGCCCGCCCCCCGGCGGTTCTGCCCAATGGCCCCAGCCGCCTTCGGCTTCAACGGGGCCGCAAGTAATAGGGACAGTAGTGATCGACCCCGGCCACGGCGGCAAGGACCGCGGCACCTATTGCAGCACGGTGGGCGAGGAGAAACAGCTCGCCCTGGATGTGTCGCTGCGGATCCGCTCCATCCTGGCAGCCCGCGGCGTAAAAGTGATCATGACCCGCAGCGACGACCGCTTCATCGAGCTTGAGGAGCGGGCCGCCATCGCCAACCACGCCAAGGCGGACCTGTTTGTCGCCATACACGCCGATAACGCCCCCCGGAACAGCCAGGCCTCCGGCCTGACCGCCTACGTCGCCCCCGATGCCGGTAGCGGCTCAGAGGCCCTGGCCCATCGAATCACCGCGGCCATGCGCCCCTCCGGCATCGAAAGCCGGGGGGTCAACCACAACCATAACTACCGCGTCCTAGTCGATACCAAGATGCCTGCAACGCTTATTGAATTGGGTTTCTTTTCCAACCGGGCGGATGCTGCCCGCCTGGCCTCCTCCTCCTACCGCCAGCAACTGGCCGAGGCCATCGCTTCCGGGATCATTGCCGCCTTGCAGCATCGATAGTTCCCGCGGCAAAAAACGGCTTGCCCCCAGGTGCGAAATTAATTTCGCACCTGTTTTTTTGCCCGCCCACCGGGTCATATCGTAGGATTTGCCAGAGTGAGGCAAAGGATGCGGGTGTAGGGTCTCTATCGCAATCGCAGCCATGTGGGCTTTGATTGCCCCGCGCTCTGCTAAAAAGGCTCCGGGAGGGTGAGGCTGTGCAATATCATATCCGCTATCAGCAAGGCGGGCAGGCCCATGTCGATCAGATCGAGGCCAACAGCCCGCAGGAAGCAGTGGTAGAATTTCAGCACATATGCCGGTATCACCCAGCACGGCGAGGCGAGGGGCCAAGGGTGACCAGCGTAAGCGTTACCGTTTCCCATGAAAGGAATACCTAAATCGTCAAATATTGCACGGGTTATTCGGAATTGCTCGGTCTGGAATAAATCGGAAATATCCGTGAAAGATTTCTTGACTGGGGACAGGTCAACTCGCTAAGTTCATCGTCCTATGGCACGTATTGCAAGAATAGTTTTGCCCCGCAAGCCACACCTGGTTTGCCAGAGTAGTGACAGCCCCATCTTCAACACCCCTAAGCGCCGGCAGAAGTACCTCGAGATTCTCGCCGGCTGCGCCAGCACGTACGACGTGAAACTCCTGGCGTGGTCGGTCCTGAAGGAGAAGGCGTACTTCGTGCTGGTTCCGCCCTCGGCGGAGGCGCTGAGTTCCTTCATGCGCGTGCGTGCATACCCGGTACGCCCGGTACCTGCACGCCACGGGCTATGAAGGCGACGTAACGCCCCGGCGTTTCGCCAGCTGTCCACTGGACGGCCCGGCGGCGCTGGAGGCCATCAAGTACGTCGAGTCTCGGCCCGTTGCCGACAAGCTGGCTCGCAGTGTGAAGGATTATCCCTTCAGCTCCGTAGCCGCTCGCTTGAACGGCAGCGACAAGACAGGGCTCTTGACCAAGGCCCCCGACATTACCGGTCGGGTGGATTCCTGGCTCAAGTGGCACGCCGACGTGCTGCCTGAGGGCCGCACTGCTTACCTGGCCATGCGGATGCGCACGGGCAAACCGGCCGGCGAACCGGCCTTTGTCCATCGCGTGGAGAAGATGGTCGGGATGAATCTTTCGCGCGGACGGGGCCGTCCCAAGGGCGCCTAAGGCTTCGACAGGCTCACGCCTGAGCGAAGTCGAAGGGCTCTCGGCCGCCCTTTTTCCGCCGAAAGAACCTCCTCGAACTGAAACTCTGTGCGCCGCGCGGCGCACGGAGTTTTTGCTTGCGCTTCCTGCACTCGGATTTTCAGTTTTTCTTTTGAACAGACTCCTCTCGATCCCTTATTTCGCCATCGTGGCCGAATGGATAGAATGATTGGTTAAGGCCGGCGTGCCGGCCGATCCAATTTCCAGGCAGGCCCAAGGAGCCAGACGATGACCGATCCGAACTTTCCCGCAGGCGGGGAGTCTTTTGCCTCCAACACTAATCCGACGCCGTCCACGCCCTCCACGCCGCCCTGGCAGGCGCCTCCACGCAGCCTAATGCGCCGGCAGCGGGCCAGCCGGCAGGAGGATTTGCACAGGCCCCCCAGATGCCGCCCATTTATGTACACGTGCCGCGGCGGGCCAATTGGCCGCTGCGCATCTTCCTGACACTGCTGATCCTGGGCTTTATCGTGTTTATCGCGATCATCGCGGCCGTGGGCGCGGGTTTGAGTTCGGCCCAGACGGATCACTTCTCGCCGCGCACGATTGAAGAGGGCGACAAATCGCAGGTGGTGGCAGTGTATGATGTTACGGACATGATCGACTCGCACCAGGCCGACCGCTTCCGCCATTTTGCGCGACATCATAAGGAGCGATTCCGACGTCAAAGCCGTGGTTCTGCGCATCGACAGCGGCGGGGGCAGCGTCTCGGCCAGCGATGAAATGTACGAGGAAATCCGCAAGCTCCAGGAGAGCCGCAAGGTGGTCGTGAGCATGGGCGGCATGGCCGCCAGCGGGGCGTATTACATCTCCGCCCCGGCCGATTACATCTACGCCGAGCCGACGACAGTCACAGGCAGCATCGGCGTCATCTCCATCTTCCCGATATTAAAGGGCACGCTCCAGAAGATCGGCGCCGAGACGATCATTATCCGCTCCACGGCCGCGGCCAAGCACAAGGCGGAACTGAATCCTTTCGAGGAGCCCACCGCGCAGGCCGTCGATGACCATCGGGCGCTGCTGGATAAGATCCAGCGCCGCTTCATGCAGATCGTCCAGAATGGCCGGCCGACCATGACCGCCGAGGAAGTGGAATCGCTGGCCAACGGCCAGGTGTGGCTGGCGGAGGAGGCCAAGGACCTCAAACTCATCGATGGGATCGGCTACCAGCGGGACGCCGTCGCCAAGGCCGCCTCATTGGCGGGGCTGAAAAATCCCAAAGCAGTGCGATACCTGGAGCGCCACACGCTGTTTGATGTATTAGACAGCCGCGCGACTGGCCTGAGAATTGACAGTAGACTGATCGAAGATTTGCAGTCGCCGCGCATAATGTTGTTATGGCGTCCGCAGTGGCAGTAGTTTTTTTGAATTCAACACCTAAGCGAAGAGTAGTCGGCGCAATGGTATTTGCCGCTGCGCTCACTGTAGCCGTCGCGCCATTGGGCCAGGTTGCCCGCGGCCAGGACCTTTCCTCCGTCGTCACGCTCAATAAGCAGTCCGATGTGGCCATCGACCGCGGCATCGCCTACCTGTGGTCCAAGCACCATGAAAACCAGTGGGATGAAAACCTGCCGGGCATCTTCCCGCGCGATAAGGGCATGGTGACGGCCCTGTGTGCGTACGCCTTGCTGTCATCGGGTCAGAGCCACCAGTCGCCGCGCATGACAGCCACGCTGGAGTACCTGGCGCATGCTCCGCTGGATAGCGTGTACTCCCGCAGCTTTCGGGCGCTGGCCATTTCGCTCCTGCCCTCTCCCGCCTACCGAACCGTGCTGGCGGATGATGTGAAATATCTGGTTTCAGCCATGCGCGAGGATGGTTCATTCGGCTACGACCCCAACGCGCCACCTGATGAATGGAACAATTCCGCCACGCAGATCGCGATGATGGCGCTCGCCGCGGCCCAGTCCGCCGGCCAGGATGTGCCGGAGTGGTTCTGGCGGAGGGCCCAGCAGCACTGGCAGACGTGCCAGACGGCCGAGGGCGGCTGGTCGTATTCCTCGGCGCAGGCGCCCGCGTACGGCTCGATGACCGCCGCGGGCGTGGCCAGCCTGTACCTGTGCCAGGAGATCCTGGGCCGCCAGGCGCCGCCGGGCCTGCGGGCCTACGAGGTCTCGCCGCAGATAAAACGCGGGCTCTTGTGGCTGGGTGAGCATTTCAGCGCGTATGAAAACCCCGGCCGCGGGCCGCAGTACTACCACCAGTGGCTGTGGTGCATCGAGAAGGCCGCCCACGCCAGCGGCCGCCGGTACTTCGGCGCGCACAACTGGTTTAACGAGGCGGCCACGCAGCTCGTCCGCCGCCAGGATGAGGAAGGCAAGTGGGATGATGAGATGGGGACGGCATTCTCGCTGCTATTTTTCGCGCAGGCGCGCCAAAGCGTGCTGTTCAGCAAGCTTAGTTACGAAGGCTCGGGGGATATCCGCCCCAACGACCTGGCCCACCTGGTGGATTGGCTGGGCAGGACCACGGAGACCTCGGTCCGCTGGCAGGTGCTGGATATCGATGCGCCTGAGGAAGACTGGTATGATGCGCCCATCCTGTACATCTCGGGCCTGGCGCCGCCATCACTCACGCCGCAGGAGATGGACAAGCTCCGCCGCTTTTGCTTGCGCGGCGGTTTGATCTGGTCGGAAACGGCCGGCAACAACGCCGCCTTCGACCGTCAGATGCGGGATTGGTACGCCAAGCTGCTGCCGCAATGGCCGCTGAAATCCATCCCGCCGACCGACCCGATTTATACCGCCCATGCACCGCTGTCGCGGCCGATCCCGATGCTGGGGATTTCCAACGGCGTACGCCTCCTGGCCGTACACGTGCCCGTGGATCTTTCCATGGCGTATCAGTCGTATGACACGGCGGAGGGCGGAGATGCCTTTGGCCTGGCGGCGAATCTGTACTTCCACGTGGGCGATGTGGGGGCTTTGCGCCGGCGCGGCATGCCGTTTGTGGAACCGCTGGCCGATGCACCGCCAGCGCCCGCCAGGGCCTCAAAGCTCTCACGCGCGGCGGCGACCGCCGCGACCAAACCCGCGCCCAAGAGTATCCGGGTAGCCTTGCTGCTTTCGGGCAGCGATGCGGAGCCCTTGGCGTACGATCGATTGGCGGCCGCCATGGCCCGCCAATGCAAGGTGGATCTCCAGATTGTCCGCACGCCCATCGAGGCCCTGGATGCGCACGCCGCGCCGATCGCCATACTCTCCGGCACGCAGGGTTTTGCCTTCGATGCCGAGCAGCGCCAGGCATTGCGCTCGTTCATGAACGCCGGCGGCCTGGTTGTGGCCGATGCGTTGGGCGGGGCGGCCGCGTTCGATATTGCGGCTAGGCAGCAGCTTTTGACGCTGGTGGATGAGGCCTTTCCGCAGGTTGCGCGGCTGGGGATGACCAGCGAGGTTTTGCAGCGGCCGGGGCTGGCCATTGGGTCGGTAAGTTACCGCCGCGCGGCCAGGGCGGTGTATGGGCAGGACAATGCGGCGCAGCTCCAGGCCGTTTCCGTGGCGGGGCGGCCGGTGATCATCTACAGCCGCGACGATTTGACCGCCGGTCTGGTGGGCTATCGCGGCCACGATTTCCGCGGCTACTCGCCGGCCAGCGCCCTGGCCATCATGCGCAATCTCATCCTCTACGCCGCGCAGCGGCCCGCGCCTGCGCGGCCGCTCCTGCGGGGGTCGGTGGAAGTGCAGGTGGGACAGCCGGAGAAGCAAGAAAACTAGCAGGGATGCAGGGGATTCAGGGGATAACAGCAGGACAAAGAAATTATGGCACGGCCGCCTTAGGCTGCTGCATGTTTTGATATCTATTTTCGCCGCTTTCTAAACAGTGCCAGGCTAGATTTTCTGAAAGCCAATCTCTTCAAGATATGCGAATGTGGAGTCGTAATAGTCTGGATTTCTGGTTGCATCTTCTGCATCACCTTCGGGAACAACAATGACCATGCCTTGACGGGCACGGGTTAGCAGAACGCGGTAGGCATTCTTAAGATAAAGCTGCCGTTCCGATGCCTTGATCCTTTCCCACCGATTGCCCTTGAAGGACCAGTGATCCCAGCCATCTGTTGTGCGTCTGAAGTCCGCATCCCACGTCACACAGGCCCAATCCAACTCCAAGCCCTGAACGTGAAATTCTGTGGCTGCATCTTCAAGATAGTAGGAGGAGCGAACATCGTCTTTGGAATCGAGGAACCAGTGAATTGGGTCTAGCGGGCTTTTCACATTAATTGCATGAGGTTTCAGGCGCTCGGCCTGAGACGAGGCAACTATCCCGAATCGTTCTGTGCCCCTTGCTTGCTGCCGCAGCCAGTTCTTAGCGGTTGAAAGCTGTCTGGTAATGACAATCGGGTAGCGATGCGATACCTGTTGAAGTGTCCGCCGCGCCGCGGCCAATTCAAGATCCAAAACCTGCTTTGCCAGCAGCGACACATTCTCGGCTCGAAAAGAACGCATCGACACCGCAAGATGTAATTGGTCGTTTATAAGAACATTGGGCCGCTCGCGAACCAGTTTCAGGGCCTCACCCACGGCATATTCAGTATCGCTCAGTCTTGACGAAATATAAATGTGCCAGTCGGGGAAGCGGCGGTTTAGCGTCTCGATCCATTCGGTAATTCCCGCTTCGCCCGTATTTATTTCCTGACCACCCCCGACCAAACAAATTATTGCCGCCCAATCTTCATGCCTGTCGAGACAGGAAATAAGAAATTCTGGCTCCGACTGCATGAAATCAGACTGGTGCCTCTTTCGGCGCATAAACGTTGCAGTTTGTTTGAGATTCCAGGCACGTTGAGCTTCATCAAAAATTGCCACGTGTTCGATTGGGGGATGCGACACTTCCAGACAATAGTCGCGAAAGTGATGGACGTTCTGGATGAACATCTGCACTTCACTGAGCGCTTCGTGTTTCTTGATTTTGCGACCTTGTGTACGCTCGCGTTGAATTTTATCGCGTGCCAGTGCCTCGCGTAGAATGGCTACCAAGGGGCCGTTTCCCGAGAGGAAAACACTGTATAGGTCGCTCTCTTTGTCTATGTGATCTGTAGCTATATTAAGACCGACCAACGTTTTTCCCGCCCCAGGTACACCGGTTACAAAACAAATGACTTTTTGACGCTCTGCCTGCGCTCGTGCGATAATTTCAGAGAGAGCGCTTGATGTATGACTAAGATTCGTCGCGCTGGCGTCTGACCTGGAGATTTCAGCCACAGAATGACCCGCATACAATGCCGTCGCAGCCTCGACTATGGTAGGCGTTGGGCAATAGCGGGAAGATTCCCATTCCGTCGCGCATACTTGCAGACCTTCTGTGGCGGCCAGAACTTGACGAAACACTTCGACTAGCGTGGCGGCGTTGCTCCTGATCGGCCGTAGCAGTTGATCGTTGTGTTGCGTGTGCTCAATACTGAGCGGAACTGCTTTGGCCTCAGTAGCTATAAGAACCGGAGCAATGGTAGCGTTGTGGCTGCGTTCGTGGAAATTCTTGAGGTCCAGCGCGTAGTCCCAGACCTGATCCATCGCCGCGTTGGTAAAGTGGTGTTCCCCTACTTTGAATTCGAGCACGAATATCACGGCCCCCAGCACCACGACCACATCAATTGTTCGCCCCAGACGCGGTATGGAATATTCAAAATAGATCTTGCCCCCAGACGTGTATGGTAAGAGCGCCTTCTGGAGCAACAGAATTTCAAAAACCCATGCGTCCCGCTGAGATGGATCGAGTTGGAATGAGTAATCGGAGGCGATCTTTCCAAGAACACTCTCCACATCCTTGTCGAGGAATGCAGCGATAGTATCTGCATAGCGGTAGCGGTTCATGCCGGGATGATATCAGCCCTGTTAATGGCTTTCGAGCAGATGTTAGAGAATTCTTATTGATGTCATTGCGGGAACCCCGGGCATGGGTCGGCTACATGGCGGGAAAGAAATCCAACACGCACCCGCCAGGTTTCGGGGACGGAGCACTAAATTACACACATTTGCCCGTTTAGTGCTTTATGCTCCTCCTCGAGATTTGTTATTTACCACAGGTTATTTAGTGCTCCGTCCCCGAAACTACCTTTCATTCCTCGTTGGGGATTTTTGAATTCGGTCCTAGTTCCTTCGAATTTTGTGCTTCGGATTTCGATTTTTCGCGCCATTCCAGTTCATGCCAGGTGGCCTCATCGAACCAGCCGCGTTTTTTGCAGTAGTCGCAGCCCTCGCCCTCGCACTCGGGGCAGACGGCGTAGGGGATGATTCTCATGAGCGCCTTGTCAGCCTGCTCAAGCAGGTTGTAAAACTGTGTCTCGTCTAAAAGTTCCAGCGCCTCACCGCCCTGACACTTCAGCTCGTGCACCCAGTCCCACACCTGCCAGAGGGTCAGGCAGCATTTTTCGATGGGCGGCCGCGGGGAGAAGACCCTCTGCATGCGGTTGTGGACCTCGTCGGGGAAGGGGTAATTCAGCATGTCGTGAGTATATTTCTTGCAGGCGGGCAGGGGTTTTTCCTTTGCTGAGGGCGGGATGTAATCCATCAGCTTGCGCGGCTTGACCGTGTACCACTTCCCATCAAGGCCTCTGCGCTGCGTGGGGCCCTGCGGAGCTTCAAAATACCGGGCTCGGTAATTGCCGATGGTCTTGGAGTTTACGCCGAGGTGCAGGGCGAGATCTTTGTTGCTCTTATCATGTCCCATTTCAATCGCGCGGCAGATGGCGTTGATCCTGTCTTTCCTTTTTCTCCTCATCCCGTGCGCCTTGTTGGCGGCCAGGGAGAGCCAGACGGCATCTTGTTTGGTGCCCTCTCGGACCTCGGCGGCGATGCGGCCGCGAAGGATGTTCTTGGCCGCGCAGCAGCGATGGAACCCATCGTACAGCCAGTAGTTAGAACCATCGTGCACGACAGAGACGGGCGGAAACTCTTCCCCCTGCATCATCTTCTGGGAATACTCAATAACCAGGTCCGGCGACATGGCCACCCGCGGCTGCGTTTCGCTGTCCATGCAAATCTTGTCCAGTTCTAAGATCTGCTCTGACATAGTCTTACCCTCACTTTCAAGGTCGTTGTTCTTCAAATGCAAAATCCAGAATCTCTTTTGATGTTCATGGTTTGTGATACCACCATACTATGTTCAGGCTAGTAACGGAAAGAGAGTAATTTGTAAAGAGGGAAAATCGCAGAAAGGCAAGGGACTTTCGACGCCTGAGACTTGGCGGAGGTCAAATGCCGCTGGAAGTGTTTGCTGGTTTCAGTTGCCCCGCTGGGGCTCTTGTTCTTTTTTCGCTTCTTCCACGGGCTTCCGGCTTCGCCTTCGGCGACGGCGTGACAAGTGTGCCCGTGGCTAATGGTCAATCGCCCTTCGGGCTCCAGGCCTATGGGTTTATTTGATGAACCGAATGCAGATGGGGTAGCGATAGGGTTTGCCTTCATTGGCGGCGATCGCGGCCAGGATCACAAAAACGATATTGGTCACGACCACGGCCGGCAGCAGCACGCAGCCGATAACGGTCACGATGAGGATTGCCGCCACGGCGTAGGCGATGGAGATGGTGATCTGAAAATTCAGAGACTCCTTGCCCTGGTCATTGACGAAGGGAAATTCATCTCGCTTCACCAGCCAGACGATCAGCGGTCCTAAGATGTGGCCCAGCGGGATAAAGTAGGCCAGCGCCGCCAGGTGGCAGAACATGCCCCACGTGCGAGCCTGCGGATTGGTTTCGGTGACACCTGCCGCGTAATTGAGCGGCTGGGGCGGCGGGGGGCCGGCAGGGGTAGCTCCCGGCGGGGGAGTATTCGGGGTCTGCCCAGGCTGCTGTGGATCGTTCTGCCAGGTCATGTGCGGTCTCCTGAAGTCCTTGGCTCTCAGTTCAAAACGCCGCCAGGACCACAATGTTACAGGTTCGCGAAGAATTGGCGGCTCCATCGGCTAGCTCGCCCCGGTGCAAATCAAGCGGCATCGCCTGCCGTGGCGCTTGCCCACCCGCGCCAACAGCCCTATCATAAGCGGGACGTTTGTAGAGGGCAATTCGCCCGGGGCATTTTAAAAGGAACAGGCCATGCCGCACGGCAAGCTGCTGAACGTCGCACTCATCGGGCAGGGGTTTATGGGTCGGGCGCACTCCAACGCCTGGGGACAGGTGAAAAAGTTTTTCAAGTCGCCGCTGATCCCTGTGCTGCACACGACCTGCGGACTGGAGGCGGAGTTGCTTGAATTCGCTGAGCGCTGGGGCTGGCAGCATGCCACACCGGACTGGAAGGAGGCCATAACCAGTCCCGAGGTGGATTTTGTGGACATCGCCTCGCCCAACAACTGGCACGCGCCCATGGCGCTGGCGGCTCTGGCGGCGGGCAAACCCGTGGCCACGGAAAAGCCCATTGCCGGCACACTGGCCGAGGCGCGGCAGATGGCGCAAAAGGCCAAGGCCTCGAAGCTGCCCACGTTTGTGTGGTTTAATTATCGCCGCGTGCCGGCGGTGGCGTTTGCACACCAGCTTGTGAGGCAAGGCCGGATCGGTGAAATCCGCCACGTACGGGCGCGGTACCTCCAGGACTGGGCGGATGAAAAGGTGCCGCTGGTCTGGCGGTTTTTAAAGGACCAGGCCGGCTCGGGCGCGCACGGCGACCTGAACGCCCACATCGTAGATATGACCCGTTTCGTCACGGGTCAGGAGATCACGGAGATCTGCGGCGCGATCGCGGAGACATTCATCAAGGAACGCGCCCTCGGCTCCGGCGGCATCGGCGGCAAGGGCTCCAAAAAGGCGGCGCACAAGGGCAAGGTCACCGTGGATGACACGGTGCTGTTCCTGGCGCGGTTTTCCGGCGGGGCCGTGGCCAGCTTTGAGGCCGCGCGGCAGGCCACGGGCAACCAGAACCGCAACAGTTTTGAGATCAACGGCACCAAGGGCTCGTTGCGTTTCGACTTTGAGCGGATGAACGAGCTGGAGTTTTATGATGCCACGGTTGAGCGCGCGACCCAGGGCTGGACGAACATCATGTGTACGCACCCGGGCAGCCACCCGTATATCGAGAACTGGTGGCCCGATGCCCACCTGATCGGCTACGAGCATGGTTTTGCGAATATGGCCTACGACATCTGCCGCGTGCTGGCGGGGCAAAAACCCATCGTTCCTATCCCCGACTTCGAGGATGCCTACCAGACGCAGCGCGTTTTAGAGGCGGCGCTGCTGTCGGCCAAAAGTAAGAAGGCGATTAAGCTGTCAGATGTGAAATAGCAGGCGTGAAACTGTTTAGATCCTGGTGAGTCTGATGATTCTGACCTATATGAAAACCCATGGAGTTTTAGCGACGCTGATCGATGCCTCCACCCAACGGCCAATCTCCAATATGGATGTGAAGGTGACAGTGGACAATCATCTGTCCAAAGTTGTCTCATCAGTGGATGGAAGAATCACGATAAAGCCGCGGATGGGTGTGGCCGTGTGGATGGTCGGTAACATCGCATATTCTCCCCACCCTGTTTCTATTGAAATTGAGAATTCGATCTATGATGCCTTGGTCATCCCGCCGGCACAGGTGCGACAAAATACGCAGGGGAAAAACATCATGCTGGGGAAGCTGCTTGTAAAGGGGACGGAGGCAAAGCCTTCGTCAACCAGCGTTCCAGGACAAGGACGATAGGTGCTGGATGGATTTTAAAGACAGAGTGGCGATCGTAACGGGCGGAGCCCAGGGCATCGGCCTGGCCATCTCGCAGGTCTTTTTGAATGCAGGCGCATCCGTCGCGATAGGCGATATCGACGACCAGGCCGGTTCGTGGGCGATGGAAAAACTGGGCCAGCCGGGGCGCACGTTGTGCGTTTCCACCGATGTGTCGCAGGAGCCGGCGGTAGTGGCGCTGATGGAAAGAACCATTAATCGTTTTGGCCGGATTGACTACCTCATCAACAACGCGGGCTTCAGCCGCAACAAGCCTTTGGCGCAGCTAACGCTGGCGGATTGGAACGCGGTCATCGGCACGAACCTGACGGGCACGATGCTGTGCGCCAAGTACGCCGCGCCGCATTTGAAAACCGCCAAGGGGGCGATTGTGAATATCGCCTCCACGCGGGCGCTGATGTCCGAGCCCAACACGGAGGCGTATTCGGCCTCCAAGGGCGGCATCCTGGCGCTGACCCACGCGCTGGCGATGAGCCTGGGCCCGGAGACCCGGGTCAACTGCATCAGCCCCGGCTGGATCGTGACGCAGGGGTTTCACCGCGAGGAAAAGCCGCCGCAGCCGTTATCCAAACAAGATCACGCCCAGCATCCGTGCGGCCGCGCGGGCGTGCCGCAGGATATCGCGGCCATGGCCTTGTACCTGTGCTCCGATGCGGCAGGGTTTATCACCGGCCAGAACTTCATCATCGACGGCGGCATGACGAAGAAGATGATCTACGTCGAATGAGAGTTACAAATTACAAATGACAA
>CAWAWB010000011.1:0-144781 GCA_963785635.1 uncultured Phycisphaerales bacterium
TTCCAATTTCAAAATCTCAAACAAAGAGCAAACGGCTCAATTGCGCGTTTAACGCCAACGCGGATTGATGTTTGCTCCGATTCGAGTTTTGGATTTGTTTAGGATTTCGGATTTAGAGTTTAGGATTTGCATTTTCTTGTTGTCGCTCGCGGCCGCGCGAGCCTGACCGCAACTGTGTGCGGCCAGAAACGATTCTTGACAAGTGAATAGCGACCCTAATCCCGCTGGTCCACCGCCTCCAGGATCCTCTGGCAGATGATCTGCGTGGATGGCCGCGCGAGTTTCTTGGCGTTGGCCGAAAGCGCATCGCGTTTGGCCGGGTCGGCCACGATCTGGGCGACGAGCTGGACAGCCTGTTTACCCTTGTCGGCCTGCACGGCCGCGCCGGCGGCCACGAACGTTTTGGCGTTATTGGCTTCCTGTCCGGGAACCGGGTGCAGGAGCACCATGGGCGTGCCTTTGACGGCCGCCTCGGTGACCGTCATGCCGCCACTCTTGGTGACGTAGACGGTGGCCAGCTCGACCAGTTCGTGGATTCGGTCGGTGAAGCTGACGATGCGGAGCTGGGCTTCGCTGCCCTGGGCCTGCGGCAGCGCGGCCAGCTGGCCCATGAGCTTTTTGTTGTTGCCGGCCAGGACCACGATGATGGCCTGTGGCAGCCGGCGGCAAAGTTCCAGCGCCATTTCATCGATGCCGCCGACGGTGAAAAAGGCCCCGCCCGCCAGCAGCACGACCGGTTTGCCCGCGGGCAGATTCCACCGGCCGCGGATCTCCCGCTCATCCAGCCTCTCGTACCATTTGGGATGGACGGGCAGGCCGGCGATTTCAATTCGCTCGGCGGGCGTGCCGAAATCCAGCAGCTTTTCCCGGCCCGATTCATCAGGGACGAAATATCGCTCCACATTTGTGGCGCACCACCAGCGATGCGCATGGAAGTCGGTGATGACGGTCATCTGCCGCAGACCGGGCGTTTGGCGGCCGATCATCCAGGAGGTCATGGCCTGCGAAAGAAAGTGGGTGTTCACCACCAGGGCCGGCAGCCGCTCTGTAAGCCAGCGCGAAAATGGCCGCAGCGAGATGCGTTCGGAAAAGAGGCGGCGCCGCTCGGTGAGCGTCCGCCGCGGCCCACGCGGCTGATCGGTCAGCCAATAGCCAAAACCGTACAGCCACGGCAGCCGCGAAACCAGCACGTTGTAGCCGCCCATGTAATACAGGTTGAAGGGCGTGCTGGCGGTGGTGAGGACATCCAGCCACTGGACCTCCAGTGATGGATCCGCCTGGTTCAGACCCGCCTGCAAGGCCCTGGCCGCCTGGTTGTGGCCGGCGCCCACGCCGGCTGAAACCAGCAGCACCCGGGGCCGATTTCTTTGCGATTGAGTCATCAGGACTAGTGTGACGCTCTAGCGAAAGAAAACCAATTTGAAACTCAAAAATCTCAAATCCCAAACAAATCCCAAGCACCAAATACCAAAAAGAACAGCCTTCTGCCTGGAAGCTAAAAGCTGTCGGTCAAGACTCTGTTAATTTTGGATTTAAAGCTTATTTGGGATTTGCAGGTTGTAGGTTGGAATTTGACAGGTCCCGGCCCTAAGGCCGCGTGGCGGCGGATTGAGTCGTTGCCGTCAGCCTTGCCAGTTCCCGTGCCGCCAGCGGCTGCCAGGGATTCTTCACGGCCGCCAGGACGCGGCGGAGATAAACCTCGGGTTTTTCCAGGTACCGCCCCAATGCGGGGATGACCTCAACCTTCATGGCCAACTCGGCCAGCCGGTAGTTCGCCTCGATGCTGGCGTCGCTGCCTGGCTGGTCCTCCAGGTTGCGCAGAAGCCTGGCCCGCTCGATGAGGTTGCTCTTGCCCATGGCCCGCGCCAGGTCGATGTTGTCGGCCAGTTTGGTTTCATCGTAGCGCTTGGCCAGTTCGGCCATCTGCTCGTCGAAATCCGATTCGATCACGTGGCGGGAATCGACGGAAATCAGTGCCGCGCAGGCCGCCGCGGCGTTGGCATCCTGAAGGATGCCGTTGGCCTGGATGAGAAGTTGGAGGCGGGCCACATCGCCGGACAGCCGCGCAAAGTAGTCGCAGGTGGGCGGGCCGGGGTCGGATGAAAAGACATCCGCCCACCATGACTTGGGTGTCGCTGAAAGCTGATTTATGCAGGTCTTTTCGATGATTTTGCTCGCCTGCTCCAGGTTCGCCGCGGCCGCAGCCGGCTGGCCATCCCGCAGATCAAGATGGGCCAGGCGGTAACAGGCCGCCGCGGCCCTGGCATCGCCGGCAAATCCGGATGCCAGTTGTTCCCAGGTCGAGCGGGATTGCGGCAGGGGAAAATCGTCGTAGTGCTGCACCAGGCCGGCATATAGGGCCGGGACGCAAAGTTGTGTGTCCTCGATCGTGCCTTTGATCCACAGCACCGCGGCCATGCGGGGGCTGCTGGGGTGGTGCTGGATAAAGTCATCGCAGGCGACAACAGAATTGGCCTTGCGGCGCTCCAAGGTGCGCTGGGCTTTTTCCACGACCGGCTTATCCGGCGATCTGCCTGGGTGGCGGTCCTGGCTTTCCAGGGCCTCATCCACGAAGGCGGTGCCCGCCGGCGACAGCCGCTGAGCGAGCAGGGAGAATTCCAGCTCATCCGTGCCGATGTGGGAAAAGAACAGCCACGCCGGCACGGCCAGCAGCACCGCCATGACCGGCCAGATCACCCCCGGCCGGTACCTGGCGTAATGGGCGATGATGAGTACCAGCCCGACCGCCACGATCGCGCCGATGGCCGCGGTCAACAGCGGCACGGCCAGCATCAGCCGCTGCTTGGGCAACAGGGCAAAGGGCAAATTGCGGGTGGAAAAAATCAGGTACACCCACATGGGCAGCATGCCCAGCAGGATGGCCAGCGAGGGGTTTCTCCGCCGCAGGGGCGTCATGGCCACCAGCATGCAACCCACGCCCAGCACCAGCGCCATGACTGGGGCGTGGGCCAGGATGGCCACGCACAGCAGAAACAGCGTGCAGTACCGGGAATGGTAAAGACACGCCACCAGGAGCGGCACGGCGATCATCGCCGACAGCAGCAAGCCGCGAATCACGATCAGCCAGGGGTGGGAAAAAATGGAGATCGGCTCGAGCATCGTCGAGCCCAGCGTCTGGGCGATGGAACGCTCAAAGCCGGCCACATCCACGCTGAACCAGGCGCCGCTGTCCAGATAATAGGTGAAGGCGTTGCTGGCGGCGTACGCCAGCAGGGTGATGGTCAGAAAGATAACCGCCCGCACCGTGCCGGTGGGGCACAACAACGGACCGTATTTCGCGCGGCGATCTTCCACCGCGGCCGTGGTGTTAAGCCTTTCGGCTACCATGGGGCACATTTTACGGCGAAGGCGGCCCATTTGACAGATAAAGAGCAGCCATGAGGCAAGCCATTTACTCGATCACGAGCACGGCCGTGCCGTTGATGCGGTCGGCCTTCAGGTCGATCAGGGCCTGATTGGCCTGGTCCAGCCGGTAGGTTTTGATGTGCGGGTGAATGGGAATGGCTGCCGCTTCTTTTAAAAGCCCCAGACCGTCGGCCCGCGTGTTGGCGGTGGTGGAGCGGAGGTCGCGCTCGTAGAACAGGTGCTTCATGTAATCGAGCTGCGGGATGGGCGTGGAGTAAATGCCCGCCATGGCCAGCGTGCCGCCTTTCTTGAGCTGCTCCATGGCTGCCGGAACTAAAGAGCCCACCGGGGCGAACATGATGGCGCTGTCCGTCTTGGAGGGGAGTTCCGCACTGCTTTCGCCCACCCAATCGGCGCCCATCTGGCTGGCGAGCCGGCGGTGCGATTCAGCCCGCGTCACCACGAAAACCCTACAGCCGCGATGCTTAACCACCTGGAGCACGATGTGGGCGCTACTGCCAAACCCGTACAGCGTGATCGAGCCGCCATCGGGCAGGTTGCTGCGACGCAGGGCGGCGTAACCGATGATCCCCGAACATAGCAGCGGCGCGGCGGAGATGTCATCCAGTTCATCGGGAATCTTGTACGCATAATCCTCAGGCACGACGGCCCACTGGGCATAGCCGCCATCGGCGTGATAGCCGGTGTACTTGGAATACTCGCACAGATTTTCCCGACCCGACCGGCAGTACTCGCACTTGCCGCACGTATACCGCAGCCAGGCTACGCCGATGCGGTCGCCCACGGCAAAACGATGGGCCTGCTCCCCCAGCTCATCCACGACGCCCACGAACTGGTGGCCGGGAATCACGGGCAGCTTGGCCTTGGGCAGCTCGCCTTCGATGATGTGCAGGTCGGTCCGGCAGACTGCGCAGCAGCTCACTTTTAGCCGCACCTCGCCCGCGGCGGGGCGGGGCTTATCCACCTCGCGCAGCTTCAGGGGCGAGGTACTCACATCCGCCAACGCTTCCAGCACCATGGCCTGCATAGCTGCCCCATTATGAGTTAAGGCCGCTTATATGAACGGACACAAAACGTGCCAATATGGAATGTTAACAGGTAATTTCGGGGACGGAGCACTAAATTCAGTTTTAGACCGAGGTAATGCAGCAACACTGCGTTGTAATTTAGTGCTCCGTCCCCGAAATTCAGTTTGTCCTCTTGGGGGCTGGAATGGAGAGGCTGGAGAAGAAGTTTCTGACCGCCACTTTGGCGGCGTTGTCATCCAAGTTTTGTCCCACCAGCACCAGCACGCCGTTGCCTAATGCCCGCGACTCCACGCGTACCGACCACTGCTGGCCGTCCCGCGGGCCACTTAGCATCATGAAGTACACCAGTGGGTTCATGCCCGTGCGCCACATTTCATATTGTTTGGGCACGGCAGTCTGCGTGGCCATTTCGCGGGCCAGGTCGATCAGGTCCTGCGGCGCGGGATCCTTGCCCGCCTCGGCTATATCCAAAAAAACCACCGCCGCGCAGCGCAGCGTGGGCCGGTCGACCGAGTAGCTTTCGGTGTGGACAGTTTTATCGCCAATGGGCCAGTTGCCGCGCACGGCCTTCGCCGCCCAGGCTTCGGGGAAGTCCAGCGTAATGCCGCGGTTTTTCAGCGCGGCCCGCCAGTTAGGAATCGCATCCACCGCCGGCGCGGAGGCCGCGGGCTTAGCCGCCACAGGCTCAGGCTTAACGGTGCTCGTATCAGGATTAGAGGGCCCACCGGCGGCAACCGGCTGAATCTCGGCTACCGAGGGCAAGGGCGCAACTGGATTGGCCGGGTTGGGCGAAACCGCCGCGGCGGTTCCGCCGCCGACGGCTGGCTGGTTTGCCTGGGCTACGTTGGCCTGATTGGCATCCACGGAGGCCGCCTGGTTCTTGTCGCCTTTAGGCAGGGCGCGGGCGACCTCAGATTGCAACTGCTCCCTGATCACCGGCCAGGCGGGATTGTCCGCGGCCAGCAGGCCCGGGCCAAGCCACAAGGCTATGAGGGCGATGCCCGTAATCGCCCCGCCCACGGTGACCGTGGAATTTCGCCCGTGGTGCAGAGTCAGCACGCCCAGTCCGGCCGATAGTCCCACAAAAATCAAGGCCAGGCGGACAAGCTGTGAAGCATCCGTCATTTTCGGGGCGTATGCCGCCAACAGCGCCACCTGGATGGTCGCCGCCAGGAGAGGCAGGATGATCATCAGCCCGCGGGCCATGGAGTTGGCCCGGTAGATGCCGTAGCCCAGCGCCAACGAAACCGCCGCGGCGATCAGCCAGGCCACGGGCACGGCGGCGGAGGTGGCCATCAAGAGGAAGATAAGGGCGAGCAGGCCCAGCGTGCCGCCGGCAATCATGAAGCCGTATATATTGGGCTTGTGCGACCATTGCGAGACGCGGCACATTAGCGGGAAGGTCCGAAGGCGGGGGGGCATAATACGGCCGCGTCTCGTTGGGATCCTTTCCATGGCCGATGTTCGCGGCCTGGCCTTCCTGCTCCTGCTCCTGCTCTTGCTCTTCCTGCTGAATCTTCTGAATGAGCGCTTCCTGCTCCAGGATCTTCTTGAGCTCTTCGCCGGACTGGCGGCGGCGGGCCAGGCAGGAGGGGCAGCGTTTTTCATCCAGCGGCCAGGGCGCTCCGCAATGCGGGCACGGCGGCGCGATGGCGACCGGCTCGGCGGGCGCCTGCACGGCAGCGCCGCAGGCCGGACAGCGCGCTCCCTGGCGCATGAGGTCGCGGCGAAGACGCACCTCGCGTCCGCAGCTGCAGGTGACAGAAATCCATTGGACCTGCTGGGTCATAGGCGATCCATTTTAAGATATTCGACCAGCGCCGCCCTAAAGACTAACCCTGCCCGTCAAGGATTCTGATTTGCAAAACACCTTGCGGGCTGCCACGTGTGCAGATATAAGCACGTTTTATGAATCAGTCAACTTTATTTCGGGGCTTTCTGGCGCTGTTTTGCCTCTGGCCGCTGTGCGGCTGCGTGGAGCGCAAAGTCACCATCACGACGCAGCCGGAAGGGGCCCTGGTTTTCTTCGGGGAAGATGAGATCGGCCGCACGCCGCTGACCATTCCCTTCACCTTCTACGGTGATCGCGAAGTGATCGTTCGCAAGGAAGGTTTTGAAACCCTGCACACGCACGCCGACCTCGAGGCGCCCTGCTACGATGCGTTCCCCCTGGACTTCTTCAGCGAGCTCTTGACGCCCTGGACCTACCACTATCACGTGCATGAGCATTACGCCCTGGCCCCGCTTCAGATCCCCGATGAGCAGGAGCTGATCCGCCAGGCGGGCGAGCTCAAGCGAGAAGCACAGGCGTTGCCGGAGAAGTAGGGAGTAGCATGGGCATCTTGCCCATGAGTCGCACGGGCGTCTCGCCCGTGCATGAAGTGTTGAAACCAAAGGCGCAGGAGCAAGATGCTCCTGCGACGCACGGGTGAGACGCCCGTGCTACGACGTTCTTATCCCACCGCCACCTTCGCCGGCATAGGCGGCAGTTCGTAGTAAAAGTCCTCAACATTGCAGCCCTGGGCCTTGGCCACCCACAGCCGCTGATTCTCCGCCAGGTCGATGTCCACGTTCGAGCCTGCGCGCTTGTGCAGCAGGCGGACGATCGGCCGGCAGGGCAGTTCCGGGTTGAGGCTGATGACCGCGCCGACGCGGTGGTCGCTTAAGGTCACCTGCATTCCCAGGCTGAACGGCGGCACGTGCCGCAGCAGGCCGCGCAGGATGACTGGATCGAATCGCGAGCGCATCGCCGGGGACTGAAGCTCATACAGCGCCGCCGCCAGCGCCCGCCGCTTGCCCGATTCATCGTGGCAGAGATTGTCGAAGGCGTCGCACACCGCCACGATCCGCGGGAAGATGTGAATGTCGCGGCCGCGCAGGGGGCCGCTCTTGCGGCGTTTGGTCACGGAGGACATATCCGGGAAACCGCCGCCGTCGTAGCGCTGATGATGGTGTATCACCACGTTGCGGGCGGTCGGCGCCCACGCGCTCGTGGATCATCCGCGCGCCGCGCCGCGGATGCTCGCAATACTGATCCGAAAGCTCGCCATTCATCGGCTCGTGCTCGTGCAGCGTCGAAGGTAGCTGCAATTTGCCGATATCGTGCAGCATAGCGCCTACGCCCAGATTGGTGAGGTTTCCCGGGTCGCTCGAGGCCACGCGCTGGCGCTCCTTGATGATGTAGCCTTCCATGCGCAGGCCCAGCGTCATCGCCAGGAAGCTCACATTGGCACAGTGGTCGAACAGGTCCGGGTTAGAGTCGAAAAGGGCCGAGGCAAACACCCCCAGGCCATTCTGCCGGTCTGAAAGCAGTTCGATGGCCATGGATGAAATCAGCTCGCAATACTTGACGTATTGGCTCACGCAAACGGTGCTGTTCTGCGCGGCCATAAAATCATTTTTAAGCTGAAGGTAAACATCATGGCGAAGCTCGCCCACGCGGAGGTTTACCTGCGCATCGAGAAAATCCAGGTCCGGCCAGCGGACCCATAGCTCGGTTACGCCGAGGCGGCGCAGGGAGTGGATCATCTCCGCCTCCAGACGCACGCCAGGCAGCAGCAACTCCACGTCCGGCGCGCTGGGTGTCGCAGAGGCGCGGCGGTCTCCATTCCCGGCTTGAGCTTGTCTATTTCAAGAAGAAGCACCATCGGTCGTATCGACCAAAGCGGAGGCACACTAAAACATTGGCCAGGCTATATCTACAATGAGAGCAATCTGGCACCGCGGCGGAGCTTCAAGTATGCTGAAACCCTCGATGGCCGGGCGGCTATAGGTGATTAATAAATGGCACAACCAACTTCACAAGCAGCACTTGCTGCGATTATCGATCATTCGGTTTTAAGTCCGGTCGCAGGGGAGTGCAGTTGGCCGAAGGCTGCCAGATAGCCCGCCAGTTCAAGGTGGCCACGGTTTGCGTAAAGCCGTGTCACGTGGCCGCGGCGGCGAAACTGCTCGAAGGCAGCGGAGCGGGAGTCTCTTCGGTACTCAGTTTTCCCCATGGCGCGGACACCATGGCCATAAAGGTCGAGCAGGCACGCGCGGCCGTGGCCGAGGGGGCGACTGAGCTGGATATGGTCATCAACATTGCTGCGCTGCGTGATGGCGACGTTTCCTTCGTGCAGGATGAAATTGCCGCCGTGGTTGCCGCCGCGGAAGGCAGGGGCGTGAAGGTCATTCTGGAGTGTGCGCTGCTCTCAGATGAGCAGAAGCGCGCGGGCGCCTGGCGGCGGCCGCGGCCGGGGCCGCGTTTGTTAAAACCTCCACCGGCTTTGCCGCGCGGGGGGCCACGGTGGAAGATGTCCGCCTGCTCCGCGCGACGGTTCCGTCCAAGATCGGTGTCAAAGCCGCTGGGGGCATACGCACGCTGGAAGATGCTCTGGCGATGGTGCAAGCGGGGGCAAGCCGCATAGGCACAAGCAGCACAGTTCAAATCCTTTCCAAACTGCCCGTTTGAGTTAACTTCAGGGACTCTGGACAGCTAAAAATAGCTTTATGAGCATCGCGGGAAGGGTCATTTTGGCCAATCAATCTGACATCCACGATAAACGGAGCAGCTTCTGGCGGAAAGCTTTCGAAAGTGCCTTGGAATATGAGAGCTATCTAGCCAGTTCTGATCCTATAAAAGCCCAGCGCTGGCGGGAGATGGAGCGGATTTTACCTCCGTTAAGTCCAATCGCCGCCGCGCGGCTGGCGGGGCTGACCAGACAGATGAATGTGCTGGTTTCCTCCGGCGTGTGGTGCGGCGACTGCATCCGCCAGGTCCCCATGCTCAGGGTCATTGCCAATGCCTGTGGCGGCAATGTCCGGCTCAGAATCATCGATCGGGAAGCATCGCCGGAGCTTAAGGACGAGTTGCGGATTTTGGGTGGCGCCCGCGTGCCGGTGGCGGTCTTTTTGTCGGAAGATTTCTTTGAAGTCGGAAGGTTTGGCGACAGGTTGCTCTCTTTTTACAGACTCAAGGCTCAGCGCGAAACGGGCGCGGCCTGTCCGACGGGCCTTATTCCGCCTCCCAGCCACGAGCTGGAGGCGGAAATGGCGGACTGGGTGGATGTTTTTGAGAGAATGCAGCTTATGCTTCGCACTTCCACATTCCTGCGGCAGCGATATGGAGACTGACTCACTTAGTTTTTAAGCCAGTCAATGCAAGAGTTTAAGACAAAGCGTGGATACGAAGAGGCGGCCGTGTGGCAGTTTTGCATCTTTTTGCCCGCCAAGGCCGTAAAGTTCCGCGAATTGATGGAGCTCTTTCGCCGAAGATCCATTCACATCGTGGCTTTGAACCTGCTGGACTCCCCGGATGCCGACTCGCTGCGCGTGATCTTCTCCGATGCCCAGGCAGCCAGAGAACTCCTTAAAACAGCAGAAGTTGCGTTTACGGAGAGCCAGGTCCTAGCCGTGGAACTTCCCAGCCCCGATGCCTTGGCGGATATCGCAGCGACTTTGCTGACGGCCGAGGTGCGGCTCCTTATGGCGTACCCGCTTTTCATCACTGTGCGCGGCAATAGCGTGGTGCGGTACACGTGGAGGATACGCAACTGGCGGGGCGAGCGCTCAAAGGCCAGGGTTTCCGCATACTGGATGAGTCAGAATTGTGGCCAACGTTCGAATAAGCGTTGATTTCTGCAAACATGTTTACAAAAAGCAACAAGGGGGTTGCTTTTGCTCCACAAAAGCGGGTTCATACGCGTAACCGCATTGGTTACTTAAATATATTTCGAACGGTTCGAGGACTCTTTGGTCTGTAGGGTTTATGCCGATTTTGCGGCCACAAATAGCTTGCTGCTCAAGGTATCGGCACCGGAATTGCTCAAGTAACTGTTGAGGAGAGACTGCGCGTATGTGTGTACCCGATGGTGGTGAGCGAAGAAAGCATCCGAGGCTGAAGATTCGTCTGCCAATTCTCTGCCGCGCGGCTGATGGCGCTGCGAATAACCTTCAGCAGGAATACACCTCCGACATTGCGCCAGGAGGGATTCAGTTCGTGGTCTCGGGGCAGCCCTTCAAGGTTGGCGACCGGTTGGACATTGAACTGGCCGTGCCGCCGGGTGAGGGTCATTTCCCCTACGAGGGCGCATTCGGGGTGAAGGCACGGTCCTGCGCAGCCAGCCCTGGTCGGATATCCCGGACCGCTGGGCCGTGGCCGCGCGTTTTGATCAGCCGTTGGCGCTGGAGTTTTGAGCCGTCCACTTCATCCGCATCTTTGCGAAAACAGTCCCCGCCGCAAGAAAAGGGATGTAATTTTTTACCCCTCATCTTAGTACAATCATGCGGCCTGGGCCCAGATGGCCCGCCTATAGAGTGCGCGCAGGTGGGCCCGGCTGCCGATAACAGGCACAGCCTTTGAAGCGGGCTGTTGATCGGATGAGGAATCAGGGAGTTTGGTCGAAGTCGCGAGAACTACATGAGCACTAAATCAACTCAGGCGAAGAAGAGTCCCGTAGTTTTACCCGCGCAGGCAGTGGCCGCAATTGCCGCCCCCAACCGCTGGCAAATCCCGTTGCTGCTGCTGGCCTTAGGCACGGCCATTCTGTGCGTGGCGGTTATCTGGGCCTATCCGCGGCCGATCGGCGATCTGTACGTCGGCTTGGCCGGCGGCCGGGACGTCATGCAGCACAAGATGGGTCATCCGGATGACTGGTCGTTCCTGACGACCGACCACGTCTGGATGGACCAGAACTGGGGCACGCACCTGGCGTATTACTGGGCCAACCGCCTCGGCGGGCAGACGGGCCTGCTGGTTCTTAAGGCCATCATGATCACGCTGATGGGCCTGGGCGTAACCATGGCGGGCCGCCGCCGCGGCGCTTCGACCGCCGTGTCCATCTTTGTGGCCGGCGGCGTGATTATCGCCTCCAAGGCCTATATCGACCTGCGGCCAAACCTTTCTACGCTGATGATGGCCCCCTGGATGCTGTACCTGCTGCTGATCACGCGCGGGCACGACAAGCGGATCTGGATCGCCGTGGCCTTCACCACGCTGTGGGCCAACATGCACGGCGGTTTTAACCTGGGCCTTGGCATGATGGGCCTGTGGGCGGCCTGCCATATTTTCTGCACGTGGGGCCCCCGCGGATTTGAGGCCGCCATCAAGGCGCATTGGCAACTGGCGGCGGCGACGGCGGCGGCGATTGTGCTGGCCGGCGTGGTCGCGCCGTTTGTCGTGGTAAAACCTTACGGCCTGGCGAATCTGACCCACGGCTTTATCGTCTTCAACAACGAGCTGTGGCGCAACGTGAACGAGTGGCTGCCCATCTGGGCAGGCCAGTGGTACGGCTACGGCAGCCTGTGGGAATTCCTCATCGTCATCGGCACGGCGGGCATTGCGGCCTTTGCGCACTTCATCGTGTGGAATCGCCGCCGGCTGGCCAAGGGTCAGCCCAAGCTCCAGGTAACCGCCGCCGGCGTGGCGTACGTTCTGTTCGAGGCGGGATTGATGCTGGTGGTGCTGTACATGGCCTGTTCCGCGCGCCGATTCATGCCCCCGGCCATGGCGCTGGTGGCGCCGTTCCTGGCGGCGCAGCTCCAGTGGCTGCTTCGGCCGGCCCAAAAGGCCTGGCCGCTGGCCGTGGTCTGCCTGGCGGTGGCGCTGCCCACGGCCTGGCTGGGGCACAAGTTGTGGAACCCGGCCGGCCTGTGGAATCCCAAGGCGCCGTACTTTTACAGCCCTCGTAGCCCGATGGCCGCTGAAGAAAGCATGCTCGACAGGATGATCCTGGCCAGTTCCATCGTGCCCACCAATGCGGTTCAGTTCATCAACGACAACAAGGATCAGTATCCGTTGCTGGCCACCGGCCGCATCTTCCAGGAATGGCGCTGGGAAGGTTACACGCATTGGATGTGTCCGCAGCTCAAGCTGTATATCGGCGGCCGCGCACAGCAGGTATATACGGTTGAGCAGTACAGCCAGATGCTGTATTTCCTGGGCAATCCCCCCCAGGACATCCAGATGCTCAAAGACATGGATGTGCATTTGATGCTGGTGCCCTGGGGAGATTCGATACGGACGATTACGGCTATCTGTTTTTCGCCGAATTCGACCTGGTCGGTGATTTATTACGATGATCACGGGGTCGTCGCCGCCGACGGCGCATATCCTGCTTCGCAGAAGTTGGTCGAGGCCGCCGCCCTGGGCACGTTGAAGTATCCCAGCGAGAAGATCGCCGCCCTCAGCCGCGCGGTTGCCCTGGTCAGCACGCCGAACTTGAACCGTCTAAGCGCGGCGGAAATGAATGACCTGCTGCGCAACACGCTTTCCAAGAACCCTTCGCCTTTGATGGTGCAACTGATCGTGGGGCGAATGGCGCACGTCGGCCAGGCGGACGCGGCTTTCCTTGAGCAGCAGTACGCCCAGGTCTCCTCGTTGGAGGAGCCGCGGGCGAACGGGGCGATTTATATGAGCACCTGCCAGGCGCTGGCCGATGCCCTGGCTGGCGTCTATAACGACCAGGGTCGTCTGGCCGAATCCCGGATGTGGGAAGAACGCGCCAAGGCGATCAGGCGGGAAGTCGAGGACATTCAGCCTCGGTGGGCGCCGAAGTAAGCCCTTATGCCGGGCCTTGGATCAACGTAAGATGAAGGCATATGCCCGGTCCCGTGCAATTCGACCCGAAAAAGGCCCGCGGCCCCAGCGAGCAGCCGGATGTGCTGGGGCAGGGTGAGAATTCGGGGCGCTTCCTACATCGGCCGCTCTGAAACCGGAGAGGATATCACCCAGCAGATTCTTACGCGCCCGGCGGCGCTGAGCCGCTGACCGTCTCGGCCCTGCTGGCCAGGATAAAGGATGCCCTGACGGATCATCTGCCGCGACGGGTGTTTGTGGTGGGGGAAATCAGCAATTGCCGCAAGCCCTCCAGCGGGCACCTGTATTTCACGCTGAAGGATGATGCAGGCCAGATCGGTGCGGTCATGTTCCGCATGCCCGCGCAGTCGCTGCGGTTTGAGCCGGCCGACGGCCTGGAGGTGCTGGCCGAAGGGCACGTGGATGTATTTGAGCCGCAGGGCAAGCTCCAGCTTTATGTGGAAAAACTCACGCCGCGCGGCCAGGCGCGCTGGAACTGGCATTCCGGCAACTGGCGGCAAAGTTGCAGGGCGAAGGGCTTTTCAGCGAGGAGCACAAGCGGCCGCTGCCGGAATATCCCGCCACCATCGTCGTGATTACCAGCCCAACCGGCGCGGCCATTCGCGATATTGCTCGTACGCTGGCCCACCGCTGGCCGGCGGCCAGGGTGTACCTCATTCCCGTGGCCGTGCAGGGCGAGGGCGCGGCAGAGCAAATCACCGGCGCGATTCGCGCGGCCGGCAATAACGCCGCGCGGCTGGGGCTTGAAGTGTTGATCGTGGCGCGCGGCGGCGGCTCCATGGAAGACCTGTGGTGCTTCAACGAGGAGATCGTCGCTCGCGCGATTTATGACTGCTCGATTCCCGTGGTTACGGGCATCGGCCATGAGATTGATACGACCATCGCGGATCTCGTAGCGGATCGCCGCGCCGCCACGCCCACGGCCGCGGCCATGGCGGCCACGCCGGACTGGCGCGAAGTGGCATCATCCCTGCGGCAGCTTGGAAGCCGCCTGCACCACATGACGCACGAGCAGTTCCACCGCGCGGTGGCGGCCGTGCGCCTGGTCGAGCGGAGCGAATTCTTCCGCAACCCACTGCACCGCGTGCGGACATTGCAGCAGCGGCTGGATGAAAACAACGCGCGTCTGCGCGCGGTCCTGGTCCATCGCCGCTCCACATCCTGGGCGGCGGTGGATCGCCTCGCTTCAAGTCTCGGCTGGCAGCTTGGCCGCCTGGCCAAATTAAAATCGGATCGGCTGGGCGGTTTGGGTCAGCGCCTGGCGGCGATAAATCCACTGAGCTACATCCGCCCGGCGCAAAAACACCTTTCCGTACAGCAGCGGCATCTGGCCATGCTGCTGCGCAACTGTCTGGAGCAGCGGCGGGCGCTTGTCGAAAGATACCACCGCACGCTGGAGGCCCTGAGCTACCGCAACATCCTAAAGCGCGGCTACAGCGTCACGCGCGATGCCGCGGGGAGGATTCTGCGCAAAGCCGCCGAGGCCAAGACGGGCGACATGATCCGTAGCGAACTGGCCGAGGGGGAGATTCGTTCGATCGTGGATGGGGCGGTCGTCGCTCGGCCAAAGCCGCGCAAAAAACGCTCTGCCGCAGATTCCTCCACCCCGGGATTATTTGAAAATCGGGGATAATTCGGGGACGGAGCACTTAATTCTACGGATTCATTTCATCGCTTAGTCTAAACTGATCAACCCCAGGCCACGGGTTTCACAAGTGAAGAATTAAGTGCTCCGTCCCCGAATTACTCGTACCCTAATTCATTCAGCGCCTCTTCTTCGAAGCCAAAGTGATGTCCCAGTTCGTGCAGGAGCGTGATGCGAATCTGCTTTTTCAGCGACTCATCGGAGACCTTGCCGCCCTCATCCGCCGCCTCGCTTAAGACGCCCATACGGAAAATGAAGATCTGCTCCGGCAGCGTGCCGGAATGCTCCACGCTGCGCTCGGTCAGGGGAATACCCGTGTACAGACCACACAATTCATCTTCGCTTTTCAGGTTCATTTCGCGGGCAAGCTCGCGGCTGGGCTTATCCTCCACCACCAGCATCACGCGCTCCAGGAGGCCGCGCCACTTAGGCGGCAGATCATCCAGCACCGCCTCCAGCAGCGCATCGAAGTGGCCGCGGCTTTTTTCTGACAGACGGTTGTGCGGTCTCTTGCTCACGGTTCTGGCTTTCCTGAATGCTTATGCTATTATCGGGTAAGGCAATTTGAAGACGCAACTTCATCGGCAGATCGATTAGCTGGAGATGATGCCGTGGCCAAGGACAAAATGACATTCGAGCAAGCCCTTCAGAAGCTGGAGCAGATCGTCGCGGCCATCGAGTCGGGCAAGATCGGCCTGGAAGAATCCATCGAGAAATACGCCGAGGGCGCCCGGCTGATCGGCTACTGCCGCAGCGTCCTGGATAGCGCCGAAAAGAAGATCCAGATGCTCACGGCCAAATCCAACGGCACTTTACAACCCGGTGAAGAACTGCCGGAGCAGGAGGAGGTGCAGCAGGAAGAACAGGAAGAAGGGGAGTCGCAGCAGTAAGCCTTCCTCGGCGCAACGAACTTGACCACACACGAGCAAGGTGGTCAAGTTCGGGAAAACCTTCAAAAAACGCCTATTTTCCCGAAGTTGACCAGTTTTGCGCCGCAGTGGTCAAGTTCGGCGGAGTGGTCGACTTCGTGCATCTTCTTAAGCGTTACAATCTGTCAATAATTGACAAATTGTAACGCTTAAGTTGCATCAGGTGGGATAATATCCCACCTGAGAATGCCCGCGCGTTACGGATCGTGCCACTGCAAATATCTCCAGTGGCACGACCCGTAACGCGCCGCCGCGGGACAGTTCAATTCGCTTGACACGGGGGGCTTTGAAATCTATCGTCTTACAATTCCGCTGGGAGCATTCCCGGCCCTTATGGTGGCTATAGCTCAGTTGGTAGAGCATCTGGTTGTGGTCCAGAGGGTCATGGGTTCGAATCCCATTAGCCACCCGTCACCGCCGGCACATTGCCGGCGGTTTTCGTTTCCGCAACTTCTCAATCCTGTAACGCTTAAACCTAACAAGGGGGCCAACAAGGCAACAAGGGGGCCAAGAGGGCCACCGCTCTCGTGATAAGGGCACGTGTAACGCTTATTTGGAGAATTATTGCCGACTTTTCTTTCCCCGCGGGAAAATGTGCCGCAGCATGCGCGGGCTTTTGCCCAGTTGATAGCTCAGGTGGTAGGCGAGAAGCTCATTCACCGCCGCGGCCTGGTCTTCGGTGAGCGTGGCCGGCTGGCGCTTGTCCATCGCATTCAGCGCCGCGACGCCCGCCATGGCCGCGGGGGATACGGCGCGATAGTCTGTGCCTTCCAGGCGGCAGGCGGGGCAGACAAAACCGCCGAGCTTGGAGCTGAAATTCACCCGCCCCTGCCCAATCACGCGGCCGCAGGAGCTACAGGAATCCATCTCGCCCAGCAACCCCACCAGCCGCAGCAGCCGCCACTGAAAATAGGCGAGTACGGCCTGCACGGGCGCATCAGGTTTTTCCAGGCGGGTCAGCGCCGCCGAGAGCAGATCAAACGCCGCGGGATGCGGATCCGATTCGGCCAGCAACATGCGCGTGATTTCCACCATGAAGAGCGCCGCATCCAGAGCCGCGCGGCGGTTTCGCAAGGGCATGTGGTGCGTGGCCGGGCTGAACTCCACCAGCGTGCCCATGCCCTCGCGGCGCGAGGGGATGAAGACGATTTCCCCTTCCTCCAGCAGATCCAGGCGGCCGCCGGTGGCGCTTTCGGGCGCTTGGAGCCTTTGGCCAGCACGTGCACCACGCCGCTGGCGCAGGCCAGAAAGTGCGCCACCTGCGAGGTCTCGCTGAAATCGGTGATGTACAGGCAGATCGCTTTTTCGCGCGGCCGGTCGCTCATTATCCTGACGATAGCCAACGCGGAGGCCTTAAGCAACGCCATGTGCGAAAGTAAGGCTAATCCAAGTTTTGTGCTTACGCTTGGAGCGGCGGTGCTTGAAAGATTAGAATGTCACACTTGATGCGGCCGTGGAGAAACTACATTCCGTGCATCCTCGCTCTGTCAGCTATCTGTGCAGGACTTGCCCTTGCCGGTTGCAGCATGGGCGGTTCGTCCGCGCCCGCCGCGCCCAGGATCGATCAGGCCCGCCAACAGCAACTGGATGTGTGGGCCACGGGCGACATGGTTCAACTCACCTCGAAAATCACGCCGCGCCAGGCGGCGGATCAATCGGATGTATACGACGGCCGCACGCGCACGATTCACCTGACCGCCGCGGCGAATGAAACCGTGGCCTTTCAGGTCGTGGTCGATACGGATGAGCGGGCGCTGCGCCACGTGGCCGCGCGGTTGAGTGCGGCGGCGCCCGCGCCGCCGCCGCGCCAGGGGGATTGCCGGCGAACTGGCTCAAGCTCTTTCGCATCTGGCCGGTGCTGGTGCGCGATTACCCTTCGTACTATCAGCTCCTGGCGGACAGGCCGGCGGACCCGCTGGAATTTTATGATCGGCTCGTGCCCGCCGCATCGCCGCGCCAGGGTTTGCCGGCGGATGTGAATGTGCAGGGGCGGCTGGCCATCTGGGTGGATGTACACGTGCCGGCCGACGCCAAGGCCGGCCGCTATGCGCTGAACCTGGAGCTGGCCGGCCAGGCCGTCGGCGGCGGGGCGGTCAGCGGCCAGATGACGGTGGAGCTGGAAGTGCTGGACCTGGTTTTAGCCGAGAATCATCCGACGTTGGCGGTGGGGGCATTCGACCACCGGGCGTTATTCGGCGGCATGCTCACGCGCGACGGGCAGCCCTTCGTGCCGCAATGGCTGGACCGAGCCGACCCGATGGTCGTGCGCGGCCTGGTCTTCATGCGCCAGCTCATGACGCTGGCACACGATCACCACCTGGACCTGTTCGATGCGGCGCTGGAGCCGGCGCTGAAGCGCGACGATGCGGGGCGAATCAAACTGGATTGGGAAGAATACGACGCCATTGCGCGGCCCTACCTGGACGGCACGGCCTTCAGCAATCGCGTCGCCTGCTCGCTCTGGCCGGCGCCGCTGAGCGAGACGTGGCCGCAGCCTGCGCATTACGGCGGTCTGGGCTCCATGACCTACAACGAGACTGCCGGCGAAATTTCGCGGCAGATCGTCCAGCACTTTGATGCGATCGCCGCCTCCGGGCAGCTCTTCTTCTGGCCCGTGCGAAACAGCCGCGACTCGCTGGGGGGCCTGCGCACCTCGGAAATGGCAGCGGTGATTCGCACCAGCGCCCACGCGCGGCGGTTTTGTGGCAGGTTTCCCCGGGTCTCTTGCCTCGCGCCGCATCCGCTCCTTCCGCGACGCCGCCTTCGCTATGGTCTTCCCAGGCAGCTTTTTCGACTTCCCCGGCCACGCTGGTGGATATGACCGCTCCGCCTGCTTGGCAAGTGCCCGGCAGCCGCGCGGCGGGCAACGATAGGATTCTTCTCACGCCGGGCCAGCCCCCGTATACGCCGCCGTGGCAGCTTCCGGCCAGCTCGGCGGATGTGCGTGCCTTGACCTGGCTGGCCGATAGCGCCGGCCTCATGGGCGTGTTCTTTCCGGATGTGCTGGAATGGAAACTGCCGCAGTCGGCCGTGCTGGCGGGCACTTCGGGCGCCGTGCCCTTGCTGACGTACGCCGGCGCGACGGGCAATGCTCAGCCTGCGGCTGGACAAAGCAATGTTGCCGATCTGGCCAGGTGCGGTTTGTTTTATCCCGGCCAGCCGGCGGGGCTGGATGAAGTTCTGCCCAGCGTGCGCCTCAAATGGCTGCGGCGCTCCATGGAAGATTTGTCCTACTTGTACATCCTGCGCCAGCGGAATCGCGAAGATCTGACCGAGGCGGTTGTACACACCATGGCGCATTATTTTGGGCGTGGCGCCGCGGGCGACTGGGGCGGCGATGCGCGGCTGGACGGCTGGGCGGCCGATGCCAAGAGCTGGGAATTCGCCCGCTTGCTGCTGGCCGAAGAGGCGCTGGCCACAGTGCATCCGGATGCAAAGGATCGCGATAGGGCCCTGGCCGTGCGGCTGGCGTGGCAGCGGCTGGATGAGGCCGCGCACGACGTCCTGGCCGAGGCGGTTTACACCCATGCGGAGGCCACCGACAGCCCCGATCGCCTGAAGGTGACGATTCAGGCGGAGCTGTTTAACCCGCTGTCGCGGCCGGCATGGATTACGCTATCCCTGCCCGAGGCGCCGGAGGGTGTACAGATTCTCACGGGCAAGGCGGAGATTGCGGCGCTAAATCCGTCCGGCAGGCAGATCGTGCAGTTGAGCTACATAACCGCCGTCGGCGCCAGCGCCACGGCCAAGCAGGCGGTGCCTTTGCGGCTGACGGTGAATGGCCGGTCCCCGCGCATTTTGAATGTGCACGTGCCCATTTTGCTGGGCGGCACGATGGGCAGGATCAATGTGGACGGCGATCTGAGCGATTGGCCGCTGACGCACGGAAACGCCGCGGGCGAATTTCACCTGGTCGGCCGCCGCGGCCGCAAGGATGAAGGAGTGGCGCGCTGGCCGACCACGGTTTTTGCGGGCCGCGATGCCAATATGCTGTACCTGGCGTTCCGCTGCACGCAGCCATTGAGTTCAGCCCTGATTGCGCGGCCGGAAAACACGGTTCGGTATGAGGGCCTGCTGCCCACGGGTGAAGATTTGGTGGAAGTGGTGCTGGATCCCGGCGGCCGCGCAAAGGTCCGGAAGATCTTTACCACCTGGCGATCAAGGCGAATGGCGTACTGGCGGCCGGAAGAGGTCTGCCGCATTCCAATGAGGCCGATGCGGCGGCATCGCCGCCATCTTCCGCCGCGCCGGTGGTGACCGCTTCGGCACAGAATTCCGCGGCCGAGGCCGCCTGGGCCGCCGGTACGCGTGTTGCCATCGGCCGGACCAACGATGCCTGGATTGCCGAGCTGGCTATTCCGCTGGATGCTTTTGGCCCGGCGGCCGCGCAGCGATTGTGGGGGATCAACTTCATTCGCCACACGCCCTACGGCGATGAGAGCTCGAGCTGGTCGGAAGCGCCGCGGCATTTCTGGGACCCGCGGACGCTGGGGACGATGATCCTGAATTCGGCGGCCGCGCAGCCGAAGTGATGGCATATGTCAAAAGAGCTGGCTAACACCAGAACGCCGAGCACATAACAAAAAACTTCTTAACACCAAGAGCACCAAGCTCACAAAGAGCACCAAGAAAAAGACAATATTCTCAAAAAACACTTTTGTCGTTGAGCGAGCCATAACTGTCTCTCGCCTGTCTTCTTGGTGTTCTTGGTGGTCTTGGTGTGCTTGGTGATGGTCTTGTTCTTGTTATGAGCCGGTCGAAATGTCGCAATCCGAAAAGAAAAAGAGCCCCCGCACTTATGGGTTGCCCGGAAAGGGTGAGGAATAAATTCTTCTTGTCACTCTTGCCAGACGTCCCGGCGCCGCAGGGCTCTTCTCAATAATCTCGTAATTATTCTATCCCGCCAAAACCGTGCTGAAGCTGGTGATGAACTGCGTCGCCGTCAGTCGCAGCAGGCCGTCATTTGGATTGGAGTCGTAGGCCTTGCCATCTTTGCCCCAGGGGTTGTAGACGGTGACGTAATATTGCCCATCCGTGTATTCCACGGACATGATGGTATAGGCGTGGCCGCCGATAATAGGCCCGATGGAGGAAGAACAGCTGCCGGCCGTGACATTCTTGCCCGCCGCCAGACTTTGCGACAGGGTTGTATACACCGTCTGCGGCGTCTTGCCTGTGGTGGACCAACTGGCTGAAGTGGCATTGGCTACATCCAGATACACGTCCGACATCCAGCCGCCATTCAACGAGTCGTAGCTGTTCTGGCCTGTGCGGAAGTAGGCAAAAGCCTTCTCCATCAGCGGAGCCCACAGCGTGCCGTTATCGCCGAGGCCCGCATAAGCGAGGTCGCCGTAGCTCGTGACCGGCAGGTCCGCATCCAGGCGGTAGTACTCTTCGTGGCCGTTGTAATAGAACCGGACGGCGTAGGTTCCATCACCCAGCGACGTGATCATCTGGTGGACCAGTTGCGGATTGGTGCGGGCGTAACCGGCCAGCGAGGCCAGGAAATAGCAATCGCCGAGATCTCCCTGCGCGATGTCGTTATAGGCGGGCCCCTGGCCAAAGAGAGGCTTATCCGCGAAGCCCGCGTACCGCGCGGCGGGATAGGCAATGGTCGGATCGGGTAGATTCTGCCCCGCCACCTCCAACGGAATGTAATTGGGTGAAGTGGGCGTCTGCGTGTAGGGCTGCTGGAACTGGCTGAGCACGTGAACGGCCGTGGCCGCGCGCTCGGCGGAGGAGGCATCGACTATCGTATCGCTGGCGTCGGCCCAGAAGCTGTCCTGGCCATCGCCGCCGGTGAGTTTGTCCGCCCCGCCGCCGATGGAGACCAGCAGGTCGTTTCCCGCGCCGCCGTCGAGGGTATCTGCGCCGGTGGAGGCATCGTAGACGGTGTCGTTGCCGTCGCCCGCCTGCACGTGCACCGGAAGCGAAAGCGAATGGGCCAGCGTAATCACATCATCGCCGCCAAAGGACTCCAGCGTGATAAGGACGAAGGTGTCGGGGAAGCTCAGCACCTGCGAGGCGGCCGTTATGGTTAAAAGGCCGGCGAGATCCTGAAGGCTGATGATATCCGCGCCGTCCGTGCCGAAGATGAAAAGCTGTGAGATGCCGTTTACCGTTGCGGCCTGGGCTGCCACCTCGCTGCCCGGACCACTGGGGAGCTGCGGCGTGGGATCCGGCGTCGGCGTCGGGTCGGGTGTCGGCGCAGGATCAGGTATCGGCGCAGGATCGGGTGTTGGGTCGGGTGTCGGCGCAGGATCGGGCGTTGGGTCGGGAGTCGGTGTCGGATCGGGTGTCGGCGTGGGATCGGGTGTCGGCCTTGGATCGGGCGATGGGGCGGGCGGAATATCACTGGTCGCGACGGTGATGCTGTAGGCGCCGACCTCGCCAGAGCCCGCCGCCGCGGCAATATAGTACGTGTGGCCGGCTGTCACATCGAGCTGGAGCTGCGCGGGGGTGGAAGAGCCGGCCCCATTGGCCAGGGCTAGGCCGGCGGCATCATAGGCCGCCAGTGAGGTATTTGCCGGAACGTCGCTCGAGCCGCTCATGGTGATCCGCATGCGCCCCGTGACCGGCGCGCTTATCGCCAGCATGTCCACATCGCCGCTGTAGTCGATGCGGCGCATGGTAAGGCCTTGGCCGCTGACATCCAGGTCCAGCACACCCGCGGTGGAGATGGTATTGCCCACATCGTCCACGGGCGCACTGGTTGTAGTAAGCGTATAGCGGCCTGCGCGGCGTGCGGGCCACGATGGTGATGACCTCGCCGGCGGCGACGCGGACGCGGATCAGACTGGTCGTAGAGCTCGGCCAGATATTGTCGTTCTGGATGATGAGCTGACCTTGTGCGTCGTAGGCAGCCAGGCAAGGGTCCACATTTGCATCATTCGCCACGGCCATTACGGTGAGGGTGCCTGGGGCCGCCGCGGTGATGCGAAAGCCGGCCTGTGCGCCCGCCGCGGCCACGGCCTGTAAACTGGTCTGGCCCGCCACGGGAATCGCCCAGTTCATGGCGGCCACGTGGCAGCCAGACGCCGACAGATGGAGCCGGCTCTCCAGCATTTCCAGGCAGGATATTGTCGCACTCGAACGCATGTGCTGCCTCAAGGCAAAGAGGAAACTGCTGTTCCCGCCGCCTCCGAGGCAGTCGAAGAAATGGCCGCGCAACTGGCGCGGCGCCCAGAGAACAGTACGATTGGCCTCGGGGGCGGGCAAATAGTGCCTCGGGGGAATCATATGCAGGCAGGCGGCGCCAATTCGCCCCCGGTTCCCTCCCGTGGCAAAAGAATCACCAAGTGCACCAAGGAGATGCCTGGTTCAAAAAACGAGACGCCACGAAGGCTCTTGCACAAAACCCTCGTGGCGTCTGTGGAGTCGCGGCAGCAGGATCGCCATCACGCCAGCGCGGCGGCTAAATCCTCCTGAACCGTGCGAATGGGCTGTAAGTTAAAGTTCTTCACGAGCACATCCAGCATGGCCGGCGTCACAAAGGCCGGCAGGCTGGGGCCAAGCCGCATGTTCTTTATGCCCAGGTGCAGCAGCGACAGCAGAATCACCACCGCCTTCTGCTCGAACCACGAGAGAATGAACGACAACGGCAGGTCGTTGAGCCCGCACTTGAAGGCGCTGGCCAGCGCCAGGGCGATCTGCACGGCGGAGTAGGCGTCGTTGCACTGTCCCACATCCAGCAGGCGCGGAATGCCGCCGATGTCGCCGAAGGAGAGCTTGTTGAAACGGTACTTGCCGCAGGCCAACGTCAAAATAACGCAGTCCTGAGGCAACTGCTCGGCAAATTCGGTGTAGTAGTTGCGCCCGGGTTTCGCGCCGTCGCAGCCGCCGATCACGAAGAAGCGGCGGATCTTGCCGGCCTTAACCGCCTCGATCACCTTATCCGCCACGCCCAATACCGCATCATGTCCGAAGCCGACGAGAATGTTCTGCTGCGGCCCATCTTCCACAAACCCCGGCGCCTTGAGCGCCGCCTCGATCACCGGCGCGAAGTTGCGGTCGCTGATATGCCGCACGCCCGGCCAGGCCACCAGGCCGCTGGTGAAAATCCTTCCGCGGTAGCTGTCCTTGGGCTTTTGCAGGCAGTTGGTGTTCATCAGGATCGCGCCGGGGAACTCGTCGAATTCCTTGCGCTGCTCCTGCCATGCGCCGCCGTAATTGCCCACCAAGTGCTTGTAGGCCTTGAGCTTGGGATAGCCGTGGGCAGGCAGCATCTCGCTGTGCGTGTACACATTGATGCCCTTGCCCTGGGTCTGCTTGAGCAGTTCTTCCAGGTCGAGCAGGTCGTGGCCGGAAACAACAATGGCCTTGCCCTTGACGGGATTAACCCGCACAGGAGTGGGGGTGGGCTTGCCGTAGTGCTCGATGTGGCCGGCGTTGAGCATGCCCATCACGCCGATATTCACCTCGCCGCACTTAAGGCACATTTCCAGCAGCTTGCCCGCCTCCGGCGCCGGATTTAAGAGATAATCCAACGCCTCGTGAATGAAGGCGTAAACCTTGGGATCTTCCTTACCGAGGATCTGCGCGTGGTCGGCGTACGCCGCCATGCCTTTGAGGCCGTAGGCCAGCAGCTCCTGCAAGCCCACAACATCATCGCCCAGTTTGCTCTTGCGCTTATCGATGCCAACCTGCCGGCCCTGCGCCACCATGGCCGCCAGGTCGACGGGCACCTTAGCATCGGCGGGGCAGTTCATGACCTCCGCCTTCTGGCCGGCCTTGGCGCAGGCCCGCTCGTACAGCAGGTGCACCCGGTCGCGCATCTGCCCCGCGCGGTGGATAATGCCTTCGATTCGCTGCGGATCGAAATTCACATTCGTGACCGTGGTGAACAGGGCCTCGATGACGAACACATTAATATCCCTGTCGCGCACGCCCAACTGGCCCGCGCGATGCGCGTACCAGGAAATACCCTGCGCCGCGTGCATCAACAGGTCCTGCAAGGCCGCGGTCTGGGCATCCTTGCCACATACGCCCATGGAAGTGCAGGCGACGCCTTTCGCCGCCTGCTCACACTGATAACAAAACATCTCGGTCATGCAGCAAATCTCCTTGCTATGGAGTTAAAAAGGCAGCCGCCGGCGCAAAAGGTCGGCGGCTACATGTCGTTTCAAATTACGTGTTGGACGCCACCGGTACGTTCTGCTCTTTGGCACGCTGCGTCAGGTCCGACAGCTTGGTGTTGGCGAGTTGGTCGCGCACCATCCCCTGCACTTCGCACAGCAGGTGCTCCATCACGCAGGTTCCCGGCTGGCAGACGTGCTCGCCGAGCAGGCAGGTGGACTCATCCAGCGGCCCATCCACGGCCGTGTGGATATCCAGCAGGGTTACCTGCGTCGGATCGCAGGAGAGCGTAAAGCCGCCCTTGGGTCCGCGGCGCGAGCTTAAGAGGCCCAGCCGCGCCAGCCGCTGGAGCACCTTGGCCAGGTGCGCCTCGCTTACGTGGAAGGTCTCGGCCAGCTCTGTGGCCGAAATGGGATGCGCCGCCGGTGAATTCACCATATGTGCCATGGCATGAAACGCCAGGACGTACGCCTCAGAAATTCTTAGCAGTCCAGCCATAGTTGTAGTTCCTAATTAGGTATTACGGTACCTGCTTACCGAAACGTTGTCAACCCTGCTTTCAGTTTTGTCGTGGGACGAGCAATTCTTTCGAGCTCGAAAGCTTCTTCAGCGCGCCCAGGACATCCGCATAATCAGGCTCATTGGTCATTTCCTCCACAAGCTGGGTGTAGCGCAGAATTCCTTCCGGATCGATGATGAACACGGCCCTGGCCAGCAGCCGAAGCTCCAGGATCAGCACGCCGTAATTCTTGCCGAATTCAGCGCTTTTGTAGTCGCTGAGCGTCTGGATGTGCTTTATGCCCACGGCCCCGCACCAGCGGCTCTGGGCGAACGGCAGATCCATGCTGATGGTCAGTATCTGCACGTCCTCGGCAAGCTTTGCGGCCTCTTCATCGAAGCGCCTGGTTTCTGTGGAGCAGACGGAAGTATCCAGGCTGGGGACGGAAGAGACAATCAGCTTCTTTCCGCGATACTGGTGCAGGTGCACCGCGGAGAGATCGTTGGCGACGACCTCCGCGTCCGGGGCCATCTGTCCGATGCGTGGCAGTTGGCCGATAAGCGTCAAAGGCTTTCCCTTGAAAGTCACGCCGACTGTTGTCTTGGTTACCATGGCATCACCTTTTGTTTATAAAAGTAGACGCGCATTAACTGACCTGTGCGTCTCTAAATTCAGTATAACGGGGTCGGAAAGTCAAAGTCTGTCCAGTCGAGGGAAGTGCAGGCGTTGCGACGAATTAAGCTCCTGAAAATAAGTGAGTTATGTCAATAAACAGGGATGCCGCGGAGGTTGCACAAAATCGAAATTATTGTCGCTGAGATAGCCTAATTGAAACGCGTGACCGCCGGACTGGCCGCTTCCGATTGTCCGCGGGGGCCATTGCCGCCATTAGAATCGCGGCCGCGCCAGCCGTTGTTGTTGCGACGGCCGCTGGTGGCGGGTTTGCCGCGGAAGACCACGTTTTCTTCCCCCAGAAATGCTGCCAGCCGCTTCATGAGGGCCTGCTTGGGGCTGACAAACCACTTCGTATCCGCTCGGACCCAAGCCTCGAGGTGGGGGATGGCGCTGGGGTGCAGGCGAAAATCCACCGGGCAACTGCCGCGGAAGGCCAGCAGGACATCGTGCAGTTCCTGCATCCGCGCCGGATCGTTCCAGATGGCGTCGACCTTCACTTCCACGCTGCCGGTGAGTTTTTCGGATGCCTGGGCGATGGGAATGACATCATCCACGACGATGTTGGGTTCCTCGCGACGCCGGTCCACGCTGCCCAGCAGGAAGACCATCGCCTCGGGAGTAAGCAGGTTGCTCACCCGCTCAAAGGCATCGCTGAAAATGACGCAGTCCGCCGAGCCGGTCAGATCCTCCACCGTGAGCATGGCCATTTTTTGCCCCGCCGAGCGGCCCTGCCTAACCAGCCGCGGCCGTACCTGGCTGACCATGCAGCCGATGGTGACAGGCGTGCCGTCGGCCATGTCGCGCAGGCCCGCCAGCTTGGCCGAGCCCAGCGTATCCAGTTCGCGGCCGTAGCTGGTCAAAGGATGCGAAGTGATGTAGAAGCCCAGCGTCTCTTTTTCCGCCGCCAGCAGTTTGGCCTCCGTCCAAGGCTCCACATTGGGGAACTGCGGGCGGCTGCGGCCGGCGGGCGAGGTTTCAAACGCGGTAAAGAAGCTCATCTGGCCGCTGCGGCGATCGGATGCCTGCTGCTGGCCGTGCTGTATCGCGCCATCCAGGGCCGCCACCATGGCCGCGCGGTGTGCGCCCATGCCGTCGAATGCGCCGCACTTGATCAAGGCCTCCAGCGTGGCATGATTGACCGCCCGCAGGTCCACGTTCTCGCAGAAGTTGTACAGATCCTCAAACCTTTTTGCCTCCGACCTGCTGGCTAAGATCGCTTCCACGGCTTTGTCGCCCACGCCCTTGATGCCGGCCAGGCCGAATAGGATGTCCTGTCCCACGACGGTGAAATCCGCCTCGGACTGGTTGATGTTCGGCGGCCCGACCTTGATGCCCATCACCTCGCACTCATCGAGGTACTGGTTGAGTTTGTCCGTGTCGGAGGCTTCAAAGGTCAGCGTCGCGGCCATGAACTGGCGCGGGTAGTGTACCTTGAACCACGCGCTCTGATAGGCCACGATGGCGTAGCGGGTGGAATGCGCCTTGTTAAAGCCGTAGCCGGCAAATTTCAGGATCAGCTCGAACAGCCGCGCACCGTCTTCCTCGGCGATGCCGTTGGCCTTGGCGCCGGCCATGAAGTTGGGCCGCTCCGCCGCGATAGTGGCTTCTTTCTTCTTGGAGATCGCCTTGATCAGCGTCAGCGCACGGTTCAAGGGCAACTTGCCCCAGCCGATTGAGCACCTGCATCACCTGTTCCTGATAGCACATGATGCCGTACGTCTCGGCCAGGATGTCATCCACTAAGGAGTGCACGCTGGGCACGCTCTCGCGGCCCAGCTTGCGATTGATGTACGTGGGGATAAGCTCCATCGGCCCGGGGCGGTACATGGCGTTAGCGGCGATGAGATCCTCCACGCGCTCCGGCTGCATCTGCATGAGCACGTTGCTGCATGCCGCCCGATTCAAATTGGAAGATGCCCGCCGTGCGGCCCTGCGAGAACATTTCAAAAACCTGCTTGTCATCCAGCGCCAGCGTTTCGGGGTCGATGTCCTTGCCCGTCTGCTGCTTCACCAGGTCGCGGGCCCGCTGAATGATGGTCAGCGTCCGCAGCCCCAGAAAGTCCATCTTCATCAGGCCGATCTTGTCGCACGTGGGGCCGTCCCATTGCGTGATGGTGTCCGTGCTGTTGGCCTGGCGGTACAGGGGAATGATTTCTTCCAGCGGCTGCGAGGCGATGATCACGCCGGCCGCGTGTACGCCGGCGTGGCGGGCCAGGCCTTCCAGGTTCTTGGCGTGGTCGATGACCGCGCGGACGTGGTTATCCGTCTCCACCAGCTTGCGCAGGTCCGGCTCGGCCTCCAGCGCCGAATCGATCGTGACGTGCAGATCCTCGGGGATGAGCTTGCAGATCCGGTCCACATCCGCCAGCGGCATGGCCAGCACGCGGCCGACATCGCGGATGGCGGCGCGAGGTTTCAACGTGCCATAAGTAATGATCTGCGCCACGTGGCCGTACTTCTGGCGGACATATTCGATGACGCGGCCGCGGCCTTCCTGGCAGATGTCGATATCGATATCCGGCGCTTCCTCGCGCTGGGGGTCGGTAAAACGCTCAAAGAGCAGGCCGTATTTGATCGGGTCCAGATCCGAGATGCCCAGCGCATAGCCTAGGAGCGTAGCCACGCCGCTGCCGCGCGGCGCGGCGGGGATGCCATTTTGCCGGGCGAACTGAACAAAGTCGTTGACAATCAGAAAATAGGAGGCAAAACCTTTGTCGGTGATGACCTTGATTTCCCACTCCAGCCGCTTGGCGTGGCCGTCGGGTACGCCGCCGGGAAATCGTTTTGCCAGCCCGGCTTTGGCCAGCTCGGCCAGGTAACCATCATCCGTCTTGCCCTGCGGCGTGGCGAAGCGCGGCAGATGGGACTTGCCCGTCTTGAGCTTCAAATCGCACATCTCCGCGATTTTGAGCGTGTTATCCGCCGCCTGCGGCCAGCGGGCCAGCGCCTGCCGCATCTCCTCGGGGCTTTTCAGGTACATCTCGGGCGTATAAGCCTCGCCCAGCGTGGATTCCTGAAGCGTCTTGCCCGTGGATATGCAGCACAGGATCTCGTGGCTGGCCTTGTGTCCGCGGGTGAGGAAGTGTACATCGTTGGTGCCTACCAGCGGGATATCCAGCTCCTGGGCCAGGTTCGCCAGCAGGGGATTGACCTCCGTCTGCTGATCGATGCCCTGGTTCTGGAGCTCGATGTAGAAACGATCCTTGCCGAACATCTCGCGGTACGTGGAGGCGAGCTTTTTCGCCCTGTCCTGCTGCTTGCCAAGTAGTGCGGTTGGAATTTCGCCGCCCAGGCAGGCGGTCATGGCGATGAGACCCTCGTTCAGTTCAGCCAGAAGGTCGTTATCGATGCGCGGCCGATAGTAAAACCCCTCCAGGTACGCGCGGCTGGCCAGGCGGATCAGGTTATGAAACCCCTTTTCATTCATGGCCAGCAGCACGAGGTGAAAGCTGGCATCGGAGATATTGCCCGCGCTGCGGTCGAAGCGCGTGGTGGGGGCGACATAGGCCTCCATGCCGATGATCGGCTTTACCTCCGCCGCCTTGCACTTGTTGTAAAAATCCATGGCCCCGAACATGTTGCCATGGTCGGTGATCGCCAGGGCGTTCATGCCCAGCTTCTTGGCCTGCTTGGCGAGCTGCTCTGGCGTACTGCTGCCATCCAGCAGCGAGTAGTGCGAGTGAACGTGAAGATGTACGAAACCATCCATGTTATAAAAGATTTCTAGTCTTAGCTTGTCTCGGTCTGGCGGGAATCAAGATCAAAGGCGGTCCACAAATTCTCAAGCCTTTCGAAAAGAGTGGCCTTCTTTTCATTCGGCAGGGGTGACAAAGAGATCAACTCCAACAGAGCCGCATGCTTTGCTCTCAAGGAGAGGGGGCTTGTGCGTTCCCCTCCTTCTGCAAAACGGCACAACTCGCCCTTAAAAGCGTTTATTGATTGGTCGAACTCAGCATCCCCGACATCAAATGATTTAAAAACTGGGACTGAATGAGACAGGATATTTCTCAACGGACTATTTCCGTAGCGAACTATGCCCAAGATTTCCTCTATTTGCTGCCGGATCTGATCCTGCCCCTCCCACAAATTTGCCATTAATTGCTCATTTGTCTTACTGCTAAACGAGAGCTTTTCCAGCATTACGGCTTCCGTTACCGGATTCTCGACTTCAAAGTTAGCATCCTCGACGGCCTTTATTTTTTTAACGATGTCCTCCTTGGCTCTGGCGGCAACATCTACCTCCGTGCCTATAAAAACGGTCCTGAAGTTTTTGTTATCAAAAGGAATCTTTTGGCCAGTCTGAATTATGTGTATGACCGGCTTTCCAAAGGCGTGTCGAACCCCAAGCTCGTAAAGCACATTAGCATTTAGCTCCGTCAAATCAGCTATTACCAGCGGGGCATTCTTTAGATTGCGAATGACTTGGCTAGTGATTAGACCAGGCGAATCAATGTCCGTGGAAGATAAGGCGACATATTCACAATCTTCTAGCGCGGGTTTTAGTATGTATTTGAAGACTTTTTCGGACCTCAGACGAGTTGTGCTGCCCTCCTCGCCCAAGGGACAAATCACAAAACCAGTACCCTTGCTGCCCATTGCATTCTCCCGTGCTTGCAGTCATGAAATCATGCTGCCTGAAATTGCACCACCGCTTCCGCCAGGACCTCGTCGCGGAAATACCGGCTCAAGAAACCGGGTGTGTTCAGATCGACCTTGCGCCCGATGAGATTCGAAAGCTCCCGCTCCATTTCAAAAAAGGCCAGGCCGGGAATATGATCCGATTCGAACTCCACCAGCACATCCACATCGCTGCTGGGACCAAAGTCATCGCGTAGCACCGAGCCAAACAGCGCCAACCGGCGAATGTGGTTTTGCCGGCAGAAGTCCGCCAGCTTATCGGCCGGTATTTGGATGTGCGGTCTTAACATGCCTCTATCGCTTCTTTATTCTCAAATGGCAAACTCAACATAAGGATTCCGCCGCCTGGAACCGCCCACACTACTGGTTTTATTCCTCCTTCAGAAATGGCTCCAGAAATGCAAGCAGCTTAGGAACGTCTCGCTGCAGCGTGATCCAAACCTCTTTCAAGTCAACGCTGTCATAGGCATGAATAAGCTGATCGCGCATGCCTGCCATCGATCTCCAAGACATCTCGGGATGCGAAACACGGAAATCTTCCGAGAGCCTTTTGACGGCCTCGCCGATGACAAGCAGTTCGTGTAGCACTGCGGCCTGGGTTTTGGCATCGATCAGAAAAGAGTTCTTGCTGACGCCGGCGGCGAACTCCAGCGCCAGGCGAGCCGCATGATAAACGTCCCTGATGACGGCATCATCACGCCGCATAGAATCGCTCCGCTGACTCTAGGATCGCTTTTCGCCGCATCTGATTGTGACTTCTCTCCACTGCGCGACGGCTGACAAGATCCACCTTATGTCCCAGCAAAACGGACAACTCTTCTTCCATGGCCGCGTGCTCTAAAAGGCCCCATTCGGCATCGGCGGCGAAGCTGACCAGCACGTCGATATCGCTCTCGGGACGAAAGTCATTTCGAGTCGCAGAACCGAAGAGCGAAAGCTCGGTAATCTTCCACTTGTTGCAGAATTCCGAGATCTTCGCGGCCGGAATTTGAATATGCGGTTTTACCATGGCTCTATTGCCGCTTTTTCAATCGCAAATCGCAAATCAAAAATCGCAAATCCGGTCACTCTTCCATTGAATCGCGGATCCGCAGGTAGCTATTGAACCGGTCCTGGGCGATCTTGCCTTCGGCCACCGCCGCGCGGATGGCGCAACTGGGCTCGTGCGTGTGCGTGCAGTCTTTAAAACGGCACTGCGGGCTATAGGGCCAAAACTCCGGGAAGTACCAGGGCAGCTCAGCCGCTTCCATCTCGATGCCCAGCTCGCGAATGCCCGGCGTGTCCACCACCTTACCGCCAGAGGGCAGTTCGTACAGTGTGGCAGCCGAGGTCGTGTGACGGCCGCGGCTGTCCCGCTGGCGGACCTCGCGCGTGGCCAGGTTCAACCCCTCGACCAGGGCGTTCAAAATGGAGCTTTTGCCCACGCCGCTGGCCCCGGCCAGGATGCTCGCGCGGCCGCGCAGCAGCTCGCGCACGCTTTCGATGCCCGCGCCGGTCATGGCCGAGCAGCAGACCCATTTGACGCCCAGGGCCGCGTATTCATTCATCAGCTCGTGGTCCGGCTCGCCCAGGTCGATCTTGTTCACCACCGCCGCCAGGGGCATTTCCCCGCGCTCGGCGATGATGAGATAGCGGTCGAGCAATCTCCGCCGCAACGGCGGATCGGCTACCGATGCCACCACCACAAGCTGGTCCATATTGGCCGCGATGACCTTCTCGAAGATGTTCGTCTCGTACTGGTCGCGCCGCTTGCCGCGCATGGTCTGGGGGCGCGAAAGTGCCGTCCGCCGCGGGCCGCGCTGGCGTATCAGGGCCTCCACGCCGCTGCGATCCATCGCGCGCCGGCCGCCCTGAATCTCGCCGGAAGTTTCCGGCAGGATCACTACCGTCACCTCGTCGCCCACGGCCAGCGCGCTGGATGAGGGGGTGGGCCTGAACGTTCCCGCCAGGCCGCACATCAGGCTGGGGTATAGGCTGGTCCGCACGAGAGCCCCGCCGGGGTAAAGCTGCACCACCACGCCGGCCGTCTGCCGGCCCTGCGCCTCCAGCGCCTCCACGCCGGCATAGATGCCCGAATCCTGCTCCTGCCCGGGCAGGCGGATCCGCCGCTGCGTGAGGCGGCGGTGCGTCTCCGCATTTTCCGCGGCGTCATCGTCCGTGCGATGCCACCGATCCCAATGCTTGGGACGATGCTGACTCTTTCCCTTGCGCTTGGCCATAGCTTCCTGAAATTGCTACCATGGTTCGATAAAACCGATTGTCACCAGTAGGCAACCGCCAATCAAGATGAGCTTCATTATTAAAATTGCGACCGGCGCGGCGGCGGGCGCGGCGGCGGGCTTCCTCATCGGCCGCTCGCCCGTGTGCGGCTCGGGCAACTGCGATGCCCGCCCCAGCCGCTGGGCCAGCCTGATCGCCGCCACCATCTTCGGCGCGGCGGCAGGCTATTGGTGGGCGATCAAGACCGGCTGAGATATGGGACAGAAAAATTGCCGAATGGGACGAAAAAACCTGAGGCCGTCGTGCTGCTTTCCGGCGGATTGGATTCCGCCACGACGCTGGCCATCGCCCTGGATGAAGGCTTTCACTGCCATGCGCTGAGCTTTGATTATGGCCAGCGGCACCGGTTCGAATTGGGAGCCGCGGCCCGGGTGGCCGAGACGCTCGGCGCGGCGGATCACCGCATCGTGCGGCTGGACCTCACCGCCGCCGCGGGGTTTGGCCATTCAGCACTGACTGACGCTATCGATGTGCCCAAGTCCAGCGCGACTGAACTAGCCCAAAGGCCCCAAGGCCAAGCTGCCGCAGCAGAAAAGGCAGAAAACATTCCCGTAACGTACGTTCCTGCCAGGAATACCATCTTTCTTTCTGTGGCCTTGGGTTATGCCGAAGTGCTCGGGGCATTCGACATCTTCATCGGCGTAAATGCCGTTGATTACAGTGGTTACCCCGATTGTCGGCCCGCCTTCATCGAGGCCTTCCAGCTACTGGCCAATCTGGCCACCGCGGCGGGCGTGCGCGGCGGTGCCTTCCACATCCATGCACCCCTCATCCACCTAACCAAAGACCAAATCATCGAAAAGGGCCTGTCGCTTGGCGTATGTTATGCTTTGACAAGAAGTTGCTACGATCCAGATCCCGGCGGTAATCCCTGCGGCCGCTGCGACAGTTGCCGAATCCGCCTGGCCGGTTTCGCCGCCGCGGGGGCGAAAGACCCGCTGACCTATCCTCAAAAATGACCAAATGAGGCTCTCATCGCCAAAAGTTGGCGAGTCTCACGGAAATCGGATGAAGGGAAGGAAAGCATCAACGCCATTCGCCGCGTAATGCTAAGGTCTAGGGAAGAGAACCAGGAATAGAAGGCTAAACTTACCTAAACTATGCGTTTTTAAGACCGCCAAGACCCCAAGCGTGTCCAATTGGCGGTGTTGGCGGTCTAGAATTGCGTGACGTACTATTTTGTGTATTCAGAAGTTATAGCTTAACGCGAAGAATTCTTAGACCGCCAATCCCGATCCAAAATCGCCCAAAATGCTTTAATTTGGCAAAGATAGGTAATATAGATAAATTGCCAGAGAATTCAGATGTACAATGGCGACGATGGGCTCAGGATGGTGTAACCCAGACATTTCAACCAACTTTTCGGGTGAGCGCCGAAATGACCAAATTGGTCATTTGGTCATCATTAACTCTTGGCCATCTTGGCCACCTTGACCATCTTTTCCCTGTCTCACTTGCTCGGGGGGCTGCACATAAGCCCTTGCCTGCGTTACAATAGAGTGTAGTGGTCGCTGCACATAACTTTTGGGAGCAAAACATGTTCGAGACGGCAAACAAGTTGATGCTGGCGGGACTGGGCGCCCTTTCCATGACGCGGGAGCGTGCCGAGAAGATCTTCGACGAGTACGTCCAACGCGGCCAGGCGGCCAAGGGCGAGCGCGAAGGCTTCGTGCGCGACGTGATGGATTCCGCCCAGCACGCCCGGGAGGAGCTGGAGCGGACCATCCGCAAGCAGCTCAAACAGGTCGTGGACGAAATGAACCTGGCCACGCGCGAGGACATTGCCCGCCTCCAGGGCAAGATCGACGAGGCGCTGGCCCATCTGCAAATTCCAAGATGAGGTTCAAGTTAGTCGAAAAGGTCGAGCACCTGCGCCGCTACCGCCACATCCTGGCCGTGCTGATGAAGTACGGCTTCGATGAGGTGGTGGATGCTTTGAGGCGGAGGCTCACGCTTCGCATGGGCGCCAGTGCAGTGCCGAAGCACATCCGCCGCGCGGCGGATGGCCGCTCGCGCCGCAGCGCGTGCGGCTGGCGCTTACAGAACTTGGACCCACGTTCATCAAGCTGGGCCAGCTCTTGTCCACGCGCCCGGACATGATCCCGCCGGAGTACGTGGCCGAACTGGAACTCTTGCAGGATCGGGTGCCGCCGGCGGATTCCGAGTCGATCCGCCGCGCAGTGGAAACGGAGCTGAGGGGCACGCTGGAGACGAAGTTTTTACGTTTTGATTCCGAGCCGCTGGCCGCGGCGTCGATCGCCCAAGTATATCGCGCAGTCCTGCTGGATGGCACCCAGGTTGTGGTGAAGGTGCGGCGGCCGGGAATCGTGCAGTCTATCCGCATTGAATGCGAGATCCTGCTGGACCTGGCCGGCCTGGTCAAAGCCTCGCTGCCTCCCGAGGAGACCATTGATCCGGTGCGCATGGTCCGCGAGTTCACGGCCGCGGTGACCAAGGAAGTACACCTTTCCAACGAGGCGCGCAACATCCGGCGGTTTGCCCGCGACTTTGCCGGTGATCCGACCGTCAAGATTCTGCGCGTATACAGCGACTATTCCACCGATGGCGTCCTGACGATGGAGTGCATCGAGGGCATCAAGGTCAGCGACATCGCCGCGCTGGATGCGGCGGGCATGGACCGCAAGCTGATCGCCTCACGTGGGGCGCAGTTCATCCTGCGCCAGGTGTTCGAGTTCGGCTTCTTTCACACCGATCCGCACCCAGGCAACATCTTCATTTTGCCGGGCAATGTCCTGGCCCCGGTGGATTTCGGCCAAGCCGCGCGTGTGAGCGACCGCAACCGGCTGCTCATGGGCGAGCTGGTGAGTTCGCTCATCGAAAACGATGCCGAGCGGATGGTGTACGCCTTCACGCGGGCCGGGCTCATGGGGGAGCAGACGGATATCGCCGCCCTTACCATGGACCTCGACGACATGCTGGACAGTTACGCCAACCTGCCGCTGAAGGATATCCCCGTCGGCCGCGTGATCGCCCAGGCCTTTGAGATCATGCGGCGGCGGCACGTGCACCCGCCTTCTGAATTCACGCTGATGCTCAAATCGATCATGACCATTGAGTCCCTGGCCAAGGCCCTGGATGAAGACTTCCAGCTTTTAGACCAACTGCGGCCGTACGCGCGGCAGCTCTCCATGGAGCGGATGGACCCCCGGCGGCTCTGGAAACAGGGCCAGCGGTTTTTGCGGGATGTGGTGGACCTGGGGGGCCGCCTGCCCGAACAGATCGATGCCATTTTGACGCGCCTGCGCCGCGGGCAGATCGAGCTGCACGTGCAGCACGAGCACCTGGAGAACCTGGTACACACGCTGGACCGCGCCTCCAACCGCATCGCCTTCGGCCTGATCATCGCCGGCTCCGTCGTGGCCTCCAGCTTGCTGGTCACGCAGGGCTCTCAGCGTGTGCTACTGGGAATCGTGCGGGTCGAGACGCTGGGCATCGTGGGCTATCTCATCGCGGCCGTGCTGGGTCTGTGGGTCGTCTTCTCCATTCTGCGCAGCAGAAAGCTGTAGGGCGTGCAACCAGGCTGAGGGTATCCTAATTCCCTCCTCTTCCCCTGAAAATAGCCACGGGCGCAAGCCCGTGGAAAACATTCGCTTAGAGGTCAGAGCCCCAGCGGGGCGATTGAGCGTCAGCCGTTCAGTCGCCCCGCTGGGGCTCCGGTGATAGACGCAAATTACACCACGGGCTTGCGCCTTGGCTATTCTCAAAAAACCGTGCAACAGGCCCGCGCAAAGGCAACACATTATCAGGTGCCCTCAGTGCAGCTTCACACTCTACCGACTTGCCCCTCGAGACAAATCCGATTGACACTATTTGGAGGAAACATTACCGGAATTCTGGTAACCTTTTGCGGGCAAAAGTGTCTCATAAGTGGGCAGGCATCGGGAGCAGCACCATGATTCAGCTATCTTTTGGGGAGGTACCCAACATGAAAAGAGTATTGTCCGCCGTTGCAGTCTTAATGCTTCTGGGCGGCTTAGCCCAGGCAGCCACCACTCAGCCTGCGACCGGGCCAGAAGGACAGTCCACAGCACTGGCCTACAAGGTCGATCGAAATCTGGGGCGGTCGGACCTGGACCCGGTGGGGCAGACGAGTTTCGCGGAGAGCCAGCGGCCGCGCGGGTGACTCTGCCGGAGAATCTGTCCGACAGCGCGCTCTTCTTCCCCTGGAAACGCGCGGCGGCGAATTTCAGCGATTCCTGGATCATCCTGGACAAGTCCGAAGGCGCATCTGATTACGATCTGCTCTACATCGATACGAACCTGGACGGCTCACTGGCGGATGAGCAGCCAATCCACAGCAAGCCCAACACTGGCACGCCTGGGATTCTTTTCGAACGACCGGCGCCTCCAGGCGCCGGGCACTGGGGGCCGGTGAAGATCGAACGGCCCTCCAAGGAAGGTCCGCAGCCATTTCACCTGGTGATCAGCTACCAGATGATGGGCGAGGGCAAGATGGGCCTGTCCATCCGCGACTGCGCAAGGCGCGAAGGCGTGATCGATATGGGCGGTCGCCGGCGGTTCATCAAGCTGATCGATAACGATGCCGATGGCCGCTTCAACACGCCCTCAACGGATGAAATGGCGGGCGACTACATCGTCATTTATGACGCGGACAATCGCGTGCAAAACCTGGATCGGCGATTCCTGGGCCGGCTGCTCGATTTTGAGGGGCTGATGTATGAGATGACCATCGCGCCCGATGGTAGCCAGATCAGCCTGAAGCCCGCCAAACATATCGCCATGGGCACGATTGACCTGCCGCCGGGGGTCTATGGTTTCAGCGTGTATGGCCCGATGGGCCATTTCGAGCGCATGACCGAGGGCGAGAGAACCGCCCAGGTCCCCGCTGGCCGGTACCGCATCCGCACGTATGACATCCGGGCCGAAGAAAAGGATGGCTGGTACTGGACGATCATCGCGTTTATGCCGCCGCACGAAAAGCCATTTGAGGTTCCCGCCAAGGGCAGCGCTGCCCCGCCGATTGGCCAGCTGGAAATTCGCGTGCTGGATAAGGGTGAAAACGGAAAGCACCTCTTCTGCGCCGATATCACCACATCCAACGGGGACCCGGTGTGGGTGGCCCAGCGCCAGGTGGATGCAGCGCCGTCTAAAACGCTCCAGGCCAAGCTGCGGATCCGCAGCGCGGACGGCGGGTACAACAAACTGTTCGCCATGGAGTATGGCTGAGGGGGCGCCCGGCCGCTCTCATGGCGAGAGCCCGAAGGTGTGAAAGGTCCCTTCAAGGTCACCGGCCAGCCCGACAGGCCCTGTCCATTTAAGATTGATAATCCGGCCCTGATCGTGGGCGAAAAAGAAAAGTGATTCGTCAGATAACGTGGCACAGCCGAGTGTGGCACAGCCGCCCTCGGCTGTGCTATTGAAAAGAAAAGCAGGGTGTGCAGCTCCGCTGCACACCCTTTTCTTTTATTCTTCCGGCGCGGATGAAGGAGGAGGTTTTTTAAGAAATGGCCAATCTGAAGGGCCGGTGATTCTGGATCCGGTCCTGTTCTCTATTTCTTCTGAGACCAACAACCCAAAGTGATATTGCGCCACCACCTCCCAGGCAACGTCCAGACTGCTGCCGCTTCCCATGTGCAACCCCTTGTCAAAGACAGCTTCATATGGCGCATTGGCGAGGTTGCCATCCATTCGAATCTCGATTTCATGACGGATTGTCCATGGTTTTAACACCGTTGCCGTAGCTGGGGCGATGGTGAGGTCTGCATCTATATCTCCACGAAGCGAAAGCATATTATTGGATAATGATTTGACTCTGACAGTCCAGACGGCTGTTCCACCTCGATTTGGAACGCACTTGAATTTCGGCTTTTGCGGCGTTGGGTGGTGTATTTCGCCAGCCATAAACGCAGTTGCAATACCGACAAGAATTGCCAGAACCCACCACCCCGCCATCTTACCCCTGGCTGGCCCAGTCTCTCTGCCGACTGATTCCTCGTTATCCTGCATGGCATTACCCCATTAGGCAGCACAGCCGAGGGCGGCTGTGCCACATCTTGAGTCCTAATTAATTGGCGCCGATTGGGCAGAGAGTTGATCTGCCCAGCGGATCTTCACATCCCAGCCGACGAGGAGGTAAAAGTTGCGGATGACGGCCTGGGCTTGCTGCCGCGCGATGGAGGAGGCATCTTTCACTTCATCCTGCGCGGCGAAGGTCACGAGGTGCTGGGCCTCCTGCATGGCCCTGGAGCGAAGCTCGCCGGCGTACTGGGGACTGCGGAAAAGGCCGGTGGAAAAATCGTATTCCCGCGTCTTGTCGTGATCGACCCGCGGGTTTAAGAGTTCCGGCGGGGGCAGCACGATCGTGGCCGTGCGGGCCTGCATGTCCTTGTCTTCGACCTTGGCCTTGCGCAGGTCCACGCTCACCAGGGCGTCGCCCTTGATGATCCACGCCGCCCTGGATGTTGCCGTACCACTTCTTGTCATCGAGCTGCATGACATCGGCTACGTGTACGCGCAGCGTGCACAGGTTGCCCAGTTTTTCCAGCTCGGTAATGGTCGGCCCCGTGTGCGTGAAGGTGGTGCTTTGGCCCCAGTGAAAAGCAAAGTAAACGAGCGCCGCGATGATTAGCGTTAAGGCCATCAATAATGGCAGGCGCCGCCGCGCGGGTTTTGACTGCGGGATAGCCGCGGTGTCCGGCATTGTTTGATTACTGGTTTGCATCGGTCTTATCTGCTTTATCGGCTGGGGAGTGGCTATAGCCGCTGTCATAGCCGCGCCAGGAGGCGTGGGAGGTGTCGGGTTTTTTGGCTACATCGGCGAGCGGATGGCGATATCTCGAAAAGGCGAAGAGCGCGATGGCGGCCAGGGCGAGCCACGGCAGCCAGGAGAATATGGTCTTTCTCGCCATGACGGCCTCCATTCCGTGCGGCTAAGACAAAAGCTTAACCACAAAGATCACAAAGACCACGAAGAACACGAAGAAAAACAGAAGTAGGAGAATTAAAAACAAAAGAGAAAGAAGTCAGCAGTTCATTTTCTTTCCTTTGTGTTCTTTGTGATCTTCGTGGTCTTTGTGGTTGTCTTCTTCTTATTCTTTTTGCTTGCCGCGGGGCATGGCGATCACGCCCGTGCGGGCCAGCTCGACGATGCCGTATGGCCGCACCAGTTCGATGAAAGCCTCTACCTTGTCTTCCGTGCCGGTCATGGCGATGAGCAGGCTGGAGGGCGCGACATCCACCACGCGGCCGCGAAAGACGTTGGCCAGATCGATCACCTCGGCCCGTTTGACCGGCGCGGCATTGACGCGGATGAGCATGAGGTCGCGCTCGACGTAATCCAGGTCCTGGAAATCGCGGACCTTCACGACCTCGATGATCTTGGCCAGTTGCTTGCGCACCTGGTCGAGCACGCGGTCATCGGCCACCACGACGATGGTCATGCGGCTAAGCTCGGGGTTTTCCGTGCGGCCGACCACCAGCGAATCAATGTTAAAGCCGCGCGCGGCGAACATGCCCGCCACGTGCGCCAGGACGCCGGGCTTATTCTGCACCAGGGCGTAAATGACGTGCCTTTGCGTGATCGACTTTTCCTGCTCAATCTGAGCGGCCATGAGACCTCCAAGAAGGCTTTAGGCTGTAGACTGTAGGCTGTAGGGACTGCAAGAACAGGATTCAGCATTTTTCATCGCTGCTGTTTTCCGGCCGTACCTACAGCCCGAATGCCTACAGCCTACAGCCTGCTTTTATACCAATCTTCCCAGGTCCATCTCGTGCAGGCCCTTGCCCACCGGGACCATGGGGTAAACGTTCTCTTCCGGCTCGACCTGCACATCCAGCACGGCGGGGCCCTCAGCCTTCAACAGCTCGCGCACGGCATCATCCAGTTCGGCCCGATCGGTGATGGTCATGCCCACACCGCCGAAGGCCTGGGCCACGCCCGCAAAGCCGGGGCAGGGGTGCGTCACACTGGAATAGCGCCGCCGGTAGAACAGTTCCTGCCACTGGCGGACCATGCCGAGATAGCCATTGTTCAGGACGACGGCCTTGATGGCGATATTGTTCTGCACGGCCGTGATCAGCTCGACCATGGTCATGGAGAAGCTGCCGTCGCCGTCGATGTCGATTACCGTTTGTTTGGGGCAGGCCACCTTGGCGCCGATGGCCGCGGGCAGGCCAAAGCCCATCGTGCCCAGGCCGCCGGAGGTGATGATCTGCCGGGGGCGGCGGAACTTGTAGAACTGGGCGGTCCACATCTGATGCTGGCCCACGCCTGTGGCGATGATGGCGTTGTGGTCAGTCTGATGACCCACCGCCTCGATCACTTCCTGCGGGCGGATGTGGCCGGATTTTTCGTAATTGAACGGGTACTTCTTTTTCCACTCGGCGATTTTCGCCAGCCAGGCGGAGCGGTCCTTGACCTCCAGGTGCTCCAGCAGGCGGGAGAGAATATCCCTGGCATCGCCTACGACGGGGATGTCCACCCGCACGTTCTTGGCGATCGATGTGGGGTCGATATCGATGTGGATGATTTTTGCCTTAGGGGCAAAGGTGGCCACGTTGCCGGTGACGCGGTCCTCAAAACGCGCGCCCACGGCGATGAGGCAGTCGCTGTCCTGCACGGCATAATTGGCGCAGGCCGATCCGTGCATGCCCAGCATGCGCATGGCCAGCTCATCATCTTCATCCACCGCGCCTAAGGCCAGCAGCGTGGTGGTTGCCGGTATTCTGAATTTGGCTACAAGGCTGCGCAGCTCGTCGACCGCATTGGCCAGGATCACTCCGCCGCCGACATACAGCACGGGCCGCTGGGAAGCGTTGATGGCGTCCGCGGCCAGCTTGATCTGCCGCGGATTGCCGGTGATGCAAGGCTTGTAGCCGGGCAAATCGATTTCGCTCGAGGTCTCTTCTTCCAGCTTGGCGATGGTGGCATCGACGGCGATATCCACCAGCACGGGGCCCGGCCGGCCGGTAGAAGCGATGTGGAACGCCTCGTGGACCGTGCGCGCCAGGTCGCGCACATCCTTCACCAGCACGTTGTGCTTGGTGATGGGGCGCGTCACGCCGGTGACATCGGCTTCCTGGAAGGCATCGTTGCCGATGAGAAAGCTTTTTACCTGGCCGGTGAAGGCGACCACTGGAATGCTGTCCATGTACGCCGTGGCCAGGCCCGTCACGAGATTGCACGCGCCAGGCCCCGAAGTGGCCAGGACCACGCCGCAGCGGCCGGAGGCTCGGGCAAAACCGTCGGCCATGTGCGCGGCGCCCTGCTCGTGGCGGGTGAGGATGAAGCGGATGGGGCTGTCGTACAGGGCGTCGAAGATGGGCAGCACGGCCCCGCCGGGGTAGCCGAACATAACATCCACGCCCTCTTCTCTCAGCGCCTGATCGAAGATGTAAGCGCCTGTAAGACCCAGGTATGAACTCTTGCCTTCGCCCATCACGGACTCCTTGCCAACGACAGTAACGCGCGGCGGCAGACCAATTCTTAGGCGTCGGCGCCGGCTCAGCGAATGGCACGACCGGCAATCAGAAATGCCAAAATCGCCAAGGGCAGCGAACCCGAGCCGCCGGTGGTGAGATTATAACGAAAGGAGCACCTTTATCCAGAAAGGGTTTGGGGCCATGGCGCCGCGCGGCAGCCCAGACCGACTGCGGAATTTCCGCAGTCGCATTCAGGTAAGCGTTACAGTTAAAATGGGCATCTTGGGTAAGATGGGCAAGCTGCCGGTCGTCTTACACGTCACGTTGGCAATCTGGCAATCTTGGCAACCTTGTGTAAAAAGCCCAATAAAATGGGCAAAAAACCAGATTGCCAATGTCATGATTTTGGCAATCTGGTTGGCAATCTGGAACTCGATTGGTTTATTCGAGCTTGCGGCGCTGGTAGCATCCAACCAGGCACAAGCCCAGTATGCCCAGAATGATCGCGCCCGGGGCCGGCAGCGAGGCGAGTGTTGCCTTTGCCACCTGATTGTCAGAATCAGTGGGTTTTCTGCCAAAGTTGTTCGCACCTTCCTGACAAGTTACGGCGTCTGTGGAGGGCGCGGACTTTGGTGCCCAAAGATTCTGGAAAATCTGCGCAGGGGCGAACTGCTTTTGAAAAGGGGAATCGGCTGCCCCTAAAGAAGCGTGAGCGAACGAAGCGGTTGTGAATATCGCCACAGAAAACGCCACAAATCTCGAGACGAACATTGCCGCTCCTCCATCGAACCCGAACCGTCTCCGGCGACTCCTCTGCGAACGGTACGGGGCGATTCCAAAATTGCGTTCACTAGAACGATATGCAGGGAAGTTACGGGTTCCCAAGACGATGGCGGATGGGGGAAAACTTATTTAATTTACGAATGCAAAATGAGGAAAAGCTGCATGCGAAAGCTTTTGTAAGTGCTTGAAAACACAAAGATTAATGAAACTAATCGGGTATGGCAGTCTTCATGCTTTCAAAGCAGTCAGCGACGCACGCGCGGCAAATTCGCCTAATCGATGCAAAAAAAAGCCAAAAAAAGCCCGGCGTCTGCTGAGCGAACAGACGACCGGGCCACGATGGATTCAGTTTCATGAATTCGGCATGTGCCGTCTCTGGAACCAGCCGACCAGGCACAGTCCTAGAGAGCCCAGAACTATCGCACTGGGGGCCGGCGTAATGTGGTTGTCGCCGGGAGTATTGCCCTTGACGCACACATCATTGAACCATTTTTCAAACTCGCTTCGATCTGAAGCCCCTTTAAAGACGATCAACCAGGTGGAAGATGAGCCCGTGCCGCCGGAGTGGTCGATCTCATAGGCCATCAGGTGCTTAATCCAGCCGGTGTATTTCAGGGATTGATCATCTACCAGGCTGGAGAGGGAGACTTCCTCCCAGGTGGCGCCGCCGGCGAGACACTTGCCATAGGCATCGTTCAGACCGGAGTTCTTATTGCCTGTGAGGATGTCACCCCTCCAGACGGCCGTGATGTCGCCATTGGTGTAGTTCTTGCCGGCGTTCTTGAATGTGCCCCCGTAGAGGCCGGCCAGAATCTTCTTCTGGCCCAGCTCATCGCAGGGCCCCCCGTCGTTTGAACTGAAGCCTGCCCAGACTGCTGAGCTTGTCATCAGTAAGACTGCCGCTGCCATAACCACCGATCGCCTTAGCATTGCGTTCTCCTCCCCTTAGTTCTGACTCCTTTGGCAGATACGCCGCCAAAATCTGCGGAGTACTCTGAGCGGTCTTCCGCTCACTTAAAGCATATGCAGCACGGGATGAGTGAACCGCGCGGCTGTGGCGGTCTGATTGTTTTTTACTGTGACAGCAGAAATGGCACGCATCCGTGCGGCAGGGTGCAACTCTTTCTGAAAAAGGAAATTAGAATCAGATGATGCTGGTTTGGAATTTTCCGCGTGTCGCGAAGCTGCTTGAAAAATTTCCGTCACGACCGGCAAAGAACGGGCAAAAAAATGGTTTTTGGGACTGTTAACGGCGGCGCAAAAAAAAACCGGCCCGGCCGCCGAAGCAGCCGAGCCGGTCAATGTCGTCGAACAATTTAAGCGATCTTGCGCCTCTGTAACCAACCGACAAGGCTCAATCCAATGGCGCCAAGAACAACTGCGCCGGGAGCCGGAACAGCAGCCAGGTTGTCACCGCCGGTCGCACTGGCTTTCACCTCGACAACCACATCATTGAAGTCGCCTTTGAGAATAGGGCCGTTGTAGAGGTCTTCCCAGAACAGCAGCCACGTCTTTTCAGTGGAGATGTCGCCCAAGCCGGTTATCTGGTAGGTCACAAGATAATCCGCACCGCCATTGTCGGCCTGAAGCGAAGAATGGGTAACATCGCCAAAAAGCCCGTCGCGCGACATACCCCAGCGCCACGTCTGACCGGTAAGATCAAGGCTGGTCGAGCCACTCACGTTAAAGCCGTAGCCATTTACATCGAACAGCTTCGTGTAGCTGCCGCCGGAAGCGCCGCCGAAGTAACCGAACGTGTCGCCCGGCAGGATCGTGTAGCGCACCTGCGCGCTGGCCTGGATGAAGCCATCATGCCAGACCTGGTCCGTGGCCGACGCATCGTTTACCACGCCCTGTACTCCGGACAGTGGCGAGTCGCTCATGCGAACTGCCGTCACCGCCCCGTTGCTGTAATTCACACCCGAGTTGACGAAAGTGCCGCCGTAGATTCCATCCAAAATCTGTGCCTGGCTCAATTCGCCAGGAAATGGCGATGCGATCTTGGTGAAATCAGCCTGTGCTGATGAAACAAATGTCAGCAAGGCCAGAACCATCGCCAGCAATATAGCGCGAAGCATATTAAAACCTCCTAAAGTTGATACTGCTCACATCAAAATCGCACAGCCCAATATCCCGAATCAAGCGATGCACTGTGAATAACCAATAGTCACGGTATCGCGCCCCCAAGAAACCGTCAAGGCGGGAAACAGGGGGCAAATTAGCTGCAAGTCAATGGGGATAAACGCCTTAGGATTATTCCGATTTTGGAAACGTGAACTTAAGAGCTTGTCCTACCAAGAGTTAAGTGAGATGATTCGTGCGAAATTCGTAAGGGTTTCACCTAATTTTGCGAAAGCAGATTTTATCGAAGAAAAATCGTTAAATGTTGTAAAAAAAGCGCTTCCGCTGCCGGTCATCAGTACCGGTTTTGCAACGGCCTTGCTGAAGGCGCCGGCCCAATCGGCGACTTGCGGGCAGATCGCGCACGCCGGTGCGCGCAGATCGTTTTTCAGCAGAGACGGCCACTGATCCACCGGAGCACCGGAGATCTTTTCCAACTGGATTGGTTGCAGTTCGCGTGGCGCCGTTCGATCGAAAGCGGCATAAACCTCCGCTGTTGCGCAGGCCACAGGAGGGCACAACAGGATAGCCCAGAACGGATGCAGATCTACCTCCGTCAGTAGCTCTCCGCGGCCGCGCATGCGGCTTGCGGGGCCGCGTAAAAAAAGCGGAACATCACTGCCTAAATGCAGCGCCAATTGCACAAGTTGTGCGTGTCCCAGTTGATCGCCCCAGAGTTTATTGAGGCCCAGCAGCGCCGCCGCGCCATCGGATGATCCGCCGGCCAGACCAGCGCCCACCGGAATCCGTTTTCGCAGTTCTATGCGCGCCCGTAGAACTTCCCAGCTGCTCGCGAAGAAGTCTGGCCGCGCAGGGCGAGGTTTTGTTCATCCGGACCCGCGTCGGCGCTGTCGCAGTGAAACTCCAGGGGGCCATCATCCTGCCTCGTCAAAATAAGTTCATCGTAAAGCGTTACCTTGGCGACCAGTGAATCCAGTTCGTGATATCCATCGGCGCGTTTTTTGCCCACGTGCAGGCACAGGTTTATTTTTGCAGGGGCCCGTACCAAAAGGCTTCCATCAGACAGTGTCTCCCATTGCGGCAGCGGCTGCGGAACTTCGGCACAGGATGTAGCGGGAGTGCTCATGCTTGATGGGCTTAGACTAATCACCTAGATGGGTTAAGGCAATTGCATGACCGTGGCAGCGCGGAAAAGGGACTTAGCAAGCCCCGCCGCCAAGTCAGCGGCACGGCCGCGCACAAAGGGGTACCGCAAAGGCGGCGCCGCCTCTAGCGAAGCGTTGAGCCCTCCGAACCCCGAACCAAGGGAACCGTCAAACTGCGCGGCTGTGGCCGGGCTCTATACCCAGCGTCCCAGGGAACGAATGATGCTCGGGCTCATCAAAAATCGGCATGCCGGCTCGAGCGCGCACGATATACCGTTCGAGATTGGCCAGGCGAACAGTCTCTCGCTGGGCCACATCGTCCTCGAACGGTGAGTACCTGCTGGGCCGGTAGCCACGTACTGCCGGAACTGTGTCCGACATGACGGACCCTCCGTACATCGTCCGTGTCATGCCAACCGGTCAGATCCTCCGTGATACTGACTGAGACATAAGCCAGAAAAGGCGTGTCAAATGCTTACAAAGTGATTACAGATGCGATCCTCGCTTACACAGATTATGAAATCTTTAGGTACCCTGCGCAAGAAAAAAGTCAATCCTTCCGAGCCGACTTTTTTACCGGCCGGATTTCCAGCAGCGGCGTAAGTTGGCATTCTCCTGCCAAATCATGCAATTCCGTCCCTGGCAGGTCCTCCAACCGCTTGCCCCGTTGGTCCAGCTTTTCCTGGAACTTGATGCAGGATTCCTGCATTTTTTCGTGCGTCTCTTCGCTGCCGCCATACAGATCAAAGATTTCCGAGCGCGTTATGCGAACGTGGCCGTCCTTACCATCCAGGCCCAGGCCTATCAGCTTCGCCTTGTCTTTCCGACTCGCCACTTACCACCTCAAAATACGGCCGCGAAGGCACAAAAACTTCTAAAAATCCGCTTCTTGGAAGATTGTAAGGTCGGACCTACGGATCACAAGTATTTTGGTTTCGTTTTCCAAGAGCGAGCGTAGCGAGCGAACCGGTTAACCTCGTCCGCAATCGAAATGAATAGCCAACAGAGGATCGTTTGCGCACCCAACACTTGACTCTCCAGCACCAGAGTCTATCCTGTTCTTTTGCGCGCCGATGCTGCGCCGGTAGAACATCCGCGGCGAATGGAGTGCGCCAGGAGAAGTGAAACGATGGCTTGTGCAAACTTTACGGTAATCGGCCTCCAGTGGGGCGATGAAGGCAAGGGCAAGGTGGTCGACCGCCTGGCCGAGGCCTCCAGGTACGTGGTGCGCTATTGCGGGGGCGCCAACGCCGGCCACACCATCGTGGTGGATGGCGAGCGCTTCGCCCTGCACCTGATTCCCTGCGGTATCCTGCGGCCGGCCACCATAAACATCATCGGCAACGGCGTGGTCTTTGACCCTGTGGTCGCCGCCGATGAAATCACGCACCTGCGCGGCCGCGGAATTCAGGTCAGCTCCAAAAACCTGCTGATCAGCCGCACAGCCCATCTGGTCATGCCCTGGCACAAGGCGGAAGATGCCGCCAGCGAACAAGCCCTGGCTGGTCAAAAGATCGGCACGACCGCCCGAGGCATCGGTCCCTGTTACGCCGACAAGGCCCGCCGCTCCACGGCCATCCGCGCCGAGGACCTCCTGGATGCCAAACTGCTGGCCGGGAAGATCGCCGAGATCGGCGCAATGAAGAATAAGCTCTTGGCGGCGCTGTTTGGCGGAGGCCCCCTGGACCTGGCCGCCATCACCAAAGAGTACACGCGCCTCGGGGAGCTTTTTGGCAGCATGATCGCCGACACCGGCGGCATTCTCCGCAAGGCCAACGCCGCCGGCGAGCGCATCCTGTTTGAAGGCGGCCAGGGCTCGATGCTGGATATCGACCATGGCACGTATCCCTTCGTGACCAGCTCCTCCGTCACCGCTTGCGGCGTTTCGGCGGGGGCGGGCGTGCCGCCGTCGGCGGTGGGCCGCGTGGTGGGCCTGTGCAAGGCCTATACCACGCGCGTGGGCTCAGGTCCTTTCCCCACGGAGCAGGATAACCAGACCGGCCAGTACATCCGCGAGCGCGGCCGCGAATACGGCACCACCACCGGCCGCCCGCGGCGCTGCGGCTGGCTGGACCTTTTCGCCGTGCGCTACACGGCGGATCTGTCCGATGTGGCCGAGGTGGCCCTGGCCCTGCTGGATGTTCTCGGTGGTTTGAAAGAGGTAAAAATCTGTACGGGCTATAAGGTCGGCGGCAAGAGTGTCGAGGCCTTCGATCCCACGCTCCTCGGAGTGGCGCAGCCTGTATATGAGATGTTGGAAGGCTGGGATGAGGATGTCTCAGAATACCGGTCGTATGGGCAACTGCCCGCCGCCGCGCGAAAGTATGTAGACAGGGTCGAGGCGATTTTAGGTCGCCCTGTGGGCGTGATCGGCGTCGGTCCGCAGCGCGAGCAGATGATCGCGCACCACACGCAGGTGCCGGAACTGGCCAGCATAACTGGCAAGTAATTGCGGATTGCGAATTGCGGATTGCGGATTGAAAGACCGGAAGAGACTGCCGGTTGCGGAGCAATCCGAAATCCGAAATCCGCAATTGATAAGAAAAGAACTCGCTTTATTTCTAGGTGATGGTCCAATGGCGGATGTATCCCCCAAAGCTGTGGCTGCCGCGCGGCGGGAACTGGGTATTCCCGATGAGCGGATTCCGCGCCACGTGGCCATCATCATGGATGGCAACGGCCGCTGGGCCCGCCAGAAGGGGCTGCCCCGCGTGGCCGGGCACGCCGAGGGGGCCAAGGTCGTCCGCACCATCGTCACCGAGGCCGCCGGCTGGGCCTCGATGCCCTGACGCTCTACAGCTTTTCCATCGAGAACTGGTCGCGGCCAAAGGAAGAAGTGGCCTCGCTCATGGGTCTCTACGCCGAGTACCTTGTCCGCGAACGCCAGACCTGCCTGGACCACAACGTCAAGCTCCGCCACATCGGCATCCGCGACGGCCTGCCGCCCGAGGTCATCAGGGAACTGGATGAATCCGTCCGCGTCACCGCCAATCTCACCGGTATGACGCTGTGCCTGGCCTTAAACTACGGCGGCCGCGCGGAGATTCTTTCGGCCGTACAGGATATTGCGCAGGGTGAAAGAGGGAAACCTCGCCATCGACCACATCGATGAGCACGTGATGGATGAAAGCCTTTTCACCGCTGGTCTACCCGATCCGGACCTGGTCGTTCGCACCAGCGGGGAATTTCGCCTGAGCAATTACCTGCTCTGGCAATCCAGCTACGCCGAGTTTTATGCCACCGATGTCTTCTGGCCCGATTTTCAGCCGCGCCACCTGCACGAGGCGATCAAGGCCTTCAGCCAGCGGAACCGCCGCTTTGGCGGAGTGGATAGCAAGGCGCTGAAAGCAAAAAAGTCCCCAGGGTATGGTAAAATGTAGTTTGCTGTGTGCGTGGGGCCTCATTAATGATTAGATTGCCCAAGCAATTGTCATTGTGGAAGACCATCGGCCTTTCCTTGTTGTTCTTAGCCGTGGTGGGCCTGCTGGATTACCTCACGGGCAAGCTCAGTTTCCTGCTCTTCTATTTCATTCCCATTGGGATCGCCGCCTGGTACGGCGGGCGGATTGCCGGACTGGCGCTGGCGACTCTCTCTACGGCTAGCTGGTTTGCCAGCTATCTAGCCTTCGAGTACTACGGCCTGGGCAGCGCCATCTGGGATTTGGCTGCCGTCATGGGAGTTTTTGCGGCATTTGCCCTGTTGATGGCGGCGCTGCGCACCGCCCGCGACCGCGCCGAGGCCGCCGCGCGGGAGCTGGCGGAATCCAATAAGGACCTCCAGAACTTCGCCTACATGGCCTCGCACGACCTCCAGGAGCCGCTGCGCGGCGTGACATTGTTTCTAGAACTGCTTGAAAGGCAATACGGCAACAAACTTGACGAACGTGCCAACGAATTCGTCCACCATGCCTCCGACAGTGCCCGCAGGATGAGCCAACTGATCCGGGATTTGCTGGCGTTTTCCCGCGTGCAGTTGCAGGAGGCGCCGTTCGAACGGACAGACTGCAACGAGGTCCTTCACCAGGCCCTGGCGGATTTGCAGACGGTGATTCGAGAACGCGGGGCCGCCATCCAGGCCGATCCGCTGCCCGTCCTCAACGCCTCGCCGACCCTGATGCGGCAGCTATTTCAGAACCTGGTGAGCAACGGAATCAAGTTCCATGATGATGCGCGCCCCTGTGGTGCGCATCAGCGCCAAAGAGATCGCTGGGGGCTGGAAATTCTTCGTGCAGGATAACGGCATCGGCATGACGCCCGATCAGATCGGCCGCCTGTTCGTGATCTTCCACCGGCTGCACGATCGAAACAAGTTCTCCGGCTCCGGGATCGGCCTGGCCACCTGCAAGCGCATCGTGGAACGCCACGGCGGCACCATTCATGTGGAATCCAAGGTGGGGGAGGGGTCGATCTTTACCTTCACCATACCCGCCCGGCATGGGGCGGCAAAGGGTGGGGGAAAGAGCACTTAATTCCTTTCAGCGTGTGGAAGAGCGAAATATCGTATGTCTGGAATTAAGTGCTCTGTCCCCATCAACTTCAACCGATAATTCCACTGATGCTGCCAATTATGCGTTCAATCGCGCGTAGATGAATCCGAGCTGGAGTTGCACTTCGTGCGCTCACCGGCCCGGGGGACAGAACGTCAACAAGGTGGCCACGGCCTGCCAGCTTCGCTTCAACGTGATGGCATCGCCATCGCTGCCGTCGGCCGTAAAGCTGAGGCTGCGGGCGATCGCGGGTAAACGCATGACGGCCGCCGGGGAACTGGTGATCACGGCCAACCGCTATCGCAGCCAGAGCCAGAACCGCGAGGATGCGATTAATCGGCTGGTGGAGATGATCCGCCGCGCGGCCGTACCGCCAAAGCCCCGCCACGCCACCAAGCCCACCCGGGCCAGCCAGCGACGTCGGCTGGACGCCAAGCGGCGAAGGGGAGAGGTCAAACGTCTGCGTGGCCGCGCAGAGGAGTGACTCTGCCTCTGCCGATCTGGCAATCTGCACACTTTGCACAAGATAGGCAATCTGGGAACAGCAAACCCGGAGACATGTCAAACACGTTGGCGGACTTGGCGGTCTTGGCGGTCTTGGATTAATTGCTGTATTTGCAATAACTTAAAAGGGATTTCAAGTCCGCCAAGACCGCCAATTAAGAAGTCCTCGCAACAAGGCCCACCTTCACAGGAAAATTGGTGATAATCTTATCGATAAGTTATTGGTGCACAATGAGATGTAAGATTATCAACACAAAGTGCATTTGATAATCTTATCGTAACTCATTGGGAAAAAAGGAAATATAAGATGATCAAGCTGACAGGGACTTTGATCATCTTACCGCGTTGGCGACCTTCAAAAAAAGAACCGCAGGCCATGTGGCCCGCGGCTCAATCGCAAATCGCAAATCGCAAATCAAAAATCAGATCATGCCCACTCCAAATCCGGTCCGCCCTTCTTGATGCGGCCCAGTTCCCAGCACCGCTCGCCGCTGCGGCGAAGCTGTGCCATCACGCTTTTGGCGTAGGCCGAGGCCACCACCATCACAAAGCCGATGCCCATGTTGAAGACCTTGAACATTTCGGTTTCATCCACGGGGCCCTTGGCCTGAATGAGCCGAAAGATCGGCGGGATCTGCCAGCTTGCGCGGCGAACGCGCGCAGTCATGCCCGGCGGCAGAACGCGGCGGCAGGTTGCCTTCCAACCCGCCGCCCGTGATGTGCGCCATCGCCTTGACCACGTGTTTGACGCGGTAACGACTCAGCACGGCCAGAATTTGCCGCACATAAATCCGCGTGGGCGCGAGCATCGCCTGGCCCACCGATGCGCCTTCCAATTCCGGCGGGGCATCATCCACGTCGTAGCCGGCGATGTCGAACATCACTTTGCGGGCCAGGCCGTAGCCGTTGGAGTGCAGGCCGTCGGAGGCCAGGGCGATCACCGTGTCGCCGACCTCCACGTTGCGGCCGTCGATGATTCTCTTTTTCTCCACGACGCCCACGGCGAAGCCGGCCAGGTCGAAATCATCGTCCTGGTAGATGTCCGGCATTTCCGCCGTCTCGCCGCCCAGCAGCGCGCAGCCGGCATCCACGCAGCCGTCCGAAACGCCCTTGACGATATCCGCCATGCGCTGCGGGGAGAGTTTGTTCGTGCCGATGTAATCCAGGAAGAACAGCGGCTCGGCGCCGCAGCAGATCAGGTCGTTGACGTTCATGGCCACGCAGTCGATGCCGACGGTGTCCACGCGGTTCATGGCGATGGCGACTTTCACCTTGGTGCCCACGCCATCGGTGCAGCCCACCAGCACGGGCTCGCGGTAGTTGTGGGCGAAGAGCTTCTCGTTGTAGTCCAGGCGGAACAGGCCCGCAAACCCGCCCAGGTCGCCCATGACGCGCGGCCCGAAGGTCCGCCGCGCCAAGGGCACGATCATGTCCACCATCTTGTCGCCGGCGTCGATATCGACCCCGGACTGCTTATAGGTTATCGCGGCCGATTTGGCCGCCGCGCCCGCACTGGATTGTTTCTGTGTCATGGGGGAGTATCGTAGGGTGGGCAGGCTGTTAACGCAAGAACCCTCACCCCTGCCCCTCTCCCGTATGAGGGAGAGGGGTAAAGAGCACAGCCGAGGGCGACTGTGCCACATCGGTTGTGCCACATCCCACTTGCACAGGAGCTAGACTTCCGGTAGGGAAGAGGCCTCGGGCAGCATGTAGAAGCCTTCCTCGACTCAAACATAAAAGGATTTACACATGATAGAGCTGTATTGGAAGAACGCGACTTCGCAGGTTGTCGGCGATCAGCACGGCATTACCCCCGGCGAACTGTCGGGGCTGTCTGAGAGAATGACGGCCGCGCAGCGGACGGTGGATGACCTGGTTCGCCAGGGCAAGCTGGGCTTTGCCACGCTGCCCGTCCGGCGGGATTACCGCGACGGCGTGATGAAGCTGGTCGAAAAGCTGCGGCCCACGTGCAGCGATTTAGTCGTGCTGGGCATCGGCGGCTCGGCGCTGGGCAACATCGCCCTCCAGGCGGCGCTCGAATCCCATCACCTACAACCTCCAGTCCGACAACTCGCGCGGCGGGCCGCGGCTGTTCGTCCTGGATAACGTCGATCCTGCCCTGGTCAAGGACACGCTGGGCCTGCTGGGCCGGCGGCTGAATACAACCATCTTCAACGTCATCTCCAAGAGCGGCGAGACGGCCGAGACGGCCAGCCAGTTCATGATCATCCGCGAATTGTTGAAGGCCGGCTGGGCGACGACTTCGCCAAGCACATCGTCGCCACCACCGACGCCGAAAAGGGCACGCTGCACAAGATCGCCGAAACAGGACGGCTACGAAATGCTGCATCGTGCCCGACGACGTCGGCGGGCGGTTCAGCGTGCTGACGCCGGTGGGGCTGTTCTCCGCGGCCATGTGCGGCATCGACATCGACGCCCTGCTGGCCGGCGCGGCGGCCATGGCCGACCGCTGCTCCGCGGCCGACTGGACCAGCAATCCCGCCTGCATGCTGGCGGCCGTCAAGTACCTCACCTACACGGAAAAGGGCAAGCCCATGCACGTGATGATGCCCTATTCCAACCGCCTGTACCTGCTGGCCGACTGGTATCGCCAGCTCTGGGCGGAAAGTCTTGGGCAAGGCCCAGAACCGCCGCGGCGAGGATGTCTTCGTCGGCCTGACGCCCATCAAGGCCCTGGGCACTACCGACCAGCACAGCCAGGTGCAGCTCTACCGCGAAGGGCCCAACGACAAGCTCATCATCTTCGTGGAGTCGGCCAAGCAGCCGGTGGATGTGCGCATTCCCGAAGCCTTCTCCGACGTGCCGGGCCTGGCGTACCTGGCCAAGTCCAAAATGAGCAAGCTATTGGCGGCGGAAAAAACCGCCACGGAATACGCCTTGGCGGTTTCCAAGCGGCCTACCATAACCATCCGCTTCGCCAGAGATCACCGCGGAAAACGTGGGCGCGTTCATTTATCTTTACGAATTCGCCACCAGCCTCATGGGCGAGCTGCTGGACATCAACGCCTACGACCAGCCGGCCGTCGAACTGGGCAAAAAAGCCACCTTCGCCCTCATGGGCCGCGAGGGCTATGAGGAAGTGGCCAAGGAGATGAAGCTGTTTACAAAGATCGACAAGAAATACCTTCTCTAGCAGTTTACTTGGGTCTCTTTCGCTGGAGAAACAGGTTAATTGGTTAACCGGTTAAATCGGTTAATTGGATTCTTGAAGATGGTCCCTCACAAGTGCCGAAGGTTGTGGCTAAAAGGCAGATGATCGATAAGAATCCGGTTAACCAGTTAACTAGTTAACCGGTTAACCAGGTTGGTGAAGGCTTGCCCCCTATGCAAAGAATCACTCTGCCCAACACCGACCTCTCCGTTTCGACAATCTGCTACGGCGCGGCCACGATCGGCTCATCGGAGAAGGGCGAACTGGCCGATTCGCTGCTGGATGCGTATCGCCAGGCGGGGGGAATTTTTTTCGACACCGCCCACGCCTACGCCTTCTGGCTGGAGGGCGGAGACGGCGCCAGCGAGAGATACCTGGCCGACTACTTCCGCCGCCGCGGGGATCGCGACAAGTGCATCATCGCCACCAAGGGGGGCCTCCGCTCGAGCAAAGGTTACCGCATCGCGGATGATTATTGCTCGCCCCGGCGCATCTCGGCGGACCTGGATGACAGCCTGGGGCGTCTCGATTGCGATGTGATCGACCTCTACTGGCTGCACCGCGATGACCCGCGCCTCGAGGTTCAAGGGATCGTCGACTATCTCAATTCCGAGGTTCGCCGCGGGCGGATCAGGTATTTCGGCGCCAGCAACTGGACGGCCGCGCGGATCGCCAAGGCGAATGAATACGCGCTTCAGAGCGGCCAGGCGGGTTTTGTAGCCAGCCAGCCGATGTGGAGTCTGGCTCAGCCGCGCGAGCCGGAGGCGACGCTGCGGTTTTTCCATGATGAAGATCGCCGCTGGCACGAACAATCGGGCCTGCCCGTCATGCCTTATACGCCCACGGCCTCGGGTTATTTTGCCGGTGGCGGCCAGGGCGGCACCTTTGATACGCCGCAAAACGTCGCCGCGCGGCAGCGGGCCATCCAACTCGCCAGCCAGAAAGGCTGCACGCCGAATCAGATCGCCCTGGCCTTTCTCATGTGCCACCCCTTCCCGGTGATCCCCATCCTGGGCACGCGCAGGCTCAATCACTTGGCCGATGGCCTGGGGGCGGCGAATGTGAAGCTCACGCCCAATGAGATTGAGTGGCTGCTGAAGGGATGAGGGTACAGGTTACAGGATACAGGTCCTGAGGCCTGTAACCTGTTAACTGTTCCCTGCCTTGATTCACATTTCCGCCGGCACAGGTTTTGGCTGAGGCTGCGCCTTCTGCTGCGCGGCCTCAGGCGCGGGCGTTGCCGGCGCCAGGCTTCGGCTCAACCACCTTCTGCTGGGCCTCAGCGGGGCTGGGCTGTGATGTCGGCGCTCCGCTCGGCAGGGGCGAGGAGAAGAACGCCTGGATCGGCTCCATCGCCGGCTTCCTGAAGGGCGTATAGCCGCTGTCCTGCGGGCCACCCATGTCGCTGGGGTTATCCCGCCACTTCCAGATCAGGATGCCGCCCACCCAGGGCTCTTTGCCGAAGACGTTCAGAAAACTCTCCACAAAATTCCTCTGCTCGACCATGTTGGGAGAGTTGGGGTCGTTGTAGTAATTCCAGGGATACGTCGAGCAGCCCGTCTGGCTGGGGCAGCCCACCTCGGTAAAGATAACCGGCTTGCCCGTCCTGGCCTGCCACTCCGCTACCGTGCGGCGGACCGCCTCCCACCGCGGAACCATCGACTTGACTGATGGGTTGGTATCGTGCGTGGGATTCATGTCGTAATAGCTGGTCATGCCCACGGCATCCAGAATGTCCCACCATTTGGGCACGGTGTAGTGGTCCCAGTTGGAGGAGTACGACAGCAGCATCTTGCGATCGGCCGCGAAGGTTTCGTACTGGGTCACCAGCTCCGCCGGCGGCGGCGTGGCGCGCGGGGCGGAATACACGAAGCTATCGATGTCGGCAATGCCGAACTTGCTCTGAAAATCGCCGCGCTTGTACGTGGGGAATGTCTGGCGCAGATACTGGCGGAACTGGCCATCCAGGTAGTCCTGGTTCTGCTTGCGCACCTTGCCGATCAGGTCGCGCCAGCGGGCCTCCTGCGATTCGGTGCTCAACAACTCGCTGCCCACCATATACATGGCCACGCCGTTTTCCTGGGCGATCTGGGCGTAGTGCAAAACGTATTTGTCGTACTGCGTCCACCAGTCTTCCCAGTCGTCCGGGTTGATCTTGCCGCGCCACTCATCGCCCGCCGGCCGCGTCAAAAGCACCAGCGGCATCACAATCACGCGCTTGCCCAGCGAGTGGCTCAAACGGATCAGTCCCGCCAGCCGCTGATCGGAAGGAATTCGGTCCACATCGCAATAGATGGAATTTGAGGCCGCTTTCTCCTGCTCGGCGGCCACGGCCAGGCAGATGGTGTCGGCCCCCGTTCCGGCTATCTCTTTGACATAATCCTCAAACGGGCAGCGAGGATCGTTGCTGTGTACCTGTAGCCAGATGCCGCGAAACTGGCGGCCGATTTTCGATGCCGCCGAGTACGTGTTAACAGGAGTGCTTGCCTGCGCCGTCTCGGTGAGCGCAGAACCGCTCTTGGCGTCCAGCCAGGCAATCACGGCGACCAGAAAAACAGCCCCCAGAATGGTGCCCAGTGCGCCCGTTACAAGGAACTTCTCTTTGTTCATGGCCTCATTCGTCAGCAATCCGCCCGCGGGGCCATCGGCATACGACCGCTCCATCCGCGCGGCGGTGAACATACGAAGTTTATCAACTTGCCCCGGCTCAAACCAGCAGTTGAAACTCTTTGTAAACCGTACCATCTGGTCTATAATCGGTCTCGCGGCAAGTCCTGTGGCGTGCGGGTGAAGTTGAGCAAGGAGACCGGTCATGACAGATGAAGAAGCTCCCGAGCAGGAGCTGCCGGAAATCGATCCTTCTAAACTGGAAACATTCGCCGGCGAGGTGGTGACTCCCGAGGCCAAAGGCGCCGCGGAATCCGCGCCTCCCGCGGACGAATCCATTACGCTCATCGACCAGCAGGATCAGCCCGCGGTGGCGGAGGCTCATTCCAAGATCCGCATGACAGCGACGGGGCTGGGCGTACACGAGAAGACGCAGTTCCGCCGCGCGCTCAATCTGACCGGTACGGGCGCCATGCGCTGCAAGATCTTCTATGCCAAGATCGCCCCGGCCCCTATGGAATACGTGGAAAAAACCATCAATGACTGGCTCGATAAGGAAGAGGTGGAGGTTAAATTCGCCACACAGGTCGTGGGCACGATGGAAGGCAAGCGGGCCGAACCGAATTTGATCATCACGATCTGGTACTAAGGATGCAGGGTGCAGGGTACAGGGCACAGGAATTGCCCTGAAGGCTTGGTTCCTGTTTCCTGTAACCTGTGCCCTGTAACCTCAAATCCGAAAAGTTACTCTAGTCGGCAAATCCCGTAAGCTCGTCAAACATATCTTATTTTACCCCAATTACTTCGGTGCGATTTTTCATCTCTTGATGGATTGTCGAATTGGCCTGTCCGTGGTAGCATCTATATACGATACGGATTGGCAAGGCGCTCTCGGGTGTTGTTCTTTTTCGACCTTGCTGAATGTTCTCTGCTTATCTGAAAGTCACAACTGCACGGAAGGCTGAATCGAATCGGCAGTTGGACCAGATCCGCACGGAGGATTTCTCTGAAGTTCGCATTCTTAGCCTGCTGATTTTGCAGCCGCACCGTAACGCTAAAAACAGGCGAATGCCTTAGATTTTTCAAAGGTTTCGTCGCGGACTCAGATTCTAAACGGCCGTGAGGCTTGCCGGGTGGTCCGGCAGACACTTAGGACCGGAGATATAATGAGGCAAAAGCTAGTGGCAAAGCGGCATGTCTTCAAGACGGCTGATGAGGCCCTGGCGGCCCGTCCGGGATTGACCCCTGACGTTCGTTACAGGCAGGGTATCGGACCAGTGGCATTTCGAATGCCGGGGGCGGTAGTTGGCTCCCAGCGAGGGATGTAACGGTGGTTGACTATACGTACTTGGGCATCTTCTTCGGCGCCGGACTGCTGGTGCAGTTGGCCATGCCGTTTGTGGCTCGCATAGCCCGCGCGTTCAATATTCTGGATAAGCCAGCCGCGCAAGGTGCATCGGGCCCCGGTGCCGCGCATCGGCGGTGTGGCCATCGTCATGGGTACGATGCTGACCATCCTGCCGGTCTTGCTGCTGGATAACCGGGTCAGCCAGGCCCTCTCCAAGCTCGCCGAAGGGCACAACCAGGTCTTCGCCCTGCTGGGCGCGTCTTTTGTGGTGTTCCTGGTCGGCTTGCTGGATGATGCCCGCTCCATACCCGCCAAAGTGAAGTTCCTGGCCTTGCTGGCGGCCTCGCTGGTGCTGTGCTCGACCGGAGCCAGAATCGAATCGATCACTATCGACGCCCACACCGTGATTCAACTGGGCTGGCTGAGCTGGCCGGTGACCATCCTGTGGATCATCGCCATCACCGTGGCCATGAACTTCATCGACGGGCTGGATGGCCTGGCCGGCGGCATTGCCGCCATCGTGTGCGGCGTGCTGGTCGTGCTGGCTTTCTACGGGCAGCACGTGGTTATGGGCGCTTTGATGCTGGCTCTTCTGGGCAGCCTGGTCGGCTTCCTCTTCTTCAACTGGAACCCCGCCAAGATTTTCATGGGCGATTGCGGCAGCATGTTCCTGGGCTTCATGATCGGCGGGGCAAGCGTCGTTTGCCAGACCAAGGTTCAGACCCTGGTGGGTCTGGCCATGCCGGCGTTGGCCTTGGGCGTGCCGCTCTTTGACACCCTGCTGACGTTCATTCGCCGCCGCGTGCTCAATCGCCGCTCCATCTTTTCCGCCGAGCGCGGGCACATTCATCATCGGCTGCTGGACATGGGCATCGGCCAGCGCATGGCCGTCGTGTTGATGTACCTGGTGACGGCGGTCATGGCCGGCATAGCCCTGCTGCTCATCTTCACCAATAACAATACGGGCATTCTGGCGGTGACGGTGTGCGGCTTCCTGCTGTTGCTGCTGGTGTTCCGCATCGCCGGGGCCTCGCGCTTCCGCGAGACCATCGCCGCGCTCCATCGCAACAGCGCCATCGCCCACCAGGTGCGCGTGGAGAGGGAGGCCTTCGAAGAAGTGCAGCTCCAGCTCATCGCGCGACCTGCTTTGATGAATGGTGGCAGACGGTGTGCGAGCTGGCCGGGCGCATCGGCTTTGAGCGGGTGGCCCTGATTCAGAGCCAGCGCGACGGCGTGACCACGCACCTGTACGTCTGGCGCAGGACCGAGGCGGAGGTAAAGCCCTCCGACCTGGTGACCATGATCATCCCTCTGGGCTCCGAACTGCTGGAGGGTATTGAAGGAATCGAACTGTCAATCGCGCGGCACTGGTCGCTGGAAACGGTGGGGCGCCGCGTTAGCTTAGTGGGACGACTGGTGGATGAGTATTCTTTGGCACGTCGGCAGGCTGCCCAGGGCCAAGCGGCCGGGCGGGCAACATTGACGGTTCTCACCGCCCTTGGGCTGGTGAACCGCGATAAGGTCGCTTCCCGCGCCGGCAGCGAGAAGCAGACGGCGAGGTCGTCGCAGGCATGACCATTATTACGCCCACGCAGGAACAACTGGCCCCCCAGGAATGCGGCGATCTGGCGGCGCTGCGGATCATGGGCGTCAAAGTGACGCCTTTATCTTCGTACGAGCAGGCGCTGGCGCATATCGGCCGGTGCATCGAGCAGGGGAAGAAAACCTTCTGGGCCGCCATTAATCCGCAGAAGATGTACCGGGCCTGGCATGAGCCCGAGCTGGCCGCCGCGCTGGAGAAGGCCGATGCGGGCATCATCGATGGCGTCGGCGTGTCGCTGGCCGCGCGCATCCTGATGGGACGCCGCCTCTCGCGCGTGACCGGCTGCGATTTGTTCAACCGGCTGATTCCCCTGGCCGCCCAGCGCGGCTGGCGGGTGTTTTTGCTGGGGGCGTCCGGAAAGTCCAGTGAGTTGGCCGCCCAGAACCTTCAGCGGCAATACCCGAATCTGCGCATCGTGGGCCGTCAGGACGGCTTTTTTAAGGATGATGCCGACGTGGTGCGGCAGATCAACCAGGCCAGCCCCGATGTGCTGCTGGTGGCCATGGGCTCCCCGCGGCAGGAAATATGGATTACGAAAAACATGCCCGACATCAACGCCAGGTTCTTCATGGGCATCGGCGGCTCGCTGGATGTGGCCGCGGGTTTGAGCAGCCGCGCGCGATCCTGGCTGAGGCGGCTGGGGCTGGAGTTTTTCTACCAGCTCCTCACCCAGCCGTGGCGCTGGCGTCGGCAAATCGTGTACGTTCCATTTATAATGAAGGTGTTCCGGCAGAAGCTCACCGGGCGGCCGGTGGAAGAAGCGCCCTGAGACAGCGCCCGCGAGGGCTGATTACTGCCCAGCCGCTCTCACCTGCCGGACATGCTTGTCCGCGTGCGCATATAATGGAGCATGTTGTATACGGATCAGCGCGAACCTGGGAGCAAGAGTCGTCGTTACGAATAGGAGGACGGCTGGGGCGGCAATTGTGCCGCGCAGGCGTCAAGATACCCCTCCAGAAGGTCGATCTTATTAAGTGCGGAGTAGTAGCGTTTCAAGCAACGTGGTGATGGGCAGCGCCAGTGGTTATGCTCGGCCTGCCAATTTGCTTTGTGCGGAGGCATGTCATGGCGAATACTGACCAGGGCGGCTCCAACAGTCCTTACGGTCCGGAGGAGCGCGTCATTGTGCCTGTGGCTCGGCGACAGATGGATTATGCCCTGGCCCCCGCCCCCGATGTGCTGGGGTCGGCCCAGCCGGCGGTAAGCCTGGGCAGTTCTTACCTGTTCAAGCGCATCCTCCAGCATAAGTGGACGATCTTTGTGGTGGCCATGGCCGTGATCGTGCCCTGCCTGGCCCTGGTCTGGCTGGCGCTAAAGCCCGAGTACAACGCCGAAGGCCAGATCAACATTCAGCCTGTGATCGAACCTTTGATCATAGACGCCGGCCGCGGCGGCGGCGAGCGATCTATACCTTATTACCATGAATTCGTCTTTACCCAGGTCGCCCTGATCAAAAGCCCCACGATCTTGAACCGCGTGCTGGATTCCAACGACCTCAAATCCACGCAGTGGTATCAGAAGATCAGGGCCGGCGGCCGCCTGCCCACCATCGACATGCTCAAAGAACTGCTGACGGTCCAGCCGTTTGGCCGCACTACGATGATCACCGTCTCGGCAAAGATGAATTACGGCCCCGATGCGGTCAGCATCGTCAAGGTGGTCCTCGACAAATACATCACCTACGCCCATGAGAGTGAAGAGGAAGATCTCGCTTCCGCCTATCAGCAACTGCTGCTGGAGCGGGACAACCTGGGCGCCGGAATAAACGAAGCTGAACGGCAGATCGATGTTTTGCGCACCGAACTGGGGACGGGCGACCCTGAGCAACTCGTCGCTGAGCAGCGCAAGCGCGTGGACGAAATGCAGGCCAAGATGGATGAGCTGGGCAGGACCATCAAGCTGGCCCGCTTCGATGTGGACCAGGGCCGCTCGCGGCTGGGCATGCCCAGCCTGGAAGATGCGCCGCTGACCGCACAGCCCGCCGCCGATGATGCGGCCGTGCGCAATGCGGCTTCCATGCCTGCCTCCGGACTGGCCGCCGGGGGCGATCCGACGCTCATGTATGCCAACGATATGCCCTGGCGGACGTACTATACCGAGCTCCAGAATCTCCAGCAGGAATTTACCTTGAAGAGCCGCTCCCTAGGGCAGGCCCACCCGGACATGATCACGCTGAGGGATCGCATCCGTCTGACCAAGGCCAACATGGAAACCCGGCAGATTCAGCTTGATCGCGGCGTCGGCGCGGTGAGTACCGGCATGTCCCTCGCCCATTCCGCGGGCGAAGCCTTTATCCCCGGCGGAAGTATGGCCGGCGATGTCCAGCTCAAACAGCAGACCCTGCGCCGCCTGGAATTCGAACGCAAGCTGCTCGATGACGACCTGAAGAAACAGCAGACCAATAGCTCGGACAGCTTCGGCCGCGCACAGACCTTGCGCACGCAGTTGCGCGACCTGGCCTTTAAGCGCCAGCAATACGAACAGGTGAGGAATTCCCTGGAGCGGCGGCGCCAGGAAATGCACATGCCCGCCTCCATCACCATCTCATCGCCGCCGTACCTGCCGGATAACCCGGTGGTCAACCGCCGCGTGGCCCTTTCGGCGGTCGTGCTGATATTCGGCCTGGCCTGCGGCGTGGGCGTAGCCTTCCTGCGCGTCAAGGCCAATCCGAACATCCAGGAAGTGCAGGAACTGACGCAGTCGACGCCCGTGCCTTTCCTGGGCCAGTTGCCGCTGGTGCGCGGCCATGATCGCCATGCCCTGCTGGATGATGTGCTGCTCTCAGAAGGGGTGCGCATGGTGCGCACGCCGCTCTTGCAACGCATCGATCGAATCGCGTCGGATAGTTTGGACTCACCTTCCAAGCAGGGTTCTGTTGTTTTGATCACCAGCCCCGGACCCGGCGACGGCAAGAGCACGCTGTCCATCCTGCTGGCGCGCAGCCTGGCCAATTGCGGCCGCCGCGTGCTGCTGGTGGATGCCGACCTGCGAAATCCCAGCCTGGCCGCCGTGCTGAATATCGATAACCAGCACGGGCTTATGGATATTCTCTGCGGCAAGGGCAATGACCAGAACTACATCGTGCGCACCGAGGTGGAACGGCTGAGCGTCCTGCCCACAGGCAACGTCGCCGGAAGAGGCGACCCGGAATTGATCGCCGACGGCAAGTTCTGCGCCGCTATGACCCGCTGGCGAGCCAATTACGATGTCATCCTGCTGGATAGCCCGCCCGTCCTGCCCGTGGCCGATGCGCGCATCATGTCCTGCTCCGCCGACGGCGCGATCCTGGTCGTGCGCGCGCGGCAGAACCAGCGCGAAGATGTGATCGACGCGATTCATCATCTGGAGTCGGCAGGCGGCCAGCTCTGGGGAACCGTTCTGGTTGGCGCCGGCGCCGGTACTATGGGTATTCCTCCAAGTACGCTTATGGCTATGGCGCCAGGGCCTGATATGGAAAAATGTGTGCCGGCAGTACAACGCGGATCTCATCGGCTCATCCAGCCGATGCGCAAGCTCGCCCTGGAGGCCCTGGCGAGAATGTATCTGCCGCAGGCGCGGCGATTCGTGCACTGCATCCGCCGCACGGCCGGCGGAGATAATCCCGAGGGCGTCAGCCGCCGCTATACCGCCATTACGCTGCTGGCATTGGCTGCGGAATCGGCCGCCGATGCGGCAACGATTCTGGCCGGCGACAGCCCCGCTGCCGTGTGCGACTCGCTCCTGGATGATGTCGACGCAATGCAGGACCTGGGTGAAGTGGCCCTGACCTTGTGGGCAGCCCGCACGCTGGGACTTTCGCGGGCATCAGTGGCGCTGCGGCGGATGAAGGAGCAGGATCCCGTCGGCGCCGCCTGGCCCACGGTGGAAATCTCCTGGTGCCTCACCGCACTGTGCGCCGTCGTGCGATGGCGGCCAGTCCGAGTGCGACAGGCCCCTGGCGGATGCCATCGCCAGTCGGCTCCTGGCGACGCAGCATCCCAATTCCGATTTGTTCGCCCACTGGCCTGCCGGCGCCGACCGTCCCTGGCTGCGCGGCCATGTGCTGTGCTTTGCGGACCTCGTCTATCCCGTGCAGGCCCTGTCGTATTACAGCCAGATGAGCGATTCCGCGCGGCGCTGGCCGCCGCCAAGCGATGCGCAAAAAGGATGTGCGCGCTTCAAGGCAAAGAAGGTCAGTGGTGGTGGCATTACGATGTGCGCACCGGCAAGGTGGTGGAACGTTACCCGGTATACGCGGTACACCAGGATGCCATGGGGCCAATGGCGCTCCTGGCTTTAGAGCAGGCCGGCGGTGGCGATTACACCGAAGCCATCAACCGCTCGCTGGACTGGCTGGAGTTTGCGCCGGAAATCAACGGTTCTCTCTTTGATACCAAGGCCGGATTGATCTGGCGGAAGGTCTGCCGGCGCGAACCCGGTAAACTCAGCCGCGGCCTGGGCGCGTTTTCGAGCAAAATGGCGTCCTGGCTGCGCGTGCCGGGCCTTAACATGCTGTTTCCGCCCAGGTGCGTGGACTGGGAAAGCCGGCCGTACCATATGGCCTGGCTGCTGCACGCCTTCGGGCCGCAGGCGTAAAATAAAAATCGGATTGCAGTAATGGAGAATAACAGGCTCAAAGTCGCCATCTTCAGCCGCTATCCCAGGCAACTGGGACGGCCGCGCGGCGGCGTCGAGGCTGTCACGACCGTGCTGGTGGCGGCCCTGGCCGCCCTGGATGAGCTCGATCTCCATGTGGTCACGCTGGAGAAGGATCTTAATCACCCCGTGCGCGAGCAGGATGGCGCAGTAAATATTCACCGCCTCCCCGGCAATCGCTGGCCGCTCGTGGCCGACATCTGGGCGGGACCTGGCCGGCGGCGGCTGGTGCGGTATCTGCGCGAGCTGCAATGCGATGTGGTACACGCGCACGAAACGCACGGCCTCGCGCTGGGTAGTAGCGGCCTGCCGCTGCTGTTCACCGTACACGGCTTCGACCGCGAAAACGTGCTGGCCGAGCACGCAAAACATGCCCGCCTGCGCTCGATGCTGTGGCGGCTGGCCGAGCGGCACGGGCTTGCGCGGCAACGACATATCATCTCCATTTCGCCTTACGTCAGAGGCATGCTCGAGCCGTTGACCTCGGCGGAGATCTTCGACATTGAAAACCCGGTGGAAGAGGATTTCTTCAACATCAAGCACGTCGAGGAGCCGGGGCGTGTGCTCTGTTTAGGCTGGATCGACGAGCGGAAAAATACGCTGGGCTCGATCGAGGCCTTCGCCCGCGCTGAAGGCGGGCGCGCAGGGCACGCTGGCCATCGCCGGGGAGCCAAAAAAACCGCACTATATGCAGAAGGTCCGCCGGCTCATCGAGGCGCACGGGCTTGCCAAGAAAGTCCAACTGCTGGGCCATCTGGGCCGCGCGCGGCTGCTGGAGGAGCTGGCCAAAACCTCCATCATGCTCCTGCCCTCGCGGCAGGAAAACGCCCCTATGGCCATCAGCGAGGCCATGGCCGCGGCCGTGCCGGTGATCGCCTCCAACCGTTGCGGCATGCCGTACATGGTGGCCGACGGCAAGACCGGCTTCCTGATCGAACCGGAGGACTGCGACCAGATCGCCGCCAAGTTGTCCCTGATCATGCGCGAACATGCCTTGCGGCAGCACATGGGCGTGACCGCCCGCGAGAGCGCCCTGGAACGCTTCCATCCGCGGCAGGTCGCCCTGCGCACGCTCGATGTGTACCGCCACGTCGCCCAGGTGGATGAGTACCAGGAAGTGACGGCGTGAGCGGGTATGGGCGCCCCTTCAAAGCCAGTCTTGGGGAATTTCCCCAACAGTAATGATCAGATCAACTGAAAAACTTTATCAGTTGGCCTCCAGGCGGCGATTTAATACAGGCGCGGCAGGTGCGGAAATTCCGCACCTGAGCCAGAATAAGCGCTACGAACTATCCGAGATAGACAGAACGTAACACTTAAAAGAGCCGACTGTCCAATTCGGACAGTCGCAAGGGTTTTTCGACTGTAAACGGTTTACAGTCGACTGGGCAATTTGCCCAGTCGTCGAGAAGATAGTGGCTATGGCCAATTTGTTTCGACGCACGTTCGCAAAGCTGGCGGTGGGCTCGCTATTGCTCACCGCCGGCATTGTTGCGCGCGTGGGCCGGGCCGTTCGCGGCGGGACTCTAGCCAGCGGCAATGGCCGCGCGGCCAGGGGGAGAAACAAGCGCGGGCTGAAGATTCTCGTCGTCGGCACTTTTTACAATCCCAATTGGATTCGCTCGCATCTTTTCCCGCTGGCCAAGGCCGAAAATGTCAGTGAAGTGGCGGTGGTTTCCAGCGCGCGCGGCCTGGAATATCCCCGTGTGGTTTACGATGTGCCGCCGGTGTGGATGGGCAGGGTTTTCGGCCGCGCGGCCGCCAAGGCGCTGTGGTTTTTCGTTGCCGCCTGGCGGCGAAAGCCGGATTTTGCCGTTGGCTATCACATCATGCCCAACGGCCTTTTGACCCTGATGGCCTCGGGCCTTTTCGGCTGCCGCAGTGTTTACCAGATGACCGGCGGGCCGCTTCAGTTTGCCGGCGGCGGCTACCAATCCGAGAACCCGCTGCTGCACATGCAAGGCACGCCCTCGCGCGTGCTGGAAGGCTGGATGTTCGGCGTGGGCCGGCTGCTGGATGTGATCGTCGTGCGCGGGCAAAGCGCAGCGAAAGTTCTTGCGTGAAAACCGAATATGCGGCGAGGCGCCGATCATCACCGGCAGCGTGGATACTGGCCGCTTTGCCCCCAATAGCCGGGCGACAAGCGCCGCCGGAGGATATGATATTGCATATGTCTCGCGCCTGGTGGAGTGCAAAGGGCTCGAGCTGTTTTTGTCGATCGTGGCGGAATTGAAGCGCCGTCGGCCCACTGTGCGTGCGGCGATTGCCGGCGATGGTCCGTTGCGGACGGGGCTTGAGCAACTCGCGTCGAAACTGGAGCTGAATGGAAACGTATTATTTCTTGGGCAGACCGATGATGTGCCCGCCGTGCTGAAAAGTGCGCGGCTGTTCATGCTGGTTTCGCCCACGGAAGGCATGAGCATTTCCATGCTGGAGGCCATGAGCAGCGCCTTGCCCGTGGTGGTGAACGATGTGGGCGATCTGCGTGACGCGATGGCCGATGAGGAGGCAGGCATTTTGTTAAAGGAGCAGCAGCCCTCGAAAATAGCTGACATTGTGCTGGGCTTGCTGGATGATAGTGAGCGCCTGTCGATTTTGGGCGCTGCCGCGCGGCGGACGGCGGTCAAGCGATACAGCCTTGAGGCCCTGGCCGCGAGCTGGCACGACCTGTTCGAGAGTTTCCGCACCGGATGATGGCGGATGATGAGGATTTCAAACGATGCGACAAATCGTTCAAAACTATAAGTCGGGCGAACTGAAGCTGGAGGATGTTCCCGCTCCTGTCTGCCGCGCGGGTGGCGCGCTGGTGCGAACGGCATTCTCGCTGGTCTCCGCCGGCACCGAGCGCATGAAGGTCACGCAGGCGCGCATGAGCCTGCTGCAAAAGGCCAAGGCCCGGCCCGACAAGGTCAAGCAGGTGCTCCAGAGCATCAGGCAGGTGGGATTTTCCGAAACGTTTTCGAAGGTGCAGGAGCGGCTGGGGGCGCTGATGCCGCTGGGGTACAGTCTTTCGGGCATCGTGGAGGAGGTCGGCGCTGGCGTGGATGAAATTTCCGTCGGGGCGGCCGTGGCCTGCGCCGGGGAGAAGATCGCCTGTCACGCGGAATTTGTCTTCGTGCCGCGCAATCTGTGCGTGGCCCTCCCCGAAGGCGTAGATCTGGCCGACGCGGCCTTCACCACCGTGGGTTCCATCGCCATGCAGGGCGTGCGCCAGGCGAACGCGACGCTGGGTGAAACGGTTGTGGTAATCGGCCTGGGATTGGTCGGCCTCCTGGGTGTGCAGATACTAAAAGCCGCGGGCTGCCGCGTGATCGGCGTGGATGTCGATCCGCGCAAGATTGATTTGGCGCTGAAATGCGGCGCAGGATGTCGCGCTGAAGCGCGATGATCCTTCGCTTGCCGATGCGGTGATCGAGCTTTCCGGCGGGTGCGGCGCGGATGTCGCCTACATCGCCGCCAGCACACAGTCCACCGATCCGATGGACCTGGCGGGTCAGCTTCTGCGCGATCGCGGCCGCGTGGCCATCGTGGGCATGGTCCGCGTTGCCGCCGACTGGCAGACCTATTACGACAAGGAAATCTCCGTCGTCCTGAGCCGATCCTATGGGCCGGGCCGATATGATCGCAACTACGAGGCCAAGGGCATCGATTATCCCGTGGGCTACGTCCGCTGGACGGAGCGGCGAAACATGGCGGAGTTTCTGCGGCTGATTTCCAAGGGGCTGGTGCGGCCCAAACTTCTGGAGCCGGTGCAGTACGATTTCACCGATGCGTCGCAGGCGTACGATTCCTTGCAGAACGGCCAGGCGGGTGCTACGGCCATGCTGTTTCGCTATCCCGCCGCGGCGGCTTCCACCAAGCGTGTGGATCTGCCGCAAAGCAATATCTCTGCTTCTTCCAACGGCCACGTGGGGATCGGCCTGATCGGGGCGGGCAATTTCGCCACGGGGACGTTGATTCCAGCCTTGAAGGCGACCGGCGCCGTTCGGTTGAGGTCCGTCTGTTCGGCCGGCGGGCTTTCGGCCCGCAGCGCCGCCTCCCGGCACGGCTTTGAGTTCTGCGCCAGCGACATCAGCGAACTGCTGGCGGATAAGGAAACGCAGGCCGTGGTCATCGCCACGCATCACGATACGCACGCCCGCTTTACCGTCGAGGCGCTGCGGGCGGGCAAGCACGTCTTTGTGGAAAAGCCCCTGGCGCTGACCGCCGCGCAGTTGGAAGAGATTATCGAGGCGCAGAAGCTATCCGGGCGGATGGTGATGCCGGGCTTCAATCGCCGCTTCAGCTCGCTGACGAAGGCCGTGCAGGAATTTTTCGCCGGCCGTTCCAGCCCCATCGAGGTGATCTGCCGCGTCAATGCCGGCTCCTTGAAGGCCGATTCGTGGTACCAGGACCATGAAGAGGGCGGTTGGCGGATTTTAAGCGAGGGCTGCCACTTTATCGACCTGATCGTCGCCTTGTGCGGCTGCGAGCCCATCGAGGTGGCTGCTAGTATGGTTCAAGGAGACATTGCCGGCAGGCAGAACGACAACTGCGCTGTCACGCTCAAAATGGCGGATGGTTCGCTGGGGGTCCTGATGTACGTGGCCAACGGCGATCCGTTTTACGAAAAAGAGCGAGTGGAGGTATTTGGGCAGGGCCGCGCCGCGTGCATCGAGAACTGGCGACGCGCTCGCTTGAGCGCGTCCGGCAAGTGCCGGGAGGTAAAACCTTCACCCGCAGGCAAAGGTCATAAAGAGGAAATGGCGGAGTTTATCCGGGCTGCGCAGTTCGGGGGCCAATGGCCGCTACCGTTTGCGCAGGCGGTGGCCGTGACGCGTGCCACGCTGGCCGTTATTGAAAGTCTGGGCACGGGCAAGCCTGTGAGACTTCACCGCGAGCGGGATGATGCAAGCGTTGCTGAAAATCTGGTGTAGAATCCAAGTGCCGAGGTATCATGCAAGCGACGTGGAGGTGGTAGTGTGCGCCAATATGTAGTAATGGCCCTTGTGCTGGCGCTGGCCATCTACGCATGGCGCGACTGGTTCATTTCTCTATGCGGGCTGATCGTGCTGACGGCCTTCGCCAAGCACCCGGACATGCCCCCTGCCCTTATGGGAGTTTCAGGCCTCAATATGCTGAACCTCCTGCTCCTGATGGTCGCGCTGGCGTGGGGGGTGAATCGATACGCCCATCCGCAACCCAAGCGGCCGGTGCCGACGATCATGGTGTTTGGAGCGGTGAGCTATCTGCTGGTGGTGAGCGTGGCGGCCATGCGCGGCTTTGTCGATCTGGGCAGCCTTCGTCCCGACTGCCCCATGGCGTTGACGCTGACCAAATCCAAGTACCTGTTTGATTTTCTGGGTAACCCGATAAAGCACATCCTGGTGGCGTACATGCTTTTTGACGGCATGCGCAGCCGGCGAAACATCAGGCTGGGTTTCGCGGCCATCGTGGCCCAGGCGCTGGTGTTTTCGTTGCTGGCGGTGCGGTATGTGCCGGTGGAAGCGCTGCTTCAATCGGGCGTGGGCAGCCAGTTCGAATCTGTCTACCGGCAGCGGTTTCAGAAGCGGTTGGGATTCCACGCCAATGACGTGGCGCTGGCCATGGTGGCGGGCTTCTGGGCGCTGGCCGCGGCGGCCCCGCTGATCTGGAAGATGGGCTGGCGGTATCGAGTGCCCGCGTTTTTCTCCGGAGCGATCATCGCCCTGGCCATCGCCCTGACCAACTCTCGTGCGGGCTACGCGGCCGTGGTGCTGCTGGGGCTGGTTTTTGGCGTGGTGCGCTGGCGGTGGCTGCTGGTGGGCATTCCGGTGCTGGCGCTGCTGGTGTTTTTGAGCGTGCCGGGCGTGCAGAGCCGCATCGGCCTTGGCTTCAATACGCAAACCGACTACGGCGAATCGGTCAATGACCTGGACACTATTACCGCCGGCCGATCGGGGGCCCTGTGGCCGCCGGCCATCCACCAGATCGAGCGATTCCCGCTGCTGGGCCAGGGCAGATTGACAATCCTGCGCACCTCCATGTATGACGAAATCAGCGGCCTCAACGGTGGCGCAGTCCCCACGCATCCGCACAACGCGTATCTGGAGGTATTGATCGATACAGGGCTGGTGGGCCTGGTGGCGGTGCTGAGCCTTTTTGTGGTGGTGCCAGTGCATATTTATCGCCATCGACGGCGAGATATTCCGATATTGGATGGGGCGGCCAACGTGGGCCTGGCCGGCGCGGCGACCATTTTGTGCATGGGCATGACGGGCCAGACTTTCTGGCCGCGCGAGGCGGTGGATTTGATCCTGTGCATTTACGGTTTTTCAATGGGCTGCTTTGTGCTGGGCCGGGAATTGCCTGCGCCGCCGGTTCATGGCGCTGGTAATGTCCGAGCAGCAGCGGCCCAATTGCCGCAGGCAATGGCGGCAGGTGTGCAAGAGTGATCATGGACGAGTCGACCTTCGAAGAAGATGTCCGGCAGCAGCGCAGCTCCGCGGCGCGGGAGGATACTCCGCCCGATGTCCAGATCGAGACCGCCGTGGAAGAACCGCAGGAGTTCAGCACGGAGGGCAAGCGGCGCATCGTCAAGAACGCCGTGATGAACCTGCTGGATGAATTCGCTTTCGCCATGACCGGTTTCATCTGGCCCCGCCTGATGCTGGAGTTCTTCAGCCACGGCCACGGCCGCGTGATCGCCCGCGAGATGGTGGGCGTGTGGGATTTCGGCTGGGATACGGTGCTGGCGCTGAAGCTTTTGAATGCGGGGGTGTCTTCTTCGGTGAACCGCTATGTGGCCAAGTTTCGCGCCGTCGGCGATTGGCTGGGCTTAAACCGCAGCGTGAGCGCCTGCGGCTGCATTTTTACGGTTGCCGCGGCGGCGGCGGCGATCATAACGCTGTTCATGGTGTTGACCCTGGACAGGATGATTCCCGCAAAACTTCTGCCGTATGCCGAGGAAACCCGCTGGATCGTCCTGTGCTTTGGCCTGATGTCGGCCATCGAAATGTACATGGGCACCTACAACGGCGTGACCACCGGCTTTCAGCGCTACGACCTGACGGCCTACACGAATATCGGCATTAACGCGATCCAGTTGACGTGTCTGACCGCTACGTTGTTCTTGGGCTACGGGCTGAAGGCCGTGGCCATCGTGATGCTGGGCATCAAGCTGATCGAATCCGCTACGATCTGGATCATCTCCCACCGTGTGTGCCCGACGCTGCGGTTTTCGCCGCGGCTGGTCCGCCGCCAGGATGTCCGCCAGGTGTTGAAGTTCGGCTTAAAAACCTTCATGAACTACATCGGCGACGTGGTGACCACCACCGGCAGCAGTTGGCTCATTACGTTCCAACTGGGTCCGGGGTCGCTGAGCCTCCTGAAGCGATCCACCGCGCTGATTCGTCACGTGCGCAAGCTGATGTTCCAGGTGACGCGCGGGTTGACCCCGGTTTCCAGTGAGGCCCAGGCCCTGGGACACCAGGAGATCGTGCGCAAGCTCACCCAGCAGGCCGTGCAGTACTGCATGCTGCTGGGTATTCCGGCTTCGATGGCCCTTGGGATTTTGAGCAAGCCCGTGCTGCGGCTGTGGCTGAAGGATGAGGCCTTTTTCCAACTGCCGCTCTTGCCCATCCTGGTTTTAGGGAATGTGTGGCAACTGATGATGATGGGGCCGCGCCATATTCTGGTGGGCCTCAACAAGCATGGCTGGACCGGCATGATAGGCTGCATAGGCGCCGTGCTGACGTTGGTCCTGCTGGGAGTGACCATCCTGGGCTTTCCCCAGACGGGCCTGGTAGGCGTGGCTGTGTGCATCGCCGTAGCGCAGATGGCCATGGACATGATCGGCACGCCGATCGTCCTGTCGCGAAGCGTGGGCCTTCCCGTGTGGAAGATGTTCAGTTTTCTGCCTCGGGCGCTGCTGCTGTCGCTGCCGTTCGGAATCTGGCTGCTCCTGTGGCGTTTCGGAGCGCCGCTGCTGGACTGGTTAATGCCCGCCCTGGGCCTGCCGTCATTGCACCTGATGGGGTTTTGGGAAAGCCACCGGGTCACGGGCGATTTGCTTGTGATTGTCTGCGGACTGGGCGGCGGCTTCTTCATCCTGCTGGCGTCGTATTGGCGGACGGCCCTGCCGGACACGGTGCGGTCGCGGCTGCAATCGTGGTGGCGCAGAATCAGGCGTGAAGAGGTTGTCAGCTCATGAGTCCCTCCATCTGCTTTGTCGCTCCCAAGGCTTACGGGCTGCTGACAGGCGATCCAGCTCACCGGCACGTCGGCGGGGCCGAGGTGCAGCAGGTGTTTTTAGCCAAGGGCCTCACCCGGCGCGGCTACCAGGTGAAATTCATCACGCTGGACTATGGGCAGGAGGATGGCGCGAAGGTCGACGGGATCTCCCTCTATAAGGCGTATAAGCCCGCAGTGGGGTTGCCGCTGCTACGGGTATTTCACCCCAAATGGACCTCGCTGGCGGCGGCCATGGCCAGGGCCGATGCCGACATTTACTATCAGCGCACCTGCGGCATCGAATCGGGTCAGGTGTGCATGTGGTGCAAGCCGCACGGCCGCCGATTCGTCTTCTCCATCGGCAGCGATGCCGACTGCGACATAAGCTGCCTCAAAACACTTCCTTTGGCCCTGGAGCGCTGGCTGTACCGATACGGCGTGCGGCATGCCGATGCCATCGTGGCCCAGACGCAATCTCAGCAGCGCCTGCTCAGGGAGAATTTCGGTCTGGAGTCGGCGGTCGTGCCAAGCTGCCGCGTTCTGCCGGAAAATGCGGCGTTGTCGCAACCATCGGCGCCCGGGCGAATCCTGTGGGTGGGCCGCTTCACCGAAGTGAAAAGGCCGAACATGTGTCTGGATCTGGCCCAGCGCTGCCCGCAACTGCATTTCGACATCGTGGGCGACAGCAACAAAGACTCCGATTTTGCGCGGCAGTTCACCGACCGCGCTCGGACTTTGCCCAATGTCACACTGCACGGGTACGTTGCGCATGAGCGAATGGATGAGTACTACCAGGCGGCCACGGCGCTGCTTTGCACATCCTCCTACGAAGGTTTTCCCAATACCTTTCTGGAGGCCTTCAGTCATGGCCGGCCCGTCGTCACAACCTTCGATCCGGATGGCGTGGTCGCGGCCAATCAGATGGGCCGTGTGGCGGCGAATCTGGAGGGACTGCTGGCCGCGCTGAAGGAATTGGTAAATGGGCCGGCGTTTTGGGAAGGAATGGCCCGCCGCGCACGGGAATATGTGGCTAAGAATCATTCTGTGGATACGGCCGTGACGGCGTACGAAGCGATTTTCGCCAGAGTGATGCAAGAGGGGGGCAGGCACAATGGTTAGCTCATGCCCCGCGCGTTGGCCTTTGTGGCTGGCCACAGCAATGGTGCGGCTCGTTTTGCCTGCGGCAGCCCTCGGGGCAGTTGCAAGCGGCGCCGCGGCGCAAGCTACAATGCCGGCTACGCAGTCAGTGCCGGCGATGGCCTCCCAGCCGGCTAGCACACCTGAGGATGCGGCCGAGACAGATGATGATAACTGGCAAACCTACGAGCCGGATTTCGCCTGGCATGGCGGCAGCGGCAGGACCTATTACGTCTCGGTAGATGGACTGGATTACGGCGCCGGCACAATTGCCTGGCCCTTCGGCACGCTGAAGAGATTCTTCGAGGTGGCCAAGCCCGGCGACACCTGCCTGATCCGCGGCGGTTATTACAAATCCGAACTGGCCGTGTCGCCGTGGGTGAAGATCCGGCCAAATGTCTCCGGCAGGAGCGACGCCTGGATTACCGTGCGCAATTATCCGGGCGAAAAGGTCGTCATCGACACGTGCTCCCCGGGCAGCAACAGCTATTGCATCAATCTGACCAGCGGCAATTCGTACATGCGTTTTGAAGGGCTGACGTTCCTGAACTTCCGGTGCATCTTCAACTGCGACAGCGAGAGAGGCACGCCGCACCACCTGGAGTTTGTGAATCTCGTTTGCGGCTACAGCGGCTCGTATGGCAAGCACGACTGCGACGGCAAGCCTATACGGATGACCGGCGGCACGCACGATGTGATCATCCGGGGCTGTGAATTTCACCATGTTTCAGGGCCGGGGGTGGTCATGCTGGGCAGCGTCCGCCGCGTGCTCATGGAAGATTGTACGACTCACGATAACGACGATGGCCGCGGCACATCGGGCAGCGCCGACGGCCTCACCATTACGTACCTGGACAAAGGCAAGTACGGGCGCGACATCACGCTGCGCCGCGTGAGCGCGTGGAATTGCAGCCAGGACGGCATCGACATCAAGGGCGACCACGTGACCGAAGAAGATTGCGTGGTGCGCAATGTCATGGCGGTCGGGTACAAGACCTGGTCTATTTCAGACTCACTTGGCCAGGCCCGCAAGCCGGTGCAACAGGGGCATTTCCGCCTGCGCCGATGCGTTGGCATGGATGTGGGAGAGAGCGTTCTCAAGATGTTCGGCACACCCAAGGTGGAGACAAGCGATTGCTATTTCCTGGGCAGCGATAACTGCACGCTCTTAACGAGCGGCGGCGCCGAATCGGTGGTTTTGTATCGCAAGCCGTACGGCTGGGAGCCGTGGCTGGGGCGGCTGAAAATGACGGACTGCACGGTGGTGCAGAGATCGCACGGCTCCGGGCGGTCCGGCGCCTGGCCGGCCATCGAGGTGTACGCTGAGAAGCTGGGCGAATTGGATCTGGAGAATGTGTTTTATCAGAACGCGGTAAAGCCGAGACTCGGTTTTTCGTTCAGCGACAACCCGAGCCCGGAGATGAAAACGTCTCACGGCTGGCCCGATCGTACAGGAGCGGCCAACCCCGCAGCGCACGAACCGGTGATTTTTGGAATAATGGGCTCACGGGAGATTGCCGCGGGACTTGAAGAGTCGTGGTCGGTTGAGGCGGCCGATCCTGAGTGCAAGGAACTGGAGCTGCGGTGGTCATTCGGCGACGGTGAAAGCGGTGTCGGAAATCGCGTACAGCATGTTTACAGCAGAGCCGGCAGGTATAAACTTTCCGTAACCGCGGCTGCGGCCGATGGCCGCACGCAGCACAGAGACATGGCTCTTGAAGTGGTTGTCCCGCCGCCGCCTCAGCCGGTAAGGGCGACCCAGACACAGGCGGCTGAGCCGAACGAGGAAGCGTCAAGCAGGCCGGAGTAGAAGCAGCTCGGAGTGAGAATCTGTGCAATCCTTGAACTGGTACGTTCAGCGGCTGCGCTCGATGACGGCGCGGGAGATGCTTCAGCGCGCTCGCGCCGCGGCGCGGGACCGTCTGGATTACCTGCTGCTCTCCTCCCGCCAGCGGCCGCGCGAGCTATCGGAGCTTTTGCTCAACGGCAATGATGGACCCGGCTTCACCATTCCGGCCCTTGCCGAGCATCGGGTGGGGGAGCCCTTGCCGAATCAGGCGTGGCAGGAGGATCTGATTGGGCGGGCTGAGGCGATTGCCGCGCATAAACTGAGCTTTTTCGATCTGGAGGATTGCCATCTCGGCGAGTCGATTGACTGGAATCGCGATTATGGCTCGGGTATGGCCGCGCCGCTGATTTTTGCACCGGCGATCGATTACCGGGACTTTGGGGTCACGGGCGATTGCAAATATGTCTGGGAGCTCAGCCGCCATCATCATTTGGTGGTGCTCGGCCGCGCCTACCGCATCACCGGAGACAAGAAATATGCGCAGGAGGCGGCGGGCCAGCTTGAAAGCTGGATGAAGCAATGCCCCTATGGCGTCGGCATGCACTGGCGCAGCGGATTGGAGCTGGCCATCCGGCTGATCAACTGGGTGTGGATGCTGGAGCTCATCAAACCGTCTGGCGTTGTGGACGGCGGCGCTGTCTCGCAAATTGCTGGACTGCGTGGACAGGCACTTGTGGGAGATCGCCCGCAAGTACTCCTACGGCTCCTCCGCTAACAATCACTTGATCGGCGAATTGGCCGGCGTGTACATCGGCGCAAGCTACTTTTCATCCCTGCGGATTGCCGCGGAACTTCGAGGCGAGGCGTGGCGGCGGCTTGCGGAGCAGCTATTCGCGCAGACCAATCCCGATGGCGGCGATAAAGAGCAGACGACCAGCTACCACCTGTTCGTGGCACAGTTCTTTCTCCTGGCCGGCCTGGTCAGCAGATGGATGCACGAGGACTTCGATGCAGCCTACTGGGAGCGGCTGGAAAAGATGTTTGAATTTATCGCAGTTTTAAGCGAGGGAGGGCCTTGCCCGCCCGCCATCGGCGATAGTGATGATGGCTACGTGCTGGACCTGGGCGGTGGCGCCAACGACTGGCGCGGCTGGCTCAATGCCGCCTCCTGTATCTTTGAGCGGCCGTATTTCAGGCCCAAAGGCGATCATGGTCAGCCAGCCTGGTGGCTGCTGGGTAAGCAGGCTTACGAGGCATCGAGGGCATATGGCCATCAGCAAGTTGGCGGCGGTGCCGCCGCAAGGCTGACCAGCAAGGCGCTGGCCGACACGGGCTACTATGTGCTGCAATCCAGCGAGGGCGCGATATGCGCCAGCGCGGTTATCGATTGCGGCGACCTGGGCTTTGGGGCAATCGCCGGACATGGACACGCCGATGCGCTGAGCCTGTGCCTCCGGCTCGCCGGCCAGGATGTGCTGGTGGATCCGGGGACATATGACTACTTCACCTACCCCGCCTGGCGCGAGTTTTTCCGCTCGACACGCGCGCACAATACCGTCGAAGTCGACGGCGAAAACCAGTCACAGATGCAGGGCCTGTTCCTGTGGGGCAATAGGGCCCGCGCCCGCTGCATCAATTGGTCGCCTGGTTCGCGGGGTGGATCGTTCGTCGGCGAACACGATGGTTACACCAGGCTGGCGGATCCGGTTATTCATCGGCGGTCCCTCGAACTTGATGCCGCGGCCGGACGCATGCTCATTGAGGATGAACTGCTGGGCCGCCAAGCACACCAGCTGGCGATTTGGTACAATTTCGCTCGTGGAAGCAAGTTGGTCGATCAGTCCGGATCGACCCTGATTGTACGGTGTGCGCAAGTGCTTGTAAGGCTGCAACTTGATTCACGGCTGATCTGCCAGGCGGTAAGCGGCGATGCGGCCAGTCCGGCTGGCTGGGTCAGCGGCGGATATCATTCAAAAGTACCTGCAATAGCTATAGTCGGAAGATGCACATTTGAGAGGAACATTAAGTTTCGTTCTAGAATCTCCTGGAATGCAGTCGGCGACGGGGGGTGAGCCGTGAGCGTTTTTAGTTTTGATACGCCTGGGGCGGATACAATGACTGAAGTGGCCTACAAGCCTGTCGCGGTGAAAATGCACGCTTTGCGCATACAGGTCGTGGAAAGGCTTCAGGAACTGGAGCCGCTGGCGGATCAATGGGTGCAATTAGTCTCCTCCTGCGAGCAGCCCAGTGCATTTTTTACGCTCGACTGGTATCGCTGCTGGTGGGAAGCCTTTGGCATCAACCGCCGTCTTTCAGTGATTTGTGCGCTGGAGGACGAGCGGCTGATTGGCGCAGTCCTTTTATGCGCCGAAGAGATCAAGTTCCGCGGCCTCAACACCCTGCGCCTGCAATTTCCCCTCAATGGCGTGACCGGCGAGGCCGGTTTTATCGTACCCTCGGCTCGCGGTGATGTATTGGAGGCCCTGCTGAACCAGATAGGCCGCCAGAACTGGGACCTGCTGGAGCTGCGGCGGATTCCCTGCCAGTGGCCGCAGTGGTCGTGGCTGCTCAAGGCGGCGGCAAAGCGCGGCTATAACGTCACGACGCGTGCGGATAACCAGGTTCCGATCATCCGCATTAATGGGGATTGGGAGGAGTTTCTGGCGACTCGATCGAAGAGTTTCAGAAAGACCATTCGCCGCCGCCTGAAAAGAATCGAAGAGAACCCTGAGCCGGTGAAAGTCGTGCGGCTGACGGATTCGAAGGAGATTCTGGCGGCACTGCCGGATGTGTTTGAAGTTTCCTCGCACAGTTGGAAGGCGCAGCGCGGGCAGGCCCTATCCGATCAGCCGCGCGCGCGGGAATTTTACAGGCTTCTTTCAACGCGGCTGGCCAAGAGCCGCGGCGTAGACCTGTGGATGCTGTACGTGGGTTCAACGCCAGTCGCCTTCGAATACCACCTGCGCAATGGACACGTCGTCTATCCCATTCGCGCGGATTTTGATATGCGTTTTTCGGAGCTGTCCCCCGGAGCACATCTGGAACACGAAATCCTGAGAAACCTGCACCAGGATCCCACGCATCTCATCCACGAATACAACACATGCGCCGACGGATACGCCTACGAGCGGAAATGGACGGACCTCATTCGCCCGCAGGGCCGGCTCTGGATTTTCAGGCCAAATCTGTATGGCCGGCTGCTGCACCTGCTCAGTCTAGTCCGGCGACCCGGAGGCGAAATACCCTCCCAGGCTTCGACAACGCCAGAAGAGTAGCACCTCGTATTTTATATTTTCATAAAGGAGCGACTGCTAATGCTGAGGGAAGGCTCCCTGTATCAGGAAGCGCGTCGTTGTCTGAAACGCGCCGGCCAGGTGCTGCGCGATCTGCCCGCGGCCGTGCTTCGCGAATATGATTACTGCACGGGCACTCGACGCTCCGCCATCCTCTCCCTGACCTGGCGCTGCACGAGCCATTGCGTCAGTTGCACGGCCTGGCGCCGAAAAGACCAGCGACACCAGGAACTCACGGCCCAGCAGTGGCTGGATGCGGCTTCAAAGCTTCTGAAGATGGGCGTGCAGTGCTTCGAATTGTTCGGCGGAGATGTGCTGCTGCGCAAGGATGTGCTTTTCCCCCTGTGCAGGACGCTGCACGCGGCCGGAGCGGAAATTCATATCGCCACCAACTGCAATCTGCTGGATGAGCAGACGGCCCAGGTGTTCGCCGAGACGGTTCACTCCCTGTACCTGTCGACGGACGGCCTGGATGACGTGCATGATACTATTCGCGGCACCCCCGGCACCTTCAGCCGCCTGGCGGAGGCCCGAACACGCGTGCTGGAAGCGCGCGGGCGCGGCAGAACCCCCAAGCTTGTCTGCAATACGACGATCGGTCGTGATAATGCGGCCATGGCCTACGATATAGCCGCCTTCGCGCTGGAAGAAGGATACGATGAGATCGATTTCGAGTACATCGGTGAGTTTGACAATTCACATGTAGCCTGTTCATGTGTCGACGGCCTTACTCCCTCGCCGATATTCCTGCGCAGCGGCGACTCGCGTCTGCTGACGGCAGAGCAGGTGCCCGCATTGCGCCAGCAGTTGCGCAGGACTCACTCTTTGACGGGAAAGCCCTCGTTCTCGGGCCGTCCTTTCAAGGTAGTGACCCTGAACGTGGATGTGCTTCCTGATCGCCACCTCATCGAAGGAACGGTGCCTTGGCGGCGCTGTTTTGTGGAACGGTCGATGGTGATCATTGATCCTTTCGGCAACATCGTTCCTTGTCTGTTCTTTGACAACATCTCGGCGGGAAATGTCCTCGAGGGAGCGCTGGATCATTCGTTCGAGACGGCCAAACGAGCCCATTTCCGCCAGTTGAGACAGGATGGAAAACTGGAGCTATGCCGCCATTGCATCATGTCGGTCGTGCGTAACCGCACCGGTTGGGACATTCTGCGGCGGGCGTACATCCAGGGCGGACAAATAAGTTTTGAGGAACCAAAAAATGTCAAAATTCAGGACTCGCGCGTACCGGAAAAAGTAAGTCTTTGATTGGCAAGAAGTAATAAATTTTTCGGTCATTTCATCCCTTCAACGGGCCCTCGGCTCGTCTGAAAGCAGCCTCCGAATGTTCTAGAATTCCCAGAAGAACGCGTGATTTGCCCGCGCCGGTTCACGGGACGATTCGGAGGAATCATGACAACTGCCGCACAAGAGGCTTTGTCAATTAAGGCGCTGAAACGGCTCGATGCCGGCGCCGTCAGCGTCAAGGCGAATCAGCATTACGGAGAAAATCAAATCTTTGCGCCGGATGAGCCGCGAGATAGTGTCCGATGTGCCCCAGGCTGTGAGCAGGGAGTGGAACTACTATCGCGGCGTTCGTCCATCCGCCATCTTCACACTGACGTGGCGCTGCACGAGCCACTGTCACAGTTGCACCGTCTGGCGGCGCGGCGGAGATCCCAGCAGCGAATTGACGGGCCAGCAATGGTTGAAAGTCGCCGCCATGCTGGTGGAGCGAGGCGCCAACAGCTTCGAATTGTTCGGCGGAGACGTCCTGCTGCGCAAGGACGTCCTGTTTCCGCTGTGCCAGTTTTTGCATTCGGCCGGATGCAAGGTCTACATTCCAACTAACGGCAACTTGCTGGATGAAGAGACCGCGGAGAAGCTGGCGGAAACGACCCACGCCCTGTTTCTATCCACCGACGCATTGGAACATGGGCATGATTACATCCGGGGTACGCCCGGCACCTTTAACAGGCTGCACCAGGCGCGGCTGCATCTCTTAAAGGCGCGTGGACAGCGCAGTGAGCCCAAAATTATTTGCAACACCACAGTCAGCCGCTATAACGTGGGACAATTGGCCCAACTGGCGGAGTTTGCTTTGCAAGCCGGGTTTGACCAGATCGATCTGGAATACGTTGGGCAGTTTGAATCCAGGCATGTCGCCTCTTCCTGCATCGATGGCCAGCCGCCATCCCCCATTTACCTGCGGCAAGGGAAGTCTTGTTTGATCATGCAGGACCAGGTCGGGTTGTTGCGCAGCCAGTTGGCCGCCGCGCGAGCGTTGAGAGGCAGACCCACCGTCTCCTGCAGGCCCTTTGAAGTCGTGACCATTAATATAGATATGCTTTCCGATGGTGATCTTGTGGCCGGCACTGTGCCCAAGCGGTGCTGCTTCATGGAGCACATGACCACCATAATCGATCCCTATGGCAACATTCTGCCGTGTCTGTTCTTTGAGAATTACCGCATTGGGAACATCTTGAAGGGCGGCTTAGACGAGCCTTGGCAGTTTCGGCGACGAGAAGAATTTCGCAAGCTTCGCCGCGAGGGCAAGCTGGAGTTATGTCGCCATTGTATTATGTCCGTTATCCGCAATCGGACCGGCATCGACATACTCCGCCGCGCGGCGGTTTCAGGCGCTGACAGGTTTGCTGTGCAAGCTTGTTTCTGCCTGCTTTTCGGTTGCGTGGGTCGGCTTCAGCGGATATTGAAAAAGTAATGGGCTCGATCCTTCAAAAGTGCGAGCAGGTTTGGCTGGCCGAGGGCCTGGGGGGCTGCTGCTGCCAAATAGCCGCTAGAGTGAGCGAGTCGCTTTGGCATACAACATCGGCGGATTGGTATTGTGCCAGCCTGCCGGGCTTGGCAGCGAGCGCGGCCTCGGACGGGGAGCTTATAACCTTCGATTCGACCGAGTCGACGATAAACTGGATGGCCCAGCTCAAAGACTATTTTTCATTCGCTTACGTCGAGCGGGAAATCCAGGCGGCGAGAGAATTCAATCATATCTACGGCCTTGCGCGGCTGGAGAATCGAAACGCCGGCTACATCAAGATCGCCTTCAAAAAAGTGTATGTCTCGGATTTCGAAAGGCGCATAGAACTCCCACCCGATATCGCCTTTGTTTACGATACTTTTGTACATCCGGATTTTCGCGGCCGCCACCTGGCCCACCGCCTGGTCGCCGCCAGCAAAGCCGAGGCTTTTCGCCGCGGCTGTCGACAAATGTGGTGCCATATTCCGCGCTGGAATGTGCGGTCCATTCGGTCGTTTACCGCCAACGGATTCGAGCCACGGGGATTTATTCGCAACGTTCGTCTGCTGAGATGGCAGTTCAACACCGGCAGACCGGAAGCCCTTATGTCCGCCGCGCAAAGTTGATGTTATTTGGCCGCGATCTTCACCCGGATCAGAGAATTTGGACCATAAAATCTTCCGTCTGCAAGGGCCATGTGGTGCGCGAGGCGTACCGGTTTTGATCCTGTGACCATTGCAGTACATCTATTCTATTGGCCGCCAGCCCGAAAGATTGGCCGGAATTGTCCAACTGCACCTGGCGAAGAGAGACGTTCCCAAGCTGATCCGCCGCGATCGTGCTGTTGGCAAAAAGAGCCCCAGCCAGTGCGCGGCCGCCGGTGATAGTAAAGCTGGAAATTTCGGCCGGTGTCGCGGCATCAATGAAATCCGCAGCCGCGGGCAGATCGAACACGCCATCCCCGTTTGCGTCGCGATTGTAACTTAAAGCTACGCCCGCCAGTAGATTGCTGTCTCGCATGGCTCCTACAGTCACTGAACCGATACTGCCTGATGTGCGAATCGTGCAGCCGGCTAATTCTCCACCGACAGTCAGGCGCCCGACAGCCTGTGCGGCGCCCGCGGGCTCAAGCAGGGTCAATTCCGTTTGTCGCACATCCAATCGTGCGGCTATTGAGCCCACTTGCATAGCCGTCGCATTCAGCCCTGAGATAGACCCGGCGGCGACTGATTTAACCAACCCCTGCACGTTCCAATGACCGCCGCCGATGGCGCCCGCAACCTTTATGTTTCCGACGGCCGCGGAGGATTGCGAAACGTTGGTGACGGTGAGGTCGATATTGAGAGTCCTTGCAACGCTCAAAGAGGCGATGGTATCCGCAACCAGTTTGCCGCCTGCCCAGTCAGCGGCCCAGATCGTGCCCAACCGTCCGGCGGAGACATTTACCGTGTCCGCATCAGACAGGTGCAACGAATCTATTGATGAGCTGCCTGTATTGATGTCACATTGTGTGGATGGACCGTTGAGTATCAGGGCCCCAATCATGCCGGAGCTTAGCTGCCAGTTCGCTGTCGCTCGCGAGATAACAATCGATTCAGCCGGGCCTGCAAGCGTCCATAATGAATTCTCAACACTGCCGGCAATCCGTGCCAGGCGGATGCGCCGGGGCCGCATCGGGATCAGTCAGTGAAAGGTTGGCCTGGAAGTCGCCTGCCACGCCGCGCACGCCTTTGATCGCGAGGCTGCCCAGAGAGGGGGCGACAATCGTATCCGCCAGGCCATCCGTGTTGCGCCAGGCCGTGGCGGTCAGGGCCTGAATCGGGCTCTGGCTGCTTATGGAGACATCCTCGACGTGGTCAAATACCAGCGCGGCTGCTTGCCTGGCGGAGGCAGCGGGACCGATCGAGATCAGTCCTCCTGTCGCGTCGTTTAAAGTCAATTTGCCCAACGCGCCGCTGATTATCAGATCTCCATTTAAATTCGCATTGGGGGCCGCCAGGCTGCCCAAAGAGCCGTTGATGTGAATGTTCGGGATATTCGTTGCATTGCGACCGCGGGCGGAAATGGTGAGTTGCGACTGACCTGTGGTTCCATCCAGAACTATCGTGGAAGGATCGCATTTTCCGCTGTGGTCGAATAGCAGGTAACCCGCGCCCGCTCCGGTCAGGCTGACCGTTACCATCTGCCCGCCGGCATCCACATAGCTGACTTTTGTTCGCCCATCGAAGGCCAGGCGATTGCCTAGCTGGATGATCACAATGCCCGGATCGCTGTCAAAGCTGCCGTTATTGGCGATGAAGGTGAAGTAATCAGTCTGCACGCCCAGGGCCGAAGGGGTGTAGGTGAAATTGCCGTCGCTTTGCACCGAAACTGTTCCGTAAGCGGGGGGGCTGGCAAGTCTATAAGTCAGGGCATCACCGTTAACATCGGTCGCGCAAAGTATGTCACTGATGGATTGCTGTGTCGACGAAACGCGGATAGTTCTATTTATCCTGTTAGGTTTGTAAGTGACCTTGGCGACTTTTATCGTCACGGTCGCGGCTGGAGAATCGACCTGCCCGTCAAATGCGGAAGGTGAAACTGTCCGTGCCGTACCAGCAGGAGTTTGGCGTGTATGTGAATCTTCCATCGGCCGCCAGGCTGACTCCGCCATGCGCGGCTTTGGCGGCCAAAACGAATGACAGTTTATCGCTGTCGCTGTCAGAACCGGCCAGGGCGCCGCTGATCGGATCATTCTCATTAGTCTGGTAACTTCCGTTCAGCGCGGCGGGGGCGTGATTGGCCGTGCCCGCAAAAACAGTCACGGTGGCGGCCGCCGACTGCGCCTGCCCGTCACAGGCACAGAAGGTAAAGGTGTCTTTGCCTGTCCAGCCTGCCTTGGCCATATAGGTGAAGGCGCCGCTTGGGTCCAGGACGACATCGCCATTGGCCGGCGGCGTCAATAGCTGGAAAGTCAGCGGGTCACCGTCACCATCATTCGCCGTCAGCGCGCCTTGGGCCGATCCGTTAACCGTCTGCACACATAAACTTTGCGCCACCGGCGCCTGGTTGGCCGCATTTACACGCAAGGTCACAGTGGCCGGCGAAGAGGTGGCTAAACCATCGCTGGCGGTGAACGTAAAGCTGTCAGGTCCGACATAGTTGTCATCAGGGCAGTAAAAGAAACTGCCATCGGCATCAAAGGTGAGTGTTCCGTGTGCCGGCTGGTTGATGGCGGCGCAGGTGAGGTAATCAAAATCAGCATCGGTGGCTGTAACGGCGGCCGCCGCACCCAGCTCATCGCAGGCTACTATCAGGTTTTGTGCCACCGGCGTATGGTTTACGGCATTGACCATGATGGTCACGGCGGCCGGCGCGGATAGGGTCGTGCCGTCATAGGCGGCAAACGTAAAGTCGTCCGTGCCGAACCAGTTTGCACCGGGGACATACGTGAACGAGCCATTAGGCAAAAGATTGATCGTCCCATTGGTCGGATTATCGATCAACCGGTAACTGAGCGGGTCGCCATCGACATCCTGCCCGGTCACCACGCGCGTAAGGGGCAGATTCTCCTGCGTGGCCACAGTCAGGTCGTTGGCGGTGGGCGGATCGTTAACCGGGGTGACAGTAATCATTACGACAGCCGGCGCGGAGGTACAGAAGGGGTCGCCGACGGTGAAGGTGAAACTGTCGGTTCCGGACCAGTTGGCCGTGGGAGTGTACGTGAAACTGCCATTGGAATTCACAATTGCCGCGCCGTGGAGGGGAGCGGCGGCCAGGGCGAAGGTCAGAGCGTCGCCATCGCCATCGCTGCCGGAGAGGCTGCCCGCAATGCTCTTATCTTCCAGCGTGGACCAAGCCGTGGCGGCGGGCACAGGCGCGGCGTTAGTCACCGAGATGGAGATTACGCCGTTATCGGAGGCGCCATAAGCATCACGGACGGCGAAGGTGAAACTGTCGGCGCCAATAAAGCCGCTGGCGGGCGTGTAGGTAAATGCGCCGCTGCTGTTCAGCGTTACGCTTCCGTGCGAAGGCTGGCCGGAGACAGTAAAGGTGAGGGTGTCGCCATCGGCATCTGTGGCTATGGCCGTGGAACTTATCGACTGGTCATGTCTAGTGGAGAGAGCGGCATCCTGGGCCACAGGTGCGCGATTCAGGCCGACCGGGTCGTACAAGACTTTGCAACTCTGGCTGGCCTGCTGCTCCGCCTCATTCGCTACGGTCATTGTGATTGTGTATGTTCCCGGCAAAGAGTACAGGTGGCTGACCTGCTGGCCGGTAGCCGTCTGGCCGTCGCCGAAATCCCATGAATATGACAATGTTTGAGTGACTGGATCGCCGGCGTCGCCTTCCAGTTGAATAGCCTGTCCCGCCGGTACCGGGTAGAAGGATGGCAGCGGCGCTGTCACAGGCGGCAGTGCTACCAACTGGCTGGTCACGTGCTGCTCGATATCATCGGCCGTCCACATAGCCCCCGAGGCGATCTGGCTGTTCGAATAGTAATTCGTGAGTGTGCCGGTGCTGATCCAAGCCGCCTTGTCGGGGAGATTTAAGCTGTAGATGGTGTCGCCATCCATATCCAGGACGGTGTTATTGGAATACACCGTCAGCGCGCTGTTCGCCCCTGCGCTTTGGTTGAGGTTGATGAAGACATTGTTGCGCGAGTAAAACCTTCCGGCCCATGGACCGGCATAATCGCTGCTGGAATAGTACTCATAGAGCACTGTTTGTTCTGAATTCGCATCCGTCATGAAAGGACTGTTGTCGGTGGCGACAAACAGCGAATTGGTCAGGTTGATGTCAGGATGGTAAAAAGCTTTAAAGACCACGACTCCGGCGTTGTAGCCGATGCAGTGGTCAAACGTGAAATGCCCCTGTTTGCCGGCGAGAAATGGCGACCAGGCCTTAAAGGCCACAGAGCCCACATTCCATACCGTCACGTTCTGTTCGACGATGTTGTCACCTTTGATGTCGACGCCATCCTCGCTGGTGTTGTAGACGGTAACGTTGCGCAACGTGATATCGTGAGGATAGACGCCGGTATCGGGATCGTGCGTGAACGTGAAGCCGTCGGCATCGCCGGAAATCCCGCGCAGGTCGTTCATGTCGTGAGCGACACAGTTGTCGATCAGAATGTTGTACACATTGCCCAGACCATATACTCCCGGTCCGGCCACATGATGAAAGATGCAATTGGAAATGCTGATATCGTGAGCGCCATTGGTCATGCGAATGGGCTTGCCGTCATTGCCGATCTCGGTCGTGTTGCCCGAGTAGGAGAACTCGCTGTTGCTGATTTTAATGTCATGCGGCGCCTGGTAGCCGCCGTCCGCATCCAAGTCTATGGCTACACAGAAGTTCGTGAAATGGAGGTTGTCGAAATTGATGTACGCGTTGGACTGGGTCAGCGAAATGAAAGTCAGGCCGCAGCCCGGGTCCTGAGTATCGATAAGCACATCTTCCCCGGGATAGCCGGCAATGGTTATGGGCGCACTGGCGGCGCCGGCCATGGTGGTGTAGAGCTTGCTCCAGCCACCGGCCGACCCGTCGTAGGTTCCGCCGCGGATGTATAGGGTATCGCCTGGTTTGGCTAGATTGACAAAAGCCCGCGGTGTGGCAAAGGGCTGAGTAAAAGAACCCGCGGCGTCATCGGACCCGCCGGCGGCGACGTAATATATGCTGAGTAATAGCCTTGCTTCCAGCGGCTCCAGATGTCCGCTGGCATGGTTCGGTTCACGTTTTTTGCCGACTCCTGGCATCACCCTTCCTCCCGGCGCCTCCGGCACAGGCAAACCCGCCACAGGTGCAAAAAAGCACCTGTCAAGAATATTTGGATCCCTCAGGCTCAAATGATGCTGAGCCGATAGAAGATGTCACCAGTTAACGGCGCACGTGCCTGGTCTAAGCAAACAGATAAGACCCAGAAGCTCACAATCCTGGCAGAATATACACTGAGATTGTCGCAGCCGGTGCAACCGTAGACAAGTTAAGATCAAAAAAATCTTATGTTTTGTCCCTGTTCTCTGACAAACCAGGAATTAGCCACTGGTTCTCTTTTTTGCGCCTGGCGCCAGACCTTTACGTCCCCCGCTGGGGAACTTGCTCCAGTGCTGCCTTTGTCGTGGTTACCTGCTGCCGCAACGCCTCATCCAGGCAATGGTATTGGGTATCCAATTGCAGAGACTCAGCCAGCGAAGAGCGGGCGCCATCGTTCATCTCCAGCCGCGCCAGCAGCAATCCCATTTCGGCAAGTCCCTTGGCTCTTTCGGCCGGCAGTCCACGCGCCAGGTCTACAAATCTCTGATATTCCTGGGCCGACTCCTGCCAATCCTGCCGCCGCGCGCATGTGCGCAGGGCAAATGCACGAGTATGGCGAATGTTAATCTCCGCCGGATTCAAGGCCAGGGCCTTGGTCGATAGCTCGATGGCGCGACAATCTGCGGCTCATCAGCCTTGCCGTTAACCAGAATCCACGCCAGATCATTGAGTACATTGGGGTTTTTAGGCGCGCGGCGATACAGATCCTCATACAGGTCCTGGGCCGTTGAGCAGTCCCCGCAACTGTAGGTCACATTCGCGAGGCAGTAGCGGACACTGAGCGGTTGCTTGCGCTGTATCAGGCTGCCGCACCACTGCCTTAACGCCTGGACATGCTCCGGACGGCCGCCAGCTTGCAGCACCGTCGCCAACGTCTGTATGACCTGCTCATCCGCGGGCCAATCCTGGGGAAGTCCATTCATGATTTCGATCACGCGGCTGTACGCGCTCTGGGCGCCCAGCAGCCGGATTCGTTCCACCAGGAGCGGGCGCTGCTCGCCCAGAATCGCGGCGGCACGATCCAAACATTGTTGGGCCTGATCCAGCCGCCCGGCGGAGCGGTGCATCCGGCACAGCGACAACTGGGTCTGCCGGCTTTGGCTGCCGTAGGGTGAAGCCGCAAACCCCTGAAGCGATGCGAGCGCCTGATCCTTCTGCCCCAGTTCCTCCAGGGCTACGGACCTGGTTATCTGTAGATTCTCATCATCTGGCGCCACCGCCAGAACCGAGTTAATGCCCGCCAGTTGTTCCGCCAGCAGTTTCTTGTCCCCATGGCGCATCGCCAACTGCACGGCATACGCGCGGGCAGAACTGGAGGAGGGGTCTGTTCTGATGGCCACGGCCGCCATATCGCGCGCACCGTCCCGATTGCCCAGCCCTTCCTGGGCCGCCGCGGCCTGTAAGAGCAGCGGAATGCTGTCGCCATTGCTGCGCAATCCTTCGCTGACTGCCTGCTGCATGGCCGCGAAATCCCCGCGATCGGCCATGGCTCGCGCCAGGGCCAGATGCGCCTCGAGCATCAACGGATACCGATGTGCGATATCCCTAAGCATCGACTCGGCCTTCTGATCACCACCGCTGTCGTTTTGGGCCAGGATCGCCCGGCCCTGGATGACACGCAATTGCGGGTCATCGCCTTTTTGGGTGATCAGGTCTTCCAGCATGGCCATCGCTTCCTGGCGTCGTTCGCCGGCGGGACTGTCCAGCAGCAGTCGAATGTACTGCTCCTTGACGGTTACGTTTGCAGGATATTGAGCCAATCCCTGGGCGAGCACATCGGCCGCCTGCGTAGCTCTGCCAGTAGCCAGGTAATGCTGAGCCAGCAGCACCTGGCCCTGGCCTTCGGAATTGAGCTGCGGCAGTTTTTCAAAATCCGCATCGGCCTGCTGGAGCTGGCCGATCTTCGCCAGGTAACCGCCGCGCATCAGCCGCGTCTGGAAATTATCCTGCCCGGCAACCTCGCGGTCTAAAAGCGGAAGAATCTCATTGCTCTTGCCGGCGCTGCGGAGAATGGAAATTTCCGTGGCTGTCGCCACGAGGGATGAAGGATCGATCTCCCTGGCCTGCTCCAACAGCTCCACGGCGCCCTCGAGATCGTGCGCCGGCGTACAGCAGTTGCGCCAGGAGGATCCTGGATGAAGCATCCTTCGGGCCCGCGGCGATGCGGCGGCGCAGCTCGCCAATCGCCGATACGGAATCTCCGCCATCCAGTGCCATGCGTATCCTGAGATCCGCCACCCGGTGCGGATCCGCCCCGACGAGGCGATCCAGCACGTCCTTGGCCTCGCCAAATCGCTTCTGTTTTTCCAGCAGATTCAGCAGCCGCTCGGCCAGCTCGATCGAGGTGGGGTTGTCCTTCATCGCCGTTTGATAAACCACTGCCGCGCGCTCCAGGTTGCCCTCATGTTCGTCCAGCTCTCCCAGCAGCAGGGCGGGGGCCAGCCAGTCTGGATCCATGGTGCGGCAGGCGTGCAGCAGCGAATCGATCGTTTCTCGCTTGTCGCGCCAGTCGGGCTGGGCCGCCAGACGCCTGGCGCGGTAATACCGCCACAGCACCGAACCATCGCCCTGGATCGATTTGAGCTCTTCGATAAGGGAATCGGCCACGGCGCTGTCACGGGCAAACTCGTCGATTTCAAGCATCAGCGAGCGGAGCTGGAAATCCTGCTTGTTCTGGCCGCGAAGTTTCTCCAGCCGCCGCAGGCCATCCGCGCGGCGGTCATGGCGCAAATCCAGCAGCGCCAATTGAACCTCCAGACTACTGCCCGCCTGGCCGGCAGCCGCAATGCCCTGCTCCATGGCGCTGCGTGCTTCGGCAATGTTGCCCTGTTCCTCCAGCAGCCTCGACATTGCCAGCCAGCCCTCAGGAGCGGCGGGATGCTCCTTGGCCAATTGCCGGCATTCTTCAATGGCCTCTGCGGTTCTGGGGGGCTGCTGCTGTGTCAGCAGCAGAATCAATTGCATCCTGCTTTGCACGGTTTTGTCCGTCGGGACAGTCCGGCGCAGCAACATCACGGCCTGGTCAACTTTGCCGGCGCTGGCCCAGATGGAGGCTTCAACAATCGCCAGCTCCGGCCGGTCGCCCGACTGGCGGCGAATCTCCTGAATTTCCTGGAGCAGCTCAGCCATGTGCGCCGCGCCCGCTCATCCTGGCGCCCATCCGTGCTGGCCGCTTCCAACAGGATTCTCTCCAGGCGGTATTCAATTTGCTTTGGGTTGGTCTTCTCAACCAGTTTGGCGTAGTACAGGCACGAGTTCAAATCTCCGCGTTTCTGGTACTCGTGCACCAATTGGTGCAGCGTCTGGGCATCAACGGCCATTCCCTGGCCGGTGATCTGGTTCATATAGGTGTTCAACTCGCGAATGGCCAGGCGGCTCTGGTTTGTCTGGCCGTAGGCCTCTCCAAGCATGGCGTGCATCTGCGGGGGAACCGACTCGGTCGCCAGCAGGGGTTGGAGCAGTTTTATGATTTCCTGCCATTTGTCCGGGCGATCCTCCATGCGGCAAACCAGGGCGCGCAGGAACACCGTGTGCGGATCGGCCAGCAGACTGGCGGAGGATTGCGTCTGATTGATCACATTAATATAGGCGTCAAGGCAACTCCTGGCCTGCGATGCCTGGCCCGCCTGGGCGTATAGCTGAATGGCATATTCCAGCACTTTGATTCGATAGCGCGGCCGCTGCGTCGAGCTCCAGAACGGATTTGGCCCGCTCCATCGCCCCTTCGGCATGGCCCGAAACGATCCCCAGACGAACCATCTGCGCGAAAAGATTCGTCCGCCAGATATCCGCATCGGACCCAAACCGCCAGCAAGTCTGGGCATTCGCGGCGGCGGCATGGGCTAAAGCCGCGGCCGCCTCGTCGTAATGGCCTATCTGCGTCCAGACCTCGCAGATGGACAGCCAATCGGAAGGATCCGCCACGTCCAGCGCGGCTGCCTTGGTCAGATCCTGCGCGATCAGCGCCGTAGCCTCGTCCAGGGACAGGCCCAACGCTTGACGATTGCCCCGCAGGAACTGCGCCCGATAAACATGCGCCAAAACGCTGGAATCATTGCATTCCACCGCGCGATCCGCCCACTGTCTGGCCAGCCGCGCATTCTCTGTCGGCTCGGCCGTGGAGCGCAAGATCAGCAGGCTTGCCAGGCGGCAGGCCTGGGCATGTTGGGAAACTTTTTCCCCGGCGGCTTCGATGCGCTTTGCCAGACGCACCAGCATGGCAACGCAATTGCCGTCATCCTTTGAAGAAGATGAATCCAGCACGATCCTGGCCAGCCAGAGAGCCGGCTCAAGCGATTCCGGCGCCTGCTCCATCCGCAGCAGGGCGATATGGCGGGCATCGTCATAATCGCCGCGCGACAGGTCCAGGTCGATCATCCGCCGATAGGCTTCCTCCTCGTCGCACTTGAGCCGCGCCAAGCGGCGATAGGCATCCCAGGCGCCGAGGATGTGCGAGGCATCCAGCGGCTGGCTCCACAGGCAACTCTCGGCGTAGCGGCGCAGGATTGCAGGATCGCTCGGGTAGACGTTGAGGTATTTCAGGAAAGATTTTGCCGCCAGATCCCACTGGCCTTGATCATATTGGCCCTGCCCCTGGATCAGGGACTCCCTGGCCGTCGAGATTTTGCGGTACTTCCACATGCCCACTGCGCCGCCGCCAAGCAGCAGCACCAGGACCGTTAAAGCCAGCAGGGCTCTGATGTTTACCTTGCCTTTATTGGCCAGACTGATCATTGCCTCTCCATTAAGACCTGAAGCGCCGCAAACATTCGTTTCCCCCGTCAGGGACACTGATTTCACCTTGCGTCACCTTAACCGTGGTTCATCCGCCACGTCAAGCCGGCTTGGCTTATCCTGATCAGCCGAAGCGGCGCGCAGGCCGCGCGCTGCTCAGAAACGACCAGCTTATTGAAAAGCCACAGTTCACCCATCAGCAGCCCCACGGCCATGGGCATCATCACAATGCCGGCGCCGTCGTGGAAGAAACGCTCGGCCAGCTTGTCGCTGGAGCGCAGGTACAGTTCGGCCGTCACGAACAGCCGGATGAGATTGCAGGCGATGGCTACCGGGACGCTTGAGAGCAGCAGCAGGACCTTCTGCCAGCGAGGCCGAACAACCAGGCCGGCCAGAACCGCCGAGACGATGATAAAGGCGGTCAACATGCGCAGGCCGCTGCAGGCTTCGGCCACGGCGATGCCAATGCTGTCGTTCAGCAGGATGGTGTTGCCTTGTCGCGTGACGGCTACGCCGAAAATCTCCAGCAGCATTACCGCCCCCGTCGTGGCCCCAGCTTGAAGCGGTGCGCTGATGTAGTTGTGCACCGAACCGGGCAGCGGGAGCATCAGCAGCAGAAAGGCCATTATCCATCTCAGCCGCCAGAACACCTCTTTGCCTGCCGCCAGCAGCACCAGGCCCCAGATGGTCATGACCAAAGAGTAACGCTCCAGCGACTCGCGAACCTGCCACATGCCCTCCCAGCGCAGGACCTGCGCGGCCAGCAGCACAGCCAGCGCCCACCAGCAGGGACGAGGGGTGCATTGCCGCAATTTCGCGCGGCCGCGCCAGATCAGCCATAGGGCAGCCAACGGCACAAGCTGTCCGACGGAGTAATTCTGATCCGACTGCCAGTCGCGCCATAACTGCCGCGCAATGGGCCAGTAGGCCCAGAGCAGCGCCGCCAGCAGCGAGGCAACGCCCACGATCAGCCAGACCCTCAGGCCGCGTCCATATGCCCGCGGCTGCACGGGCTGCGCATCAACCGAAATGGATTCGGCAAGCTTCAAGGCTGCTCCTGATGCTCCTGGCCGGCGGCGGATGATTCAGGGACACTATAATTGGCGATGGCCGCCTGCGGGGCCTGCGCCGGATGCGCATCGGGCATGAGCGCCCGGATGAGCGGCGCGGCCTCTGAACCGAATTCCATCAGCGCTTTCTGACAGGCCTCTATCTGGCCGCCGGCGCTACAGGAAACGCTCAGTTGCACCTGGGCCACATATTGCACGCCGGATGAGCCTCGCAACACCTGGGAGCGCAGCAGGGAAACATCCTGTCCATAGCGGCCGTCAACGATGTAGTAGTTCAAAACGGCCACGCCTTTGGCGGAAAAGCCGCCGTGAAAGAAGACATATATCCTGCACGGCAGCGGCGTGCCATCAGCCAGCTCCACCTGCATCGCATCCGACCTGCTCAGCGTCCATCCGGCCGAGGGGTAACACACCTCGGGCCGATGGGGCATCATGTCCCTGGCGCGCACGCCGCCGGCGACATAGGCCGTTACGGACTGGCCGGGGCAGCTATACACGCGGCACAGCAAGGCGTCGGCATTTGTATATTTTGCGATTGCCTTGTCGATGGGCTCGTCGCGGCCCTCCCATTTGCCGATCTGCATCGGCAGGCGGGAAAGCTCCTGCGTGGTGATCAGTCCCGGGTTGCTCGTGCGGCCGAGGCGCTCGCTGGCAAGACGATAAGAGACCCCGCTTGCCAGCAGAATGGCGACGCCCGCTGCAATCGCCGCGAGAATATGCACGTGAGCTGGTAAGAACTTCTTGCTCATACTGCTCCGCCCGTCGGAAGGGACCATCTGCTCCAAATGCGCCAAGCAAATAGTATAACCCATTGCGTCGCGCCTGTCTTGAGGGCCAGGCTGGATCCTTGGATTAATCGGTCCATTTCCTACGATGCCAAGTCTCGCCTTTTCTGACTCTTATCCAGCCTCCATTTTTGCGGTTAGACCCTAACACGGCGCCAGATTATTCGTTATGCAATATCCAATATCGAATAACGTAAGTCCTTGTAAAACCTAGAGGGCTTATTCAGAGATGAATAATTCCGCTTGTCCAGTTTACCCATCTTAACAGACTTTCGGCCGCGTGTTAGGCTATCGTTTGCCACGCTGTTAGGGTCGCCAAACATCTGACAAGGGCGCCAAACACGCCCAACGATGCAGATGTAATCATCACCTTGGGGCAAATATCTTCGCGCGATTCCAAAACAATCTTCCATGCAACACAATTTACTCTATTAGCCAAAAGAAGTCAAGGCAAAATGTAGAACATTTGTATAAATAAGCATCTTTGGGGATAAGACAAATCGAAAACTAAATATAACTGCTTATTTAATTGGTAGATACATTAAATATGCGGTCAGGCTGCGGTTTGAACTGGCTGGAAGCCGCCTCTCCAAGCCCGTACGGCCTCGGAGAGTGTGCAAATCGTGATTCCCGCTGAAGAGAGGTGCTCCAGCATCAACTCAATGTTGCTCAACGTGAGACCGACCATGGCGGGCGTCTGCGAGCGCGGCGAGCAGCCCAGCATGATCTCGGAGGAATGAAAGGCCATGTTAAAGCAGGAATATCCGCCAGCCGCGAAAGACTGGAGCATGCATTGAATGTCTTGTGTGCTCTCTTCAGCGGGAAAGGCCCATACCGGCCGAAGGATGCGCATCTTCTTAAGCAGGCTGCGGGCAAGATGGGGTAATCGGGCATAAGCGCGGGCGGTCCAGTTGGGGATCTGCTTCGTAAACGCAATCGTAACAGGGACTTCTATTAACTTCTGGCCCCCGCGGTGATTCACATCAACCGATGATGGGCGGTAAGGCTGATGTGGGGCGCGGCGGTAGTCGCAACCGCCGCGCCCGCCGCGCCAGAGGGGCAGTCCTTTTTTGCGCGCCAGGAGAGAAGCGGTGTAACGGAGGTGTCCACCAGGTAGCCCAGCTCTTCCAGCACCCCTACATGCTGAGGCGCCAAGCCCCATCGGCCGCCGCGATAGCACACGGGCCGGTCAAAGTTTTCCGCGATCCTCTCGGTGAGCGCCTCCAGCTTCTGGCGGAACACAACCAGCGGCAGTTCCTGAGGATACGTATGATAGCGGCGATCCATGCCATCAGCCATAAAAGGGGGATTTTCCCAGGGATGCAGGTGAGAACCCACCTCCACCAGCCCCGCATCCACTAATTCCCGCAGTATGGCCACGGCCTGGGGATTATCCGCCACTCGATACGAAACCAGGCAGGTGGCCCTGGCGGAAAAGCGGCGCAAGATGCTCGCCAGAACGTGTAAAGCGGCGACGTTTCTCATACTGGGGTTGAGCCGATCGGTCCAGACGTTATCGCTCTCGGTATCTACCGTGATTACCGCCAGATTCCCCAGTCCTGAGGTGGCCATTTCGGGCCTCCGTTTATTGAAGTTTAGCAAGCTGAGAAGGCCGCCACCGGCGATTGCCAATTGCGAATTGCCAATTGCGGGAGCTCCGGCCTGTTTCAATCCGCAATTCGCAATCTGCAATTCAATTGAGACACAGAAGTGTCATGCAGAAATGGCTCTCCATCCGATATTTCCCAAGGCCACTTTGGTGTGGCTCTCGCGCGCGTTGGCAGGAGCCAACTGACCGGCTTGGCGCTGTGCGGCCGGCGCGCAGGTTGCTTTTGAATGTGGTAAAGTGGCGGCGACAGGCGTTCGGGAGTCTATCGGATACGTTGGCAATACCTGTATGGAAGGCCGATCATGAACTTTCTTGTCAGTCGGAAAAACCTGTGTGTCTCTCCTGTTTTTCTCACGATGGTGGCCGCACTGGCCGGCGTGATGTTATCCGGCTGCGGCAACCGCGAAAAAACCATCACCCTTGACGAACTGATCGCTCAGCAGGAGCAGATTAAGTCTCGCGCGGTGCCGCCGGCCCCGGCGCCCGAGGCCACTCAGATCAACAAAGAGATGGGGCCGATGCGTCTGGGCGCGGACGATTTGATCTCCATCCAGGCGACCTCCACCGACACCAAGTCGCAGGTGCTGCCCACGGAGGTCCGCGTCGGCACCAACGGCACGGCCATCGTTCCGCTGGTGGGGCAGATGCAGTTGGCGGGCCTTACGCTGGAAGAGACGGAGGCGGCCATCCGCAAGGCTTACGCGCCGAATTACATGCTTGATCCCGTCGTGGTCGTCAAGATGATCGATCCGCGGATGACGCACGTGGTAGTGCTGGGCGAGGTCGGCGTACCCGGCATGGTCGAGCTGCCGCGCGGCAACCGGGATATCCTGCACGCGATTACCGCGGCCGGCGGTGTTGTGCCGACTACCGGAGGCGGGATAACCCCCTCCTCGCTTACCTATCCCGCCGGCATAATCGCGGCGGCAGCGGTTACCAACGCCTCGGGCAAGATAACCTTAAGGAGGATTCGCGAAGGCGGCAAGCCGCAGAGATTCGACCTGCGCGAACCGGAGGGATTGCGGCAGGCTTTGACGATCGATCCCTTGGAAGATGGCGACGTGGTGTATGTCGAAGGCGGCAGGCCCAACAACTCCATCTTTGTGCTGGGTCTGGTGGTCAGGCCATCGCGTCAGGATTACCCGCCAGGCACGCGCGTGACGTTACTTCAGGCGATTGCCTCCGCGGGCGGCCTCGATCCGTTCTTGTTCCCCAGCAAGGGCACACTCATCCGGCGGCTGGATGGGCATGACGTACACGTAAGACTGGATCTGACGCGCATCAGAGAGGGCTGCGATCCGGACATCGAGTTCGCGCCTGGAGATATTGTGGATATCCCCTGGACCCTCGGTGCGCGCGTGCTGAGGTTCATCAACGTTTGGACCAGCTTTGACTTCGGCGCCAGCGTTCGCTACGAGGTCATTGGTACGCACACCTTTGGCGATACCAGCGGCACCAGTTCTCCAGTCGTCTTCCTTGGGGGCGGCGGCACACCGGTAGTCACTCCGTAATACTGGTGGAGTAAGAGAGATTAAGACCGGGGCTCCGGATCTTTCCGGAGCCCCTTTTGTTTGTGCGAGCGACGGGGGAATAGCACTTGTTGTTTGATCAAGGTGCTTATCTAAGCTAAAGACCTTACACCAAGCTCACCAAGACCACCAAGAGCACCAAACAAACAAAAAGAGGCCATAAATGCTGTCTCTTTTGGTGTCCTTGGTGAGCTTAATGCTCTTGGTGTTTCTCTGTTGGCGGGAAAGAACGGCCTGCTGAATGCCGATAAAAAAGGGGTACAAGCGCTCCTTGCGCCAATGGAGAGTTGCGTAATGTCCAGCCTCGGCATGCTTCCTCCGTTCACCCGCGCCGCTGCCGCCGCGCAGGGAAAAGTGTTGCCTTGGCGGCTTGTTGTGCTGATTGTCTTGGTGCAGGGTTTGTCGGCACAGGCAGCTCTGGGCGGAGAATCGCCCTGGGGCACCCCGGCTCAGGAGAACGTTCCCAAAGGCACACCGGCCACTACGCCGGCGCCGCCCCGACCAACCAGCGCACCGCAATCTCGCCCGGCCGGCCAGCCGCTTTATCCCCAGCCGGCGAGACAGGCCAGGCCTGCCGCCGTGGTGCAGCCCGTGATACAGAAGGTATCAGTCCCGCCGCCAGCGGAGGCAAAGCCCGCCGCTGCGATGGCCGGCCCTGCGAACAATTTTGGCGCGCCGGTCACGCCGCGCGGACCAGTTGCCGCCGCGGCCATAAAGGTAGAGGGCCAGCGCTTCCAGGTGAGCCGATTTGCTTTTGAGTACGCGCATCCGCTGGAGACCTCCGGCCTGCCGGACTTGAGGGAACTGGATAACCTGAAGGTCACGCTGTGCAAGACCAGCAGCGGCTACATTGCGCCGGTCAAGGGAGCATCGACGGTTGAACTGCGGCTGGGTGATCTGTCGGGGCAAGGGCCGCAGTATTTCTATGCCAGTGGCATCCTCCAGGTGAACTTGGCGGCGGTGCAGTATTTCAACGAGCGGCATGGTTTGGTGGGCGTGTACATCTCGCCGCATCCGCAGGACATCCAGGAGCAGCGCGCGGCCGCGGCGGCAGGGGAAAAGCCCGTGCAAACCAGCTTCCTCGACCTGCGCGGCGGTCGTACCACGATGCGCGAGGTGGTGATGCTGGGCGTGGTCAGCCAGATGCGGACGATCGCCTCGGGCACGCGCGTGAGGGATGCGGAGCGAATGAACAACCGCGTGCACCAGAAGATCGCGGAGAATTCGCCGGTCAAGGCGCTGGCGCCGTATCGGGCGGTGCTGCTGGATAATCGCGAGTTTGCCGGCGAACTGAGCCGCCAGCGCCGTGTGGATGCCAAATCGAACCGTCCCTTCGTAGCCCTGGTGGGCAACTTGAGAACAAGCGGCCAAGTCGCGGACCAGTCGTACGAATACCCGGCCAGCATCTGGAGCCGCGAGGATGCGCGGGCACACGCCCAGGCGTTCGGCGCACGGCTGGAAGAGGTTGCCAGCGACAGCCGTAATGTAATAGACAAAAAAGCGCTGGATGAATACGTCAACCAGCTCAACCGACAACCTGGCCGGCACGTGGATATGGCCGTGGCCGCCGCGGGCGAAGGCCGCGGTGAGGTGGGCCTGGATTACCTGGTCGCCGAGACCAAGCCCTGGCTGCTGTACACGCAATATTCCAACACGGGCACGCGCCAGACGAACGAGAGCCGGCTGAGGTTCGGCTTCATCGACAACCAGCTCACCAACAACGATGACGTGCTGGATGTGGACTACTCCACCGCCTGCTTCGACAACAGCAACATCGTCATCGCCAAGTACAACGCGCCGATCTCGTGGGTGGATAAGCTCCGCTGGGAGGCCAAGCTCACGTGGGATGAATTCAACGCCTCCGACCTGGGCGAGCCGTTCGCCTCCAGCATCAGCGGCCATGGTTTTACATTCGGCGCAAATCTGATTTACAATGTCTTCCAACACCAGGACTTCTTCCTGGATGTCGTGGCCGGGGCGGATTGGCGGCACATCTATGCGAACAATCCCACGCTTGGACGCGACGCTACGCTGGATTATTTACTGCCGCGCGTGGGCGTGCAGGCCCAGCAGACGCGGGAGACATCCAATCTGTTCGCGGACCTGAACTTTGAATGGGCCCAGCCGGATGTCGGCGGCGGCGACTTGCAGGAGCGCAACGTCCTGGGCCGCGTGAACACGGATGACTTCTGGCACCTGTGGTACGGCAGCGCCGCTTACTCCTTCTACCTGGAGCCGCTGCTGGCGCCGGCTGCCTTCGCCGATCCCTCTTCCAGATGGGCCACGCTGGCCAATGAAATTATGGTCGGCGGCGCCTGGCAGTACGCGCCTGACAACAGGCTGATCCCCAATTCGCGCATGGTCGCGGGGGGCCTGTACAGCGTGCGCGGCTATCCGGAATCGATCGTCGCGGGAGACTCGGCCGTGTTCGCCCAGACCGAATACCGCTACCACGTACCGCGGGCTTTCAATCCCGGGGCAGCAAAGGACTCGGACATTTCGCCCAAGAGCGTGCAGGTCTGTGGCAAGGACTTCAAATACCTGCCGCAGCATCCCTACGGGCAGGCGGACTGGGATCTGATTTTGAAGGCGTTTTTCGACGTGGCCCGCACAGTGAACACGGATCGCATTGAAGGCCTGGAACAGGATGAGACGCTGGCCGGCACGGGGTTAGGGGTTGAACTGAAACTTTACCAGAACGCGAGCATTCGGCTGGATTGGGGTGTCCCGCTCATCAGCACCAAGGATGATCAGGCCAAGGCGGGTGTGCAGCGGCTGCACGCGGTTGTGACGCTGGTTTATTAGAGGTTGGCTATGAAGCAAGCAAGAATCACGAGTTTCGGGGACGGAGCACTAAATTCATTTCAGGTGCGCTATCAACACGGTAAGAATTTAGTGCTCCGTCCCCGAAGAATCGCCGCCGCGCTGGCGGCAGCGGCCGTGCTGGTTCTGGCCAGCCGCGCTGCGGCCGGCCCGCAGGGCGAGCAGGTGGTGCGCGGCAGCGCCTCGGTCACGCGCGACGGCAGCCTGACCACGATCCGCGCGGGCAACAACTCCATCATCAACTATTCCAGCTTCGATGTGGGCCGCAATGAGACGGTGCGTTTCATCCAGCCCACAGATACATCGCGCGTTCTCAACCGCATTAATAGCGCCACACCCAGCAGAATTGACGGGTCCCTCTTCGCCAACGGCATCGTGTACTTCGCCAACCCCGCCGGCGTGATTTTTGGCCCGACTTCCACGGTGGACGTGGGCGGCCTTTTTGCCGCGGCGGGCAATATTTCCAACGGCGATTTTCTTGGCGGCATCAACCACTTCACCAACGTGCAGGGCAGCGTGCTCAATTACGGCAACATCCAGGCCGGCGCGGCGGCGCTCATCGGCCGCTACGTGGAAAACTACGGATCGATCACCGGTAGCCAGGGGGCGGTCATGCTCCTGGCCGGCCAGGATGTGTACATCGGCGAAAGCGGCGCAAGCCTGATGGTCCGCCTGAAGGGCGCGGCCCAGGAACCGGATAAGCCGGGCGTCACCAACGCGGGCAGCATCACAGCGGCCGGTCCTGTGAGCCTGGGCGCGGGCGATTTGTATTCGCTGGCCGTGCGCAATGAAGGGTCGATCAAGTCGAAAGACATTACGGTCGGCACGGCCGCCGGGGCCGTTGAAGTGTCAGGCATACTGGATGCCAGCAATGCCTCCGGCGCCGGCGGCAATGTGATGATTCTGGGCGAGAAGGTGGGCCTCTTTGGCACGTATATTGACGTCAGCGGCTCGACCGGCGGCGGAAATATCCGCATCGGCGGCGATAAGCCGGGACAAGGCACCCTTCCGCAGGCGAGCACCACTTACATCGACAGCGCCTCAAAGCTCAACGCCGATGCCACACAAAGCGGTAATGGCGGAACAATCGCGATCTGGTCGAAGGATTCGACCACCTTCGATGGTTCGATCACGGCCCGGGGCGGGATGCTTGGCGGCGATGGCGGATCGGTGAAAGTTTCATCCGGCGGCTCGCTCGATTTTGAGGGCGTGGCCAATCTGTCCGCCCCGGCAGGGCATCGCGGCGGGTTGCTTCTGGACCCGACGGATGTGCTCGTTGACGCCGCCTATGCCAGCGGAATTGAGGCAACGCTGAATACAGGATCGGATGTAACGGTCTCCACCGCCATCGGCGGCACGGATGCGGGAAATATCACCATCGCCGCGCCCATCACAAAGACCGCCGGCACGGATGCCACGCTGACCTTCACGGCGGATAACAACATCATCATTAATGGATCCTGCGATATCACCTCGACGGCGGGGGCCCTCAATGTCGTGCTGAATGCCATCGGCAACGTGACCTTGGGCTCGCAAATCAGCAGCAATCATGGCAACGTGGGCATAACTTCGGCTGGTTTTACCTCTGATCCTTTGGGCCAGATCACCAGCGGCGGCGGCGGAGTTTCCATCAACAACGGCGTGGGTACGGCCAATGTAGGCGGCCTGATCGATGCGGGCGGCGGCAATATCGATATTACGGCCGCCACGATCAACATCTCCGCTGTCAGCATGGCGACAACTGGCGGGCACATCGCCCTGGGTGGAAATGTTATCGTCGCGAACGATCTGTTCATCCAGAACGACAACGGCGGCGCAGTCTCCGTCTCCGGCACGATCACGGCGGATGCGGCCGCGAATAACCGCCAGCTTTCCATTTCCTCCGGTCCCACGAATCCTGGGAACATCACGCTTGCAGGTGATATTGGCGGTGGGGCGGGCGAGAATGTCGAGTTGGGCAGCCTCATTTTGATCGGCGGCCATATCTCCACGGCCAATGTGCGCACGCTGGGAATGCAGCAGTACGATGGGCCGACGATTTTAAATGGGAATCTCACCAGCACGGGGAATCTCGCCAGCACGACCCCCAGGACGATCAATTTCACCGGCCCCATCACACTGGCCAATAACGTTGTGATCACCACGGCCGGCGGCGCGGGGAATAATGTAACCTTCGCCGGGGCGATCGATGCCGACCTGGCCACAAATCTCCGCTCGCTTCAGATTACAGCCGGCGCGGGCGCGGTGAATATCGGCAGCACTATCGGCGCCACGCAAGGGCTGGGCTCGCTGTCCATTGCCGCCTCGGATGTGATGCTTTCCGGCGATGTCACGGCCGGCCCTGTAGCGATGAATGCCACCAACGGCCTGTCTTTGCTCGCACAAATCAGCAGCAATGGCAGTGATGTAACGATTCACTCGCCGAACTTCAGCAGCGATCCCTTGGGCATCATTGCTTCATCCGGCGGCCATGTTGTCATAGATAGCTCCACCGGGAAGGCCGACATTGGCGGCTTGATCGACGCCGGCGGGGGAGGCGTTGATATTACGGCCTCCACCATCAACATTTCAGCGACGAACATTAAAACCACCACGGCAAATATCACGCTGCAGGGCAACGTAGTGGTGGCTAACGACGTCTTCATCACCAACGATAATGGCGGCTCCGTTTCCGTTTCCGGCACGATCAACGCGGATGCGGCGGCGAATAATCGCGAACTGTCCATTTCCTCCGGGCCCACCAACGCGGGGACAATTGCGCTTGCGGGCGATATCGGCGGGGGGGTCGGGGACAATGCCGAACTGGGCAGCCTCATTTTGATCGGCGGCCGTATCTCCACGCCCAATGTGCGGCACGCTGGGCATGCAGCGATACGATGGCCCGACGACACTGAACGGCAACCTCACCAGTACAAACGCCGGGGCGATCAGCTTTACGGGCCCTGTCACGCTGGCGCATAACGTCACTATCACCACGGCCGGCGGCGCGGCGGACAACGTGATCTTCGCCGGCGCGGTCGATGCCGACAGCGCCCCCAACACGCGTACACTGGTCATTTCTGCGGGCGCGGGGTCGGTCGACTTCCAATCCACCGTGGGGGCCACCAAGCGGCTGGGACTGATCGATCTGGATGCGAGCCAGATCAGCTTTGCGGGGGCCGCGCGGGGGACGACCATCAATCTCACCGCCGATGCCATGACCCTGGGCGGCGCGCTGGATGGAACGACAGCCGTAAACCTGGCCACGCTCACGCCGGGCCAGGTGATCAACCTTGGCACGAAGAACCCGGGCGAGCTGGGCTTTACCGCCGCAGAATTGGCGGCCATTACCACGCCGCTTCTGCATATCGGGTCAGCCACCGTGGGCGAGATCGATATCACGCAGCCCGTGGCCTTCGGTTCTGGCGCGCCCGTTGTATCGCTTATCTCCGGCCACGCGGTGATCGAGAGCGACACGGCCAGCCTGACGGCCCAGTCCCTGCGAATCAGCGCGGCGGATGTCCAGATGGGCGGCGAAAACGATGTGACCAACCTGGCCGCAGCCGTCGCCTCCGGCGGCAACTTTGCGTTTCGCTGCGTCGATGGCGTAAAGATCACCAAGGTCGACGGTGTTCAGGGCATTACTACGGTTGGCGGCGATGTGACATTAACGGCGGTTGCGGGGAACATCGCCTCTGATAAGAGCATTACCACAACCGCCGCAGACAATAGCGGCCACGCCTCCGGCGATCTAAGCATAACCATCAGCGGCAGCGGCAACGTCAACCTCACCGGCACGATCGACACCAGCGGGGTGGACAACACCACCGGCGCCGCCAGCGCCGGTGGGAATGTGACCATTCAGGCCGCCACGGGCGCAACAGCGCATGGCAGCGTGACGGTCGCTTCGATAAATGCATCCGGTGGCAATGGCAGCAAGGCCGCGGGGGGCGCGGGCGGCGATGTATCGATTGCCGCGCACGGCGATGCCTTTGCCACCGGCGGGGGGAATATCACCATCACCGACGACATCAACGCCTCGGGCGGCAGAAAGCTCAACTCGACAACAGCAGCCGGCATGGGCCAGCCTGGAGATATTTCGCTCCAGGCGGATTCGCGCGTGCAGCACCAGACGTATCAATACCTGACCGATCACGGGCAACTGTCTGGGCAGATGGACCGGCCCTACGGCATGCTCATCCTGGGCAGCGCGGGCAATTCTGTTACGCTCCAGGGCGGCGAGATTACTCTCGACGGCGCCGGCAGGAGCAGTGTGCCCGCCTTCGCGACCATCAGCGCCGGGCGGGGTGACGATTCAGGGCATCAATATCACGATGGGGCTCAATGAGAAACTCTCGGCCGGCCAGGTTTCCGATGGCATTCCGAATCGGGACATTCAGGTGGATCTGCGGGCACAGGATCCGTTTTCCAGCAGCGGCGGGGGAGTGCTCACGGTCGGCGACATCGTCTCGACAGGAAATATTTCTCTAACCGCCCGGCAACTGGTCTTCAACCAGCGCGCGGCGGCGGATGTGCTTCTGCCCACCGGTGTGCGCGTGCACGATGCCGGCCTGGATTTTGTGGCCGGCGCATACATCCAAATCCAGGCGCAATCGCTGGTCAACAGCGGCGCCGAGATGTACGCGATGAAGGATCTGAATCCTGCCAATTCGCCCGGCGTGCCGATGGGCCAGGCGGTCGCCTTCAATGCCTGGCAAAGCCTGGCGGCGTTGCTTTCGACCGGCAGCGCTCCCACGGCCGATCATCTGTTCTTCTCTTCGCCGCTGGCCACTTCCCTTTCCAACATCCCGCTGGATGTGGCGGCATCGGGCTCGCGCCTGGTCGACCCGACCACAGCCATCATCATGAATCCCGACAAACCGGTCGGCATTGAGATCAATGATGTGCCCGGCATCGACGAAGCCTCCCGCACGCAACTGTGGCAGATGGGCATTTACGCGCGGCCGCTGACGCGCGAGGAGCGGCTCGAAAGATTGTTGTCCGCCGCGCTGTATGATGATTCGGCCAGGCCGATGAATATTCAGTCGCCCCTGGCGACGGATTATCGCGTGAGCGCGGGTCGCTTAAATGCGCAGTTGGTGCGCCAGGCGATCGAAGAATACCAGGAATTGTTCTACGCCCAGACCTCCACGGGCAGACAGTATCAGGGCGCCATGATCGCCGTCGAATTGCAGCGGGTGCTGGATGGCTACAGCCTTACCGGTGCCAAAACGCTCGATCCGATGGCCTTCGGTCAGTTTGTCGGCCATAACGGCCGGATGGTGTTGGCCGCGCGGTACATCGTGTCCCTCCAGAGGCTATTGGCGACGATCGACATGCTGGGCTTAACCCAGGTCGAGCAGGACGGATCGTATGAGTTGATACTGAGCGAATTCACCCAGGGTCCGCACGCACTGAAGTTCAGCGGCAAACCGCTGATGCGCGGCCAACTGGAGAGCCTGATCAAGGCGGCTTCGGCCAGTCAGTCTATTTAGCCCCGCAACAGCTCCGGCCTTAGGCGTTTCATGGCAATAGAAAAAGCGGCGCAGTGTGAAATCCGCCGGCACGCGCTTGAGTGAATTGCCGCGGAGCTATGCGAAGGTCAAATCCCTTTGACCGGCTTTTCCGGGGCTGATGTTTGGGGCTCTGTACTATCGCCAAACAGCATCCAGCCCAGCGTGTCGCCCGCGGCCATGGTCACAGGATCGTCCACAACCTGTATGATGGGTGATGATGGGATCTCCATCGGCGCATTATGCCTTCCAGCTTGTCCCGTGCAGCCCGAAAGCAAAAGAAGCAGTGAGATCGCTGCAACCGCCGCGACTGGCACGCGTGAAGTGGCGCCCATGGAATTGCCTCCTTTTTTTGACGATAAACTCCCCTTGTCGCCGCGCACGGGCAGCTGCACGCATGAAGAGTCCTGAGGAGCGAGTACTCGCTTATCGCCCTGTAGAATTATTGCACCTTGCACAGCTCCTGCACGGCGGCGCTGCAAGTTCCTGCGTTTCTTCCCTTTGCCGCGCGATCTTTCGGCGTCGGCCTGAGAAGCCAAAACGCCGCCGCGGACGGGAGTAGACGTCCTGCTCCTGCGTCTGGCGCGTAGAATTCACTGGTAGCAGGGATACGTTTAAGAAAGGGGTTAACCGTGGTAAAAACAGGACTATATCTTGTAGCGTTTGCAGGGCTGATGACGCTGGTGGGCTGTTCATGCTGCGGCGCCGGCCGCACGCATGAGCAAACGACAGTCGCCTGCTGTGGCGACCGCGCTCATGGAATGGCGGCCGAGCCATGTCCGGCCCATCCAGAGAAGGTGGAGCCGTGCCCTGAGCGGCGAGCGCAGGCGTGCCCGTCCTGTCCGCCTTCCGCAGGGCGAACCGAGGCATACGGGACGACTGAAACCAGCGCCTACATAGGTCCCTCTGTACGGAGTGAGCGGTGCTTCTGCCAGTCGCAGGATGTGGCGCCCATGAGCCCGCTGTGGGGTTATCAGACACGGCCAGGAATCAACAAGTACCAAACCTTTTACCAGGAATTCCAAACGGGCGATTATTTTAACTATGTTCCTTGTCCGACGAACAACCAGGTGGCTTCCAACCCACCCGCGCCTTCAAACTACAGCTTTAGCAGCCGGTTCTAGCGAGCCAAATACTGGCTGAAAGGCCAGTAGTCGCCGGCCATGTGTGAGGACCTCATGCACGGCCGGCGATTTTATTATCGCTTTATCTCAAGCGAGCTTTCGCGAATAGCAGTATTCCAAATTATTCAGATGTGGACGCCCATTTCCTCCATTACTGCTCCGAAATCCTCCAAGCTTCCACCTCGCGTCCAACTCTAGGATGAATGTGGAGAAAGGGAGCTTCGAAGGGTCTGATCGAAAGGAGCGAACCGTGGCTAAGTCAACCCTATGCCTGGCTCTGGCGGCGGCCGGAATGTTGGCATTGGCAGGCTGCCAGATGCACGGCCAAACCTCTCAGCAATCATCAGGCGTCCCCGAGTGTATCTGTCAATCGGCCGGCGTATCGCCCATGAGTCCGCTGTGGAGCAGCTTCGGTGCCCCCGGCGGTAATCAATACTCGTTGAACGGGCCTGAAACTTATACGGGCGATTATTTCCGCTGCACACCGTCGCAGAACGCGATTTATCCAGCGCCGCAGATCTGCAACATGGGACCCAACAGCACGGGGTCCATGTCAAGCTGCACTCGCTGAACGGCCGCGTTACGGATCATGGAACTGGAGAATTCTCCAGTTCCATGATCCCCGTAACGAAATTGAGGTAAAGATTAGAATAAGTGTATGGGATACGCCGTATGCTTAAGGCTTGACTGGAGAATGGCTTACCAGTAAACAATCCGCCGGAATTTGCCGCGCTCGTTGGGACTGAGAGCCTCTACATCGGGGATGAGGAACCTGTTTTCGTTCACGTCAATGAGGACCTTGCCGCCGTGGCCGTAATCGACTGCGCGGTCCTGCTGCCAGCGCAGCAGGAATTCCATATTACCCTTGTCCGTTTCGACGTTGAAAAACACGAAGCCGAACTTCCAGCCGATCTCGTTGATCTTGGAAATGTTGTGTACGAAATACCGGCGCTGGAGGGCCTGGCGAATGAGCTTAGCCTGGTCAGGCGGGAATTGCTCCAGGTTGCGGATGATGCCCAGCTCCAGGCCTTTGGTTTCTTCCGTGCTCTGGATCAACGAGATGAACATGTTTGGATGCGCCACGGGAAAGGCATAGGCCGTAAACACGCCGCCGTAGGTGCCCTCGCCCTTGATCGTCGCCGTGAGCGCCCCGTGCCGGCCGACGTGTACGCGGCAGGCGCCAGGCTCAAGGTAACGAACGCGGGTGCGGTCTATACTCTCTCCGGTTGGGGCCTTTCCTTCAGTTTTCTGGCTCTTTTCCATGCTCATAATCTTGCTGATTCGCGGCTTACGGCTCACGGCTTACGGCTCACGGCTTACGATTTCCGGCCGTTACTAAAGCCGTAAGCCATAAGCCGTAAGCCTATTTCTGCATTTGCTTCCTCGCCACCACTGAATCCACGCTGGGCTCGGCGGAAAGTTCCGTCTGAATCTTCACCAGCCGGTAATACAGCCCCTCGCGTGCCAACAGTTCATGGTGCGTGCCCATTTCGATCACCTTGCCCTGTTCCAGGACGATGATGCGGTCGGAGAGCCGTAGCGTGCTTAGCCGGTGGGCGATGGTCAGCGTGGTCCTTCCGGCGGTCATTCGTTCCAGGGCCTGCTGGATAAGCTGCTCGCTCTCGGTATCGACGTTGCTGGTGGCTTCATCCAGCACCAGGATCTTCGCATCGTACAGCAGCGCCCGCGCAATGGAGGCACGCTGGCGCTCGCCGCCGGATAGCCCGGCCCCGCGCTCGCCGATATAGGTGTCGTACCCCAGGGGGTGGCGCATGATGAAATCGTGCGCGTTGGCCGCCTTGGTCGCGGCGAGTATTTCCTCCGGCGCGGCCGTTGCGCGGCCGTATGTCACATTAGCGCCGATCGTGCCGCGAAAGAGGAAGGGTTCCTGAAGCACGATGCCTACATACCGCCGCAGCTCTTCCAGCTTAAGGTCGCGAATGTCCACGCCGTCGATAAGAATTCGTCCCTCATCCACGTCGTAGAACCGCGCCAGAAGATTGATCACCGTCGTTTTGCCCGAGCCGCTTTTACCGACGATGCCGATGTGCTCGCCGGGCTTGACCTCAAAGCTCACATCCCGCAGCACGGGCTCGTGTCGGTGATAGCCGAAGGTCACGTGATCGAAGACGATGGCTCCGCCCAGGTTGGGCAGCGGTCTGGCCGTTTCGGTCTCGGTGATCTGCGGCTGAGTGTCAAGAATTTCAAAAACGCGCTGGCTGGCGGTCAAGAAGCTGGTGAGCCAGTTGGTCAACTGCGTGAGCTGGCCCAGCGGGTTATAAAACATGCCCAAAAGGCCCAGAAACGCCAGCAGGTCGCCCAGGTTCAGCAGCCGCTGATTGGCAGGCAGGCCGTGGCTTTCCAGCACCCAGCGGCCGCCGATATACCACACCAGAATGCCGCCGAGCTGAAACAGCAGGCCGATGCCCGGGTTGAAGGCCGTAACGATGTATTCAACACCTCTAAAACTGTCGCGGACGTATCCGCTGGAACGACCGAAGCGTTCGCGCTCGCGATGCTCCTGGCCGAACGCCTTGACCACGCGGATACCCGAGAGGATGGTATTCAATACCCCGTGCAGCTTGCTGTTGGCATCCCAGATGCGGTAGTAGCGGGGGTAGATCCGCCGCCAAAAGAAGATGGCCGAGGCCACCACCAGGGGCGCGGGCAGCAACGTCACCAGCGCCAGCCGCCAGTTCAGCGTAAACAGCACCGCCCCCACGCCGATCACCTGGAACATCTGCGCCAGGAAACCGGAGGTGAGCTGGTTCACGAAACCTTTCATCTGCTCCGTGTCGCCGGCCACGCGAGTCATCAACTGGCCGATGTTGTAGCGGTCGAAATAATCGATGCCCAGCGTGGACAGGTGCCGGAACACGCGGCTGCGCATATCGAACGTGATCTGCGTGCCGATCAGGCTGGAGAGCCGCCCTGAAAGCGTCTGTACCACCGCCGTCAACATATACACGCCCAAGAGCGCCCCGACCAATCCCATCAACACGCGCGTGGCGGCGCCGCCGCTCATGACGGGATTGCCCGCCTGCTCGGGCGCCAGGACGTGATTCACCAAGTCGCGCACGAGGAATTGCGGCACCAGCGAAAGCCCCACGGCGACCAGCACCAGCGCCATCATGATGACGGCCTTGGAGGCGTAGGGCCGCATCAGTTTCAAAACGCGGCGGAAGACCGCGCCGCCCTTCATGCAGTTGCGGCAGACATCGCCCTTGAATTGAAGCGACAGCCCGCAGGTGGGGCAGATGCGGGGATTGTAGTCGTCTTCAGGGCTGATCTCTGGCCTCTCGCCGCCGCACCACAGTTTGAGCTTGGAGACCAGCTTGTGGAAGGCATCGGCCCGGGCGTTGGAATACGCGGCCACTTCGATGAAAACATCATCCACCCGCGCCTCCAAAAAGCCGCCGCCGACACCCTGACGTGTCCGCACCTCCTGGATCATCTTGCGGTCCAGGCGGATGCGCACGGCTGTGTGTTCCTGGTCGGGCGCGCCCAGCGTATACAGGCAGTCCTCATCAACCAGCAGATAGGTGGTGTCGTATTGGCCGGTGAGATTGAGATCGCTGGTGACGGCGATCCAGGCGTGCGCGGCATCAAGTCCTTCGTCTCGTGCCGCCAGGATCAACTGCGGGGGAACTTCGACGTTCAGCAACTGGGAGCGGCCGGACATGCCCTCACTGCTCATCGCAAAGCCTCGATGCTACTTCCATAGGCGGCTAAGACTACCGCGAAATATCAAGAATGGCAACGTTCTGTCAGCCCCTGGTCAATTAGTCAATTGGTCAACTAGCAAAATTAGTTTCAGAGGGATAGTCCGGTTTTCTTGCTCCGGCTAATCGACCAATTGCTAAGTGACTTATTGACCCGGTTAGCGAACGAGCTATTGCCCGGGCGCCGCCATGCAAAACACGAGTCCCAGGCTTGCCTGCCGCGAGGCAGATGAGCCTGGGACCTTGGAGGTTCTTATCCTGCTTTTAGTCGCTGCTGAAACGGTGCCTGCTAGCCGACGGTTACCTCTTCCGGTACGACAACCGGGCCTGCATGAGCCCCGGCCGTCACTGTGACTGACTTAATGACGCCGCGATTCCTGCGGTCGCGGTCGGACAGCCCTAGCAGCTTCAGGATGCGCACAAGCAGCAAGACGAATCCCAAGACAATAAAGGGCAGCAGAGCCAGGGTCGGAGTCACGGCCAGCAGGCCGGCAATTCTGGAATTGGTTTGTGCCGCCGCGCCGCTATGGAATAAGCGCATTGCCCACGGCGCCAGGTGCGCCTTGATCAACCACGCTTCACCCCACAGGCGCCAATCATGGTACCACCTTGGGCCACGCTGGACATGACGACCTTCCAGGCGCCGGGGATCGCTTTGCCGCGGATGATCTGCCCCACGTGATGAATGGGCATCCAGGCCGCCAGCAGCAGATAAAACAAACCACCAATACCAGTTCCGGGTGTTCCAGGCATCATGGCCTTTCAATGTCCTTTCTCATAAACCAGCAGGCTTCGGCGGAGCAGAAACTCCGCTATAAAAGCGCGCATCATGTAATAGCCGTTGACGATCCTCAAAACGAAGAAGGAAGGAATACTCGCCAACCCTCGCCAGAATTCGCCCCGCCGCCAGGCACGATACAGGACCGGAGGAAGTATAGCGGGGAAATCAAGGATGTAGCCGAGCAGCATCCATGGCGAAACAAAGATCGCCAGCAGGGGCAGGGCCAGCATGTAACCGAAAGAGGCCACCACGCCGTCCCACAGGGCCACCGCCACCATCGAACGCAGATAGGGCTGGTCCAGGACGTCGCGCCAGTGCAGGCGGACATTTTGGAGGAAGCCGTGCGACCAGCGCTTAAGCTGCTTGCCCATGAAGTGGAAGTCGTGCGGCTCCACCGGGTAGCAAACCGCTTCCGGGACGAACCTTACGCCCTGGCCGCTGCGGTAAAAGCTCCAGGTGAGGTCCATATCTTCGGCCATGGTCCTTAAAGACCAGCCCTCGTTGGCCCGCAGGATGTCCGTGCGGTACACGGAGAAGCAGCCTGAGGAAATCATCGGCCGCTTGTAGAAGTCCTGAATCGGCTTATAGAAGGTGAAGGCGAAGAGGTACTCGATGTAGCGGCCGCGCTCCCAGATGGTCCTCACGTGGCGGGGAATCACCATGCCGCACGCGGCGGCAGTATCGGGATCATCCAGCGCCTGCATGATCTTTTCCACACCGTCCTCGGCCAACGAGGTGTCGGCGTCGACGGCCATGGTGAACTCCGTCTTGACCATGGGCAGGGCATAATTCTGTGCGCCCGCCTTACTACCAGTGTTCTTGGGGGGCCGGACGACGGTCACGCCGAAAGATTTTGCAACTTCGAATGTATTATCCGTGGAGCAATCGTCGATAACGATTATCTCCTCCGGCGGCAACGTCTGCCGCTGAAGGCTGCGGATGGTTTCGCTGACTGTGGCGGCCTCGTTATAGGCCGGCACAAGAATCGTCAGCCGGGAAGAGCGTTTGATCAGCTCGGACATTGTAGAGGAACTTTCACACGCACAATCTGTCTGTACTGTAATCACTAAAAAACCAGCCGTTGGGGACTTTTGCCGCAGCCCTTCGCGGCCGTGTGCTCCATGCGCCGCCCCTGGCCATGGAGTTATAAAGCGTAAAAATGTACCACAGGTTCTTCCGTTACGCTACTAGAGAAAAAGTACATAAACTTCCGATTTCCAACACCGCCACCGTTCCTCCGCGACCGTACCTCTGGACCGCTCAAAAAGCAGCGTCCCAGTAAAGACACACCGACTGGCGTAAGGTGAGTGGCCTAGCGCAGATTTTGCGTTTTTTCCCTGCGAGAGGCCAGGAATCGCTGATAAAGCGTGCAATCATAATCACGCCTTTGCCGAACTTGACCATTCTGTGGCACACTGGTCACATTCATGCTGATTTCGTCGTAAGTGCTTGCTATTTAAGGAGCGCTCGAATGTGACCAGTCTGAAGAAACAGTGGTCACATTCGTGGTCGTTTCGTGGTCACCTTCTATAGAACATGATCAGGCCAGCGACGTGGGATCCACGTCCGCAATCAGCTCGGCGGGGATCTGGCGGACCAGATTATCGATCTGCGGGCCCAAGTATTTTTGAATTGTGCCGGCGGTTGGGCAGCTTAAGAGCATGTGCCAGCGGAAGTTGCGTTTTATCCTAGCCACAGGCGCCACGGCGGGGCCATACATCTTGATATGCGCTTCGGCGGGAAAGATTTCCGCCAGTTTGCCCGCCAGTTTCATGGCCGCCTCTTCCACGCGATCCGATCGCTCGTGGCGAATCACTAACCGCACCAGCCGCCAGTACGGCGGCAGGTGCACCTGCTGGCGGTTGGGCAATTCCATCTGGGAGAATCCATCCACATCGTGCTTCAAGGCCTTAACGATGGCCGGCTCATCAGGGTGCAGGGTCTGCACGATGACGTTGCCGCCCGCCGCCGCGCGGCCAGCGCGGCCGGCCACCTGGACCACCAACTGAAACGTCCGCTCCGCGCTGCGAAAGTCTGGAATGGCCAGCGCCGTGTCGGCGGAAATGACGCCCACCAGTGTGACCCGCGGAAAATCCAGTCCCTTGGCCACCATCTGCGTGCCCAGGAGGATATCGATGAGCCCCTCGCGGAATTCCGACAGCAGCTTTTCAAACTGGCCGGCGGAGCTCATCGTGTCGCTGTCCATGCGGGCCAGGCGCGCGCCGGGGAACTTGCGGCCGATTTCATCCTCGATCCGCTGAATGCCCAGGCCAAAGAGGACCAGCCGCTTTTTGCAGGCCGGGCAATGATCGGGCAACTGCGCGGTCGACTGGCAGTAGTGGCACATGGCCAGCCGCGTGGCCTGGTGATAGACCATGGCGCGCGAGCAGTTGTCGCAGCCCATCTGCCACTGGCAGGAGGGGCAAAAGACGAAGCTGGCATAGCCGCGCCGGTTCATCAGGAGGATGATCTGTTCCTGCCGGTCCAGCGTCGCGGCGATGCGGCCGGTTAAGGTCCTGCCGATAAGCTCGATGCCGTTGCCCGTCAGGTCCTTGCGCAGGTGTACCAGCTCGAGTTTGGGCAGCGGCAGCGATTTGACGCGGTGGGGCAGGGATAGCCGCACATAACGGCCGCGCTGCACATTGAGCAGCGTTTCCAGGCTTGGCGTGGCTGAGCCCAGCACTACAGGCACACCGGCCGCCTGGGCGCGCTTTACCGCCACATCGCGGGCGTGGTAGCGCGGCGCGTTCTCCTGCTTGTACGAATTTTCGTGCTCCTCATCGACGATCACCAGCCCCAGCTTGCCCGTGGGGGCGAAGATGGCCGAGCGCGGCCCAACGACTACCGCCGCGTGGCCATCGCGGATTTGCTCGTAATAAAAGGCCCGTTGCGAGCTGGTAAGCTGTGAGTGCAGCACGGCCACACGCGGCAGTCGGCTTACCAACCGCTGAAAAGTCTGCGTGGCCAGGGCGATTTCCGGCGTCAGCAGGATGGCCTGCTTGCCGGCGGCCACCGCCGCGCGAATGGCGCGGATGTAGACCTCGGTCTTGCCACTGCCTGTAACACCCTGGAGCAGGATGGCGCTGAACCCGGCGCCCAGTCGCGTGGTTATCTCCCGCGTGGCATTTTGCTGCTCCTCATTGGGCGCGAAGGGATCGTCCTCGATCTTCGTGGCCAGGTCGGCCAGCTTCACCAGTCGGCTTTCCAGTTTGATGAGCCCCCGATTCACCAGGCGCACGATAGTTTGCCGGTCTGCCTCGGCGTGATGGAGAAGCTGCTCCACGACCACGCCCTCGACGCCCTGTTTGCGGGCCTCGAGGATTTCATCGAGCACCTTCTTCTGGCGGGGGCCCAGCGAGCCAGGCCAGTCCGTCTGGTCGGAAAGCAGAAAGGCCACCTGTTCCTGCTTCGTTGGCCGCCGCCCTACCGCGGAGGGAACCATCGCCGGCAGGACCAGCCCTAAGGGCGTGAGGTAGTAATCGGCAATCCATTTGGCCAGCGAGAGCATCTGCTCATCGAGCTGGGGCTGTATATCCAGCAGTTCGCCGCAGGTCTTGAGGCGTCGGTCAGTCAGGGGCTGGCCAACCCGCACCACAAAGCCCAAAGTGGGCGTATTGCCCTTGCCGAAGGGCACGCGGACGCGGAGTCCGGGCTGCGCCGTGGGCCAGGCCAGAGGCCAGGCGTAGTCGAAGGTTGACCAGACATTGGCCGCCACGGCCACGCCAACGGTCAGCGTGGGCAAAACCTGCGCGTCGTCAGGTTGTTTGTCGGCCGTGGTATCGAATAGATCAGTCACGCGGCCCATCGTACGGTAAGGGTCCAAAAAAGCAAAGCATCGGCGGGGTTGGGTGACGATAACAATACGGAGTTGCGCCTCGGGCGGTGCGCGCCGAGGGATATGCAGTTTCTCAGCCCCGAAGGGGCGAAGGTTGGTAGCCGGGGGCGTAAGCCCCCGGAAAGCGTGCCAAAGGACTAAGAGCCCCGAAGGGGCGACAGGTGGAGTGCAAGAAGAGTGTCTTATACAAAGCTCCTTTACCACATCGTTTTCGCCACGAAAGAGCGCCGGCCATTCCTGAAGGCGGATTTGTTACTCAGAGTCTGTGATTACATTTCCGGTATTGTCCGCTCGTTGGATGGACAAGCGATAGCCGCCAATGGCGCGGCCGATCATTTGCACTTTGCTCTAAACTTGCCGCCGACAGTGATGTTGGCGGATGCGTTGAGAATGATCAAAGACAATTCATCGAAGTAGGCACATGCTGAGGTACCGGAGCTTAAGAGTCTGTCTTGGCAGGATGGCTATGCGGCCTTCAGTGTCTCTCCTTCGGTGCTGCCTGCCGTAGAGGAATATATTCGAAACCAGGCTGCCCACCACGAAAAGGTGCCGTTCGAGGTTGAGTTTCGCCAACTTCTTGATAAGCATGGAATCAAGTATGACAATCGTTTTCTTAAATAACTCATTCTGCAATTGCGCTTCTGTCGCCCCTTCGGGGCTCTGGGATAAAGAAAACTCCCTCCCGGGGGCTAACGCCCCCGGCTACCAACTGTCGCCTCTTCGGGGCTGCGCTGCTCATGCACCAGGTTCCTGTTGGTTTAGTCAAAGGTTGCAAGTGGGTGCGTGCAAAGCGGGATCTTGCAGGCGCAAATTGCAATTCGCTTGGCGCAGAATTGCACCTGGCGGGCGCAATGCGCGTGTTGGCAGCCGATCATTGCAAATGATTCCACTCATCCTGATTCTTGCAGTAACTTTCTTCACGGGGTCACCCGCCTTTGGCGGCCAATGGATCTGTGCACCTGGTACAACGACACAGCCGGCCAGCCAGACGGCGGCCTCCGCGCCGGCCTCCGCGCCGGCGGCGGGAGTCAATTCATCACTCGTTTCATTTGCTCCCGTGTACCTGTTCGGCCCGGCGCCTGTGGTTAACTGCCCGCTTATTTACCGCAAGGTGGTGGATGTGCCTGCCGGCTGCGACGGCGTCTCGGCCATCTTAAAGACCGGCAAGTGGGCTTATGTGTGCGTGGATGGCCGCCAGGTGTACGATTTTGCGCCGCCGGCGGAGAAAGAGGCCCGCGCCAGGCAGAGTTTGTTCGCGCCAGGCTCACCGTCTGGACCTTACGGATGAGATGACACCCGGCCGTCACGTGCTGACCATCAGTGCCGCCCCGGAAGGCATGGTGCTGGATGGAGCTATGTACGCGGGCAGCCGGCGGCTTGCGCCGCTGGTTTCAGATGAGACCTGGACGGTCACCCGCTTTGCTCCGACGACCGTTATCGAATTGGAACCCATCACCGCGCTTTCCTATACCGGCAAAGCCGTCCAGGGCAAGTGCAGCGCGGCCATGGGCGCTCTCGCCGCCAGCGAGTGGTCGGCCACGGAGGATACGCTGATGTTGGTGCGCTTCGAGGGCCGCGCCAAGGCCTTTCGCCGCAAGTACGACGAATTAGCCTGGAAACTTGGGCTCCTTTGCCGCAGCGGCGTGTACTTCGTCGGCGACCAGGCCAGGAGTTGGGGCGCCGCCAGCCGCCTCGATCCGGCGCTATTGCAATCCGCAGGGCAGCTTCAGGATAAGCTTCCCGACCTTAACGAGCAGATCGACAAGTTTGCCGTCAAGGTCGTAGAGGTAAAGCTGATTTCGCAACTGCCGCAGGAGCAATTGGCGGCCATCGCAAGAAATCTGGCGGAACTGGAGCGTGGGCTGGCCAACTTGAATGTCGAGGCGGAAAAGGCCGACACTTCCAGGGCCGCCTCGCTCCTCAAGGCCGTTGATCAGGACGATAACAACACCATCACCTGCCCGCTCAACGAGAGCCGCTACGATCGGCTGGGGTGGCTGCCGATGGCCGAGCTGACCGACAGCGACATTGCCCGCTGGGGCGTGCGGGTCAATCCCGCGGCAAAGGCCGGCGAAGTCTCGGCCGAAGATGCCTGGCAGTTCCTGACGGATGAAGAGAATGCGGGCGTTTCGCGGCAGTTCTGGCGGCGCGAGGTCAATGGCGATCTGCCCTGGCAGAACGTGCAACTGCCATTTGACTGGGCCAAGGGCTCAGATGAGGAATTGCGCAAGTACAAGGGCGCAGCCTGGTACAAAGGGAGCATTGTGCTGCCGTGCGACTGGACCGGTCAGGAGGTCACGCTGACGTTGACGGTGGGCGGCGAGGAGCAGTTGTGGCTCAACGGCCGCGAGATCACCGACCGCGGCACAGGCCAGCGCAAGAGGCGCTATGCGCTTGCGAGCGAAGATGTCATCTGCGGCGGCCAGAACAGCCTCGTGGTGCGGGTGGAGTCGAAGAGTCCCGCCCGCGGCCTGCTCGGCAAGGTCTTTGCCACCTGCGTCGCGCTGGAAGGACAAAGCTCGCAGGATTCGCCCGCGGTGGATGTGCTGGCCACGCCGCTATCGCCGTGCATTATCCTGCGCCCGCGCACGGGCCAACTGCACATTCACCATGCGGGCAAGGCCGCGCTGGGTCTGCCGGGCAGGGACGAGGTTGTAACGACGCAGAACTACAATGCCGAGGCCGACGGCCAGCTTGGGGCCAATTGGGTGCTGATGTGGCTGACTCCTTCCACGAAGACCGATGTTCGCCGGCCGATCCTGCTTATCTTCGAGCGAAACCCGGAGTCCATCGTCGCCGAGCAGGGGGTAACGAAAATCCGGCTGCACGCGGGCGAGCAGGTGGTGGCCGTACGGCCGTGGGCTCGCCAGCAGCCGGGCGGCGCTATCGGTCTGAATGAACTGAAAGACCGAATCGAATTCTGGAGCCGCGCGGCCAGGGCCGTGCCAATCAACTACGCCACGCGCACGCGGGTAATAAGATCTTCAATCGTTGATTCCAGACCGGACGAGCAGGCCAATCGTGCAGCCGCGCGGCTGGAACAGACGGTCGTCTACGACTATCTCGAAACGGCGGATGCCTGGCACACCGTGCCGCTGAAAATAGCCCCGCTGCCGGCGCTGTGTGCCTACGCCGTTGCTTCAAAATATCCGGGTCTCCACGTAGATAGCGGCGATGCGATTGAGACGCTTCAGGATGGCGGCCTGGCCGGCGCCTACTACGGCATTCGCGGCGCGAGCTTCGTCCGCTACAGTTACCTCATCGATGATCGCCCCAGGAGGCTGGGTTTCAACGTGACTATGGGGGACAATCCCGCAGGCGCAGCCGCCATCCGGCGACTGGCGGATATAGTGTCGGACATGGGCGGCAATAGCCTGCGCGTGGTTCAAAAAGAGCCGCAAAAGGCTGATCTTTCCGCGCTCGCCGACGCGTGCCGCGATGGCGGAGTATGTTTTTCGACGGCGGCTCGCCTGGGCGATTCTGATGCAAATTCAACCTCGCAGTTATTGAACCTGTCGGCCCATTTCGCCCAAGCTGCCGCCCAGATGGCCGCGCGGCCATTTGCTGAAGTGGAATACGACCTGGTGGACGATCCATCCAGCTATTCGCCGCGGCAGTGGGGACTGGCGGCGCTGATGATGGCCGCGCAGATTCGCGCTCACGATGCCAATCACTTCATTACCATTGAGTCCCCCAACCGGTGGGAGCAGGAAGAGGGCGTGGATCCGATCCAGCCGATGAACGATCCGTGCATGTTGTACGGCTTCAGCGATGATGGCCGCTGGTTAAGCGATGCCTGCGACCGCTGGCCCGCCCCGCAGGCGGCCAGGGATATGGGCGCTATCTGCCGCCGCTGGTGGCCGGCCATCACCTACTGCCTGCGGCATGGTGTAACACTGCACTGCACGCACTTTGGGAGTTTTGGTCCGCCCGCCGCGGATGGTCCCGCGCAGCAGTCATTGATGGAAGATTACCTGCGCCTCTTCGAGCAGTTCGAGGTGCACGCTCATTATGAAGCGGCCTCCTCGGCCCTGGAATTACAGGCCGATGACAGTCTGCATCCTGCGCGCCTGGTGTACACGCTAAGCAAACATGCCGGCGAAAGTCCGCTGGCGCAGTCTCTGAGCGGCGCTCGGGCGGGGCAGAAATAAGGTCTTTGAGTCATCCCAGGACAAAAATAGTGGAGAGTAGAAAGTAGACGGCCGACCTTGCCTTTATCTGCTCTCCACTCTCTACTTTCTTCTCAAAAACCAGTGAGTAGAAAGTAGAGAGTAGACGGCCGATGGTCTTGCCTTTATCTACTCTCCACTTTCTATTTTCTACTTTCTCAAAGGCCACCGGCCTTTGCTCAGTGTCCGTACATGTAACCCTGCTGCCAGATCAGGTAGTCCTGTCCATCTGTCTTGCCGTCGCCATTGGCGTCGCCGTTGGCCTTGGCGTAGTTGGGATCGCTGAAGTTGGCATCCGCAATCGGCGCGCCGCTGGCGGCCGTGCCGTGGTTGTAGTTGCGCTGCCAGGCCAGGAAGTCCAGCCCATCCACAACGCCGTTCTTGTCAAAGTCGGCGCGGGGATCCAACTGCACGGTCACAGTCATTGTGCCCGTGGCGTGCAGGGCGCCGTCATTGGCATCCAACTGCAACTGATAGGTTCCGATGCGGGTGAAGCCGGCGGTCGTGGAGGCCGCGTTGGCGTTGGTGAAAGTGACCGTGCCGTTAGTCGGGGCGGACACCACACTCCACGTGAGCACCACCGGGTTGACCAGGCCATCATCCGATACCGTGGCATTCAAGGCCACAGCCCCGGCACTGGCCGCGCCGGGCATGCTGGTAATCACATTGGCGGGCATGGTGATGACCGGCGCCTGGTTGATCGGCGTGGTTGAGGTAACCGTGAAATAGTCCAGGTTGAAATCCGTCACATCAAAGCACAGCCGCAGCACGTGGATGCCGGCGGTCATCCTGCACGCCGGCGCGGCGGTCAATACAGCAGTGTCCCAGTCGGAGGTGACGGGCAGATTAATGCGCCCGGTCACGTCGATGCCGTCCAGGGTCACGTGCATATACTTGCCGCTATTGGTGCCCATCGTGCCGACGCTGATGATGTAATTGCCGTCGGCAGTCACGGCACACGTGTAGTTCAGCCATTCCCCGGCGTAGATATCCTTCACGAGATAGCCGCCATAGGGAGCATTGCAGACACGGATGTCCACGCCTTCGCTCGGCCGATACGCCCCGCCGGTATTTACAGTCGGATCGGTGTCGTTGTAGGCCACGCCCTGGCCGCCCAGGTCGTAGTTTTCCGCCTGAATCGTGCCCGGAATGGACCAGGCCACGCCGCCGTAAGGCTGGCCGCCGCCGGAGGTATTGACCAGGATGGTGCACTCATCATACGCGGTGAATTCCGTATCCGAGGCCGTCAGCCGCAGCACGTACACGCCGGTGGTGGAGAACGTGGCGGTGGTCGCCAAGGCGCTGGCATCGCCGAAAGTTACCGTGCCGGGGCCGCTCGTGGTGGTCCAGGTATGCGTCACCGTAGCCGCCAAGGGCAAGCCATCGTCGCTCACCGTGCCGGCCACGCTCACACTGGTCGCCGGCGCCGTGATCGATTTGTCGGCCCCGGCATTCACCACCGGCGCCTGGTTGCCCAGGTAGGTGACTGTCAGTTCGTCAAAATTGGTGAACTGGGTATCCGTGGCGGTAAGCCGCAGGAGATACGTTCCGGTGGTGGAGAACGTGGCGGTCGTGGCGGCCGCGTTGGCATCGCCGAAGGTGACGGTGCCGGGGCCGGAGGTCATGCTCCAGGTCTGCGTGACCGCGGCGCCGGAAGGCTTGCCATCATCGCTGACCGTGCCGCTCAAGGACACGCTATTGGTCGGGAAATGCGTGGTCTGATTCGCCCCGGCTTCAACCGTGGGCACCATGTTCGCATTGGGATCGCTGGACAGCACCACCCAGACGTTGGCCTGTACGCCTGCCGGCATGGGAATGCTGGCCTGGCCGGATCCATCCGTCGTGCCCTGGTAATACGGCGTGCCGTAGAAATCCTTGGGGTTCAGCAGCTTGAAGGGTGCGCCCGGAGAAACCACGCTGCTCAGATCCACCGTCACGTTGGCCGAGGAGTTCCAGTTGAAGATCACCAGGTGGCCGCGCATGTGGTCGAAGGCATTTGGCTTGAGGAAGATGGTCGGCGTCGAAGGGATGCTCTGCCCCGGCGTAACCTGCGCGTTCGTCGAGCCGATCGGGTAGATGTTTGTCGAGCCGTTGATCACGGTGTTGTTCGAGAGGATCGGATTCTGACACCACCAGATGTTCAGGGTGGTATTGACGATGTAATTGTCCCGCACTTCGCAGTTGGTGTTCGTGGACTGCTGGTTCCAGGAGTAGCCCAGCCACACGGGCACCAGCGATATGTTTCCGATGATGTGGCCGTCATCCACATACGCGCCGCCGCCCAGGAAGAACTCATCGCCGCTCATGGCGATGTTGTTCACGAGCCAGAAGTGGTTCAGCCACGTGCCGCCCGTGCCGTAGGCCTGCATCGCTAGCTGCCCGACATAGCGGGTGTAGCAGATATTGTCGCTGTGGAGCTTGTTGGGGTCCTTGTTTTGCGTGTAGAAGCAGTGGCCGTGCCCGCGGTCCGGGGCGTTCCAGCCGTTGCCGTAGATCAGGCAGCCATAGACCGTGCTGCCCACATCTTCGACTTCCGTGGTGACGCCTTCTGAGGCCGCGTGGATGGGGCAGTTGATCACCCGGTTGCCCGTGCCCACCTTAAGCCCTACGCCGCCGAAGGGCGAGGGAATGTCGCTGGGCCAGGGGCCGGTCTGCGTGGAAATGACGTCCCCGATCCAGGCCGTGGTGCAGAAATCGATATTCAAGAAGTCCGTATAGTTGCTGGGGTACAAAATGTCCGGGCCGCCGTAATTCACCTTATGGCCGACCCAGATGCCGCCGTTGATGATCGGGTGGGCGCCGGGGGCCGGGCAAATCGTAATCCGCTGCGCGGCTGTGCCCATCAACTGCACCATCAGACCGCCGTTCTCGTCAACGTTCAAACCGGCATACCAGTAGTCATACCGGCCATCCATCAGGTAGATGGTATCGCCCGCCTGTACCGCCCCGCTGTGCCCTAGGAAGGCCGAAGTGATGTCCCAGGGCGAGTTCTGGGTGCCGGCATTGCCGGTCTGGCCGCTGGGCGCGACATACCAGATGGTCGCCAGGGCCGGGGATGCGACGATAATCAGTGAAAGGGCCGTAATAAGTGCGCAGATGAAAAGACGCCGACAGTGAGTCGTCCACATTCTACTGCCTCCTATTTTCGTTGCGCTCCAGGCGCGGTGGGAACTGAAAAACCTCAAACTCCGTTTTTGCGACAAAAACCCCAACTTCTCGGATTTTCATCGATTATATGGCAAAACCGGAATTTGGCCAGTCTATTTCCCCGGCAAAACCCCTCTCCCTTGGGAGAGGGTGGCACGAAGTGCCGGGTGAGGGTTTCCTCTTCACCACCTCGCCCTCTTACGGGAGAGGGGCAGAGGGTGAGGGTTCTTCCCAAGTTTGTAGTTTGCAGTTTGTATTTTGAAGTTTGTTTCAGAGTGGCCCACAGGGCCGGGCGAGCCTGTCCTGAGCGCAGTCGAAAGGGGGTGGTCCGGGTGGGGTCTCCGGCAGTTCCTCAAGCCATAAGCCGCAAGCCGTGAGCCTTCTTTTGTCGCTAATGCCCGAACATGTACCCCTGCTGCCAGATCAAATAATCCGAGCCATCCACCTTGCCGTCGCCGTTGGCATCGCCATGCGCGTGGGCGTAGTTGGCATCGGCGAAATTGGCGTCCACAATCGGTGCGCTGCTGGCGGCTGTGCCGTGGTTGTAGTTGCGCTGCCAGGCGAGGAAGTCCAATCCATCCACCGTGCCGTTCTGGTCAAAATCCGCCGCGGTATCCGGATTTACCGTAACAGTCATCGTTCTGGCCGTGTGCAAAGCGCCATCATTGGCATCGAGTTGCAACGTATACGTGCCTACCCGGTTGAAAGACGCTGTCGTGCCGGCCGCGCCGGCATTGGTGAATGTGACCACGCCGTTGGCCGGGGCGGACAGGATGGTCCAGTTGATCGCCAGCGGGTTTGCCCGGCCATCATCTGATACGGTGGCATTCAAAGCCACAGCACCGGCCGCCGCCGCGCCGGGCATGCCGGTGGTGATATTGGCCGGCATGGTAACCACGGGCGCCTGGTTGATCGGATTAAGCAGGGTGAGTTGGTAAAAGTCGACGTTGTAATCCTCCGTGTCGAAGCACAGGCGCAGCACATGGATACCCGCGGGCAAGGTGCATTGGGCGGAACTAATGACGCCGTGGTCCCAATCGGAGGCGGGGGTAATGTTGATCTGGCCTGTAACGTCATTGCCATCCAGCGCCACGTGCAGGTATTTGCCGCTGTTGGTGGTCGCCACACAGACCCCCAGGCTGTAGTTGCCCGCCTGGGCGATGTTCACCGTGTAATTCAGCCACTCGCCGGTGAATATATCTTTGACGATGTACCCGCCGCCGGGATCGTTGATCGCGCGGATGTCCACACCTTCGCTGGTGCGATACGCGCCGCCCGTGTTCACGGTCGGATCGGTGTCGTTGTAGCCGACCCCTTGTCCGCCCAGGTCGTAGTTCTCCGCCTGGATGAGGCCCGGCACGCTCCAAGGGGCGCCGCCATACGGCAGACCGCCCGCCGGGTCGCGAACCGTGATGGTGCACTCATCATACGCCCACAGCGATGTATCGCTGGCCGTCAGCCGCAGCACATACGCTCCCGACGCGGAAAACGTGGCCGTGGTGGACAGCGCATTAACGTTGCCGAACATCACCGTGCCGGGGCCGGAGGTCACGCTCCAGGTGTGCGTGACCGTGCTGCCTGCGGGCTGGCCATCATCGCTGATCGAGCCCGTCAGGCTCACCTGGCTCGTTGGCGGCTGGATCTGCTGATCCACTCCCGCGTTGACCGCGGGCGGATAATTGGTCGTGCCGGTGTGCAGCGTGTCGTACAGCGCCAGCATGTAGCCCGCGCCCAGCTGGCGCATGTCAGAGATACTCATATCGGCCAATGTGCCGATTTCGGGCGTCAGGCTGTACGTGGCGGCCAGGCCGCCCTGGGAGAGGGGATCGGCCGCCCAGTACTCGGCCATGTTGATGGGTCCCCACACCATGGTCTGCACGGAGTTGTTTGGATCGCGCAGCCGGTAGTTGGCGATGTAGGTCGAACTATATGTGGCCTGTGTGACCACGGGATAGCTGTCCAGCTCGGTCTGGGTGTGGATGTCAAAGAAGTAGCCGATGTTGCCGCCGGTGTCCAGGCGCTCGGCCTGCTCGATGTTGTAAACCTCCGGGTTCTGCGTGGGCGCTCCGTAGCCGTTGGCCAGCCCGTTGTCATCCGCCCAGATGCGGTTGTGATCGTTCCAGGGAGCGACAGGCGAACCGCGCCAGTAGCCCGCCCACCGGCCTTCCGGGTCGACCTGGGGGTAGATGTAGAACACCGCCGTCTGCCGTAGCGAGGCCCCTTCCGGCGTGTTGCCTAGGATGACCTGGAGCATGCCTTCCAGCATGTAGTGCGACAAACTTTCGCAACTGTGGTTGCCGCACTGGATGACCACCTTGGTCTTGGGGCCGGCGGCGTTGGCGTCGGTGATCTTAAAACCATACAGCGGGAAGGACGGAATGGTCCGCCCCAGGTCATCGTAGTATGGGTTGCCATTGGCATCGCCGCCGGCGGTGCCGTGCGTGTGGCCGACGATGAAATTGGCGTCGCCGCTGGCGGTGGGCGTGATATATTGATTGGCTTTCATCGTGGCCATGTACTGAACCGTTTGGCTGACCGGGTAAGGTATGCTCTGCGCGATATAGACGTGGTCCTGCGTGAAGGACGCGTTGTTGCTGAAGTAGAAATAGCCCGAGCTGAGCGAGTTATTCGAGAAGTACTGCCAGGTCACGTTATCGTAGCTGTAGCAATAGGTCATTCCGCTGAAAACATAGCCGCCATCGGAGGGCACGCGGAACTGCGGCGTGGTGTTCAGGACGCCATCGGCGCGAAAATACAGCCAGCCCCACTCATCGGGATACTGTGTCCAGCAGTTATAGCGGGGCCCCAGCAGAATGCTCGGCGCTGAAGGGTTGCTCATGTTGATCTGGCAGCCGGCGACATTCAGGCTGCCGCTGTCAAAATCCTGGCTTAAAACCACCGCCGCGGAGGCGTTTGAAAGGGGAACCAGCAGCCAAGCCAGGACCAAGGAATAGATCGCCAAGGGCGCAGTCCGGAACATAACAAACCCTCCTCGGCGCAGGCCGATTATGCGCTGTCGCCCCACTATCGACAGCGCCACTCTTATGCTACCACGACTTGCCGATTTGCACAGCTTGAAAGTGGGCCGGAGCGGGTGTGGCACAGCCGCTCGGCTGTGACTTCTCTCTTTTGCGAGAGGGGCCGGGGGAGGGTGGCCCTGCGTAGCTTCAGCGAAGCGAGGCCGGGTGAGGGTTCTTCTTAAATGTGGCACAGCCGCCCTCGGCGGGTGCCCTGGCTGCGGCTTTTGCAACCACGTTTTGCGCGCGCATTCAACAAGACCTCCGGCCGTGCTGATTTCTCAGGCCCGTTTACGGGCCTTTGCCCTGCGTAGCCTATGGCGAAGCAGGGTGTAGACCAGGGCCTTTGGCCCTGGGCAGCAAGCCGCTCGTATTAACTCCCATTCGTGCAGTCCCGCGGGCCGAAGGCCTGCGCCTGTATAAAATAGCTCCGGCCGTTCTCTTTTCAGCGGCTGCCGGCAAGGTACGCGGCGGTCGCTCACCCCCGCTCATGTTGCGAGTCAAAAACCGCCCGCTAATGCTCGTACACGTAATCCTGCTGCCAGATCAGGTAATCCGAGCCATCTGTCTTGCCATCCCCATTGGCATCGCCGTTCTTCTTTGCGTAGTTGGGATCATTGAAGTTGGCGTCCACAATGGGTGCGCCGCTGGCGGCCGTGCCGTGATTGTAATTGCGCTGCCAGATGAGGAAGTCTGATCCATCCACCTGCCCATCGCCGGAAAAGTCGCCACGCAGATCCTGGTTTACCGTGAGGGTCACATCTGATGCGGCGGTCTGATCCGAATCGCTGGCCGCCAGCCGCAGCACGTATGTGCCGACTCTTGAGAACGTGGCCGTCGTGGCCGCCGCGCCGCCGTCGGCGAATGTGACAGCCCCGGGGCCAGTCACCATGCTCCAGGTCATCAAGATGGAACCAGGTGGGCTCGCATCATCACTCAGGCTGCCCACGAGCGAAAGGGGACCAGGCACGGTCACGGTCGGATCGACAGCAATATGCACACTGGGCGAAGCGGCATCCTTTACCTGGACTGTTACATCCGCATAGCCGCAATCCACTCCATCAAACGCGCTCAGCCGCAGTGTATACGTGCCGGGCCTATAAAAATACGCGGATGTATTGAGGCTGTTTGAATCCTCAAAGGCAACTGAGCCAGGGTCCGAGATGCACATCCATTGAGTCGATATAGGTCCGCCCGGAGAGCCATCATCACTTACCGTCGCCGACAGACTGAGCACGTTCGGCAGGGTCACCGTTGCCTCGGACTGGACCTCCACCTTCGGTGGCGCATTGGGCAGGACTTGTACGGTGACATCGCAATAGCCGCAATCCACTCCATCAAACGCGCTCAGCCGAAGCGTATACGTGCCGGGCCAATAGAAATACGCGATTGTGTTCAGGCTATTGGAATCTTCAAAGCCACAGGGGCCGTTGAGGCACATCCATTGTGTCGAAATGGGTCCCCCCGGAGATCCATCGTCGCTTACCGTCGCCGACAGGGTCAGCCGGTTGGGCAGAATTATCGTGGAGTCGGCCTGAATTGCCACGGTCGGCGGTGTATTGGGCAGAACCTGCACGGTGATATCGGCATAGTCCCAATCCATTCCATCCGAGGCCCACAGCCGCAACGTGTACGTGCCGGGTCCAAAGAAATAGGCGGATGTATTGAGCCGGTTTGAATCCTCAAAGGCCAGCCCGCAGTCAGGCCCGGAAATGCAGCCCCATTGCGTTGAGATGGGCCCACCAGGAAGTCCATCATCACTTACCGTGCCGCTCAGCGTAAGGGCCTGCGGCATGATAACGGTGGCATTCGCCTCAACCGTTACCGTCGGCGGAGCGTTCGGAACAACCTGAATCGTCACATCCGCGTGGCTGAAGAATTCGCCGTCGCTGACCGCCAGCCGCAGCGTGTATGTCCCGGGCTCGAAGAACCAGGCCATCGTATTCACGGCCGATGGTTCACAGATACAAGCCCCATCGGGACCGCTGACCTGGTCCCACGTGGTCTTCAGCGTAGTGCCTGGGAAGTTGTCATCACTCACGGCGCCGGACAGCGAGACCAAGCTGCCGGCCATCACGATCGGCTCGGCATATGCCGTTACCGTTGGCGGCTGGTTTACTCCCGGAATCAGCACAAAGCCGCCAAACGTGCCGTAGCCGACGATTTGGCCGGCGTCATTGATGCCTGTGGCCACCGAAAGCCGCACGCCAGTCCAGGGGGGCGGAGGATTATCGATGAGGTCGCTGAGATCCAGTAACTTGCCATCTTTGTAGATGAAGGCCCGGGAATTGGGGTCGCCCCAGCGGCTGCCGTAATAGCCCACGACCACTCCGGAACTGTTGATGGCGGTGGCATAAATGGCCGGCGTACCCATCGTGCCCAAGTCCGCATTGGGATCTATGGATGTCGCATTGGCCGCCGTGGCGACGGCGTGCATCACGCCATCCGGGGTGTGTGATTTGCCCGCGATTTGGCCGAACTTGTTGATGGCCAGCGCTTCCGTGCCGATGCCGCCCAGGTTCCCAAGCTCGCTCCCAGAGGAAATGCGGCCATTTGGTTCGACGCGGAAAGCGTGGCTGCTCTGGCTGATCTGGTCGCCCATGATGCACCAGCCGACGACGACGCCATCATCGTTGATCCCCGTCGCCTCGCAGGAGGCGTAGGGTATGCCGAACACGTCGTAGGTGCCCAGCGTGCCCAGATCGTCCGATAGTGCATTCATTGCGGCGTTGGCGGCCGTGCGGAAGGCGTGTCCCTGTTGGTACGTATTTGTATCTGATTCGCCGACCACTTGCCCCAGGTTATTGATGGCATAGGCGCAGCTATATGTGCCGCCCAGCGTGCCCAGATCATCCGTTGCCGGGTTGATGGGCTGATTCGCGGCCGTGCGAAAGGCATGACTGTTGCCGTCTGCCTTGTCCGCGCAACCCACCACCTGCCCTAGGTCGTTGATGGCATAGGCAGTGGATGATTTGCCGCCAAATGTTCCAAGATCAACCGTCGCGGGTCTCAAATCCTGGCCTATCTGGCCCCGAAATGCCCGCTGGTAGCCATTGCCGTCCCGATAGAACCCGACTACCTGCCCCAGATTGTTGATGCCATAGGCCTGGGCACTGCAAAGCCCAGGTCTACTGCTGTGTACTGCGGCTCCGCCCTGGCAGCCGTCGCCATAAAAACAAGAATGCCTGCTGCGGCCGTAAACCTACCCCAAAGATCAACCTTGCGCACGCTATCTCCCTTTTCCCCATCAGACAAAAAGTAGAATTGCAATCTGTCCCAGGCGGAACAACCTGGTGAAGACTTTAATCCTTCTTGCAGGAGCGGTCCATAAAGCAAATACCTGAGACAAGGGATCGGCCGGGTGGCGTGGAGAATTTTAAATGAAGCCTGGTGCCGCGGCTTCGGCCTTTCAGCCACGTTTTTCGGGCCGTGCTGATTTCTCGGGCCCGTTTACGGGCCTTTGTCCTGCGTAGCCGCTTGCCAGGGCGAAGCCGAAGGCGGAGACGGGTTGGCGAAGCGGGCAGGCCCGCGCCTATCAAAAACTTCTCCCTCCTTCCACCGATCCTAACCTTGAGCCGCACCTGGCCCAGCACTTTTCAATCTTTCATAAGATACATCGTAATAACAAGTTACAATAAATTTGCAGAAAATCGCCAGATTTAGCCTTGTAAGAACTACACATCCGACTATGATAGTGTTAGAAATGCTAATCATGTTCTACGAAATTGCTAAAGGAGAAACAGACTAGCCGCGCGGCGGTGTAGCCGCGCATCCAAAAGGAGCGGAAAGAGAGGATTTCACATGATTCAACCAGCAAATCACGGCGGCAATGGCGGTGGAAGTGACAGTCGTATCAAGGGTCCTTTGGGAAGCGGTGGGGTTAGAACGCTTAAATCCGGCCCAAACGGCCACGATGGCAACGGCAATGGCCTCACCTGCGCCTGTCAGCGCCGTGGGCGGCAACGGTAACGGCAACGGTCACAATGGGCATGGGGCTGGTACGCTGGGCGAGCGGTTGGCGTATCTGCGCAAGGAGGCGGACATAAGCCAATCGCTCCTGGCCGAGCGGGCCGGGTTGACCCAGTGCATGCTCTCCCGCCTGGAAACCGCCGGCCGCATACAGCGGGTGCCTGTGCCCGTCTTGCGGGCACTGGCGGAAGGATTGGAAATGGACTTGGCCGAACTTGTCAAAGGCACGCCGCTGGACCGCCACGTGAAGGATGAGGTGGATGAGGATCCCGGGCGCCACGTTGTTTATTGCCCCAACCCCATATGCGGCCTCAACAGGGTCCACACCAACTCGGAGGGATGGTGGCTGGAGTGGTCGTCGCAGGAAGCGATGGCCTCATCCGAGTGGCAGCAAATGGACATCTGCGGCCGTTGCGGAACGCGGCTGATCAAGGCCTGCCCCCAATGCGGCAAGCGGATCCGCCGCGCACCGGAATTCTACTGTAGCCGGTGCGGCTGCCTCATCGACGAGGGGCCTACGGTCATGGAGCGAAAGTATATCAGCGGCAAGTACGGCAAGATGCTGTTGAATATCCCGCAGGCCACAACGCGACATGCGCGAGAACTATCACACGGCCGCGCCGGCCGCCAAGCCGCCCCAGGACATGGGCCAGCCCGCAGGCAAGGCTAGGCAGGCCGCCGCGCAGATCGCCCCCCAGGAACCGAAGGCGGATGGATCAAAATCTGCCGCCAACACGGCCGCAAAAGAGCAGCCCGCGACGGAGGGACAGTCGTGAGTCGTGTTAAGCTGGGTAATCTGGGTAAGCACTTTTATGCACTGGTGCATAAGCCGTCCAGCATTTACAAGGACTTACGTTATGCATTATGCAATATTGCATTGCATAAGGGACTGCATGGGAAGATAGGTAAGATAGAGAAAATGCCGGGTGCGGTGGCTGCGGCGTTTGCAGCCACATCTTAGGCCCTCAGCCTGCAGCCGTAAGCCCTAAGCCTTAAGCCTTCAACGGACCGATAACATGCGTACTAGACACAAATTGAGAATCAATTAAGGCAGAAGAGTCACAGGCTGGAAAGCCTGTGCCACAACTTTGAGAATCAATCAAGGCAGAAGGGGCCACAGGCTGGAAAGCCTGTGCCACAGGCAGAAATAACGATGCTGTTGCCTATTCGCACAGATTATCGCCAGTCGCAAAAGCCGGTGGTGAACTATCTCATCATCATCGTCAATGTGCTGCTGTTCCTGTTCGTTCCCCACCACAGCGAGAACCCGGCCACGCAGGCGTACCTGCTGGACCCCGGCGCACCGCAGCTCGTGCAGTTCTTTACCAGTATGTTCCTGCACGCCAACCTGCTGCACATCCTGGGCAACATGATCTTCCTGTGGGTGTTCGGCAACGCCGTCAACGACCGCTTCGGCCATGTGGCCTATGCGGCCTTCTACCTGGCCGGCGGTGTGGGTAGCGCGATTGGGTACGTGCTTTTGGGTGGAGTGACGCCCGTGCTGGGCGCCTCCGGCGCCATCTCCGCCGTGACGGGGGCATACCTGGTCCTCTTCCCCCGCGTGAGGGTCACGGTCATAACGTGGCTGTTTTTCGCCATGATTCCGCTGGAGATCTCCAGCGTGTATTTCCTGGGATTTCAGTTCGCCTTCAACCTGTGGGCTTCGCTGGCCGGCTCGGGCGGCCAGGTGGCCTATGTGGCGCATTCCACGGGCTACGTGTATGGCGCGGCGGTGGCGGGAATCCTGCTGGCCCTGGGCATACTGCCGCGCGATGTGTATGACCTTTTAAGCCTGTTCAAGGCCCAGCGCCGCCGCCTCCAGTACAGGCGCATGGTTCGCCACGGCTACGACCCCTTCGCCGCCGATGCCTTGAAAGCCGGCCACGAGCGCGAGCGCATCCACGCGCGGCAGGTCGATAGCCAGGCCAGGACCGACACCGCCAGCGCTATGGCACTGGAGCTGCGCCGGCAAATCTCCGACCTCCACAGCCAGGGCAACGCCGCCGAAGCGTCACATAAGTACTTGGAATTGCTGAATATAAGCGATGAGCCCGTGCTGCCGCGCCAGCAGCAGTTGGATATCGCCAATCATTTGATGACCGACCAGCGCTACCCGCAGGCCGCCGTCGCCTACGAGCTGTTGCTCAAGTACTACCCCAACTACGAGCACGCCGGCGATATCCGGCTGATGCTCGGGATTATCTATGGTCGATATTTAAAGCAGCCGGATCGCGCGCGGAGTATCTCCAGCGCGCCCTGGCCGAGCTGAGAGAAGACAGCAAGATCGCCATGGCCAAGGCGGAACTGGAGGCCTTGAGAAATGCTTGACGTGCTCAGGCTTCCGCCCATGGCTCTGCCCGGTGGGGCGATCGGCATGTTGATCGGGCTCGGCCTGCTGTTGGCCGGCCTGCTGCTATTGCTGCTGGGCCGCGTGGCCGTGTGGCGGGTTTTTCCACGCTGCTCCTGGCGGCCCTGGGCCTTCTTGTGGGCCAGGCCATCGCCGAGGCGACGCAGACGCCGCCCGCGATGGTCATTGTCGCCTCCGTCGTGGTGCTGGGCATACTGGGTCTGATCCTCGCGCGGCTGTGGTGGGCGATGATCCTGGGCGCCCTGCTGGCAGCGACCGCGCTGGCGATCGTGATCTTGAAATTGAGGCTAATCGCGCCGGCCGTGCAGGGCAATGTGCCGCTGCCGCCGCTGGACTGGCTGAAGAACCTGGCGGATGCGATCCGCCAGTGGCATGAGCTGCTGTGGCGCGAGCATCGCCTGCCGGAATTACTGGCGACCGTGCCGCTGCTGCTGTTGGCGCTGGTGCTGGGGCTGGTGCGGCCGGCCTCGACGCGGATCTTCACCGCCTCAGTTCTCGGCGCGGCGGCGATCATCGGCGGCGCGTGCATCATGGCCAATCACGCCCGCCCGGGCACGCTGGTTTTTACCGGCTGGCACGGCTGGGCTATTTTAGGGACAGGCGTTGTGCTGGCGTTTGCGGGCATGGCGTTTCAGTCACGTGCCGAATTCCGCAGCAAGCAAAAGAGCGACAAGGAAGTTGAGGCGGCCCCGCCGCCAAAGCCGCCCATGCGGCCCAGATAACGGAGTATTGGGAGCACTAAAGTGGTTGAGGATTATTTCAATTTGGATGCGTGGCTCAATCGCCTTCACGACCTGCACCCGGCCCTGGCGCTGGGCCTGGTGGCCGCCAGCGTGGTCTTCCTCGCGCGCGGCTGGAAGTACTACAAGTATCTCGTCGTGCTGGATGCCCTGATCGCCGGCGCGTTTGTCGGCGCCCTCATCGGCGCCCGCACCGGCCGCCCACATATGGACATTTACCTGGCCGCCGGCCTGGCCATCATCTTCGCCGTCACCGCGTGGCCCTTAATGAAATATGCCGTGTGCGTTCTGGGCGGCGTGGCCGGCGCGGCCTTCGGCTGCGTGCTCTGGTACTGCGGCGCGCAGGCCCTGGGCTACGCCAACATGGCGCAGGAAGCCTGGGTGGGGGCGCTGGTGGGCCTGATCATCCTGGCCATGCTGACCTTCATCGCTTTCCAGACCACCGTGATTCTCGGCCTGGGATTGCAGGGCGCGCTTATGCTGGTCTTCGGCGCCTTCTCCCTGATGTTTCGCGTGAACGGCTTGGAGCAGCCGCTGAACGATCACATCGCGGCCAACTCGTTCTTCGTGCCCTTGATGATCTTCATCCCCGGCGCTGTGGGCATCATCTACCAGCACAGCCAGGCGTACGCCGGCGGCAAGAAGAAGGCCGGTGGCGGCGAGAAAAAACCGGCCGCGGCATGATGTGACGCAGGGTGCGCAGCTTTGCTGCAAACGCCAGCCCTGAGCCGCCAGCCGTAAGCCGTGAGCTGTGAGCCTACTTACCCATCGGCCACGGCTCGCCGATCATCGCGCTGAGCGCCTTGTGTACCTCGCGCGAGCGCATCAACGGCGGCAGCGGCGCGGCGGTGGACATCACAAACGTGGTGCTGTTCTTGCGGTTGAGGCTGCCATGCGTCGAGGCGACTTTGACCGCCCCGGAAAACGTGGTCGAGCCGGCGTAGTAGTTGTCCTTCAGCGAGACCAGCACGCTGGTGGGATGATCCACCAGGGCGAAGTGGCCGCGCCACAGCCGTTCCAAGGGCGCGGGATACTCATGATCCGCCGTGGCGGCGAACATGTCGTCGGCGCCGTAATAACCTTTGTCATCCGCCTTCAGCGTGGCCAATATGGGTTTAAGTTTCAGCGGATCGCCCGAGATGGTTTCATAGCTGTACCGGTCCGCCGCGCGGCGGATCTTGGCCTTGCCGCCATCGGCACTCATGATGACCACGGCGTCGCCATCGGTATAGCTGACCAGGTCCACGCCCGGGCAGCCAACGACATCCGCCGCCAGCAGATCGGGATGTTTGGCATCTATGCTGATGTAGGTCACCAGGCCAAAGCTGATGAGCACGACATCCCTGTCGCCGGCGAGCTTGCTGCCCAGGCGCCAGCCCTTGCTCTTTAAGCAGTTGGCCACGGACACCGGCTCGCTGGGCGTGTACGAGTGGCCGTGATCGGCAAACATGGTGATCTTGATCTTGCCGTGCGTCTGCCAGATGGCCTGATTGATCATCCGTTCGACGCGCTCCAGGCACTGGCGCTGGCCTTCTTCGCCGTGGGCCGTGCCCATGCCGGCCGAGCTGACGAAGTACGCGATGTACTCGCGCTTCTTGCTGTGCTCAAAGCCGGAGATGACGTCGTTCACTTCCTTCTTGAACACGGCCCAGGGCTCAAGATAGCTGACCGCATCCCACAGGATGGAGGCACGGTACTGCAGGAATTGCCGATAGGGTTCATCGGCGCCGGCCAGGTAGCTGCCCGCGCCGCCGCGCACGCAGTTTTCCTTGCAGTCGAAGTACTGCGCCTCGTAGCCGGCGCAGGGAATGTAATTGAACACATCTTCCAGGCTGGTGTCGGTGAGCGTCGGGTACGGGGCGATCACGCGCGAGGGCGGGTAGAACACCCGCAGGTGGCCCTCATCGTAGTACCTCTTGATGACACCGTAGCCGAAGCCGTCCAGGATGATGACCAGGTGGCGGCAGTCGCCGAAGGGTATGGAATCCAGGTTCAGGGCCGCATCGGAGCTTTGCTTGCCGGAAGGTTTGTAAGCGATGCGGGTGATGCGGCCGGAATTGTCCGGGTACATGAAAAAGTCCGCGCGCCCGTCGCCGGCGGTGTCAAAAGCCTTTACGCCTCCCACTCCCGCCTCGCTTGGCGAAGGGGAAACTGTCTGGGCGGGGAAACGCAGCGATTGGCCGCAACCGCCTAAAAGGAAAGGCATGGCCGCCCAAAACCCCGCGGCCATAATGAGCAGCGACGGCCTGACGGCGAACTCCATATGACAAGTCTTACGGCTTTTGTTCATTCTAACGGTCCATTCCCCGGGAGGTTCTTGGTCATGAAGGATACTGCCACGCTCGCCCCTCGGAAATCTCGCGGCCGCGACCAAAGAGCATAGCGATTCTGCATGGGCAAAAGCCAGACCAGGCCTCAAAACCGGGGAGGAAGCTGCGCCGCCTTTCACCACAAATTCGCCGCCGCGGGGCTGCGGCGGCGGTCGTGGAGGGTGATGGCATCCTTGGGACAGACGGAGCGGCAAATGCCGCAGCCGTAGCAGCGCAGTTCGTCGATGGCCGTCTTCTTCGTGGCGGCGCTATAGGTCAAGCGCCGAACTGACACACCCGCATGCACGCGCGGCAGCCGGTGCACAGCATCGGGTCAACCTGGCCGATCCACTCAGCGCGGAACATCACGGGTATCGAATGCGTCACTGTCGTCTGCATGGCCAGGCAGTCGCTGCGGTCGCAGTTGCAGATGCCGCCGATGAAGGGCGTGCCGAAGGTCCACACGGTATGGCAGCAGCCTTCCTTCTCGTGCTCGCGGAAGGCGGCCAGGGCTTCCTCTTTGGTCATGCGTTCAAAACTGCCGCCGATGGGACCGTTGGCGTAGCTGCTATCGGCCTTGGCCTCGGCCATGATTTTGCCCATGCGTCCGCCGCGCGGGTCCAGGCTGATACCGTAGCAGTAGCGTTTTTCCTGGCCCAGCGTGGTCTTGCGGCAGATGCACGAGATGCGCGTGATGGAGTTGACGAAGCCGAAAATCTGCTCGATTTCCTCGATCGGCACGACCTGGCCGAAGTGGTTCTTCTTCATGCGGCGCGTGATCAAACGCGAGACGGCCGCGCGAATGAGCGCGGGGGCCTTGGCAAGCTTCTTGATCCTGCCGGAAATTGTTGAAACAGGCCCGTTCTCGGCGGCGAAGTGTCGGATGAAGTTCTGGCGGCCCGCATCGCTCAGCAGGTCATCGGAATAATTCCTGGCCTCCAGGTACCACTTGCGCCCTTCACCGTGTTTGTGGCAGAATTCGCACATAATAGGCCTTTCATGGGCTTTGAAACTTTTGGTACTCAGGATTATCTGTCACTTCGGGTTTTTGGGCAAGCGATGGTTCGGGCTTTATGCTGGAGTCGCGGCCGCGCGTGATTATGCTATGCGGTGGCGGCCCTGGCAGCGGTCTAGCGGGCGGCAAAAAAGGTGAACCATGAAAAAGCTAATCGCAATGCTGGCGCTGGCGGGGGTCATGCTTGTCGGCTGCAAATCAACAAAGCCCACCTACACGCTGAAGCTGAAGTATCCGCCGGGCACGTACCTGCTGAAAAGTTTTCTGCACAATTCGAACATCATGGGCCCCGCGGAAGGCGAAGGCCAGAAGCTGAACATGGACATGTTCGTTGATTTCAAAATGACCTGCGGTGAGGCCCTGCCCGACGGCTCCAAGGATGTGAAGCTTGTGTACCTGAACATCAAGTATGACGCCAACGGCGTTTTGGGCGATGAAAGCTATGACAGCAAGCTCGATGAGGACAAAAGTTCGCCGCTGGGCCGCTTTTTTGGGCCGATGATCGGCGCGGAGCTGGCGGTAAAACTGGATGCCAATGGCCAATTGACGGCCCTGTCCGGAATGAACGAGATTTTCGACAAGATAGCGCGAGAGAATCCCGGCGAGGTCGGCAGAATCAATCAGTTCAAGAAGCAGTTTGGGGAGGATTACATTCGCGCGGTTTTCGCATATTGTGCGAATTATCTGCCGTCAAAGCCGGTGCACATAAATGAACCCTTTGAGATTTCCTCCGCCGTTCCCGTTCCGCCGATGGGCGCGTTGCCGGTGAAGCTTAAAGGCCTGCGCTACCAGGCTGACAAGACGCCCGATGGAACTATCTTGACCGTTGACTATGATGGGGAAAACTGGTCGGTCCCGCCCTCTCAGCGCGCCTCCAGCGGCTCAGCTAGCGCACCAGCGGCGGCAGACGGGGCCGGTGAGCCGGCGGCCACAGAGCCCTCCACGAAGCCATCCACGCGGAGCGCCACTCAAGGCGCGCATCGCACTATGGGATACGCCAAAGAGGCGGGCAGGTACATGTTTAATGTGGATAAGGGAATGATGACCCGGACGGCCATGGGGCAGGCCACGGAAGTGACCCTGCCGATGAACGACCAGCCGGACTCACCCATGATTCGAATATCCTCCAAGCGCCTGGCGAAGATCACCATTACGGAAATGAAATAGCGGCCCGGCGGGGCGGTACAAAAAGCCGCCACTATTTCCATTTAACCTGGCGGTTTGTGATTGCAACGGACCTGAGGGGGGCCTAAACTTCCACCTTTCTGCGCTGGGATGCGCAAAAAGCCTCCATCGACGTGCGGTGAAAAGGTACAATACTCGATTCGTGGATTCATGTGGTGGAGCATGGCCATGTGCAAAATTACAGGAAAACTGAAGCTGTCACATCGCGCGGCCGCGCGATGTGCGGTCGCTCTTCAGCCAGGGCGGCGGCTGCGCCACAAGCCGCCCATACCCTGAACTTAGCCAGTCCCTTCGCCCGCTCGGGCAAGCGTCCTCCGCTTTTTGATTCGGAAGTTCCTTAACGATTTTCGGCTTGTACCGGCGCGGATCGCGCCCCAGGCAACATCTACAGGCCGGATTTTCATGAGAATTACGCGGCGCCGGATTTCCAGGGTCCGAACATGTTGAAGTCAATATTTTCAAAAGTTGCGCCTGCCATGATCCGGCAGGAAGTGAAGGCCGGCTCCCGCACGGTCACGGAAGATGAGCGCAGGCTCGCCGAGATGTGCGGGATGACCGCCGAAGAGGCCATGCGCGGCCTGGGCGTGCTGGTGGAGCGCGGCCTGGATTCCAACACGGTCGAGCAGCGCCAGGAGGAATATGGCCGCAACGAAATAACCACCCGTAAGAAGGTGGGGCCGGTGCGGGAAATCCTGCGCCGCTGCCGCAATCCGCTGGTCATCCAATTGCTGGTCATCGCGGCCGTGTCCGTGGCGCTGGGAGATTACCGCGCGGCCAGTGTAGTCGGCGGCATGGTCATCTTGAGCGTGGGCCTGTCTTACGTGCAGGAGACGCGCTCCAGCAAGGCCGTCGAAAAGCTCAAGGCCATGATTCACACCAACGTCACGGTCCTGCGGGAGGGCAAGGAGCAGGAGATCCCCCTGGCTGAGCTTGTTCCCGGGGACCTGGTTGTTCTGGACGCTGGTGCTCTCGTGCCGGCGGACCTGCGCATCCTGCGGGCCAAGGACCTGTTCGTGGCGCAGTCCGCCCTGACGGGCGAATCGATGCCCGTGGAGAAGACCGCCGCGCAGGTTCCCACGGAGGGCAGGGGCGTGCTCTCTCTGGAATGCGCGGCGTTCCAGGGTTCCAGCGTGGTCTCGGGCGCTGGACTAGGGCTGGTGGTCAATACCGGCGACCGCACGAGCTTCGGCGCTATCTCGCTGAAGCTCTCGGAGATTCAGACGGTGACCAGCTTCGACAAGGGCATCAAGGATTTCACCTGGCTGATGGTGAAGTTCATGGTGGTGATGGTGTGCGCGGTATTCCTCATCATCGGCATCACCAAGCACGACTGGGTGGAGGCGATGCTCTTCGGCCTGGCGGTGGCGGTGGGCCTGACGCCCGAAATGCTGCCCATGATCGTGACGGTGAACCTGTCCAAGGGCGCCATCAGCATGGCCAAAAAGAAGGTCATCGTCAAACGCCTCAGCTCGATTCAGAACTTCGGCGCCATCGACATCCTGTGCACGGACAAGACCGGCACGCTCACGCAGGACCGGGTCGTGCTCGAAAAGCACCTGGATGTGACCGGCCGCACCAGCGATGATGTGCTGCGCTACGCCTACCTGAACAGCTTCTACCAGACCGGCCTGCGCAACCTGCTCGACCGGGCGGTCCTGGAGCGGGCCGACCTGGATGTGGAGCGGACCTGCCGCAAGGTGGATGAAATACCCTTCGACTTCCAGCGCCGCCGCATGTCCGTGACGATCGAGTACGAAGGCGACATCGTGCTGATCTGCAAGGGCGCGGTGGAAGAGGTTTTGAAGGCCTGCTCGCGCTACCAGGTCGATGAAGACATCAACCCGTTGATCGACGTGATCAAGTACGACCTGCTGGAGGAGGTGGAACTTCTAAGCCGTGACGGCTTCCGCGTGCTGGCCATCGCCTATCGCGAATTTCCGCCGGACAAGCAGGTCTTCAGCGTGGCCGATGAAAGCGACCTGATCCTGCTGGGCTATATCGCCTTCTTCGATCCGCCCAAGGAAACCGCCGCGCAGGCCATCGCCGGCCTGCGCAATGCGGGCGTGGCGGTAAAAATTCTTACCGGCGACAACCCGCTGGTCACCAAAAAGGTCTGCCAGGATGTGGGCATCGACGCCGAGAGTATTCTCACCGGCGACGACCTCAAGGACATGACGCAGGGCCCAACTGGCCCACGTGGCCGAGCAAGTGGACGTATTTGCGCGGCTGTCGCCCTCACAAAAAGAAGCCTTGATCGACGCCCTGCGCTCCAGCGGCCACGTGGTGGGCTATCTGGGCGACGGCATCAACGACGCCCCCTCGCTGAAGACCGCGGATGTGGGCATTTCCGTGGATACCGGCGTGGATGTGGCCAAGGAAGCGGCCGATATCGTCCTGCTGGAGAAAAGCCTGGCGGTGCTGGAAGACGGCATGATCGAGGGCCGTCGCGTGTTCGCCAACATCATCAAGTACATCCGCATGGGCGCCAGCTCGAATTTCGGCAACATGTTCAGCGTGGTGGGCGCGGCTTACTTCCTGCCGTTTCTGCCCATGGCGCCCATCCAGATTCTGGTCAACAACCTGCTGTACGATTTTTCGCAGGTGGGCATTCCCACGGACAACGTGGATGAGGAGTTGATGCGCAAGCCGCGGCGGTGGAACATTGCATCCATCAAGCGATTCATGATCTTCATCGGGCCCATCAGCTCCATCTTCGACTACGCCACGTTCGCCCTGATGTGGTGGTTCTTCCAATGCAAGAATTTCGCCGCTCCTGGCGATTATCATGAGCAGCTCTTCCACACCGGCTGGTTCGTGGAATCGCTGCTGACGCAGACGCTGATCGTACACATTATCCGCACGCGGCGGATCCCGTTCATCCAGAGCCGGCCGTCGGCGGCGCTGCTTTTGACGACTCTCCTGGTGATGAGCGTGGGCGTGTGGTTGCCATTTAGCCCCGCCGCAAGCTATCTTGGGTTTGTGCCGCTGCCCAATGCCTACTGGTTGTGGCTGATCGGGTTCCTGCTGTTGTATTCCGTTTTGACCCACGCCGTCAAAACGTGGTTCCATCGAAGATACGGAGTTGATTGATGAAAGCCGTACTTGAGGCGCTGGAGGCCGGAAGGCTCATCGAGCTGCCTGAGAACGATAAGAACAAGGCGCTGACGCTGCTGGCCAGCATGATCGAGGCCGTGCCGTCGGTGCACTCCGGTTCAAATGTCGTGGAGGCCGTGCTGGCGCGCGAGGCCCAGGCGAACACCTATCTGGGCGATGGCTGGGCCGTGCCGCACGCCCGCACGGCCGATGAAGGGGAGATGCTGTGCGCCATCGGCTGGAGCCCCGTCGGCATCGCCTACGGCAAGACGGATGGCGCCGTGGCGCGGATGCTGCTGCTGTATTACGTGCCGGATAATCAGCGGGCCTCGTATCTGAAGGAGATTTCCTCCCTGGCGCGGCTGCTCCAGGAAAACGGCGCCATGCGGGATGTTTCCCAGGCCGGCAGCCTGAATGATGTTCGCCTGCGGCTGCTGGATATCGTGACCGCGGCCTTGGGAGCGGGTCAGGCCGAGGCCCGGGCCAGGATGATTCGCCTGGAGACGCGCGCAGCCGCCGCGCCGGCGGTGGCCGTGTCGTTCGATCCGGCGCTGGTGGTGCCCGCCTGGATCATTCACACGCCCGATGGCCGCGTGATGGTGCTGGCGCGGGATGAGGCGGTGGTGCGTGCGCTGGAATCGCAACCGGACCTGGGTACAAAGCTGGAACGCCAGCCCTACATAGCCATGCCCGGTCTGGCGATTCACGTCCGCCAGAGCTCCACCTACGGCCTGGGCCGCAGCATGTTCGATTGCCTGGTCGTCAAGAAGGGCGAGTTGCGGGGAACGCCGTGAGGCAGGCCGTAGGCCGTAGGCTGTAGACTGTAGGTACAGCCGGAATCTCTGGCGCATCGACTCAATTGGGGTAAACCAGGTTCTTTTCCCGTCTTTCCTACAGCCTACAGCCTACGGCCTCCGGCCTCATAAAAAGGAAGCACGGCGTCGGGGTAGCGCCGTGCTTGTTGACTCCGGATCCGATTTTGGGAGTCGGACCTTTTGGGGGTAAAAGGGGTCCCGTTACTGCTCGGTGGGACCTGAGCCGGAGTCAAAATCCTGGTTGGAACCGCGGCTCTCCAGCATCTTGCGGAGGTAGCGGTTCTCTCTTCGCGTGGCCTCCAGGTCGAAGACCACGTATTTAATCTGTAAGCGCAGGTAGTCCAGGGCCTCGGCAACGCCTTTGGCCGCGGCGGTCAGTTGCTGCTGCTTGTCATGGGACTCTGCCGGCAGGTCCTTGACCAATTCCTGCTGCGGAGCCGGCAGTTTCTCTATTTCTTTGATAAGCTCTTCGAGTCGATTTTTGAGCATTGTTTCTTCCATGACTGGCCGCCTTTCCTCACTTATTGGGAGCTAACAGAATGACTACCCTCACTCCGCACCGATAAGACTGCAATGCCGGTGCCAAAGCCTTATCGCGATTTAAACTTTTGCAACCCATTGCAAGTCCTGTCGGTGCAGTGACATACGTTAGTTTGTCTAGCCTGTTAAACCTGGTTAACTTTGCGGCCTATCAGGCGGTGTTGCTAAAAGACAACGCACCCATGCGGCAAAACCCAAGAATCCGTCAAAAAAGCACCTAAATACTCGGAAACTCACTAAAACTCAGAATACTCTGTGTGTTGTCAAAAGTCAACGTGTTCTCAAATCAGAACACGCTCTTCATAGCTAGGATTTTCCCTGAATGGGCATAGGAAAATCAATAGGGGAGGCGGCAAAAAAGAGAAACGCCCTTCATGGCGTGAGAAATGAGAAAACTAGGGACGTCGGGCCATCATGAAAACACTACAGAGGCATAGCCCACAACATTATCTATGTCCTTGATTCCCAGCGGCCGCAGCGTTTCCACGCTGTTGGTGTGCGAGAGCACCTTGCCTTCGTGTGCCCCAGTGCCCGGCAGGCCTCGATCGTGGCGGCGATGGCCCCGCCGCCACAGGCGCTGTGTGTGCGGGCGGTATCTTCCAGGGCCCGCTCGGGATTCATCTGTTCCACGAGCGAGAGAAGTTTGCGATCATTGCGCGCCGCCCAATCCAGCCCCGCCTTGCCCGCGCCCCCGGGAGTGATCCCGTAGCGGGGGCCATAGTGCGTTAAATCCGTGCTGCCGATGATGGGGATGCTCTTGCCACACGAAGCAAGCACTTCTCCAATCGCCTTGCCGATACCCACCGCCATCGTGGATGGCGGCACCATTACCGGCACGATCTTCGCCTGCGGCCACAATTCCTGCACCAGCGGCAATTGCACTTCCAGGCTGTGCTCGCCGCTATGGGCCGTGGAGTCGCTTATCAGATCGCTCGAGGCCGACAGCATTGCATTTGCCAGATCTTCGTCTATGGCGATTCTTCCCAGCGGCGTCTGCCAGTTGCCCGATGCGTAGACCATAGCCTGGCGGCCGCTGTAGGAGTGTACCGCCCCTAACAGCACCAGCGTGTCGCCCTGCCACTGACTGGCAATGGCCTTAAAAGTCAGCGCGGCGGTCATGCCGCTACACATCCAGCCGGCGTGCGGCACAAGGCCGCCGAAAATGTGGGAGGGAGTATCTTCAGGCAGTTTTGCCCCTTCCAGCATTTCGCGAACCGCCGCGCGGCAGGCGGCGGGCGAGGCGTCGTAAAACGTGCCGGCGACTATGGGCATTCTGGTCATGTGGTTCTCCATCCGCTCGACGAACGGCGGCTGAAGCGCCGCGTGGTTCCCTCGCTTAAAAGTGTAGCACGTCCAACCGTCGCGACCAATACACGGTTGTGAGGCAGCTCAGCCAGTCGTATCATAGTACGTAGGCCGGACTGACCGCCGTGGTCAAACTCGTTGTTTTCCGCCGTCGGATGCAATCAACAGCCGTACTGGCAGGAGGTTACATTGAAAGAGGGGCGGACGAGTTTGTGGCGCCAACTGAACTGGCCAAACCGAATCAGCCTGCTGCGGCTGATCGGCATAGTGCCTATGGTGATCCTGCTGCTGTACCAGCAGCAGTGGTATCAGGCGCGGCACCTGGCGCTGGCGATCATGGCGCTGATGGCCGCCAGCGACGCCCTGGACGGTTACCTGGCGCGCTGCCGCGGCCAGATGACCAAGCTGGGCCGCTTTCTGGACCCGCTGGCGGATAAACTCCTGATCATCACCACGGTGATCCTGCTGGCCACCGACACGGCGGCCGTTCCGGGCTTGAAACTGGACCGCTGGGTGGTCGTGGCGATCGTGGGCAAGGATTTGTGGGTGGTGCTGGGCTTTGTGGTGATCTTGATGTTCACCGGCTCGATCCATATAAGCCCCACTCGAGCCGGCAAGCTATGCACCGTGGTGCAGTTGGCGATGGTCATCGCCTATTTGACCGCGCCGGATATGAACTGGATTTTCGCCAAATTCTGGCCGCACGCCGGGAATTATGTGGCGATTGTTTTGAGTTACGCGGCGGTGGCGGCCTGTATACTGGCGGCCATCAGTTATACGCGCATGGGTATGGCGGTGCTCAGCCAGGCGGAAAAACGTGAGCATGATCGACTGAAGCAACAGCAGCAAAGGTGAGATGATGCCGTTTAGTTCGATTCCGGAAATCCTGGAGGAAATCCAAGCCGGCCGCATGATCGTGCTGGTGGATGATGAGTCGCGCGAGAACGAGGGCGACCTGGTGATCGCCGCGCAGAAAACCACCCCCCAGCTCATTAACTTCATGGCGCGCTTTGGGCGCGGGCTGATCTGCCTGCCCTTAACCGGGCCCAAGTGCGACGAGCTGAACCTGTACCCGCAGTCCCAGGAGAATACCTCCTCTTTCGGCACGGCGTTTACGGTCAGCGTGGATGCGGCCAAAGGCACCACCACGGGGATCAGCGCCGCCGACCGCGCGGCCACGGTCTTGACCGCCATTCGCGACGACTGCCGGCCCAGCGACCTGCTGCGGCCGGGCCATGTTTTCCCGCTGCGGCGCGCGAGGGCGGCGTGCTGGTCCGCGCCGGTCAGACGGAAGGCGCCATCGACCTGGCCCGCCTGGCGGGCCTCAAACCCGCGGCCGTGATCTGCGAGATCATGAAGGATGACGGCACGATGGCCCGCGTGGCCGATCTGGAGGTCTTCTGTGCCACGCACAAAGTGAAGATGTGTACCATCGCCGAGCCTCATCAAGTACCGCCTGCGCAGCGAAAAACTCATCGACCGTGCCGAGGAGATCGACCTGGCCACCGATTTCGGCACGTTCCGGCTGATCGCCTACCGCTCGATGGTGGACCCCGAGCCGCACCTGGCCTTGTGCCTGGGCGGCATCGGCAAGCTTTCCGCCGATGGACGGCCGGTTTGTCACACCGAGCCCGTGCTGGTGCGCGTACACAGCGAATGTTTGACCGGCGATGTCTTCGGCTCGCGCCGCTGCGACTGCGGCGCCCAGCTCCGCGAGGCGCTGGCCCAGATCGCCAAGGTGGGCAAGGGCGCCTGCTCTACGTGCGCCAGGAAGGCCGCGGCATCGGCCTGTTGAATAAGCTGCACGCGTATCGCCTCCAGATCGAAAAGGGCCTGGATACGGTGGAGGCCAACACGCACCTGGGGCTGGATGCGGACAAGCGCGACTACGGCATCGGCAACCAGATCCTGCGCGACCTGGGCCTCTCTAAGCTGCGGCTGATGACCAACAACCCGAAGAAGATCTACGGCCTGGAGGGCTTCGGCCTTCAGATCGTCGAGCGCGTGCCGATCGAAATGCCGGCCCAGGAAGATAGCCGCCTGTACCTCAAGACCAAGCGCGACAAGATGGGGCACCTGCTGGATAACTTGTAGATCTTGCTGATTGCCGTGGCAGGATTGCCAATTACCGAGAAGTACAAAGTACAAATGACAA
>CAWAWB010000012.1:0-453251 GCA_963785635.1 uncultured Phycisphaerales bacterium
CACTACAACGCCACTGATCCATTATGCAGCAACGTATTGACGATATTCGAATGCCAAGGCTACGCAACCGTCGCTTGCGTGTTTTCACGTGGCAACATCGCACTTTCTCGTTTCGTGCCTGCGTTTGAGTAATAATCTCCGCCTCCCTGGCCAGGAAGCTTTGACGAACCTGTCCCGTCAGCCACAGGGAACGCACGAGCAACGCGGCCGCCTGGCGAATCTGGCATACGGTCAGCTGCGGGATTTTTCCCCCCGCCACTGTTCCTGAACCGTGGCCAGGAACAGGTGGCTGACGGCCGTCAGCAGCAGATGACGCTTCAAGGAGCGATACCGGCGAACCTCAAAATGGTCCAGCCCCAACTTCGGACTTTTCCACCTCGAAGCATTGCTCGACCCTGTACCGCGTGAAGGCCACGTGCAACATCACCTCCAGCGGCGTGCCACCCGGCGGCCAGTTGGAGACGAAGTATTTCACCTCCTGCGGCGCCAAAATGTTGCGGGCCACAATCGACCAAATTCGCCCCGCGTCGGCAGACCATCCCGTTTCAAATACAGCCGCACCGCCTTGACCTGCCAAACCTCCGGTCCCACCGTGCTGTCCTTGACATGGAACTTCCGCCACGCTTGTTTGCGAAAAGCTGCCCCGTCGCGCAGCATGTGGCGAACCTGGATGCAGGGCAGGGGCCTGACCTTCAGACGGGGATAATGCCTCGGCCGGCCGCGCCGCGTGGCCGCACGATGCTGTTTTTGAAGAACCTCCGGTTCGAGCAGCCAGCCGTAGAAAATCGACGGCACTTCCAGGATAGCGCTGGCCGCACTCGTCAAGGGCGCGATGAAAGTCCGGCACTTCGCCATAACCTTCATCCCCCGTCATCCATTCAAACCGAATCCCGTTGGCCACGGCGGCGGCACGCAGTTCCAGGGCGATCTGCCACTTGGGGCGATGCTGCATTGTGTCCGGGATGCCCGCCCCCCGGCACCGAGCACGATCATCGGACCATTCCTGCGGCAAGAACATCTCCCCCGGAAGCAGGGTGTGAAAGGCGCCCGCCACATAGCTGATATGCACCGTAACCACGCAGTTATCCACCTTGCCCGTGGCATCGCAATATTGACGCTGCACGCCGGCGGTCTTGTCGCCCTTCTTGGGATGGGCCGTCTCATCCAACACGCCAATCGACAGGGGGTGGCTGTGTTGATCGCCCACGATCTGCATCAACCGCTGGGCCATGCGCACATCATCCCAGTCTGCCAGCGACAGGAACTGCTGAAGCGTCCGCGGCGGAACGTCGGCCCGGTCCGCCATCGGCTCGATGCTCTTGCGCGGCAGATCCGACAATTGACCGTTGACGTAAACCCGCAGGTTGCCACAGGGCTCGCTGCGGCTGAAACAGTCGTCAAATTGTCCCAAGTACTGTTCCAACATCGGCTTGAGCTCTCGCAATTGCTTGGCATCCATGCCGTATCTCCTTTCGGGAAAAGCGCTCCCGAAAGGAACTATCGTCTGGCCGCCTGAGCTTTCTTGAGCCCAGATGGCGTTGTAGTGCTAACGGCGGGGAAAGATCCTGCTCCAGCAGTAACTTGTCATTTGTAATTTGTACATTGTAATTCTTTTGGTGAGCTTGGTGCTCTTGGTGAGCTTGGTGTTTGCCGTTTTCTTGTTATGTGCCCCCTGAATGCGCCCACCCGCGGGCATTGTTTCTTTCAAGCCCCCCACCAACAAGTCCGATAAACATACAGAGTGCCTACATAAACTACTGGTATGGGCGGGTCTGAGATGCCATACGATCGACGCGGGTTTTGCCGCACGGCAGTGAACTGGGCGGGACGAGTTTCCATGTCGGAGGGCCCATCCGTGGATGTCCGCGTACTGGACTGGTCCGACAGCGGCGTGCGGTTGCTGATGCCGCTGGACCTGGCGGCCCACCGCCACGACCTGCTGGACCTAACCGCCTGGGAATCCAACCTTTGGCCCATTAAGGGCAAAAAGGTGCAAATGCGAGGCCGCGTGGTGCGCGTGGCCCGCCACGGCGACTGCCCCCACTGCGAAGTGGGCCTGCACTCCTTTCCCCCATCCGCGAGAAGGCTGAGAGAATCTTCGACTTCCAGTGGCTGCGAAACATGGCCGCCAGCGTGGCTGTGACCCCCTCACGTAGGCCGCAAATGCACCGGACTGTGCTTCGACCCTAACAATTCTTCTATCGTTATTCATTATGCAATATTGCATAATGCATAACGTAAGTCCTTGTAAAACCTAGTACTCTGTAACAGCTAAATCACCGGGTATAGTTTCTTCAGTTTGATCCGGGCGTCGGCGGTGGTGAATCGCCAGTCGATGCCCTTCTTCTTTTCATTTCGTGAACGTTCCCACGGCGCGATGCTCGCCGCCAGTTGTTCGCGGCTTTCAAAGTAGTCATCCATGCACTGGCGGCTCAACACGCTCAACTCGATCTCGGCCATATTCAGCCAACTGCCATGCTTGGGCGTGTGGTGAATCTCCAGCTTCTCCGCCAAACGCCGAGCCTCAGCCGGTTCAAATGCCTCGTACAGGCTGGCGATGTTGTGCGTGTTGAGTTGGTCCATCACCAGCACGATCTTCTCGGCCTGGGCGTACAGCACATCGCACAGTTCCCGTATCACGTGGGCGAAGTCGATTCGCGTTCGCTGCTGACGCACACGCACGTGCCGCTTGCCCTTCAGCGGTTCGGACACCAGGAACACGCTGGCCGTGCCGCAACGGCGGTATTCCGGATCAACCCGCTTGATTCGGCCGGATCGAGCCGGGAATGAAGGGGCGCGTCTCGGCCACCAACTGCTTGCTGGCTTCATCCAAGCATACCAGGGGTCGCAACGAGTCGAACGGCCGGTGGTATACCTCCAGCACGTCTTCCATCGCCGCGACAAATTCGCCGTTTTGCTTGGGCGGAATACACCAGTACTTGCTCAGGTGAGGCTTAAGCTCATTTTTTTAAGCGTCCGCTGCACCGCCATGTGACTGCAAGACTCGACGTATCCTTGCGCACCATCTGGTCAGCCAGCAGACGCACGCCCAGCGGCTGCGCCCCTCCGGCGGCTCCATGCGAGTCAGGGCAATCAAGTGCGCCTCGGCCTTGCCGTCGAGCTTGCGTACCCGATAGCTGCCACGGTTGCCGTGCTCCAAGGCCGCCTCCAGCCCTTGCTCCACCAGACGACGACGCAAGTTCTCAACCGTCGTGGGATGACAGTCAAAAGCCTCGGCAATGTGAGCGTCTTTCCACCCCGGACCTTGGGGCCTTGGTCAGCCTTGAGCAACATCTGAGCATGCCTGCGTTGATGCGGCTTGCCTTTATCCAGCAGTGTCTGGAGTTGGGAACGCTCTTCGGTTGTCAATTCGACGATGTACTTTTTCATGACGGCCTCCTTGCCGATCAAAAGGGTTCTATCAACCCATCGGCAAAAAGAACCGCTACCCAGAAGTCTCTCCGTTACGGAGTACTAGAGGGCTTATGCAAATTTGCATAAAAACAGCCGGTTTGGCGGCCTGAAGTTCTGCCTCTGTTTGGTCGGCTGTTAGGGTCATCCAGCGACCCTAAAGCCATGCCCCTGCGCCTCTTTTCTGGCGCACAGAATTACATAAGACCGCTCGGCGGCGGTTACGAGAGTACACCCTATTCCATTGTCAAAAAGAACTTCCAGGCCCTCATCGGCCTGCCAGCGTGCCACCAATTCCATTAGCCACCAATATAATACATGTTTAGCCGTTACTTGTCAAGCATAAAATATTATGACATTTCTTTGCTCGATCCACGGTAATTCGACCGTATCGTGAATAGGTCAATCCGAATCTCAAGAGGACCTGGCAGCCTGCTTCGGGCTTCGCTGCACTTCGCCACGGGGCTACCATGACAGCGCTACCGCGGCTCAAGGAGTAATGCCTTCCATGCCGATAGTCTGAACCAGACAATCGACACGGTAAGGAGACAGGCATGGATGCCGGTCAGATGCAATCGCTGCGCCCGGCGTTGGGCGAATTCCTTCAGGAGTTCCGGGACTGCTTCAAGCGGGAGAAGACCTTTCAGTACCTGCAAGCGTACGTTGGCGGGTTGATGACGGATCTGCCACGCAAAAGCATCGAACCTATCGCCCTGGCCGCCGGTTTGCCCGTGCGCACGCTGCAGGAGTTTCTCGCGGATTTCGACTGGGACCCTGTTCGCGCAGAGACCCAGTTGCACCATCGCCTGGCGGATCGGCGTGCGGCCGGGCCGGTGATCGGCGTGCTGGATGCCACCGGCCATCCCAAGCAGGGCGACCACACCCCCGGTGTGCACCATCAATATTGTGGCCAAAGCGGCAAGCAGGATAACTGCGTGGTGGCCCAGCACCTGATGTACTGTGATGATGAGCCGGCCAATCCCTTCGCCTGCATGCTGTGCAGTGATTTATACCTGCCGCAGGCCTGGGCTGAGGATCAAGCCCGCTGCCGCCGCGCGGGCCTTCCCGACGCCGTGAGCTTCCGCACTAAATGGCAGATCGGGATCGACCAGATCGAACGCAGCATCGGCCACGGTGTGCGATTCGACTACCTGGTGTTTGATGCCGATTACGGCAAAGCGCCGGCCTTCTGGTTTGAACTGGACCGGTTGGGCCAAATCGGTGTGGGTGAAGTGGCCTTGGATTTTCACTGCTGGGCCAGTCCCCCGGCCTATGAGTCGCCGCGCACGAATACAGCTCACGGCCGGCGCATCGAGCTGGGCCGGTACAGCCCGGTGTTCCGCCAGCAACCCTGGCAACAGGTGAAGATCAAGGATACGACGCGTGGTCCGCAAGTCTGGCAATACAAGGCCGCACGCGTGCAACTGGTGGGGCATCGCGATCCGCATCGTCACCGGCCCAGTACGCCGACGGAGCGTCGTTATTGGTTGATTATCGTCCAGGAGCCTGGCAGTTCAGATCGGCGGTACTTTGTCAGCAATGCGGCCGCCGGCGTGGATGTGGGCACGCTGCTGCAAGCGTATGGCGCACGGCACCGCGTGGAACAGTGGTTTGAGCGGGCCAAACAGGAAGCTGGACTAGGCGCCTTCGAGGTGCGCACCTATCAAGGGCTCGTGCGGCACTGGCTGGCGGCGCGGCTGGCTATGGCCTTCCTGGCGTTCCAGACGTATCGCCTTCGGGGGGAAAAATCCGGCCATTACCTTGGAACAGGTGGCCGTGGCTACCAATGCGGTGGTGTGGAATCTCTGGCAACAGTGGCCGACTCGCTGGTCGTCGTTGCTGAAAAAGAATAGATACCACCAGCGACGCAACGCCGCATCCTATGCCAGTCGACAAAGAAAAGCAGCAAGCATGAGTACCGGGTAGCGCTGTCATGCTACTTCCAGGCGGCCTTCGGCCTGAGAAGAAGACAAGAAGATCAATCTTCATGCAGTTCTCCACGGATGCGTTGTGTGCACGCGTGCGCCAAGACCTTCAAGCGGAATGGGGTCTTGCTGGCAGCCGGCCATGACTTTCTTTCCCGATTTGGGCGTACGGCGCACGGCTGCAAACGACGCAGCCGTGGCACCATTTTCGTTCTTTTTGTGGGTGCCGCGGCTGGATTCTTAACCAGCCACGTTTCTTCCGGGTGGCGGGAGAAGACGTGGCTGCACAAAAACGCAGCCACGGCACCCGGCCCAAGGCCAAAAGCCCTAAGCCCAAAGCCTAAACCCAAGACGCTCTCCGCGACCAACGTGTTGTTTTGGAGGATGAAATGTGTTAACTTCCCCCGAATTTAACGCCACCCGTTTTTGCTAGAGAGTCGGTGACGGCGACATGCCCCGAAGAAATGACATCGAAACCATCATGATCATCGGCGCCGGGCCGATCATTATCGGCCAGGGCTGCGAATTCGACTATTCCGGCACGCAGGCGTGCAAGGCCCTGCGCGAAGAGGGCTACCGCATCGTGCTGGTGAATTCCAACCCGGCCACGATCATGACGGACCCGGAATTCGCGGACCGCACGTACATCGAGCCCATCACGGTCGAGGCGGTCGCCAAGATTATCGCCAAGGAGCGGCCCGATGCCCTGCTGCCCACGCTGGGCGGCCAGACGGGTTTGAATACGGCCGTGCAGACGGCGGAGGCCGGCGTACTGGATGCGTACGGCGTGGAGATGATCGGCGCAACGCGCGAGACCATCCACAAGGCCGAGGACCGCGTCGAGTTTAAGAAGGCCATGCAGAAGATCGGCCTGGACCTGCCCGCCAGCGGCATCGCCACGACCATGGACGAGGCACGGGCCCTCATGCACCAGATCGGCCTGCCCCTGTGCATTCGCCCCGCCTATACGCTGGGGGGCACGGGCGGCGGCTTCGCCTTCAATGCCCAGGAATTCGAGACCATCGCCGCGCGCGGCCTGGAGGCCTCGTTCATCCACCAGATCCTGGTGGAAGAGAGCGTGCTGGGGTGGAAGGAATACGAGCTGGAGGTCATGCGCGACAAGGCGGACAACGTGGTCATCGTGTGTACCATCGAGAACTTCGACCCGATGGGCGTACACACGGGCGACTCCATCACCGTCGCCCCGGCGCAGACGCTGACCGACAAGGAATACCAGCTCATGCGCGACGCCTCCATCGCCTGCATGCGCGAAATCGGCGTGCAGACCGGCGGCACCAATATGCAGTTTGCGGTGGAGCCTTCTACCGGCCGCATGATCATCGTGGAGATGAACCCGCGCGTGTCGCGCAGCTCGGCCCTGGCCTCCAAGGCGACGGGTTTCCCCATCGCCAAAATCGCCGCCAAGCTGGCCGTGGGCTACACGCTGGATGAGATTCCCAACGACATCACCAAGCTCACGCCGGCGTGCTTCGAGCCGACGATCGATTACGTCGTCACGAAGATTCCGCGCTGGACGTTCGAAAAATTCCCCGAGGCGGATGAGACGCTCACCACGCAGATGAAGAGCGTGGGCGAGGCCATGTCGATCGGCCGCACCTTCAAGGAGAGTCTGCAAAAAGGCATCCGCTCCATGGAGGTCAAGCGTTTCGGCTTAGGGCTGGACCGCAACGACAAGTGGCTCAACGCCAAGCGCGTGGCCGCGGGCGAGCCGGCCATCAAGAAGACCGATGATGTGGAATGGCCCATCGACAAGGACAAGCTGCGGCGCAAGCTGCAGATTCCCTCGCAGGGCCGCATCTACTACGTCCGCTACGCCTTTCGCATGGGCTACAGCGTGGAGCAGGTCCACGAGATGACGCACATCGATCCGTGGTTCCTGCAAAACCTGAAGGAACTGGTGGATTTCGAGGAGCGGCTGAATGCCGCCGGCTCGCTGGATAAGCTCGATCCCGCGCTGCTGCGGCAGGCCAAGGAGTGGGGCTACAGCGATGTGCAGATCGCGACGGTAACCCGCTCCACCCCCGCCGCCGTGCGTGCGCGGCGGCAATCGCTGTCCATCGAACCGGTGTACAAGCTTGTGGACACCTGCGCGGCTGAATTCGAGGCCGCGACACCCTACTACTACTCCACATATGAATCGCCGATCACAATTGCGGGCGATAACAGGCACGAGCAAGATGCTCGTGCGACTCACGGCGAGACGCCCGTGCCACGAAAGATCGCAAATTTGTTGATGATGAAGTCCGCGTAACACAGACGCCCAAGGTGATCATTCTGGGCGGCGGGCCCAACCGCATCGGGCAAGGCATCGAGTTCGACTATTGCTGCGTACACGCGGCCTTCGCCGTGCGCGAGATGGGGTTTGAGGCCGTCATGGTCAACTCCAACCCCGAGACGGTCTCCACCGACTACGACACCTCCAACCTGCTGTTCTTCGAGCCCCTGACGCACGAGGATGTGCTGAATATCTGCGAACGCCTCAATGGTAAGCCCCTTGGCGAAAAGGGCGGCTACCTGAAGGGCGTGATCGTGCAGTTCGGCGGCCAGACGCCGCTGAATCTGGCGCGCGGCCTCGAATCGGCCGGCGTGCCGATTATCGGCACGAGCCCCGAATCGATCGATCTGGCCGAAGACCGCAAGCAGTTCGACCAGGTGCTGACGGACCTGAAACTGCACCGGCCCGAAAACGGCACGGCCACTTCGATTGAGGAGGCCCGCAAGATCGCCGCCAAGATCGGCTACCCCGTGCTGGTGCGGCCCAGCTACGTGCTGGGCGGCCGGGCGATGGAGATCGTGTCAGATGAATCGCAACTGGCCGGCTACATGGCCAAGGCGGTCGATGCCTCGACGGTGGGCGAGGAGCACCCGATCCTAATCGACAAGTTCCTGGATAACGCGACCGAGGTGGATGTGGACTGCATCGCCGATTATCCGCCGCTGGCGGCGGGCAAGAAGTTCACCCCGGCCAAATGCGGCCGCGCGATCGTGTGCGGGATTATGGAGCACATCGAGGAGGCGGGCATTCACTCCGGCGATTCGGCGTGCGCCCTGCCGCCGTACAGTTTGCCGGAGAAGGTGGTGGCGGAGATCCGCCGCGCAACGCTGGATCTGGCCGCGCGGCTGCGCGTCAACGGCCTGATGAACGTGCAGTACGCCATCAAGGATGGCGTGGTGTACGTGCTGGAGGTCAACCCGCGGGCCTCGCGGACGGTGCCCTTTGTCTCCAAGGCCACGGGCGTGCCCTGGGCCAAGATGGCCGCGCGGGTGATGGCCGGCCAGACGCTGGATGAGCTGGGCCTGAAGGAAGCCCCGCGGCCGCGTCAGACTTCGGTGAAGGAGAGCGTCTTCCCCTTCACCAAATTCCCCGGCGTGGATGTGATTTTAGGTCCGGAAATGCGCTCGACCGGCGAGGTGATGGGCATCGACATGAGCTTTGGCATGGCCTTCGCCAAGAGCCAGATGGCCGTGGGCCTGCCCCTGCCCACCAGCGGCAAGGTGTTCATCTCCGTCAACGACAGCGACAAGGAAGAAATCGGCGAGATCGCCCAGCGGTTTGCTGCCCTGGGCTTTTCCATCGTTTCGACCTCCGGCACGCAGCGCGAGCTGGCCAAGCGTGGGATAGATCCGCGCAGCTCGTGCAAAAGCTGGCTTACGGCCGGCCCAACGTGCGCGACCTGATCACCAACAAGGAAGTGAGCCTGCTGATCAACACCCCCACGCGCAAGGGCCGCGACACGGATGAAGGCCGGATTCGCGCGCTGGCCGTGGCGCACAATGTGCCGTTGATCACCACGCTGACCGGCGCCCGCGCCGCCGCCGCGGCCATCGGCGCCCTCAAGGCCGCGGCCGAATCGGAAACCGCCTGGGGCGTGAGGCCGCTGCAGGAATATTTCCCCAAGTAGATTTTTGAATTTTGATTTGCGACTTTTGATTGAGGGGAAGAGTGTTTCATTCAGTCCGCGAATAAGATTGAAAACAAAAGAGGACACCCGTTGTCGGGGTGTCCTTTTTTTCAATCGCAAATCAAAAAACGAAAATCCCGTTACTCGCTCACCTTCATCGGACTCTGGCAAGTAGAATCCGGCGTGTTCTGGGCGAAGCTGAAGCCCATCACCGTGCTGTCCTTGGGGACTGCAAATATCAGGCCGCACTCTTCGCCGGAGATCTGGTCGGCGTGGTCATTGACCAGCTTTAAGAACGCATTTAAAGGGCCGCCGCCCGAGCCCATCGTCCCGCGGGTGATCATTTCCTCCTGCGAGGGCTGCGGGTTATAGGTGACATAGGACCATTCCGTGTTACCTTCGGTCCACTTGACCCACGCGCCGACTGCATCCAGAGTGGCGTTTTCCAGACGGATCTGTGGGGCGAAGGCCAGCGAGCCAACGCCGTGGAAGCCGCGCACCTGCTCGGATTTTGGCGGCTGGCAATACAGTCTGACAATCAGTTTATCCTGCGGCGGCCACAACTGCGACACACTTCCGCTCTGGCGCAAAGCTGATCGCTGCGGCCGGTAATCGTGCCGACCGCCAGCGCGCCACCCTTAAGCTTACCTTCCATCTTCTCGCTGTCTGCATCCTTTTTGAAGGCCTCATCTCCGTGCTTATCAATGGTGAAGGGAACCGGGTTATCACGCATCACATCGGCGTGCAGGGCCTGAAGGATGAAGTTGCCCTTGGCGCTGTCGCGCGGCGATATCACCGCCACGTGGCCTTTGACGGTATGCCCGGTGTCGACGTCTTTGGGAAGCGTGCTCTCGGCCACTGTGGCAATTGGTGCCCGGGCGACGCGTCGGAAGGTTATGAACCAGGGCACGCGCACCTGGTCGCCCAAGTTGGGTATGCGGTACACCCAGTCCACGGTCAGCTTGCCCTGGATTGCGGAGTCCTTGTCGGCGTTGGCCGCGCCCGCCCCGGGACGATTGAGTTTGAGGTTGCCCACGGCATCTTCCGCGATCACCAAGCCGTCTTTCTTCATGAGGTAGCCGACCGGATAAAAGCTGGCGCCGTCCCTGGTGACCAGGCGGAACTGCGTCCCCATGAGCCGCCACCACTTGTCATCGTCCTGGGCGTCGCGATCGATGTTGACGTGGGCGATAAAGACGCGGGAGCGGCCTTCAGCGGCCTGCGGCTCCAGCGGCCAGACCGGGGCGCCGATGCCGAAGGTTTTGCCTCCGCTCATCTGCGCGGTCGTGGCGTCGTAAACGCTGATGACGCTTAGGCTGCCAGGCGTGACTTTGCCCCGCACGATCGATGGAATTTTGACCTCATCCTGCCCATACCGCCGCGCTTGCTCGCCGCCGCCTAGCTCCCAGCGGTTGCGGGCGCCCCACATTTCCATGTTCAGATCGTCGTGCAGTGTGGCGAAGTTCTCATTGCCGTGCAGACTGCCGGCACTGAGGAATTTGACCGTGCCCAGCGTAAAGCCGGGGGCATCCAGCATGAAGAAGGTGTCCTTGCGGGCCAGGTTGTCATCGTAGGGATCGTAGCCCATCACGCTGCGGCCCCAGGGCAGCATCTGCAAAGCCACGGCGAAGGTGCCCACCAGCAGCATGGCCGTCACCAGGCCGAAAATGCCGCCGCCGATACGATCGACCCAGACGCTGGGCACGACGTTGCCCGGCAGGAACCTGTCCAAAAGCGTGCGCAGGATGAACAGCGGGATCACCATCAGCACCAGCAGGCTGGCGGCATCGGCATACAGCGGCTGACTCTTATAAACCTGCGCGGCCAGCGGCTCGTAGAAGGAAAACGCCACCAGCGTCGCCGCGACCGTCGCCAGGGCCATGATCAGGGAGCTATACAGACCCTGAAGGCTCTGGTAGAAGACAATGCCCAGGATCAGCAGTAAACAAAAGATTGTCAGCAGCATATCCGTTCCTTTGTGGCACGGCTTGGTGGCACAGCCTTGGTGGCACAGCCTTGGTAGCACAGCCTTTCCAGGCTGTGAACCAAATTCCACAGGCTGAAAGCCTGTGCCACTAAATCTCATCACGCCTTTTCCACATCTCCCGCGCCGGACTTCTGTTTTTCGCCGCCCTGCTCCTCGCGCGTCACGCGGATCACTTCCTGCACGCTGGTAACCCCCTGCATCACCAGGGCCAGCGCCTGCTCCTGGAGATACAGCATCTTGTTCTTGCGGGCCTGGCCCTTGATTTCCGTCAAGCTGGCGCCCGCGGAGATCAGCTTGCGCATCTTGTCATCCACTTCCAGCAGCTCAAAGGCCGCCGTGCGGCCCAGGTAGCCGGAGCCCTGGCAGGTCGGGCAGATAATCGGGTTGCCCTTGTTGTCGGTCTGCGGCTGGGGTGGACGGTAGAACTTTTCGGTGGCGCCGGCAGGTTCGCCTTGCGCAAAAGGTCCGCGTTGGGCCGATACGCCTCGCGGCAGGCCGGACACAGCTTTCTCAGCAGCACCTGGCACACGATGGAATCCAGCGGCTTCATCGCCTCGTTGGCCGAACCTACCAGCTTGACCCAGCGGGCCAGGGCGCTGAAAGACTCGCGCGCGTGCATGCCCAGGATGAGCCGTTTTTCCGCCGCGCCTTCCAGGATCATTTTGGCGCCTTCCACCGAGGCGCAGCGGTCGACCATCAGCACGTCCGGATCGCGCCGCAGGGCGTTGGCCAAAACGCGCGGCATCTCGGCTGGCCCCTTGTAATCATTTTGCGTCACGTTCTCCAGGTCCGCCTCGGCGTTCTCCTCGACGGTGACCAGTTGCTTGATGTACGCGTCGTTGTCGCGCAGCATGGCGTACAGCGTGCTGGTCAGGCCGTTGCCCTGCTGGCAGGCGACGATCATCAGGCCTTTTTGCCTGTTGCCGATCTCGTGTACGCGTTTCTGCACGGCCTCGGACATGCCCAACTCGCCGATGCGCGTGCGCAGCGATTCCTGCACGATCTTGAAGCGCAGTGCGCTGGCCGTTGGTCGAGCCGTCGGAATTCAGGGTGATATCCACCGGCTGGCGGGCCAGGTCCACGATGATCTTGCCCTTCTGCGGCCGCCGCTTGTCCTGCACATCCATGCCGCCGACGGTCTTGAGATAATCGATCACCGCATTGGTCTGCGCGGGCTCATACGCGTCGCGGCTGATTACCACGCCGTCGACGACGTACTTGAAAGGCTGTGTGGAAGTGGTGATGACGGCCTCGCTCACGCGCCGCCAGATCATCTCGTACAGCAGTTCCTGCGTGAAGTTATAGGTCGCCTTGATTTCCGCGCTGTCATCCTGGGTGGGAACTTCCACGGGCCCGTTCTTATGATCGTAAACCTTGATCCGCGTCTGCACGGCCACGCCGCTACGGCGGCCCTTGCCCTGGAACAGCTTGGCCAGGTGCTCGGGCGTCAGCACGCGGGCATCGGGCGCCACGCGCCCGTTGCGCTGCATGATGTACACGGCCGCGACCGCGCAGGTCAGCACCACGTACACGCCCAGACCCACGATGTACACCGGCACCAGCAGCCAGGCCAGCATGCCCACGGCGCCGCTGGCCAGCATAGCCAGCGACCAGACCATCTCGGGCATGCGCGCCGTTTTGGCGTCCTTGTCGATCCAACTGGCTACCCACAGCCAGGGAATCGCCAGCACGAAGAGCGCGGCCAGCTTGATGGGATCGATATACCCGCCCGGCTGCGGCAACCCTGCCGCCGCCAGGCCAAAAGAGGCAAAAAAGTCCATACGCGCTATGCTCCTTATCGGCCGATGAGGCCGCCGCGACCGGTCGTAATGCCCTTCATGCGCATCTTCAGTTCCTCGACGTTCGGCGAGGCGGTGTAGGCGACGCGCGGATCGATCATTTCCTTCTCGATCAGCTCCAGAAGGCTCATGTTGAAGTCCTTCATGCCCTGGTCTCCCGAGGCGATAATCGCCTGCGCCAGGTCGGTGTCGCGGCCTTCCTCGATCAGCTTGCGGACCGTGGGGTTGGCCAGCATGATTTCCAGCACCGGCACGCGGCCGATATTCTTATCCAGGGACGGCAGCAGCTTCTGCCCGACCACCGCCACCAGGTTGTGCGCGAAGGTCTGGCGGATCAGTTCGCGGCTTTCCACGTCGAACAGGTCCAGAATGCGTCCGATCGTCTGCGCGGCCGATGAGGCGTGAATCGTTCCAAAGACCAGGTGGCCCGTCTCCGCGGCCTGCAAGGCGGCCTGGAAGGTTTCCTTGTCGCGCATCTCGCCGATGAGAATCACGTCCGGGTCTTCACGCATGAGATATTTCAGCGCGGAGGGGAAGTCCGGCACGTCGATGCCGATCTCGCGCTGGTTGATCAGCGCCTTCTTGTCCGTGTACACGAACTCAATGGGATCTTCCACCGTCACGATGTGGCAGCGGCGCTGCGTGTTGATCAGCTCCAGCATGGCCGCGATCGTGGTGGACTTGCCCGAACCGGTAATGCCCGCCAGCAGGATCAGGCCCTGGTGGGCCTGGCAGATCTGCGACAGGACCTGCGGCAGGTGCAGGTTTTCAAAGTTTGGAATCCTGGAGGACACGCGGCGCGCGGCCACGGAAAGCTCGCCCCTCTGGCGAAAGATATTAATACGAAAACGGTCGGAGCCGGCGATCTGGTGGGCGATGTCGATCGCGCCATGTTCCTCCAGGTACTGCTTCTGCTTGGGCGTCAGCAGTTCAAAGACCATGCCTTCGATGTCCTCGCCGGTCAGCGGCGGCACGTTCGCCGGGATCATGCTGCCGCGCACGCGCATGTGCGGCGGCTTTTCCGCCTTTAAGTGCAGATCCGACGCCTCCTGCTTGATGGTCGCGCGAAAGAGTTTGGCCAGCCGCGGCTCGCCCGCCTTGCGCTCGAACTGATCGTGAGAATCGATCGGCTGAAAATGCGTGGCGTGCCGCGGGTCCTGGACGGGTTCGCCGTGGCCCGTATCGTGCAACGGGTTCATGCCTGGCTCCTTAGAGGCTGCACACATCCGTACATCTTCTTTCTACCGCTTACAGCCTTACAGCTTTACAGCCTGAAGCTTACAACCGGACCGGCACGCCGTGCTCGGTGAGGTACTGCTTCACCTGGGCCACGGTATACGTGCCGTAATGAAAAATACTGGCGGCCAGCGCGGCATCCGCGCGGCCATCGGTCAACACCTCGCACATGTCCTCGGGACCGCCGGCCCCGCCGGAGGCGACCACGGGAATCTCCACCGCATCGGCCACGGCCCGCGTAATCTCGATATCATAGCCGCTCTGGGTGCCATCGGCATCCATCACAGTTAAAACAATCTCGCCCGCGCCCATCTGCTCCACCTGGCGGGCCCAGCTCACCGCTTCAAGCCCCGTGGGAATGCGGCCGCCGTTGATGTGAACCTCCCACACTTCGCGGCCGTCCTTCATCACTCGCTTGGGGTCGATGTTGACCACCGTGGCGCAGCGGCCAAATCTCCTGGCTACATCCGCCACGATCTGCGGCGTGCGCACGGCCGCGGAGTTGATGCTCACCTTTTCCGCCCCGGCCTGGATAAGCGCGGTGGCATCGTCAATCGTGCGAATGCCGCCTCCGACCGTAAAGGGCATGAACAACTCCTCCGCCACGCGGCGGACCACATCCAGCATAATGTCGCGGCCTTCGTGGCTGGCGGTGATGTCGAGGAAAACCAGTTCATCGGCCCCCTGCTCCTCGTACCGGCGCGCCACTTCCACCGGGTCGCCGGCATCGCGCAGGTTGAGAAAATTCACGCCCTTGACGACTCGACCCTTGGTCACATCCAGGCAGGGAATTATGCGTTTTGTAAGCATTCTCTCCGCTATCCACTGAAGCACCGTATTTTACAGATGGCCCAGCCCCAAACAAATGACTTTTCCGGGGGGAGGTTCTGCAGCGGCAGGCGCCTAACAAGAAAAAGCCAACCACCAAGAGCACCAAGGACACCAAGCTCACCAAGAAAAAGGAATCAAAAACTATCCGGCCTTTGAAATGCCTTTCTTGGTGCTCTTTGTGTTCTTGGTGATCTTGGTGCTAAGTCTTTTTGTTTCTATGTGCCAACGATATTCTTCCTGTCGTTCCTTAAGCCGTAAGCCCCAAGCCCTAAGCCGCTCGCGCAGCGAGCAAAAAAAACCGCCCCGGCTGGCTCTCCTTCCAACCGGGGCGGTTGCTTCAATCTTCAGTCTAGGTGGCATGCCCTCACGACGCGTTTTTTGCGTCGGGTGGGCATGTCTTATTTCATGTGCCTTCGGCCACGCCTGCGCCGGCCAACTGCGTCGGCTCGGCGGGCGGCGTCTTGCGACCTTCAAAGAACAGGTGCCGGCTCTTCTCATCGCCGGGCGTGTCTTCCTTGCAGGACACGTGGATCACATCGAAGCCCTTGTAGTTGCCGCGCAGGATCTCCTCGCTCAGCGGGTCTTCAACCGCGTTCTCGATCGCGCGCCGCAGCGGGCGAGCGCCGAAGTCCGGGTTGTAGCCCTTATCGATGAGGAATTCCTTGGCATCATCCGACAGCTCGAGCTTGAGATTATGATCCGCCAGGCGCATCCGCACCTTGCGCAGCTCGTACTCGATGATCGTGTACAGGTCGTCCCGGCTGAGGCTCTTGAAGACGATAATGTCATCCAGCCGGTTTAAGAACTCAGGACGGAAGTAGCGCTCCACTTCCTTGTGCAGCATGTCCTTCATCTTCTGATAGCTGGCCTCTTCATCTCGCTTGCCAAAGCCAAAGCCGCTCTTGTTGCGGATCATCTCGGCGCCGATGTTCGTCGTCAGAATGATCACCGTATTGCGGAAGTCGACGCGCCGGCCGAACGAATCGGTCAACTGGCCTTCTTCCATGATCTGGAGCAGCATGTTGAACACATCCGGGTGCGCCTTTTCGATCTCATCCAGCAGCACCACGCTGTAGGGCCGCCGGCGGATGCGCTCGGTGAGCTGGCCGCCTTCTTCGTAGCCCACGTAACCGGGAGGGGCGCCGATCAGGCGGCTGACGTTGTGCTTCTCCATGTACTCGCTCATGTCGATCTGGATGAGGGCTTCCTCATCGCCGAACATGAACTCCGCCAGCGCCTTGGATAGCAGCGTCTTGCCCACGCCCGAAGGTCCGGCAAAGATGAAGCAGCCCATCGGCCGCCGCGGATCTTTCAGGCCGCTTCTTGCGCGGCGGATCGACTTGGCCACCACCGAAATGGCCTCTTCCTGGCTGACCACGCGCTTGTGCAGCTCCATCTCCAGTTCCAGCAGGCGCTGGGCCTCTTCGGCCTCCAGGCGGGTCAGCGGCACGCCGGTCATGTTGGAGACGACCTCGCGGACGATCTCCTCATCCACCACGCCGCCGACTTCCTGCATGTTGTTGCGCCATTCCTTCTGCATCTCTTCTTTCTTCTGGCGCTGCGTCTCAGCCTGGTCGCGCAGTTGCGCGGCCCGCTCGTAGTCGGCGTTGCGGACGGCCTCGTCCTTCTCGATCTGGAGCTTTTCGATCTGCTCTTCCAGCTCGGACAGGTTCGGCGGCTTGACCATCGTCTTGAGCCGCACGCGCGCCCCGGCCTCGTCGATCACGTCGATGGCCTTGTCCGGCTGGACGCGGTCCGTGATGTACCTGTTCGACAGCTCCACCGTGGCCCCTAACAGCGCCTCATCGGTGATGCGCACCCGGTGATGCGCCTCGTAACGATCGCGCAGGCCGCGCAGGATCGCCAGCGTCTGCTCGCGATTGGGCGGCTCGACGATGATCGTCTGGAAGCGGCGCTCCAGAGCGCCGTCCTTCTCGATGTGCTTGCGGAACTCGTCCAGCGTGGTCGCGCCGATGCACTGGATCTCCCCGCGGGACAGCGAGGGCTTCATCACGTTGGCCGCGTCGATGGCGCCTTCAGCGCCGCCGGCTCCGACCAGCGTGTGCAGCTCGTCGATGAACAGCACGACGTTCTTGGCCCGCCGCACCTCGTTCATCACGGCCTTGATGCGTTCCTCGAACTGGCCGCGGTACTTCGTGCCGGCCACCATCATGGCCAAATCCAGCGCCACGACGCGGCGGTTGGCCAGAATCTCGGGCACCTCGTTGGAGACGATAAGCTGCGCCAACCCTTCGACAATGGCCGTCTTGCCCACACCAGCTTCGCCCAGCAGCACCGGGTTGTTCTTGGTGCGGCGGCACATCACCTGGATGACGCGCTCGATCTCGCGCTCGCGGCCGATCACCGGGTCCAGCACGCCTTCGCGGGCCATTTCCGTCAGGTCGCGGCCGAAGCTGTCTAGCGCCGGAGTCTTGCTCTTGCCCTTCGGGGCTGCCTCGGGGCGACCGCCGCGCGGCTGCTGCTGCTCTTCCTGATCCACGCCCGCGCCCAAAAGGTGCAGCACTTCCTCGCGCACCTCATCGAGCTTGAGACCCAGGTTCATCAGCACTTGTGCCGCCACGCCGTCCTGCTCGCGCAGAAGGCCCAGCAGCAGGTGCTCTGTGCCCACGTAGTTGTGGTTCAGCGCCCGGGCTTCCTCGATGGCGTATTCGATGACCTTCTTGCGCGCGGGGTCTGGGGCAGCTTGCCCATGGTGACCATGTCCGGGCCGCTCTTGACGAGCTTTTCCACCTCCATGCGGACCTTGTGCAGGTCCACATCGAGGTTCTTCAGCACATTCGCGCCGACGCCCGAGCCTTCTTTCACCAGGCCCAGCAGGACGTGTTCGGTGCCTATGTATTCGTGGTTAAACCGCTGCGCTTCCTGGTTCGCCAAAGCCATGACCTTCCGCGCACGGTCAGTAAATCTTTCGAACATCTATCTCCCCTCTCCAAGGGGGTATTTCCCGCCGGGGTCGGACGGATGAACTACACCGCCTGATGCAATCCCTACGGGTTACTCTGAACTTATTCTAAAAACACCTCTGCGACCATTCAAGTGAGCTAAATTCGCTTCGCTCGCGCAGATAATAGTATCGGATGCAACCGCGAAATCACTTAGCAGCGAATTAAGCTATTTGCACTAAAGCACTTAAATGCATACCCGGAGGAGAATCACCGTCTTGGAAGACCGAAATGCTACCCCGGGAAACCTTTTTAGCTACCGTGATATCCAAAAAGGCCGCGGCCTTCTCTCAGCCGCATCATTAGCGTGACAGTATACACATTTTAGCGGCTGATTCAAGCTGAAAAAGAGGAGCATAAAGCGGAAATTTCTGGAAACTAGGAGTAATCATGCCCGATCCTGCCAATAGCACCATCGCTACGTTTTTGTGCTTCCGCCCAGCCACGGCACCTGATCGGCCTGTAACTCTCTTAAATCTCCGCTATCTTACCTATCTTCTATATCTTTGCCAGATTAAGCCATTTTAACGACTTTGGATCGGAGTTGGCGGTCTAAGAATTGTTCGCAATATATGCTAACTAGTTCATTTCCAATGAGCTATATCACGGCGGTGTAGACCGCCAAGACCGCCAATTGGAGAGGCTTGGAGGTCACGGGGAGACGGAACTTCGGACAAACCTGCATGTCCGCGTCTCCGCGTCTCTTCTTCTCCGCCGGGTTGCCGTGGCTGCGGCGTCTGTACAGACCGGGGACATCGCGAACAGGTGTGCGGGGACATCCTTAACACCTTTGGTCGCTGCCAGTCTCGCTCCGCAAGTCGATTGTGTCTAGCTTTTGGTGACAAAAATACACGTCCCAGACCCCGTCCTGTGGCGTGGGGCGGAAGCCCACAGGCTGGTGCGACACGCCGTCAGAGATGTGGATCCTGCGCCCGTGGAACGTGACGTAACCCTGGTGATCCGCCTGGCGGACCTGGTCATCTGGGCCGTACTCCACCGGCCCCAGCATCTCGGGATACGCCCGGGGGCTAGCCTGGTAACGCGAGGCCGGCGTGGTCATCTCCAGCGCCTCATGTGGCCGCTGGAGGTTGTACATGTCCCGCCAAGGATCGAACGCCCGCTGCGTGGCCGCCAGGTCCGCAAAGCTGCGGCCGTTGAGGACCTCGGCCTTCAAGGTCCGGTGGAATCGTTCATCCTTGCCCTGCGTCTGAGGATGGAAGGGCCGGCCGTGGCACAGCATGATCCCCAGGCGCACCAGGCGGGCGCCTAGCCGCGTCAGGCCGCCAGGTTGCCCCGTGCCCCAAGGCGGCCCGTTATCGCAGAGCAACTGGCGCGGCAGGCCATAGCGACGGAAGACCTCTACCAGGTGTGGCCAAATCGTCTGGCCGCGTTCATCACCGCACGCCCGCAACGCCAGATTGAATCGCGAGTGGTCATCCAGGATTGTCAGCGGGTGGCAACGCCCCGACAGTAGGGTGAAGTGGCCCTTGAAGTCCATCTGCCACAGGTCATTGGGATAAAGCCGCTGGAATCGGGTAAAGGGTCCGGGTTCATGATCCGTATCGGTGCGCAGTAGCCCATGACGGCGCAGGATGTCCGTGATCGTGCTGGCGGCCGGGACGTTGGCACACTTCAAGGCCTTCAGGCGGGCCCGGATCTTGCGGCCACCCCAGGCCGGATGCTGCTGGCGCAGTTCCACCACTCGCCGCTCAAGTTCAGGCGGCGTCTGATTGGGACTGCACCGAGGCCGGCGGGACTGGTCCTGCAAGGCGTCCACGCCGCCTTCCTGGAATCGGCCAAGCCACTTGTATGCCGTCGGGGGACTGATCTCGAAGCGTCGGCATAGTTGCCGCACATTGGTCTGCTGGGCCTGGGCCAAAAGAACAAACTCTTGCCGCTGGGACATCCGAGTCGCCTCCATCCATGGCATTGCCGGCTCTCCTTTTGCAGGTAAAGTCGGCATGCTACAGCGCTCACCATGTCCCCGCACACCTGTTCACGATGTCCCCGGTCTGTACAACGTTTGCAGCCATGCGTTAGCTAAGCACCAGTGCGACTCGCCTACTCCCTGGCATTTTTATCCTCCGCGCCATCGGCGCAGTTCACCTCGGTGGTAAGCCCGGTCCGCGCGGCCGGGGCCCTCCACAGGCCGATGGAGGCCGCCAGTGTCCCTATGCACATGATGCTGATGCCCAGGAAAAGCCGCTCCAGTCCGCACCAAGGCTGGTCGGCCAGCCAGCCGGCCAGAAGAGGCAGCAGAGTCATCGGAAAGGTCACCAGTCCCAAAAATGCCTGGTAGCTGCACCTTCTATCCGGCGGCGCGGCGGCCAGCAGGAACGATGTATCCGCGATGAAATCTCCTCGCTGGGCCAGGCCGAACACCGCCAGCGCCAGCAGGAAGACTAATAGCGGCAGCGTTAAGGTTACGTGCCCCAGCGGAATCGCCGCCGCGAAACCCTGCGGCAGGTGCAGCGCCGCCAACGCCAAAATCGGCGCCAGCATGTAGGCCGCCGAAGCCCCCGTCAGGCAAAAGCGTGAGCCGATGCGGTCGCAGATGTTTCCCCAGAACGGCGCTGAGATCAGCCGGCTTGCCCCCAGAAAGCCCACGAACAAGCCGCCCCAGCCCTTGGCCCCTAAAAGGTCCTGCCCGAAGGGCACATAAAACGCCAGCGTCAGCGTGGCCACGCGCGTCAGCATGCGGTACACGAAAAGCCGACGGTACGTGGGGTCGCTGCGCATGAACTCCATGCCTTCTTTCACGATCTCGCCGAACGTGCGCTCGGGGATCACATCCTCCTTGGGCTCCTCGCGGATGAAGCAGAAAATCGTCCAGCCGAAGACCATAATGCACGTGCCGATGGCCGCCAGGAGCAGGTAATTGTTTGGGATGGCAAATCCTCGCAGGATCGGCTGCACCAACAGCGGCCCTGCCGCCATGGCCAGCGCATCGCCATAGAACCCGCGCGAGGCGAACAGCCGCCCGTGCCGCCGGCGGTCGATGGACTGGCCCACCATGTCGATGAAAACCAACGTCGCCCCGCTGTCGCCGCTGCGGTGCAGGAACCGGCCCACAAAAAACATGGCCAGCGCCCAGCTCGTGACGTGGCGGCCCAGGAAGATCATCGACCCCATCAGCAGAAATAGCCCCACGATGCGCACGCAGGTCGAGGCGATATAGAACGGCCGCTTCCGCGGCCAGTGCTCGATGTACCGGCTGATGAGAATCTGCGGCCACATGGGGCCGGCGCTCTCGATAATCATCAACAGACCGATGAGCTGCGTGGATCGCGTCAGCAGGTACAGGAAGCCCGACAGAATAAGCTGCGGGTTGAGGAAGGCATCGGCCAGATTGCCCATCGCCCCGTTGACCACCGTGAGCACGTAATTGCGCAGGGCGTACGGCCGCGCGAATTCCGATGGCGGTGCGGAAACTGTCGAGCCTTCAGACATTGTTAACTTACGCACAAAAGGCAGCGCCGATGCCGCTGCTTATCGTTTCCCAATAAGCCGACGGCATCGACGCCGCGAGAGATATGTGCTATCAAGCCCGCTTACTTCTTCAGGCGCTTGTTCACGTCCATCTCCAGCTCGCCGAACTGTTCCTCGTGGCGGCGGATGATCTGGCTCAACGTAATCGCCAGCCGTTTGGCCGAGAAGTAGTTCATGACCACCCGGTTAGTGACCTTGAACAGGATTTCCGGCTGGCCGCCCTGGGCCGGCTGGCCCACCAGGTTCAGGCCAAAGTCCAGCATCACTTCCTCGGCCGTGCCGTTGGCCCGAAAGGCGTTGGCGTAGCTGGTGGTCAGATCGCGCTCATCCACGTGCAGGCGGACCTGCTGCTGGCCGGTCTGCTCGCGAGCCTGATCTTCCACGGGTTGCGGCGTGTCATTGGGTTGATTTACTGCCATGGTATCTCCTTCGCTGTCTATTTCGGTTTAACTGCTTAATGCCAACATTCTATGGCGGCCGCCCGGGAGCGATCCGTGCCCCAGCCCCTCGCCCATCGCTAAAAAGCCGAACCAACAGTTTCCCAATAGATGTTCATTCTGGCAAGACCCTATTCCCAGATGAGCCGCAGAAATCGCAGGAGTGTCTCTTTTAAGGGTACAGGGCGCAGTTAAGGGTACAGGGCACAGGGTACAGTACAGAAACGGTCATTCTGGGTAAGCTCCATTTCTTGCTTTTGGCATCTGTCCTTTTTTCAGCGATCTAATAAGACCAGCAAGAACTCTTAACGCCTCGGCAGATAAATCTTCCATTTGTTGGCTCGACACATCGCTCAAATAGCCAAGTCGCGTTGTCAGAGAAATCTGATACGACAATTCTCTCAGCGATCCAAAGGCTATGTCCAGAAATCTGGTGTAATCCTGCGCGGCTGTCCCGGCCGCAACCTTCGACTATATTTGACGCCACGGATACGGCTGCACGTCTCATCTGAGCAGTCAAACCAAACTGCTCATTTGTGGGCATGTTTTTTGTGCCTTTATATACCGCTAATGCCAGTTGATCCGCCAAATCGAACGCACGCAGTTTCTTGTGATCGTTCATTCTTCTCCACCTTCAGATTTGACAACCCCTGTAACCTGTACCCTGTACCCTGTAACCTGTAACCTGTACCCTTACCTCGGTCCCTTCGGCGCCGCATACAAATCCCCCGGATCAACCAGCCGGCTGGAGGTCAGCCGCCAGCCATCCGAGCGGCGGACCCACCAGAGCTGCCACTCGAATCGGTTTCGGTTGTGTTCCTGCGGCGATTTCCCCCATAGCACATCTATCTTCAGCGAGGAGATGTAAGCCGTATCCTCATTCATCTGCGCCTCCAGCAGATTGGGCAATTCGATGGACCGTATGCCCAGTCCATTGGCCCCCTCCACCGCCGCTAGCGCCAGGCGCTGCCTGTCGTAACGCTGATCGTAGTAAGAATCATCCACCAGCGCGGCAATCGCGTTAGCATCGCGATTCATGACCGCCTCCCGCATCGCCTGCACGGCCGACACGAGCCTTTCGTGTTCTGTGGTGATCGCGGCCGACAAGACAAAAACAATTGCCCCCAATGCCAGTGGAATGGCCGCGACAATTCCCGCCGCGCGGCTGCGCAAACGCCACAGGACCAGCAGGCAGATCATCTCCCCAAAGAACAACGCCACGTAGATCGCCGTCGGCCGCTCAAACAGCAGCAGTTTGACCGTTTCCATGCGCTTACCGCCTGTGTACTCTTACTTTCGGTCTTTACGGCTGGTTCTCTGCAAGACCATTTGGCCCCCCTTTAAAGGCAAACCGCCGCGCAAGGCGATGTTTTCAATAGCATGGCAAAGCACGAGCCAAAACGCCAGAAGGAGCCGCTGGGATTATCCGCCGTGGCGCGCCAGGCCGGCGTGAGCAAGCAAACGGTGGAGTATTACATCTTGATAGGCCTCTTAAATCCGAAGCGCGGTAACTTGAGCCGCAGACTCTTTACCCTGAAGGATGTCCGCCGGATCAGGCTGATTCGGCGGCTCAATCAAACCGGATATACACTAGCGCAGATCAGGGAGACCTTTTTGAAGAACCGGTAGGCTGCACAAGAACTTTTTTCGTTAAGCGCTGCAAACTTGAGAAAAATGCTTTTTTTGTAACACTTCGTTCCAGAGACAAAAACTATCTTGTCATCCCGTCCAGCACTTCCAGGGCATGTCGGATCTCATCGCCGAAGCGGCCATCGTGGTCCCAGCGTGCCGCCCGCTGATAATCCTGGCGCGCGCGGCTCAGGCGGCCGTTGGCCGCATCCAGGCGGGCCTTGAAGACCCAGGCCTCGGCACTGTTGGGCGTCTCGCGCAACCATTCTTCGATCACCATCAGGGCTTCGAGGTTGCGGCCGCGCTCCAGATGGGCCTCTACGGTTTCCCGCAGGTATGCCACGTGCAGCCGCCAGGCGGGTTGCCGCCGCTGGGCCTGTATCTTGCGCATGGTGCACTCCGAGGCGATAATCGCGCCCGTCATGACCATCACAGGGATTAACAACCATGCGAGTGAAACGTTGCTGTGGCCTTCCAGCGCCAGGAGGAAGATCCCGACGACGCCCGCCGCGTAGGCCGCCGCCAGGGCAAACCCACTGCCGCGGCACCCCAAACGCCACAAAGACAAACCCGGCAAAACTAAGTTCCACCTATTACTCATTTGGGTCCGTCTCTCATTAAATTAGAGTCTGTCTGCAACTTCCAGTCAGCCTTGAGACCACGGATCTTCGTCCCGCCCTTCTTGCCCCTTTCCTTTCCCGCTTCGGCCCCAAGTTCTTCTCCAAACTACCCACCTCATCTAACAGTTAATTCTACGTTGGCCACAGGCGGGAATGAGGGGCGAGGGCTGAGGCTTGGGGAAAAGGCGAATGTCGAATATCGAACAAGGAATGTCGAAGTGAGAAGTCGGAGCAGCATGCCGGTCGGGTTTTCCAGCTTGCGATCGGTGCATTCCGAAGTCTTTACTTCGACATTCGATATTCCGTGTTCGATATTCGATATTTCTTGCCGCAGGGGCATCCAGCCCGATTGCCAGGCTTCGGGTACTATAGTAAGAGTTGGCAAGGCAAGGGCTTCGAGAGCTTCCCAGGAGTCGTGTGTGGCGAAAGAACGACGGATTGTTAAATTTAGCGGCGATGTTCAGGGCGTTGGGTTTCGCTACATGGCGGCCCGCGCGGCCGTGGACTACGACATAACCGGCTACGTGAAAAACATGCCCGATAGCTCGGTGGAAATCGTAGCCGAGGGTGAGCCGACCGAGATAGACGCGTTTCTAAAAGAGGTCACCCGCCAGATGGCCGGCTATATCCGCGATGTCAAGACCCAGACCGCCCCGCCCCTGGAGAACATGCAGGATTTTGGGATAAGGCACTGAGCGCCAGGGTACAGGGCACAGGGTACAGGTTAGAGAGAGGCCGACCGCAAGGCCGGTATTCTCACTTATTCTTTATCCCCTGCATCCCTGCCCACTTTCTTCCTCACCGGCGCTCCGCATCCGCCGTCAGAATCCCCCGGTTGTACGGCGGCTGGGCCTGCAAAACCTTGCGCACGAAATCGCGCATGACGCAGGCCGCCGCGCCCCATTCCGTGTGCGCATCCATCTCGGCCAGAGCCTTGGATGTCGGCAGGCGGCTGCGATAGAGCAATTTGTACGCCTCGGTGATCTGGGCGCGGTCATCATCGCTCATGTCCTTGTTGCGCGCCAGGCCGACGCGGTTGAGGCCCGCGATGAGATTCACCGCCCCCAGCATGCAGTACGGCGGCACGTGCTTATTGGAGGCCCCGTTGCCGATGGACATGACCATCGTGCCCACCCAGCAGTACTGGTGGATCACCACGTGCGCAGAAAGATTGGCCTTGTCGGCCAGCTCCGCATAGCCGCCAAGGGCCGAGCCGTTGACCATGACGCAATGATTTCCCACCTTGCAATTATGTCCCACGTGCGCGGCGGTCATAAAATAATTGTCGTCGCCGATGGTCGTCACGGCATCTTCCCCCGTGGCGCGGCTGATGGTCACGCCCTCGCGAAAGACGTTGCCTTTGCCGATGCGGCAGAACGAGCGGATGGCCGGGTTATGCCCGTAATCCTGCGGCTCGCCCCCCAAAACGGCGAAGGGGTGAACGGTGTTTTGCGCTCCCAGCATCGTCCAGCGGCGTACTACCGACATGGGTAAAAGCCGGCAGCCATCGCCGATAACCGTATCCGCCTCGACCACCGCGCCGGGGCCAATCTCCACATCCCGGCCGATCTGGGCGGATGGGTCGACAATCGCCGTGGAATGAATTCTCGTGCTCATAGTGCGGTCTTAATTATCGCATCCATGGATTTTTGGCCATAGTTTTGTTCAGATAAGAGGCGGTAGGCTGTAGGCCGTAGACTGTTGGAACGGCCTGAGAGATGGGACGTTGCTCTTTTCCGGCTTTACCTACAGCCTACAGTCTATAACCTAAAGCCTTGAGAAATTGAGAGTGCCACAAACAAAGGGACAATCCGGCGCCGAGTCGCTCCTCGCCGATCTGGCGCAGCGCGCCGACCGCGCGCTGGAGCGGTGGGTCGCCCCCGCCGGCGCCCCGGCCGAGCTGGCGGAGGCCATGCGCTACGCCGCGCTGGGGGGTGGAAAGCGGCTGCGCCCCTGCCTGGTCTACCTCGCGGCAAGCGCTTGCGGCGGCGAGGCTGCCCAAGACCAATCAGCGGCCGATGTCGCCGCCGCCGCGGTCGAGATGGTGCACTGCTACAGCCTGGTACACGATGATCTGCCCGCCATGGATGATGACTCCCTGCGGCGCGGCCGTCCCACAGTCCACATGCAATACGGCGAAGCCATGGCCATTCTGGTTGGCGACGCCCTGCTGACGCAGGCCTTTGCCATCTTGTCCGAACAGATTCACGATAAGGTATTGGCGGCGGCGTTGACGGTCGTGCTGGCCAAAGGCGCGGGCGCAGCCGGCATGATCGCCGGCCAGGTTGCCGATATGGCCCTGTGCCAATTTCCCGCCGGACAGGCGGGATTGGAATATATTCACGCGAGGAAGACGGCCGCGCTGTTTGCCGCAGCGGCCAAAATGGGCGGCCTGTGCGGCGGCGCGAGCGATGTTCAGCTCCAAGCGCTGGGCAACTTCGCCCTGGACCTGGGCCTGGCCTTCCAGGTGCGGGATGATCTCCTGGATGAGACCGCTTCCAGCGCCCAACTTGGCAAAACCGCCGGCAAGGATATGGCCGCCGGCAAATTGACGTACCCCGCTCTTTTGGGACGGCCGCGCACGGAGGCCATCGCCGGCGAGTTGAGTGAGCGGGCGCTCCGGCATCTGGATGTGTTTGGCCCGGCCGCCCAGCCCCTTAAAACTTTGGCCCAAATGCTTGTTGAGAGGAAACGTTAGTGGGCGATTTGTTGAACAAAATCGCGAGCCCCGCTGATTTGAAGGCCCTACCGCCGGAGAAACTCCCCGAGGTGGCCGAGGAAATCCGCAAGATCATCATCGACGTCGTCAGCCGGCGCGGCGGTCATCTGGCTTCTAACCTGGGCATTGCCGAATTGACCATCGCCCTGCACTACGTCTTCAATTTTTCCACCGACCGGCTGCTTTGGGATGTCGGCCACCAGTGCTATGCCCACAAACTTCTGACCGGCCGCGCGTCCAGTTTTCCTCGCCTGCGCCAGGCGGGCGGACCTTCGGGTTTTCCCGATCCCGATGAAAGTCCCTGCGACCTCTTCCGCACGGGCCATGCCGGCACGGCTATTTCCACCGCGGTGGGTATGGCGCTGGGCGACCTGGCCCTGGGCCGCACGAATAAAGTCGTCGCCATCGTGGGCGATGCCTCCATCGTCAACGGCATGTCGCTGGAGGGCATGAACAATGCCGGCCTGTTGCAGCGGCAACTCCTGGTCGTCCTGAACGACAACTCCATGGCCATCGACGTGACGCAGGGCGCGCTGGCCCGCACCATGGACCGCCTGCGCATGACGCGCACGTACCTGGACCTTAAGACACGCACGCGCGAGATGCTGGATCATTTTCCCGGCGGCAAGGAAATCCGCGAGGCCATGGACCACATGCGCGAGGGCCTGCGCACGGCCCTGCACGGCCAGCAGGCGTTTGAGGCGCTGGGCTTCCGCTATTTCGGCCCGATCGATGGGCACGACTTTCCGCTTTTAATTGAGACGCTCCAGAAGGTGGCCGAACTGGACCGCCCCGCCCTGCTGCACGTACACACGGTAAAAGGCCGCGGCTACGAGTACGCTCTGGAAGATCCCACCACGTTCCACAGCCCCAGTTCCTGGCACGTGGAGAGCGACAAGGTGGTCTTCTCTCACACCGCGCGGCCAAGCTGGACCAGCGCCTTCTCCGATGCGCTCCTGGCCGCGGCCGAGAAGGATAAGCGAGTCGTGGCCATCACCGCCGCCATGCCGGATGGCACCGGGCTCATGAAATTCCGCGAGAAATTCCCGCAGCGGTACTTCGATGTGGGCATTTCTGAATCGCACGCCCTGGGCATGGCCGCGGGAATGGCCAAGGCGGGTCTGCGGCCGGTGGTGGCGATTTATTCCACGTTCCTCCAGCGCTCGATCGACCAGATCTTCCAGGAAGTGGCCTTCCAGCACCTGCCCGTGATCCTGTGCCTGGACCGCGCGGGCCTGGTCGGCGCAGATGGCCCCGTGCACCACGGCTTCATGGACATCGCCTATTTAAGGCCCCTGCCGGGAATGACGTTGATGGCCCCGGCGGATCGAGCGGAGCTAACGGCCGCGCTGGATTGCGCGCTGAAGCTGGATGGCCCTTCGGCCATTCGCTATCCGCGTGACCAGGTGCCCGAGGTGCTCGATGGCGACTGCCCGCCCTTTGAGCCCGGCCGCGCCCGCGTGATTCGCCCGGGCCGGGATGGCACGTTCCTGTGCTACGGCACGAGCGTGGAGGCGGCCATCGTGGCCTCGACCAAACTCGCCGGCGAACACTTTGATATTGGCGTGGCCAGCGCCCGTTTCGCCAAGCCGCTGGATGCCGCGCTGGTGGGCCGCCTCTTAACCGGCGGCCGCGCGGTGGTTATCGCCGAAGATCATGTCCGTGCCGGTGGATTCGGCGCGGCTGTTTTAGAACTGGCCGCCGAACGTACCTGGCCGACAAAGAATATCGCCCTGGCCACGCTGGGCGACCGCTTCATCCCCCACGCCACGCGCGCCGAACAGTTGGCCCAGTCAGGGTTGGATGCGGATGGCCTGACCGCCGCGATGCGACAGCTTATGGCCCGCCTGGCGGAGCACAGAACCTCCACGCCAAAATAAAGCGTGGCACGGGCGGGGTGCCGTGGCTGCGTTCTTAACCCCTCCCCCTCTTACGGGGGAGGATGGCCCGCAGGGCCAGGTGAGGGTTCTTCGAACCACCACTGCACGCTCTATCATCTGCCAGAAACACCCCAATTGGCTCTAATGGCCCAATTCTGGCAGGCTGATAAATGTCACTCAAATCTCCGTACATTTCCCTAACTACCTGTGATTGTGTCATTTAATCAATTCGGCACGCCGGTTGCTAAATAATATGGAAGTGGCCGAGCCTCAAAGCCCGTACGCAGCTTCAGTATCCTGCGGCGACCGGTGGTCGGATACGAGACAAGGGGCAGACCAGAAGGGAGTCTGGTTATGCAGGTTGAAGCTGCAGTCATTCGAGAGCAGGGTATTACGTTTGCAGTAGTGGTAGTAAAGAATCATTTGCTTGATAATCGATCCGAAGCGGAGGATGCACAGATAGGTTTTGCTTCTCTCTTCCCCGGAATGCCCATTGTCCTGATGGGGCAGGACTCTAGCAGTGTACCCAGATATTTCGGCCGGAACGATATTATTCTTTTCTTGGCCAGCATAAACCCAAGCCGTTTTCCCTGGAAGCAGTACACATTTACCTTCTAGTTATAGGGCATTTCATGTCAGAAAAAATAGAACAACAGTCGGGTGAGGAAGTAAAAGATCTGGCCGAGCAGTATGTTCCTGTCAAACCATTGGGGCAAATTGATCCTCAGACCGAAAGCGTTCTGGCGATTGAAAGGGAACTCAATCTAGCCAAGGCTAAGGTTTCTGAAATTGAAGCTGTGGCAATTGACGTGGCAAAAATCAAAGGCGACTCCGAGGTTGAATTACGAGTACTTCGTGAAACAATCCAGAAACAGACGGAGGATGCCAAAGCTCAGATAATCGCGGCAATTGACTTGCTCGGCAATCAGACTAAGGCCGTGAATGAGGCTTCTGGCCAAATTGCGGAACTGAAGAATAATGGAGAGCAAAGCAAGGCTCAGTGGCTCGCAGCCTTGGAGACAATCCGTGGCCTTACAGCGGCGGCTACCGAAAGCGGCAACCGGATCGAAGCTGTCAAAACTGGGGCAGAGACAACCCAGGCTGTGATTGCTGAAAAGAGTTCTCATATAGAAGGCGGCAGGCAGCATGTAGATCAGGTTCGCAAAGATATAGATGCGGTTTTGACAGAAGCACGCCTATCCGCAAATGGCGCGGAGGGCCAGCACCAATCTTGTCAAAAAGTCCTGGAGAATATCAACACACTATATACTAGCGCACAGACAATTAAGGCTAACACTGAAAGCATTATGGAATCTGTCGCCAAGACTCAGGCACAGGCCGAATTAAATGCATCTAAGACGGAAGGTCTTGCCGCTATTGCGGACACAACGAAGGCGCGAATAGAAGAATATGAGAAGCGGTTGAACGAGTTTAATACGGCGACGGAAAAGCAACGACAGCTGATTGACGACCTACTATCAGGTGCCACGAACGCCGGGCTTGCGTCAGCATACGACAAGCGAGGTAAATCTTTTAAACGACCTGAACTTGTCTGGCAAGGCGTTTTCATGTCATCCCTCATAGTCATCACGGTAATCGGTTACAAATTCCTGGAAATGTCAACGGGTGAGGCCGCAAAATCCGCCACCTGGGGCGACTTGCTTCGCATGCTATTGCACCGCTTGCCGTTCATCGCCCCTCTTGTTTGGGCGGCCATCCATGCCGCGCGCCAAGGGTCCATGGCCAAGCAGATGGAAGAAGAATATGCCTTCAAATCCACTACATCAATGTCCTTTGAAGGATATCGTCGGCAGATGGCTGAAGCTGGTAAAGATGCGACCGACAACAAAGCTCTCGCCCAATTCCTCAGCGACACCATCCGTATCATCGCTTCACCTCCAGGAAAGGTCTATGACAAGCAACGCATGGATCCTACGCGTGGCACGGCGTTCGCGGAGGTCGCGGCACCTATTGTCAAGGTTGCCCAGCAAGTAATTAACGACAAGTGACGGCTAGGCCTAACACTTCTCATAACTAGGAGTTGACACAATGGGCTTGAATTACCTGCATCTGGACGAAACAACCCGGGCGTTCATGTTGGCGGAGATCGAGAGGGATATAGCCGCGGACACTCTCTATGTCAGTGATAATCTCACCCCGCAGGGTAGGCTTGACTACCCTGAATTACTTCGCGCTGCAGCCCGAGCCGGAACTGACGTAACCCTGGCAGATTCGCTTGGACGTCTCCTGAACACGCACGAAAAACCTCGGCAGCTTAAGAGCGGAGGGTTTACCAAACCGCCTGTGATGCGAAGGAATGCACACGAGATGCTGGCCGAAGGGGAGTTAAACAGATTTTACATGCGTGCGCTTTGCCTCAGGGCAATTGAGGAAGGCCATGGGAAGGTTGTCGCTTATAGGGCAAAAGCTGTCGAACATGCCCGGACGGAGTCGGACCAGAAGATAGGCCAAGAATATTCCGCCAAGACACTGCTGAATGATCTCCGTGCGCATCCAGGCGTGGACACGGCATTAGGATTACCGTCTGGGCCAAATTCAGGTCTCTCGATTCGCTTGCCCTGAAAGGTCAGCGATAAAGAAACAATCACGCTAAGGTAAGGTATCGATCACATGAAGAATTTAAGAATCTCCTTTCCGCTGGTTGATGGCAGTCTGTTTGAGCTTGAGGATATTGCTGAAAAAGAACTCGTTCATAAGGTGGCTAGCGATGATTGGGCGCACCACCTCGTTCAATGGTTTTGGAATCTACAACAGAAGATGGCCGAACAGTTTCAATCGTAATTCCTTATAAAGACGGTCGGGGAGCGTCAGCAATTATTAGAGAGTCAGGAGATTAATGCGTGCATGGCCTTGTGCCGTGGCTGCGGCGTTTGTACAGACCGGGGACATCGCGAACAGGTGTGCGGGGACATCCTTAACACCTTTGGTCGCTGCCAGTCTCGCTCCGCAAGTCGATTGTGTCTAGCTTTTGGTGACAAAAATACACGTCCCAGACCCCGTCCTGTGGCGTGGGGCGGAAGCCCACAGGCTGGTGCGACACGCCGTCAGAGATGTGGATCCTGCGCCCGTGGAACGTGACGTAACCCTGGTGATCCGCCTGGCGGACCTGGTCATCTGGGCCGTACTCCACCGGCCCCAGCATCTCGGGATACGCCCGGGGGCTAGCCTGGTAACGCGAGGCCGGCGTGGTCATCTCCAGCGCCTCATGTGGCCGCTGGAGGTTGTACATGTCCCGCCAAGGATCGAACGCCCGCTGCGTGGCCGCCAGGTCCGCAAAGCTGCGGCCGTTGAGGACCTCGGCCTTCAAGGTCCGGTGGAATCGTTCATCCTTGCCCTGCGTCTGAGGATGGAAGGGCCGGCCGTGGCACAGCATGATCCCCAGGCGCACCAGGCGGGCGCCTAGCCGCGTCAGGCCGCCAGGTTGCCCCGTGCCCCAAGGCGGCCCGTTATCGCAGAGCAACTGGCGCGGCAGGCCATAGCGACGGAAGACCTCTACCAGGTGTGGCCAAATCGTCTGGCCGCGTTCATCACCGCACGCCCGCAACGCCAGATTGAATCGCGAGTGGTCATCCAGGATTGTCAGCGGGTGGCAACGCCCCGACAGTAGGGTGAAGTGGCCCTTGAAGTCCATCTGCCACAGGTCATTGGGATAAAGCCGCTGGAATCGGGTAAAGGGTCCGGGTTCATGATCCGTATCGGTGCGCAGTAGCCCATGACGGCGCAGGATGTCCGTGATCGTGCTGGCGGCCGGGACGTTGGCACACTTCAAGGCCTTCAGGCGGGCCCGGATCTTGCGGCCACCCCAGGCCGGATGCTGCTGGCGCAGTTCCACCACTTGCCGCTCAAGTTCAGGCGGCGTCTGATTGGGACTGCACCGAGGCCGGCGGGACTGGTCCTGCAAGGCGTCCACGCCGCCTTCCTGGAATCGGCCAAGCCACTTGTATGCCGTCGGGGGACTGATCTCGAAGCGTCGGCATAGTTGCCGCACATTGGTCTGCTGGGCCTGGGCCAAAAGAACAAACTCTTGCCGCTGGGACATCCGAGTCGCCTCCATCCATGGCATTGCCGGCTCTCCTTTTGCAGGTAAAGTCGGCATGCTCACAGCGCTCACCATGTCCCCGCACACCTGTTCACGATGTCCCCGGTCTGTACAGCGTTTGCAGCCACGTCCTTTTCAAGGTCCCGTAGGGACCGTTAGAAAGCAGCCCAGCACTTTAGAGGATTTTGCAAAATTGATGTAACCTATTGCGCAATAAGAAGTTCGCCTCCACAATGTCTCCCACTCATTACAGAAGGAGACTGGCCATGGAAGGCGAACTCTGGAAGCGAGTGTACGAACTGCTTGTGATTTCGGGCAAGAAGTATTCCCAAGCGAAGGTGCAGTATTCAACACGGCGCATTGTGGCGGTTTATCCTGGGCCGTGCTGCATGATCGGCCGACCTGCTGGGCGTGTGATGAACGCAATTGGCCTGAGCCGAGCCTGGGCGATCTGCCCAGTCCTTCGTGCATGTCGCGGCGCTTGCGAACGGCACCGGTGCAAGCGTTGCTCGTGGACCTGGAAGAACACTATCGTCAGCACTTCGGTCAGAGCCTTTGGCGCTGCATCGACGCCATGCCCTTGGTGATCGGCAGTGCCTCGCATGACCGCCAGGCCGGCTTCGGCCGCGCGGCCACAGGGAAGGCCAAAGGCTATAAGTTTTATGCCATTTGCACTCCCGGCGGCGTCGCTGTCGCCTGGCGCGTGGGGCCCATGCACTGCAACGAACAACGCATGGCGCAGCGGCTGCTCCGCGACGTTAACGGAGAGGGTTATTTGCTCGGCGATGGGGAGTATGACAACAACAAACTCTTTGACCATGCTGGGGCCAAAGGAATTCAGCTGGTGGTTCCCAAAAGGAAAGGCGCTCGTTTGGGACATCGCCGACAAAGCCCGTATCGTCTGCGGTCGATTGACCTGTGCAGCCGGCCTTTTGGATACGGCTTACTTAAACAGTGCGCCAGCATTGACCGATTCTTTGGCGCCTGGAATAGCAGCGGTTGCGGGATTAAGCATCTGCCGCCCTGGGTACGGACACACTTTCGTGTTCGTCTTTGGGTGCAGGCAAAACTGATCTTTCATTATGTCCGCAGCGAAAGATAAACACTTATAGCCTAGATGCAATAACCTTTGAAAGTGCTGGGTGTGGCGCATCAGAACTTTGGAGTCCCGTAGGGACGGCACAAAACTGCCAATCGTCGCACCGTTCTGCCGTCCCTCCGGGACTTGGATTTGATCGGCCCGTTTACCCAGCACTGAAGTGTCACTGAAGTGGGCTACACACGTCCAGTCCCTACGGGACCCGGCACAGCCGAAGCGGCTGTGCCACATAAGAACCCCCACCCGGCCCTGCGGGTAAAACCCCCGTAGGAGAGGGAGGGGTTAAGACCCCCGCGGCGGTCGATCCTACTCCTGCTCGGCAACCCGCACTTTGCTCCGACTTCATCATTCGAAATTCCTTGTTCGACATTCGATATTTCTTTTCTAGCCGGAAACGGCGAACGCCGAATGTCGAACACGGAATGACGAATGTCGAAGTGAAGACCCACCCTCACCCGCCCCTTTCGGGGCACCCTCTCCCTTCGAGGGAGAGGGGTCGGGCGACGGCACCCAGCGTTTGCTCTGCGCCCCCTGCGGTTAACTTCCGGCCGTGTCTTGTGGTTCCCGCCGTTTCTTCTCTGTGTCCTCTTCCGGCCTTTTCCGGTCTTTATTCTGATTTTTCTTCTCTGTGTCCTCAGCTTTTTGCATAACTAAGCGGCAGGTTTTAACTCCTGTCGCGACAAGTGCTGATGCACAAAAAACACAGCCAATTTCAGGTCGACCCAACGACGCACGCGATTCAGGCGGCGAGCATGGTAAGGCAGCATGCTTACGTGGCTGGTGCCCTTGAACCAACTATTCCAGTGTTCCACCGCCACGCGTTGGTTGAACAGCGCCTGACCTTCCGCTGTAGCCAGCAGTCGGTCCGATGCATCGCGCCCGGGTTGCTCCGCACGCCACGCTTCGGTCTTGGCCCCGCGCCGGTTCACAGGGGCCAGCAGCCGCGCGTGCAAGCGGCGATCGATCAGCCGATGCAATCGCTCGCTGTCGTAGCCGGTGTCGGCAATCATCCAGCGCAGATCGGGCGCCTGGCCTGCGGCAATCTGTCGGATCAATCGCCGCGCCACTTTCATCTCCTGCACGTTGGCGCTACTGACGTGCCAGGCCCACAGGCCGCCGGCGCCGTCGCACACCACATGCAAGGCATAGCCTCTAAACCACTTGCCGCCGTGGCAAGCCCAGCGGCTCTCCGGGTCGCGGCTGCAACTGCCCGTCAGCAGGAACGTCGAATCGATCACCACGTGTGCGGGCGGGCCCAGTCCCTGCCAGCGGCGCAATCGTCGCAAAAGTCGTCGCAACAGCCGACGAAAATCGGACGCCTTGGCACGCCGGGTCAACGTTGCCAAGCAGGGAATTTTGCCCGTCCACTGCCAGTACCGTTTGAGCCACCAGCCGGTGGCCCCTTGCGACAGCCGATGCTGCGTAACACTGATGGGCCAGTTCATCATGGCGCTGAACGCCCACACGGCCAGAATGTCTTGCGTGCCATACTCACGTGGCCGACCCATACGCGGCAAATCCGGTGCATCCTTGCCAACATGACGAATCTCACGGTACAGTTTGTTCCACAGCCTGCCGTCCATGGCATTGCTCCTTTCGATGTGATAACCCGAAAAGAGCATAACCTAAAACGCAGGCTGTTTTTATTTACGCGTCGTACTTATGCAAAAAGCTGTGTCCTCTGTGGTTAAATTCCGGCCGTTTTCGGTTTTTACTCTGTCTTTTCTTTCTTCGTGTCCTTTGTGCTTCTTTGTGATCTTTGTGGTTAAGCCTTTTCCGGTCTCACCCGCCGTTTCCGGCCTTTGCTCTGTTCTATAAGCCACAGGCTGGAAAGCCTGTGCCACGGAAGTTAGCATTAGTGCCATGGCCAAGCGGGCAAAGAATTCGCGGAATAACCGGATGAAGTACAGCCGCGTGCTGGTGCTGCGCGGGAAATTGGCGCCATCATCCTCCGCGGCGGCACAATCCATCGTGGACAAGCTGCGCGAGCTGGCGCATCCGTGGAGGTCGCCAACGCCACGAACGAAACCCCCATCCCCGCCGGCGCGGCGGATCTGGCCGTGGTGCTCGGCGGCGACGGCTCCTTTTTGGGGGTTGGGCGAAGGCTGCTCTTATCGCAGATTCCCATCGTGGGCGTGAACCTGGGCCGCCTAGGATTTTTAACCGAGTTCAGCCCGGCGGATTTTCTGGCGCAGGCTAAAGCCATTCTGGCCGGCAAAGCGCTGACCGTGCCGCGCATGATGCTGGATGTACGCGTCTGCCGCGGCGACAAGTATTGCTTCCAGAGCCCGGCTATGAACGATGTATCCATCCTGGCCGGCGAGCCCTTCCGCATGATCGAACTGAACGTGCGGCACCGCACGGTGGAAGTCTGCACGTTTTTAGGCGATGGATTGATCATCTCCTCCCCCAGCGGCTCTACCGCCTATACACTGTCGGCCGGCGGGCCGATCCTTATGCCGTCGCTGGAGGCGCTGGTGATGACGCCCGTCGCGGCGCACAGCCTGTCGCTGCGGCCGGTGGTGTTGACCAGCGAATACGCCGTCGAGGTTCGCCCCCTGCGGGCCAATCCCGGCACAACCGCCAGCATCGACGGCCAGCTCCGCTTCGGCCTGGCCGTGGGCGATATTGTCGAGGTCGTGGCCAGCCCCTACCGCCTGCACGTCGTGCAGAACCCGCGCTGGCCGTTTTTCCGCACGCTGCGCACCAAAATGCAGTGGGGCCGGGGACCGCATGTGCGGCCCTGAGGCTGGAGAAATTCCTTTTTCAATGGTTGAGTTTTAATTTCCTAGTCAACTTTAATTGCTTGGTCAATTAGCACTACAACGCCACCTGATCCATTATGCAGCAACGTATTGACGATATTCGAATGCCAAGGCTACGCAACCGTCGCTTGCGTGTTTTCACGTGGCAGCGTCGCGCTTTCTCGTTTCGTGCCTGCGTTTGAGTAATAATCTCCGCCTCCCTGGCCAGGAAGCTTTGACGAACCTGTCCCGTCAGCCACAGGGAACGCACCAGCGCCGCGGCCGCCTGGCGAATCTGGCATACGGTCAGCTGCGGATTTTTCCCCCCGCCACTGTTCCTGAACCGTGGCCAGGAACAGGTGGCTGACGGCCGTCAGCAGCAGATGACGCTTCAAGGAGCGATACCGGCGAACCTCAAAATGGTCCAGCCCCAACTCGGACTTTTCCACCTCGAAGCATTGCTCGACCCTGTACCGCGTGAAGGCCACGTGCAACATCACCTCCAGCGGCGTGCCACCCGGCGCGTTGGAGACGAAGTATTTCACCTCCTGCGGCGCCAAAATGTTGCGGGCCACAATCAACCAATGCGCCCGCGTCGGCAGACCATCCCGTTTCAAATACAGCCGCGCCGCCTTGACCTGCCAAACCTCCGGTCCCACCGTGCTGTCCTTGACATGGAACTTCCGCCACGCTTGTTTGCGAAAAGCTGCCCCGTAGCGCAGCATGTGGCGAACCTGGATGCAGGGCAGGGTCTTGACCTTCAGACGGGGATAATGCCTCGGCCGGCCGCGCCGCGTGGCCGCACGATGCTGTTTTTGAAGAACCTCCGGTTCGCGCAGCCAGCCGTAGAAAATCGACGGCACTTCCAGGACGTAGCGCTGGCCGCACTCGTCCAGGGCGCGATGAAAGTCCGGCACTTCGCCATAACCTTCATCCCCCGTCATCCATTCAAACCGAATCCCGTTGGCCACGGCGGCGGCACGCAGTTCCAGGGCGATCTGCCACTTGGGGCGATGCTGCATTGTGTCCGGGATGCCCGCCCCCCGGCACCGAGCACGATCATCGGACCATTCCTGCGGCAAGAACATCTCCCCCGGAAGCAGGGTGTGAAAGGCGCCCGCCACATAGCTGATATGCACCGTAACCACGCAGTTATCCGCCTTGCCCGTGGCGCCGCAATATTGACGCTGCACGCCGGCGGTCTTGTCGCCCTTCTTGGGATGGGCCGTCTCATCCAACACGCCAATCGACAGGGGGTGGCTGTGTTGATCGCCCACGATCTGCATCAACCGCTGGGCCATGCGCGCATCATCCCAGTCTGCCAGCGACAGGAACTGCTGAAGCGTCCGCGGCGGAACGTCGGCCCGGTCCGCCATCGGCTCGATGCTCTTGCGCGGCAGATCCGACAATTGACCGTTGACGTAAACCCGCAGGTTGCCACAGGGCTCGCTGCGGCTGAAACAGTCGTCAAATTGTCCCAAGTACTGTTCCAACATCGGCTTGAGCTCTCGCAATTGCTTGGCATCCATGCCGTATCTCCTTTCGGGAAAAGCGCTCCCGAAAGGAACTATCGTCTGGCCGCCTGAGCTTTCTTGAGCCCAGATGGCGTTGTAGTGTTAGTCAACTAGTCAATTGGTCAATTAGATTCTTTAGGCCGGTCCTTTCTGAGCCGTCGTGGCATCCTTCGATGAGCAAGACCTCCGGCTAATTGACTGATTGACTAATTGGCTAATTGACTTTGAGCGAGCACTGTGAGCGGAATAATTGACTCTCTGCGCGGCAGCTTTTGATTGACCGGACAACGGCGAATTGACTAACCTAGCCGGTTTGGAGGTTGTCACGTTTTGAACGTGGATCCCAGATTCCTGACTGAAGACGGCCGCGAAATCTTCACGGGCAATGAGCTGCTGCTCAAGGGCGCCCTGGAGGTCGAGGGCGGCGTACACCTCTTGGGCGGCTATCCCGGCAGCCCCGTCGCCGGCTTCTTCGACGCCATGCGGCAGATCCACGAACTTTTGAACGAAAAAGGCATCCGCGCGGTCATCAACAACAACGAGGCCCTGGCCGCGGCCATGCTCAACGGCACGCAGGTGGCGGGGCTGCGGGGCCTGATCTGCATGAAGTCCGTCGGCGTCCACGTGGCCGCCGATGGGCTGGCGCTTGGAAATCTGGCCGGGGCCAGCCCCGAGGGCGGCGCAATCGTCGTGTACGGCGATGACCCCTGGTCAGATTCCACCCAGGTGGCCGCGGACAGCCGCTACATTTCCAAGCACCTGTTCATTCCGGTCATCGAGCCGGGCAGCGCCGCAGGAAGTGAAGGATTACGTCGATCTGACCTTCAAGCTTTCCGCCGCGGCGGAGCTGTATGCCGGCTACATCCTGCCCAACAACCTGGCCGATGGCGGCGGCACGGTAACTTGCCGGCCCAACCAGTTCCCCAGGATCAACACGCACCAGAAGATGACGCTGGACACCGCCGCCATCGACACGAATAAATTCGTCCTGCTGCCGCCCAAGACCTGGTGGCAGGAGGCCAACCTGGCCGACCGTTTTGGGCGGGCCATCGCCGCCGCGCGAAAACTGGGGCTGAACCGCCTGGAAGAAGGCCGCAACGGAATGGCCGAGGTGGGCTTTGTCACCAGCGGCCACGCGTACGGCTATTTGCAGCAGGCGCTGTGGGAACTGGGGCTTTTTGGCCACTATCCCATCGCCAAGTTTGGGATGAGCTATCCAATCGATCCGCAGCTCATTCGCGAGCTGGCCGCCAAGGCCAAACGAATCGTGGTCGTGGAGGAGCGGCGCGGCTTCATCGAAGAGCAGATCGCGCCCATCATCCTGGAAGACCGCCAAAAGGGCGGCCCCGCGGCCAATGTCGATCTGTGGGGCAAGAAAATGCCCCCCGGCGTGCCCCCGCTGCCGGAAATTCGCGGCCTGCACCCCTCCATGATCATCAGTTGCCTCGTGCCGCTCTTAAAGAGCCTCACGCCCGCGCCGCAGCGGATTGAAGAGCCGCAAGATTTGGCGGCGCTGGATCGCGAAATCAAGACCATCGCCGGCACGGCCGAGGCGGATGTCGCGCCCCTCATCGCGCGGCAGCCGACTTTCTGCCCCGGCTGCCCCCACCGCGACAGCGCGGACCTGTGCCTGCAGATCAAACGCGATTTCATGGATGCGGACTACATGCGCCGCCGCCATCATCGCGGGCCGGTGGACCTGATCTTCCACGGCGACACCGGCTGCTACACGATGCTCATGTTCCCGCCCAATACCCCGCTCATGCACGATTATTCCGGCATGGGTCTGGGCGGCGGCACCGGCGCGGGGACAGACCCGTTCATCACGAACAAGCAGGCCGTCTTCATGGGCGATTCGACCTTCTTCCACTCCGGTCAGATCGCCATCAGCCAGGCCATCAAGCTGGGCCAGGACATCACCTTCATCATCCTGGATAACGCGCACCACCGCCATGACCGGCCACCAGCCCACGCCCGGCGTGGACTAGGACATCGTGGGCAGCACAACGCCCGCGCAGGACATCGAGGAGATCGTTTCCGGGCATCGGCGGCAGCAGCCATATTCCGATTTATCGCGTCAATCCCGCCCGCCGCGGGGCGTACCGGCGGCTGCTGGAGAAGACGCTGCTGGCCGACGGCGTGAAGGTCATCATCGCCGACAAGGAGTGCGGCATCACGCGCATGCGCCGCCAGCGGCGGCAGGAGCGCGCGGAAATCCGCCAGCGCGGCTACATCTCCGAAGCCACGCACATGAACATCAACTCGGAGATCTGCCGCTTCTGCCTGGCCTGCTCGGAAATGACCGGCTGCCCGGGCCTGCGCCACGTGGAGACTGATTACGGCCCCAAGATGGACACCGGCGTGACCACGTGCGTCAACGACGGCGCGTGCGAGCGGATCGGCGCCTGCTGGAGTTATGAGCAGGTAACAATTCACCGCAAAAGACGGCCGCGCAGTAAGGTGCCCGAGCTGGGGCTGGACTCCATCCCAGAGCCGGAAAAACGCCCCGCCGGCCAGACCTGGCACGCCTATTTGGCGGGTGTGGGCGGCATGGGCATCGGCCTGGCGACGCAGATCCTTGTCCGCGCCGGCCACAACGAGGGCTATCACGTTACCTTTTTGGATAAGAAGGGCCTGGCCATCCGCAACGGCAGCGTCAATAGCCAGGTCGTCTTCATGAAGACCCCGCAGCCCTCCACCGGGACGATTCCCTTCGGCAAGGCGGATCTGATCTTAGGGCGTGGATGTGCTGGAGGCGGCGCGGGCCATCGACCCCACGGGCCGCATACGCGTGGCCTCCGCGGACCGGACCGCCGCGGTGATCAATACGTACAAGGTGCCCACGATTCTGGGGTTGATGCACCGCGAAGATTTTGACATTGCCCAGCTTGAAAAAACCATCTGCGCCCACACCCGCGCCGATGACTACATGGCCCGCGACATTTCGCGCATCTGCGAGACCTACCTGGGCTCGACGATCTACGCGAACATCATGATGCTGGGCTTCGCCTTCCAGAAGGGTTTGATACCCGTCTCCATGCACTCCATCGCGTGGGCCATCAAGGACACGATTCGCGCGGACTTCAAGAAGAACCTGTACGCGTTCAACATGGGCAGAAAGCTCCAGGCGGACCCCAATCTGTTCCAGGGACCGCCCAAGCGCACCGGCTGGAAGCAGATGCTGGAAGACCGCTGCCGGCTGACCGTGCGCCGGTACTGGCTGGGCCATCGCAAAGCGGAAAAGCTTCGCCGCCTGGCGGAAAAAACGATCGGCCAGATGGAGAATCTGGACGAGGCGGCCAAGCGCGACTTCGTCGTCCGCCTGTACGACTGCACTGCGCTGGGGCCTTTTCACCTACGCCAATCGATATGCACGCGGCGTGCGCGCGGCCTACGGCGCGGATAACGGCGCCGAATCCTACGCCATGACGCGGGCGGTGATTCATAACCTCGCGCGGGCCATGCTCATCAAGGATTCGATTTTCATCGCCGAGCTGGCCACCAGCCACGAGAAGTACGCCCGCGACCGCGAGAAGTACAACGTGAACCCGGCGCTGGGCGACAGCATCAGCTATCGCCACCTGCTGCCCACGCATTTACGGCTGTTCGGTCGCGATCTGATGTTACAGCTTTCCGCCTGGCCGTGGATGCTCAACCTGTGGAAGCGGATGCGCTTCATCCGCGGTCTTCTGCCCATGTGGCGCCGCCAGGAGCGCGCCTTCCGCAATCAGTACCAGCTGCACCTGGCGGCGCTGCGCGGGCACAAAGCAATCAGCCCTTGGACAAGTTCAGGGTGCGGCAGGAAATCACCGCCCTGTCCTCGACCCGCTGCATGCAGTGCCTCAACCCGCTGTGCCAGCAGGCCGGCTGCCCGCTGGAAAGCCCGATTCCAGCGTGGATCGACCTGGCCTATCGCGGCCGCTGGCAGCACGCCAGCGCGGCTCTGCACAGTGCTAATAATTTCCCGGAGTTTACCTCGTTGCTGTGCCCCGCCCCGTGCCAGGACCAGTGCAAGCAGGGCTTCAGCGACTACCCGGTGCAGATCCGCCAGATCGAGAAGGAGATCATCGATCGCGCCTTCGCCGCCGGCTGGATCAGCCCCCAGCGCCCGGCCCGCCCCAGCGGCAAGAGTGTGGCCGTGGTCGGCTCGGGCCCCGCGGGATTGACCGTGGCCCAGCAGCTCGGCGCGGATGGGCCACAAGGTTGTGGTGTTCGAAAAAGATTCCGCCGTCGGCGGCCTCCTGCGCCGGGGCATTCCGGACTTCCGCCTGAGCAAGGACCTGATCGACCGGCGCATCAATCAGCTCGAGGCAGGAAGGTGCGGAATTCCGCACCTGCATGTCGGTGGGCAGCACCATCCCTGCCGACAAGCTCAAGGCGGAATTCAACGCCATCTGCCTGGCCACCGGCGCTTCCAAGCCGCGCGATTTAAAAGTCGAAGGCCGCCAGGCGCAGGGCATCCACTTCGCCCTGGAATTCCTGCGGCAGCAGAACGATCTCGCCGCCGGGCGGGCCGTGGATGCGGCCAAGGCCGTCACCGCCGCGGGCAAGGCCGTGGTCGTGATCGGCGGCGGCGAGACCGGCAACGACTGCGTGCAGACAGCCATCAACCAGGGCGCCCGCAGCGTGCACCAACTGGAGATTCTGGGCCAATCTCAGGTGAAGAACGACCCCATGCACGAGAATCCCGAGGGCGTGGATCGCCAGTGGTGCGTAGCGACGCAGGCCTTCGAACTCAACGGCGCGGGCGTGAAGGCCATCACGGGCCGCCGCGTGCGCTGGGTGTACTGGGCTGGCGGGCGGCGGATGATCGAGCTTCCCGGCAGCGAGTTCCACCTGCCTGCCGACCTGGTGCTCTTGGCGCTGGGCTACCAGGCCGCAGTGAGCGAGGAAATTCTCCAGCAGCTTCACCTGGCGGTGGACAGTGCAGGCAAGCTGATCCTGTGCGATGATTTCACGGCCAGCGCGGACGGCGTGTTTGTGGCGGGCGACCTGGCCAGTGGTCCAGCGCTGGTGGCCAACGCCATCGCCACCGGCCGCGCGGCGGCGGAGAAAATTGACGCTTATCTGCGCATAGATGATTGTCCGGTTACAGAAAACTGCAAGCACCAAGAACACCAAGACCACCAAGAGCACCAAGCACAAAAGGCGCGTTAGAATAATGTCACCTTCTTTTGGTGAGCTTGGTGTGCTTGGTGCCCTTGGTGGTAAAGCTGTTTTCTTGTGCGGGGACCTGCGATGGCAAAAGAGACTCTGGAGCAGAAAAAGAAACGCGCGGCCAAGATCGCCGAGCTCCTGCACAAGCAGTATCCCAACGCCAAGTGTACGCTGAGATTCGAAAATCCCCTCCAGCTATTGATCGCGACGATCCTGGCGGCGCAGAGCACGGACAAGGGCGTGAACGCGATCACGCCGACGCTGTTTTCCCGCTATCGCACGGCGGAGGAATGGGCGGATGCGCCGACTGAAGAACTCGAGCCGCAGCTTAAGAGCACGGGCTTTTATCGCAACAAGACCAAGGCCGTGCGGGCGGCAAGCCGCATGATCGTGGAGAAGTTCGGCGGCGAGGTCCCCAAAACCATGTCCGAGCTATTGAGCCTGCCCGGCGTGGCGCAAGACCGCCAACGTGGTCTTAAGCAACGCCTACGGGATCAGCGAGGGAATCACTGTGGACACGCACGTGATCCGCGTGGCCGGGCGCCTGGGGCTGACCGAGAACACTGATCCCGTAAAGATCGAAAAGGACTTGATGGAAATTGTCCCCAAAAAGCAGTGGATCCTCTTCCCGCACCTGCTGGTCTTTCACGGCCGCAACATCTGCATCGCCCGCAACCCCAAGTGCGAAATTTGCCCGGTGAACAAGCTGTGCCCGTCGGCGTTTACATTTGGGAAGAACAAGCCATAGGCTGCGGGCTGTAGGCTGTAGGCTGTAGGTACGCCCGGAAACAGCAAGAAAAACCGTTGTTCTTTCCGGTTGTTCCTACAGTCTATAGCCTACAGTCCACAGCCTCGTTACGATCCGATGACGCCCGTGATCGGCGAACTCGCCGTGGCATACAGCTTCCTGGGTATCCTGCCCGCGCGGCGGCCCAGCCAGCCGGCCTCAATGGCCTGGCGCATGGCCTGGGCCATCATTACCGGGTCCTGGCGCCGGCGATGCCCGTATTTAAAAGCACGCCGTCAGCGCCCAGTTCCATGGCGATGGTCACGTCTGAGGGCGTGCCCACGCCGGCATCGACGATTACGGGATAATCAGGATCGCCGTCTTTCAGCGTCTCCAGAATGATGCGGATATTGCTGGGATTCAGCACCCCCTGCCCGGAGCCAATGGGGCTGCCGGCGGGCATGACGGAGGCCGCGCCGGCCTCTTTGAGCCGCCGCGCCATGACCGGATCGTCGCTGGTGTAGCACAGCACGCAGAAGTTTTCTGCCTTCAGGACTTTTAGAGCTTCGAGCGTCCCTACAGGATCTGGCAGCAGAGTTTTCTTATCACCCAGAACCTCCAGCTTCACCCAGGCGGCCCCGGGATTGCCTAATCCTTCCAATAACTCGCGACCCAGCCGCGCGGTGCGGATGGCATCGTCCGCGCTGAAGCAGCCGGCGGTGTTGGGCAGCAGGATGTATTGCCTGGAGTCAATGAAATCCAGGATATTGCGGCCTGACTTATCGACCATGCGTTCGCGCCGCACCGCCACGGTGACCACCTGGCAGGCGGAGGCTGTTAAAGCCTCGCGCATCAACTCGTACGTGGCATACTTGCCCGTGCCGACAAAGAGGCGGTTTTGGATCTGGAAGGAACCGATCTTCAGGGGCTCAATGTTCATCATGATGATACTCCACTCAGGGCTTTCGGCTTACGGCTTGAGGCTTACGGCTTACGAAACTGCCGGAAAGACTGCTGGGACTGCGACGCTCTTTCCGGCGGCGCAACCGCCCCGGCATTTTTGGCCGCAAGTCGTGAGCCGTGAGCCGTAAGCCTTTCTTCATCCGCCTCCGACCAGCGTGACGATCTCGAGCTGGTCTCCATCGGCCAGCGTGGTGCTGTCGAATTCGCGCCGGCGGACCAGCGCGGTTTCTTTCCACGGCCACGCGCAGGGGCTCTAAATGGAGTTCCGCCAGCAGGGCCGCCACGCTCATTGGCGCGGCCAATTGGCGAACCTCGCCGTTGATGGTGATTTTTACGCCCATACGACTACTTTATTAAAAAAGCGGCCGCGCAAAGGCGCGGCCGCGGAAAGTCCAATCTCATCGCTATGTTAAACTAGTGCCTGGGATGCAGCCGCAGTCCAGCCGCGATGTCTTTGCCGCAACTGGGGCAGGTAGGCGGATCTTTAACAGGCATGCCGGCCATCTGAAGTATGGGATTGGGCCAGTACCATTTCCCGCACTCCGGATAGGGGCACTGCTGCATCTGGAAGGCGGCCTTCTTGTGGCACTGCGGACATTCAAACACAGGCGGCACCAGGCGCCGCCCTTGGACTGGGTCTCCACGGCCGCGTAAAAATCGTCCCTAGGCAAATCCCACTCATACTTGCAGGCCAGGCAGCCTATGTGGAATTTATCCGGTGGCGGCGGCACATTTGGCTTGTTGCTGCCGATAATGTGGTACACGAGAGCCACCAACGCGATGACGATGATTCCCACCAAACCGCCCATCAGCAGTTTGTCTTTGGTGTCGCCGGATCCACCGATGGAGATTTGACGGCCGCGAGTTCTTCCCTGTACGGGCATCTGTAACATTGTCTGGGCTCCTTTAGCCTCTTTAAACGGCAGCTTGCCTGTCGAGCACCGCGGTGGGGCCGGTAGGCCGAAACAAACGGCCTGGCGCTCACCGGCTCGATCAGCCGCGCATATTATAACTTCAGCAATGCAATGTTCAAACCTTTAGGTCTCTTTGAAATTTATACTTAGGCCGCATCCCGCCGGTTCTATGAATGGCCGCGTCTGCGGCCGCTGCCTGCCGCCCACCTGCCGCCGCGGATCTCTTTGTGGCCGCGTTTTGACGAACGGGCGCGCGAGCCGGCGGGCTTATGATCCAGCGCCTCCGCCAGCGCCTGCTGGACCTTGGAGACGAAAACGAATTTCAGCCCCTTGCGCACATCCTCCGTAAGTTCCGCCAGATCCTTGCGGTTGCGGTTGGGCAGAATGACCGTCTTGATGCCCGCTGCGCGGGCCGCCAGCACCTTCTGCTTGACGCCGCCGATGGGCAGCACCAGGCCGCGCAAAGTGATTTCGCCGGTCATTGCCACATCCGGCCGCACCGGCTCGTTGCGAAACAGGCTTACCAGCGCCGTCACCATGGCCACGCCGGCCGAGGGACCGTCCTTGGGCACGGCGCCGGCCGGCACGTGCACGTGTACATCCACCCGCGAAAGTTCATCCACGTCTATTTTGAACTGGTCCGCCCAGCTCTTGACCAGGCTGAAGGCGGCCACCGCGCTTTCGCGCATGATGTCGCCGATCTGCCCGGTGAGTGTGAGACTGCCCTTGCCCGGAAAGCGCGTGGCCTCGATGAACATCACGCCGCCGCCCACGGGCGTATAAAACAACCCTGTCGCCACGCCGGGGACGCTGGTGCGCTGGGCCACATCGGACTCATACTGCGCCGGCCCCAGGTACTCGTGTACCTGCCTGGCATCCACCTTGCGATGGCGGACCTTGCCCTTGGCTATTAACGCCGCCAATGCGCGGCAGATCGCGCCGATCTGCCGTTCCAGCTCGCGCACGCCCGCCTCGCGCGTGTATTGGTCGATCACGCGATCGATGGCCGCATCAGTCAATATCAGTTGCTTCTCGCCGAGCCCATTCTCCTTCATCTGGCGCGGCAGCAGGTACTGCCGCGCAATGCGGGCCTTTTCCTGCGGCGTGTAGCCGGGCAGCTCGATGATTTCCATGCGGTCGCGCAGGGCCGGCGGCACGGGCGGCAGATAATTGGCCGTGCCGATAAAGAGCACCTTGGAAAGGTCCAGCGGCACGTTGAGGTACAGATCTCGGAAGGTATCGTTCTGCGCCGGGTCCAGCACTTCCAGCAGCACGCTGGCCGGATCGCCGCGGAAATCCTGCCCGATCTTGTCCAGCTCATCCAGCATGAAGACCGGGTTCATCGAGCCCGCGCGGCGGATGTCCTGCGCAATCCTTCCCGGCATCGCGCCGATGTACGTGCGCCGATGGCCGCGCAGTTCGGCCTCATCGCGGATGCCCCCCAGGCTCATGCGGATGAATTTTCTGCCCAGGGCGCGCGCGATCGATCGTCCCAACGAGGTCTTGCCCACGCCGGGCGGGCCCACAAAGCACAAAATCGGCCCGCGCGACTCGGGCGCGAGCTTGCGCACGGCCAGGTATTCCAGGATGCGCCGCTTGACCTTTTCCAGGCCGTAGTGGTCCTCGTTGAGGATTTTTTCCGCGCCGTTAATGTCCAGGCTGTCGGCCGTGGTTTTGGACCAGGGCATCTCGATCATCCAATCGAGGTACGTGCGGATGACCGTGTATTCCGGGCTGGCCTGGGGGATGTGCGCCAGACGGTCCAATTCGTGCGTCGCCTCGGTGCGGACGACCTCGGGCATGCCTGCCGCCGCCAGCTTGGCGCGCAGCTCCTCGATCTCCGAGGACTGCTCATCCTCTTCGCCCAGCTCCTTGCGGATGGCCTTCAGTTGCTCCTGGAGGAAGTACTGGCGCTGACTCTTGTCGATATTCGAGCGGACCTGGTCCTGTATTTTCGTGGACAGCTCTAAAAACTGCCGCTGGCGATCCAGTTCCTTGCTCACGTGGCGGAGCCGCTCCGTCACGTTGGCGATTTCCAGCAATTGCTGCTTTTCCGCGACCTCCAGCGGCATGTTCGAGGCCAAAAAGTCCGCCAGAGCGCTGGCGGTCTCGATGTTGGCCAGAACGGTGCGAGCCTCATCGGGCACGTTGGGCGCGATCTCGAAAACCTTCATGGCCATCTGCCGCAGGTTGGACACCAGTGCGTCGACCTCCGGCCCGGAAGTATCCGTATCGACGATGTGCGATACCTCGGCGCGGAAAAAGGGATCCGTCTGCACCTGCCGCTCGACGCGAATCCGCCCGATGCCGTGAACGATGGCCACCTGGCCGCCCTCTTCCACCTTGAGCAGCTTGAGCACTAAGGCCGCCGTGCCCACGGTGTACAGGTCTTCGAATTTCGGGTTCTCCTGCTCGCTGTTGCGCTGGGCGACCAGGCCGACGATCTTTTCATCAGGCAGACAGTCGCTTAGGAGCCGCCTGCTGCGCTGGCGGCCGACGTTCAGCGGCATGACCGTGCCGGGGAACATCACCGTCTGGCGGATGGGCATGATGGGCACGTTGCGCGGAATCTGGAGCGTGCTCTCCGGCGTCGGCGTGATGATCGTCGGGGAAACGGTATCCCCACCGGGCGAATCAGTCCGCTTTACATCCCCGTCGCCGTCTTTGAAGTTGCCGCTGGAATCGTCTATGGAACTCATGGCTCTCGCTTTTTAGGTAATGTTACCCACAACAGTCCCGCACGATACTTCGCGGTGATGGCCTCCACCTCGACCGAGGCGGGCACCTCCACGCTGCGCAGAAAGGCGCCGTGATCGATCTCCATCAGGTGCGTGCAGGCCGGCCGGTGGGTCTTGCCCGGCCGCGGCGCATCACGCTCGCCGGTCACAATGAGGTTGCCGTTTTCGACCTTCAGAATCACCGCGTCGGGATCCACCCCCGCCAGTTCGACCACCACGTGAAACGCGTCATCATCCTCGTACAGATTCACCGCCGGCGCCCAGGCCTCGCCCGGCACGTACTTGCGGTACTGGGGCGAAAGGAACTGGTCCACCCATTTTTGCAACTGTTTGGCCGCAATCCCCGACCGGTCCTCGGTGGCCTGTAGGTTCACAATCATGTGATGTCCTTTCGGCAGTGAGTTGGCGGAAAGTACCCCGCCCGACGAACCTATTCTACACCGAATCCGTGTGCGATGCAGCTATGCGGAAAGAAGAGGCTGTAGACTGTAGGCTGTAGACTCTAGGAACGGCCGGAAAGAACCACGTTTCCTCTGTTACTACAGCCTACAGCCTACGGCCTACAGCCCACGGCCGCGCCAGCGGCCGCACGTAGAACTGCCAAATCGCCCCCGCCACCAGCAAGGCCAGGCCCGCGTGCACCAGCGTGCGGCCGCTGTCGCTGTGGATGGCCAGAGCCACGTATGTTCCTTCCGCCATTTCGCTGAAGCTGGATTGGTAAATGGCGTAGCCGCCGTAGTGCAGCGGATCGTTCACGCTGATGGTTTTTTCCGCCGCGGGCTTGCCATCTTTGTAGATGATCACGCGGCTCTGATATGCCTTCACCGTTCCCGCCGGCTCGGCCAGCGCCAGCACGGGCGGATACTGCATGCCTGGAAATAGCGCCGCCAGCGAAACCATCGGCTGGACATGTTCGCCCTTTGCCACCAGCCAGCGATGCAGATGAACATCGCCTCTGGAAATCTCCACCTCGACGGCCGGGGCGTGCGCGCTACTGTCGGCTGCGGCGGAGATGTTCTCTTCAGATTTCTCCGGCGCTGAAGAGGCCGCAACGGCCCGGGCAGACTTGAGGTAACTCAGCACCTTCACCAAAACGCCGGTGTCGCCGATCTTAACTTCCTGCCCAATTCGCCAGTCAACCGGCTGCCAGCGCACAGGCGGCTCGTTGGATTCTTCCGTAGCCGCGCTGGGTTGGGAGGATGGCTGGGAAGCAGGCTGAGATTCCGCTGCCTGCGACTGTTCCGCTAAAACCTTGGCGCCGTTTTCTGTGATTTCGCCAAAGACGATCTGCGCCGGCTCGTAATGCTCGGTCCAGGCATCCTTCAGTTCCACTTCAAAGGGCAGGTCAGCCAGGTAGGGCTGCCTGGAATCCGCATCGACGATCACCTTGCCCACGCGGTCGCCGATCTGCATGGCGACCATAACGAAGCGAACCTTGTGAACGCCCAAACGGTCCATCAGCGCATGTCCCGCGCGGCTGCCCAGCATGCCGCCCGCAATCACTAAGAGGCACCCCAGGTGCATGGCGAGAAAGCCGGGCTTTTTAAGCTCTTTGGGGAAGAAAATCAATCCGGCCGACAGCAGCGCGGCCAGGAGGATCCAGAAGATTTTCATGGGCGCGGAATTGAAAAGCTGCGTCGCGCGGTCCGCGCCCCAGAACGCGCCTATCACGGAGAGCAGCACCAGCGTGACCAGCGCGGCCATGACCGCCGACAACACCGTGTGTTTGCCGCGATCCATCACGCTCCCGGGTTTTTCCGTTTGGCCCATTCCGCTGCCGCCCAGAGTATCTCACCGGCCCCCCCCGAGAAAAGGGCATCGGCCACACGAATACCCAGCCCCTGGGCCGCCTTCTCATCGCCGCCGCACTCCACCGACTCCCAGCGGTACACCACGCGTGTGCCATCCACGCTTAAAACGCCGCCCGTCAGCGTGAGCACGCGGCCATCCTCCTGGAAGCGGGCATAGGCCCCCACCGGCGCGTGGCAGCCCGCGTGCAGCGCGGCCAGCATGGAACGCTCGGCCGTGACGCAGGCGCGGGCCAGCGGATCATCCAGCCGCGCGATCAGCAGTAAAAGTTCTTTGTCATCGCTGCGAATCTCGACGGCCAGCGCCCCCTGGCCCGGCGCGGGCAGGAACGCGGTCGGGTCGAATTTTTCGCAGACCAAACCCTCCATCTTCAGCCGGGTAAGCCCGGCCAAGGCCAGCACGATGGCATCCGCCACGCCCGCGTGCAGCCGCGCAATGCGCGTGGGCAGATTGCCGCGCACGTTGTGTACGCGCAGATCGCCCCGCCGGTGCAACACCATGGCCCGCCGGCGCAGCGAACTAGTCAGCACGCGCGCGCCGATCGGCAGCGTTTCCAGCGTTCGTTTCGGGCGGGAGATGAGCACATCCGATGGATCATCGCGCGCGGGAATGGCCGCGATGGTCAGTCCCTCGGCTATCTGCGTGGGCAGGTCCTTGAGGCTGTGTACCGCCAGGTCCGCCCGCTTATCCAGCAGGGCCTGCTCGATGGTGGAGGTGAAGGAGCCGGTCTCGCCCAGTTGATGGAGCGGCGCGGTGCGGTTTTTGTCGCCGGGGGTGACGATAGTCTGCAATTCGATGCGGATTTCCGGCACAAGCGTGCGCAGGAGCCTGCGGATGAAATCAGCCTGCCAGCGCGACAAATCCGACCCGCGCGCGCGATCGAGAGTGCCCTCACTGACCATCCTCCCGACCGTCCAGGCCGAATAACTGGCGAACCATGTCCGCCGCGGCCGGCGGCTCGATGCCATCGGGCCGCACCGCCAGTTCCATCAGAAATGTCGTGGGCCTGTGCAGAACCTTGGACATCAGCGACTGCGCGAAGCGGCCCAGCTCCTCGCGGTTTGCACCGTCGAATTTGCGGCCGTAGCGGTCCACCTCGGCGCTGGCGATGGCTGACAAATGTCGCCGGAGCTGCTCCACCGTGGGGGCGACCTGGCGGGCCTGCCGCCACTGCTCAAACTGCTGGGCCTCATCGGCGACAATCGCCTCGGCGCACTCGATCTCGCGCAGGCGGCCTGCCATCGCCCTGGCGACGACACAGTCGAGGTCGTCGATATTGTATAGACGCACGTTTGCCAGTTGCGCCAGGCTTTCCTCCGCGTTGCGCGGCACGCCCAGATCGATGATGACCAGGGGCGTGGCGCGTGTTTTAATCGCCTTGCCCAGGGTCGCCTTTGTCAACACAGGTTTATCCGATCCGGTGGAGCAGATGATGATATCCACGCGGCCGATTTGCTCAGCTACGGCTTCAAGCGACACGGCCTGCGTTTCAATGGGCGCATCGGCGCCTGGGTCGCCTGCCGGCCTTCAAGATCGTCGATTTCATCTTTTACGCATGCCTGGGCATGACGGCGGGCATACGCCGCGCAAGTAATTTCCGCGGCGGATTCGGTTCCCGCCGGCTTTCCAACACGCCGGGCGGCCAGGTCATCGGCCAGCTTTTGCGCCGTCTCCAGCGTGCGGTTGGCCACGATGATCCGCCGCGCACCTTGCCGCAGCAGCGCCGCCGCCGCCAGCGCGGCCGTCTCGCCCGCGCCCACCAGCATCACCGATTTATCTTCCAGGGATGCGTGAACCTGGCCGGCCAGCTCGGCCGCCGCCTGGGCGATGCTGCCGGCGCCCTTACCCAGCGCGGTCTCGGTGCGCACGCGCTTGCCCACGTGGAACGACTGGTGCACGAGCCGGTTCAAAAGGAAGCCCGATGTGCGCTGCTGAAGCGCCAGCCGATACGCCGCGCGGAGCTGCGACATGATCTGCGGTTCGCCTAGCACCTGCGAATCCAGCCCGGCCGCCACGCGGAACAGGTGCTCCACCGCCTGCTTGCCCTCCAGGCTGTAGATGGATGGGCCCTCATGCGGCAAAGGAATATTCTTCAGCCGCGCGGCGTGGGAGAACACATAGGAGGCAAAATCGTGCTGGGTGCGCCAGACGAAATAGATTTCCGTCCGGTTGCAGGTATCCAGGACCAGGGCCTCATCCACCACCGGCTCGGCATGCAGCGTCGCCAGCAGCCGCGCGGGCAAATCCCCCGTCAGCGAAAAGGCCTCGCGAACCTCCACGGCCGCGGTGCGATGGCTGATCCCGAGGATGGAAATTTCCATGTGTCGCTCGTCCTGCGGCGGCGATAACTTCCCGCCGAAGACTAAGTTAACCTGCATCCCTCAACACACGCAAGGTGGGCGTGGCTGCCGCGCTGTCAGGTCGACTGCCGCACCACCAGCGCCGGCGAAATGGAAATGCCCGCCGCCTCGCCCCCGATGAACTCTTCATCGTTCTTCATGCGGCTTAGCAGATCGAGCATGGTCTTGGCCCGCAGCTCGTGGCAATGGTCCACGGCGGTGAGTTCCGGATCGGTCGCGATGGATAGATCGAGATTATCAAAACCGATCAGCGCCACATCCTCCGGCACGCGCAGATCCCTGCGGCGCAGGCCCTTTCTGATATACACCGCCAGCATGTCGCGCACGGCGATAATCGCGTCACACTTCATTTTACCCACGAGGTAATCAACGGCCGGCAGCACGGCTTCTGCGCTCTTGGGGCTATCGGTCGGAAGGCGGTAGATCATCTCTTCGCCGCACTTGATTCCATGCGATGCCAGGGCCTGGAAAAACCCCCGCTCCTTCTCGCCTTCCACGCGAATGACATTCGTGCTTTTTGCGCCCGTGACCATGCCGATCTTTTTGCGGCCGCGCGAGAGCAGATGGTCCACGGCCAGTTTGCTGCCCTGGGCGCGGTCCAGCTCCACGTAGCAGATGTCCTGGCCTTTAAGGTGCAGGCTGGACACGGCCCGCGGGAAATGGGTGAGCCGCTCGGAAATATCCTCGCGCGTATCCAGGTAGAGCACGCCGTCGACGTTGTACGATTCGAATTCATCCAGGTAGCGGCTGACATCGACCACCGTGTCGGAGATCTGGCCGATGAGGATTCGATACCCGCGACGGCGCGCTTCGGCCTCCACAGCCAGCAGGGTTTTGAGACGCCCCTGGCTGACGGATGCGCCGGTCAATACGCCGATAAGCTGGCTGCTCTTGCCGCCCAATTGCCGGGCAATCTGATTCGGCCTGTAGTTCAGCCGTTTGGCGATGTCGAGAATCAACTTGGACTTTTCCGGGCTGACGCGAATATTCGCCCCGCTGCCCAGCAAAACCTTGCCCACAACCGCCCGCGAAACTCCCGCTTCCGTGGCGATATCCGCCAATCGAACCTTGCTGCGGTTAATCGATGGTGCCATATCCCTGCTCCTTTTCGCGAAGTTTCACCAGTTACGGCCACCCACAAGAATGCCAATTGCACGGACTAAGGTGCGACGCGAGCGATTGTAATGCAATCAGAAATGTTATCAAGTGCAATCATCGGAAGAATTGGCGGAAACCGCGAAAGGAGTTCGAGGGTGATTGCCCGGTTTGCGCGTTACGGATCACGGAACTGGAGAAAACTCCAGTTCTGTTATCCGCAACCATTTCAATCGGATGGAACGGCTGATGCAGGTGCGACAATGTCGCGCCTGAGTTATCCGTTACAGAAATACCTATAGCTGCCAACTGTGAACGGTTCACAGTTGTTTCAGGTGGTCAATCTGACCACCTGAATTTGGCCGACCGCGATTTATTTCGCCACCACCACAGAGTTTATGGTGCCCATGGAACTGACGGCCCGCTCGTTATTGTCCGGGTCCAGCAGCCAGTTGCCATCGGCGACAAATTTGTACTGCTGACGGCCCGACGGCAGTGTCACGGTCACCGAGAATGTGCCCTTGCCCTTCTTCATCGCCATGGGCTTCCAGCCGTTGAAATCCCCGGCCAGAGAGACGGATTTGTAGCCGCCATCCTTGAGGCTGAAACTATACGACCCTTTCTTCTGTCCACCTTTTACCATGATGCGCTATCCTTCCATGTAAAATCTGCTATCACGCCTGCCTTGCGTTATCCCAGTCGAACGCAAGGAGTCATTTGTTCAATTGCGCGGCCAGATCCGCCGCGCTGGCGGCGTCGGGAGCATAGCCGTCGGCCCCGATTTCATTGGCGTAACTCTGCGTCACCGGCGCGCCGCCGACCATGGTCTTGACGTTGACGCCGGAATTCCTGATCGCCTTGAGCACCTCGGGCATCTGCGGCATGGTCGTGGTGAGTAGTGCGCTCATGGCCACGATCTTCGCGCCGGATTTCTTGATGGCTTCGACGAACTTGTCCGCCGGCACATCCACGCCGATATCGATCACTTCAAACCCGGCGCCCTGGAGCATCATGCCCACCAGGTTCTTGCCGATGTCGTGCAGGTCGCCCTTTACCGTCCCCAATACGATCTTGCCCACGGGCTGCACGCCCGAGGCCTTCAGGTGCGGCTCTAATATGGCCATGCCGGCCTTCATCGCGCGGGCCGCGATGAGCACCTCGGGCACGTACACTTCGTTGGCCTTGAAGCGTTTGCCCACCACGGCCATGCCGGCGATCAGGCCCTTCTCCAGCACATCCTTGGCGCTGGCGCCTTCGTCCAGGGCCTTCTGGGTCAACTGCGCGGAGGCATTGCGATCGCCCTTGATCACGGCTTCGGCCAACGCGTTCAAATCTGCCATTTTGCTCAATCCTTAACGTGAACCAAAAGACGTGCCGCTAGTGCGGCGACTGCAAACTTTAAAGGGCCCGCCCCGTTGGGGAACCCCGTAAATGCTATTGGAATGCACCGGCAGCAAGATTGCAAGGTCTGCAACCTCGCCCGCGGCAAACTCCGTACAATTCGCCCCTCCAAACGGGGCTGCAATTACTTAGGCGCTGCCGCGCCCGCGGGCGGAGGCGCTGCCAATAGCCCGCCTTCGGCCCCTTCACCGGCCGACAGGCCTTCCAGCGGCATGGCCGGGCGCGATTGCGCCGTGCGCTGGCCGGGAAGACCACGGGCGTGGTCCACTTTTCCATTTCCATCAGGCGTGTCTGCGCCCGCGACACGGTCAGCGCATCGGCCTTCGGTGAGCCCATGTCGACGATCGCCTTGTACTGCCCGCGGGCTTCTTCAAAATTGCCCGCATTTTCGGCCAGTTTACCCAGCCCAAAGTGAGCCTGGGCCACCGCCCCGCCCACATCGCCGTAGGCGGAGATGACGCGGTCGTAGGCCTGGCGGCTCTCGGCGCTCATCGCCTCAAGGGAGGCGTTGTCCAGATCGGCGTGGCGGCGGCTCAATTCCTCGTAGGCGGAATTGCCGATCTGCACGGTCCCCCACGCGGCCAGCGGCCGCTGCGAGGTCTCATCCACCAGCGCCCGCAGCTCCTGGCGGATGCGCGAGGCCTGGCCCAGCATGGCCGCGTTCGGCTGCGCCCCGGCTGGGCCGAGACGGATATGCGCGCCTGCTCCTTGACCGACATCTCCAGGATGAAATATCGCTGCTGTTGCCCCTGCCGCGTGGTGGTGCGCTGGCGCAAGGCGTAACCGATAATGGCCACGGCCACAATCGCCACCAGGGCAATGCCGATAACCCAGTTCAGATTCTGCTGGACGTAGTCCCAGGTTTCCTTGAGCTGGGCGGCCAGCAGATTCTCGTGCAGATCGTGTCGACGGGTTGCTTTCACATCATGCCTTTCGCGAAGCTATTTGGGTGCGCCGACGGAAGGACCGGCGGCATAAATCTCTACATGTACTGTCGTGGTGCCCCAGAAGTTTTCGCCGATGGTCATCTTGCAGGACTCGCGGCCTTTCACGAAATCCAGCACTATGTCTCCGGTCATCATGCGGTCCGCCTGAAGCTGCCACTGCGCGGCGGGCATCTGCCGCTTGAAAAACCTGCCGACCGCCCATTTGTCCTCGCGGCCGTAATACCAGTGATCCACAAACCGCAGGCCCGGCGCGGCCATGGACCGCGACCTGCTCTCTTTGAGGTCAAAAGACACGGGCATTGGCAGATCCACCATCGGCGGCTGAGATTTCGCCACCAGCGAATCCGGCTCGGGCACGGCCTCAGGGCCGCTAGAGCCAATGCCGATTGTCCGACCTGCATTCTCACAACCCGCGACCATCGTGGCCAGCAGGACTACAACGAACCATCCATGTCGCAGTTTCATGGCCATCTCCCTTAGCCTTTCGGCCACTAGTCTTTTCGGCCCAACATTATGCCAAAACACGCTTGACCAATGCAAAACGTCTTTATGTTCGGCATCGGCTGCGGTTGTCAAGCAGATTAGGTAGGAAGGCTATAGGCTGTAGCATGACAGCGCTACCGCGGCTCAAGGAGTAATGCCTTCCATGCCGATAGTCTGAACCAGACAATCGACACGGTAAGGAGACAGGCATGGATGCCGGTCAGATGCAATCGCTGCGCCCGGCGTTGGGCGAATTCCTTCAGGAGTTCCGGGACTGCTTCAAGCGGGAGAAGACCTTTCAGTACCTGCAAGCGTACGTTGGCGGGTTGATGACGGATCTGCCACGCAAAAGCATCGAACCTATCGCCCTGGCCGCCGGTTTGCCCGTGCGCACGCTGCAGGAGTTTCTCGCGGATTTCGACTGGGACCCTGTTCGCGCAGAGACCCAGTTGCACCATCGCCTGGCGGATCGGCGTGCGGCCGGGCCGGTGATCGGCGTGCTGGATGCCACCGGCCATCCCAAGCAGGGCGACCACACCCCCGGTGTGCACCATCAATATTGTGGCCAAAGCGGCAAGCAGGATAACTGCGTGGTGGCCCAGCACCTGATGTACTGTGATGATGAGCCGGCCAATCCCTTCGCCTGCATGCTGTGCAGTGATTTATACCTGCCGCAGGCCTGGGCTGAGGATCAAGCCCGCTGCCGCCGCGCGGGCCTTCCCGACGCCGTGAGCTTCCGCACTAAATGGCAGATCGGGATCGACCAGATCGAACGCAGCATCGGCCACGGTGTGCGATTCGACTACCTGGTGTTTGATGCCGATTACGGCAAAGCGCCGGCCTTCTGGTTTGAACTGGACCGGTTGGGCCAAATCGGTGTGGGTGAAGTGGCCTTGGATTTTCACTGCTGGGCCAGTCCCCCGGCCTATGAGTCGCCGCGCGCTGAATACAGCTCACGGCCGGCGCATCAGCTGGGCCGGTACAGCCCGGTGTTCCGCCAGCAACCCTGGCAACAGGTGAAGATCAAGGATACGACGCGTGGTCCGCAAGTCTGGCAATACAAGGCCGCACGCGTGCAACTGGTGGGGCATCGCGATCCGCATCGTCACCGGCCCAGTACGCCGACGGAGCGTCGTTATTGGTTGATTATCGTCCAGGAGCCTGGCAGTTCAGATCGGCGGTACTTTGTCAGCAATGCGGCCGCCGGCGTGGATGTGGGCACGCTGCTGCAAGCGTATGGCGCGCGGCACCGCGTGGAACAGTGGTTTGAGCGGGCCAAACAGGAAGCTGGACTAGGCGCCTTCGAGGTGCGCACCTATCAAGGGCTCGTGCGGCACTGGCTGGCGGCGCGGCTGGCTATGGCCTTCCTGGCGTTCCAGACGTATCGCCTTCGGGGGGAAAAATCCGGCCATTACCTTGGAACAGGTGGCCGTGGCTACCAATGCGGTGGTGTGGAATCTCTGGCAACAGTGGCCGACTCGCTGGTCGTCGTTGCTGAAAAAGAATAGATACCACCAGCGACGCAACGCCGCATCCTATGCCAGTCGACAAAGAAAAGCAGCAAGCATGAGTACCGGGTAGCGCTGTCATGGTAGCCTGTAGGCAGGACCAGAAACCGCAAGAACCGTGCTCTTTCCGGCAGTTCCTACAGTCTACAGCCTACAGTCTACAGTCTACAGCCTTTCATCCGCCGCCTTGCCAATAGGCCGCCGGGTCCATAGGATTCTGGCAATGCGCAAAGCAGCGATAATTCTGGTCGATCACGGCTCGCGGTTACCCGCCGCCGCGGCGGCACTGGCTGAAGTGGCAAACATGGCCTCGGAAATTCTGGGCTTGGAAGTTCACACCGCCCATCTGGAAATCGGCTCGCCGACGCTGGAGCAGGCGATTGAAGAACTGGCTGACAAGCGGCCGGCCGGCATCATCATCTGCCCGTATTTTCTGGCGGAAGGCAAACACAGCAAGCAGATTGCGGCTATCGCCGCGGCCGCCGCCGCGCGGCACAAGGGAATTTCGATCCTCGTAACAAAGTCGCTGGGGCCGGAAAAGCTGCTGGCGTATGTGATCGTTAGTCGCATCGGTTCCTCGTTGATGGACGCCGAAGGGGCCGCCCGATGAAGTGGGAGCTTATTCTCGGGCCCTCCGATACGTCGCCCATCGATGTTCACGAGATGGACCTGCCGCTCCCCGGCTTGAGGGCCGGCCTGGCGGGCCTGCGCATCGCGACGGTCAGCGACCTGCACTTTGGCCGCTTCGCCCACGAGAATTACACCCGCCGCGTTGTCAGGGAGATCATGGCCCGGCGACCGGACATGATCTTGCTGCTGGGCGACATGATCAACGGCCAACCCAGCCAGCAGCAGAAATGCGCCCGCCTGATTGCACCGCTGATTGCCCCCATGGGCGTGATTGGCATCCTGGGCAATCACGAGCATTACAGCGGCTGGTGCAAGGCCGCCCAGGCCTACCGCCAGATCGGCGTGGATATACTGATCAACGAGCACCGCGTGATCCGCCGGGACGGCGCGGCTGTGATCCTGGCCGGCATCGACGACCACGGGCAGGGAAAGCCAAGCATTACCGCCGCGCTGGATGGAGCGGATCGGGATTTGCCGACGATTTTGCTGAGCCACAACCCAGATGAGGCCGAGCACGTGCCCCAGAACGTTCACGTGGATGTCATGCTCTGCGGCCACACGCACGGCGGACAGATCGTGCCCTTCGGCAAGCCCATCCTCACGCAGACGAGCCATCGCCGCTACTGGACCGGCTGGGTGGAAGGCCCACGCTGCCGCGTGTACATCAACCGGGGGGTGGGATTTGTCGGGTTGCCCATCCGCCTGAACTGTAGGCCGGAGATACCGATTTTCAAGCTGGCGGCGCTTGAAAAATGAGGTTTGGCAGCGAGTGGCTTCAAAAACCGCAGCACGTCACCGGGCACTGGCACCCTGGTCGCTATTCACTTGTCAAATATCGTTTCTGGCCGCACACAGTTGCGGACAGGCTCGCGCGGCCGCGAGCGACAACAAGAAAATGCAAATCCTAAACTCTAAATCCGAAATCCTAAACAAATCCAAAACTCGAATCGGAGCAAACATCAATCCGCGTTGGCGTTAAACGCGCAATTGAGCCGTTTGCTCTTTGTTTGAGATTTTGAAATTGGAATTTGTTTAGGATTTAGAGTTTAGGATTTCGAATTTCATCTGTAGGGTTCGCATGGGGTTTAGGGGTTATGGCCGCCGGGTTTTCCGGAGGCCGCTCTAGTCAAACGCCGGCCGGAGTTCTTCAGGCCGTGTACTGGCGGGCTGGCCTGGCTTTTTGGGCTGCCAGTCGTTCCGGCCAGAATGGTGAAGCGCTCACGGTTTTTCTCAATCCCGGCTTGGGGCCGGCGCACGAGGGGATTTTCGATTTTTGATTTGCGATTAAAGAGCCAAATTGGCCTATGGCACGGGAATCACCAAGAGCACCAAGTGCACCAAGAGCACCAGGAAGACAAGACTAAACGTGTCTTTTCTTTAATTTGGCGCTCTTTGTGGCCTTGGTGAGCTTGGTGTTAAGACGTTTTCACGAACAGGATCACCGACTTTCAAATGAGTCTCCTTCTTCACTGCTAAACCCCATGCTTATGATGCGTACTGGTTGGGAGTCAGGTTGTGGTTCTTTCGTTCGCAGGGCGAACGAGAATTTCTCCCACACGATGTATTAAACCCCTCGCGGGATTTGAGCACACCCGAGGGCCTTCCAGCGCTGGTCGCGTGATGACGGCCGGGCGCGGGGGCCTTGTCGAGTGCGGTTGATTTTGTTGAAAACGAAGAGCAACACAAAGACCACGAAGGCACGAAGAAAGACAAAGAACAGACAAAAGGCCGGAGGTGTTTTTATGGGCGCGGGCTTCCCCGCTTCGCCACCCTACTTCGCTGAAGCTTCGTAGGGTTCTGGCTACGCAGGGCAAGCCAGCCCGCGCGACTGCCGGAAAGGGATTCATTTAATGGTGACCTGTTCCCAGGGCGAAAGGCCCCGGTCTACACCCGCCTACGGCGGGCGAAGGCCCGTGAACGGGCCTGAGAAAGCCGCGGAGCGGCGGAAGATTCCAGGCCGGGGCGGAAGCCCCGGCAATGTGATCGTAACGGTTTGGAGCCCTGAAAGGGCGGCACAGGGGTCAATTTCTGGCGCCCCGCTGGGGCTCCGGGGAAAAATGGGGCCATTCTCCCGGGGCTCCCGCCCCGGTCTGGAATCTGCCGCTCCTGCGGAGCTAAGACGTGGCTGCACAAAAACGCAGCCACGGAGGAAAAGCGCACGAAGCAGCCCCGAAGGGGCGAAAGTTGGTAGCCGGGGGGCGTGAGCCCCCGGTATGAGCGCTCCTGTTTTTCAGCCCCAACGGGGCGGCAGATCTTCAAGGCCTGTCGCCCCGTTGGGGCTTTTGATTGGGACGGCCTGTTCCGGCGGCTTACGCCGCCGGCTACCTACTGCCGGCCCTTCAGGCCTCCCACATAAGCCGGCAATATCATGCGGGATTGTCCAGGGTCCAAAATGACCAGGAACACAAGCAATCAACGGGCGTATTGCTTCTTCAACCAACCCTTCATGCGCTTTCCTCCACGGCACCCTCCATGGGGGCGCAGAAAAGAACTTCCTCCCCGGCGCCACGGGTGCGGCACCCGTGCGCCAGGGCGAAGGCCCGTGAACGGGCCTGAGAAAGCCGCGGAGCGGCGGAAGATTCCAGGCCGGGGCGGAAGCCCCGGCAATGTGATCGTAACGGTTTGGAGCCCTGAAAGGGCGGCACAGGGGTCAATTTCTGCCGCCCCGCTGGGGCTCCGGGAAAAAATGGGGCCATTCTCCCGGGGCTCCCGCCCCGGTCTGGAATCTGCCGCTCCTGCGGAGCTAAGACGTGGCTGCACAAAAACGCAGCCACGGCACCAGCTTCGCTGAAGCTTCGCAGGGCAGGCCCTCTCCCGTAAAAGGGGGAGGGGTAAAGGTGCGCGGCGGTTTGGGCAAGCTAGGTAATCTGGGCAAGAATGAATCACGCAAAGAATCTCCCCCCATTAAGTACGTACACGGCGGAGGGGGTCGGTGTGCGCGGTTGTGAAGATTTTCTGAAAATGACAGCCGCGCAAATTCGCAATTGCGAATTTTTTGCCCGCCGCGCGGCGGTCTGGGCAAGGTGGGCAAGATGGGGAAGATTGGCCTGCCAAAGGCAACGGCCGGAGATGTTTTTTATAGGCGCGGGCTTCCCCGCTTCGCCAAAGGCTACGCAGGGCAAGCCCAGCCCGCGCGACTGCAGGAATGGGATTTTTGATTTGGGGGCGGCGTTCCCCGGGTAGCGGCTCCATGCTTCGCATTTCGCCGCATCCCGGGGCTATAGCTGTCAAACCCCTACCGGGGTTTAGAATCCACCTTACCTGCGAACGAGGCTCTTTCGTGCCCACGGCGTGAAGGGACATGGCTTCAAGAAAGAACAGCCGCGCAGCGGCGGACGATTCCAGGCCGGGGCGGAAGCCCCGGCGACAGGATACCAATCGAACCGGAGTCCCGTCAGGGACGGCACAAGCATCCGAGCGGCACGAAGTTCGAAGATTCTGCCGCCCCGCTGGGGCTCAAGGAAATCGATGGGCAATTTCTCCCGGGGTTGCCACCCCGGTCTGGAATCGGGCGCTCCTTCAGAGCTCCAGAATAGAAATTAGAACCCTCACCCTGCCCTCTCCCAAGGGAGAGGGGTTGTAGCCGTGGCACCAAATCAGTCAGATCAAGTTGGTTGATATGCCGCCGGCCCGTCCGGGTGAGGGTTCTTTCGTGATCCACGGCGTGAAGAAACGTGGCTGCAAAAAACAATGCAGCACGGCACCCAGCTATGATATGACCAATCGAGACAAATTTGGGAAAAGACAGGCACTTTAGTGTGTGGCGCAGGCATCACCACTTGCGTAGAGTCCCGCAGGGACGGCACAAAAGAATTGCGCTGGGGTGAATCCTGCCATGATTTTCTGCCGTGCCTACGGCACTTCAATCTCTCGGCGGCCCATACCCCGCACTAAAGTGCTTGTCCTTACCCACATTTTCCCAGTGTGGTTTTGCCGATGGCAATGTCAGGCGCGATTAAGGAGAATCGCTGATGGCAACCACACTTATGTCCGTCTCGGAGTGGGCGGCGGTGGAGTTTGATGGCGCCCAGTTGGGCGATCGCAGACGCCAGTCTCGATTGATTCGTACGGCAGCCAGCATGGCCTCAGATCCTCACGGCACCTTGCCAGAATCCTTCACGCGCTGGCGCAGGCCAAGGCCGCGTACCGGTTGCTGGAGCAGCCGGACGTCACCTATGACGGCGTCATCGCCCCGCATTTGGAGCGTGTGCGCGCCAGTTGCCGTCAGGCGGGCGAGTATCTGCTGGTCGAGGACACCACGACTCTGGATTTCACTGCGCACGTGGCCGCGCAGGATCTGGGGCGCATCGGCGATGATGGCGGCCGCGGCTTATTTGTGCACTCCACTTTGGCCTTGGTCATCGAGCGTTGGAATGAGGAACACGAGCCGCAGGTGATTGTCGAGGGGCTGTTCGATCAGCGCTGGTGGGCCCGGACCAAGCCCGCCCTTGGCGTCAAAAATAAAAAACGCGGCCGCTGGAATCGGCCGCGGGAGTCGCAGCGCTGGGCGGCGGTGGTGGAACAAGTGGACGCTCCGCCGCCGGAGGTGCGCTGGACCTTTGTGGCCGACCGCGAATCCGACATTTATGAGACATTCGAGCGCTGCCAGGATAATCACTGGCACTTTATCCTGCGCGCAACCAGGCGCGGGCCCTGGCCGATGAGGCCGGCTCGGTATTCACGGCCGTGGCCGAAAGTGCGGAATTGGGCAGGTTTTTCATAGATTTACGCGCCCGGCCAGGGCAGGCGGCGCGGCGGGCGCAGCTGTCCGTGCGCGCCTGCGCGATCAGCTTGCGTGGCCCGTATCGCCCCGGCGGCTGGCGGCCGCCGCGCACTGTCAACGTGGTGGAGGCGTGCGAAATAAACCCGCCGGAGGGACTGCAGCCGATTCACTGGGTGCTGCTGACGGATTGGCCGGTCGAGACTTTCGAGCAGGCCATGCGCGTGATCAAGGCGTACACGCGGCGCTGGCTGATCGAAGAGTATCACAAGGCGCTCAAGACCGGCACGGGTATTGAACACAGTCAACTGACCACGGCGCAGCGGATCACCTCCCTGCTGGGCATTCTGGCGGTGGTGGCGGTGCGGCTGCTGAATATGAAACTGCTGGCCGGGACCTGCGCGGCTGAGCCGGTGAGCGCAGAGGCGATCGGCCCAGAGGCGTTGGCGATCCTGGAGGCCGAGTACGGCCGGCCCGCCGGGGGCTGGACGAACGCTACGGCGCTGATCGCCGTGGCCCGCTTTGGCGGATTCCCGGGCCGCAAAGGCGATGGCAATCCGGGCTGGCAGACCATCTGGCGTGGTTTACGCAAACTGATCTGGACCGCCCATGGTTATGACATGGCCAACAAAGAAAAATGTGGGTAAGGACAAGCACTAAAGTGTGGGGCTGCAATCGCGCGGTCCCTCTGGGACCTCAAGACGTGGCTGCAAAAAACCGCAGCCACGGCACCCGGCGCAAATACGCAATTCTTGGGTGCCACGGGTGCGCTGTTTGCACCCGTGCGCAAGACGATCTGAAGGAATGAATGGTTCCACGGAAACCGAATGGAACATCATATCGTTTTCCTTCGCACCGTTCACTCACGTGCAGGCTCAGGCGCACGGCTGCAAGAACCCTCACCCGGCCCTTCCAGCCTTCGCAGCCGAAGCGGCTGCTTCGGCGGAGTAGGCTCGGCCACCCTCTCCCGTAAAAGGGTGAGGGGTTGCAGCCGTGGCACCAAATCAGTCAGTTCAAGTTGGTCGATATGCCGCCAGCCCGTCCAGGTGAAGGTTCTTTGGTCATACACGGCGTGAAGAGACGTGGCTGCAAGAAAAAACAGCCGCGCAGCGGCGGACGATTCCAGGCCGGGGCGGGAGCCCCGGCGAGAGAATACCAATCAATTGCGGAGTCCCGTCAGGGACGGCACAGAATCATTGAACCAAAAGAGGATATTTGACATGGGCGCAAGCCTTCGGCTCGCGGGACTGCAGGAATGGGATTCGATTAGGATGGCCGCGTTCCCCGGGCTCGTGCCTTCACTCGCCCTGCTCGCTCGGCCCAGCGCCGCGGGGCTACCATGACAGCGCTACCCGGTACTCATGCTTGCTGCTTTTCTTTGTCGACTGGCATAGGATGCGGCGTTGCGTCGCTGGTGGTATCTATTCTTTTTCAGCAACGACGACCAGCGAGTCGGCCACTGTTGCCAGAGATTCCACACCACCGCATTGGTAGCCACGGCCACCTGTTCCAAGGTAATGGCCGGATTTTTCCCCCCGAAGGCGATACGTCTGGAACGCCAGGAAGGCCATAGCCAGCCGCGCCGCCAGCCAGTGCCGCACGAGCCCTTGATAGGTGCGCACCTCGAAGGCGCCTAGTCCAGCTTCCTGTTTGGCCCGCTCAAACCACTGTTCCACGCGGTGCCGCGCGCCATACGCTTGCAGCAGCGTGCCCACATCCACGCCGGCGGCCGCATTGCTGACAAAGTACCGCCGATCTGAACTGCCAGGCTCCTGGACGATAATCAACCAATAACGACGCTCCGTCGGCGTACTGGGCCGGTGACGATGCGGATCGCGATGCCCCACCAGTTGCACGCGTGCGGCCTTGTATTGCCAGACTTGCGGACCACGCGTCGTATCCTTGATCTTCACCTGTTGCCAGGGTTGCTGGCGGAACACCGGGCTGTACCGGCCCAGCTGATGCGCCGGCCGTGAGCTGTATTCGCGCGCGGCGACTCATAGGCCGGGGGACTGGCCCAGCAGTGAAAATCCAAGGCCACTTCACCCACACCGATTTGGCCCAACCGGTCCAGTTCAAACCAGAAGGCCGGCGCTTTGCCGTAATCGGCATCAAACACCAGGTAGTCGAATCGCACACCGTGGCCGATGCTGCGTTCGATCTGGTCGATCCCGATCTGCCATTTAGTGCGGAAGCTCACGGCGTCGGGAAGGCCCGCGCGGCGGCAGCGGGCTTGATCCTCAGCCCAGGCCTGCGGCAGGTATAAATCACTGCACAGCATGCAGGCGAAGGGATTGGCCGGCTCATCATCACAGTACATCAGGTGCTGGGCCACCACGCAGTTATCCTGCTTGCCGCTTTGGCCACAATATTGATGGTGCACACCGGGGGTGTGGTCGCCCTGCTTGGGATGGCCGGTGGCATCCAGCACGCCGATCACCGGCCCGGCCGCACGCCGATCCGCCAGGCGATGGTGCAACTGGGTCTCTGCGCGAACAGGGTCCCAGTCGAAATCCGCGAGAAACTCCTGCAGCGCTGCGCACGGGCAAACCGGCGGCCAGGGCGATAGGTTCGATGCTTTTGCGTGGCAGATCCGTCATCAACCCGCCAACGTACGCTTGCAGGTACTGAAAGGTCTTCTCCCGCTTGAAGCAGTCCCGGAACTCCTGAAGGAATTCGCCCAACGCCGGGCGCAGCGATTGCATCTGACCGGCATCCATGCCTGTCTCCTTACCGTGTCGATTGTCTGGTTCAGACTATCGGCATGGAAGGCATTACTCCTTGAGCCGCGGTAGCGCTGTCATGCTACTATCAATCGCCCGCCGCGCGGGCTTAAGAAAGAACCCTGTTCTTGGGTGCCACGGGTGCGTTGTTTGCACCCGTGCGCAAGATGATCTGAAGGAATGAATGGTTCCCCGGAAACCGAATGGAACATCATATCGTTTTCCTTGCCACCGTTCAGCTCACGTGCAGGCTCAGGCGCACGGCTGCAAGAACCCTCACCCGGCCCTTCCAGCCTTCGCAGCCGAAGCGGCTGCTTCGGCGGAGTAGGCTCGGCCACCCTCTCCCGTAAAAGGGTGAGGGGTTGCAGCCGTGGCACCAAATCAGTCATCCACGGCGTGAAGAAACGTGGCTGCGGTTGTTGTACAGACCGGGGACATCGTGAACAGGTGTGCGGGGACATCCTTAACACCTTTGGTCGCTGCCAGTCTCGCTCCGCAAGTCGATTGTGTCTAGCTTTTGGTGACAAAAATACACGTCCCAGACCCCGTCCTGTGGCGTGGGGCGGAAGCCCACAGGCTGGTGCGACACGCCGTCAGAGATGTGGATCCTGCGCCCGTGGAACGTGACGTAACCCTGGTGATCCGCCTGGCGGACCTGGTCATCTGGGCCGTACTCCACCGGCCCCAGCATCTCGGGATACGCCCGGGGGCTAGCCTGGTAACGCGAGGCCGGCGTGGTCATCTCCAGCGCCTCATGTGGCCGCTGGAGGTTGTACATGTCCCGCCAAGGATCGAACGCCCGCTGCGTGGCCGCCAGGTCCGCAAAGCTGCGGCCGTTGAGGACCTCGGCCTTCAAGGTCCGGTGGAATCGTTCATCCTTGCCCTGCGTCTGAGGATGGAAGGGCCGGCCGTGGCACAGCATGATCCCCAGGCGCACCAGGCGGGCGCCTAGCCGCGTCAGGCCGCCAGGTTGCCCCGTGCCCCAAGGCGGCCCGTTATCGCAGAGCAACTGGCGCGGCAGGCCATAGCGACGGAAGACCTCTACCAGGTGTGGCCAAATCGTCTGGCCGCGTTCATCACCGCACGCCCGCAACGCCAGATTGAATCGCGAGTGGTCATCCAGGATTGTCAGCGGGTGGCAACGCCCCGACAGTAGGGTGAAGTGGCCCTTGAAGTCCATCTGCCACAGGTCATTGGGATAAAGCCGCTGGAATCGGGTAAAGGGTCCGGGTTCATGATCCGTATCGGTGCGCAGTAGCCCATGACGGCGCAGGATGTCCGTGATCGTGCTGGCGGCCGGGACGTTGGCACACTTCAAGGCCTTCAGGCGGGCCCGGATCTTGCGGCCACCCCAGGCCGGATGCTGCTGGCGCAGTTCCACCACTTGCCGCTCAAGTTCAGGCGGCGTCTGATTGGGACTGCACCGAGGCCGGCGGGACTGGTCCTGCAAGGCGTCCACGCCGCCTTCCTGGAATCGGCCAAGCCACTTGTATGCCGTCGGGGGACTGATCTCGAAGCGTCGGCATAGTTGCCGCACATTGGTCTGCTGGGCCTGGGCCAAAAGAACAAACTCTTGCCGCTGGGACATCCGAGTCGCCTCCATCCATGGCATTGCCGGCTCTCCTTTTGCAGGTAAAGTCGGCATGCTACAGCGCTCACCATGTCCCCGCACACCTGTTCACGATGTCCCCGGTCTGTACAACAACCGCAGCCACGGCACCGGGCCCAAATATATTCCTTCGGGTCACAATTTTGGTTCAGGCAAGTTACGGATGATGCGCGTGCCCTGCGGTATCGCCAGCAGGGAATCGTTGAAATCATTCGATTTCATAAATCTTCGTGCGGCTCCCCCATGACTTCCGGTGTCACTCTTTGCGGCCGAAACAATACACCATGATAGGTAGTTAGTTAATGTTTTCATGCACCCCTGTTCTCTTAAATTCCGGCATGCAAATTCGTGCGCGGCATATTCCCGATCTTCAACTCGTGTTTCTTCATCTAATTTAAACGTGGGATCGTGGTCCATGTCGTAGGCGTGTCCTATCTCATGCACAACGATGACTCTTTCGGCCCACCTTTGGAAATAATCTTTCTTAGGATGATCAACTACTCCTATAAACAGCCTCCAATCTGAATCATCTTCTTCAACTCGCTTCACCGGAACAGTCCATCCCCATTTTTGGTCATTTGTGTCATTTTCCGGGTCTCCCTTGAATTCTTCGGGAACCTGATATCCGTTGTATTCGTGCTTTTCAAGAACTTTTGATGTTTCCAGGAAGTCTTCTTGAGGACATGTAAGAATTGTAAGCAACCTTTTTATATATGAAGTGTCGATAGATGAAATGAATTCCTTCAGATCGGTACAATCTTCGTTAATGCCTTTCATCGCATTTTTAATCCTTTGCCCAATGTAAGACGGCCTTAGTTTTCACTGCCGAGAGCCAATGTGCCCCAAAGCCACATCAGACACCGAGGCTAAATCAGGCTTTTATGCCCACGGATTTTCCGCCGCGCACGCCCTTCTTGCGTTCCAGCGCCGCCTTGGCCAGGCCCACAAAGAGCGGGCTGGGGCGCAGGGGACGGGAAGTCAGTTCGGGGTGGAACTGCACGCCGATGAAATACGGGTGTACCTCGCGGGAAAGTTCTAAAATCTGCATGATGGGATGATGCGGGTGGCGGCCGGAAAAGATCAGGCCGGCCTTGGTGAGCTGCTCGATGTAGCGCGGATCGACCTCGTAGCGGTGGCGGAAACGCATGCGCACCTGGTCGGCGCCGGGGAAAAGTTCGGCGGCCAGCGTGCCGGGGGCGAGCGTCACATCCTGGCCCCCCAGGCGCATGTTGCCGCCCAGGCCTTCGATCTTCTTTTGTTCGGGCAAAATGTCGATCACGGCGTGCTTGCACTCGGGGTCGAGTTCGCTGCTGTTGGCGCCTTCCAGGCCCGCCACGTTGCGGGCGTATTCGATGACGGCCATCTGGAAGCCCAGGCAGATGCCCAGGTAGGGAAGTTTGTTCCGCCGCGCGTGGCCGACGCAGGCGATCTTGCCTTCGGTGCCGCGCGTGCCGAAGCCGCCGGGCACGATGATGCCATCCACATTTTCCAGGGCCCGCACGACGTTGCCCTCGTGGATGTCGGTGGTGTCGATCCACTCCACGTTGATTTTGCTGTCTGTGGCCACGCCGGCGTGCTCGACGGCCTTGATGATCGAGGCGTAGCTGTCGCGCAGGGCGGTGTACTTGCCCGTAACGCCGATGGTCACTTCCTGGCTCGCGTGGCCGATCTTGGAGGCGAAATTGTGCCACTCGCTGGCCGCGCGGCAGCTCGCGGGCGGAATTTACGCGGCCGCCCAGGTTCAAAAGCTGCACCAGCTCGCTATCGAGGCCATCTTCGCGCATCACGCTGGGCAGCAGGTAGATCGACTGCAGATCGTGCATGGAAAACACGCGGCGGATGGGCACGTTGGTGTACACGGCCAGCTTCTGCCGCACCTTCTCATTGACCGGATTCTCGCAGCGGCAGGCGATGATGTGCGGATGAATGCCGAACTCCATCAGCCGCTTGATGCCAAGCTGGGCCGCCTTGGATTTCTGCTCGCCCAGCGCGTTGGGCGTGAGAATGTACGTGAGGGCCACGAACACGACCGAACCCTCGCCCTCTTCATAGGACAGCTCGCGCATGGCCTCGATGAAGAAGGCGTTTTCGATGTCGCCCACGGTGCCGCCGACCTCGACGAACACCACATCGGCGTGGGTTTTGACGGCCAGCTCGCGCAGGCGGAGCTTCACCTCGCCGGTGACGTGCGGGATCATCTGCACATCGCGGCCGAGGTACGTGCCTGCCCGCTCCTTGGCCAACACGGAGGAATAGATCTGGCCGCTGGTGGCGAAGTTGTGCGCGCGACAAGTCCTGGTCGAGCATCCGCTCGTAGGTGCCCAGGTCCATGTCGGTTTCCATGCCGTCATCCAGCACGAAGACCTCGCCGTGGCGGAAGGGATTCAGCGTGCCCGAATCGATGTTGAGGTAGCCCTCAAGCTTGATGGGCGAAACGCGAAGGTCCTTGTCCTTCAGCAGCTTGGCCAGCGAAGACGAGAAGATCCCCTTGCCCAGCCCGCTCATGACCGTGCCAAACACCACAACGTACTTGGTCGAGCCGAGGGTGTAGCCGTCCGGGAGGGGTGTATAGAATTCCGTTTCATCCGTCCGGTCTTTGACCGAACGCAACAAATCCATGGCGTCGCTCATGGAGCTTCACTGTAGTGTTCAGTGTAGCGCTAAGCAAGGCGATAATGCAGAATTATTGGGCGGAATTACAGGTGTTGGCATTGCAACGGTTTGTAACGCTTAAATTCGTAACAGATGCCGAAGACGCCGAAGATTATTGACAAGATTCTCAAGAGAAGTAAGTTCTTTGCATAAGCATTGTCTTTCCAATTGGTTACGCGCGCAACAGATGAGAAGATTCTCAGGATGATCGACAATCAGCGAAGCTGGGAATTCATTCCGCTTTTGCCACGGACGGCCCCCGCAAGCAGGTGTCGTTTTTGCCGTTGGCAAATTGGGCAACAGCACTTATAATCTCTGCGAAAACCGTGCAACCTTTCCTGGTCTCCAGTCGTAACTACAAAGTACGCATCGGTTAGTAAGATTTGTCCGTAATGGAGAAGTGCATGTCAACCGTTTCCCCGATTCCGGCGGCCGGGCAGGATTCCGCGATTACACTGGAGAGTCCCAAGCGGCCTAGGCAAGCTCGCCTGCTGGTTATTTTGCTGATAACGGCCTGCGTGTTTTCGGCTTGTATGGTGGCCTATAACGCAGTCAGAACCACCTTCTGCGATGATGAAGTCAACGGTTTCTTCCTGTACACACTGCCGGCAAGTTCCGTTGTGAAGGCATTGCAGCACAGCATTCACCAGGATGCACCGTTGTGGCCGGTGCTGGCGCACTATTGGATCAAACTGTCCGGCAGAAATGTCTTTTTGATCAGGTTGTCGTCTGTTCTGGCGTGGATGGGGGTTTTCCCCGCCGCGTACCTGATTGCTAAAAAGCTCGCGGGTCGCAATGTGGCGCTGCTGACCCTTATTATCATGGCGCTGATGCCGTACAATTGGGTGTATTCCACCACTTTCAGATGGTATTCCTTCTACACTCTGCTGGTCGCATGGAACGCCTGGGCCGCCTTGAGTATCAGCCAGCTTGGCGAGGCCGGCGAATCCATCGGTTACGCGAGGCGGGCCGTTGGCCTGGGGGCGTTTTACGCCGCCACCGGCGTGATGATGATGTACACGAATTATGTTTCTCCGGTAATGTTCTTCTGGCATTTCCTGTACGTGGCCGTCAAACACTGGAAGAGCCCCCGGAGCTGGCTGCCGCTGATTCCCGCCTGGGCAGTTATCGCAGGTAGTTTTCTGCCCTGGCTGGGGACTTTTCGCGCGATGACGCACGAGGCGGTTGTGGGACTTCATGGGATCACGGCTCTGGCGGTGGGTTTTTTTGAGTTTCTGGGTACCCCCTGTGTTGCGCCGGGCTATACGCGCGGTGACTTTGGCGGTCGGGGTAGCTGCCGTCTGCGTGGCCATCCTGGTGCTGTCGAAATACAGGGCAAGCTTTTTCCCGCTGTCGATGCTGGTGGTTCTCTGGGGAGCGATGCTGATCACCGGAACGCTTACTGGCAAACGATTCCTGATCATGGCGTGGCCGCTGAGCCTGTGCCTGTCCATCGGCTTTCTTTCGGTCAACCGGCAGAAGTTGCTGGTCTGGCGCGGCGATTGATGGTGGCGGCTTTTGCCGTGATTGTCTGTGCATCCGTGATGAATGAGATTCGCTTTGACGGCTGGACGTCATACCGGTTCCTGGCGCCGCTAAACAAGGTGATGGCCGATGTGCGTGCCCAGGCGCCTAATGCATTAATTATCACCAACTCGAACCCGATGATGTTCGAAGCGGGAGATCTTTTTGGCTTTGAACGCGAGAGGATGAAACTCCTGGCGCCTGAAGTTCCGGTCCCGCCGATTTCGGCCGCCTACTTCCTGTCATGGGGCTTCAAGGAAGACGAGGCTCCTGTGGAGAACTACAACGAGGCGGTGCTGATCTGGCAATGTGGCGAGGAGGGCACGTTCAGCACTGGCGAACAGACCATAAAAAGGGTCATCACCGATAAAGGCGTGGTCGCCTACAAGACACAGACATACATGCAGATGAACCCGCTTTTCGTCAAGTATCATCCGTTTTTCAAGAATGTCAAAGACCCGGTTCTGGACCGGATGCTGGTGGTGACGGTTTACTACCACAAACCTTGATTCGGCGGATGGGACATCATTACAGATTCACGCGGTCGAGCAGCAGGCATGAAACCGCCCCACGAAGATTTGTGCCAGGGACGGTCGTGGCGCCCTTGCCTCTCTTATTTGCTTTCTCATCCCCTGAACCCCCCCGCATCCCTGCTATTTTTTCTGCGTTTTCCGCAGGCGCTCCCGCTCCACAAAGGCCGCGTAATCCTCCGGCGTGTCAATGCCGCTGTGGGCGGTGGGCACGACGGCCACGAGGATGCCGAAGCCGTTTTCCAGGGCGCGGAGCTGCTCGAGCTTTTCGGCCTTTTCCGCGGGCGTCTGGGGCAGGTTGATGAACCGCCGGAGGAAACCCGCGTGGTAGGCATACAGCCCCAGGTGCAGGAAATAGCGAACGTGGCCGGCATCGTCGCGGTCGTAAGGAATCTTCGCGCGCGAGAAATACAGCGCGCGGCCGGAAGGGTCGAAGACGACCTTCACGCGATTGGGATCCTCGGCGCGCTGGGCCGTCAGCGGCGCGGCCAGCGTGGCCATGGGGAAATCCGCCCGGGCGGATTTCACCAAGTTCACCAGGGCCACAATGCAATCCGGGGGAATCTCCGGCTCATCGCCCTGCACGTTGATGACGATGTCGTTGTCGGCCAGGTTCAGGGCTGTGGCCACTTCCGCCAGGCGGTCCGTGCCGGTCTTGTGGTTTGCTCGCGTCATGACGGCCTCGGCGCCGAAGGACTGGCAAGCCCTGGCAATCCGCTCATCATCCGTGGCCACGATCACGCGATCCAGGTCCGGCGCCTTGCGGACCTGCTCCACGACGTGCTGAATGAGAAACTTACCCGTCTCTTTTAAGAGCGGCTTACCGGGCAGCCGCGTGGAGGCGTAACGAGCCGGTATGACCGCAATTATGGACATATATATTCCCGAAAATCTTTGTCACAGAGGCCACAGAGAAAGAGACGGCGAGACCACAGAGCCTGAAAAGACTTTTCAATTCATCTTCTCGGCGTCCTCTCTTTTTCCGCCTCTGTGTCCTCTGTGACAAATTTGCTGGTAGAAAGCTCCGCCAGAGCCGCAGCGACGTAGTCGACGTCTTGTGCGGTCACGAAGGGACCGAAGCTCAGCCGCGTAGTGCCTTCGGGGAACGTGCCGATGGTTTTGTGGGCCAGCGGCGCACAGTGCAGGCCGGGCCGCGTAAGGATGCCGAATCCTTTTTCCAGGAGATCTGACAGCTCGCCGGGGGCGTAACCGGCCAGGCGGACGGAAAACACATCCGTGCGCATTTCCAGTTCGGAAAGGCTCGGCCCATACACCTTGAGCCCCTCCACTTCCTGCGCGGCGGCCAGAAATCTGCGACAATGCGCGAGGCTCTCGGCCCGAAGATCTTCCACATCCCGCTCGAGCAGCCAGGCCACGCCCTCAGAGAGCCCGACAATGCCCACGGCGTTGTGGCTGCCTACTTCATACTTATCGGGCAAGGTTTCGGGATGCACGGCCAGTTCGCTTGCTGTGCCGGTGCCACCTTCAAACGCGGTGGGCAGCAGTTTCTCAGCGCCTGGACGAACGTACAAAACTCCCGTACCCAGCGGTCCAAGCATGCCTTTATGGCCGGCGAAGGCGACGAAATCCGCCCCCCACGCCCGCACATCGATGGGGACGTGGCCGGCCGATTGCGCAGCATCAATCAGGCAAGGTATGCCCTTCTGCCGCGCGATGGCCGCGATCTCCGTAACCGGCTGCAATGTGCCGGCAACGTTTGAACCGTGCACTAGGGCGATCAGTTTAGTGCTGTTCTTGATCGCCTTGAGCAGATCGCCCGGATCGACCAGTCCCGTGCGCTGGTCGCAGGGCAGGAAATCCACCTCCAGCCCGCGAGTTGACAGGGTATTCAGCGGCCGCAGGATGGAATTGTGATCCATGGCCGTGGTGATGGCGTGCGCGGAGGCGGCGCCATTCAGGAGGCCATGAATCACAATATTCAGCCCATGGGAACAGTTCAGTGTGAAGATGATGCACTCGGGCGATTCGGCGTTGATGAGCTCGGCGATCCGCTGGCGGCAGGCAGCGAGCATCTCACCGCAGGCGCGGGCCTCGGCATACGCCCCCCGTCCCGCCGATGCGCCGCACTCGCGCATAAAGCGCAGCATGGCCTCGGCCACGCTGCGCGGCTTGGGAAAGCTGGTGGCCGAATTGTCGAGATATAACCTTTTCACGTTCTTGTTGCTCTAGCTGAAATAGAACCCACAGCCTGCAACGAATTACAAATTACAAGTTACAAATGACAAATTACGGCCGGAGAAGAGGCATCTGCCGCTGGCAAGATGTGCCTCTGCCTCTAATTTGTAACTTGTACTTTGTACTTTGTAATTTCTGACAACTATGCCTTCAGCGCCTGAATCAGAATCTCCATTCCGCGATCCAGGTCGGCCTGGGGAATCGTCATCGGCGGCGCCAGGCGCACGACGCTGTCGGCCGTGACGTTGATCATCAGCCCCTTTTCCAGGCACTTTTTCACCAGTTCCTTCTGGGGCTTATCCATCTCGATGCCCAGCATAACGCCTTTGCCGCGGACTTGCCGGACGTTGGGCAATTTCGCCGCGGCGATCTGCTGGCGAATCTGCTGGCCCAACTCTTGCGACCGCTCGACGAGTTTCTCGCTCTCGATGGTCTTCATGACGGCCGCGCCGGCGGCCGCGCAGACGGGGTTGCCGCCAAGTGTGCAGCCGTGCGTGCCGGGGGTGAGGACTTCATCGAAGCCCGCGCGGGCCACGCAGGTCGCCACGGGCACACCGCCGCCCAGGGCCTTGCCCAGCGTGATCACATCCGGCATGATGCCATAGTGCTGGTAGCCGAACCACTTGCCTGTCCGCGCGGGAGCGGTCCACACCTCATCGCAAATAAGCGTGAGCTTGTGCTTGTCGCAAAGTTGCCGCAGGTGCTTCATAAAGGACACATCGGGTTCGTGGACGCCGCCCTCACCCTGGAGGGGTTCGACGATGATGCCGGCGGTTTCGCCGTCGACGGCCTTTTCCACGGCCGCGCAATCGTTAAAGGGGACGTAGACGCAGCCGGGCACCATCGGCTCAAAGCCCTCGTGGAACCTGGGCTGGCTGGTCATGGACAGGCCGCCCATGGTCCGCCCGTGGAAGCAGCGCGTGAAGCTGATCATCTTGTAGCGGCCCTTGCCGGCGGCCTTGCGCCAGCTTGAGCGCGGCCTCGTTGGCCTCGGCGCCGCTGTGGCAGAAGAACACGCGGCCGTTGCCGAAGCTGTGCTTGATGATCGATTCGGCCAGCTCCACCTGGCTCGGCCAGGTGAACAGGTTGCCCACGCACATGAGCTGGGCGGCCTGCTTCTGGATGGCCGAGACGATCGCGGGATGGCAATGTCCGATGGCGGCGGCGCCGAAGCCGGCGAAGAGGTCGATGTATTCCTTGCCCGCCGCATCGCGCAGGGTCGCCCCCGAGCCCGAAACCAGCGCCACAGGCAGCCGCCCGTAATTGGACATAAGGTATCGCTGCGTAGAGACCATCAACTCTTCGTTTGTCATCGCCGTGCTCCTTGATTACCCTCACCCTACCCCCACTTCGCTGAAGCTTCGCAGGGCAAGCCTCTCCCTGGGGAGAGGAGTTGGCTTGCCGGCCGGGTGAGGTCCTTAACACGCTCCGGCAGCCCAAGTCCAAAGCGGGCAAATGTAAGACCCTTTCTCCCCGCCGTCAAGTGCGATAGAATCCTCATCTATTCCAGGCGCGCAGGAATGATAACAATAGCTGACCATGCAGGAGCCAAAAAGATGCGCAGCGTGATCTTTCTTTTAGCAGCGATTTTGTCCGCGCAGGCCGCATTGGCCCAGAGTGAAGGCGGCGCGGCGGCGCAAGGCGGCGCCATGGATTTTGCCGCGATGCAAAAGGTGGCTGCGGCCGCAAGACATCTCAGTGAGGCATTGAAGGATTCCAGCATCGACCTGGGGGCCGCGGCGCAGCAGGCCGTGGAGACGGTTGCGCCGCTGGCCGAATCCAAGGATGATGCCCAGTTCGCCATGTACAGCCAGGTGACCGTGCTGGCTGACCTGATTCAATACAAAAGGGAGGACGCCACCAAGGCCGCCGACGCCTGGATTGCGCGGCGGCGCCCAGCCGGACGCCCGGGCCCTGCGCCAAGCTGCTGGTGCAGATGGTGCTGGCACTGTGGGGAAACCCGGACCTGAGCGGGACGCTCGCCAGGATGAATGCGCCGGCCTATAGTCAATTTAAGCCGTGGGTGCAGTACATGAACGGGCTGTTGCCCCTGATCGGTAAGAATCCAGAGGCGACGCTGGCCCTGGAGGGCGGCGGCACTTGGAAGGCCGGAACCGTGGGCGAGGGTCTGACGGTGCTGTATTTCTGGGCGGCCGCGCCCGCCTCGGCAGGAGTGGATGCCAACGCCGCCGCCGCCGACCTGGCCCGGCAGGACGCCCTGGTGGCCAGATTCGGAAGTTCCAATGTCTCCGTGGTCGGGGTCAATCTTGACACCAAGAGCAACGCGGCGGCCGTCAAGGAACTTATGGTCAAGCAAAAGGCCCAGGCCGCAGAATTCTTCGCGGCCGATCACCCGGATACATCTTTGGCGCCTGAGCCCTTCCCCATTACCAGCGTGCCCACAGTTGTGATGATTGGCCCTAAAGGCAACGTCTTCTTCGTCGGCGATCCGCGCAACGGCGATCCGGCGGCGGTGCTCAGCTTTGTGCGCCGAATGTAGCCGCGTATGTCGCGCACGGGGCGTATCGCAAGTCCCTCGGTACAAAGGTCCCTGAAGCGGAACTTAGGGCCAATCTTAACAAGGACCCAGTCAAGGCCGAAGCAGACGCGCAAGCGCTTTATGACGAAGGCCTCGATAAAGTGCAACTGGCGGTGAAGGTGCATAATAACGCCCTGCGCCAGCAGGGGTTGGCCAGCCTCAAGAAGTGCATGAGCCTGTATCCCGATACGCAGGCGGGAAAGCAGGCCAAGGAGCGCGTGGCCGAGTACTCGCAGTGAGAATGAGGCTGTAGGCTGTAGACTGTAGGCGATATCGGGTGAGCGATGGCTCTTCCCCGGTCGTTCCTACAGTCTACAGCCTACAGTCTACAGCCTGAGCGATCAGATTTGACCTGGGTATGATTTTCGGCCTTTGCTCAAAGGATTAACGGATGCGTTTCGACCAGATGAACGATGAGATGATTCGGGCGATCCTCGAGTCGCTGCCGGCGGAGATTACTATCATCAACGATAAGGACGAGGTGGTCGGCTGGAATAAGCACGATACGCGGCTGTTTCCGCGGCCGCTCACATCGATGGGTCTGAATTTCCGCCAGTGCCATCCGCAATCCAGCCTGGCTTTGGTGGAGCAAATCGTGGATGAAATGCGCCAGGGCAAGCGCGACACGGCCCGGTTCTGGATCGACCTGAACGTGCCGGGCGACACGAAGAAGCACAAGATCCTCATCGAGTTCTTCGCCCTGCGGAATGAGTCCGGCAAATACCTGGGCTGCATGGAACACACGATGGATGTGGAGCAAACCCGCCATTTGGAAGGGCAGAAGCGGCTGCTGGACTGACCGACGGTTAACCCGTTGGTTAATGAATCTCGGAATTCTCGGAGATCTTATCTATCTTTCCCATCTTCGCTAGATTAAGCCATTTTTTGCCGTTTTTGGTCGGAGTTGGCGGTCTAAGAACGCTTCGCATTAGTCTATAGATATATTATGCACAAGGAGATATGTCGCCACAATCCAGACCGCCAACACCGCCAATTGGAGAGGCTTGGAGGTCGGCATCCCATCCAGCTATTGCAGTGTCAGCCGCTTGTACTTCGCGCGGCGGTGGGCAAACCTCTCCGGGTTTTCCTCGCGCATCTTTTCCTCAAAGGCCTCGAAATTCCCTTCAAACCAGCGCGTGGCGCCGTTGCCCTCCAGGATCAAGAGGTGCGTGCAGATGCGGTCCAGGAAGAACCGGTCGTGGCTGATCACCATGACGCAGCCGGGGAAATCAATGATCGCCTGCTCCAGCACGCGCATGGTATTCACATCCAGGTCGTTGGTGGGCTCGTCGAGAAGGATGAGGTTGCCGCCGCGCCGCAGGAGCTTGGCCAGGTGTACGCGGTTTCGCTCGCCGCCGGAAAGCTCCCCCACCTTCTTTTGCTGCAACGTGCCGCGGAAATTGAAGCGTGACACGTAGGCCCGCGAATTCATGCTCACCTTGCCCAGTTCCACCATCGGTTTGCCATCGGTGATTTCTTCGAAGATGGTCCTGCCATCATCCAGGGCATCGCGGTGCTGGTCCACGTAGGAGAGTTCCACGGTCGGCCCCAGTTCCAGCGTGCCGCCATCCGGTTTTTCCTGCCCGATGATCATGCGGAAAAGCGTTGTCTTGCCCGCGCCGTTGGGGCCGATCACCCCCACCACGCCGCCGGGCGGCAGTTCGAAGCTGCAATCTTTCAGCAAGGTCAATCCATCGTAGCTCTTGCAGAGATTCTCCACCCTCAGTACGCGGTCGCCTAGCCGCGCGCCCGGGGCGATCTGGATCAACGCGTCGCTGTCGCGATCGATGGTGGTCTGGCCGGCCAGGGTTTCATAATCGCGGATGCGGGCCTGGCTCTTCTTGCGGCGGCCCTGCGTGCCGGCGTTGATCCATTCCAGCTCGCGCGTCAGGACTTTTTGGCGCTGGCTCTCGCGCTTCTCCTGGATGCGCAGGATATCCGCCTTCTGCTGGAGCCAGGAGGAATAGTTGCCTTCAAAGGGCAGGCCGCGGGCGTTTTCCAGCTCGAGGATCCACTTGGTGACGTTATCGAGGAAATACCGGTCGTGCGTGACGATGATCACCGTGCCGGTGTACTCGCGCAGGGCGGTTTCCAGCCAGGCCACGGTCTCGGCGTCCAGGTGGTTGGTCGGTTCATCGAGCAGCAGCAGGTCCGGTTTTTCCAGCAGGACCTTGCACAAGGCCACGCGCCGCCGCTCGCCGCCCGAGCAGGTTTTCAGGGGCATGTCGTCGGGGGGCAGGACCAGGGCGTCCGAAGCGATATCGAGCATGCGCTCGATTTCCCAGCCATTACAGGCATCGATCTGCTCCTGGAGCTTGCCCATCTCCTCCAGGAGGCTGTCCATATCGTCGCCGGCGTCGCCGAGTTTTTCGGAGATGGCGTTGTAGCGATCGATCAGGTTTTGAATGGGGGTCACCGCCTCGCGAAGCTGCTCGCGGACGGTTTTGTCCAGATCGAGAATGGGTTCCTGGGCGACATAGCCCACGCGCATGTTCCTGGCCAGCGTCGCCTCGCCGTGAAAGTCCTTGTCGATGCCCGCCATGATTTTCAGGAGCGTGGTCTTGCCCGAGCCGTTCTCCCCCACGATGCCGATCTTGGCGCCGTAGAAGAAGGACAGGCTGATCCCCTGGAGCACCGGCTTATCGCCGTAGCTCTTGGACACATCGAGCATCGAAAAGACAAACTGCGGAGCCATGAGGCTGTTCCTTTATTCGGCCGATTCATTATGCCACAGTGGCGAGGCGAGATTATCTACTCGCCTTGCCAAAGCCAAAAGACAAAATTAGCAGGGATGCAAGGGATGCAGGGGATGGAATCAAAGGCATTAGCCATTTAGTCTGTCAGGAACAACCGGAGAATCCACAGATCAACTTTTCACCGCGGCGTCTAACAGCCTAAAAGACTAAATGCCTGTCTTTATCCCTTGCATCCCCTGCATCCCTGCTATTGTTTTGTTCCTGAATGTGGCACAGCCGCGCCAGATGGCCCGGCACGGCTGCGCCAACTGAAATAGCAAATTCGAACCTCTGTATAACCTATGGTGGCACGGGCCTCCCGCCCGTGCGTCGCAGGAGCATCTTGCTCCCGCCTCTTACTGTGAAACAGCTTATGCACGGGCGAGACGCCCGTGCGACTCATGGGCGAGACGCCCATGCTACGTTATTCAGAGGTCCCAAATCAGAATCGGCCTGCTATGCCGCTTCCCTGCCGGTCGCGCTGGCTTTTTGTGCAGCGGCCAGGAAATCCAGCAACTCGCGATTCGCCTGATCCGCGTGCGTCCAGATCAGGCCGTGCGGGGCATCGTCCACCATCACCAGTCTGCACCCTTTCACGACCTCGGGCATGAGCTTGCCGGAGGAGGAGAAAGGAATAATCCTGTCGGCCGTGCCGTGAATAACCAACGCCGGCACATCCACCCTGGAAAGGTCATCCCTGAAGTCCGTCAGCCACGAGTCGACACAGTCCAAAGTACCTTTAGGCGAGGCGTTCACCGCGACGGCCCAACTGAAGTAAATGACCTCGTAGCTCACCCGATCGCCACGGAAGACGTCCACATCGTAAAAGTTCGACAAGAACTTACCCAGGAACGCCGGGCGATCATCCGTAAGCCCGGTCTTGATTTCGTCGAAAACAGTCTTGTCGACACCGTGCAGGTTGTCCGAGGTTTTTAAGAGAAACGGCGTAACGGCGGAGATAAAGGCCACGCTGCTCAGGGACTTTGAGCCATAGTTGCCGACATACCTGGCCACCTCGCCCCCGCCCATGGAAAAGCCCACCAGCGATGCACCTTCCAGCTCCAGGTAGGAAGTGAGCTTGTGCAGGTCTTCGGCCAGCGTGTCGTAGTCGTAGCCGAAAACGGGTTTATCCGATTTGCCGAAGCCCCGGCGGTCATAAGTAATGACGCGATAGCCGGCTTCCAGCAATGCAGCCACCTGCTTCTCCCAGGATTGGCCGCTCAAGGGCCAGCCGTGAATGAGCACGACCGGCGAGCCCTGGCCGTGATCTTCGTAATACAGGTCGATGCTGGCTGAATTCTCCTGACCCACTGTTATGTATGGCATTTTTTATCCCCTTGCTGCGGACCATCTGATCACCTACACGCAGAATCTTATGCACAGGTTTTCCACCGCCGACGAATACCGAAACACTTAATATTTTTTGCTGCCAGTGGACTCCGCGTACCTTGGCCCCAGCGAAAAAATCTGGTATCTTATTCCGCTTAGGGCGCGGGTATTTTTCAGTTTGTGTCGCCAGGATGGCGGCGCCATTTCTTTGTGATTGCCCCGCGCCTTCGGGTGTCCCGGACCATGGCTGAGTCGTATCTTTTACAACATTCGCGCGGCAGTGCTCCAGGCCTGCCGGAGGCCCGGGCCCAGGCTTCCTGGCGGGCGCAGTTCTCGCGTTTCGCCTGGCTGGCCATACCGCTGTATATCGCCGCCGTCGCGATAATAATGTTGCTGGATACGCATAAACCGCACGAGCCGGCCTTTCTTCTGCCAATTCTCAACTTCATCTTTTCAACGTGCATTCTGCTGTACATCGCCTACCTGGCGGCCCGCAGCCGCATCTGGGGCGGCGGCTGGGCAGTTTTGAGTCTTGGCTGCGGCTGCCTTGTTTCGGCGGTGGGAGCCCTGGCCGGAGGTATCGTTATCTCCACAGGCCACATCAATCAGGGCGTGATTATCCACAGTTGTTGCATGTTGTGCGGGGGCGTTTGTCATTGCCTGGGGGGAATGTTTGGCCGAATGCAGGCAGGGCGCCTGCGCCGCCTGTTCTTTAAATTCTGGACGATGCTGGCGGCCTATTCGGCAAGCATGCTGATGGCCGCGGGAATCATTGCAGCCGCGCTGGCGGACCTGGCCCCCACCTTTCAGCGCGGCGACCAGGTCATGCCCATCCGCCAGGCAGTCTTAGGGGCGGCCGCGGCGACATTCGCGTCGGCGGGCATAGCGTTCTATCTGAGATGGCGAGGCAATCGCCTGCCTTTCTTACGCTGGTATTCTTTGGGCCTGTTCCTGGTCGCCCTGGGCCTCGGCGCGATCTTTCTGGAACATCATATCGGCGGCATGCTCGAGCTGGGCGGGACGCTCAGGGCAATATCTCGGAGGCGTCTACCTGCTCATAGCCGGGTTGATCGCCGCGCGCGAAAACCACAATCCGGAGGCGCCTCTGCGCCGCGAATTGCAGGAAATGGAGCACCGGTACAGGATGCTCGTCGATCATAGCCCTGACGCCATTCTTGTAGAATCGGGCCGATTCGTCCTGTTCGCCAATTCCGCGGCCGTCAGGTTGTTTGCCCAGAACCGCGATGACATCATCGGCATGCACCTGGATGAATTGATCTTTCCCGATGACAGCGAGATGGTGCGGCACGAGATCGACGTTCTGCTGGAAAAGGGACAGCCGCAGCGGCTGCTGGAAATGCGCATCCGCCGCGCGGATGGGCATCCCATACACGTGGAAGCCGCCGCGGGCCGCGTGGCCTTTCGCGGCCGGCCGGCCGTGCAAATGGTGATTCGCGACATATCCCAGCGCAAAGCCACCGAGGATCTCATGCGGCGGGCCGCCGAGGACCTGGAGACTCGCGTCGTGCAGCGAACGCGGGAATTGACCGCCGCCAACGCTGCCCTGGAGGAGCAAATCCGCCAGCGCCGGCGCCCAGGCCGCCCTGGTCGCAGAGCGACAGCGGTTCAACGATCTGCTGGACATGCTGCCCGCCTATGTGGCCCTGATGTCGCCGGATCGTCACGTGCTGTTCGCCAACCGGTTCTTCCGCCAGCGATTCGGCGAGATCCAGGGCCGCCACTGTTATGAGTCCATGCCGCAGGCAAACGAGCGCTACTGTCCACGGTGTACAACATTTGACGTTTTAAAGACGAATTCCATGCAGCGATGGGAGTGGTCCGCCACGGATGGCCGCGATTACGAAGTGTACGACTTCCCGTTTACCGACACTGACGGTTCGCGGCTGGTGATGAAGGTGGGCATGGATGTAACGGAGCGCAGGCGTGCGGAGGCGGCCATCCGCTGGGCCAGCGGCTATAACCGCAGACTGATCGACGCCTGCCCGGACCCGCTGGCCATCATCGGTCCGGATGGCAAGGTTACGGACATTAACCCGGCCACCGAGCATGCGACCGGTCTGGGACGCGATGAACTTATCGGCACGGACTTCACCGACTACTTCACCAGTCCCGACGAGGCGCGTTTGGGCTATTTGCAGGCGTTCAAGGAAGGCGCCGTCCGGGATTATCCGCTGGAGATCCGCCACCGGGACGGGCACATCACCCCCGTGCTGTACAATGCCGCCGTCTATCGCGATGAAAGGGGCGATATCAGCGGCGTCTTTGCGGTGGCGCGCGACATGACCGAACTGCGCCAGGCCGAGCAGACCCTGCGGCGCGCGGCCGAGGAACACGCCACCATGCTGGCCACGACGCCGGACGGGTTCTGGGTCCTCGATCAGGAAGGACGGATTATCGACGTCAATGACGGCTACTGCCAGCTTTCGGGCTACAGCCGCGAGGAGCTTCTGGCGATGAAGGTCTGGGACCTGGAGGCGGTGGAATCGCCCCAGCAGGTCCTGGAGCACATTGAAAAAATCGTTCGTGATGGGTTTGACCGCTATGAGACGCGCCACCGCCGCAAGGATGGCGGAGTCGTGGATGTGGAGATCAGCGTAACGTACTGGCGCGAGGCCTGCCGCCTGCTGCTGTTCGCCAGGAATATTACCGACCGAATCATGGCCCAGACCGACATGCACCGGCTGGTGGATGATCTCCAGGATGAGGTGCAGGTGCGCATCATGGCGCAGGAACAACTGGCCAGCTCAAACCTGGAACTTCACCAGCGTGCCGAACAGTTGGCGCGCCTGGCCTCCGAACTGACGCTGGCCGAGCAGCGCGAGCGGTACCGGTTGGCGCAGGTGCTGCACGATCATCTCCAGCAGCTTTTGGTCGGGGCGACGTTCGGGCTGGAGGTGCTCTGGCGCAGGCTCCAGGATGAAACGCAGCGCAGCAGCCTTCAGCAGATTAAGGAGCTCCTGACCGAATCCATCGCCACTTCCCGCTCACTCACCGTGGAGCTTTGCCCGCCGATCCTGCACCAATCGGGACTGGGGCCGGCGCTGGAATGGCTGGCGCGCTCGATGCAGGAAAAGCATGCCCTGCGCGTGGAACTTGCGCTGGAGGATGAGGCCACAGTCCATCGGGACGATGTGAAGGTGCTGTTGTTCCAGGCGGTCCGCGAGCTCTTGCTTAATGTGGTGAAACACGCCAAAGTCAATCGCGCCGCCGTCGGCCTGCGCCTATCCGGCGAAAACCACGTGGAGGTGCAGGTGGCGGATGAGGGGCCCGGCTTCGACTCCAGCCGGGCCTCTGGAGGCACGGGAGGAGGCTTTGGCCTCTTCAGCATTCGCGAACGGCTGGGTCTTTTGGGAGGACGTTTGGAAATTGATTCAGCCCCGCAGCGAGGCAGCCGCATAAGGATGATGGCCCCAAGATATGAAATAATCCCCGCGGATCGGCCCTTTGGCGACATCATTCCGGCCGCCGCGCCGCAAACATACGAAGAGCGGGGCGGTGATTCGGCCCAGCCGCAGCACCATATCCGCCTGCTCCTAGTTGATGATCATGTCGTCATGCGGCATGGACTTTCCACGCTGCTGGCGGAAGAGGCGGACATAAAGATTGTGGGCGAGGCTTCCGACGGCTACCAGGCCATCCAGATGACGTCACAATTGCACCCGGATGTCATATTGATGGACTACGGCATGCCCCGCATGAACGGCCTGGACGCCACGCGCATCATCCACGCCGATTACCCGCAAATCCGCATCATCGGCCTTTCCATGTACAGCGAAGCCGACCAGGCCGCGGCCATGCTCGAGGCGGGCGCCTCGGCCTACGCCACCAAGAGCGGCCAGAGCGATGCCCTGCTGGCCGCCATTCGCGGGCAGGAGCCTAAGCCGTCTCAATTGGCCGATACACAGGACGGCGCCGGCGATCTGTCAGACATTTAGTCGGGCAAGAAATGCCGCTCACTCACTCTGGCCCGTCGTGGACTGCGGGATACCCCACCGTTTGCGCCAGGACAATCTTCTGGTTATCCCGCAGGTGCATCGCCTGCGAGAGCGGCCGGCGATCCACCATACCGCGCACGACCGTGGCCAGATGTTCGCTGGCGCAGAACAGGTAGACGTTCTGCGAGATGAAGCCCGTATCCGCGGCCGTCCAGATGGCCGCATCCGCACTGGCAGGGCCTTCCTCCTTGCCCATATCCGCCACGAACACCAGGTTCACCGGAGCGTTTTTCACAAATGGCTGGCGGCCGGTGAGCTGGCGATGGTCGCCGAAGGTCACCCGCTCCAGTGCATTGGCGGCGGCATCATACAGCCAGATTCCGTCCGCCTTGACAACATAGACATCGATCTCCTGGCGATTCATCGCGGTGGGCGCCGTGCGCCTGCCGTCGGGCCGGTTTACGCCACACGCGGCCCACAGGAGATCAGACAGTGTCTGGTCGCTGAGATCCATTTCCGAAAACTGCCGCATGGACTTGCGATTCTTCAACGCCTCCATCAGCGGCATGCCGCCTTCCATCCTGGGTTTGGGCAGTGCGACCTTCGCTACGGCAGGATTCGTCGCCGGCATCGTGGCCGCTGTCACCTGCATCGTGGCGGGCCCTGTGGCCGTCGCCGCCATGACGGGCGAGTGTGTGTCCAGTGCGATCAAGAGAACCACAGCCGACGCGGAGATTATCAACAGTGAAACGACGACTTTGCCCCAATTGCCCCAATTCATTGTTTGCTCCTTTTCTTGCCGTTTGATTGTGAAGCGCTGTTACCAATTGTAACGTCCAGCAGGCAGGTTCGCACGCAGGAGGCGCAATTGCAATTCTCACGCCCCCGGAAGAAGTCTTGACATCCCCCCGCAGCGAACGAGAAACTGACAGCCGTCTTTAAGCTGTTTTTCCGCGGCGGTTTTGGCAGGGTGAGGTATTTGAAAGCGCCACGATTATCATCGCCTAACGTAAGTGAGCTTCTGTCGTCCGAGATCGATCTGGCCGCCTGGTCCAGGCGATTTGCCCCGTGGCTGCCCTTTGTCATCTTCGCGGCGGTGACATGCCTGATCTTTTGGCGCGTCTTTGTATACCCTCCGGACATCCTGCACGAAGACCTGGCCACGCAATACCATCCCTGGTTCAGCTTCGCCAATGCCGAGATTCAGGCCGGCAGATTCCCGCTGTGGAATCCGTACGTCGCCATGGGCATTCCCTTCCACGCCTCGCTTCAGCCGGCCCTGCTGTACCCGCTGCGCTGGCCCATGTTCTTCATGGACTTTGTGCCAGGCATGGTCATCCTGCTGATGCTGCATTACTTCTTCACCGCCGTGGCCGGCTATTACATGATTCGCGGGGTGATGCAGGTCGGCATGCTCGGGGCCATACTGGGCAGCCTCACCTTCGCCTTCGGCGGTTTTTCGCTGGGCCATGCGACCCATCCGACCTTCTTCATGGGCTATCCGTGGTTTCTGCTTTCCATCCTGTTCATCTGGCGCGCATCGGAAAACTGGAACTGGCGCGATGTGGCCCTGGGCGGCGTCTGCCTGGGCATGATGGGCCTCATTGGGTCCGTGCACTTGATGCTCATCCTTTCGATGCCGCTGGCCGCCTTCTTCCTGTTTCGGCTGGGTCTGGACCTGGGGCTTCTGATCAAGGGCAGGCTGCGCCCTGGTACGCCGTGGCCAAACCTGCACTGGTCCTGGGTCTGGCGGGTCTGCTTGCGCTCTTAATCAGCGCGGGCCAGGTCCTGCCCGCCTGGGCGGAAGTTAATCGCTCCGTCCGCCAGAAGGTGGAATGGTGGTGGACCAACCAGGCCTGCGCCTATCCATTGCGCAACAGCCTCCAGTTGGCCGCGCCCTACTATTTTGGAAACTTCCGCACGGGCTACTGGGGCGAGTATCTCTACCACGATGCGGTCCACTATGTGGGCATTATTCCCCTGGTCGCCGCGATCGGCGGCCTGGCTTACCTGGGGCGCAGCGCGGCGTGGGGTTCTGGCTGCTGGCCGCCGTATTCGGCTTTTGCATCGGCGCGGGCTGGTATCTGCCCTTTTACAAGCCGCTGTCCGATCATATTCCGCTCTTCGCCCAGTTGCGCAATCCCACCCGAATTTTCTGGTGTACCGATGTGGCCCTGGGCTGCCTGGCGGCGGTCGGAATCGACGGAGTTTTGAACGCCCGCGCCAATGATTCGCGGCGGAGGCTGGCGCTGATTTTCACCTGCCTCGCCGCGGCGGCGGTCATCTTTGCCAATCTCTGGGCGCTGGCGCAATTGAATAAGTACGCGGATAATCCCAGGGCGCTGCTCGCCTTTATCGTCAAACAGACAAACATGGCTTTTCAAACCCACGCCGATGCGGCCAGGCACATGCCGTCGCTGGTGATGCGAAAGTTTGACTGGCCGACCTGGTCGCAAATCTCCGTCGCCGCCCTCGGCATTGTCCTGCTTATTACGGCCGCGCTGCGCCGGCGCAGCGCCGGCAAGATCGTGTTCGCGGGCCTGACAACCTTGCTGGCGCTGGATTTGTTCTTTGTCTCGCTGGGCCAGGCCGATTATAGCCGCACCAGCAGCGTTCTGCTGGAGACGCCCCCCGCCGCGCGCTGGCTCCAGGAGCATACCGATGGTCGTCGCCTCGCCCTGATCAGCACCGGGCATTTGGTCGACTCCCAGGATCAGCTCGAAGGCTGCCGGTGCATGCTCTTCTCGCTGCGCAATTGCGGCGGCTTCGGCGGAGGGATCAGCCAATACCCGCGGCGGGACAAGTGGATGGAGCTTGCCCCGCAGGCTTTCAACATGGCCTATGTCAGCGGAATCAAGTACGAACTCACGGACGCCGGGGATAAGGAGCCCGCCCAGAAATTCGTGTTGCCCGCCTTCAAAGATGACCGGTACACGATCTATGAGGTCGTGCCGAATCCGCCCATGGTCTTCTTTGTGCACAGGCTCATCGAGGTATCCGGATTGGATGATGTCATCGAGGTGTTTACAAAGACGCGTTTTCGTGCCAATAGCGTCGCCACAATCGAAAGGCGCACCGCCTCGGGAGACGCTCACGTCTTCCGCCACGGTGACCGAGGTGTCCGACACCGAGAGCGTGCCGGGCCGCTGGCGCATCAGCACGAATACCGATGCGCCCGCTCAGCCTCGTGATCTCCGAAGGCTATGCTGAGGGCTGGCACGCCCGCGTGGATGATACGCCCGCAAAAATCTACCGCACGGACGGCGAAGTCATGTCCGTGCCGGTGCCGGCGGGCAAACATACGGTGGTGCTGTCGTATTGGCCTGTGGAATTCCCCATCGGCATGGCGGCCAGCGGCGCGGGAATTGTCATCACGATTGGCATGCTCCTCGGCTCGCGCATTGCGCGGCGGCGGCAGGCTCGGAAAAATTCTACAGCCGCGCTTCGAGCTCGCCGGCCAGATGATCGGCCGCACGAATAGGCTCAGGCAGCCGCGATTTCGTGGCCGTGCGAAGCATCCACGCCACGGCCTCATCCAGCGTGATGCGATTGCCCACGGAGATGAACAGCGGCTTTACATCATGGCGTGTCCGCACCACCGCCCCCACCACCTCGCCGTGATCGATCAGCCGCACGCGGCTGCCGCGCCGCTGTCCCACCGCGCGATGCTCGCCGCATAGGCGGCTCTTGGCCACGCCGATGGTGGGCATGGGCAGCCACAAGCCCAGGTGCGCCGCGATCCCCAGCCGCCGCGGATGTGCGCGGCCGGCGCCATCCACCAGCACCAGGTCCGGCTGAATGGGGAGCTGCGCCAGCGCCTCCAGCTCGATGGGCGCCTCGCGAAAACTTAACAGGCCCGGAATGTACGGCATGAGCGCCGGCCCCAGCGCATAGGCCTGCGCCACCAGCTCCAGCGAATCGGCCTCCATGACCACCGCCGCGGCGATGATCTCGCGGCCCTTGTGGAGGGTGGCGCAGTCCACCGCGCCGATCAGCTTCACCGGCCGCGTAACGCTTACCTGCTCCACCCGCGCGGCGAGTTCCCGCTGGAGGGCGATGGCCTCCTTGGGCGTGAGGTTCCAGCTATGTTTGATGGGTTCGGCCATAAGACTTCTGGATTATTATAAGCGCTACATTCCGGGGAAATTCCGCACCTGCCGGTTTGGTCTCTGTTAGGCGGTCGACTCTTGCAATGCAAGAGTCGCAGGCGCTATTCGAACGCCCGCTTTATCACCTCCGCGGCCGCAAAAACCAGCTTAAACTTTCGACTATCTCTTGAAAATACCAAACTTACGCCGCGGTTGTTCGATATATGAGTAGAGGCTTTATACCCGGAGACGGGCGGTCAAAGAATTTCGCATTTGCAATGACAGCGCAATCGCTATGATGTGGACCATGACAGGGTTACGTTGGATGTGCCTGGCCGCTCTGCTGGCCGCTTTTACGTTCGGCGGCTGCTCCGCGCTCGCGTTACCAGGAGCAGGACAGCAAGGCCATTTCGCACTTGGCGGCGGCCAAGGACCTCCAGCTCGACGGCGACATCGATGCGGCGCTGGCCGAACTGAAAAGGGCCGTCGCGGAGAATCCCAGCCTGGCCTCGGCCTACGCCGCGATCGGCGACATCTATCGCAAGAAGGATGACCTGCCTGAGGCGACCAGCGCCTATGAAAACGCGGTCATGGCCAATCCGAACAACTTCCGCAATCACTACAATTGCGGCTTCCTGCACCAGTCGCTGGCCCAGGGCGAAAAAGTCCTGTCCACGGTGAAGGAACACCTGCTGCGGGCGGTGGAACTGTATAGCCGCGCGCACGAAATCCGGCCCGATGATTACGGCACGCTGGTGAACCTGGGCGTGTGCCAATTCCGGTTAGGGAACTACGACCTGGCCGCCTCGGCCTGCCAGCAGGCGATCGAGGTCAACCCGCAACTGCCGCACGCCTACACGAACCTGGGCGCGATTTACGACGCCCAGGGCGAGGCCTACCAGGCGGTGAACATGTACCGCCAGTCGTTGGAGCGTGATACGCACCAGCCCGAAGTGCTCATGAACCTGGCGGCGGTGTATGTCCGGCAGGGCAAATTCCCGGCAGCCATCAAGGACTACGAGAACGCCGGCCAGCAGATGGATAACCCCGCCCCGGCCCTGGAACGGATCGGCTACTGCCACTACAACATGGGCGAGTACGACAAGGCCGAGGCCTTTTACAACACCTCATTGAAGAACCAGCCGCGCAGCGCCGAGGCCCGCTGCGGACTAGGCATCGTGTACGTCACCAAGTACGTGCTGGATAAGACCCGCACGGACATGCGCGAAAAGGGTCTGGCCCAGTGGCGGCTGTCGCTGGAGATCAATCCCGACCAGCCCGCTCTTTCGGAACTCCTCGAGAAGTACACCCCCCGCACGTCTGCCAACTAATTTTCGATTTTCGATTTGCGATTTGCGATTTAAAATCCACCCGCGGCAGGTTTTTACAACCCTGCGGCGGGTTCTGTATTAATGTCACTAAATTTAAGATAGAAATCGCGAATCTGCATGATGACGCTTTTGCAAATTTGGTTTACGCCCCGCCGCGCTGGGAAAAAGATTTTGCGCCGGAGCATAAGCAGTGCGTTAATTGTTCATTTCCTGTGCATGTTTGCCGCCGCGGCGCTGCTGATCTTTTCCATGTCCGCCTTGCGGGACGGAGCTATCGGCTACGTGCTTGGGTATGGGCCCGACATGAAGCCATTGGACCTTGGGCCCCAGCCGGCTAGCGGTCCTGCGGCCATCGCGGCTTATACAGCTGCCCAAGAAACCCATCTAGGTCCGTTCGACTTCTACCAGATGTTGGGCAAGGAAATCGTGGATACCTGGGTCAATATCGCCGGCGGCGTGCTTGGGCAGGCAGGCACGAATCTGGGCGGGACGACCAGCCTTGTGGCTCTGGGCGCCTTGATCGTTGTCGGCGAGATCTTCTACTGGTGTTTCTTTATCCCCGTCCTGGCTCTCTGGATGGGCTGCAACCTGCCCCGCCGGCGCCACCTTCGCTATGGCGCGATCCTCACCGGCTATGCCACCTGCTGGATAATTCCCCTGTGCTTCTGCTGGGTCTTGGCCTCCATCCTCGGCATTGTCGGTTGGGAACTGCTGGTACGTCCGATCCCACCAATGAGTGTTCTTATCAGCGGTTCTCCACCATCCCATCGCTTCCTGTTTGACCCCGAGTATCATTGGCTCCCCCGCCTGGCCACGTGCCTGTTTTCAACTGTTCTGCCGGCCGGGATGTTCGCCATGATCCTGCGGTTGGCGGCGGGTTGGGGGATGTGGCCAATGAGCAGCCCGCCTTTGAGGACACGCTGTGTGAGAACTGCGGCTATAACCTGCATGCGACCGGCGTTGATCATCTTTGCCCCGAATGCGGCAAACCCGCGGCCTTGAGTTACTCCGCGGATACGCGCCAGAACGCCTGGGAGCACGGCCGGCGCGGCTACTTTGCCACGTGGGCGCGTATCCTCTTCGACCCGCGCGGCTATTTCGCCTCCATGGCGGCCCACAGCCTGCCGCAGGAGGCCCGCAGGTTTTTTCTTCGCTCAACCATCCTCTCCGCCGTGCTTCTACCCCTGGTGATCCTGAGCGCCGATTATGTCAGCATCGGGGGCCTTCACTTCAGGCCCAGGGTATTGATGCCGGAGCTTTGGGATGTGATTTATGTCGTCACGGTCCTGGCGGGCCTGTGGCTGATTATTGTGCCCGCCGGCTCGATGATGGTGGCCGGCGTGATCAGCAGCGTGTGTCTGCGGGCCAAAGATCGCCTGGGCAGCTTAGGGGCCTTTAAGATCGCCTGCTACGCCTCGGCGCTGGCCGTGCCGGCATCCATCGTGCTGGGCCTCTTGATCTTCGGAGATTTTTATTATGGCTACCGCAATCGCCGCGCGTTTGTGATTTCCGATGAGGCGCGGATCATGGTCTGGGCCATCGGCGCGGTGCTCCTGGTGGCGTGGTATTGGGTGATCCTGTCGCGAGCGTACGAGAAGTGCCGCTGGGCCAATCGATAAAAAACTAACCACAAAGATCACAAAGACCACAAAGAGCCACAAAGAAAGACGAGGAATTAAAGGCAAGAAGGCAGTTCTTGCTTTTATTTGAATTTCTTAGCTGTTCTTTGTGTCCTTCATCAAAACAACAAAGACCACAAAGAGCCACAAAGAGAGACAAAGAATTAAAGGCAAAAAGGCAAGAAGGCAGTTCTTGCTTTTATTTGAATTTCTTAGCTGTTCTTTGTGTTCTTCGTGTTTCTTTGTGATCTTTGTGGTTCTCTTGTCTTTTACTTCCCCGTCCAGCGCAGGACCGGCTTGCGGGCCGCGGCGACCTCATCCACCTTATTCACGCTCATGTTGTAGGGCGCCTTATCCAGGGCGTGCGGGTCTGTGGCCAGTTCGGCCAGGATCGCCTTAATGGCCGCGATAAATTCATCCAGAGTCTCCAGCGACTCCGTCTCGGTCGGCTCGATCATCATGGCCTCGGGGACGATCAGGGGGAAATACACGGTCGGGGCGTGGAAGCCGTAATCGAGGAGGCGCTTGCCGATCTTGCCCGCCAGGCCGTGCTCGCCCGGTGAGAGCACGAACTCGTGCATGCAGTGGTTGTTGTGCGGCAGCGGCAGGACTTCTTTCAGCTCGTGGGCCATGTAATTCGCATTCAGCACGGCCGTCTCGCTGGCACGCCTCAGGCCGGAGGGGCCATTAGCGCGGATGTAGCACCAGGCGCGGACCAACACGCCGAACTGGCCGGCGAAACTGCGCATCATCCCTAACGACTGCGGGCGGTTGTAATCCAGGGCGTAGGTTTCGCCCTCTTTCACCACCTGCGGCACGGGCAGGAAGGGCGCGAGATGCTTAGCTGCGGCCACGGGGCCTGCGCCGGACCGCCGCCGCCATGTGGGGTGGAAAAGGTCTTGTGCAGGTTAAAGTGCATCGCATCGACGCCGAAATCGCCCGGCCGCGTAACGCCCAGGATGGCGTTCATGTTCGCGCCATCCAGGTAAAGCTGGGCGCCGGCCTTGTGGACGATCTCGGCCACCTTGATCACGTTGGGCTCAAAGAGTCCCAGCGTGTTGGGATTGGTGATCATTAGGGCCGCCGTGTGCTCATCCACCTGTGCCGCCAGGTCATCCAGGTCGAGCGTGCCGTCCGGCCGGCTTTTGACGCCCACCGCCGCGCGGCCGCACACGGTGCAGCTTGCGGGATTGGTGCCATGGCTGGAATCGGGCGTGAGGACCTTGTCGCGTTTTTCGCCGCGCGAGCGGTAATAGGCGACGATGGTTTTCAAGGCGGTCAGTTCGCCGTGCGCCCCGCCGCGGGCACGAGCGATACTTCATTTAAGCCGGCTATCTCTTCGAGATAGGTGCGCAGCTCGTACAGCATGCGCAGGCGCCCCTGCACGGCCGCGGCCGGGGCCAGGGGGTGCAGGCCCGTCAATTCATCCCGCGCGGCGGCCCATTCATTGAGCCGCGGGTTGTACTTCATCGTGCAGGAACCCAGCGGGTAAAACTCGCCATCGATGGAAAAGTTCCGCTTGGACAGGTGCGTGAAATGCCGCACCACATCCAGCTCCCCCAGCTCGGGCAGAGGCGGCGGCCCATCGGCCAGGACATCGGCATCCTTGCCCAGAATGGCCCGGGCATCCTTCGAGGCCGCGGGCGTGTACCCGCCGGGATTAGAGCCGGGGCGGGATTTCTCAAAGATCGTTTCTTCCGTTGCTTTATCCATGTCACACCTTAGTTAGTCAACTGCACCCTCACCCGGCCTTCGGACACCCTCTCCCTTCAAGGGAGAGGAGTCACCCTCACCCGGCCCTTCGGGCCACCCTCTCCCTCAAGGGGAGAGGAGTTGGGGCGATGGTCTTTCATTTCACCGAAGCCAGCAAACTCACCAGGTTTTCCACATCTTCCGCCGTGCGCTTTTCCGTGCAGGCGATGAGCAGGCAGTCCTTCATCTTGCGATCGAACTGGCCCAGCTCCACGCCGGCCAGGATTCCCTTTTTGAGGCCGGCCTTGAGGATCTTGGCCGGGCGGGCCTTCGTGCAGCGCACGACGAACTCGCGGAAGAACGGCTGCTTCTTATAAGGCAGCTCGTAGCCATCCAGCTTGGCGATCTTGTCGGCCAGTTCATGCGCCCGCTGCATGGACAACGTCGCCGCCTGCTTCAGCCCTTCAGGGCCCATGGCGGAGAGATAAATCGCCGCACGCAGGGCTAAGAGGCCCTCGTTGGAGCAGATATTGCTCGTGGCCTTCGCGCGGCGGATGTGCTGCTCGCGCGTCTGAAGCGTGAGGCAATAGGCCGCGCGGCCATCCGCATCGACGGTTTTGCCCACCAACCGCCCGGGCAGCCGCCGCATGTGGGATTCGCGCGTGGCCATGAGGCCCAGGTAGGGTCCGCCGAAATTCATGGGCGAGCCTAGCGATTGCCCTTCGGCCACGGCCACATCGACGCCGAGCTCACCGGGCCGTTTTAGAATGGCCAGCGAGATCGGGTCAACGACCTGCACCAGCCCAGCCCCCGCCGCGTGCGCCGCGGCAGCCAGATCGGCCACGCCGCGATCGATATTGCCGAAGAAGTTGGGGGAGGAAACGAGCACCGCGGCGGTGTCCTCATTGATGGCGGCCTTGGCCGCGGCCAGATCGGCCACACCCTCGGCATGCGGGACAACCAGCACTTTTAAGGGCAGGTCCTTCAAATAGGTTTGTACCACACGGCGATAATGCGGATGCAGCGGCTCGCACAGGATCACGCGCCGCTTGCCGGTCTCGGCCAGCATGAGCACGGCCTCGGCCGCCGCGGTTGCGCCCTCGTACATGGAGGCGTTGACCACATCCATGCCGGTAAGCTGGCAGATGAGGGTTTGAAATTCAAAGATCGCCTGGAGCGTGCCCTGGCTGGCCTCTGCCTGATAGGGCGTGTAGGCCGTCAGGAATTCGCCGCGGCTAGAAATCGCATCCACCACGGCGGGGATGAAGTGATCGTACGAGCCCGCGCCGGCGAAGGTGACCAGCTTGGCGCACTGACCGCCGCGCTGCAAAAGCTCCGTGCGGACTTCCTGCTCGGAGAGCGCTTCGGGCAGGTTCAGCGGTCTTTTGAGGCGAACTTCCTTCGGCACGGAGGTCAGCAGTTCATCCACGCTGCTTGCGCCGATGCGCTGGAGCATCGCGCGGCGCTGCTGTTCGGAAATCTGGAGATATTCCATCGTGTTCCTCGCAGCCAAAGCGGCTGCTACTTCAAGATTTTTAATGCACAGCCGAGGGCGGCTGTGCCACACTACTTCAAAACCTTTAATGCACAGCCGAGGGCGGCTGTGCCACATTTCAAATCAGTGGCCGATCAACTTCTCGTACGCGGCCGGATCCAATAGATTATCAAATTCCTTCGGATTTGTGGCCTTGGCCTTGATCAGCCAGCCGGCCTCGTGGGCATCGCGATTCAATAACGAAGGATCATCCACCGCTGCCTGGTTGAACTCCTCCACCACGCCGGAGATGGGGGAGAAGACATCGTTGGCGGCCTTGACCGATTCGACCACGCCGCAGGGCGTGCCGGCGGAGATCTTCGTGCCCGGCTTGGGCAGTTCCAGGAAGGTGATGTCCGTCAACTGGTCCACGGCGAACTTGGTCAGGCCGATGATGGCCTTGCCGCCATCCATCTTGACCCACTCGTGCGACTCTGCGTATTTCCGATCCGTTGGAACGCTCATATGCTCTCCCGATAATAAAGGGCGAAACGCCCATTCCCAAACGTTCTTGAAGTTTATGCCAACGCCGACCCGCGATAAAAGGGAAGTTTGACGATTTGGCCGTTTATATCCTGGCCTTCCTTCATCCGCACCACCACAGACGTGGCCACGTCGGCGACGCTGTTATCGACGTAGGCCATGGCGATGGATGCATCCACGCTGGGGCCAAACGTGCCGCTGGTGACCACGCCCACCTCACGATCGTTCACGAGGACGGGCATACCCTGGCGGGCGATGCGCTTCCCGACCATTTTCAGGCCCACCAGCAGCCGCGCGGGCTTTTTGTGGCGGACCTCGGCGATTGCCTCCGCGCCGACGTAGTCGCCTTCGGTGCGGACGGCGTAGCCCAGCCGCGCGGAGATGGGGCTGGTCTGCTCGTTGAGCTCGTGGCCGTAGAGTGGCAGACCGGCTTCGAGGCGCAGGCCGTCGCGGGCGCCGAGGCCCGCGGGGGTCGCCCCCACTTTGGGGCCGGTGACGAATTCCCAGGCTTTCACGGCCGCGGCCGCGGGCAGGATCACTTCCAAGCCCGCCTCGCCCGTGTAGCCGGTGCGGCTGGCAATGTAGTCATAGATCATCAGCCGTCCTTGGGCGACCTGGCGGCGGTGCAAAGAAATCGCATCGTCGGGTAGCACGGCGGCCAGGCGCTCTAATGCCATCGGCCCCTGCACGGACAGCATGGCGGTGGAAAGGGTCTGGTCGTCGATCCTGGCCTTGAATCCCCCTCCGCGATTGAGTTTTTCCAGGTGAGGTAAAACCTTGGTGCGGTTGGAGGCGTTGCAGACGATCATCCAATCCTCGGGGAAGCGGTAGACACAGACGTCGTCGATGACGCCGCCTTTGTCGTTGCACAAGAAGCTGTAGAGGGCCGTGTTGTCTTCCTGGTGTACACAATCGGCCGTGCAGGCGCGGTCGAGCAGCCTGAAGGCCTCATCGCCCTTAATCCGCAGGCGGCCCATGTGCGAGACATCAAATACGGTCACGCCGGAGCGCGTGGCCTGGTGCTCCTGGATGATCGAGGTATACAGCAGCGGCATCTGCCAGCCGGCAAAATCGACCATGCGGCCGCCGGCCTTCACGTGTACGTCGTACAGCGGCGTGCGCAGCGATTCGTTTTGTGTAGTCACGGTGTCTCCCGATGCAAAACAAACGAGGCAACGCTATATGGGCGGGGGCGGCAAGTCAAGGAAGAAGGCTGGCGGCTGGAGGCTGGAGACTTTAGGAAGCCGGAAACGGCGAATTTCGAATGTCGAACACGGAATGTCGAAGTCTGAAGTCAGAACAGCGTATGGGCTGGAATCGCAATACCCGCTTGCTTTCCACCGGCGAATCTTCACTTCATCATTCGACATTCCGTGTTCGACATTCGATATTTCTTTTGCGTTCTTTCGGCCAGGAACCGTCGGAAATGGACAAGGCGGTCTGATAGGCCCCTCCAGCCTCCGGTCTCCAACCCTCAGCCTAAACGTCCTAACACAACCCTAATTCCACTTGCTCCACCCGCCTCATCATGCCATGATAGAAGCCCATGGATGTTCCCGGCCTAATTCGTGAACTGGTCGAAGACCCGCAGTACGAGGGGCAGGTCGTACACGTGCGGGCGATTGGGCCGCAGCCCGCGCGCTATGCAGAACCCATGCACGCCCTGCCGCCGGCCATCTGGTCGATCCTGCACCGGCAGAACATCCACAAACTTTACGCCCACCAGGCCATGGCGCTGGATGAGATCGCCGCAGGGCGAGGATGTGGTCATCGTCACCTCCACCGCCTCGGGCAAGACGCTGTGCTACAACGTGTCGGTGGCGCGGACGCTGCTGGAGAACCCCGCGGCGCGGGCGCTGTACCTCTTCCCCACCAAGGCGCTGGCGCAGGACCAGCTCGGCACGCTTCAGGAGTGGGCGGCAGAGTGAGGAATTTTCTGGAAAGCTGACCGCCGCGACATATGACGGCGACACGCCCTCCCACGCCCGCACGAACATTCGCAACAGCGCCTCGGTGATTCTCACCAACCCGGACATGCTGCACGTGGGCATACTGCCCTATCACGGCAAGTGGCACGCGTTCCTGCGGAACCTGAAGTACATCGTCATCGACGAGCTGCACACGTACCGCGGCATCTTCGGCAGCCACGTGGCGGGCGTGATTCGCCGGCTGCTGCGGCTGTGCGAGCATTATGGAGCGCGGCCGCAGATCATCTGCTCCTCGGCCACCATCGCCAACCCGACGGAGCTGGCCGAGCGGCTCACCGGCCGCGACATGACGCTTGTCGCCAACGATGGCGCCCGCGCGGCCGCAAATATTTCGTCCTGTGGAACCCGCCCTTCCTGGCGGCCGACAACGTTACGCGGCGGTCGGCCAACGTGGAGGCGGTGAAGCTGCTGACGGAGCTGGTGCGCGCGCCGCGCACAGACGATCGTGTTCGCCAAGGCGCGGATCGTGGCGGAGCTGGTGTATCGCTACGCGGTGGAGCAACTTGCCGGGCAGGGCGACCTGGCCCAGCGGATCAAGCCCTATCGCGGCGGGTACCTGCCCTCGGAGCGGCGGCAGATCGAGCAGGAGCTGTTTTCCGGGCGGCTGCTGGCGGTGGCGGCCACCAACGCGCTGGAGCTGGGCATCGACGTGGGCAGCCTGGATGCGGCGATTTTGGTGGGTTTTCCCGGCACGATCTGCTCCACGTGGCAGCAGGCCGGCCGCGCCGGCCGCGCGAGCCAGGACAGTCTGGTCATACTGGTGGGCTACAACGACCCGGTGGACCAGTACATGATGCGGCACCCGGAGTTTCTCTTCGGGGCGACGCTGGAGCACGGGGTGATCGACCCGTTCAATCCGCACATACTGGCCAGCCAGGTGAGCTGCGCGTGCTTTGAAAAGCCGCTGACCGCGGAGGATGAAAAATATTTCGGCCCGCTGATGCGGGATGTGGCTGGCATTTTTTCTGAAGAAGGAAAGATGCGGCCGATCGACGGCAAGCAGTACTGGTCCAGCAGCGAGATGCCGGCCAAGGGGATCAATCTGCGCACGATCAGCCCGGACACGTACACGATTGCCGATATTTCCGCCGGCGGAAAAGGTGATCGGGCAGGTGGATTCGATCTCCGCACCCGAGCTGGTGTATCCTAACGCGGTGTACCTGCACGAGGGCAAAAGTTACCTCGTCCGCCAGCTCGATGTGGAGGCCAAGCTGGCCAAGGTCGAGCCGTGCGAGGTGGATTATTACACGCAGCCCGTGCTGGCCTCCGCCTGCCGATTCAGCGAGCAAGTGGATGAACGGCCGCACCCGGGGGGCCGGCTGATTTTCACGCCGCGCGGATGTGACCTGGCAGACCACCGCCTTCCGCAAGATCAAGTATTACACGATGGAGATGATGGGCCAGAGCGAGCTGGAATTGCCCGCCCAGACGCTGCCGACCATGGCCCTGGCGTGGCCGATTGACGAGAAACTTCGCGGCGACGCTGCGGCGCGGCGGTTTTAACCCCATCGAGGCCCTGATGGGCCTGCGGAATTTGATGCTGGCGGCATTGCCGTCTCTGGCCATGTGCGACCGCCGCGATATTTCCGGGATGGTGGATTCGGCGAACCTCGGGCGAGCCGACGATCATCGTGTACGACCGCTACCCCGGCGGGCTGGGCTTTGCGCGCATCGGTTACGAGCAGATTGAAACACTGCTGGACCTGTGCCGCTCCATCGTCACCGAGTGCCCCTGCGGTGAGGGCTGCCCCGGTTGCGTGGGGCTGGCGAATTTACGGCCGCCGCTGCACCAGGATCCGGATCTCGGGTCGGGATACCCGGTGCCGAATAAGGTCGCGACGGTGAAGCTGTTAGAGGGCCTTAAGGCATTGATGAAAACTTGATTTGCGATTTTTGATTTGCGATTTGCGATTTGAAGAACGACGCTCCTCCCCCAGTCCCAACTTGAAAATCGGAAATTGCAAATGGCTGCTGACGTGCTCCTGTAATTGCCGCCGGCGCTTTGAATAAAATGGACGTTATGGACATTCCGGAATCACGCCGCCGCAAGCTCGATCTGCTGCTTCAAAAGCGGCCGCAGGGAGATGTTTTCTCCGGCAAAGAGCTTTTAGACCGGTACGGCCACGCGGGCGTGAATCGCGGCGATAATCCAATGGGTTTGGCGCTGCCGCCGCAACTGCCGCAGGCAACTTCACCCCTCTCCCTCCTACGGGAGAGGGGCAGGGGTGAGGGTTCTTCTAACCCCTCTCCCTTGGGAGAGGGTGGCCGAAGGCCGGGTGAGGGTGACTCCTCTCCCTCGAAGGGAGAGGATGGCCCGAGGGGCCAGGTGAGGGTGCCTGGTGAGAGTGTCCCAGCCTTCTCCCGCATCACACTCGAAGCCGCCTGCCCCGGCTGCGAAAACACCGATGCACTGGGCCGCCGCTTCTGGCATATCACCAAATCCATCGCCGATTTCGCCCCCGATTCGTCCTCGATCACCCGCGATTACGCGGCCATCCTCGCCGGCGCCCGCCACAACTTCGATGAACTGGCCGCCTCGGCGGAATTGTGCCACGTGGCCAATGTCGGGCCTGCCGACCTGCTCTTCATGGACACGGAAACCTGCGGATTTGCGGGCACAATGATCTTCCTGGTGGGCCTGATGAGCCTGGCAAGAGGGCCAGCTCGTGATCGACCAGTACCTGGCTCGCGACTACGCCGAGGAGGCGGCCATCCTGGACGGTTTTACCCGCCGCTACGAGCGGGCAGGCGTGCTGGTGACCTTCAACGGCAAGTCCTTCGACATGCAGCAGATCCGCGAGCGTTCAGCCTTCCATGGTCTGGACACGGCCTGGCACCAGCCGCCCCACCTGGACCTTTTGTACGAATCGCGGCGGCGATGGAAGGGACAGCTTCGCCGCTTCAACCTCCAGCACCTGGAGTGGCGGCTTTTGAACCGCCACCGCGTCGGCGACATCCCCGGCGCGGCCATCCCCGACGCCTACCACGATTTCGTCCGCACGAAGGATGCCCGGCGCCTGGCGGACATCCTCCACCATAACCTGCTAGATTTGCTGACGATGGCGCAGCTTGTGACGATCCTCTTGACGGGTTGCGATCCTGTGCTGGAATGACAATTCTCCGAAATCTCCGGTATCTTACCTATCTTCCACATCTTCGCCAGATTAAGCCATTTTGTCGATTTTGGATCGAAGTTGGCGGTCTAAGAATCGTTCGCATTAGATCATAACGTTTTTACTAGCTGGAGCTTATATAACGACCATCCAGACCGCCAACACCGCCAACTGGAGACGCTTGGGCGTCTTGATCTTTGCTGCATAGAATTAAGTAACGGGGCAAAACCACCTTCACAAACAGGGAGCGACACTATGAGCCGGCTTCTTTGGACGGTTGCGCTGGCGGCAATTATAGGCACGGGCATCGGCTGCAGCGGGCTATACGATGAACATCATCCGCGCGTCGACCCGACCGATTTGTCCGCGCAGGAGTGGGATTATCGGATGCTGCTGCTGTTTTCTCCCTCTGCCGAGGACAGGGAACTGCACTTGCAGAGGCATTATCTCAACGGCCACGAGCAGGCGATCAAGGATGCCGGGATCATGCCCATGGAGATTATCGGCGATGGGCCGGTACACTTCGGCCCGCCCAGCTCCCCCGAACTCGACGGCAAGGCATTGCGCGGCCGCTTCGGCGTCTTCGATGAAACCTTCACGGCCGTGCTGGTGGGCAAGGATGGACGGCCGCGCATGCGCAGCACGGACCCGCTGACGACCAGTCAAATCCTCCGCGCGGCGAATGCCCCGCCGCTGGAGGCCCCGCCGCTGGGGGCCAACTCAGGAGTCTACGGCGTTCAACCAGAACAATTGGCCAGACCGTGATGCCAGGCTGTAGACTGTAGACTGTAGACTGTAGGCTGTAGACTGTAGGAAAGGCCGGAAAAGAACAACGGCTGTTCTTGCAGTACCTACAGCCCACTGCCTACAGCCTTAGACGCCAATCTGCGCGGCAGCCCACCATTCAGCCGCCATCCACAAACTCGAGCGATTCATTTCCCCGTGACCGTCTCCCCCGTTTGCGCGGCGGCGGGGCAAAAAGCATTTCACCATCTTGGAGCGGGCGAATGGGCTTTCGCGCATTCTCAATGGCATGGCTGCGGATCATGGTCAATTGGTTGGCCTTGCGCAGCCGCTCCAGCTCCAGCCACACTTCATCCACGGTAAACATCCGCTGGCAGCCCGCGGCGGCAAGCTTCCAGTTGAAGTGCTGCGTCATGCCCATCAGCAGCGGTGGGGTTTCGTGGAGTTCGTCCGTGGGCATGGCGGCCGAAGCATAGGTAGCCTGGAGCAACTCCACGTGCGCGGCGGACCAGAGATGCTTGTCAGCCGCCCCGGGATCGCAAATCGGCTTGAGGTCATCCAGCCGCCGCTTGATACCCGAGACGTAGCTGGCGGACATCTCGGTCCCAAGGAAATGGCGGTGATACTTCCTGGCCGCCACCAGCGTCGTGCCGCTGCCGGCGAAGGGATCGAACACCACATCCCCCACGCGGCTGGTGGAAAGAACGATCCGCCCCAGCACCGTCTCGGGCATCTGGCAGGGGTGCCAGCCCTCGCGCTCGCCGAAGGTGCCGCACACGCGGGCGAATTCCGCCCAGGTGTCATCGGGCAATTTGCCCGCGGGATTTGCACGGGGATCGGCATATCTTCGCTGGCGGTCGGAGAAGGTTCGAACCGCCTGATCGTTGAAGTTGAAATCCTTGGGATCAGCCACGAAATAGAACAGGTGCGTGTGGCTACGGGCGTACTTGGCTTTGGTCTGCTGGCCGAAGGTGTAATGCCAGATCACCCAGTTGCGCAGGTGCAGGCCGACCTTGCGGCCGATGAGGCGGACCTCCGCCGCGTAATCATCGCCGATGGCGATCCAGAAGGCCCCGGTGGGTTTGAGGACGTTGCGGCAGGCGGTGATCCACTTTTCCGTCCATGCGTGGTAATCCTCGTAGGCGCGCTTGTCCTCGTACACATCGTACTTGTAGCCGATGTTGAAGGGCGGATCGGCGAAGATGAGGTCCGCAAATGGCTCCTTCTGCTTATTGAGCCACTTGATGCAGTCGCCCTTGATGATCGTGTCGAGTTTCAGGTCACTCATGGCGGTGCATTTTAGCGGCGATGGTTCAGGCGGCAAGAAAAAGCGGTGGCAATGCAATGAGACTCTTTTGCCGGCTTTTCGGAATTCACATTCCTAAATCTCAAGTTCAGGGTTGAGCGCCTAAGCCTTTGCCCCACTAGCGGGGCCAGCTCCTGCCGGCGTGACGCTTGTAGGATTTCCGCGTTGGTGCGCTTTCTCAACCACCTTTTTTAGATCTCCAATATCAACATGCAGTTCATTTGGGGATGGAATCGACAAGTGTCTTATACCGGCGCAATCATGTGCACTTGTTATGTCGCAAGCCTTTTTATGCAGACGGGCTATCTCCTTGTATTCGGTTTCAGAAAAGCCGACAACCTTCTCTAACAATTCGACTTTTATCCAGGATCGGTAGCGAGCAACTACACCACCCAAAACAACGTCTTGGACGATCTTTTCGAGAGTGGCACGGAAATGATCATACGCGTGCCTCATACTATCGATATTCGCCGGGGTAGGAATTGGGCTCCATGTGGGGGCAATTCTGTTATGTTCTTTCTCTAAGCAATCGAGCCGACTTTTATATTTTTGCCAATCCCAAGGGAGGCCCGTTTCTGAAAAGCCAGGAGTCTTCCCACTGAACATCAAATGCCTACAAGATGGCTCTAACTCTTGATTTTCCGCGGAATCCAACAGTTCATACAGGAACACCGGATCGTGGGTAAAAATGATGACCTGCCTCTGAGTTGATTCTAGGCATAGTCTGGCCGCGAGTGAACGTCGGCGAGAGTGGTCCAAGGAAGAGACTGGATCGTCAAAAACGAGAGAGGACTGATGCGATGTCTGAGAAAGCTCAGCCAGAAAAGCGGCCAAAGCAATACATCGTTGCTCGCCTTCACTTGCCACGTCATACACAGGAATGCCGGAGGAGCCAACAAGCCGAACGCCGAATTCCTGTTGACCCTTATTGCCTTTTATTGGTTCCAGTTTCACATGCAAAGTCTGCAGCCCGAGCGACTTCAACTCTTTGTCGAACTTGTCGCAATAAGCTTTTGTCACGTGTGCATCGTGAAGCTCACCGCTCCGGATCGTTATTGTGTTAGTGACCGTTTCGGCTTGGCATTTTTTAAGCAGCGAAATCTTTCGATATTTCGTTATAAGCGTAACAACATCCTCTTTATTCCGTGACAACCATTCGCGATCTTCAAGCTCGTCACTTTCAGAAATCAAAAGTCTGCGTTTGTCAGGATCATCTGCGGAAATCTCCATCTCGGCGCGTTTGTCTAAACCATTCGCGATATTGTCCAGTTTAGCTAACGGCGAGGACGCCATTGGGGTTGCGGTCATCCAGGCATTGTTCTTCAAACACAGACAGATATCAGAAAGACGAAGATCAGCCGACGAGACGAACTCGGCAATCAAATTACGGACAGTTTCGGATTCGTCAACGAGATCAGCCGAAATCTTTTGATACTCCTCGGAGAGTTTATGAAGGTCGTCCAAATCCTTCTTCAATCCCCAAAGTCGATCCCTAGCTTTATCTGCTCGATTACGGGCCTGGTCCTTCACAAATTCATCAAAACGCGTCAACCGTTGTGACGTTATCTGATCTAGTACTCTGTAACAGCTAAATCACCGGGTATAGTTTCTTCAGTTTGATCCGGGCGTCGGCGGTGGTGAATCGCCAGTCGATGCCCTTCTTCTTTTCATTTCGTGAACGTTCCCACGGCGCGATGCTCGCCGCCAGTTGTTCGCGGCTTTCAAAGTAGTCATCCATGCACTGGCGGCTCAACACGCTCAACTCGATCTCGGCCATATTCAGCCAACTGCCATGCTTGGGCGTGTGGTGAATCTCCAGCTTCTCCGCCAAACGCCGAGCCTCAGCCGGTTCAAATGCCTCGTACAGGCTGGCGATGTTGTGCGTGTTGAGTTGGTCCATCACCAGCACGATCTTCTCGGCCTGGGCGTACAGCACATCGCACAGTTCCCGTATCACGTGGGCGAAGTCGATTCGCGTTCGCTGCTGACGCACACGCACGTGCCGCTTGCCCTTCAGCGGTTCGGACACCAGGAACACGCTGGCCGTGCCGCAACGGCGGTATTCCGGATCAACCCGCTTGATTCGGCCGGATCGACCGGGAATCGAGGGGCGCGTCTGGGCCACCAACTGCTTGCTGGCTTCATCCAAGCATACCAGGGGTCGCAACGAGTCGAACGGCCGGTGGTATACCTCCAGCACGTCTTCCATCGCCGCGACAAATTCGCCGTTTTGCTTGGGCGGAATACACCAGTACTTGCTCAGGTGAGGCTTAAGCTCATTTTTTTAAGCGTCCGCTGCACCGCCATGTGACTGCAAGACTCGACGTATCCTTGCGCCACCATCTGGTCAGCCAGCAGACGCACGCCCCAGCGGCTGCGCCCCTCCGGCGGCTCCATGCGAGTCAGGGCAATCAAGTGCGCTTCGGCCTTGCCGTCGAGCTTGCGTACCCGATAGCTGCCACGGTTGCCGTGCTCCAAGGCCGCCTCCAGCCCTTGCTCCACCAGACGACGACGCAAGTTCTCAACCGTCGTGGGATGACAGTCAAAAGCCTCGGCAATGTGAGCGTCTTTCCACCCCGGACCTTCGGGGCCTTGGTCAGCCTTGAGCAACATCTGAGCATGCCTGCGTTGATGCGGCTTGCCTTTATCCAGCAGTGTCTGGAGTTGGGAACGCTCTTCGGTTGTCAATTCGACGATGTACTTTTTCATGACGGCCTCCTTGCCGATCAAAAGGGTTCTATCAACCCATCGGCAAAAAGAACCGCTACCCAGAAGTCTCTCCGTTACGGAGTACTAGCGGCCTTTGACATAAAAGGCATTTTGCATCGGCTTCCGTAACTGGAAATTCTTTGTCAGGATATGCTATCGTCGAAAACTCTCTGGCAATACTCCAAAGATTGCGCCAAGCCTGACCGCCCGTACCCGCAAGAAAACTATCATCAAATCCTTCAGTTGAAGCAAGTTTTTCAGCTACCTCTGCGGCAGCACATTCGGTTAAAGCATTTCTTACAGAATTGGCTTTGTCGTCCGCTATTGCAGTAGTCCTCGCCTCAACAGCCGCACGAAACTCACGAATTCGCTTTGCCGAAGCCCTCGTCGCCTGGGCTTTTGCCTTCGGATTACTCTTAAGAGCGTCGGTCAATTCTCGCAGGCGGGACTTATCTGATTCTGCAAGCGAGGCCTCACCTTCAATTTTTGAGACCTCAGAATTCTCATCCAACCCACTCAGCAAAAGACCAACTCGTGTCGTCGCATTGAACTTCCAGTTGTTACGCTCACGAACAATCTCAGCGAATACCGTGTCGTTCTCTGTCTTGAATCTCTTCTTTAGCTCGTCACAGGCATGAGCTAACTTCGGAAGGACATCGAGTCCGCGAGGCGTAAAGGATGCTGGGCCATCCTCCTCGACGTGCGATTGAGCGCTTTCCGAATCAAAAACAAAAATATTGCTCAATCTTGAATCGGTCGGAACCCCGTCAACCCATTTAACCGCCTCCTGGGCCCCGGCAACAGAAAAGATCAGCTCGGCAGATGCCGGCCCTCGGGATGTTTGATCGAAAGCATTAGGTTTGACCGGACCTGCATTCCCACGTGCACGGCAGGCTCTTTTTATAACCTGGGCAAAACCCGATTTTCCGGTCCCGTTGTCGCCAAAGATTACGCAAAGGCCCGGGGAAAGGCCGAACTCCAGTGGAGGAACCCCGACAAGTCTATTTACGTCCTTAAGCGACTTAATTCTGACAAGACTGACTGATGCCGATGCACCAGGACCAACTATATGATCTTCAGACAAAGGTATGGCAATTGGGGCCGTTGCGCCACTGCTATCCATTCCATTGTCAGACTTGCATATAAGCTCCAACTCATCAATGTCTTCAGCAGATAGCTTCCCTTTTCGAACGATCCTCCGCAAAGCATCTCGCTGCCATCTTGGCCATGATTCCCCCGGAAGGTTCCCCCTCGACCAGGCAAGAGATGGATTGATAAGGGGACTCAGGCGGAATTCCAAGGCGCAGACATTTCAGCCACCCTCCCACCAGATAAACAGTGACGCCTATAAGGGCCTCAAGCTTATTCTGCGGAATTCCAGAGTCAATCAAATTCTAAACGTTGGCGGGGATGTCTTTTTTTCCCGTGCTCACTTTTCACTTCGAGCCAAAGGCCTTGAAGAACGTATAGCAAAACGTGCCATCGGGCTTATCCGCCACGCGGTGCAGATCGGCGATGCCCTGGGCCCATGTGGGCGTATCGATCGTGCACCATTCGAGGGCCTTTTCCCGGGCCCCTTCGACCATCGGGATGATCGTCTTGCGGACAAATCCATCCACCCAGGCGGGCCGGCTGGCATCGCAATACACGAAGCGCGGGGAGACGGTTACATCCGCAAAACCCGCCTCGCTCAAGATGGGCCAGAGCCGCCGGCCGATGTTGGAATCGCCCCCCAGCCGCGCCTGCACATCGATCAGGCAGCGCCAGGCCGCCAGCGAGGCCTTCGTTTCCGGATGCCAGTAGCACGAACCGTGGTCGCCCTCGATGACCGTAATCGTGCCGCCGGGTTTGAGCACCCTTTTCAGCGAGGCCAGCGCCCTCGGCACGTCGCTCAGATGTTCCAGCACGAAGCACACGAAGACGTGGTCGAATTGCGCATCGCCAAAAGAGAGGTTATACAAGTCCGCCTGCTGGAATTGCACGTTGGTCAGGCCGGCCATGGCCGCGGATTGCCGCGCAAAGGCCAGCGAGGTCTCGGAAATATCCACGGAGGTAAATCGAGCGTCCGGACTGTTTGCGGCCAGCGTTACCGTCTGTGCGCCGATGCCGCAGCCGGCCTCCAAAATTTTTTGCCCCCGTCCATACGATGTATCGCGGTGAAGTAATTCACGCACGGTCGCCGCCTGATCCAGGAGCCGCTGCGCCTTGCGCGGGGAGTAACCGTGGACGTATGAATCGTTCATGAGGGAAATGTATGCCTGATTCTGGCGCCAAATGCCAGCGTTAAGAGAGGCTCTGGGCTTTGGCAGGCAAAAACTATGATTTGCTTGAAATCCAAGTGCGTTGCTGGAACCCGAAGAGTTATCGGAATGGAAGATTAATCGTCCGGAGTTCCGGCAGGCCAAAGCCCAAAGGCCCAAGGCCCTCTTCCAGATTGCCTCTCGAAACTCCCGCAAGGGCCTTGTAGAATCATTGATTCGTGATTTTGGAAGGAATCTAACATGCGAAGTGACAGAATCAAGAGCGGCGTCGAGCGGGCGCCCCACCGCAGCCTCTTAAAGGCCCTGGGCCTTACCGACAGCGAGATGCGCAGGCCCTTCATCGCCATCTGCAACAGCTACACGGATATCATTCCCGGCCACGCGCACCTGGATAAGATGGGCGAACTCCTGAAGAAGGCCGTGCGAGAGGCCGGCGGCGTGCCCTTCGTGTTCAACACCATCGGCATCTGCGACGGCATCGCCATGGGCCACACCGGCATGAAATACAGCCTGCCCAGCCGCGAGCTCATCGCCGACTGCGTGGAGACCATGGTCAACGCGCACCTGTTCGATGCGATGATTTGCGTCCCTAATTGCGACAAGATCATCCCCGGCATGTACATGGGCACGCTGCGCTGCAATATTCCCACGGTCTTCGCTTCCGGCGGGCCGATGGAGGCCGGGCGTTTGCCCTCCGGCCAGGATGCCGACCTGATCGATGTGTTTTACGCGGTCGCGCGGCACACTACGGGCGACCTGTCCGGTTCGGGCCTCAAGGAATATGAGGACCTGGCCTGCCCCTCCTGCGGCTCGTGCAGCGGCATGTTCACGGCCAACAGCATGAACTGCCTGGGCGAGGCGCTGGGCATGGCCCTGCCGGGCAACGGCACGATTCTGGCGTCCGCGGCCGTGCGCCGGCGGATGTATCACCACTCGGCCGAGCGCACGGTCAGGATGGCCAGGGAATGGATCGCCATGGACTGCTCGGAGGAGTACCCATTGCTGCCGCGCCAGATCTGCACGCCCGCGGCCTTCGCCAATGCCATGGTGCTCGATATGGCCATGGGCGGCTCGACCAATACCGTGCTGCACCTGCTGGCGATGGTGCAGGAGGCTGCGGCCGGCTTCACGCTGGCCGACATCGACGCGATTTCCAAGAACGTGCCGAATATCTGCCGCGTGGCGCCCTCTTCCACGCCTGAAGGCCGCGTGTATCACATGCAGGATGTACACCGCGCCGGCGGCATTCACACGATCATGGGCCAGATCGTCAAAGACTTGCCGGGCCTGCTGGATGAATCGGCGCTGACCGTGACGGGCAGGACGCTCGGGGAAAACATTCGCGCCAACAGCCTGCGCAACGGCCGGCCGAGCAAGGAAGGCAAAGAGATGATCGCCGGCGGCTGGAAGCCGACGGGCAAATCCGTCGAGGATGTCCGCGCCGATCTGGATGCGGATAAGCCGGTCAAAATCACTGCGACCAAAGACGCTCTCGCGGATGGGTTCGATCCGCTCGATGTCATCCGCACCAAGGAAACCGCCTTTACGCAGCGCGGCGGGCTGGTGGTGCTGCGCGGCAACATCGCCAAAAACGGCAGCGTGATCAAGTTGGCCGGCGTCGATCCGAAGATGTACTCGCATCGCGGGCCGGCGGTGATTTTTGAGAGCCAGGAAGATGCCTGCGCGGGCATCCTGGCCGGCAAGGTAAGGGCCGGCGATGTGGTCATCATCCGCAACGAGGGCCCGCGGGGCGGCCCCGGCATGCAGGAAATGCTGGCCCCCACCAGCTACATCAAGGGCGCGGGGCTGGGCGACAAGTGCGCGCTCATCACCGATGGGCGCTTCTCCGGCGGCACGGCGGGCGCGTGCATCGGGCATATCTCTCCCGAGGCGGCCGCCGGCGGAGAGATTGGCCTGCTGAAGAACGGTGACATCATCGAGATCGATGTGTTCAAGCAGAGCTTGAATGCCGCGGTCAGCGATGAGGAATTCGGCCGCCGCCGCCAAGGCTGGGTCGCCCCGCCGCCGCGCTTCACCAGCGGCTGGCTGGCGCGGTACACGGCCATGGCAACATCCGCCGACACGGGCGGCGTGCTTGCGCTGCCGTCCGCCGCGGGGGCGATTGCGCCGAGCGCAACGTGGCCTCGCGGCCGCGCAGACAGACGAAGCCGGTGCGGTCGAAGAGGTAACAAGAAGGCTGTAGACTGTAGGCTGTAGGCTGTAGGCTGTAGGCTGTAGGCTGTAGGCTGTAGGCTGTAGGCTGTAGGGATGTAGCCGATGGTCTTGCCTTTACTACAGCCTACAACCTAAACATCTACAGCCTCTTATTCAGCATAAACCAGCAGGAGGAGAGAAAATGGTAACCGCGTTCATCCTGATCAAAGCAGAGCGCAACAAGATTGCCGCGGCGGCGCAGGAGATCCTCAAAATCGGCGGCATCGCCGAGGTGTACAGCGTGGCCGGCCCGTTCGACCTGGTGGCCGTGGCCCGCGTGCGCGAGAATGACGAGCTGGCCAAGCTGGTGACCGAAGATCTCATCGCCGTTGGGGGCCTCACCAGCACCGAGACGCTCATCGCCTTCCGCCAGTTCAGCCGCTTCGACCTGGAGCGGATGTTTTCGCTGGGGGCAAAGATCTGAAAGCCAAGGCGAAGAGGGATAAACGGCTGAAATATCGACAGTCGATTTTTCCCTGTCGCTTTTTTATTGACGTCACCGCCGCGCGGCCATAAATTCGTGACGTTAACAGCCATGAGCCTGGCTGATTTGATTTTTTGCGGGGCAGCACCAAAACGGGAGGTAACGGCACACTCGCATCGACGAGTCTTTTCCCTTTGAATTGGTGGTGCTTTTTTCTGTTTGATTCGCCTATTTGATATGTCACGTTGTGGGGTGAGGTGTCACTCCACGGTGGATTAACTGGGGACGGAGCCGTCCAAAGGAGAGGTTTATGAGCCTGCGCAAAGCTGTAGCAACTCCGGCCGCTGTTTTGGCATTAGTGGTCGTCTGTAGCGTAGCCGCTGCGGATAGTCAGCCGACAGCAACACTCACGCTGGTTAACAACTACGTCACGGACACATGGCAACTGTTCGCGGATTGTTCGCAGGGCGATAACGCCGGCATTGCCGGTTATGCCTTAGATCTCGGCAACGTGGATTTGAATTCCATCGTACACCACGACCCCATCGGCGGCGAGTATTTAACAAGAACTGGAGGCGGGACCTTTTATCAGCAATATGGCTTTACCGTCATCGGTTACGACCCAAACACGCAACATGGACCCAACATCGGGGAAATATTCGCCGCCCAGCTTTCGCTTGACCCAGCTTCGCTGATATATGGTGTTGGCCAGCAGGCGGGAAGCCTGCCGAGCCTCGATGGTCCTGTGAATTACGATGCGCACGTTTTCCTGGCCAATGGAAGTTACGCCGGCGGCACCCCCTATTTCTTCCAGAACATGCAATTGCAAGCCTATCCCCAGGTTAATGTCTGGGAACAAGTGGGCACGCACGACGCGGCCGCCGCACAAGTGGAGGCGGTTGTCGTTACGCAAATGGTGCTGGTCCCGGAGCCGGCCACGATGGTGCTATTGGCAGCGGGCGCAATGGCCCTTCTGCGGCGCAGGCGACAATGATTCTCTCGTGGGAAAGTCAGAGCACTGCCGGGTTCGTCTGACCCGAACGCCTTGGCGCTTAACAACAATGAACTGGCCAAGCTGGTGACGGAAGATCTCATCGCCGTTGAGGGCCTCACCAGCACCGAGACGCTCATCGCCTTCCGCCAATTCAGCCGCTTCGACCTGGAGCGGATGTTTTCGCTTGGGGCAAAGAGCTAGGGTGACTGGTTGGGGCCTATCGCGGCGGCAGCCTGTACAGGCTGTACTGCGTGTAAGGCGGCGGCAGTTGCCACAGCGGCGCAGCCTCTGCATGGTAGAACGCGGGCAGCTTTGAACCATCTTTGCAGATTAGATATGCGGCCGGGAATTCGCGAATGAGCTGCTCATACATGGCTGGTGTGAATTCATACAACAAGGCCATTGTCGTGGCCGGGTAGAGGCCATATGCAATCGGGGCGTGCGGCCCATCATCGCTTTCAAGGATTACATAGTGCACATCGCCCAGTCGCCCTGCCCGCTCCTGCATGGTCGCGCGAAATGAGGCAAATTGCAGGCCCTCGGAACGGACCTTTCTTGCCGCGGCAATGGCGATGGCCATGCAGGCGATTAACGCCACGCAGCCTGCCGCCGCGCCAACACGAGGCCAATTACATTTGCGACAGATCTCGCTGACCAGGACGAAAACGCACGGCAGAGTCGCCGGCAGCAGGAAGACGCCGTAGCGGAACTGGTTCTGGTGGCAAATCACGACCAGGATGTGCAGACCCAGCATCAGCGTGCCTATCCTGGCCAGACGGGCGATCTGGCCGGTTCGATTCCGCACCAGCAGCACGAGTGCCGCCAAGGCCGTGATGTCGGCCGTCCACAGGAAGAGGATGGAATGAACACTGGCCATCGCCCCGAGCGCTGCGGCGATCTTCTTGAGCACGTAAGCCGGCGTGATAGGCAGCAGGTCCACCTGCCCTTGCCAGGACATGTTTCCTCGATAGGGATCGGCGGCCAGCATGATGTGGGCCAGGTCAGGAAACGCCGCCGGGAAAAGTCTGCCTTTGAGGACAACGCACGCGCCCGCAATAGCCAGCAGCAGCGCGGCCGTCACCACAACCCGCGGGCGAAACGGACGGCCAAAGTGAATCAGCATGATCAGCGGCAGCAGCAACAGAATGGGCGCAAAGAACGGGGAACACATCGCGGCTACGGCCAATCCCATCCCCAGCAGCAGGTAATTGGCCAGGCTTTTCTGGAGTGCGAGCAGGCCGTACACGGTCCCGGCGGCCAGCACCACAAAGAAACCTTCCTGCAACACGTTTATGGACTGCCAGAAGATCGTGGGCCAAAAGAGAAAAACGGCGTAGGCGAGCGCGGCGGCTTTCCCCGAGAGCAGACGTTTGATTATCCGGCTGATGATCCATGCCCCGCCCAGCGTTCCGGAGATGCACAGGACCATCCAGGCCGCGTAGGGTCCGACAAACTTCGTCAGTCCCGCCGCGAAATACAGCACCAGCGTATTGTGCTGGGCGTAGGTCTTGTCGTACGGCATCCTCTCCCGGATCAGCGTGCCGGGATACACCATGAATGTGTAGGGCTTGCCAATTGAGGCCAGAGTCTGTGCGTCGCCGACATACCAGAACTGATCTGAGCCGCGCGGTCCGGCGGCGGAGTAGAGCGCTACGGCAAGATAAATCGCCGTAGCCAGCACGTAATAAACGCCAGTCCCGCGCCGCACCGATTGCATTGTGGCCGGACGGTGTTCTAGGGCAAGCAAGTCTTGCTGCATGGGTGGTTTACTCATTTCGCGGACCTGACTCATTTACGCTCGGCGGCTGAAACATGATCGCCAGATAAAGCCGGGACACACAAGCCGGCCACATAAATCAGTCTAAATGTTGCAGGGCGCACCGACCATATAAAAATAAGTGTTACAATCTGTCAACGGCTGACAGTTTGTAACACTTATTTTTGCCTCAACTGAAAAATTTTTTCAGTTGGCAAGGGCGCGACTCACAATAACTGTGAGTCGCGGCGGCTTTCTCTCAACTTCTCTCAAGCCCGAATGCTGCCGGCTCAATTCTTCGTGGACAGGTACAACTGCGTACCCATCTGGCTGATCTGATCCTGCTGGTTCTCAATCTGATCCACATGGCCGTCCTCATCGACGAGGATGTGCTCGAGCATTTCCTTGGTGGCGTTGTCGGCGACTTCCGTGGCCAGTTTCACAGCCGCGTTGTAATTCTTGACCGCGGAAATCTCCAGGGCGTGGTCGCTTTCGAACATCTTGGGGACATCCTGACCGATGCGAATATCCCCCAGGTTGCTGACAACGGGCATGCCTTCCAGGAACAAGATGCGCGTGATGAGCTTTTCCGCGTGCTTCATCTCCGTGATGGACCGTTCCTGGATCATCTTGTGCAGATCGTCGTAGCCCCAGTTTTCACACATCTCCGCATGGACCATGTACTGGTTGATCGCGGTCAACTCATCCTTCAAGAGCCCGTTCAACGCCTCGATCAGCTTTGCATTGCCTTTCATGCTCACCTGTCTCCTTTTGACCTGCGTACAACCCGAATGTTAACTTCCCCGGCCCGGTGCCGCCCTAATTGTCCATCGGAGCGGGCCAGGTTGCAAGGCCGGTCGCTGATTGGCCGTCCCCGTTTGAAACAAATCAGCCAACGGATGCAGGCGGTTGGACGCCCAAACCCGCGGCTGAAATTTCGTCGTATTGACAGGTTATTTAGGAGCAGCGACGCCGGCGCGGCCCGCATTTGCCTTGAAATCCACGCTGAACTTGCCGGCCTTGATCGTGCCGGAGGGCGTGGGACTATCGCTGGTGATCTTGATCAAGAGACCATCGATGCCGCCCACGACGCCGGCCTTCCAGACGATCTGGCTGCCGGAACCCTGGATGAGTTTATCGCGTCCGCTGCCGGGGCCGGGTTCTCCATTATTTGCCTGCTGCTGGCGGCGCTGCCGCGGCTTTTCGTTGCCGGCGGGCTGGCTGGCGGGACGGGAGGTCGGTCCATCATCAAACGATATCTTGCGTTCCACCACACCAGTAGCGCCGGAGGCGAAAGTCACGCTGCCGTCCCAGTTAGAATAGTACTCCTTGCCCACGCCTGGAAGCTGCTTGTCCAGGTTGCCCCAGCGGATGCGCAGCCATGCGACATACTTGCCTTCGCGCGGATGGGCCTTGGAGAGGTTGATTTCCAGCAGGTCGCCGGGCTTATTCTGCCGCGTGATCGTCTGATCCCAATGCTCCGGCCGCGATGCCGGTTGCGAAGCCGCTGGGTCTTGGGCCGCGGGACGAAGTCTCTGGCCCGGCGTATCGGCCGCGATGGCCAGGCTTACCAGTGAACCACTCGCCAGAAGTGCCAGCACAACAAAATGCCACATACGATGTACCATGAATTTAGCTCCTTCGTTTTCCAGCCAACAAAACACTTAAGTATCTATATCGGTAAACGCGGCGGAAAAGCTTGTATTGCAGGAAAAACGAAAGGAGGAACGGCGGGGTTTTAAAAAAGCCTTCATGGGCAAATCGCCACACGGATAGTCTTAGCCGCGGCTTTGTCATCATACAGGCGCAGGGCTTGGCGGAAATCCTGTAGTGGCACGCGATGGCTCACCAGTTCCGCGGGCAGCGGCGCTTCCTGCGCCAATAGTTCCATCGTCAACGCCAGCGTGGAAATCGCGCGGCCGCGAAAGTTTTCCATGCCGTGGGCCAGGACGCCGCGCACATCGATCTGGCGAAACCAGATGGGACTGTAGTCGAGCCTGCCCGGAGCAAGATGTGCGCCGAGGATAATGAGGCAACCGCCGGGCCGGATCCACCTCAGCGCGGAATGCACAGTTTCCGGCGTGCCGATGGAATCAATCACGGCATCGAAACCATCTTCCAGCACTTCATCTCCGCCGGGGCCGCGCAGGCAGCGGGTTTTGGTGATCGCGGTCAGTTCCTCGGCGCCGCCGCGACCTCTCACCACATTGGCCGCGCCTAACTTGGCCGCAAGACTCGCCTGGTGGTCGTGCCGCGCAAGACACGCCGCCTCATCGCGTGGCCGCAAGGACTTCAGCCAATGCACGGCCCCCAGGCCCAGAAGACCCGCGCCCACCACCAACACTCTTGCGGGAGATTCCAGCGGCAGACGCAAAACCGCGCGGAGCGAGCAGGCCAAGGGCTCAGCGAGCATGGCTGCATTATCGGAAAGTTTTTCCGGCACAGGCAGCAGATTCGCCGCGTGCTCCCAGTACCGCTGAGCGTAACCGCCGCCGCGCAGGGGTTCATAAGGCGGGACGGGATGCCCCTGCCGCAGGCATAACGCATATTCGCCGCGGGCGCACTGGCTGCACGGGTCAGCGCCCAGATTGAAGCAGTTTCTAAAGCTTCCGCTGCGTGAAATGACCCGAGTGCCAACAGGCAGCGGGCAGTCCGCCCCCACCTGCTCTATCGTGCCCACCAGCTCGTGGCCAAGAATGCAGGGGGAATTCTCTTCGCCGGCCATTGCCACGGGTACAGTGAATGGACTGAACTGAAGGCGGATGAGATGCACATCACTGGCGCACAGGCCGCATTGCTTCACGCGCACCATGGCCCAGCCGTTGGGAATTTTTGCGGGCTCCACCTCACGCAGCCGCGCGGCGGCCAGGCCCGATAAATATACCCCCTTCCAAACCGCCCCCAATGCGCGGCCGGCGACGTACCGCCAAGGAGGACAGCTATAGCAGAGGGCTAGCATCAGTGTTCATTCCAGAAGAGCCCCAAACTCCTCTCCCTCTGGGAGAGGGTGGCCCTGCGTAGCGTCAGCGAAGCAGGGCCGGGTGAGGGCTCTCACCTGCGTTGCACAGCCGAGGGCCCATCGACTTCGCTCAGGGTGCTGAGCCAGCCGAAGCACGGCTGTGCCACACCGTAACCATCACGCGTACTGCTTCTGCTCGGATGCCCGCGGCAGCCTGATTTCCTCTCGCATAGCGGCGAAGGCTTTCACCAGACCATCGATGGCCGGGAGGGGATGGTTTGCATTCACCTGAATGCGCAGCACCGCCCCATTCATAGGCACGGCGGGATACGTCACGGACTGGACGTAAAACCCATGATCGAACAGCCACTTGCCTGCCTGCATCGCGGCGGCACGATCCTTCACCAGCACCGAGACGATAGGCGACTCTCCGCCCAGCACCACCAGGTCCGCCGTGTGCAGGCCCTCGATCAGCCGCGCGATGCGTGTCCGCAGGCGGCCAATAATGGCGGCATATTCGGTTGAATCCAGGATATCGCACACCGTACACACCGCCTCCAGGTATGGCGGGGCGACGGGGCCGCCGAAAACGTACGTGGGCGAAGACACCTTCAGCAGCGGTTTGAGCTCTTCCGTGCAGGTGACGAAGGCGCCCATGCAGGAAAAAGCCTTGGAAAGCGAGCCGACGACAATGACATCGCGGATATCGCCCAGTTCCCGCATGGCCGTGCCGCGGCCCTGCGGGCCGAAGATGCCCGTGCCGTGGGCATCGTCGATATACATCACGCCGCCAAATTCATCAGTCACATTCTTGATCGCCCGCAACGGCGGCGTCGTGCCCTGCATGGAGTACACGCCATCCACCGCCACGATGCAGCCGCGCTGCGGCTTATTGACCGCCAGTGTCGAGGCCAGGACATCAGCCGTGCAGGGATCAAACGTTCGTAAGTCCGCGCCATTATCGTGGGCGATCTTGGCGCCCTCGTGTATGCTGTTATGGGCCAGCAGGTCCACGGCCAGCACATCGCCCGCGCCCGCCAGGCCCGGCAAAAGGCCCATGTTGGCCAGTGTGACCGTGGGGAAAATAAGTGTCGCCTCGACACCCAGCCATTTGGCCAGTTTCTTCTCGGCGATGTCATTGGCTTCGACGCTGTAGAAGACGCGGGAGGCCCCGTTATGCGTGCCCCAACGGCGAACGCCATCCACCAGGGCCTGCTGCACGCGCGCATCGCGGTCAAGTCCCAGGAAACTGTCGGAACCGAAGTTATAGATGGTTTTGCCGCAAACGGTCATGCGCCGTTGGTCATCCATCTCCGTGGCGACAAGGTCTTTGAGATGAGTGCCCCGAAATCGCTTATCCATTGCCATCATGAAGCGCGTAGTCGGGTGCTCAATCAGGGACTCGGCCAACCGGCTTAGGGCTACTCCATTGCCGCCAGTTTCTTGCATATTATCTCTCTCTTTGAGAAAGTATGAGGAACGCGTTAAGTTTAGCCGACAAATAGGCGATTTCGCAACACCGATTTTTTGTGGCTGATTTTCCACGCAATCAAAAGGTTATCTAATGCTCGAGCCTCTTGTGCTGAACCTCGATGAGTTGCCGGGGGCGCAAGCGGCGCTGGCTCGTCTGCCCCAAATTGACCTGCAAAACTGGGGGCCTCGCGTGCGACTCGCGTGCAGCTATGGCCAATTTGACTCCTTCCAACATGATTTGACCGCCGCGATGGAGAGGATGGCAACGAAAAGTCCGCGGCTGATTTTCGCCGGCTCGGGAGACTTCCACCATGTCAGCCTGGCCCTTTTGCGGCGAATCGCCGAACCCGTTAACCTGCTGGTCATCGACAAGCACCCGGACTGGGTCGGGCCGTTGCCCATCATGCACTGCGGCGGCTGGGTTTTGCACGCGGCGAGAGGGCCATTCATCCATAGAATCTTCCACCTGGGCGGAAGACTCGATTTCGACAACTTTTACCGGCACTTTGCCCCCTGGTCCATGCTGCGAACCAAAAAGATCGTGGTCTTCCCGGCGACAGACCAGTACGACCGAGGCCAGTGGAAATCGATCACCCACCAGGCGCTACGGCCAAGCCCGCAGGAGCCTTTCACCCACGCGCGGCTGGAGGAATTGCTGGCCCCCTGGCGGGAGGAACTCTCATCGCGGCCACTTTACATCTCCCTCGACAAAGACGTGCTCAACGCCAATGAGGCGGTCGTGAATTGGGATTCGGGCGTGCTCACGCTTGCCGAGGTGTGCGACATCATCAACTTCTTCGCCCGCGCGTGCGATTACCGGTTGGCCGGGGCGGATATCGTGGGCGACTACTCCCCCTGCCGCGTGCGCAGAGCGCTTCGGCGCGTGTTCCATTGGGTCGAGCACCCGAAGCTGAGTATCGATCTCGCGCGGTCGAGGGAGATCAATTCGGAGACAAATAAGGTTTTGCTGGAGCTTTTCAGACAGACCCTGAAAGGGCGATAGGTCGAACCGCTGGTCCAGCAGCAGAAAACTGCCTAAACACCAAGCTCACCAAGATCACAAAGAGCACCAAGATGAAGAATAGACAAAAGATTTTTGGCTTTTCTTGGTGCTCTTGGTGTCCTTGGTGTTCTTGGTGGTTCCTTTGCCAGTAACAAACGGTGCTGTCGCACACATTGGTTTTCTTAACCACCGATGCGAAAGCCGTACAAGCTTGCGCTGCCGAAGAAGTTGAAGCGCAACCGCACGGTTTTGCCGGCTAAGTCGGCAAGCGATTTACCACCCCACTTCACCGGCACTTTCACCGCATCTTCGATTATCGCCCCGCACTCCTGGCGGCTAAAGCCGGCGATCACTTCGTCGCGATCCGCCTGCAAAACCTCCACCTCCAGCCAGCTCCAGCGCGGCCGCGTGTCGCCGACGTTCACGGTCAGCGTCGCCTGCTCCGCCACGTGTAGCACAGCCGCCCCCGGCTGTGCTGGGCCAAGGTGAATCGGCCGCGTGACGAAACTGCCATACGAAACATCATCGCTCACGTGCATGCGTGTAAAACCATCCAGCCGCAGCGTGGCCAGGCCCATGCGGCGCAGGCTGTGCCTGGCCGTGGCGCCCTTGCCCGTTTCGGGATCGATCTGCCGCATCCCCTCGACCTGGTTCTGCGTCGGCCAACTCGTCCACTCGCTGCCCATGCCGGCGTAATACAGGTAGATCGTGTCGTCTTTGATGACAATCTTGTCTGTGATGACGATGAACTGCCCATCCCATTCCTGCGGGCTACCCTTGGCGATGAAAATCTCGTGCGGGTTCACGCGCGTAAAATGCTCGCCATCGCGGCTGTGCGCCAGCCGCACATCGCCCACGTAGCGGCCGTGCTTGCCCGTGCCATCCAGCGCGTACCACGCGCACTCGTACAGTAACAGCCAGTGGCCCTTATAGGGCACATAGGCCAGAAAATGATTCTCGTGCTCGAAGCTCTCATTAGGGGACAGGATCGGGTTGTCCTCGCTTCCCCGCCAGTTGACCGCATCGGGAGAAAAGGCGATGCCTTTGAAGCGCACCTGGTCGGGGCCGCTCTTATTCGCCGCGCCGTAGTATTGGAAGACATATTTATATCGCCGCGCAGGGGTTGGGGTCCTGGTCATCGCGCACGAAGGCCACGGGGTCAGCCTGCTTTTCTTTCAGCTCCATCGGCGCCTTTTCGTACGGCGTCCAGTGCACGCCATCCGGAGAATAGGCGATCCAGTCAAAGGCCAGCGCCTTGTAGCGTTTGGCGGGGTCGCTCTCGCCCTCATCCAAAATGATGCAGCCCCAGCCCACATCGTGTACGATGTTGTTGTCGCGGCTGCCCCCATTCTCATAAATCCCCACGCGCGGCCGTCGCCAGTTCACCCCATCCTCACTCACCGCAATCCCCACGAAATTCTTAGCACCGCCGTATTCGGCGCCGTTGTACCAAACCTTGAACAGGCCGTCGGCCTTGTCGTACGCCGCGCCGCGAATGGCCCAGGGGGCGACCCAGCCGCAGTCCCAGGCGTTTTTGTCCGCCACATCCAGCACCGGGTTGTACGGGTGCTTTTTCGCCTGGCACACGGAGAGCGCGACATTGTTGGTCTGCTGAATTTCCGCCAGATCGAAGAAGAGGAAATCGCGGCCGCGCGTGGCGTCGAGGATTTCGGTGTGTGCCATTTTGCCCATCTCCGCTATGCCCATCTCATTGGACTTGCATCAGAATGATGATAAATTCGCGCGGGCGGAACATCCAGAAGAAGAAATGCCACTCAATAAGCGCTACGAGATAAGATGATCAACCGCCTCCCTTTGATCATCTTATAAGTCCTTAATTTGCAATATTTAATAATAAGATGATCAAGATGATCAACGCGTAGGGGCTTTATTGCGAAACCTTCCTATTTGGCGGTCTTGGCGGCCTTCGACGCCTCAGTAAGTTCCTGATTTAAAAACACTTAATCAAATACCGCCAACATCGCCAAGTCCGCCAACGTATGCGAAGGCAGTAAGTGTGTAACGCTTACCTGAGCCCCGTGAGGGTGAAACCTCAATTCGATTCAATTTCCGGGCCTTCGACCGCACTCCACTGGTCAAGCCCCATATATTTGAGTTTTACGGAGAAGTCCGCGCGCGTCTTGACGCGCAGGCTGTTGTCGGCATTCACAAATCCCCGGACGGCATACTCGCCGTTATGAAGGTCCGTAACGCATACTTGCGGGTTCTGCTCCGCATAGCTGCCGAAATCGGCCGTGCCGGGGGACTTCAGCGCCCCGGTAACCATCTTCTTCGCGGCGGTCCACGCCGCGCTGCAATCTCCGCCCTTGGCGATGCGGTAGGCATCGGTCTGCCTGTCCAGATCCTTCATGCTATTGCCCCAGGATTTCACGCAATACGCCACCCCGGCCGCCAGAAGCAGAAGCACCGCCACCGCCACGATCTTGGTGACGATGCCATGATTCTTTTCGGGCTTTCGGTTATCAACCGGTTCCTCTTTGACGGGCTGGGGCCGAATGCCCTCGAACTTGGCCTGCTCCGCCACGCGATTACAGGGACACTTGACAGGCGTCACGAAGTGGACGGTGTTGGGACGGAAAACGCAGTTGCCCTTGTCCACTTTAAGCACCTTCTTGCACCAATCGCATTCGAGACTGATGAAATCCCGGTCTTCGTGGATGCATCTCATGCTCTGTGTCCTCAGCTTTTTGCATAAGTACGACGCGTAAATAAAAACAGCCTGCGTTTTAGGTTATGCTCTTTTCGGGTTATCACATCGAAAGGAGCAATGCCATGGACGGCAGGCTGTGGAACAAACTGTACCGTGAGATTCGTCATGTTGGCAAGGATGCACCGGATTTGCCGCGTATGGGTCGGCCACGTGAGTATGGCACGCAAGACATTCTGGCCGTGTGGGCGTTCAGCGCCATGATGAACTGGCCCATCAGTGTTACGCAGCATCGGCTGTCGCAAGGGGCCACCGGCTGGTGGCTCAAACGGTACTGGCAGTGGACGGGCAAAATTCCCTGCTTGGCAACGTTGACCCGGCGTGCCAAGGCGTCCGATTTTCGTCGGCTGTTGCGACGACTTTTGCGACGATTGCGCCGCTGGCAGGGACTGGGCCCGCCCGCACACGTGGTGATCGATTCGACGTTCCTGCTGACGGGCAGTTGCAGCCGCGACCCGGAGAGCCGCTGGGCTTGCCACGGCGGCAAGTGGTTTAGAGGCTATGCCTTGCATGTGGTGTGCGACGGCGCCGGCGGCCTGTGGGCCTGGCACGTCAGTAGCGCCAACGTGCAGGAGATGAAAGTGGCGCGGCGATTGATCCGACAGATTGCCGCAGGCCAGGCGCCCAATCTGCGCTGGATGATTGCCGACACCGGCTACGACAGCGAGCGATTGCATCGGCTGATCGATCGCCGCTTGCACGCGCGGCTGCTGGCCCCTGTGAACCGGCGCGGGGCCAAGACCGAAGCGTGGCGTGCGGAGCAACCCGGGCGCGATGCATCGGACCGACTGCTGGCTACAGCGGAAGGTCAGGCGCTGTTCAACCAACGCGTGGCGGTGGAACACTGGAATAGTTGGTTCAAGGGCACCAGCCATGTAAGCATGCTGCCTTACCATGCTCGCCGCCTGAATCGCGTGCGTCGTTGGGTCGACCTGAAATTGGCTGTGTTTTTTGTGCATCAGCACTTGTCGCGACAGGAGTTAAAACCTGCCGCTTAGTTATGCAAAAAGCTGTGTCCTCTGTGGTTAAAACTCCTGCCGTTTCCGGCTGTTACCTCTGCGTCCTCTGTGGTTAAATCTCCGGTCGTTTCCGGCTGTTACTCTTCTCTTCTCTTATTTTCTTTCTTCGTGCCCTCTCCGTTTCTTCCTCTGTGCCCTCTGTGGCAAGTTTTTCAGCGAGCCCCCGGCAGCACCAAAAACGCCCCGAACTCCTCCCGCCCCATCGGCACGCTGACCGAGCCCTTGTACAGGCCCTCGACCACGGGCGGACCGAACGGGTCGCGGGCCTTCATCATTCTGAACTTTTCGCCCTTCTTCACCGCCGGCGAAAGGTCGATCCGCACGTTCTCTACCTTCGGCCAGTTCACGATCGCCACGTGTGCACGCCCGGGTTCATATTCATTGGCGAAGACAAAAAACGCGGCTGTCTGCGGCATATCCTCCTGGCTGGAGTTGGCATCAAGTTCCTTGCCCGCCGCGGCCGTGGCCTTCCGCCAACCCGGCAGATCGTACGTGCCCAATTTGCCCGCCGCGTAGAGCAGCCCGCGGAAAATGCCATAATAATGGTTATCGTCAAAAGTGTCGGCCCAATCCAGCGGCTCTTCGCCCATGTGCTCCGCCTTGTCGGGCACATACGCCGTCCGCACCAGCACCCCCAACCCCGCGTAGTGTACCGCATCAGGGTTCATCGACTTATCCACCGTGGCGGGTCGAATCGGCTCAGGCGGCAGGACGATGTAATTGCCCGTGACCACGTTGGGAATTGGCTTTGCCTCAACGGAAGCCTCACCTGCCGGCTGCGAAGCGGCCGTCGTGGGCGCGACCCCTCGCCCTTCTACGGGAGAGGGGCTGGGGTGAGGGTTCTTGGCCTCGTTGATCCAGAACATCCAGAAATCCGCGAAGCTGCGGGCCAGGTAGTTTTCGTGGAAGACGACCTGTGCGGGGCGGCCCCAGCCGATCTGCACCTCGGGGGCATCGTAGAACACGCACTGCTCCACCGTGTTGTGGTGCGTGGGATAGCCGTTGCCGCCTAAAAGGAATCGCCCGCGGCTGACTATGTCCTGGCGGAAGTAAAAGCCGCTGACATAATTTTCCTCCGTGTACGCGTGTACGTTGAAGGGCGAGCCGCGCGAATCCTGGCGGACATCCAGGAACATGTTCTGGACGATGTATTTCACGCCGGCGGTCTCGAAGCGGTTTTGCGTGTAGATGGGGTAGGCCCTGTCGTTGCGGTAGATGATGTTGCCGTAATAGACGTGGTCCGGCCCCTCGTTCCAGCCGCCGATGGCGTTTTCGGTGTGGGCATCGTGAATGATGTTATTGATCAGGTGTACCCCCGCCGCGCGGCAGAGAAACGCCGGGGCCTCATACTTGGGTGTGGCACGGCCGCCCCCGGCCGTGGGATGTTCCCCGGAGGGGCTGGTCATTTCCATGCCCCAGATCCACGTATAAGCCCCATGGATGACAAACTGGCCGTAGATGGTGACCCGCTCCCCCGGTTTAGCGCGGTAGACGATGGGCTGCTCGGGCATGCCAGCATTCCGCAGCCACAGGCTCGTTTTTATCATCCAGCTTGGCGAAATCGTACTCGCCCCCCGCCAGCCAGATCAGGTCCCCCGCCTTGGAATTCTGCGCGGCGGTCGCGATATTCGTCGCCCTCCCCGCCGCCTCCCCGCTCCCCGTCCCCTCCGGACTCACCCACACCTGCCGCAAGGGCGCGAACGTGTGGACCCAAGGAGCCGGCGCGGCTGCCGCGGGCTTCACCGATGCTTTCGCCCCGCCGGGGGCGGGTTGGGACGTGCAGGCAGAAAGGGAAATTAGAGTGATGCAGGCTATAACAGAGGTCAGAGATGCTTTCATCCAGATCTCCCGCAGTACTTGTCAGGCCCCGAAGTTCGTCAAATAACAATGTGGACAAAGATGATTGAGGTGTTACTTGCTTGTTCTCCGCAGGCAAGGGCTTACTCACCAGGCCTTGAAACATTTTGAAAGCGCCAGTTCTTGTTGTTCGTATGAAGGCTGGTCCACGGGGTGCTGCGCCGCTTGCGACATGCGCAAGAATCGAACATTACCCAACGGGATCTCGTGAGTTAAGATCGTTGGTATATTATGGCCCCGGACTTCAAAAATAATCGGAGTACCTAGACCATCTTCCCGAATTGCACAAAATAAGGATGCGCAAAACCGGCATATTCTATACGCCATTCGCCCATTTCTGTTGTATAAGACTTACACTCTAACGCAAGATGCGAGGGAATCCGCAATCTTTCCTTTGACCTTAGGATATAAAGCCTATCCGGCTCTAAAAAAATCGCGCCATCCATAGCTTGTATCGGTTCCCAATATATATGAGGGTCATAAACTCCTGTTTTATTCGCTCCCCGCTGATCTGGATCAATTGGCTCAAGATTCCTGCCTTTCATTGCAGCAAATGCGGAGCAACCTGCTGCCTTATCTTGTTCAAGGTTTAACCTAAAGGGAAACCAGATTTCATCAGATTGATCGAGACATGGTGTTCTATAAGGCCTTCCATCTTCGAGGACTACAGGAAACACGCTATCCTCTTCATGAAAAAGCTCTTCTCTAGTAAGGGAAATATCTCGTTCTCGTCCCTTAAACAATCGAAGCTGCGAAAGACTCATGCCCTTTTTAACCAAGAGATCGAAACTTATAGGAGTAACCTCTACATATAAGTCGTGCTTCTTGCCACCGACAACGACGTCAAAAGAATCGGAACCATCAACAAGAAGTCTAACAAGAACATCAAGTCTTCCAATAGAACTTCGAGCAGTTGCTTTGCCTTGAATTCGCATATCGGTAAGATCTAGAGAACATTCAGCCTTAAACAAGTAAACATTATGTTTGGTGAGCTTAACCGGATCATCGCTCAGCTCCATGGGAGTATCTGGATTCGTTGAATGTTTGCTGATGAGATAGGCAACGTTATATTCGCCTCCAGTCCGGCAGCTCCCCCTCATTTGCCAATAAGGCCCCCCAATAGTAATATCAATTGCCGCATCGCCGTTGGCCAACTTCTTAAATGGTCTACCATCTAAACGTTGAAGCCTGATAGTGCCGGAAGGAGAGACAATTAGCTCATTAATCTGCTTTTCGCAAAGAATCCCTGCGCCCATGATAATATCCCTAAATGTTAATAGGAAGGTTCAGCGCTCTCACTAACGGAGACTGGGGTCTAACCTTTAAAAATGATTGCGGCGGCCGCAGCTTGGGGCATATGTGCTGCGCATGCTCAAGGCTGACGGCCCTTGAAAGCGGCGTCACATTCGAAAGGTGAATAGCATAGCCATGTTCTGTGCCGTCAAAATAATCGCTGAAAACCTTCGCTGAGACGCCTCCGTCATTTCGATATCGCGCCCATAATTTGCTCTTTTTGCTATGATCAACACTGCTGATCTTCGCGGTAAAGAGAAATTGCCTGACAGGATTTGTAACATAAAACACTATTGTCGCGCCTTCATATGCTTTTGAAAATCTTCGGCGGAATTCAACTGTTTTCCTACCTGTAAGAATCGATTCTGCATGTTCAGGGCGCAGGGACATTAACAAGGTCTGCTCATGAGCCATGGGCTTCGGGGAAGCACCGTAAAGATAACGATCTATTCCAGCGGACAAATAGTTATTGATTACCTCAGATACTTCGACTTGGGAACAGGAGTAAATAAACTCATCTAAATCTGTCTTGTACCTTGAGTTCTCCACAGCCGTCCTACGGAAACCCAAAGACTCAAAAAATGGGATGCAGCCTTCCTCCGCACCTTCGCTTATAGTGACGTGAAACCTGCTGGTAGCCGGCTGTATCAAACGGCTAATTCCCTCCGTCACCAAGGCGCGTCCAATGCCTTGATTTCTGATCGGCTCTCGCAAACGAAGAGTGCAGACTTTAGCAGAGTGCCCCGGTTTACCAATAAAGAGCCCTTGGAGAGATTGGCCTGAATCCACTACAAGAACGATTCTTTGCCCATGCTCCAGATTGGGCAGAACACGATAATCCCACCACAACTCAATACCCGGGTACAGGAACTCACTCTCAAGAAGGAACTGCCTTATTTCTAGATAATCCTCGGTTCGCGCAGGACGTATAAAGAAATTGCCGAGCTGACCTGTCTTCTTGCCTTCCTTGACAAACATTTGCATTCCTTGACAATTCACGGCTCAATAACCGGATGCACTCCTCACCGTAAAAAGATAATGACTCGTGATCGCGCTCGCCAGTCCCACTCAAGGTCTCGCCTTAGCTATTCATCGGGGCACACAGTCTATTACACCCAGCTAAAGTCACCTAGCGATATAACTCCTTGTATTCCCGGAACTTATGATGCCCGACCGGATGATAACATCGTAAGTGTATCACTCCTTCGACGGAATACAAGAAAATGTAAAAGAAAACAAGTTTTTCTAGCTCATCCTAAAGCCCGATGCCTTTCAGCACCGCCTGCTATGGGTTTAGCGACCGCTCAGCTGCCAGCAACACCTCTCGAGCATGATAGTAAGCGCGCTGCCGGGTCCTGTGCCAGAGCAGGAAACAAAGAAGAAGGAGACTTCCAAAAACTACGGCCAGTCCTACATGGCCCATGCCTGCAAAGGATCCCCACTTTGCCGACATTGCAGTGAGCGCACCCATGCTCAATGACGTTACTAGAAGCGAGCGATGGTAAGCATAGAGGCCTTGAAAACGTTGCGAGCGAGACGGCACAGAAAGGGACAGCTGAATCGCGTACAAGAAAACCGATCGCTTGGCTGCGTCTCTTCCAATTGCCTTTTTTAGAGCACAATCGATGCGGGTTGCGGAGTCTTTCGGCAGGTAGGATATGGCCTTTCCGGAGATGATCGATTCTGAAGGTCTCCCGCCCCATGTCCAAAACAGCAGCGGTTCCGCTAGGCTGCCAAAGGCCTGGATAACCTGCCCAAAAAAGAATGCAACTCCTACAAGGATAATGACTGAAAATGCCTCCGGGAAAAAAGAAAGTGGTAAAAAGGCAACTATCTTGGGAAAAAGCAAAGGAAGAACGGCCGTCATAATGACACCAGGAATAAGAACCCCGACAAGATCGTAAAAATTTAACTTCTCAACCATTGGTTTCTCCATTGGCATGATATTGCCGCGCCGCGATGTCGGACGCAAGCTGGTGCCGTGGCCGCGTTCTTTTCCAGCCACGTCTCGGGAACCAGTGCAGCTTTCTGCTTCGCCAAGGCTACGCAGGACAAGTCCATGCACAACTGTTTAGCTGGGAGTTGATTCGTGTGCCGCATAGTTGCACGCCTCACGCTATTAAAAGCCCAGGATTTCGCCCATTCAGCGCCCGCAGCATTTCTTGAACTTCCTGCCGCTGCCGCAGGGGCAGGGATCGTTTCGCCCCACGCGGCCGGGATCCCTTGAAAGGGCCAGCACACCCTCGGGGACATCCTGATATTCGACGTGCTGATCGCCATCGTATTGCAGGCAGGCCCCAATCACGGCCGTCTCAATCTGGGACCACGCCTCGCGCGGCAGTTCTCGCATGTCTTCGGGCGACAGGCCGCCGCGGTCGAGCTTCTCCACCACCCATTCCACCACTTCCACATCCACCGGCAGGGCGGCCCCGGTGGTCATGATGAAGTCATCAAACGGAATTACCCTTGATGCAATGACCATGCGTTCGACGGCCGACTGGCTGAGGTTCACATCAACCAGGAGGTGCTCCTGGTCGCGCAGGATGTCCGTGATGCGCACCCCCAGGCCCGCTACCAGCCCGCTGACCCGAAAGAGCGAAAAGAACACCTTTTCCATCGCGGCCAGCACTATCTGGGCATCCGAACCTGGCTCGGGCGGGTGCTCGGCCACATACCGTTCCACGACGGTGCGGCCGCGTGTGGAACCGTTGTGGATAGCGTGGTCCATCAACACCGGCATCTGTTCAATGTCCAGGATGATGGCGCCCTTGCTCCACACCCCCAGGGCCTTGGCCGCCTCCTCGATGGAGGGTTCATATATCTCCATCAAGGCATTATTCACCACGCGGCTGGCCGACCGCATCCGCTTATACCGAGCCAGGATGTCCTCGTGATCGTCCATGATCGCTCCATATCAGAGGGTTGAGCACCTCATTCCTCATCTTCTTCGCCGTCTTCGTCTTCATCCTCCCAATCCGGGTACTGGGGCGGGTTTTTGCCAACCTTGGCCGTCACGCGAGGGTATTTGCCGCGGCCGGGGCCGTCGTGGATGGCCAGCACGTTGATCTGGTGCCACCAGTCATCCCCAAAGTCGAACCAGTAGCAGAACACCTGGCCCTTCTCCAGGCCCAGCGCATCGATAGTCGTCCGGGTGACGAGGCCGGCGGAGGCCTGTTCATTGAAAACGTCCTTGGAAAACTCAGCATCTTCCGCCAGGACGTACCGCCTGGCCTTGGGGTCCATGGTACGTTTCCCGCCGACCTGGAACTCGTACATGTGCGCGTCGAAACGGCCGAAGGCGTCGAAGATCGCCTCGTGCAGTTTCGACAGCATCTGGTCGCCGCGAATCTGGATCGTCCGCGAAACCACGCGGTTGGCCTTGGCGAAGGCCTCGGTGACCGGCCCGCCGATGATGCACACTTCCAGTTCGTAGATTCGTTTGCCGCCGGCGACCGCCGCGCGGCCGCGCCGCTTTTGATTTGCCATGGCAATTTCTCCGCTTGGTCGCCCAAAGCATACGGCACAGACCGTTGCTGTCAAGCCGCGCCTGGCCAGGATTAACTCCTCCCCCTTCTACGGGGGAGGGTGGCCCGCAGGGCCGGGTGAGGGTTCTTAACCTCTCAACATCGAAAAATCTTGCCATTTTTCCTCTTTACACAATGGCTAAGTCTGGTATACTCAGGTTTCTTGCGGAATTTGCGCAGGCAGTGAACCAGCCGGTGCTAGGCCGGCTGTGGAAAGTTACTTGGCAATTGAATATTGGAACCGCCTGCCGAAATCCCCCGCCCGGTCCCTACGCTTCGCGCGGCGTGTTAAGATGGGCAAGATGGAAATGGCCAATTATTCAATCTTGAATAAGGCCTCTAGGTTTTACAAGGACTTACGTTATCCATTATCGGATATTGGATAATGGATAATGCCTTTAAGAAGGCTGTTAGCTGTTTAGACGTTTAGGGACATGGTCGCAGATGTCGGCTAAGCCGCCGCGCCTCTTGCCTAAAGGTCTAAAAGCCTAATAGCCTAGTCAGCGGCCTCTTTCCAGCCATCGGAGGGGTCGAAGGCATCGATGGATTCGACCGCTTTATCCGTCTGCTCGCCGAGGTCCTTCTCGTACACTTTGCCCGTGCTGGAGGCCAGGAAGGACATGATCCCGGTCTTGTCGTACTCGGCGGGGTAGGCGAGCACCGCCCAGCCGCGCGTGAGCCGGCCATCCTGCATGTAATCCATTTCGCCGCCGGGCGCGGCGGCGGCCTGCTTGTACAGGGGTTTGAAAAGGTATCCGTTGAAGGGCAGTCGCTGGCCGTTGGCATCGCGATGGACCGCCGCGAAGGCGAGCACCGGGCCGATGGGCGAAGGTTCAACCCCGCCGGGCCCCGCGGGCCAATAGAGGCCGTCCTTCTGCCCCTCGTGGCTGAGCAGCCGCCCGGCATAATGCTTGGTGCCGGCCGAGTCAGGATCTGCCTCGTAGTACTCCTGCTGGGCGTCGATCAGCGTGCGGCAGGCGGCGATGGTCCGCAGCTCGTTGCGGCCGATGCGGCGGTTGGTCAATTCCTCCAGGCCGGCGTCCGTGTCGAACTTCCAGGATGAGCCGGCCTTCACGATCGGAACGGCGAAGGGCCACTGCTCCTGCCCGATCAGGAGCGTCGCGTGCTCGCCGCTGTCCTGGCGGATCTTGTAGGCGGACTCAAGCTGCCGCGCGAAGATGATGGCATCGGCGCGGTCCTGATCGGAATCGCCGCTTTTGAGCTCCTCGGCGTCCGGGCCGAAGATGTGGCGCAGTTCGGCCTTGTCCCGGTGCTTGACCGCATCGACCAGCGCCGCGGCGGCCTGGTCCGGAGATTTGTAAGTGGCCTGCGACTGGCAGCCGGTCACCAGAAGGGCAATGGACCAGATCAGCAGCAGCGAGATCAGGACCAGGGCTATAACCGTGAACTTGTTTCGCATGGCATCGTTCCTCGTTGCGGTTTGGTCTTTCCAGTTATGCATTAGCCTGTCCCTAGTTTTACCGCGCGGCCGCAGGTTTCGCCTTTGCTTCAGCGCCGCCCGCCGCGGCCGCCGCCGCCGCCGCCACGGCCTCCCCCGCCGCCGCGGCTGTAGGACTGTTGGCGGCTGGCCGAGCCGCGCTGGCTGGCCATTTGCGTATTCGGGCCGCCGTTGAAGGCGCTGACAGATGACTGTCGAGATGCCATCTGCTGCGGACGCGCGTAATTTGCCGGGGGCCGAGCGGCCGGCGGATTTGCCGCCTGCGGGCGCGCCGCGGGCAAATTCCCCGCGCCCCCGCGCCTGGCCGCGCCGATGGAGCGTTTCCTGGTCCGGGCCGAGCAGTTGGCACATTGCCCGGCCCACCCGGCCTTGCGGCCGGCAGATTGCCTGCGCCGGGTCTGGCCGAAGGCACGTTGCCTGCACCGCCGCGCGGCTGAGGGAGTTCACGCTGCACGCCGCCGCCGCGCGCGCCCGGGCGGTTCATGGCGGCCCCTTCGCCGCGGAATGCCGGCAACTGGCTGGGCTTGTTCGTGGCCAGGTCCCTGGATCGGTTCGGCCGCCAGGGGTTGCCCTCGTTGCCGATCCGGTTTCCGTAGTTGATGTTGCCGCGGTTGATATTGCGGTTGAAGTTGACATCGCCGCCGTGATAGCCCCAGCCGATGCATCCGTCGTGCCAGTCGCAATCGAGATTGTTGGCCCAGATCAGGCCGGCCGCAATGCCGGCCCCAAAGCTGATGGCGCCGGCGGCATATCCGTAGGAAGGAGGCGCGTAGACGACGGCGGGGTCGTAGGTCGGCACGTAAACGACCTCTGGGTCCGCCGGCTGGATGTACACGACGCTTTGGTCCGTGGTCACCTGTTGCTGGTCATTCGTTTGCAGGGTCTTATTTTCCTGGGCCGCGCGGCGGAGCGTCTGGACGGCCGCCATAACGTCCTGGGCCTGGAGCAGATAGGCCTGCCCCAGGGCCACGGTCCAGTCCGGGTACTGGCCCATCATTCTGATGACCTCCGGGACCTGGGCCACGGCCTTCACCGGCGCCTCCCAGTTCTGGGCGGAAATCTGGTCGGCGCTGGCGCCGGAGTTGACAAGAGCGGCGGCCGCGGCAACTTCATCCGGGTAAACCGATGCGGCCAGGACGTTGGCCAGCAGCGGGTCCGGGTAGAGGGCGATGGCCTCCACCAGTTGCTTCAGATCATCCGGCGACAGTCGATCGCCGCCGCCTTGCGCGGCTGCACCCGGCGCGCCGCGGGCGCCGGCGCGGCGGATTCGGGCGGCGGAGTTGTAGCCGTCTGGCCCAGGGCGGCCGCCAGCAGGAAGATGGCCGCCACGCCGAGCGCGAGAGGAAAGGAACTTGATTGCTTCATATGCGAGCACCTTTATCCTGGCGAGGCAAAAAGCCCCCCATCGGGAAATTCTATGCTTTGTGGATTTCGCAAACGTGGCGGCGGGGAGTTGGAAGAGTGCAGCTTAGCTGCACGTTAAGAGCACAGCCGAGGGCGGCTGTGCCACAGCCGCCAGAGGCGGTAGGTCCACACGGCCGCGGCGGCGAGGGCCATGCGCGGAATGCTGATCCAAAAAGCCCAGGCGCCGATGGCCACGAAGAGCAGCGTGTCTTCCAGCAGCGAGTGGCAGATGGCGATGGAGCGGTTTAACAGCTCCGCCTCTTGCCGGGTGATCTGGCCGGAGGCGGTTTCGTCGATGAGCACCGCCGCGCCGTACGCCAGACCCAGCGTGTTGGCCACGATCCACAAGAAAGCCGTATTGCGCGGCAGTCCCAGCAGCCACAGCACCGGCCGCAGGATGCGCAGAGAATGCCAATGACGCCAAACTCCTTCAAGAGCTGCTGGAGCACCGTCAGGCCGATGATGATGGCCATCACCTTGCCTACGAGGTACGCCGTCGAAACTGACCATGCGGCCAGCATGGGCCAAAACGCCAGACCTACCACATCGGCGCTGCGGGCATGGGCGAGGCCGTCGCCCATGGGCAGAACCAAGTTGAGCAAGTACGCCGCCAGGAGGCCAAAGAAGAGGCGCAGGACCACCATCGCCGCCAGCGATGAACCTGTCTTCTTCTGCACCGTGCCCTCGATGGGCAGGTTGTGTGTGATGAGCATGAGCATGGCCACGATCGTCACCTGGCGGTCGGTGAGCGGGATTGCGCCGAGTGCAGCGATACCCGAGTAGTTGTTCAGGAAGACGGCGGTGAGGAAGGCGACGGCGGTCTCGGCCGGCAGGCCCACAAATCGAAATACGGGCACGAGCCACTGGGCCGCCCAGCCAAGCCCGCCCGTCCAGGAAAAGATCGTCACGGCCAGCGAGATGACCACCATGATGATGAGCATCCACAGGGCCGTGCGCCAGCGCGCTTGAGGCCCTCGCGCAGGCAGGTTTTGAGGCGCGTGGCCAGCGGCCGCGCGGGGATGGGAGGAGAGTCGGCTTGTAGAGTTTCGTTCACGAGGGAGATGATAAGAAAAAGAGGCGCACAGGGCGAAGGATTTGCTGAAAGAACAAGGCAGAGGCGTAAGGGTAATGCTCTTGTCCTTCTCCCGGAGCGGGCCTGCCCCCACCCCACGAAAAAATTCCGGGTAAATTTTTTTCCCAAAATTTACGGGCGACGGGTGAGTGACAACTGCCTGACATCGGCATGAGGATGGTCCTGCCGCGCCCTTGGCTTAGGATGAACCGGCGTAAGCAGGAGTTGAACAATTGCAAGGCGGCTAAGCGCAAGACCTTAGAACCTATCTGAGAACTTTTCGCGCATGCCGCGGCTTGCGAGTGCACCGCCGCGCGGCCAATGACATAAAACCAGATGTGGCCTCAAGGGAATTATGCGAAAATTTTAACGTGGCGAAAAACTAACATTGACAGCGGGCGATCCAGTGATATAGTCACCCGTGTCGACGGGAGCGCCGTGATCCACGGCCTGACGTGCCCATCTGTGCCGACTGCGTAAATTGTGGTCGTTCCTATCTTAGGTCACCAAAAACTGGGAGAACAACAATGTCTTGGGACCGCATCAAATCCTGTTTGTGTGTCTGCGCGCTCGTATTATTCACGTTTGGCGTGTTGGCCTCATCAGCCACGGCAACCACCTGGTATGTGTCCCCTTCGGGCAGTTCCTCAAACTCCGGCACGCAATCCTCGCCCTGGGATATCGCGTCGGCGCTGGTGGGGGAAAGCAATCAGATTGTGGCGGGTGACACGATCTATCTGATGGATGGAGAGTATGACTACTGGTCCTCCGGTTACAATACCGAGATAAACGGGAATCTCTGGGTTCAGCTCATGGGGACGGCCTCGCAGCGAATTACGGTTTGTCCTGCCCCTGGCGCCCACCCCAGAATCAACGGCGGCATCTGGGTCGGCCACAAAGAGAATTATGGCCAAGGCGACGTTCTCTACCCCAGCAACTATACGGATTTTCGCGACATTGAATTCTGCGTTAATGCCTGGGTCGGCGACGTTGTATCCCAGGACACCGGTCCCTGGCCCAGCGACATCCCGTCACCCTTCGGCGGCGTGGGCCTGAAAGTTGGCACCGGCAATAGAATTATCAACTGCGATGTCCATGCAGCTTCGGAGGCCTTCACCACTGAAATAGAAGATGTTGGCTCGTCGGTCTATGGCTGCTTCGCCTACGGTTGCGGCTGGACTGCTCCAGATCGCGGCCACGGCCACTGCTTCTACACGCAGAACAAAGACCCCAACAAAATCCACAGCATGAACATCCTCTCCGTACGTTACCCGGATGGCCAGCAGACGATGCAGGCCTATGGCACCGGCGGCACCTATATTGACCATTTCTGGCTGGAAGACAACATCGCCATGGATGGCCAGTGGCTGCTGGGCGGCGGGGCCACCTTCCACGACGCCCACGTCAACCGCAACGTCTTTTACGGCATCCCCGTGTGGCTGGGCTACTCCTTGAACCAGGTTGGCGTCAACGGCGATTTGGAGGTCACCAATAACCTCTGTGTCGATGCCACCCTGAACTTATGGTGGATTCAAAGCATTACGGACTCCAACAACACGATCATCGGCGGCGGCGGCAAGAACATTTACGACCCCTGTACGTACACCCCGCATTACACCGCCGGCGCGGCGGACCCGAACACTCCGACGATTATCCTCAAGACCAATGCCTACGAGTCCGGCAGGGGCCACCTGGTCGTGTTCAACTACCAGCATAGCCAGAACCAGAACGTCACGGTGAACCTGTCCGGCGTGATTGGAGCCAGCACAGGCTTCAAGCTGATGAATTTTAAGGATTTTTATGGCACGCCCATTTACCAGGGCACTACCGATTCCAGCAGTAATGCCACCATCCCCGCGCCCAACAGGTTCAACGTGTACGTCGTGCTAACGAGCGATGCCAATGTGAATTCGCCGCCGACGGTCAGCGCGGGCTCGAATCAGACGATCACACTGCCCACGAACAGCGTGACGTTGTCCGGCACGGTCAGTGACGATGGCAAGCCCAATCCTCCAGGCTCCACGACCTGCACCTGGAGCAAGAGTTCCGGCCCCGGCACGGTCACCTTCGGCAATGCCAACGCCGCCTCCACGACGGCGACCTTCTCGACCGGCGGCTCTTATGTGCTAACCTTGACGGCCAGTGACTCAAACCAGTCGGCGAGCGCTCAATGCAGCGTGATCGTGAACACCGCCCCCACCGCCAACGCCGGCGGCAACCAGTCCCTTACAACCTGGCCATCTCCCAATTCCCTTACGCTGTCCGGCTCGATCAGCGATGATGGGCTGCCCTCGGGCTCGACCACCTGCACCTGGAGCAAGACCTCCGGTTCAGGCACGGTGATCTTCGGCTCTGTCAATGCGGCCTCTTCGACGGCCACGTTCTCCACCACCGGCACTTATGTGGTGCGTTTGACGGCCAGTGACACGGCGGCCTCGGCCTACAATGAGGCCACCATCACCGTGAGCAACGGCAACTCGGCCCCCACGGTCAGCGCGGGCAACAACCAGTCTATTACCTGGCCCACCAACTCCCTGACGTTGGCCGGCACGGTCAGTGATGATGGTTTGCCCAATCCGCCGGCGGCCACCACCTGCACCTGGAGCAAGACCTCCGGCCCCGGCACCGTCACCTTTGGCAGTGTCAACGCCGCCTCCTCCACGGCCACGTTCTCCACTGTGGGCACGTATGTGGTGCGCCTGACCGCCAGCGACTCGAATCTGTCCAGCTATGCCGAGGCCACGATCACCGTGAGCACCAGCGGCGAGGCTCCCTACGGCGGCACGGCCTGGGCGGTACCCGGCCAGATCGAAGCGGAGAACTATGATGTGGGCGGCCAGAATGTGGCCTACTACGACACCGTGGCGGGCAACTCCGGCGGCGCCTATCGCAACGATGATGTGGATATCCGTACCACCACCGATGCCAACGGCGGTTACCTCATCAAGGACATCTACCCCACGGAATACCTGAAGTACACCATCAACGTGGCCTCCACGGGTAGCTACATCATCAACATCCGCGCGGCGGGCACGAATACCGGTAAATACCTGCACTTCGAGATAGACGGTAACAACGTTACCGGCAGCGTCACCTTGCCGGCCACGGCGGATTGGGACAATGGTACGACCACCGCCGCGCCGGCGTGCAATATCACGGCGGGCCAACACATATTGCGGATGTACTTCGATACGGGCGATTTCAACGTCAACTGGATCCGTATCGATGCCAATGGAACCTCCGGCAACAATCCCCCGACCGTCAGCGCCGGCAACAATCAGACGATCGTGCTGCCCGCCGCCGCGACCTTGTCCGGCACGGTCAGTGATGATGGTCTGCCCAATCCTCCGGCAGCCACGACCTGCACCTGGAGCAAGAACTCCGGTCCGGGTACGGTGACCTTCGGCAACCAGAATGCCGCCAGCACCACGGCTACCTTCTCGGTGAGCGGCACGTACGTGCTGACCTTGACGGCCAGCGACTCGAACAAGACCGCCAGCAGCAATGTGACCATCACGGCCGATGGAGCACCCACGGCCAATGCCGGCAGCAATCAGACGATCAACCTGCCTGCCGCCGCGACCTTGTCCGGCTCGATCAGCGATGATGGCATTCCCGCCGCGTGCACCTGCACCTGGAGCAAGACCTCCGGCCCGGGCACGGTGACCTTCGGCAATCAGAATGCCGCTTCTACCTCGGCCACGTTCTCGGTGAGTGGCACCTATGTATTGACGCTGACGGCCAATGACACGGTCGCCACCGGCACAAGCACGGTGACGATCAAGGCCAATGCCGCTCCGACGGCCAATGCTGGTAATAACCAGACCATCGTCCTGCCCGCCGCCGCGACGTTATCCGGCTCGATCAGCGATGATGGCATTCCCGCTGCCTGCACCTGCACCTGGAGCAAGACCTCCGGTCCCGGCACGGTGACCTTTGGCAACCAGAATGCCGCCTCCACCACGGCCACGTTCTCCGTGGCGGGTACTTACGTGTTGACCCTGACGGCTAACGACACGGCCGCCACCGGCACGAGCAATGTGACCATCACGGCCGATGGCGCTCCCACCGCCTATGCCGGCGGCAACCAGGCCATCACGCTGCCGACCAACTCTCTGACCTTGGCCGGCACGATCAGCGATGATGGCATTCCCGCCGCCTGCACGTGCACCTGGAGCAAGACTTCAGGGCCCGGCACGGTGACCTTCGGCTCGGTCAATGCCGCCAGCAGCACGGCCACCTTCTCCGCGATCGGAACCTATGTGGTTCGTCTGACGGTAACCGATACAGCGGCCACGGCCTACAACGAGGCCACGATCATCGTCAACACAGCACCGACGGCCAACGCGGGCGTGGATCAGTCAATTACGTTGCCCACCAACTCCGTTACACTGTCGGGCAGCATCAGCGATGACGGCATTCCCGCCGCGGCCACGTGCACCTGGAGCAAGACTTCAGGTCCCGGCACGGTGACTTTCGGCAGTGTCAACGCGGCCAACACCACGGCCACGTTCTCCACCACAGGCACGTACGTGGTTCGTCTGACGGCGACCGACACCTTGGCCTCGGTGTATGATGAGGCGACCATCATCGTGAATGGCGCACCCACCGCCAACGCGGGCGTGGACCAGGAGATTACCTGGCCCACCAATTCCGTGACGTTGGCCGGCACCATCAGCGATGATGGCATCCCCGCCGCGGCCACGTGTACCTGGAGCAAGACTTCAGGCCCAGGCACCGTGACGTTCGGCAACGTCAACGCCGCCAGCACCACGGCCACGTTCTCCACCACAGGCACCTACGTGGTTCGTCTGACCGTGACCGATACACTGGCCTCAACGTATGATGAGGCGACCATCACGGTTGATCCTAACAGCGGCACCACCAAGACCGCCTGGCTGAAGCTGGATGAAGGCAGCGGTTCGACCGCCTCGGACTCCTCCGGCAACGGCCATACGGGCACGCTGTACAGCAGTCCCAGCTGGATCACGGGCAAGTTCTCCAATGCCCTCTCCTTCAACGGCTCCAGCAGCTATCTGGGCATCAGCAACTTCTCCCTGAACAGCTCCTTCTCGATATCCTTCTGGTTCAAGCCGGCCTCCGGCTCACTCGATTCCGGCCAGGGCGGATATCACTACGCCTTCAGCTGGGGCAACATCCCCGAATCGACCAACGGCATCAACGTCTGGTTCACCACAGGCTCTGAGCCCAACTGGGGCACATCCATTCGTACCTTCGCCTCCGATGCCAATGGTACGAACATGAACGACAGCGATTGCCTGACCGTGATGAACACGTCGTACAACTTCTATGACGGCAACTGGCACCTGTACACGCTGACGTTCTCAGGGACCAACGGCCGCAAGGTGTACCTCGACGGCAACATGAAGGTGTCGGACACCAAGGATGTCGGCCATTCCATCACGCTTCCCACGGGCATCTACGTGGGCGCACGCAGCGATCTGAACAGTCAGCGCTTCTACAACGGCGGCGTGGATGATCTGCGGATTTACAACCTGGAACTGGCTTCTACGGATGTGACTAGCATTTATAATGGGAACTAGTTGACTAACGTGCCCGCGCGAGCCACCAAAACTCGCGCGCGGGCACACACTTTGGGGCACATCTGTTATTTCGAAGGAGACGACTATGAATACAACCCTTAGGCGCGGGCTGTGCGCCATATAATGCAACTGCTATTTGTGGCTCTGATTATTTCTGTTGGCTGCGTTGCGCAGGCGGAAACGCTATACAACGGCATCGTGCTGCCATCCCCGTGGCCGCCGGTTGTAAATGATCCCTACCACGATCTTGACCACTGCTACCCGACTTTGCAGACCCCGTATTACCTGGTGAATCCGCCCTCGGTCATTCCGATCGATGTGGGCCGCCAACTGTTCTGCGACAGTTTTCTTATCCAATCCAACACGCTGACGATAACGCATCACCTGCCGAGTTATTACAGCGGCAATCCCGTCTTAACTCCCCAGGGAGGCACGAGTCAGTACGATGAGCAGAATACTGCCATGGTCTATAGTGACGGTGTTTGGTTCGATCCGAACACCCGGGAATTTGTAATGTTCTATGCGCGCGGGCTGTATAGCGGCGTCGTCTACAGCAAGGATTGCCTGACCTGGGAACGCCGCTATACCAGTCCGTTTTGGCCGAACACCAACATCTGCTGGGTTCAGGGTGCGGGATGGTGCCAGCGAGATTCGGCGGTGATGTGGCTCGATCCCAATGCGACGGATCCAAACTGGCGGTGGCGCATCGCCTACTGGCGCGGCAGCTTCCACAACGCCATTTCTCCCGACGGTGTGCTCTGGCACACAACATTGGTTGACCCGAACACCGGCGCTCTCGACGGCGGTGATGATGTAGCCGGCCATCCCAATTCTGGCGACCGCAGCACCTTCTTTTACAATCCCTTCCGCAATAAGTGGTGTTTCTCCTTCCGTTATGGCATCTCGGACACTTCCGGCCTACTCGGGGTCAGGGGCCGTAAGTATTGGGAGACCACCGACTGGACCCAGAAATCTCCCGATTGCGGCGGCCTGCGCTGGTGGTGGTGCGCTGACGCAAACGATCTGCCCGATCCTCGCTACGGCGAACAGACCGAGCTATATAATCTCGACGTGGCCCCATATGAGAGCCTCCTGCTGGCTCAGTTCACGGTCTACCACGGCGACTGCCGCGACGAGGTCAATTCCAATGAAGAAGCGGATCTTGCACTTGGACGTCCCAAACTCAATGCGGTGAAAATCGGCTACACACGCGATGGCTGGTACTTCACGCGGCCCGACCGCCGGCAATGGCTGCCCTACAGCGAGACGGTCGGCGCATGGAACTACGGCAACGTTCAGTCCAGCGCGGGCGGCCCCCTGTTCATGGGAGACACTTTGTACTTCCACTGCAGCGGGCGTAACGCCACCCTGAGCGTGACAGGCCTGGCCACCATCCGCCGTGATGGTTTTACTTCCGTCGATGCGGGTTCGACCGCGGGCGACCTGACGACGCGGGTCGTTTCCTTCCAGGGCAGCCGGCTGTTCGTCAACGTGCAAGACCCCAACGGCACTTTGCAGGTGGAGGTCCAGAATTCCTCCGGCACGCCCATCTCCGGCTTCGCCCTGGCCAACTCCGACACGATCAAGGCCGACAGCACGATTTACCCGGTGACCTGGGGAGGTTCGGCCGATTTGTCCAGCCTGGCCGGGCAGCAGCTTCGCTTCCGCTTCCACCTGACCAGCGGCAGCCTGTACTCATTCTGGGTCGCCCCCGACGCAAACGGCGCATCCAATGGCTACATCGGCGCCGGCGGTCCCGGCTATGGCGCCCTTAAAGACACCGCAGGCAAGGCGGCGTACGCGGCAGCATATGTCCTGAACCAGGTGGATGCCGGCAGTGATATCGGTGTGACATTGCCCAATGCGGCGTCTCTGAGCGGTACTGTCAGCAATTCATCCCTGCCCTCCGGGCGCACCTGGACACCCACATGGTCGGTCACCAGCGGCCCCGGCACCGTCTCCTTCAACAACCTGCACGCGGCGGCGACTACGGCCAACTTCTCGACCGCAGGAAAATACATCCTGCGGTTGACGATCAACGATGGCTACATGACGGCCTGGGATGAAATGACCGTTACCGCCACGGGCACGGGCGGTAACTTGCCGCCCACGGTCGGCGCCGGCTCTAATCAGACCGTCACGCTGCCCACCAATTCAGTAACACTGTCCGGCACGGTCAGTGATGATGGCCTGCCGAATCCCCCGGCCTCCACCACCTGCACCTGGAGCAAGACTTCCGGCCCCGGCACGGTCACCTTTGGCAATGCCAATGCCGCCTCCACGACCGCGACCTTCTCGACCAGCGGCTCGTATGTGCTACAGTTGGCAGCTAGCGACTCGAACCAGTCGGCAAGCGCTCAATGCAGCGTTATCGTGAATACAGCGCCCACCGCCAATGCCGGCGGCAACCAGTCCATTTCGACCAGTTCGCTGACGCTGGGTGGCAGCATCAGTGATGATGGGTTGCCTTCTGGCACTACAACCTGCACCTGGAGCAAGACTTCCGGCCCCGGCACGGTGACCTTCGGCTCTGTCAATGCGGCCTCTTCGACGGCAACGTTTTCCACGACGGGCACGTACGTGGTGCGCTTGACCGTCAGTGACACCGCCGCAACCGCCTACAACGAGGCAACGATCACTGTCAATTCTACGGGTAACAACGCTCCCACGGTATCGGCGGGCAACAATCAGTCCATTACCTGGCCCACCAACTCCCTGACGTTGGCCGGAACGGTCAGCGATGATGGGTTGCCCAATCCTCCAGCCGCCACCACCTGCACCTGGAGCAAGACCTCTGGTCCTGGCACGGTCACTTTCGGCAATGTCAATGCGGCCAATACCACGGCCACATTCTCGACAACCGGCACGTACGTGCTGCAACTGCTGGCCAGCGATTCCAACCTGTCGGCCACCAGTTCAGCCACCATCACCGTGAATACCTCCGGCGGCGGCGGCGCCCAGCGCATCCTGATTGATGTGGGTAGCCCCTCGACCGGCAGCGGTGCGGGCTGGAACAACTTCACAATCGCTCCCCACTGGTCTGGCACACCGGGAGTGGATCTGGACGGCGCCAATGTATATCTCCAGGAGAAGGCCGCCGGTACCATGGTCGACTCCAATAACGTTGTCCTTTCCGGTGTGGCCTTTGGCGTCTCCAATCTCGACGATGTCCGAGCCGATTCGGGCACTACCAGCAGCTACGGCGCGGATGGCCTGACCTATCCTTTGACGGCAACGGAGGATATCGCCCAGTCCCTCGATGCCACACAGGGCAATGCCAGCGGTCCGACCACCGGCTACTCGGAGAAGTTGATCATCTCCGGCCTGACGGGCACTTCCTATACTGTCCGCCTGCTCAGCGCGCGACAATGGTGGTACGCGGCTGGGCTACTTCCGCGTTAACGGCGGGGCCATCCAGTCCTGTGATTCAGGCAACGCCCCGGCCCTTTTGACCTTCAGCGGTGTTATGCCCACGGGCATCACCTGCGGTTCCACGAACCTTAACAACGCCATCCAGGTTGAATTCTGGGGCGCTGTCAGTGGCACCACGGACCTGAACCTGATCGATATCGAGGCCGTGGGTAGCGGCGGCGGGAACAATCCCCCGACCGTCAGCGCCGGCAACAACCAGACGATCGTGCTGCCCGCCGCCGCGACGCTGTCCGGCACAGTCAGTGATGATGGCCTGCCTTCAGGCTCAACCACCACCTGCACCTGGAGCAAGAACTCCGGGCCTGGCACGGCGACCTTTGGGAACCAGAACGCCGCCAGCACGACGGCCACGTTCTCCGTGAGCGGCACCTACGTGCTGACCCTGACGGCCAGCGACTCCAACCTCTCGGCCAGCAGCAATGTGACCATCACGGCCGATGGAGCTCCGACGGCCAACGCCGGCGTGGATCATTCGATTACACTGCCGACCAACTCCCTGACGCTGGCAGGCACGATCAGTGATGACGGCATTCCCGCGGCCTGCACCTGCACCTGGAGCAAGACTTCAGGCCCAGGCACGGTGACCTTCGGCTCTGTCAATGCCGCCAGCAGCACGGCCACGTTCTCTGTGGCCGGCACCTACGTGGTTCGTTTGACCGTGACCGACACGGCGGCCTCGACCTATGATGAGGCGACCATCACGGTTAACCCCCAGGGCAACAATCCCCCGACCGTAAGCGCCGGCACCAATCAGACGATTACGCTGCCTGCCGCCGCGACGCTGTCTGGCACGGTCAGTGATGATGGCCAGCCCAATCCTCCGGGCGCCACCACCTGCACGTGGAGCAAGAACTCCGGTCCGGGCACGGTAACCTTCGGCAATCCCAATGCCGCTTCAACTACGGCCACGTTCTCGGTCTCAGGGACTTACGTTTTGACGCTGACGGCCAGCGATTCCAATCTCTCGGCCAGCAGCAATGTCACGATTACGGCGAATGGCGCCCCCACGTCCAACGCCGGCGGCAATAAGTCGACCACGCTGCCGACCAATTCCGTCACGCTGTCCGGCTCGATCAGCGATGATGGCATCCCCGCCGCATCCACGTGTACCTGGAGCAAGACTTCAGGCCCCGGCACGGTGACCTTTGGCAGCATCAATGCCGCCTCCTCTACGGCTACCTTCTCCGCCATCGGTACATACGTGGTAAGGCTGACGGTTACCGATACTGTGGCCACGACCTATAACGAGGCGACGGTCATCGTGAACACGGCGCCGACGGCCAACGCCGGCGTGGATCAGTCCATCACGCTGCCCACCAACTCCGTTACCCTATCGGGCAGCATCAGCGATGATGGCATTCCCGCCGCGGCCACGTGTACCTGGAGCAAGACCTCCGGCCCCGGCACGGTGACTTTCGGCAGCGTCAACGCCGCCTCCAGCACAGCCACGTTCTCGGTCGCCGGCACCTACGTGGTTCGTTTGACGGTGACCGACACCTTGGCCTCGGTCTATGATGAGGCGACCATCATCGTGAATGGCGCGCCCACGGCCAATGCCGGCGTGGACCAGGAGATTACCTGGCCCACCAATTCCGTGACGTTGGCCGGTACCATCAGCGATGATGGCATCCCGGCCGCCTCCACGTGTACCTGGAGCAAGACCTCCGGTCCCGGCACGGTGACCTTCGGCAATGTCAACGCCGCCAGCACCACGGCCACGTTCTCGACGACGGGCACGTATATGGTTCGTCTGACCGTGACCGATACCCTGGCCTCAACGTACGATGAGGCGACCATCACGGTTGATCCCAACACTGGCGGCCCCACCAAGACCGCCTGGCTGAAGCTGGATGAAGGCAGCGGTTCGACCGCCTCGGACTCTTCCGGCAACGGCCACAGCGGAACCTTGACCAACGGTCCCAGCTGGATCACGGGCAAGTTCTCCAACGCCCTCAGTTTCGACGCGGTTAACGATTATGTCGTGGTCACCGACTTCTCGCTGACCAACTCCTTCTCGGTCTGCTTCTGGTTCAAGCCCACGGCCAACAGCTTGAACAGTCCGGACGCCAACTACCATTACATGTTCAGTTGGGGCACGGTCGAGACTGCCAACGACGTGAATATCTGGCTGGTAGGTTCGTCGGAATCGGTCTCCGGCCTGGCTCTGCGTGTGTCCACTATGGATAACAACGATTCGGACGCGGTGGTGTTGTTGAGGGATCCCACAGACATCCACTTCTACGATGGCAACTGGCACCACATCTGCGTGACCATCGACAAGACGCACGGCAGGTATGTGTACTTCGACGGTGCATCCAAATTCCATGACACCGCCAACGGCGGCGATAGCATCGACCCGTCGACCAACATCTATATCGGCGGCCGGTGCGACTTGAACTCGGCGCGCTTCTACAATGGCGGCATCGACGATGTGCGCATTTACAATCTGGAGTTGTCTTCCACGGATGTAAGCAACGTCTATGCCGGAAACTAGTTGACTAACGTACCCGCGCGAGTGATCACAAGCTCGCGCGGGTACAAATCTTGTTGAACAACGCAGGAGCAGCCAGTGGCTGCTCCTGCGTCATTTTATCACTAGTGTTCACGCTGAACGCTGGCTGGGCGGCGCTGGGACTGTGGCCAATATAGTGGAGCATGCAACCTGGTACGTGCAGATGAAGTACGATTCCTGGGCTTGGCAGCCATAACATGGAGTGAGAGAAGCAGGCGGCACAGTTTTCAGGGCCGCCAGACAGCGAGCGCGGGGCTCTGTCCGTGGACAACATTGCTGACAAGCAGGTCGCACAATTGGTGCTTGCTCTAGTACTCCGTAACGGAGAGACTTCTGGGTAGCGGTTCTTTTTGCCGATGGGTTGATAGAACCCTTTTGATCGGCAAGGAGGCCGTCATGAAAAAGTACATCGTCGAATTGACAACCGAAGAGCGTTCCCAACTCCAGACACTGCTGGATAAAGGCAAGCCGCATCAACGCAGGCATGCTCAGATGTTGCTCAAGGCTGACCAAGGCCCCGAAGGTCCGGGGTGGAAAGACGCTCACATTGCCGAGGCTTTTGACTGTCATCCCACGACGGTTGAGAACTTGCGTCGTCGTCTGGTGGAGCAAGGGCTGGAGGCGGCCTTGGAGCACGGCAACCGTGGCAGCTATCGGGTACGCAAGCTCGACGGCAAGGCCGAAGCGCACTTGATTGCCCTGACTCGCATGGAGCCGCCGGAGGGGCGCAGCCGCTGGGGCGTGCGTCTGCTGGCTGACCAGATGGTGGCGCAAGGATACGTCGAGTCTTGCAGTCACATGGCGGTGCAGCGGACGCTTAAAAAAATGAGCTTAAGCCTCACCTGAGCAAGTACTGGTGTATTCCGCCCAAGCAAAACGGCGAATTTGTCGCGGCGATGGAAGACGTGCTGGAGGTATACCACCGGCCGTTCGACTCGTTGCGACCCCTGGTATGCTTGGATGAAGCCAGCAAGCAGTTGGTGGCCCAGACGCGCCCCTCGATTCCCGGTCGATCCGGCCGAATCAAGCGGGTTGATCCGGAATACCGCCGTTGCGGCACGGCCAGCGTGTTCCTGGTGTCCGAACCGCTGAAGGGCAAGCGGCACGTGCGTGTGCGTCAGCAGCGAACGCGAATCGACTTCGCCCACGTGATACGGGAACTGTGCGATGTGCTGTACGCCCAGGCCGAGAAGATCGTGCTGGTGATGGACCAACTCAACACGCACAACATCGCCAGCCTGTACGAGGCATTTGAACCGGCTGAGGCTCGGCGTTTGGCGGAGAAGCTGGAGATTCACCACACGCCCAAGCATGGCAGTTGGCTGAATATGGCCGAGATCGAGTTGAGCGTGTTGAGCCGCCAGTGCATGGATGACTACTTTGAAAGCCGCGAACAACTGGCGGCGAGCATCGCGCCGTGGGAACGTTCACGAAATGAAAAGAAGAAGGGCATCGACTGGCGATTCACCACCGCCGACGCCCGGATCAAACTGAAGAAACTATACCCGGTGATTTAGCTGTTACAGAGTACTAGAGGCCGGGGGGGCTGGGCGCCTGGCACTACGATGTGCCGGGTCGAATCCTCTCCTGGGGCCGGGCAGCGGCGGCTCTGCTCGGCCTTGCGGATGACATAGCACCCTCGATCCAGGCGGTTATGTCAGCGATACACCCTGACGATCAGCCTCACCTGCGGCTGGAATTGCTGGATCTTCTGGACAAAGGCGGCAGACTGCATCTGGAGGGTCGGGTGCTCTGGCTTGATGGCAGTGTGCACTGGCTCCTGGCGCAGGGACAAGTCTTCCACGACGAGCATGGGAAGCCAGCGGCCGCGGCCGGCGTCGTCGTGGATGTGACGGAGCAAAAGCAGCTCGCCGCCGCGCGCGAGCAGATGCGCCTGGAAGCGGATCATCAGCGGGAGCTGCTGCGGCGGCTGTTCCAGAACGCCCCCACCGGAATCGCCGTGATCGACGCGCGCACCGGGTGCTATGTGCTGGCCAATTTCAGGTACGAAGCCAATGCCGGACCCACGATTACGCCCGGATCTTTCACAGGTCGGCCAGTGGGCGATTTTGCCCCGCCGGAACTGGGGAAGTTCATGCGCGGCATTCTTGAGCAAGTCGTGCGGACGCGGCAGCCGTTCACGGTGCGACAATTTGAGGCGAACTTCGGGCCCGGGCGAGAACACACCTGGTGGGATAACGACGTGGTGCCGGTGCTGGACTCTGAAGGCAACGTCGAGTCCGTGCTGGTCATCACCAATGAAGTCACCGAGGAAGTTCTAGCGCGAAAGCGGATCGAAGAGCTCGTCGACCAGCTCCAAGCCGGCCGCGATGAACTTGAAGCGGTCATAAACAGCATGAGCGAGGGCTTGATTGTAATGGAGCCCAGCGGGCACATCGTTAGCGTCAATCCCGCCGCACGGAAGCTGCACGGGATCTCCGATCCCGCAGCTTTACCGGACAACATCGCCGAGTACCCTGAGCGCTTCGGCATCCGCTACGGCGACGGCCGGCCCCTGCCGCCCGACGAATGGCCCATGAACCGTGCTGCGCGAGGCGAGCTCGTGACGGAAGTGGAGCTGCATGGCCGTCGCCTTGATTCCGGGCAGTCCTGGATCGCCAGCTACAGCACCACTCCCATTCAGGATTCGCGCGGCGGCGTCCGGTTGTTGGTGATCGCGATCCACGACCTGACGGCTATCAAGCAGGCCGAGCAGCAGATGCGACGGCTGATGGCCGACCTTGAACGCTCCAACAAGGATCTGGAGCAGTTTGCCACCGAGCCAGCCATGACCTGCAGGAGCCGCTGCGGGTGGTCCCCCTGTACCTGGACCTGCTGGAGAAGCAGCACGCCGCCCAGCTGGGCGAGGCGGCGCGCGCCAACATCTCTCACGCCGTCGGCGGCGCCCGGCAGATGTCCACGATGATCACAGACCTGCTGGCCTATTCCCGGGCCGGCACCCGGGGCATCAAGCCCGTACCGACAGACCTGCGCGTCGTGCTGGAGGCCGTGAAGGCCGCCCTCCAGGCGACGATTGAGGAGACCGGCGCCCTGCTGACGGCCGGACCATTGCCGATCGTGACTGCCGACTCCACGCAGATGCACCAGCTCTTGCAGAACCTGATCAGTAACGCGCTGAAGTTCCGTGGCGAGAACCGCCGGCCCGAAGTGCACGTCAGCGCCAGGCCCCAGGCCGATCATTGGCTCTTCCAGGTGAAGGACAACGGCATCGGCATGGACCCCAAAGATGCCGGTCGAGCTTTCGAGCCTTTCCAACGGCTGCACGGCCACGAGAAGTACCCGGGCACGGGCATGGGACTGGCCATCTGCAAGAAGATCATCGACCGCCACGGCGGACGCATCTCGGTGGAGTCAGAAGTGGGAAGAGGTTCGACGTTTTACTTCACGCTGCCCAAGGGCAATGCCGCCGAAACATAGCCGGGTACTTTGGTTGCGATGCCTGCAAGGGCACTTTAGCGCGCCCAAATCGAGAACGTATTCCGCTTAGGCTTGGAAGGCGGCAAATCCCAAGACTTAAACAACGACAAGAATCTAACTCCCATCCTCTCTCCAGCAAGAGGGGACGGAAGGCAGTCGGCCTTCTGACGTGATCAATCAAGTCGGTGTGACATCAAGCGACAGGTTGTCTGCGCCGGGCAGAGGCGAACGATTTCTCCCGTCTGCTGCGGCGAAAAGAGTCCTTTGGCAATAGCTTTGCTCAGCCGCGCGGCGCTGGGAAATCCGACCTGGGGCCACAACTGGGCGTCCGCGATGATGGCCAGCAACTGCTCGCGATGCGCCGTCCCGATCTTAGGGAGCAACATGGTTTGGGCGTGCTTGATCTCGATCCAGCCGCGCGGACAATCCAGCCGCTGAAAATTCTCGGTGTTGGAAAGTTCCACGAGTGCATCGCGGCATGCATCCCGCGCGGCGGCCCAGGCCGTGGCGGCCTCCGAGGCCTCCAGAAACTTGGCCGTCAGATGCTCGCGAGCGGAAAGGAGGGCCTGACGGACACGCTGGCGAAGACCCTTGATGCGCTCGACATGAGTCGAAACGGCCTCCGCATCGGCGCGATACTGCTGGCGAAGCCACGCCAACTTCGACAGGCACAGTTGCAGATCGGTCACATGGTCGGCGTTGGCGAGAAAATTCGCCAGTCCCCGCTCGATTTCTTCACAGGCCTCTTGAATCGGATTCGCCATATTTACTCCCCACGAGTTGCGGCGGCCTGGCGACTGCCGGGCAGCATGTCCACGCTTGCCGCCCACCGGAAAAAGAAAACGCAGGAACGAGTGTTCCTGCGTTAAATCGACTAGCGGGGGCAGGATTTGAACCTGCGACCTCCGGGTTATGAGGATTAGGCTTTTGTAAGGTGGCTGCGGCCACGTAACCCGTTGTCGCACAAGGAGCAAGATTTCCGCGAAGAAACCAAGGGAATTCTTCACCCCATTGCAGAGGATTTAACCTCTTACGGGTCGACCGGCGTAAATACGCGCGCCGACCAGGCGGAAAACCGCGCCAATTCCGCCCGTACTCGGCGAAAAAGAGTATCTACTCTCGATGCTTTCGGCGCGATAGCGGCCTTGCCAGAGTTCAGATGCGAGCCCGGCGCAGAACCTCGTCCGCTTGGGCAAGTGCGCGGATGCGGTTCCACCGGGCATCAGGCTTGTCACCGTACTTCTCCCGGTGGCCGGCGATCCTGGCTGCGGTCGCGCAGCAGCGGACCAGCCGCGTCCAGCAGTTTCTGACGCATCGCCTCCACTGCAGAATCCCACGGAATGGCTCCAACGACGTTGTCTCTCATGTCCTCCAGCAAGAGCGCTAGAAGGAAACATATCGCCCTCTCTCGACCTTGGCACCGCAAGGCATGGACTTCGAGCTTGGATGCTAGATCGATGAGCGGGGCAAACCTCGCGTCGTTAGCGCGGCCTGTCAGCTCGCCCCCGGCGGTGGCCAGGAGTTTGGCCACTGACTCCCGAGATTCTACATTTTGAACGTCCATCATCTTATCCTACGCCAAGTCAAAGAAGCCAAGTAGCTTATCCACGCGGCCGTTACACCGCAAGGCCGCGGCCAAATTACTCGTAGTAGTTCGGGAAACTGGCCTCGAGGCCCGCCAAGCACGTTCTCAACGATCCGTTCTTCTCGACGTGCTGTCTAATCGCCGCCACGATCTGGGAACAGGGCGGATCAGCGAGGAGGCGAGATCGCCCCTTCGCATACTGGACAACTTTGAGAAAACCTCGATCGATATAGTCGTTGATCTGAAACACTGATGCACCGGTCCTCTTGCTCAAATCCTTGACCGTTACAAGCTCAGCCTGTGTGCTCTTACTCATTGGGCTCGTCCATACTTTGTAGTTTATACAGACTATTCGTCCTATTCATCCTATATCGGATAATTCTAGCATCCAGCCTGAAGGGTGCAATAGAAATATACGATATTCCCATGCTATTCTTGTGGTAAGCAGAATAACTGACTATATAATAAGTAGTTAGAAACGTTTTTGAGGAGCGTGTCCGCTGCCACGACAACGCGAAAACGGCACATCGTCGGGCGGGCAGCACAGCTACGCAGTGGATGTCGCAGCGGCATCCCGTTCGTACCGTCGAGCAAAAACATACCGCGCATCAAGGGCGTGTCTATCCCACCTTCATGATTGCGTTGATCGCCTGCTGCTCGTCTTTCTCGGCGTAGATTTCCGTAATGGCGGCACTGTGATGACCCAGGATGATGCGGGCAGCTTCGATGCCGAACTCCTTCCGTAGCTCGGTGGCAGCATTGTGGCGTAGCTGATGCGGGTGCCATCGGTGGGAGTGTCGCCAGGTGGTCAGTTCGGCCATCTGCTCAACGGTGAGGCGCTCGTGCCAACGCGCGTCGGTTTCATCCTCGCGCTTGGCGAGCGGTTCGGCCGGCGGAAAGGCCTGGTCGCAGGCGCGGGCAATGGCACGGCGGTAGCTGCACGTCGTGTAGTGGTCCCCCGCCGACCACTCGGGGTCATCTTTTACGTTGGTGCCGCGCGTGTTGCCGTATCCGAGTGGCGTCATGCGGGCCTCGTGCATCCGCTCGCGGCGTTCCTCCTCAGCCTCTGCCGGAGAGAAGCAGTACGCTTGCGGATCGCGCAGGAGAAAGTGCGCGAGCACTCTCTGGCCTCGGGGACCGATGAAGATCTTCCGCTCAAAGCCGTGGTGAGCGGTCTTGTGGTGTTGGAGGCGGTATACCCATACCTCGCCAGTTCGGTCGACGTCGCACGGCCGCATCTGGCAGATTTCGCCGGCCCGCGCCGCGGTAACAAGCTGGAGCTGGATCATCGCCCAGACCTGGCGCGAGACAAAGGGCTGGATCGCGCTGACATGCTCGATGGCGACTGGCTTGACGGCCTCGGGTTCCGGCGCATCGCTACGGCCGCGCTTAAGACCGGGCAGGGACTGGAGGGCGTGGAGAACCGAGCCTGGGATCAGTTCATCGCTGACGGCCCATTTGAAAACGTGGCGTATGCGGTTGATCTGTTTGTTGATGTACGGGCGGCACCACTCGGCCTCAAGCATCTTTTGACGCACGGTCTTTAGATCGCGGGGGCCGAACTCCGCAGCTAGCGTGTTTGCATATAGCCCCTTCAGCGGCCGTAGGGCCAGTGCAAACTGATCGAGTTCCTTGATGCGGCCATCGGTGACCGTGCGGTAGTAGCCTTCGGCGTGAACCCAGAAGCGGGCGATCAGTTCCTTGATCGTCAGGACGTCCGGATCGGCTGGGAGTTGCTTGCCGGCCGCAATCCACTCGGCCATGGCCTGGTGGTAGTTCTGCTCGGTGGCCGAGTCATCTGGCCTTCCGCAATAGATGGCCTTGCCGGACAGGACCACATACATCTGTCCGCTGGCCTTGTGTAAACGCAAAGAAGGCACGCGAGAGTTTTGACGGGGGCTCATCGCGTGCCTTCTCTGTGTACTGCTGGGCGACTGCGTCATCTCGTTGATCATTGCCGTTACTCCGTTTTGGCGAGTATCTACTCGCTTCTACCGGGTTACGGCCGCTCCGTCGTTTCCGACGGTCGTCACAACTCGCGACGTCAGCCAACCTTCCGACTAGCGGGGGCAGGATTTGAACCTGCGACCTCCGGGTTATGAGGGTTAGGCCTTCGTAAGTTGGCGGCAGTCACGTAACCCGTTGTCGTATAAGGGGCAAGGTTCTAGGCGAAAGCCAAGGGAATTATGCACCCGTTTGCAGAGGATTTAACCTCTTACCGGTCGACCAGCGTAGATACGCGCGCAAAGCCATGCGAAAAACCGCGCCAATTCCGCCCGTACTCCGCGAAAAAGAGTAGCTACTCTCTATGCTTCTGGCGCGGGTGGGCCGCACGGGGCCCCCGCCGACGCTGGAAGCCCTGAGGTCGCATCGCCTCCCCCGGTTCAGATGCGAGCCCGGCGCAATACCTCGTCGGCTTCAGCAAGCTCGCGGATGCGTTTCCATCTCGCATCGGGCTTGTCGCCGTACCTCTTCCGCTGGCCGGCGATCCTGGCTGCGGTCACATTGTCAATGAACTGGTCGAGCCACTCGGCCGAATTATAGTACTTCCGACCAATACACACGAACTGCAGCCGTATGACCTCATCGGACTCCTTGACGTACATGCCCCTGACGCACCAGCGCCATAAAGGCAGTCTTCTGGAGTCGGATTCGTACCGCTGCATAACTCCTTTCGAAGCAATAGCTTCAAACGAGTCAGTGCCTTGTGGGCACGGGCTGGGATTCAAAGCATTGGCCCTCCAGGCACGCCAAAAGCGATAGAAAGTCGCTGGACCAGTTCAGTTGTTCGTGAAATGTACGTGCTGGAAGTCGCTGGACGAACTCAGCGGATGAGGTTTTCAGTAGGGCCATTGCATGGTGCCCCTGGAATTCCAGCTAAGCTAGTTCTTCCTTCGCGGGGACGATTCCCTTCTTGTCGATGACCACGATCAACCCGAAGAGAAAGATCGTCATGAAAACGACCGCGCTGGAAAAGGCCCATATGAAGCCATAGTGCTTCGCGAGCGAGGTAACGATGATGTTGCTGAAGGCGGCCATCAAATTGAGCAGCCCGTTGTAAACGCCATAGACAAAGGCGGTGCTCTTGGGCGTCGGCGCAAGGTCCACAGCGTTGAGGCCCCAGGCCCCCACGGTGGCGTTCATGGCCGCCAGCGAGAGGCCGATCAGCACCGCCGTGGGGATGACGAGGCTGGCGTCTGGAGGTTTCGAGCGCGATCAGCATCAGGACGGCCATCAGCGCCATCGGCACGCCGGCGCCAAGTTGCGCCCCTTCGCGTGGCCGTACTTGGCGACCAGGCCGTCGTTCATGGGTCCCGACAGGACATAGCCAATGAACCCCGCGCCGTAAGTCACGCTGGCCCACGAGGCGCTCTTGACGATGGTGAGTTGAAAGGTTTGATACATGTAAGTCGGCAGCCAGTTTAGGAATGTAAAGAGCACGTAGCCGAAGGAGAGAAAGGTAAGCAACACGCCAATGCCGTTGCGCGTCAGCATGTTGCCGACCGCCTGCTTCATCTCCTCGCGGCTGAGGTGCGTTTTTTTGTTCTGCGTGGGCCTCGCGCCGCTGATGTCCTGAATGAAGCGCAGTTCACGCTCGTTGATCCAGGGATGGGATTGCGGCGTGTCGCGGACGAGGTAAATCCAGAGGGGCACCCAGAGCAGACCCAGCCCGCCGAAGATAATGAAGGTCCATTGCCAACCGAACAACTGAACAATCCATCCGGAAACAAAGACCCCCAAAGCCAAACCGACAAACTGCCCCGAACCAACCAGCGTGAAGGTGCGCGCTCGCTCGCTGGGCGCGGACCAAGTGCTCGTGACCTTGGCGTTAATGGGCCAGATCGGCGCTTCGCCCGCGCCGATCAAGGCGCGGATGACGCACCACGAAACCATGCTGTAGGCCACGGCGCTCAGGATGGTGAAAATCGACCACCAACCGATTGCGAACGAGGCAGCTTTGCGAATGCCAAGTTTGTCGGCAAACCAACCGCCGAAGAAATGAAAGATCGCATAGGCCAAGGTCCAGATGAACGCGATGCGTCCCATCTGCTCGATGTCGAAGCCAAACTGCCTTTGGATGAGCGGAACCGAGATGTTGAAGTTCGCGCGGTCCATGTAGGCTAATACGACCGCTGTGAAAGTCATGAGGAAAACGAGATGGCGAACCTTGGTCCTCTTGCCGCCTTCGGACGCAGGCTCTAGCGCGCCCGCGATGGCTTGCGGACCAGTATGCTCTGTCTCGACTGCCATGGTTTCGTCTCCGCGAGAATGATGCAGTGCCTAGGCCGACGGCTAATGCGATTCCGCCTTCTGGGGGGGATGCGTCCGGATGAACTCGACAAGCTCGTCAGGATCATCGGAAATCGTCAGCAGCTTGTCGTACGTTTTTCCCTTCGCCAGTCCCTCAACCAAGCCGTAAAGTTTCGATTCTTCAACGTAACCTTGCTTTCCCAGGAATACCATCGGGCGAATGTAACCGAGCAAACCATAATGGTTTTGGGCGGCGACCATGAAGACTTCCATGTTGGTGCCGGCGCTTCCGGGAGTGAACACGGCACCGCTGATCGCAGAGGATACGAGCACGTCCTCGCGAATGGCGTTGGAGAAGTACTTGGCGATATGAAGCGCGAACAGGTTGCTGGGTTCGTGGCCGTAGTACCAGGTCGGGATCGCCAAGCTGTCTTTGCCCTTTGGGTACTTCTTGAGAACTTCTTCAGCACGCTCCAGAAACTCCGGAGCCTTCTCGTCCGGTGCCTTGGCCAAGGTCGCAACGGCGTCCTCCACGGCCTCCGGACCGTAGTCCGCCAGATACGCTCCCAGGTTTCCGGCTTCCATCAATCCAGGGCCGCCGCCGGTCGAGACGAGATAGCCCTGCGTGGTCAGAGAGCACGCCAGCAGAGCGACTTTTCTGAACCAGGGGTCGTTTCGTTTGTTGTTATGGCCGCCCAGAATTACCACCATCTTTCGGCGCGGCCTGCCGGTTTCGTCCGCGTCAAGATACGCCGCGAGCGACTGATCGATGGCATGGTCGTGAATCCGCTGCGCGAGAGACTCCATCGGGCCTGCGCCGCACTTTCCGCTCTTGACATAGTGCTCGTAAATCTGCTGATCCACGCTACGAGTTTTATCTATGCCGGAAGTGCCGAACAGTTCGGCGGGTGTGTAGAGCGTCGAACGGTACGGATCATAAGGGAGGTCGCGGAAAGCTGGGAACACCACCGCACGACGTCCGGCCAGCAGGCTTTCGTCATTGCCGCCGAACTTGCACCCCTCCAGGAGCAGCAAAGGTGCCAATGTCAGGACGAACCAGTGAATTCGACTGCGCATGGCTCAATTCCTCCGGTGGTTGGCAATCTCAAAGTCTAAAGAGTACGCTAAACCTACTCCTATAGTGCAAGATGGTGGTGCGTTTGTTAGAAAATGATTAAGTTTATGTTAACAGGCTCGCCACAAAATGTCCTTACTGGGTGCCTTTTTCAGAATTCTTGATGCGGGCGTTGGCCGGTGCGATAATATAGCAGTAAGCCATTTCTAGAGGACACGCCATGGATTTCACTTACGCCGACATCGCGAAGATGATCGACCATGCACTGCTTAACCCGGCGCTGACTGAGCGGGACTTGGAGGCCGGCTGCCGCCTGGCGCTGGAATACGACGTCGCCAGCGTGTGCATCATGCCCTACGCGCTGAAGCGCTGCGCCGAACTCTTGCGCGGCAGCAGCGTCAAGCCCAGTACGGTCATTGGCTTTCCGCACGGTGGTCACACGACCGCGGTCAAACTCGCCGAAGCCAAGCAGGCGCTCGCCGATGGCGGAGCAGAACTCGACATGGTCGTGAACATCAGCCAGGTGCTCAGCGGCAACTGGACGTATGTGCGCGAGGACATCCAGTGCGTCGTCAAAGCCGCGCATGACGCCGGGCAGAAGGTGAAAGTGATCTTTGAGAACTGCTATCTCAACGATGAGCAGAAGATTCGCCTGTGCGAGATCTGCGGCGAACTGCGCGCCGACTGGGTAAAGACGTCGACCGGATTCGGTACTGGCGGTGCGACCCTCACGGATCTCAAACTGATGCGCCAGCACGCGCCGTCCTGGGTGCAGGTGAAGGCTGCCGGAGGGGTGCGCAGACTGGACGCGCTGCTGGCCATGCGGCCGCTGGGTATCACGCGCTGCGGCGCCAGCCGCACCAAGGAGATGCTGGACGAATGCCGGCGCAGGCTACAGAGCGCGCTCTGAAATCCGGGAGAAGAACCCTGTCCCTACGAATATTCGTCGTCATGGATTCTCCAGCACTTGCGGTCTCATTGCCGAGAGTAGCCCTTTGCCGCAGGATGTCGGCCCTCGGACACAGCATGGAGGCATGGAGATGGGCATCTTGTGTAGCGGACCACCGACATTCGTGCGGTCTTTGTGCGGTGTCTTCGGTGGCCGTTGAGGGCCGACCCGAGATGTGATTTGACAATCGGGTAGTCTAGGAATTTCAGTGACAACGTCACTGGCCTGGAACACAACAACGTGGCTACGATGGGTGCAGAATGGAAGCGGCTGTGCCGGCTAGGGCGCGGATTCACCTGCTATAACGGCAAGCTCAGCCCCAGGCGAAGACACCGCAGCAGGTTTCACCAGGAGGGAGACAGTCGAGACCCTAATATTGCCGCCTCCACGCAAGAGGCAGATATGCGGAGTACACGCCAGGGCTTCAGAATCCTGTTGAGTTCGCCTAAATTGTGTCCCGCCATTACACTGATTCTGGGTTGCCTTTGCTCAGGCTGCACTTGCCCTCCCGAATCACTCAGTTGATAGTGATTGAGGAAGCGCTTCCGAAGTATAAGCCGCGAGCTTCATCCGTGACCTCGGTGACCGGAAGCGTGGTGCCCGCAGGAAGCCAGAGATTCGGATTCGCCCCGGTCTTACCGTCAAGCGTTTGGGCGTGCCCATCGAAGAATACCGCATTGAATTTGTACGTCGCCAGCGGCTGCCCCGGCGTGTCATCTCCTCCATGTCGCATCGCGTACGTGATTGGCACGTTTTGCAGATAGCTACGGCTGTATTGGCTCCAAGGACCATAGTCTGCAAAAGCGCCGCCTGGCGAGTTATCCTCAGAGGGGCCCACGCCAAGATTGTAGTCCGGAGAACTCGTGTCGGTATTGGTCCATCGCGCTCCATCAGCTAGGAATATCTTTGAACTGGGCAAGCCAACCAGGTCAATATTTGGCGTGAACTTGCCGGTGTCAATGTAGTTCTGCCACTTTTCGCAGTCGCCGCTGCCGTAGACATACTGGAACATCAGGGCCGTATTGTATGAGAGCATCGTCGTCGACACGGTGATCGGCGAACCGGAATACCCCATCGCTGTGATCGTGTTGTCGGGGCACATGAAGCCCTGGAAGCTGGTGAGAGAGACGAAACGATTCTGGCGAGACGTTAGCGACGGACCTTTATCAAATTCGCCAGCACCCGCGTATGTGTCAAGAGGGGAGGCCCAATCCCACGTTTGACAAACGTTTGGATAATAAAAATCATTATACGTGGGCGAGTGGTGTTGTTTCAGAAGAGAGCCGGACGTCCAGGCATTTCCAACAATCGCGCTGCGGGAGTCCGTGCTGTACATGTTCATGGCGACTCCTATCATTCGCTGGTTTGTAAGGCAAAGGACGGTCCTGGTCATCTTGCGGGCTTGGCTCAAACTGGGCAGGAGTATGCTGAGTAGCAGGGCCATGATGGCGATGACTACCAGCAGCTCAATCAGGGTAAAGCCCTTGGCTGGATCCGATGCCTCTGAATGCATAGTTCGCTCACGGCTATGAGGTTGATACGTCTGGGATGCAGATGACTTTTCCGATGGCCGTCCTTCATCGTGGCGCAAAGCGAGCATAATATTCCTCTCTGGTAGGCGACGGTTTGTCGCCGGGTTTGGGCACTGGGTTATGACCAACCACCAGTCGGCCGCAGTCGGGACAGAATGTGGGTTCCGGCTTGCCAACTTCGCTGTTCAGCAGCACCCAGGTCGGTTCCTTCTTGATTTTCCCATCCGCAGCCCAATAGCACGCTTCGCCCGGCATTCCCGTGTTCTTATGGCTATATGGCGAATAAATGGGCAAGGTCTCGCCCTTCTCGGGTTCATGCCGAAATGTCTTTCCCGTTTCGGTGCAGATGTACGTCCTGGAGAAAGCTCTGCTGGTCCCTCCCCGCAGGTAGGACGAAATCGCCCGAGTGGAAGAGATGCCTGCGACAAGCGTCAGCAGAGCGATGGGGATCAAAAACTTCTTTTGATTGGCCAAGGCAGAATCCTCTACATAAACCTTGGGAGGAAGCTCCAGTCTGAAACGCCCACACGCCTCTTCTCATTGGAATGCTACGGTCACCTATGACTGCGGAATATTTCAGTTTCACTAAGATTTCATCAAGAACAACTGCGGTCACATCCGCAGCCATCGCAACTCCAAGACGCCGACGGCAACAGACATATCCCCAGCCGGCGATGAGCAGACTAATTGTGGCCGGTTCTGCTACGACATGGTGTTTCAGCCAGTTATCAGTGGCAGAAGACATAACCTTGCTGCCAGATCAAAAAGTCGTTGCCATCAACCTTGCCATCGCCATTGGCGTCGCCGTTGGCCCTGGCGTAATTGGGATCCTCAAAACTGGCATCAACGATGGGCGCGCCGCTGGCTGCCGTGCCGTGGTTGTAGTTGCGCTGCCAGATAAGGAAATCAGAACCGTCGACATGCCCATCGCCGTTGAAATCGGCGCGCGGGTCCTCGTTCACCGTTATAGTCACGTCAGATGTGCTTACAAGTGTGGAATCGCTTGCAGATAGTCTAAGCACATAAATGCCGACTCTGGAAAAGGAAGCAATCGTTCCAGCGAAATTAGGGTCGGCAAACTGCACTATGCCGGGACCGGAAATAACGCTCCAGGCCACCGTACAGGCAGCTGGCGGCGAAGGCTTACCGTCATCACTGACCGAACCCGTCAATGAAGCCACCGCTGGCAACGAAATAGCCTGATCTGCACCAGCCGAGACAACCGGAGCGGTATTTGGCACGACAATGTCGTAGTCAGCAACTACCGGCAAATGGTCGCTTGCCGTGGTCAGCGCATTGAGAATGGCCGATCTGTCGGCGGAAGTCATATAGCTGAAGACGCCTGAGTTATATGCGCTGTTTACCGCGTTGCCGACCAGCGATGATGAGCCTCCGTTGCCGAATACGCTGAAGGAGCCCGCATCATACTGAAACCCCGCGTAGCCCGAATTGTTTTCCGCAGCTTGGCCGACGAACTGAATATCATCACGATACCTCACATCGGTCGCCGATTCGCTCAGTAGCCCTGCTATGGCTGTCCGCCCCGCAAGACTGCTGTCGCTCCAACTCCCTTGCGGGTGCGCCGCATCCTGAAATGTCCCGGTCATCGTTTGATAGGCTGCTTCGCTGCTTCCGCTGGTGAAGTTGAAGTCGCCCAGCGCAACGATGTGGGCATTCGCGCCCAAAGCCCTGGCATTGCTCACGATCGTGTTGGCCTCGACGTTTCGACGACTCATGCTGTCGGAGTCAGACCCGGACTTCATGTGGCTGACGTCCACGTAAAACTCAACTGCGCTCGTATAGCCCACGGGCTTAAACACGTATTGCATGGGTGCCCTGGCAGCGCCGCTCGTGTTGGCTGTGCCCAAGGCTGCCGCGCTGACAAAACTGACGGTGTTCGTGTTGAATATCACAGCGTGGGCCCGCCGCCTGTCCCGCCGGTAGTCGGATCAGGAACGGCACAATAGGCGTATGTGCCAGCCCCATAAGTCGCATTCAAGCTGTTTACGATGGTCTGCAGCTGAGAGCTTTCCGTGGAACTGTCAACTTCCTGAAGCGCCAGGATGTCAAGGGGCTGCGCATGCAAGGTGCCATTGTCGCTCAGTTTCGCCTTCCCAATACCCTCGAGCACGGTCTCCAGGCCCGCACCCAGACCATTACCTATGTCTGCCTCGATGTTGTAGCTGACGATTCGCAGCGTAGTCGCTTCAACAGTGAGCGGCAACAGCGCCCCGACCGCTGCAAGGGCAACCACGATCGCTACAGCAACGCTCTTAGAGGACATCATCTTATTTTCCATTCCGGGCCGTGGCTCACCTGGCCCGCCAGAATACGCACATTCATCTTCCTTCGTCCGGACTGCCAGCCAAGGTATTGGTCGTAAATGTCCACCATCACCACATGACCGCAGTGGCCATGTGGCGATGGGGCATGCAGTCCGATATCACTTACGGCGGCGGATAAGCCAGTCATCAATGGCAGTACACGTAATCCTGCTGCCAGATCAGGAAGTCAGAACCATCAACCTTGCCATCGCCATTGGCATCGCCGTTCTTCCTGGCGTAGTTGGGATCGTTGAAGTTGGCATCAACGATCGGAGCGCCACTGCCGGCCTTGCCATGGTTGTAGTTACGCTGCCAGATCAGGAAGTCAGTACCGTCGCAGTTATTCAGACCGTCGAAGTCACCGCGAGGATCCTCGGCAATCACAACCTGGCAGGTAGCGTTGGCGTCCAGGTTGCTGTCGGACGCGTGCAGATTCAGCATGTACGTGCCGACTCGAACGAAGCTGGCCGACGTGGTCGCCGCGTGGCTATTCACGAAGGTCACAACGCCGTTCTGCGGGGCGCTGCATCACGCTCCAGGTGACGGTCACCAAGGCCGGAGGATTGGGCTGACCATCATCCGACACGGTAGCCGCCAGAGACACGCCGCCTGCACCGGCCGCGGCGGGCTCGGCCGCACGAACCGGCTGGGCAGGCATGGTGATGACCGGAGCGGTGTTCGGAATGGCGCCCTGGTTCACGGTGACAGTCATGGTGCCATCAATGGACAACAGCGTGTCAGTAGCATGGAGCTGCAACGTATATGCGCCGGCCGCCGAGAAGGTGGCCGTCGTGATGGCCGCATTCCCTGAACCGAAGGTGACCGTGCCGGGACCGGTCAGCTTGCTCCAGGTCTTCGTGACGACAGCGCCTTGCGGCAGACCATCATCCGTAACCGTGGCGTTCAACGTGGTAATCGCGATGAGGCCGGACATGGTGATGTTCGGGTCAGCCGGCATGGTAATCACGGGGGCTGCGTTGACAAGGGAACCGCTGTACTCGGTCACGTTGAACGAAAGCTGCGGGGCCTCGTACACGCCGTTGTAGATGGTATCACCTTCCATGCTGGCACAGACGGACGTGTTGCCTGGCGTTATCGCCAGACGGAACTTCATGCCGCTGTTAAGGTACTGAATCATCGTATTCTCAGTAGTCTGAGTGTAATTGATGAGCGGCACATCGGTCAGAACGTACGGCGTCGTTCCGGCGTCCCAATTGACCTGGCCCAGCAAGACCGGGGAGCCGAGTTGGCTGCCGAGGCCTTCCACGGTGCCGGTGTCAAAGTAGAGCGGGTTGGCCGATTGAGGATCGGATGGGTCTATGTTCGTAATCGTGTCAGGCACGAGATAAACGTTCAGCGGGCCGCTAGCGCCTTGACTGGTCGGTATGACCTTCAATGTAACGCTGTTAATGGCCGTGACGGTTTTTGATGGATTGAACGTCTCCGGGCCGTCGGGACCGTAGCTGTCAGCATTATTGAAATCCAGCACGCCGAATGACGGATACCCATTCGGCGCGAATTGGCCAGCGATGTTGAAGAATGTCGTGGCATAAGGCCCCTTCTTCTCAACCGTGCTGGCGTCGTAGTTATAGGTCGTCAGGGTCTCGGTATTATTCGCCGTGTTCAGGCCGTCCACGATGGTCACGACGGCCGAGGACTGAGGGATGATCGCCAAGCTGTTCGGACTGTTGCTGCTCGTGGGATTGCTGAGGATCACCGTAAAGGCCTTGTTGCCGCCCTGGTAGATCACGTTTGAAACCTGAACGGTAAAGCTTGCGCTGTTGTGGTTCGCGTCGAAGTGAAGCGTGCCGGATGCCCCGGTGTAGTTCGTCCCATCCAGGGCCGTTCCGTCGCTGGTTACATAGTCCACGGAGGCATTGTCGGCCGTGTAGCCGGTGCGCGCGACGGTGATAGTCAGCGGCCCATTGGCTTCGTTGACCGCATACGACGGAGCGATGAAGGCCAACGTCTCCACTTGCGCCGTCTGGCTCACGGTCGCCGACAGCGTAAGAGTGGGTTTCTGATTGGCGACGCCCGTGCCGTTCCAGTCAACCTTAAAGTCTGACGTTCCGGGCGTGATGGCAAGCCGGAGGTTCCCTCCGGAATTAAGATCGGCGATCATGTCCTGCTTGACCGCCTGCGGGATGCTGGCCGGGGTGAACGTGTCGTAACCAGCCTGATTATTGAAACTGAATGTTCCCAACAAAGTGGCCGGACCGGCGCCACCCTGTCCGTTCAGACCGTTCACGCTGTACGCGCCGTCGTAGATAAAGGCATAAGGGTTGCCGTTAAAGCTGGTCCCGACGGGCGAGTTGGCATCGGGAATATAGTAAATGTTGAAGTTGCCTGGTGTTCCGGCGTAATTCCCAGTGGTCGCGGTATTGTACAACTGAAGGGACAAGCCCGTCAGATTCAAGACCGACTGTCCAGGCTGCATGCCCAGCGACGACGGACTGAATTCGAGCACCGACAGCGTCTGCCAGAATGATCCCTGATACGAACCGGAGACATTTGCAAAAGCGCCGAAAGACCCACTGACCTCAACAGTTCCGCCTTGCGTGAGGGCACTGGTCAGGTTGCCGCTGCCCATCGCCGACGAGTCAACGATCATCACCGTGGCGGATGACTGGCTTCCCAATGTGAGGTTGGTTCCGCCAGTGGGGTTACTGAGAGTCAGGTTGAAGCCCAGGTTGCCGACTCCATTGACGTCTATGATCGGGACAACGACTGTGGCGGTTGTCTGCCCTGCGGCGAAGCTCAGCGTGCCGCTGGTCGCCGTATAGTTTGTTCCGGCCGCCGCGGTCCCATTGCTCGTGGCGTAGTGGACGGCCACCGCATCCGTGGCATTGCCGGTGCGCACAACGCTGAAGACCGCCTGGCCGCCAATTAGGTTGTTATTCACGGTGTAGCCAGGGGCGGAGAATGCCACCTGTTCGCGTACGTTCCCCCCAACCGGATCAAGCGTGATCGATATGGTCGGGTTGGCCGCCCCGCCGCTGTAGCCCATGACGCCTTCCCAGTCGGCCGCAAAAGCATTCGAATCCGGGACAATCGCCAGGCGAATCGGCGTATTGTTGTTGAGATCATTCACTATGGCCTGCTGCGCCGTGGATGACAGGTTGCTGAAGGTATAGTGCACCATGCCCGGGGTCCCGTCAAAGTAAGCGGTCCCAAGCTTCGTCTGTGCGTTGGCGCCGAATTGGCCGTTGAGGCCCTGGGGATCGTTGGCGTCAAACCTGGCGTTTCTAAAATCGGTGGAATCATCCGGCAGGACATATACGTCGAAGTTGCCGGCGGTCTCGCCATAGCCGGTATCTCCCACAGAGCCGGAATTGTACAAGCCTATATTGATGCTGGTCACATCGGCGACCTGATAGGCCTTGGGGAAAACCGATGCACTTGCGCCGATCTCCAGAAAGCCCCACTCCTGGTAGTACGACTTGCCGGCCGTGTACTGACCGGCAACCGCCAGGTAGCTTCCGGCACCGTAAACCGAATTGTTCTCAGCCGATATTGAGAGGGTTGGAGTCCCAGTGAGCACCACACCTGCGTGGGCGCTGGCGGCCATACTCACAACTGCCAATGCCAAAATCGCTCGCATCGCTCTAAATCCTCTCATGATCGTCTCCTTAGGCTCGTTCTTTCACATATGCTCAACTCATCTGCCGACGACCGTCGCCGGCTTCATGCGGGTCCCTAACCCGTGGTGAATCCATTCGCTGTCGGTTAGAGGATGGCGAATCGGATTAAGTTTTGTTTAAACGTTCCCGAGTTTTTTGAAAGGCACTAATCCACCATCGCCACATGACCGCAGTGGCCATGTGGCGATGGGGCAAGCAGTCGGAAATCACTTGCGGCGGCGAGTTATCGCGGCCACCCCGCCGAGCGCCAGCAATGCCAGCGTGCAGGGCTCCGGAACGACCGTGCCCGTGATGGTCACGTTGTCAAAGCGGTTGTTGCCGCTGTTTGATGTGGCGCCATCAAGCGCGCAACGCAGCAGGTTTACCGCATTACCGCTGGTGCTGGCGAAGATACCGTCCAGCGATATTGTGTCCGTGGACCACGTAGAAGTCATGTTGGAACTGAGCACTTGCAGCAAGCTCCAGGTGGCCCCGCCATCGGTCGAGTAGTTCCAGGTCTGGGTGGAAAAGCCCGTGCTAGTGCCGCGGGTCGCATAACTGAGCATACCGGCTGAAATCGCGTCGTTTAGCGAGATAACAAAGTAGTGGCCGTTGTTGCCCTGGCCGATCGGCGACAAGGCATCGCCGGTGACTTCGCCGCTCTGGCCGTTGGTCGTCGTGCCGGCGAAACCGCCGAAATTGTTGTTCGCACCGACACCGCCGATTGCGTTGGCTTCGGCGTTGTCGCCCACCAGATTGCCCACCGCACTGCCGGTCCCCCAGACACTAAACTTGGCGGTGCCGACACCGGAATCAGATGCGTAGTCCGTCTGAGCACTTGGCGTCCCGAAAGGGTTGATCGTCCACAGGCTCCCGGTGGCACCATTGTCCGTGGCGTTGTTGAAGTTCCAGTATGCAATCAGGTCTGCGTGGGCACTGGCGGCCATGCTCGAAACTGCCAATGCCAGAATCGCTAAGAACCGTCCAAACCCTCTCATGATTGTCTCCTTAGGCTCGTTTTTACCGACTCCTCTGCCGACGACCATCGCCGGCTTCATGCGGGTCCCTAGCCCGCGGAGGCAATATCTATCCGCTGTCTGTTATAGGATGACGAATCATGCGCTAAATTTACTTTAAGTGTTCGTGAAGTTTTGGTTACGCGTAAAAGGCTCTAGTTGCACCCGGTTCAGCGGAATTCGAGCTCATCCCCTGAGTTCATTTGCATCCACCAGCCACAGTATTCGCCCATTTCTAATAAGCCGCTAACCACACCTTAATGACACGGCATCACGATGTGGCGGTCGTCAGACTGCTGCGAGGATCTGGACGTGCTCCCAACTCGAGAGGTGCGTTATGGTTATACCACGATGTCTTATACGTTTTTGCTGCTGCATACTAGCGATGCTGTGCATCGTATGTCCTGCCAGTGCTTGGCTTGCCAAGGGCCACGAGGACGTGGCCGGATATGCCGTCGCGCTCACAGCACAGGATTTGCCAGCCTTTTTCGAATCGGAGGTCGAGACGATCCGCCATTGCTCGCAGGATCCGGATGTGTTTAAGATGAAAGATACGCCCCAATTAGACAGCGAGGAGTATCCGGAGCACTTTATTGATCTGGAACTGCTTTCAGGTACGCCGCTTCCATCAACACGGTATGACTTTATATCGCTCTGCTACAGCAGGAAGATCAAGCCAGACCAGGTAGGTTTAGTGCCATACGCTGTAGCCGAATGGACCCAGAGATTGACGGTGGCATTTGGGGAGTTTCGCAAATGGCCTGAGGATAAATCAATTCAATTGAAATGTGCCATATATGCCGGTGTATTGTCACACTACGCGGCGGATCTCTGTCAACCGCTCCACACAACAGTTGACTACGACGGGCGGGCCAATGCCGATGGGCAATCTCCCCATAGCGGGATCCACGTGAAGGTGGACGCGCTGATTGAAAAGACCCAGCTCACAAAACAAGACCTTCAAGGCGTTCACGTCACTCCCATGAGGGATCTCATGGCCGGGATTATTGACGAACTCAATAGTAGTCATGCGCTCGTGGATGCGCTCTATCGCATGGAGTCGGATCTGCCTGGCCTCGATCAGCCCCTGGCGGCCACCGGTCCTGCGGCCGATTTTGCCAAGGAACGTCTGCTGGCCTCCACGCGTTTCACCGCTAGCCTGTACCTGAAAGCCTGGAACGACTCGGCCAGGATTAACTTCCCTTCGTGGCACCATCGTCCCGCCTGGATCTCAACCAGCAGGCCCGCCGACTCCGCCACCACTCGGCCTGCACAGTCCACAAAGCCAGTTGCGTCGATACACGGCTATACGGCGGATAACAGCTTCGCAATGCTTGCGACCCCCGAGCTGCCCAAGATAACTCCAGGCCCGGCACTGCCGATCTCGGGACGGTTGGCAAGCGACTTGTATGTCCAGATTTCAGCGGAATATCAAGCCTGCTGCTGCCAAATATACCACCTCGCCGCCACGCAACTCAAGGCCACTCTCATGCAGCGGCAGAGTGCTATCACGAATCCAGCCGTGGTCATGGACCTGGACGAAACGGTTCTGGCCAATTCTGCATTCGAGGTGTTCCTTTATGAGAATAACTTGGAGCATACCCCGAATCTGTGGGAAGAATATGAGGCGCACCATCCTGGGGACGTTAGATTGGTCCCAGGAGCTAAGCAATTCATTAAGATGGCCGAGGCCCTTGGTGTGACGGTGATCTTCATTTCCAACCGCTCCGAACTTCACAGGCAGGCAACGGCGGACGCCCTTGGACGGCTTGAGATCAATACGGCGGGCCTCGATGACCGCCTTTACCTCCGACAGACCAATGGGCCGTCCGGAAAAGCGGCCCGCTGGCAGGTCGTCAGGGCAAAATATAACGTGCTGATGTTCTTCGGAGACAACTTGCTGGACTTCTCTGAGATCTTCGCGGCACAGAAACTCTCAAACAATGCAACATCAGAGGACTATCTTGAGGCTATACAGCGGCGAGCATCGCTGGTCGATGCTGCCGACTGTCATTGGGGCGTTGACTGGTTCGTAGTGCCAAATCCCATGTATGGAGAATGGGAAAAGCTGATCAGGCCGGACCCTAAGGCCGTCCTGCACTCGGCTGACATAAGGACAGACGCTCATGGCAGTCCTGTTGCTCTGTGCGGGTCTGGGCCGACCGCGACTCAGTCAGATCCGGCGGGGCAGGTGCGGATTCATGATATTCAGGGCAGGACGCGGATTTCGCCCTTCAACGGGCGGACTGTCAGCGGCGTGCCGGGGGTTGTGACTGGTGTGCGGGGGTTCGGCTCGATAAAGGGATTCTGGTTCCAGGACCCGCATCCAGACAATGATCCGGCGACGAGTGAGGGTATTTTTGTCGCGACCGATTCGGCGCCGACGGTGAACGTAGGTGACAGCGTGACGGTAGACGGGAAGGTGGTGGAGTTCTATCCGGGACAGGAGGAGGACTCGTGGGTTCAGTCAGTCACGGAGATTACCGCCCCGGTAGTGCACGTGGTGGCGACGGGCCAGGCTGTGCCGGCCCCGGTCGTGCTGCGCGGGCGATATCCCGGATGCGTATGCGCCGGCGGCGCCCGGCGGCGGGAGCATTGAGGCGCTGCCGCTGGAGCCCAATAAATATGCGCTGGACCTGTTTGAGTCGCTGGAGGGCATGAATGTAGAGGTGGAAGACGCCCGCGTGGTTGGGCCGACGGACCGATATCATGAGTTGTGGATTACCGCCAAGCCGCAACAGAATCCCACGCCTCGTGGCGGCACGATCTACCGTGGGTACGATCAGCCGAATTCCGGCGCATCCAGGTGCAGACGCTGATTCCGCTGTCGCAGGAGGAGTTTCCCCACGCCAACGTGGGGGATGTGCTAGCCGGGGCGACGAAGGGGCCGCTGGATTACACACAATACGGCGGGTACACGATCATGGCAACGCGGGTGGGGACGCTGCGGCGGGGTGGGATCAAGCTGGTGGAGGTGACCAAGGCGAAGGCCGGGGAGTTTTCGCTTGCGACCTATAACGTGGAGAACCTTGCGCAGGGCAATCCGGACAGCAAATTCGCGCAATTGGCGTCGGCGGTGGTGCGGAATTTGGCCTCACCGGACATCGTGGCGCTCGAGGAAATTCAGGATAACGATGGAGCGAGGGATGATGGCGTGGTGGCGGCTGACAAGACACTGCAGAAGTTCGTCGATGCCATCAAGACCGCAGGCGGCCCGACGTACGAGTGGCGCCAGATCAATCCGGAGAACGATGCCGACGGCGGGGAACCGGGAGGCAACATCCGGCAGGTGTTCATGTTCAACCCGGCGCGAGTTAGCTTTGTCGACATTCCGGGGGGCGATGCGACGACGGCAGTTAATGTACGGGTGGTGCAGGGAAAGGTGCAACTGAGCGCATCGCCGGGGCGGATTTCGCCGGGGATGCGGCGTGGAAGTTAAGCCGCAAGCCGCTGGTAGGGCAGTTCTTCTTCGGCGGACGAACGGTGTTTGTGATTGCAGATCATTTCGACTCCAAGCTGGGTGACCAAGGTCTCGACAGCCGATTTCAGCCGCCGGTGCGCGCCAGCGAGGTGCAGCGGATGGCGCAGGCCAAACTGGAGCATGATTTCGTTGGGAAACTGCTGGCGGCGGACGAGCATGCGGAGGTGGTGGTGCTGGGAGATTTGAACGATTACTCGTTTTCGCCGGCGGTGAAAGAATTGGCGGCGGGTGGGGTGCTGCGCGACATGCTCAACACGCTGCCGGCTAACGAACGGTATTCGTACGTCTACCACGGCAACTCGCAGGCGCTGGATCATATTCTGATCAGCCAGACGATCCGGCCATGCGATTATGAAGTGGTGCACATCAATGCGGAGTTCGCGCATCAGAACAGCGATCATGATCCGCAGGTGGTGCGCATCGAGCCGTGAGGGAGCGGCACGGTATGTGCGAACAAGCTGTTGGGAAACCCATGTAATCCCGCGAGTCTGGCCAGCATGCCTGACGTGAGGCCCAAAATAGATTCACCGACCGCTGCCACGACCCAAGAACAAGCGGCTCGTCCGCTCCGAGTGACAATGAGCAACGCCGTTTCCGCAAAGTCAAGCCTTTGCTGGCCTTCAACCTCGGCACGTCGAAAGCGCCTTTGGCAATTCATCATCATTTCGACTCGCATGCTTCGCCAGGTCAAGCCAAGAAAGTTCCCATTTCTCACGTTTGGCCATCAGGCCTGCAAAAGTTTGCTATTCAGCAGCTGGCACCACTGGGCCGATTCTTCCTCTTTGGTCCGCTGGATTCGCCAAGCTATGACTTTTTTCAACGAGAAGGTGCCTTCAGGCCTCTGCGGGCAGCCTTCCGCGATCCATGTGCACACTTCGTCAGACGACACAGCGAATAAAGCCATGATTTCGGCCCTGCCCAGTCTTGCCCAGGCTGCCCGTTTTTTGACTTGCGCGTTGCCATGCCGACGAAGATAACGGAGGTCGGTGACATCTGTATGGCACCGAAAAACCGCTTTCTTGAGATGTTTTTCACCGAAAGCTACTATCTGGCTAAATGCCAAACGGTTCAGATAAGCAGCATATTTCGTTGTGGCGCAATCTGGCGCTTATGCCTATATCGGCGGCAGTTCTGCTGCTGGCTGGGCCTGTGGTGCTTGCGATCTTTCTGCCGTTTTTCATCTGGGGCAGCGTAATCCATGCCTTCCTGTGGGTCAGGTGGAAGCTCTTCAAGATTCCGATACCGCCGAAAAGGCCCGGTTAGGTCGAGAAAGCCGACCGTTTTTAAGCTTGGCAGAATTCATGGGGACAGTACAATAATTGCTCACGCCTACCTGGCTGCCCCGCCAGATAGACCTCGGACGTGCCCGTGCCAAATAACCCCTGGCACGTTTTCTAAATATTGCCAGCGCACGAACTTCAGTTGCCACAACCTGCAATCGGCAACATCTTTTAATCAAAGCCTTGGCAATCGGGCCAACCTCATCTCATCGTTAAGTGCCGTGGAAGAAACCAGCTGTTGTGTCAAATAAGGACATCTCATGGAATTGACAAGCGCAGAAGTTGAAGCCGCACAACGACTATCTCAAGCGATGCTGCAATTCATTGTGGCGCTGGAACAGGGCAAGCGCACGCGGAAGCCTGCACCGGCGGTGCAAAGAATACCCGAAGAGGGAGTTATGCACGAACCAACTGAACTCGCAGTGTCCAAGCGGAAAGCCGCTGAAATGCTAAGCATTTCAGTAAAGACGTTGTGGAGCATGACCACGCCGCGCGGCCCGATCCGTGCCCTACGAATCGGCAGGGGAGTACGGTATCCACTCGATGAACTTCGGCGATGGATTTCGGAGAATATGCGCTTGAGGAATTGTAGACCGGAAAGCTGAGGCGTGTGGGTCCGACTCTCACATCTGGCAGTACACCAACTCGCGCCAAACCGCAACATTCGCGACACGTTGGCCCAGTTTTGAAGTTTTTGCCCGCCCTCGAGGTCCCGGCCGAATCCTGTTCAATACCGCCCCTTCTGCGTCAGGACGCGTCATGAAGCGTCACAGTGCGACTAAAAAGTGTGCGCCATTTTGTGCGCGCTTAATGCTAAGTGCGACTACGGCGTGTGCGCCTTTTTGAGGCGCCAGCATGTTTGACATATTCCACGGCGATCGGAGGAGATTCAGGAAGAACCCAGGGGATTATTCCGGGCTTTCTGACAAGCTCTTGACCATCGAGTCCGGCCAGCTCTTGCTGATGCACCGGAATTGGTCTGAGGAGGAATAAAGCACGACCTCTGGCCGATTGGGCGAGCCGTACGGAGAGCCCGGAGGAACCAGAAGGCACAGCTCATTGCCGGCACGCCAACTAGGGATCACGCCAAGCTTTCGGTCGCTGTTGCCCCCTGGATCAGGAACCAGGACTTGTACTTCACCCGTGGCAAGATTGACGATGGACACTTGGCCTTTCTGGCCGGGCAAAGATACGCGAACTTGATCACTGGCCACGGCGAAAAGCTGGGCTTGATCGGGGATGGCCATCGCAGCCCACGGAGGCAACAGGTGAGTTATCATCGCGCGTTTGCCAGGGTCCAGCGCAAAGAGCGACGCCTGCTTGGGCATCTCCACAGTTGTGGCCGGCAGGCCGCCTTCCCCGCCCGAGAAGAATATCTTGCCATCCGGCAGGCAGCGAACGGATACACTGGTGAAAAACACTGCGGCCAGATCGTCGGCTTTGGCGAATTCCTTAATCGCCCTTCCATTGTCCTGGCACACCTGCCGGCGCGAGATCGTACCTAACGTCAGTTCCTTGCTCGGGCCACTGCGGCTGGTGCAGTACACGAGGCTCTTTCCATCCGGCGTCCAATCAAAACGATCGGCTGTATTGGGCGCTACCTCGCGCGGCACGCCAGTGCCATCGCAAGCCGCCAGCCAGAGGCTGACGGTAATTGGTGGGTTGTCCTTGGCGCTATCCCGCTCATCTCCTCCGTGCTGAAGGCTATAGGCAACGGTCATGGACTGGCTGTTGATTCTGCACCACACGATCTTGTCCAGGCTCCGGGCGACCGCGCGCTCGGTTCGGATTCCCTTATCTGTCACCGTTCCGATGAACAATGTCGGAACTGGCAAGTCGCAATCAGCAAACCCTTTCCAGTTCGCGCCAAGTTTCTCCCTGAGGCCTTCGGGATGCCGATCGCGAAGATACATGATCATGAGGCCTAGCTGCCGACCGGCGGAGTTCTGCCTGGTCTTGAGCGTCGCCAGATCGCCCTGAAAATTTTTCAGGATGTCCGCTCGGAATGCCTCGGCGGACTCAATGAGCGAGGCCTTTTCCCGGTCCGAGAGCAGGGGTTCAACCTCGCTCCAGTTCTGGGCGCGGGTCTCGCCGCTGAACGCGACCCGCTCCGAATCAGCAAACCAGGTGAAGGCCTCGGGGACGGACATCGCGCCGCCGTCTGTGATGGACCCGTTGGGGTCGCATAGATAGACGTGATTCTCAGCAAACACCACGGCACGCGTGCCGTCCGGCGACCAGACAATCCGTTCGGGCCAGCAGCCAGACACACCGAGAGCCAGGCCAAAGAGCGCCAACAGTCGAAGCAGTTTCATAAAGCCTATCCTTTCCGAGAAGGCATCATCACCAGGGGCGAAGTCCAAGTCACCTGCGGCTCAGGCCGAGGCGTAACCCGCGCCGCGTTCAGGTACAGCCGGCGAAGCGACAGCAGGCTCTCTTCATCGGCAGGCATGGCCGCCTGGGGCGATGGAGATGGTGGGATCGACATGGCAACTGTAGTCTTGCCGCTCCTAGGCTGGGGCAGCCAGAATCCCAGCGCCAGCCCTATGGCCAGGCTGGCCGCGGCCAGCGCGCCCGAGCGTAGGTAACTCCGGAGGAGTCCCAGACGGCGGCTCTTGGGCGGCACAAGGCCGTGCCAAGGGGGCAAAGTGGCTTCTTCCGGACGGTTCTTCTCGTCGAAAGTCCTTCGGGCGAGAGAGACAGTGCTGCCGATCTCCCCGGCAAGCCGCTGCAACGCGGGATCAGCGGAGATAAAGGTATCAAGCAGAGTCTCCACATCCTGATCCAGTTGTCCCAGCGAGCGGTCCATCAAAAGTCGTTCCACAATTTCTGGGTCCAGTTTCATGCCTCACCTCCGCTGGAGGGATTTGTTAGTCGCTCGCGCAACCGCTGCACAGCATGATGCAGTCGCGATCGCACGGTTCCCACGGGGATCGAAAGCACGGCGGCGATTTCCTCATAGGAGAGGTCTTGCTGCAACTTCAGCTGCAGCGTTTCTCGTAGAATGTTCGGCAACCCATCGATTGCCTCTCGCATCCGCTCGAGTCGTTCATCCGACTCCGTTTCAGCGGCAGGCGGATCTGCTCCCAGTGCGGAAATAGGTCTCTTCCTTCGAATTGAATTGTGAGCCAGATTCCGCGCGACACCAAACAGCCATGCCCTTGCAGAGATTGCCTTTTGAAGCTCCGACTCTGATGCCAGCGCGATGGCAAAAGTCTCCTGCAGCAGATCTGCTGCGGCGTCGCTGTCGGAGACGAAACGTCGAAGAAAGAGCAGGATCGCTGGCCCATGGACCTCGTACAGCATCTGGATGCTCTTGCCTTGCATGCCGGGAATCCTGTTTGCTTCACCTTAAGAGTGGCGCAAGAGGCAGTAGAAGTTCAAGGATTATTGCCGGCCGACACAATTTCCAATGGATTTACTTCGCGCTATGTGCTCCGGCAAAGCTTAAGTTTAGGAAATAGCACGGTTTTGTTCATCGAAGAAGTCCACCAAGCAGTCTGGTAACCTTCCTTTCCTACGCCCCCGTGTTTGTTCGACTCCCACCTCCGGCATTACGTCAGATCGCAGGATGCGTCACAACGCGACAGGACGCGACACGTTGGCCCCGTTTTGAAGATTTTGTCCACCTTAGTGGATCCCCCCGCCGAATCCCGCGCAATCCCGCACCTTCTGCGTCAGGACGCGTCATGAAGCGACGGAATTGACTGACACGTAAGAAAGTGGACTGATTAGCTTCCACGAGCGGGAGTCGAAGCAGAGGACAGCATACCGCGCCTTTGATTCCTGTCAAGCCAGGTTTTTGATCGCTAGGGCAGCAGCTAAGCTCGGAGTTGTGGAAAATCCTACCTTCAGTTGAAAAGTCGAAAACAGGCCGGAGGCAGCTGTCCGGGTCAATGCCGTACGGCATTAGGGGCTCCGGCTACGCGCCAGGTAGAAAATGCCTGCTCTTTTCCCGGCCGTTCCAGGCAGCCTGCATGTCCCGGCAGCCGCTCCAGCCTTCGCGTCCGCGATTGACCCGCTCTACAGGCCCTTTTGGTGCGCCAAATCGATGATCTCCACCGAGATAGCGTCCAGGCCCCTGCGTCCAGAGATCGTTGGAATGACGCGCTTTTCAGGCCTGTGGGAGCGTCCACCGCACCGCCAGGCAAAGGGTAAGGCAAAGCCGGTCGATAGTCCCGCCACAACTACCGCACCCGACTACGAATACGCCCTTTCGTCAAAGCCTTATATAGACTGCGACCGCAAGACCAATAATAACAGAGAGTTAAGGCAGTTTCCCTTGATTTGGCTTGGCCTCACTGTAAGGGTGACCTCTGCCTGGTGCCGGTCGTGCGGGACGACACGGCGCTGCGGCGGGAGGTTTTACTATGCGAACGTACCGACCGACGTACACAACCGACGGCGTGATGCACACCAGCCAGCGCTGGTGGATCGATCTGCACGATCACCGCGGCGTCCGTCGACGCCTGGCCGGATTGCCTGACCGTCGCGCTACCGAGGCCATCGGCCGCAATATCGAACGCCTCGTGCGCTGCGTGGCCGCAGGCGAAGCGCCCGATCCGGCGCTGTCCAAATGGCTGGAGGCGCTACCGGCCAAACTACATTCGGCGCTGGCCGAGATGGGACTGCTGGATCGTGTGAAGGCAGCCTCGTTCCGCCCCCTACTCGAGCACGTGGATGGTGCGCCTGATCTGCCGGGCTGGCGTCAATCGCTGCTGGCCAAGGGCGCTACGCAGCTGTACATCAACGTCGTCACGGCCAGAGTGAACCGGATTATCGACGGCTGCGGGTTCCGCTCCTGGAACGACATCGACGCGAGCAAGGTGATGGCGTTTCTAAGCGGCGTCAAAATCGGTGCCAAAGGCCTCGGTGCCGCGACGTTCAACGCGTACCTGGTGGCGATGAAGGTGTTCTGCGCCTGGATGGTCCGCGAAGGCCGCGCTGGGCACTCCCCCGTGGAGCACCTGGAAGGCCCCAACGTCCGCGTAGACCAGCGCCACGCACGACGGGCGCTATCGGTCGACGAACTGCGGCGCTTGATCCAAGCAGCAATTCAGGGTCCGGTGGTGCTGGGCGTGCCCGGAACAACGCGGGCATTGCTATACCAGCTGGCGGTCGAGACGGGTCTGCGTGCGAATGAACTGGCCAGTTTGACCGCGGCCAGCTTTTGCTTCTCCAGCCAGCCGCCCACGGTGACCGTGGCTGCCATCCACAGCAAACATCGACGGCAGGATGTGCTTCCCCTACGACCGCAGACAGCCTTAAAGCTGTGCGCACTTCTTACGCTTTCGCCTAACGAGGAGAAGCTGTTCACCGTGCCATCGGGACGCCTGGCACGGATGATGCGAGTGGATCTGAAGGCGGCAGGACTGCCCTACAAGGACGCTACAGGCAAGTTCGCCGACTTTCACAGCCTCCGGCATACCTGCGGCAGCCTATTAGCCGCCAGCGGCGTGCATCCCAAAGTCGCACAGACCATTCTTCGCCATAGCGACATCAACATGACGCTGTCCAGGTACTCGCACGTCTTTGCTGAACAGTCAGCTGCGGCAGTGGCATCACTGCCTAACCTGTAACGGCCTTATCGTGGATTACTCGATGGGTTCAACATACTTTGAAGCTGCTGCATTCCTTTGGGGCTGTCTGATGACCAGTCCGGAGGCAGAAGCACCAAGATTTCGGCGAGCCGCCTGGCCTCACGCTGTTCCTGTTCTGTCAATTCGCACAGATGCTCTTCAGTCTCTATGGCAATGCGATCGGTGAGCTTCCCATCCATGCGGTCGACGATCTCTTTGAAATACCGAAAGTCGCCCTTCAGTGCCCGCTGGCAGGCCACGTTCACCATCGCCTTGAGCATCTCGCCATCGTTCTTATCCAGGGCCAGGCGCATCTTGTCCGTGAACTTCTTGGTGGAAGGTCGGCCGTTGGGATTGCCCGACATTCCGGGCTTAAAGTAATGATCCGCGGCGGCCTGGTTGCCCGGTAAAAACTTCCCGTCGGGCCCGCGCTCATCAGGTTTGATCTGGGCAGATGGCGCAGCTTGTCCGGTAGGATCTTCAGGAACCTGCGGAAAATTTTCAGCATTTTCCATAAGTCTCTAGTACTCTGTAACAGCTAAATCACCGGGTATAGTTTCTTCAGTTTGATCCGGGCGTCGGCGGTGGTGAATCGCCAGTCGATGCCCTTCTTCTTTTCATTTCGTGAACGTTCCCACGGCGCGATGCTCGCCGCCAGTTGTTCGCGGCTTTCAAAGTAGTCATCCATGCACTGGCGGCTCAACACGCTCAACTCGATCTCGGCCATATTCAGCCAACTGCCATGCTTGGGCGTGTGGTGAATCTCCAGCTTCTCCGCCAAACGCCGAGCCTCAGCCGGTTCAAATGCCTCGTACAGGCTGGCGATGTTGTGCGTGTTGAGTTGGTCCATCACCAGCACGATCTTCTCGGCCTGGGCGTACAGCACATCGCACAGTTCCCGTATCACGTGGGCGAAGTCGATTCGCGTTCGCTGCTGACGCACACGCACGTGCCGCTTGCCCTTCAGCGGTTCGGACACCAGGAACACGCTGGCCGTGCCGCAACGGCGGTATTCCGGATCAACCCGCTTGATTCGGCCGGATCGACCGGGAATCGAGGGGCGCGTCTGGGCCACCAACTGCTTGCTGGCTTCATCCAAGCATACCAGGGGTCGCAACGAGTCGAACGGCCGGTGGTATACCTCCAGCACGTCTTCCATCGCCGCGACAAATTCGCCGTTTTGCTTGGGCGGAATACACCAGTACTTGCTCAGGTGAGGCTTAAGCTCATTTTTTTAAGCGTCCGCTGCACCGCCATGTGACTGCAAGACTCGACGTATCCTTGCGCCACCATCTGGTCAGCCAGCAGACGCACGCCCCAGCGGCTGCGCCCCTCCGGCGGCTCCATGCGAGTCAGGGCAATCAAGTGCGCTTCGGCCTTGCCGTCGAGCTTGCGTACCCGATAGCTGCCACGGTTGCCGTGCTCCAAGGCCGCCTCCAGCCCTTGCTCCACCAGACGACGACGCAAGTTCTCAACCGTCGTGGGATGACAGTCAAAAGCCTCGGCAATGTGAGCGTCTTTCCACCCCGGACCTTCGGGGCCTTGGTCAGCCTTGAGCAACATCTGAGCATGCCTGCGTTGATGCGGCTTGCCTTTATCCAGCAGTGTCTGGAGTTGGGAACGCTCTTCGGTTGTCAATTCGACGATGTACTTTTTCATGACGGCCTCCTTGCCGATCAAAAGGGTTCTATCAACCCATCGGCAAAAAGAACCGCTACCCAGAAGTCTCTCCGTTACGGAGTACTAGCTCCACGTCAGATGCAGCATCTAATAATCTGTCACTTTTCATTGAATTTGACTTGGCGGGGTGCCGAACTGATGGCCTGATGTCTGCGTTAACACATTTACAACAAAGGAGATACGAATGGACGCCGAGAACACACCTAGACGTGATACCTACGAAGTCACCCGCGCCGACGGCAGCAAGACGCGTGTGACCGTGCCGGAGAACGAGCATTTCGACCTGTTTGATGCCATACGCGAGTACCTCAGCCCGCAAGCCGTGGCCGCTATTGCCTGGCGGCTGAAGTTCAACAATTCCAGCTTCACCAATGACGACAACGTGGATCGGCAGATCCGCTGGTTCATCCAGGGACTCACTGAACTGATCGGCGAGGACCAGCGCGATCGGCTCGCCAAAGAACTCGGTCTCTAACCTGCCCCATTGGGGCATAGACAAAAGGAGCATGTTATGAAGAAGAACGAAGTCCAGATCGGGCAGAGCTACAAGGTCAAGGTGTCGGGCAACATCGCGGAGGTCCGCATCACCGGCGAGAACCCTCGCGGCGGCTGGGAGGGCGTCAACGTCGCCACCAACCGCGCCGTCCACATCAAGAGTGCCCAGCGCATCCGCAGCCTGGTAAACCGGCCGGCCAAGCGCCAGGTGGTCAAAACGCTGGAGGAAGCCGCCGCCAGCGCTACGCCCATCAAGATGGTGATGACCAAGGCCGAGTACGAGGGCCAGGCCGATAAGCCAACGGGCGACGTTGCGCAGGTGCGGAGAAGTCCGCCGAAGCGGCCGACGCTCCCAAGGCCGAGGCCGAACGCGCCACGGGCGAACCTCGCGTCAAGCGCCCAGTGGCCTGGATGCCGCGGCAGCCGTCCTGGCCGAGGCGGGAACGGCCCTGAACACGAAGGAGATGGTCGAGAAGATGCTTTCTTCCGGCAAATGGACCACCAGCGGCAAAACCCCTGCCGCCACCATCTACGCCGCGATCATCCGCGAGATCGCCGTCAAAGGCGGCCAGGCGCGGTTCCGCAAGGTCGAGCGCGGCAAGTTTGAGCTGGTGAAGTAGCGCCCGTTTCACGCTTACCCCTCCTTTGCCCCGGTTCCAATAGGAGCCGGGGTCGTCACTTCCGGAGTCTGTGCTGCTATCCGCTGGGCCTTCTTCCCCGTGAACTGCTCGTAGCGCCGAACAATGACGTCACAATACAACGGGGCAATCTCCATCAGGATCGCTTTCCGCCCCGTCTGCTCGCACGCGATCAGCGTGCTGCCCGAGCCGCCGAACAGGTCGAGCACGTTCTCGCCCCGTAGCGATGAGTTCTGGATCGCCCGCACAGCCAGCTCGACCGGCTTCATAGTCGGGTGCTCTTCCGAGCGCTTGGGCCGCGCCACCTCCCACACATCATCCAGGTCACGCCGGTCGCCGAACGACGACTGCAACTTGCCGTGCCAGCCGTACCAGATCGGCTCGTAACGCCGGTGGTACTTGCTCCTGCCCAGGACGAATACGTCCTTTACCCAGACAATGGTGGCCGACCAGTGGTAGCCGTTCGCGCGTAGTGCCCGGTCCAGCGTCGGCCACTCGCTCGCGCCTAAGAAGCAATACACATCGCCCGTGACGCAGTCCTTCATCGCGGCCGCGAAGGCGTTCAGGAAGGCATCGAACTGCTCGGCCGTCAGGTTGTCGTTGACCAGGCCCTCACGCTGGCGATGCCGCGGATTTGAGTCCAGGCCGATGGCGACGTTCCACGGTGGGTCGGTGAAGATCATGGTCGCCTTCGCGTCGCCCATCAGCGTCCGCACATCCTCTAGTCTGGTGGAGTCCCCACACAGCAGCCGGTGCTTGGACTGGATGGCGGCCAAGTACTCCTTGCCGCACTTTCGGCACGTGCATCGTCGTTCCGGGGCCGTGGTCATGGCTTTCCTCCAACCGGTATGGGCGACTCGCCCGTCCGCTCCAGGATGGCGGCCTTGCCCGTGAAGTCCTGCCAGCGCGTGATGGCCACGTCGACATACTGCGGTACCAGTTCCACGGCGAAGCAGCGCCGGCCCAATTGCTCCGCCGCGATGATCGTAGTCCCCGTCCCGCAAAACGGCTCATAGACCAGGCCGCCGGTACCGTCCATCGACTGGAGGATGTGCAGCGCCAGATGTACAGGCATCGAGGCCGCGTGGATAGTCGATGCGACGTTCTCGCCGCTAGCGCCATGACCCTCGTATACGTTCGATACCGTCGACTGAAACCGCCCGGTCGGTATGGCGCGGGAAGGGTTCTCCTGGGGCGAGAAAATCCAGATATCCTCGAATCTGGAGTTCATCACGTTGGCAGCCATCGCCGGCTGACCCTGGCCCTTGAACCAGACCATCCGGTCCACGAAGTGGTCGCGGAAGTGATGTATCCAGTCCAGCACCACCGTCTTGTTCCCGGCCAGCGATTGCAGGTTGATGGCGACCGTCTGGCAGAGCGACAGCGCGATCGTCGTGAAGTCCACCAGCAGCTCCAGATACTCCTGGGCGGGTTTGTCGTCGCTAACGCCGATGTACTTGCTGTCGACCCGGCTCTTGTTGCCGCCCAGTGAGTTGTCGCCCAGGTTGTACGGGGGCGAAGTGAAGGCCAGCGTCGCCTCCTGGCCATCCATCAAATTGGCGACGTCCGCCGCGTTGGTCGAATCACCGCACAGCAGCCGATGCCGCGATTGGATGGTCGCAGAATAGGTCTGGCCGCATTTCCGGCAGTGGCACTGGCGGTTCATAGGTCATTCACCTTCCCGCAGTGCGGGCAGGTCGTATGGGCACCCAGCAGCCACAGGTCACCCGGCCTGGTGATCGCCTCATCAGGCGGCAGAGGAATGTCATCCGGGTCGACCAGCCCGTCCACGGTGCCATTGGCGCGGGAGCAGAGTTCGCGGATTTCGTCCTCTGAGAATCCCGTGGCCAAGTAGTCCACATCAGGATCGTTTTGCAGCGCGGCCAATGTCGCGGCCAGCGCGGCATCATCCCATTGAGCCAATTCGCCACTTCTGTTGTCCGCGATACTATAGCCGATAGCTTCTGCGCCGTTCAAATTCGTCCGCACCACCGCGATGTCGCACCAGCCCAGCGCCTTGGCCGCGGCGACCGTGCCGTTGCCCGCAATCACTTTATTCGAGGCATCGATGACGATAGGCTTCTGCTGGCCAAAGGCCGCCAAACTGGCCTTGATCGAATCGATGTTCCTGGCATCGTGCGTGCGGGTATTGGCGGGGTCCGGCACCAGAGATGCCAGTGAAACCTGCTCAATCTGAAGGGTGTTGATTCCGACTGATATCGGACTGTTGCCAATCGATTCACTCTTACCTTCCATGGTTGTTGTCTCCTGTAGACTTCATGTCAATTTCAAGATGGAATGCATATTCGACATGCGACTCTGCGGGTCTAGCGAGTGAGTTTCAGCCCCTGCCATATATATTTCTTCTTGTATGTTTTTTTGCGCGAAGGGGGAAAAATGACTCTCTAGAGTCGCAGACTCACACATTGTGGGTGGCCTCCATCGCATGCAGCTGCCATACGGCGCCGTTGCGGTTATGCGCGTTAGTGTTGATGTCCAGATAAAAGCCACCGATTACCCGCCTGCGAAAGTATCGCAGCTTATTTCCAACCTGCCGCGGGGGTGGCACCTTACCGGGTGGGCAGCCGACCAGATTCTCCAATGCGGCCCGCATGGCAACGCTCGCACTGTCGTTGGGCGCAAAGTCCCTGCGGTATAGCTTGTCTAGTAGCTCGGAGACCACGATCCCGAGGTTGCCGAAGTCATACTGTTGCCATGCCTGAGTCAGCTGACTGAGGGAGTCGATGGTTGTGTCAGAAGATTCGGCCAGTCGGGTGCGTGTGCGGCAGGGATCGGGCAGGCCCACCCACACCACAGCCTCGCGTACTAGGCTGGACCAGCCCTCGAAGCTGCCGAAGGGCGCGAGATTATGTGTAGGTCGCCCGGCATTGCAGTACGCCGCGAGGATAGTCAAGGCTTGCGTAAGCAGCGTGGGCCGCTGAGACCTGATCCACCCGATGAGGTTGGGATGCCTAAAGTTTGTCCGCTCCTCAGGTCGCTCATCCAGCACATCCAGACGGACGTGAATGATGCGGCGCGTGGTGTCGGCAGCGATAGCGACGTTGTTGCCCGTGCCATACCACACCGCCAACAGGGGCAGATCCACCTGCTCAGTTCTGCCCAAAATGCGGTCTTTCCACCGGGTCGACGTGAGGGCCCGATCCAGGGTGTCATTACCGAAATTACCCTCCAGATTGTCCAGGTGGACCATGCGGTCGCCGGCCAGTGCGATGGCCGTGATCTTCTTTCGCATTTCATCGGAATCCTGGCTATAGCTGCTAACAGCCATCTCCCGCCCCAGGACAATCTGCCCGATGCTTTGCGCCAGGAGCCCCTTGCCCGCACCACGAACGTTGGAATCGATCAGGATCAGCGGCGATGGGCCTTCGAAGGCGAACCGGGCCATCGGCGTCAGCAACCCTGCCAGCCAGGCTGCACGGTGGTCATCGCTCTCGAATTTGAAGTCGCAGACGACCTCCATCAGGGCGGTCATGGCGGCATCTGCATCGTCGATACCCACGCCGTCCGGAATGATCGGGAACGCCCCCAACGGGGCGAACAGAACCGCCGTTTTCTCGTCATAGCCCGGCGTCTGCCACAGAGTGCCATCTGGGCATAAGATCGGCACATCCGATATGCCAGCCAGATACCGGATTCCAGGCCAGTCGGCTCGGGCATCCATGGCGGATACCAACCACGGCGGCGGATGTGCGGGGACCCGCTTTTTTCTGAAGTTGATCTTGATAAAGTTCGCCGCACGCGTCATCCGCTCGCGAAGATTGGCCTGCGGCATGGTCTGAATGATGGGCGAACCGGCGGCGCGGGTGACCCCATCCTCCAACGGCATGTCGCGAACCACACGAACGAGAATTCCCCCACGCTGATACACCTCCCCATCAGCGCGCAGGGCCTGTATGGTTTCCTCGACGACCCGGTGCTCATCGGTGTCGATCAGGATGCTGGGCTTTTCCTGAACCGCCCCTCGCCGCGTCTTCTTCTCCGCGTCCCGAATGCGGTCGAGGATCTGTTGGTCGGTCCAGTGCTGCGGGAATGGCCTTTGCTTAGCATATTCCCGGATCGCGGCGATGCCGTCCGTCTCGGACAAATCATGCTCTATCACACGACACGCAGCCGCGAACAGCCGCCCCGATCCGTCGTTGTGGTCCTCCATCTTCATCCGCATCATCGATCCGACGCAGTCCGCGATGGTTCTGGTCGACTTCGCTTTGGCGATGCGACTACCGGCCAGTGACGTCTTGACCTTTGGTGCTGTTCGCTCCCCGAGTTCTACGCGGACAGCGTTGGCGAGACGTTCGATGGCGGCCAGTAGAACTTCAGGATCGATGACGGCGGGTTTTGCATCATCAGTTTCCCAAGCGATGGGTTCCCCACTCTCATGCGTGCTGGGTGGGAACACCGTTTGCAGCCCCGTGGAACGCAACTCCACAAGCATACCGGCTGACTTGCTCTTAAATGTCTTGCTCGCAACCGGGCGGCTGACCCGGTACACGCGATGCGACCGGGGCTTGCTCGGGCGACCAAAGACTGCTGTGGTGGCAGGCAAGAACTGATCGGCCAGAGCGACGCATAATGGGTGGTCCAGATCGACGTCGACGATCCAATCCGAGGGCTCCCCGAGCAGCACACTAACATTCTGCGGCCGCCCATTAAAATACTGCGGAATTGTGTCCTCGGTCAGCCTGAGCTTGGGCCACCCGTTAAAGAGACATCTCTTTGACCTGAAGGGAATCGGCAGCGGCGACCAGTGCCTGCGGCAGTAGGCGATGGCCGCATCATGGGCCGTTGAGTGTGGGGGCAGTTCGGAGATTTCCCGCGTGTCGGTCATATTCCTGCCCTTTCCAGAATGGCATCCGCCTCGGCCAACACGCGTTGCCGCTGGCGCGTCGTGAGCGGGGATCGCTTCAGGAAGCGAGGCTGCGACCGGGTGTCGGGCGAGATGAACTCATCCTGGTCGGCCAGGTCCGAGAAGAATCGCAGCATTGCTTCGCGCGTGGTGCAGATTTTCCGCCCAACGCGGACGTACTCCAGGCACATGCCGCGCAGGCCCACGCGGCACCAGCGCCAAATTGTGCAGATGGACACTTTTTTGCCGTCCACCTTCGGCAGGTGCTTGGCGGCCTCGGTCAGCGTGATCAGCTCCTCGTTCGGGCTGATCCGCCTTTCAAGCCGGCTCGTTTGTTTCGCTGCATCGCACATGATATGAAACATATCGGCCCATATTTCCCTTGGAAAAGCCTTCAGAATCACTTGCTCGCTTCATGCGCGCTTTTTTGACCGCTTTGCTTCTTTCAGGAACAGATAACTCCGCGACGGCACCCTCATTTAATCGGGAACTGATGTCAGGGTAGGCCTTGAAGAGCGGCAGGGCCTCCAAGTTATAAGGCCGAATTTGGTAGGCGCAGAAGTGTCAGCGGATAATGACGGCCGGCAATTTTCGTGCAAGAGACGTGCGGTACTGCTGGAGTAAGGGCGGCAGGTCCAGATTCTCGTCCTGATAGCCCTGCCAGGCGTTCAGCAGATCGTGGACGAAGTATTTGTTGGATTGCCCCCTCTTGCGACGACAGGCAAGGGGCGGCATTTTTATCGTTTCGTTGCGGGCTGCGCCGAGAAGCGCAAGGCGTCGAGATCTGCGCAGGTTCTTTGCCCGCTTCTCGCAATATCTCACCATGAACTGGTCCAAGGTGACCGCCTCGTTCGAAATGTCTGCCCAGGGCCCGGGTCTCATGTCGGGGAATGCGCCGTCCGGCGACACCTTCAGTTTTCCCTTCTGAAGCTCCGCAATCTCGACCAACGGGCGGATGGCCAGTTCGCAGCCAGCCAGCAGCGGTTCTTTAGGTGTCCCGACCAGTGTCAACACGGCCGCGTGCTGTGCCATTTTGAGGCGCGAGGCATTTTCGAAGAGTCGTGCGGCGTCCGGCCAAGCCGCGCCCCGGGCTAGAAACAACTCGCGACTCTTCCCGTCGATCCTTGCCGTCCCGAGCATCACCAGTCTGCCCGACTCCACCTCGACCGGCCTACCCGAAGCACCGGCCGACTTGGCCACAAGCCGCGCCAAGCCCATCAGATCGAATGTCCACTGCCGCAGACACCCCAGATTCACCGTGAAACGGCCTACGTCCGGGTTCCGCCCACAATAACACACACCTACGCGACGTCCGGTTCGGCGATCCTTCCGGACGCGCGGCCTTATCTGGCAGCCTTCCTCGCATTCGTCGCATAGGATCTCCTCGGCGGGGTCGGCTTCCCGCAGCACTCAGCCCTAGTGAACCAACCGAGCGAGCTCTTCGGCCACCTCGCCACCTCGTGGGCGGCGAATGGGGCAGCGTCGGGCAACTCCGCCCGCGTCAAGATGGTGGCCAGCACATCATTCACGGGCTATTTTCCAGAGCTTCAGATACTTCTTGGCGATCTGGTCGTGAGGGTCATCCTTTAGCGTGCAGCGGTCGGGATGCGACACTTCGAAGGTCAGTTTCTTCTCCCTCTTGCCATCGCGGGCGGCGAAGATGAACTGAAACTTCACCTGTGAGAGAAAAAGCGACTCCAGCGGCAGATTCTCCCTATTCAATGCGGCATCCAGCAAATCATACACTGCATTGGGTTTGGTCCTTGAAGCGCCCGCCTCCAAGATGATGCGCCGGCCAATTCCCGGCGGGTCCAACCTCATCCGCTTGATGCACACCAAGTCAATGGCATCTTCAGGGTCAGTGGGATGCGGAAAATCCCTCCTCTTCAGGCCCGCGAGGTCGAAGGCCGGTTCCACTGGTCTGTCTGGTAGCTCAGGCAATCCTAGAATTGTCCGGCAGAAGATGTCCAGCAGGGCCTCAACGTCGACTTTCCTTCCAGGGGCACTAGTTTCAACCATGCCCGTCTCCGGCCGATAGACGAAAACCATCTCGATGGCAGGCCGGCGCGTCTGTTCTCCGAACGCCCACTGCTCGTCAAAGCCGGGCTCCGTGTTGGGATAATCGGCCGGGTACACAAAGTAACAGTGTCGCTCCGGGTTCTGACGCAGATAGTTCTCGACGTGGCAGCAGCGACCCCTGCCTTGAGGTCGAAAGAACGCACAGATCTCGTCGGTAAACGGCTGGATCTTCTCCTTCACTGCCGGCGTCAGCCCTTTCCCGACTTGCCACCTCTGCCAGGAACCAATGCGGTCCATCTCCATGAGATCGCCGGCGACCTCAAATACGTCAATGTCATTGATGAACGTCCAGAATGCCCGCTCATAGTCGTTCTTCATGGCCGCGAATCGGCCAGGCCAGTCGGCTTTATCGGCGGCAAGATCTTTTTTCGCGTCGATCTGATGGAGGAAGGGCCTGATTGCTGCTTCTTCCAAGATGGTCCTGGTGCCGGCTTGGCAGGCGAGTTCATTGACCTGGTGGAAATCCCCCTCTACTTGCGTCTGCACCCGCTCGGGGAGCTTCAACATGTCGTCGAAAACCGGCCCCATGTCGTTCTCGGCCAGCTTGTCGAAGTCCATCTCGGCTAGGCCGCCGCGACGGTCGAAGTACTCCTTCAGCAGCTGATTTGGGACCTTCCGCAGGAAAGTTCTGGGTGAGTAGGGTCGTGACATCGTTCGACTCCGTTCTATCAAGGTAACGGCGTTCAGAATGGTGGGACGCCCCAGATCCCGGCCTGCCTTGACGGCAGGATTCTAGTCAAAGATTCATCACGTTGCAACCTTGCGGGAGGCAGCGACAACAGCATGCGATATTGGAATGCGAATTCTCGTCTGCGACCACGGTTTCGACGCCAGAGGCAGTTAGCCAACCTTCATCATGGCACCCATCGCCTGCTGTTCGTCCTTCTCGGCATAGATTTCGGTGACGGCGGCGCTGTGGTGACCCAGGATGATGCGGGCGGCCTCGATGCCGAACTCCCTGCGCAGTTCTGTGGCCGCGTTGTGCCGGAGCTGATGGGGGTGCCAGCGATGGGCTTTTCGCCAGGCCCTCATCTCGGCTTTTTGTTTCTCGGTTAAGCGAGCTTTCCACTGGTCCTTGGTTTCATCGTCCCGCTGCGCCAATGGCGGCGGCGGGGGGAACGCCTGGTCGCAAGCGCGGGCGATGGCGCGGCGGTAGCTGGACGTCGTATAGCGGTTACCTGCTGACCACTCGGGGTCATCTTTTATGTTGGTGCCGCGCGTGTTGCCGTACCCGAGTGGCGTCACGCGGGCCTCGTGCATCCGCTCGCGGCGTTCCTCCTCAGCCTCGACCGGCGAGAAGCAGTACGCCTGGGGGTCGCGAAGGAGATAGTGCCTGAGAACCTTCTTTCCATTGGGACCGATGTAGATCTTCCGCTCATGGCCGTGCCATTCCGTCTTGTGGTGGAGGGGCCGGTAAATCCAGACCTGGCGCTCCTCGCCGGTGGTTTCATCCGTTCTGTCTATGTCGCACGGCCGCATTTGGCAGATTTCGCCGGCGCGAGCGGCGGTGAAAAGCTGAAGCTGGATCATCGCCCAGACCTGGCGCGAGATAAACGGCTGGATAGCGTTGACATTCTCGATGGCGACTGGCTTGATGGCCTCTGGTTCCGCCGCGTCGCTGCGGCCGCGCTTAAGACCGGGCAGGGACTGGAGGGCGTGGAGAACTGAGCCAGGAATTAATTCATCGCTCACGGCCCATTTGAAAACATGGCGTATGCGGTTGATTTGCTTGTTGATGTACGGCCGGCACCACTCGGCCTCAAGCATCTTTTGGCGCACGGCCTTTAAAGAGCGCGGGCCAAACTCAGCAGCTAGCGTGTGTGCATATAGCTCCTTCAGCGGCCGCAGGGCCAGCGCAAACTGCTCGAGTTCCTTGATGCGGCCATCGGTGACCGTGCGGTAATAGCCTTCGGCGTGAACCCAGAAGCGGGCGATCAGTTCCTTGATAGTCAGGACGTCCGGATTGGCTGGGAGTTGCTTGCCGGCCGCAATCCACTCGGCGATGGCCTGGTGGTAGTTCTGCTCGGTGGCCGGGGCATCTGGCCTTCCGCAATAGATGGCTTTGCCGGACAGGACGACGTACATCTGTCCGCTGGCCTTGTGGAAACGCAAAGAAGGCACACGCCGATTCGTTTCTGAATCCTTCGTGTGCCTTCTCTCTTGAGTCGTCCGCGTTGCGATCATTGACATTGCCGTACTCCGTTTAGCGAGTATCTACTCGCTTCTACCGGGTTACGGCCGCTCCGTCGTCTTCCGACGGTCGTCACAACTCGCGACGTCAGCCAACCTTACAACTAGCGGGGGCAGGATTTGAACCTGCGACCTCCGGGTTATGAGCCCGACGAGCTACCAGGCTGCTCTACCCCGCAGTGTTTTCAGAATCTTACGCTACCTGAGGCTCGTTAACAAGTCAAGCGCGGGCCGAGAAAAAAGGTTAATTGGTTATTGGCTACCTGATTAGCGGCCCTTGTGGCCAAACGCATCATGGGCGACGGCGGCGGCGCCAAAGACGCCGGTATCATCGCCTAGCGCGGCCACGGCGATCTCCACCGGCGTATCCGTCATCCGCCAGTTCATGGCGTCATAGTGCCGGAGAATCGGCGAGACCAGATCCTCCCCCGCCCGCGTCAGGCCGCCGGCCAGGACGATCATCTGGCAATCCAGCAACCGCTGAAGGCTGATTGAGGCGATGGCCAGGCTTCTTGCCGCCTGGTTCCACAGTTCCGCTGCCAGTTCATCACCAGCCCTATAAGCAGCGTGGACATCCGCGGCGGTGATGGCCGCGCCGGCTGCGCTTGTGGCCGTCATGCCTGCGGCATCCAAACCGGTACCCGTCGCCCCCGCGGTCTTCTTGCCCGCCGGCCCGACCGTCCTGGCTCCTTTGCCTTTTGCCGTCTTCTTACCGCCATTCGGGGCTGTTAATACCTTCTTCGCCAGCACGCTCTTGCGGCCTTCGTGGATGGCGGTCGCCGCCGCGCGGGCGATGGCAGAGGCGGAGGCGTATTGTTCCAGGCAGCCGTGTTGTCCGCACGGGCAGGGGTGGCCGCCGGGGTGGATGATCATATGGCCGATCTCACCCGCAAAATCGTGCACCCCGTGTACCAGGCGGCCATCAGCCACTATGCCGCCGCCCACGCCCGTGCCCAAGGTCATCAACACCATCGAGTGTACATCCTTGCCGGCGCCGAAGACGAACTCGCCCCAGGTCGCGGCATTGGCATCATTTTCCAGCACGGCCGCGATGCCCAGCCCCGCCGACACGCGGTCACGGATGGGCATGCCGGAAAGCTCCGGCAGGTTTGGCGCGTTCACGATAATGCCTGCCTCGCGTCGCATGGGGCCAGGGGCGCCGATGCCCACGCCGGCCACATCCGCGGGTTTTAATCTCTCCTTCCGCAAGAGACTGTTTGCCGCCTTCAATCATGGCGGCAATGATCCCCTCGGCATCGCCCGCCGGCGTGGCCACGCGCAGCACCTGTCCAAAATGCGGCTGCCTGTTCCCCACTTCCAGCAGAGCCACTTTGATCAGCGTGCCGCCCAGGTCGATGCCCATATAGCGGCGGCTATTTGGCTTTTTGGCTTTTTGGCTTTTTGGCGTTTTGGCCATGCCCGCTCCAATCTTGTCCTTTGACTACCGTACCCCGAAAGAATTATCTTCCATCATTCAAGCGGCCTGCGAATCGATCCGTCGGCCCAGTAGTCTAACAGCCAAATAGTCAAATAGCCAAATAGCCGGTGAAACATGACCATCAAGAAATTCCAGGATTTCATTCTCGCCAAGTACGGCAAGCGCGACCACGAGCGAGGCACTCCGCACACGTTCATGTGGTTTGTGGAGGAGGTGGGCGAACTGGCCAGCGCCCTGGCCGGCGATGATGAGCTGAATAAGGAAGAAGAATTTGCCGATGTGCTGGCCTGGCTGTGTACGCTGGCCAATATCAACGGCGTCGATCTCACGCGGGCCATCGAGAAATACACTGTGCGCGGCGTGGAAGGATTCAAATGAGCGGCTTAAGACTTCCGTTATGACCTGCGAAAGCCAATTTTATTCCCTGGCGCCCTGCCAGAGCTGAACCAGCGGTCAGCGATGCCCTTGCGGCGGCACGCCCACGACCAGCAGGCCGAACTTGCCCTGTTCATTCCCGCTGGTGGCAGGAAGCGTGCAAGGAAGCAGGAAATGGTGGGTCTTTTCATCGACCCGCACGGTCCTGGCGCCTTTGGCCGTCGGTAAGGTTTGAAGGCCGGGATATTTCCCATCGGGCTGCTCGCCGATGACCGTTAAAGTGCCATCCCGCCCGTTGGGAATGACCACCACGTGAAGCATGTCATCATAGGCCGCGCCGTCCACGCCGGACCCCACGGGCACTGCCGCCAGGACGGCGCCTTTGTCGGCATCGAGCACGATCATCTTCTGGTTCGAGCAGCCCGCAAAGAGCCGCCGATGCTGGCAATCGATGGCCAGGCCTGTCGGCCCCTCGCCGGGCGTTATGGGCCAGCGGGCGCAGACCTGCTGCGTCCTGGAATCGATGACGGCGACCTCGTTCTTATCCTCCACGTTCACGTACACGCGGCCTCCGCCGTCGCTGACGGCGAATTCCAGCTTGCCGCCGATGGGCAGCGTGACAGGCTCCGCATTCAGCGATGCGGGGTCAATAATGGTCGCATCGCCGCTGCCCCCGTTGAACACGTACACCCTCTTGCTGAACGGATCGTACAGGATCGCATCGGGCTTCTCGCCGGCCTTGATCTTCTGCGTGGTCTGGAGCGTCCGCGTGTCAAAAACGCTGACCATCCCTTCGCAGCCGTTGGATGTGAAGCCCAGATTGCGCTCGTGTACAATCGCAACGCCATGAACGCCGGGCGTGTCGGCAACTTCGCCCACGACCGCCCCGCTATCCGCATCGAAGACCATCACGCGCGTGGACCTGGCGACGTACACCCGCCGCGCCTGCGCATCGGCGGTGAGGTCATCCCAGCCGCCCTCCCCGCCGCCGCAAAACGTCTGTAGCACGGCCAACTGGCAGGTGGCTTCCGGGCCGGCGGAAGTGCCGGCCGGCCGCGTGCAGCAGCCGCAGAACATCGCTGCCAGCGCCAGGGTCATCGCCGCCAAAAGGTGTACGAAGTCGCGATTGGACATAGTCATCTCCCTTGATCGCCCATAGAAACAATAGCACCGCCGCGGGCAATTCCACAGTCTTCCTGATGTTAAACCACAGGAGCTTTGGCCGCCACCCCCACGCGGCTGGCCGCGCGTTCCCGGCCCTCATAAAATGGCTGTGGTTGCAACACTCGCCGTTGGGAGAAACATCATGCAAACGCGCACGTTGGGGCAAGGTCTAAAAGTGTCGGCGATTGGCCTGGGCTGTATGGGAATGAGCGAGTTTTATGGCCCTGCCACCGAGGGCGAAGCCGTCACCGTCATAAATCAGGCAATTGGTGGCGGCATCACCTTCCTGGATACGGCCGACATATACGGGCCTTTTACAAACGAGATCCTGGTCGGCAAGGCCGTCAAAGGCCGGCGAAATGCGGTGATTCTGGCCACGAAGTTTGGCAACGTGCGCGGCCCCGGCGGGGAGTTTTTAGGGGTGTGCGGCCGGCCGGAATACGTACACAAGGCCTGCGACGCGAGCTTAAAACGCCTGGGCGTCGATATGATCGACCTGTATTACCAGCACCGCGTGGACCCCAATACGCCCATCGAGGAAACGGTGGGCGCGATGACCGAACTGATCCAGCAGGGCAAGGTCCGCCACCTGGGCCTGTCGGAGGCGGGTGCAACCACCCTCCGCCGCGCGGCGGCGACATACCCCATCACGGCACTGCAAACCGAATATTCCCTGTGGAGCCGCGATGTGGAGAAGGAGATTCTGCCCGCCTGCCGCGAGCTCAAAATCGGCTTTGTGGCCTACAGCCCGCTCGGCCGCGGGTTTTTAACCGGCCGGTTTCGCCGGCCCGAGGATATTCCTGAAAACGACTGGCGGCGGCAGAATCCGCGGTTTCAGGGGGAAAACTTCTATCGCAATCTCCGCCTGGCGGACCTGGTTGGGCAGATGGCGAAGGAAACAGGGCGCACCGCCGCGCAGGTGGCATTGGCCTGGGTGCTGGCACAGGGCGAGGATGTGGTGCCCATCCCGGGAACGAAGCACGCGGAGTATCTCCGCCAGAACCTCGGCGCGTTGGATGTGGAGCTTTCCAAGGAGGACCTGCGCAAACTGGATGAGGCCTTCCCCGTCGGCGCGGCGGCGGGAGAACGCTATCCGGCCCCGGGCATGGCGGCGGTGAATCGATGATTGCAATTGCAATCGCGATTAAGGCGAAATAACTTTTTCCACCGCCATCCTCACCCTGCCGTTTCCCTGCTTGGGGAGTGGCAGGGCGAGGTTGGGACCGCAACTCAAGGCTCAAGCTTTCGTCGCTATTCACTTGTCAAATATCGTTTCTGGCCGCACACAATTGCGGACAGGCTCGCGCGGCCGCGAGCGACAACTATGAAACGACAAATCCCAAACTGCAAACTACAAACTGCAAATAAGCTCCAAGCACCAACTTCCAAAAGAACGGCCGGAAGTGCCGGCGCCGCATATTTGGAGGCGCCCAGTCCTTCCAATGTGGGTTGGGATTAAAAGTTTGAGATTTTTTTGTAGTTTGTAGTTTGAGATTTGAAGTTTCTCCGTAGGTTCGCATGGGGTTTGGGGTTATAGCGGCGGTTCTGCACAGCCGCGCTCTAGTCAAACGCCGGCCGGAGTCCTTCAGGCCGTGTACTGGCGGGCTGGCCTGGTCTTTTGGACTGCCAGTCGTTCCCATCAGAATGGTGAAGCGCTCACGGTTTTTCTCAATCCCGGCTTGGGGCCGGCGCACGATCGGATTTTCGATTTTTGATTTGCGATTTGCGATTGAAGAACGCAATTACGTCTCTTTGGCAAACCCAATCAAAATCTAAATCCCTTTATGTACAACGGACAACATTTGCCGGACAGTTTTGGGCATCCCAAATGGACCTCTTCCGGCCGTTAAATCGCAAATCGGCAATCGCAAATCGTCTTTTCCTTTATGTCCTCCAACACACCCGAGGGTTTTCCAGCGCTGGTCGCGTGATGACGGCCGGGCGCTGGCACCTGTTCGAGTGCGGTTGTTGTTGATGAGTTTCGGGGACGGAGCACTTAATTCACGGCAGTGTCACGGGCTTTTGCGCATAAGTCGGAATTAAGTGCTCCGTCCCAAAAACTCCAATCTCTGGGCGGCCCATACCCCGCACTAAAGTGCTTGTCCTTACCCACATTTTTCTTTGTTGGCCATGTCATAACCATGGGCGGTCCAGATCAGTTTGCGTAAACCACGCCAGATGGTCTGCCAGCCCGGATTGCCATCGCCTTTGCGGCCCGGGAATCCGCCAAAGCGGGCCACGGCGATCAGCGCCGTAGCGTTCGTCCAGCCCCCGGCGGGCCGGCCGTACTCGGCCTCCAGGATCGCCAACGCCTCTGGGCCGATCGCCTCTGCGCTCACCGGCTCAGCCGCGCAGGTCCCGGCCAGCAGTTTCATATTCAGCAGCCGCACCGCCACCACCGCCAGAATGCCCAGCAGGGAGGTGATCCGCTGCGCCGTGGTCAGTTGACTGTGTTCAATACCCGTGCCGGTCTTGAGCGCCTTGTGATACTCTTCGATCAGCCAGCGCCGCGTGTACGCCTTGATCACGCGCATGGCCTGCTCGAAAGTCTCGACCGGCCAATCCGTCAGCAGCACCCAGTGAATCGGCTGCAGTCCCTCCGGCGGGTTTATTTCGCACGCCTCCACCACGTTGACAGTGCGCGGCGGCCGCCAGCCGCCGGGGCGATACGGGCCACGCAAGCTGATCGCGCGGCGCGCACGGACAGCTGCGCCCGCCGCGCCGCCTGCCCTGGCCGGGCGCGTAAATCTATGAAAAACCTGCCCAATTCCGCACTTTCGGCCACGGCCGTGAATACCGAGCCGGCCTCATCGGCCAGGGCCCGCGCCTGGTTCGCGCGCAGGATAAAGTGCCAGTGATTATCCTGGCAGCGCTCGAATGTCTCATAAATGTCGGATTCGCGGTCGGCCACAAAGGTCCAGCGCACCTCCGGCGGCGGAGCGTCCACTTGTTCCACCACCGCCGCCCAGCGCTGCGACTCCCGCGGCCGATTCCAGCGGCCGCGTTTTTTATTTTTGACGCCAAGGGCGGGCTTGGTCCGGGCCCACCAGCGCTGATCGAACAGCCCCTCGACAATCACCTGCGGCTCGTGTTCCTCGTTCCAACGCTCGATGACCAAGGCCAAAGTGGAGTGCACAAATAAGCCGCGGCCGCCATCATCGCCGATGCGCCCCAGATCCTGCGCGGCCACGTGCGCAGTGAAATCCAGAGTCGTGGTGTCCTCGACCAGCAGATACTCGCCCGCCTGACGGCAACTGGCGCGCACACGCTCCAAATGCGGGGCGATGACGCCGTCATAGGTGACGTCCGGCTGCTCCAGCAACCGGTACGCGGCCTTGGCCTGCGCCCAGCGCGTGAAGGATTCTGGCAAGGTGCCGTGAGGATCTGAGGCCATGCTGGCTGCCGTACGAATCAATCGAGACTGGCGTCTGCGATCGCCCAACTGGGCGCCATCAAACTCCACCGCCGCCCACTCCGAGACGGACATAAGTGTGGTTGCCATCAGCGATTCTCCTTAATCGCGCCTGACATTGCCATCGGCAAAACCACACTGGGAAAATGTGGGTAAGGACAAGCCTTGAAAGGCGGGGCTGCAATCGCGCGGTCCCTATGGGACCTCAAGACGTGGCTGCAAAAAAACGCAGCCACGGCGCCCTGCGGTACAACGGGAGCGAGGGGAAATCATCTCATTTTCCTTCCAACACGTTCAGTTCGCATGCGCGCACGGCGCACGGCTGCAAACAACGCAGCCGTGGCACCAAATCGGTCAGATCAAACTGATCGATATTTGGTGTGTTTTATTTCTTGTTATGTGCCTACCAGCGCGCAGAATCAGCGAGCGCGAGTGAAAACTCGCACGCGCCGAGTCTGCTGATCGAGCCAGGGGACCTTAGGCCTTGTGCACGCTGCTGTGCGCGCCGTGATGGCCGAGCACCTTGGCATGCGAGGCCTTGGCCGCCACGTGATGGTGTTTCCTGTGCGCACCGGCCAGCTTGTGGTGCCGGTGATGCTTGGCACTGGCCACCGTGTGATGCCGGGCGTGCTTGTGGCTTGCGTTTGCGGCCAGAGAGACCTGCCCCACCATTAAAATGGCGGCGGCGCCAACCAATACAGATTTGATAATCGACATTGCATCCTCCATGATGCATTCGACGCCTGCTGCCGAGACGCCGAGTCCTGGTTTTAACATAGACGCGGAGGGCCAGGCGCAGCGGATCTGACCCCGAACGGTGTTTAATTAACACCGCAACCTTCTAACCACAACAAAAAACTCTGGAAATTTCATCGAATTACGCGAGTAAGCAGATACCTCACAACGCGATGAAGAAGAATATTCACTCCGGCCTTCGATCCAGGACCGTCATTCCCGCCTCGGCGCCCTGGCGCAACGATTTGGGCTCGGCAAACGACACCTTGGCCTGGACATCCAGAGTTGATTTAATTTTCTCGGCCACCTGGATGCGCAGAGCCCCCAGCGCCCGCGGATCATCCAGGAACTTCATCTGGTCGGAAACCTCGATCCTTACTTCCAGCGTATCGACGCCGTTTTCCCGCTCCAGGACGATCTGGTAATGCGGCCGCGCACATCCGGCGTCGAAGAGGATTCCCTCGATCTGTGAGGGGAAAAAGCCCACGCCGTGGAACTGGATCAGGTCATCGGTTCTGCCGGACACGCGGCTCATGCGCGCGAACATCCTGCCGCAGGCGCAGGGCGTTTCATCAATCGAGGCGATGTCGCCCGTGCGGTAGCGCACCAGGGGGAATCCTTCCTTGGTGATGGTCGTGAAAACGAGTTCGCCCTTCTGCCCGGCCTCCAGCGGCTCAAGCGTCCTGGGATGGATCACCTCCACAATGAAATGATCCTCGTTGATGTGCAGCCCCCGCCGCTGGCTGCACTCGCCGGCCACGCCCGGGCCCAGCACATCGGCCAGGCCATAGGTATCCATTGCGACGATTCCGAACTGCTCTTCAAGCTGCCGCCGCGTGTGCTCGCCCCAACGCTCACCGCCAAAGAGTCCAAGTTTCAGGTGCAATTGCCCGGCGTGTACGTGCGATTGCGCCATACCCGCCGCCAGATTCACGGCCTGCGCCGGCGTTGCGACCAGGGCGGTGGTCTTGAAATCGCGCATGACCACGAGCTGCTTTTCCACGCTGGCCGCCGGCCAGGCCGGAATGACCGAAGCGCCGATCTGCTCGGCGCCCTGGTGAAAACCAAACGCCCCCGCCGAAAACGAATAATCCAGGGCGATCTGCACCACGTCGTGTTCCGTCACGCCCGCCGCCGCCAATAGCCGCGCGGTACACTCCGTCCAGTTGCGCAGGTCGTTGCGCGTGTAGCCCACGACCACCGGCCTGCCGGTCATGGTGGAAATGGAGTGAATGCGCACGATGTCCTTCAACGGCACGGCAAACATGTCATACGGATACGCGCGGCAGAGGTCCTCGCGCGTGGTGAAGGGCAGGCGGGAAAGGCGCCTTATGTCGTCGATTTCTTCCAGGTTCACCCGGTGCTCATCGAAGGCGGCGCGATAAAAGGCCACGTTGCGATACACGCGGTTCAGCGTGGACTGGAGCCGCTCGAGCTGGAGCTGGGCAAGTTCCTCGCGCCCATCATTTCAGGGCGCGAACTTTGTGGGCTTCGCTGAGTCATTATTCTCATCCTCTTCGATGCGCTTGTATTCCTTCCCCAGATACGCGCGGCGGACCTCGGGATTATCCGCCAACTGCCATGAAGTGCCTTCAAGCACAACCTGGCCCGTCTCGATCACGTAGCCGCGGTCGGCCACTTCCAGCGCCAGCCGCACATTTTGTTCCACGAGCAGAATCGTCATGCCATCCTTTTTCAGCCGCACAAATGTTTGATACAACTCCTGTACGACCAGCGGCGCCACGCCTAACGACGGCTCATCCAGCATTAATAGCGCGGGCCGCGACATAAGCGCCCGGCCAATCGCCAGCATCTGCTGCTGCCCGCCGGAAAGCGAGCCCGCCGGCTGGTGCGCCTTTTGCCGCAGGATCGGAAACATCTCGAATACTTCATCCACACCTTTGGCGGTTGAGGGCTGCTTGCCCCGGCGTTTTCGGCGTGCATATGCGCCAAGGATGAGATTGTCGCGCACGGACAGATTGCTGAAAACATGGCGGCCTTCAGGCACCAGGCAGCAGCCGCGGGCGACGATCTTCTCCGCGCCGATGCCGCCGACAGGCTCGTTATTGAAAAAGATTCCGCCGGCCTGCGGGCGCAGGATGCCGGCGATGGCCTTCATGAGCGTGGACTTGCCGGCCCCGTTGGCGCCGATCACGGCCACCATCTCCCCCGGCGCAATGTGCAGCGACACGCCCTTTAAGACGCGCAGCGCGCCATAGCCGGCCTGGAGATTAAGAATTCGCAACATGGTTGCCCCCTAGATACACGCGGATCACTTCGCTGTTGCGCTGGATCGCCCGCGGCGGCCCTTCGGCAATCTTCTGCCCCTGGTCGAGCACCATGACCTCATCGGAGATATCCATCACGAGCGACATATCGTGCTCCACCACCAGACAGGTAATGCCGCGGCCGCGAATCTTCGTAATCAAATCGGCCAGCTTGCGGGTTTCATAGATGTTCAGTCCCGCCGCCGGCTCATCCAGGAGCAGCACCGTCGGCTCGGTCGCCAGGGCCCGCGCGAATTCCACCAAACGCTGACTGCCAAAAGGCAGGCTGCCCGCCGGCTGGTCCTGGATGCCGATCAGGCCGAGATCTTCCAGGATTTCTTTGGATCTGGCCTGGATATGCCTGTCCTCGCGCCACGTGCTGGGCAGGTTGAGCATGCCCGCCAGGAAGCCGCAATGCGTCCGCGGGTGGCGGCCGACCATCACGTTTTCCAGCACGGTCATGTGCGGGAAAAGCTTGGTCGTCTGAAACGTGCGGGCGATGCCCAGCGACGTAATCGCGTGCGGCCGCGCGGCGGTAATCTCCCTGCCCTTGAACATGACCTTCCCGCCATGCGGAGTGAGCATTCCGGCGATGAGATTGAAAAGCGTCGTCTTGCCCGCGCCGTTGGGACCGATCACGGCGTGAATGGTAGAGCGCCGCACCTTGAAACTGACATCCTTTACGGCCTGGAGGCCGCCGAAGAAGCGATTGAGGCCGAGGGTTTCCAGGATGGTCTCAGCCATGCCTTGCCCTCCGCAGCCGCGCGAAGAGCAACTTGATGATATCGCCGCGCAGCAGGCCCTGCGGCGACAGCAGCATAATGACGATCAAAATCGCGCCGAACACGGCATCATCGTAGGTCCCGAAGACGCCGCGAAGAGACAAGAAATTCAGCACCAGCCCCATGAGCATCGCGCCCCACAGGTTCGCCATGCCGCCCACGGCGACGATGGCCACATAGCGCACCGATTTCATCACGGTGACCTCAGAAGGCCCGATATTGCCGTTGTAATGCGTGAGGAAAACGCCGCCGGCAGCCGCCAGAAGGGCGCTGAGCACGAGCACCGCCAGTTTATACCGATAGGTGTTAATGCCGAGTGAATCCGCGGCCTCCTCGCTCTGGTGAATCGAGCGCAGGGCACGCCCCACGCGGGAGTGGCTCAGATTGATCGCCAGCATCATGGCCACGATCACGGACGCCCAGGCTATGTAGAAATTCTCGATGCGGAACATCGGCCGCCCGTTGATCTGGAGGCTACCAAAGAGCGGAAACGGCGGCACATTCGAGATGCCATCCGCCTGGCCGAGAGCCTGCGACCCCAGGACGATGCGGTAGATGATCAGGCCAAAGCCCAGTGTGGCCATCGCCAGGTAGTGGCCGCGCAGGCGAAGGATCGGCAGGCCGATCAGAAAGGCGATCAGCCCTGCCGCCACCAGCGCCGCGATCATCGCCGCCCAGGGCGCAAAAGAGAGCATCGCGTTGCCGTACAGATCCTGCCGTTGAACTAATACGCCGCCTTTGAGCAAGAAATGCACGAGAGCGCGCTTTGCCAGGCCATTAAATTGCAGGTCGTCAGCGCCGCCGAGGCGTACCCGCCGATGGCGAAGAAGCCCGCATGACCCAGCGAAATCTGCCCGGCATAGCCCATGAGCAAACACAGGCCGATCACCGCCAGTGCGTAATACGCGGCCATGGTGATCTGCGTGAGATAATGCGTATGGTCCAATGCAGAAAGCACGAATTGCAGCGCCGGGGCGAAGCCCATGGCGATCAAGACCGGCACGTATCTTTGCGGGCGCATCAGGCGGCCCTCGCCCGCTCAGCCGGCCAGTTGAATAACCCGCTGGGCCGGCACACCAGCACGAGCAGCAGGACGAGAACTGAAACCACTTCCTGATACGTCGCCGGCACGAGGCTGATCGAGAACTGCTCCAGAATGCCCAGGAGCAACCCCGCCGCCACGGCCGCGGCGCTGGAGCCCAGGCCGCCCAGCACGGCCACGGTAAAACCTTTAATCGCCAGCGGCGCGCCCATGTCATAGCGCGTCAGTGTGACGGGCGAAATCACACAACCCGCCAGCGCGCCGATACCCGCCGACAAGGCAAACGCCAGCATCACCATCCATCTTTCGTTGATGCCGCACAGCCGCGCGGCCATGCGGTCATCGGCGCAGGCCCGCATGGCGCGGCCGGTGGTCGTCCAGCGGAAAAAGCCGGTCAGCGCCGCCACGATCAGGGCGCACGTGCCCAGCACCCACAACGCCTGCACCGAAATATGCGCTGCGCCGAGAGAGACTGTGGCCGTATCCGAGCCCGTGAAGGCGGGCAGGTACATCACATCCTGCCCCCAGATGTGCAGCATCACCTCGCGCATGAGGATGGACAGGCCGATCGTGATGATGATTAATGTCAGCGCGCTGGCGTTGCGCCGGGCGAATGAACACGAGCACCACCAGCGCCCCCAGCAGCATCGTGCCCGCCACGGCCAGCGCAATCGCTGCGGGCAAGGGCATGATGGCGGCCAGGCTGATGGCCAGCATCGCCCCGACAATGACAAACTCACCCTGGGCAAAGTTGATGATGCCCGTGGTGTTGTAAATGATGTTGAAGCCGATGGCGACGATGGCATAGATGCTGCCCTGGGTAATACCCGACAGGCAGTACTGAATAAACCGCTCCAGGTCCATGCCGCCGCGGCTCCTTTACCGCTTAAACCGCCACTCGCGCGGCCATCAGATTTTTTCGCCGATGACGATCTTGCCGCCCTTCACCGTCAGCCATTCAAAGCCGTTGATGTCGAGCCCGCAGTGATCCGTGGGCGAGAAATTGAAGATGCCGGCCGTGCCCGGCAGGCCCCTGGTGTTCTCGATGGCGTCGCGCACCTTTTCCGGATCGGTGCTGTTGGCCGTCTTGATGGCGCTGGTGAGAATCAGCAGGCCGTCATAGGCGTGGCCGCCGAAGGTGCTGACATCGTCCTTGAATTCCCTTTCGTACTCGGTCTTGTAGGCCATCAGCACGGCCTTCTGCGGGTTGCTGTCGGGCAGTTGATCCGCCACGAGCAGGCGCCCGCAGGGGAAGAGCGTACCGTTGGCCGCATCGCCGGCCGCCTGCACGTACTTCACGTTGCCAAAGCCCATGGACTGGTACAGCGGCACATCCAGGCCGATCTGCTTCATGTTCTTGGCCACCAGGCCCTGGGCCGGCACGATGGACCAGTTCACGACGGCCTGCACATTTTCACCTTTGAGCTTGTTCAAAATGCCCGTCAGGTCCGTGGCCGCCTTGTCGTAGCCTTCGGAAATGGCGATGGTGACGCCATATTCGCCGGCCAGCTTTTCAAGCTGCGCCTTGCCGGCGTTGCCGTAGCCATCGGTGCTGGAAATCACGCCGATCTTGTTGATTCCCTTGCTCTTCATGGAGGTGTAGATCAGGCGCACGGCGTCGCTATCTCGCTGGGGAACCTTAAAGACATAGCTGGCGACGGGACTGACGATGGTTTCCGCCGCGGCGCAGGAGAACATGATCGTTTTGCCCTCCTGGCAGATGTTCTTGATGGCCATCGACTCGCCGCTGGTGGATGGGCCGAGGATGGCCAGCACCTTCTCTTCATCGATGAGCTGCTTGGCCAGAGAGATGGCCTTTTCCGGGCTGGCGCCTGAGTCCTTCATGATGAGCTGAATCGGGCGGCCCAGGACGCCGCCGGATTTATTGATCTCATCCACCATCATCTGGGCCGTGCGCGATTCGGGCAGGCCCAGGAACGAGGCGGGACCGTTGATGGCGAAGATCGCACCGACCTTGATGGGTTCACCGGAGGGCGCCGCCGCAGGCGCCGACGAGGTGGCGGCGGGTTTGGCGGTTTTCTTTTCGCAGCCGAACAGAGCTACGACAAGCACGGCAAGCAGCGCGACGCAACTGATTCTTGTCCATCGCATCGACATGTTGTGTACCTTTCGTTGTTGCTGTTTACAGGCTTCCAATGGCTTTTTCGCTCAGGAGGCGAATGCCGGATTTTTGCAGAGCCGCGGCGGCGGAGGCGGCATTATCCGCCTTGAACACCACCATGACGTTATCGCCGGCTTTGCCGTAAAAGGTGTACATGTATTCCACGTTGATGGAGCTGCGGCCGAGGGTCTCCACCACGCGATGCAGGCTGCCGGGCTCATCGCGAATCTCCGCGGCCAGGACATCCGTCTCCTGCGCGGCCCAATCCTGCTGCTTGAGCATCTTCAGGCAGCGGTCGTGTTCGTTGACGATCAGCCGTAGGACGCCGAAATCGACCGTGTCGACCAGGGTCATGGCGCGGATGTTGATCCCCGCATCCAGCAGCAGTTTGGTCAATTCGGCCAGGCGGCCCTTCTTGTTTTCCAGAAAAACGGATATCTGCTTCGTAAACATGACCTCTCCTGGGACACTTACGTCCCGCGGGAGCAGTAGTTATACCCCTTTGCCCGCCAAGGGACAAGGTAAAGCAACCGGCGAGTAAGGCTCAAAATTGTTGAATCGATCCTCAGTCGATCCATGGCTTATGTTACGAATTCGCGATGCCGCTTTGTTCACGCCGGAGTTCCGGTCTGCCTAAGCCCTAAGCCCGCAGCCCTAAGTCTATATTGCATTCCACCTTCTCCAGACGATACAAACATCTGGGAACCTTTTTCCTTTTTGGAACGTTTAGTGTCACAGGATCGAAATAAGCGGTTTGAGCGGGTGGTGATGGTCCACTTGGATGCGGTGTACCGCCTGGCCCTGACCTTATCCGGCCAGGAGGCGCAGGCCCAGGACCTCACCCAGGCGACGATGCTCAAGTCGCTTAGGACACTGGACAGCTTTACCGAGGGCACGAGCGCCAAGGCCTGGCTGTTCCAGATCCTGCGAAACACCTGGATCGACATTCTTCGGCGGCACAGAACCGCGGGCACGGTTTTGCCTTTGGATGAATCGCTCCTGGCGGCGCCGGCTGAAACGGAACAAACCCAGTGGACGGACAGCCGCGATCTGCTGGAGAACTTTGAAGACAAACAGGTGATCCGGGCCCTGATGGATCTGCCGGATGATCAGCGGCTGGCCCTGTACCTGGTGGATGTGGAGCAACTGGATCATCGGGAGGCGGCCGAAATCATGGGCGTGGCCGTGGGAACGATAAAAAGCCGCACCAGCCGCGCACGGGCTGCCCTGAAAAAACAGCTTCCAGGCCCGCGCGGCGGAGCTAGGCTTCATCAAACGTGGACAGGCCAATGCACCTGAACGATGAACAATTTGAAGATGCCTTGAACGATCCGATGGCCGCGGCCGCGCACCTGGCCGACTGCGCCCAGTGTCGAGAACATCTGGAAATGCTGCGGGCGATTCAGGGGCGGCTGCGGGCGGCGTTTGACTCTGTATCTGCACCGGAAACGCTGGCGCGGAGGATACTCGTGGTGGCCGACGCCCTGAACCCTCTCCCCTTGCGGGAGAGGGTAGCCGCAAGGCCGGGTGAGGGGTGGCAGGCACAACGCATATTCAGGCTCCCCCGCCCGTTCATCTATGCCGCGGCGGCCGCGGCCGCTATTCTGCTTATTGCCGTGCCCACGGCGCTGCTCTTAACCAGCGCCCCCCAGGCGATGGCCGCGCAGGAGCAACTGGCCAATATCCACATGCAGAATGTGCAGATGCAGATGCTCGACGGCCACAACCACGAAGGCCACACCTTCTACAGCCAGGATGACCCGGAAAAGCTGGCGGCATACTTCAAAGAAACCCTTGGTTTTAAACCGGCTATGCCCAAGCTGAATCAGGGCATGGCCATTCGCGGCTGCTGCGTGGCCCACTTCCGCGACAAGATCGTCGGCAGTTACGTGGTGGAAACGCCACGTGGCGCGGTCTCCATCATCGTTGTGAAGGATAGGCCGGAATCCATTGGTCTTTCGCGCGCTCAGCCCCGCCGGCCACGAATGCTGGCAGGGCAGCATGACTAAAACCGGGTGCAATATGGTCGCCGCGCGTGTGAATGATTACACTTACACGGCGGTGAGCCAGGCGCCCAGTGATTCGCTTGTGCAGCTTTTGGACCTGCTGCTCAAGTGACATTGCGAATTGCCAATTGCGAATTGCGAATTGAGGAAAGAGCAGGGAAAATCATCTTGGGCGCCTTTAGCGCCAAGCTGCCTTAGAGAGAGGTAAAGAAGATGAAGTCAGGCGTAGCTGTTTTTGCATTGGCCCTGGCGATGATCCTGGGGGTTTCTCTTTTCATGCCCGGCTGTGCCGCCAAAAGGAGCGCTCCCGCCGCCGACGACAATTTCATGATTGATTCATTGGATGCCCCATCCTCCGCCGCGCACGAGGATAGGAACAATTCGACCGCCCGTCCGGGCATTTCGAAATATGATCAGGAAATGCAGGATTACCAGGGCGAAGACCACTCCCTGGGCACGTACCAGCCATAACATCTTCTGCCAGTTCAATTCCCTTGGAACCTTTCGCGCTGCCTGTGCGTTTTGCATGATGAAGCCTTACGGCCGGCGCGGCTGGTCCAGGCGTGGTCTTTAAAGCAGGATTACTTCCGGAGGATCTGTAATGAGTAAATCATTTTGGGCCGGCCTGGCCCTTGCAATGACCGGTCTTACCGCTGTGGCATTGGCCAATGCTGCAAACGCTGACAAAGCGGCAAAAGCCGATTCGAAGCAGGTGGCCAGCGCCGGCGTCAAAGCCATCCAGTCAGCCTGCCAGCAAACCGGCGGATGCCAAGGCTGCAAGCCAATTCGTCAATACGCGCTGCCCCATCATGGGCGCCAAGATCGATCTGCGCAACGTGTCCGCCGCGCTGACCAGGGAATACAAGGGACAGAAGGTGGCTTTCTGCTGCGCCATGTGCCCGCCCGCCTGGGATAAACTGACCGATGCGCAGAAAGAGGCTAAGCTGAAGGCGGCGATGGACAAATAGCCCTGCGGCTTTGGGCTTTTGAGCTTTGGGCTCTGGCCGTTGGGCCTTGGCAGACCGAAACTTTGACGATGGGCGAAGATCGCAAGCCGCTGAAGTTCTTGCCGGCTAAAGCCTGAGATCTAGAGCCTAAAGCCGGGATGATCGTGGGGAGAGGTCTTTTGACAGGACTAGCATATGGTGATGGATGAAGCTGGCAGTCAGCCGCGCAAGCACACATTTTCGCAAAGGATCTGGGGAATTTTGCGCATCCTGAACGTCCGTCTGCGCTTCATCCTGCTGATGATCCTTATCGGTTTGATTGTCGGGAATTGGGAATCCATTTCCAATCACATCGATCGCCTGCTGAGGCCCGTACACATAACTTCCCCCACCGCCCAGCAGGAGGTGGAATACTACTGCGGCATGCACCCGTGGATTGTGCAGTCCACGCCGGGCAACTGCCCCATCTGCGGCATGCCGCTAGTCAAGCGGGCCAAAACCGCCAAGACGGAACTGGCCCCGGGCGTGCTGGCCCAGGTGCAATTGACGCCGCTGAAGATGGTGATGGGCCGAATCGGCACAAGTCCGGTGGAGTATCGCCTGCTGGCCCGCGAGATGCGCTCGGTGGGCATTATTAATTACGATGAGACTCGCCGCGCGACGATCAATGCGCGCGTAAAGGGCAGGCTGGATGAACTAGTGGTGAATTACGTGGGCCAGAAGGTCGAGAAGGGCGACCCGCTGGCGAAGATGTACAGCCCCGACCTCATCGTCGCGCAGCAAGAGCTGCTTACCGCCGTCAAATCCGGCCCGCAGGCCCCCGCCAGCGGCCCCGCGCGGCAGTTGAACCAGACGCTCATCGACACCGCCAGAACCAAACTCTTGCGACTGGGACTGTCGGCCAGACAGATCGATGAGATTATTGCGGCCGGCCAGGTGCAAACGCAGATGACGATTGAGTCGCCTATCTCCGGCATCGTTACGGAAAAGAAGGTTTTGCAGGGCAATTACGTCAACGAGGGCGACCCAATTTACACCGTGGCCGACCTTTCGAAGGTCTGGCTGGAAGTGAAGATATTCGAGAACGAAGTCGCCGGCATCGAACCCGGCGCGGCGGTCGAAGTGACCTCCACGGCCTACCCCGACACGATCTTCGCCGGTCGAATCACGTTTGTCGCTTACGAGGTTGATCCGGCGACGCGCACGATCTCCGCCCGCGTGGAGGTGGCCAATCCCGATCTGCACCTCAAGCCCGGCATGTTTGCCAATGCCGTCATCCGCCTGCCCCTGGGCAAGGTGGAGGATGCGGATAAAGTAGAAAATGGCACGGCGCAATCTGCCTCCGCGCCGGCCACGGCCGCGGCCGCCACGGACTCGCTGGCCAGGGCTTATCTGGATTTAACGGATCAAGTTTTTAAGGGCGAGGCGAGCACGGCCGCGATTCATTTTGCCGCCAGCGAGGCCGAGGTATTGAGGGACAAGTTACCACAGGCGGCCAAACTCTCCGACGAATTCGCGCAGCTTGAGGGGAAGAATTTGCAGGCCAAGCGAGATGCCTTTAAGGCGATCAGCGCGGATGTGATCAGCCTGCTCCAGCAATCCCCGCCTTCCATGGAGCTTTTCATTGCCTATTGTCCCATGGTGGATGCCAAATGGCTCACGCCTGCGCCGGAGATTCACAACCCCTACAGCAGCGACATGCCCACGTGCGGCAGCATCACGGGCTCTATCAAGCCTTCGGGCAAAGCAGAGTCCGAACGCTATGCCGTGGGCTATTACTGCCCTATCTATCCCGACCGCTTGTACGATTCGCCGGCCCAATGCCCGCTGGATAACTTCCCCTTTAAGCGCGTGCAGATTGAAAAGGTGCTGGCCGTGCCGGAATCGGCAGTGATTGACACGGGCACGCGCACGGTGGCCTATCGCCAGGAGTCGCCGGGCGTGTTCGATATGGTCGAGGTACACGTGGGCCAGCGGGCCGGTGAGTTTTACCCGCTGCTGTTTGGGCTCGATAAAGGCGACCAGGTGGCCACGGCAGGCGCGTTCCTGGTGGATGCGGAGAACAGGCTCAATCCCGCGGCCGCCGCGCAATATTTCGGCGCCAGCGGCGGCCCGCCGGGGCAGCAAGTGCCGACCGCCGCGCCGGCGCCGTCATCCAGTATGCCGCCCAATATGCCAGGAATGCAGCATTGAGATTCAGATGATCGCAAAAATCATAGAATTTGCGATTCGAGCCCGGTTCATCGTCATCCTACTGACGGCGGCGCTGGCGGTGCTGGGCGTTTACTGCGTGCTCAAGACGCCGGTGGACGCCATTCCCGACCTCTCCGAAAACCAGGTCATCGTCTTTACCGACTGGATGGGCCGCTCGCCCAAGGAGATCGACGATCAGATCACCTATCCCCTGTCGGTGAACTTGCAGGGCCTGGCGGGCGTGAAGTCCGTGCGGTCATCGAGCGAGTTCAACTTCTCGATGATCACGATCATCTTCGACGACAAGACCGATTTCTACTTCGCCCGCACGCGCGTGCAGGAGCGGCTCAATGCCGCTGCCACGTATCTGCCGGCGGGCGTCGTCCCCTACCTCGCGCCCGATGCCACCGCGCTGGGGCAGATCTTCTGGTACACGGTCGAAGGCGACGGCTACAGCCTCGACCAGTTGCGGGCGATCCAGGACTTGTACGTTCGCTACCAGCTTTACGTGCCGGGCGTGGCCCAGGTGGCCACCGTGGGCGGATTCGTGCGGGAGTACCAGGTCGACGTCGATCCGGATAAGCTGCGCGCGTACGACATTCCGCTGGGCGCGGTGTACGACGCCGTCGCTCGCTCCAACGTGGCCGTCGGCGGCAAGGTGATCATCGAAGCAAGGGCCGAATTCCTCATTCGCGGCGTGGGCTGGCTGCGCGGCGTGCGCGACCTTGAGAACGTGGTGGTCGCCCAGCGCAAAGACGTGCCCATCACTGTGGCCCAACTGGCGAAGGTGCAACTAGGGCCGGAATTCCGCCGCTGCATGCTGGAAAAGAACGGCCACGAAGCCACCGGCGGCGTGGTGATGATGCGCTACGGGGAGAACCCGCTCACCGTCACGCAGGCCATCAAGGACCGCATCGAGCAGCTTGCAGCCGGGCTGCCCAAGGGCGTGCGAATCGTCCCCTTCTACGACCGCACGCACCTGATCGAGGGCGCCATCCACACGCTCGCCAGAACGCTCACAGAAGAAATCATCATCGCCTCGCTGGCGATCCTGCTGATCCTGACGCACCTCCGCAGCGCCTTCGTGGTGTGCGTCACGCTGCCGCTGGCGGTGCTGATCTCGTTCATCCTCATGTACTTCCTGGGCATTCCCAGCAACATCATGTCGCTGTCGGGCATCGCCATCTCCATCGGCATCCTGGTCGATGCCGCGGTGGTCATGGTGGAGAACGCCACGCACGAACTGAAGCTGCACTACGGCGATGAGCAGCGTGCGCGGCGACACGACGGAGATCGTCGTCCGCGCCTGCCGGCTGGTGGGCAAGCCCATCTTCTTCGCCGTGATGATCATGCTGATCTCCTTCATCCCGGTCTTCGCCCTGGGCGGCCAGGAAGGCAAGATGTTCCACCCGCTGGCCTTCACCAAGACCTTCGCCATGGTCGGCGTGGCCGTGCTGGCGATCACCTTCGTGCCGGCGATCATCCCCATCCTCATCAAGGGCCGCCTGCGCAGCGAGGAGCGAAAACTGGATCGTCCGCAGCTTCATCAACATCTACAAGCCCGTCCTGGAGTGGCTGATGAAGGTGCCCGCCGCGGGCGTGTGGTTCCTGTGCTTTCTGTTCCTGATCGGCCTGGGGCTGGCGGGGCTCTTAGGCAAGGGCGCGGCCTGGTACGTCTTTGTCTTGGCGGCAGTGCTGATGTTCATGGGCGCGGTGTTCTTCCGCCTCTTCCGCAGCCAGGCCATTGCGGTGATTTTACTGGGCGCGACCGCGCTTTGGGCCTACCACCTGCCTAAGCTGGGACGCGAGTTCATGCCTCCGCTGGATGAAGGCTCCATCATGGACATGCCGGTGACGTCGCCGCGCGTCTCGGCGGCGCAGGTCGGCGATGATATTCGTGTGCGAGATGAAGTCCTGCGATCATTCCCCGAGGTGCGAGCAGGTGGTGGGCAAGGCCGGCCGCGCGGACACGCCCACGGATCCGTCCGGTCTGGACATGCTGGAAACCATCATCACGCTGCGCGACGGCGACCTGTGGCCCAAGCGCAAGGTGCAATACTCCGATGTGCAGGCCGAGGAGCGGCGGCTGATCGCGATTCTTCAAGGCAAGGGCTACCTGAAGAAGGATTTGAGCACCGACCAGCTGGATTCGCTCATCAACTCCGCCGCGATGGACGGGGTATTTACCTTCGACCGCTCCATGCGCGATCTCGCGCGGCGGCGAGAACTTGAATACCAGCCCATCCTCGCCCACCAGTTAACCGCCGCGACGATCAATGATTTGCTGGAGAAGTTCCGCTCTGAAGGCCGTATCAAACGCGAGCCAACCACCGCTGAGATCGAGCAAATTCTCGCCCCGTTGGCGAAGGAGCATGGAATCCCCCTCATCGAACTGCCGCGGCAGGAAGAGATGGATGCGCTGCTGACGGCCGCCGTCGACAAGATGGTCGAGTTGAAGATTGTCGATGCCAGCCCCGACCTGCTTTTGCCCGCGCGATCGACCCTGGGAGACATTCGAAATGCTTTGGCCGCGGCAGTCGGCGGCCAGAAGCGATCCTTCTTCGGGGATGAATTCACCCGCTTCACTAAGCGCCTGCACGCGGCGGAGCTGGAGCATGTCAAAACACTGAACTGGGAGCTGGAGGATTATGCCCCGGGCGCGCTCGATAGGACGCTGCTCTTCGCCTTGCGCGAGCACGCCACCGGCTATCTGCTGCTTGATAAAGCACCGCTGGATGATGACCTGGCGGCCATCGCTGGGCAGCGCCAGGCGCACTTCGGCAAGGGCCTGTTTTTGTGGCACAAAACCAAGGCCGACATCGTGAAGGAGATGGATAGCGAACTCCAGATGCCCGGCTGGGCGAACATCTGGACGCAACCCATCATCAATCGCGTGGACATGCTGGCCACGGGCGTCCGCACGATGATCGGCGTGAAGGTCTTCGGCACGCACCAGGAGGACCTGACCGAGACCGTCACGGAAAACGGCCGGGAGCGCACGGTCATCAAAGAGCGCGGCATCCAGACCGTTTCCAACGAAATTGCCGCGGCCTTGCGGGATGTGCGCGGCGCCGTGGATGTCTTCCCCGACCAGATCGTCGGCCGCAGCTACGTGGATGTGCAGATCGACCGCGAAAAGGCCGCACGGTACGGCGTGAATGTTTCGGACGTTGAGGATGCCGTCGAGATCGCCATGGGCGGCAAGACCGCCACCACCACGGTCGAGCAGCGCGACCGCTTCCCCGTTCGCGTGCGCTACGCCCGCGACTTCTGGCAGACGTTTGAGGCGTTGCGCAGAACGCTGGTGACGGGACAGCGCGGAGCGACGGCGGAATCGGCCCAGGGCGGCCAGACCTACCAGGTGCCCATTACGGATGTGGCCGAGATCAAAAAGGTCGAGGGTGCGAGCGTCATCAAGAGCGAAAACGGCATGCTGCGCTCGTACGTCCAGCTCAACGTGCGCGACCGCGACATCGTCGGCTTTGTGGAAGAGGCCCAGCGCGTGGTCGCGGCGAAGGTGAAACTGCCGCCGGGCTTTTACATCGAATGGTCCGGCCAGTTTGAAAGCCAGGTGCGCGCGCGGCAGACGCTGTCCATCATCTTCCCACTGGTGATCCTGCTGATCTTCGTGATCCTCTTCCTCACCTTCAACAGTTGGCGCGATGCGCTCTTAATCATCCTCACCGTGCCCGGGCGCTGGTGGGCGGGGTGATTTTCCAGAGTCTTTTTAAATTCAACTTCTCCGTGGCAGTATGGGTGGGTTATATAGCCTGCTTCGGGATGGCCACGCAGACGGGCATCGTCATGCTCGTGTATCTGCACGATGCCATCCGCGCCCGCGGCGGTCTAGCCAAGATTGAGAGTGCGAAGGATTTGACCGATGCCATCGTTGCCGGCGCGGTCCACCGCCTGCGTCCCAAGCTCATGACGGAAGGCGTGGCCATCATCGGCCTCATGCCCATGCTGTGGGCGCATGGCGTCGGGGCCGAGGTCATAAAACCGATGGCCGCGCCGGTGCTGGGTGGATTGCTAGTGGCGGATGAAGTGATCGACCTCTTGATCCCCGTCATCTTTAACTGGTACCAGATGCGCCAGTGGCGGAAATTGCACGTTGCCGCTTCATGATGAGAAGACGTGGCTGCAAAAAAAACGCAGCCACGGCACCCAGCCCGACACCTCGCCTTAACCAGGTTAGGAAGAAGCGCAACAGCGCAATTGCTTGCCTGTTGCGCTTCTTGTTAACTAACTGCTAAGTAAATAGTTAATCACAAGGAGCGCAAGAGTGCAAGGAGCGCAACGTATGCCCCCCGCGCGGCAGTTTGGGCAATCTGGGTAGACTGCGGGAAATTCAGATGGGAGTTTTAACGTAAGCCCTTGGAAATAAGGGCATTATTCAAAGGAGGCCAAGGGGGCCAAGCTGGCCCCCTTCAAGATCGCGCAAGTCCTTGTAAATAAAGGGCCAAATTAAAGAGGGCCAAGGGGGCCAACTTTGAGCGAGAGTGGATTTTGGTAATTTGCCGCGCGAGTCGCAATAATTGTGCCTCGCCCGCTGCACAAGCGTTACGGCCCCGTGAAAGCCTTTTGGACTTTCACCTCTTTGACCAATTGCTTGTCATCCAGATAGATGGTCAGGCTGACATTCTCCCTTACCAAACAACTCGGACAACCTGTATTTCGGAGAATCGCGTAGTAGGCGTTATCCATGGCGGCGAAGCAGTATTCGACCTCCTCCTGCTTCAAAACCTTTTCAACGTCGGCGGCGGACATTCCAACATGAAATCGCTTCTCAAGATTCTTCGCCCCCGCCACTTTATCAGTCTGTGCGCATCCGGCAACGAGCGGGCACAACAAGAGCAGGAACAGACCATTTCTCCAGGCGACGCTCATGATCCCCCTCGATCAACATCGCTATCTCTTGCCGGGTTTCACCTTCTGCCTTTGGGCCTCAAACCCGGCCTTATCATTTTGGCCGCTGGTTCCCCGGCCCAGCATTTCCCGGCAATACTCAATGGTCTTGATCAACCCCTCACGGCGGCTCACGCGCGGCTGCCAGCCCAGAATCTTCCTGGCCAGCGAAATATCGGGCTGCCGCAATTTCGGGTCATCGCCGCCAAGAGGTTTGGAGACAATCGAACTGGCTGAGCCCGTCAGTTCGATCACTTCCTGGGCGAGCTGCTTTACTGGAATCTCATCGGGATTACCAATATTCACAGGCCCTTCATAATCGCTTGCCGCCAGGGCCACCAACCCCTCCACCTGGTCATCGATATAGCAGAAGCTGCGCGTCTGCGTGCCGTCGCCATAGATCGTCAGCGGCTTGCCATTTAGGGCCTGAACAATAAAATTCGTCACGACGCGGCCATCATCCAGCCGCATGCGCGGCCCGAAGGTGTTGAAGATCCGCGCCAACCGCACGGGCAATTTGTGCAGGCGATGATAGGCCATGATGAGCGCCTCGGCGTAGCGCTTGCCCTCGTCGTACACCGCCCGCGGGCCGATGGGATTTACATGCCCCCAATAATCCTCCTTCTGCGGGTGTACCTGCGGGTCGCCGTACACCTCGCTGGTGGATGTGTGCAGGAAAACGGCCTTCTTGGCCCGCGCCAGCTCCAGCATGTTCAAAACGCCTTCGCTGCACACGCGCATGATCTCGATGGCCGCTTTTCCAAAATCCACGGGGCTGGCCGGGCAGGCCAGGTCGCACACCAGGTCCACCGGGCCGGGCACATCCACGGCCCGTATAATATCGTGCTGGAGGAAGTCGAATCGCTCGTGCCGGCTCAGCCAGTTTACGTTTTCGCGGCTGCCGGTGATAAAATTGTCTAAGGCGACCACGTTATGGCCGTCACGGAGGTATTTGCCAGCAAGATGGCACCCGATAAAGCCGGCCGCGCCGGAAATAACAATGCGCATGTGGGTCTCCCGTAGCTTATTATGACTGCCGCGCGTTATTCTATGGCGCTTCCGGCCCGGGTTAAACGGGCTAACTGGGATTTCCCAGGAGGAATGGCATGAAAGTCACCGTCATCGGCACAGGTTATGTGGGCCTGGTGACCGCAGTCTGCCTGGCGGACAGCGGCAACCATGTCGTGGGCGTGGATGCGGATGCCCAGAAGGTGCGCATGCTCTCTTCGGGCCAATCCACCATCTACGAGCGCGGACTGGAAGAGCTGCTGGCGCCGAATCTTACATCCGGCCGCCTGAAATTCACCACCGACCTGGCCGAGGGCATCAACCACGGACAGGTGATCTTCATCGGCGTGGGCACCCCGCAACGCGCCGACGGCGCGGCGGATCTTTCCGCCGTCGAGACCATCGTCTCCGCCATCGCCAGGACCATGACCTCCAGCAAGGTCGTGGTCATCAAATCCACGGTGCCCTGCGGCACGGGCAGCCGCATGAGCGCGCTGATGGAAGAGCTGACGGCCCACCCCTACGCCCTGGTCTCCAACCCCGAATTCCTCCGCGAAGGCTCGGCCATGGAGGATTTCATGTATCCCGACCGCATCGTCATCGGCTGCGGCGACACCGGCGCCATTCAGCTCATGAAGGAGCTGTACGCGCCCTTCGCCCGCACGCCGCACACGATCCTGGTCATGAGCCGCGAGGCGGCCGAGATGGTCAAGTACGCCTCCAACGCCTACCTGGCCACGCGCATCAGCTTCATCAACGAAATCGCCGACATCTGCCAGCATACGGGCGTGGACATCAACGAAGTGCGCGGCGGCATGGGCGCCGACGCCCGCATCGGCAACCTGTTCCTCTCACCCGGGGCGGGCTACGGCGGAAGCTGCTTCCCCAAGGATGTCTCGGCGCTGATCCGCGTGGCGGAGCATTGCGGCGCTGATCCTTCCATCTTGAAGCAGGTGCAGGCCCGCAACGAGATGCAAAAGCAGGCCCTGGCCACGATGGTGCTGGACTGCTTCGGGCCCGATCTTACCGGCCGAACGTTCGCCGTGTGGGGCTTGGCCTTTAAGCCGTCCACGGATGACATTCGCGAGGCCCCGGCCCTGCGCGTGATCAAGATTCTCACCGCCGCGGGGGCGAAGATGCGCTGCTATGACCCCAAGGCCATGGCCAATGCCGCGCGGGAACTGGACCACAAGGCCGTGGAATTCTGCAAGGACCCGTACGAGGCCCTCCAGGGGTGCAGCGGCCTGATTATCTGCACGGAATGGAACGAGTTTCGCACGCCGGACTTCGACCGCATCCGCGGGGCGCTGAACTGCCGCGTGATCTTCGACGGCCGCAACCTGTTTACACGCTCCACCATGCAGCGCCAGCGGATTGAATACTACTCCATCGGCCGCCCGCCCGTGCTCCAGGGCTCAAACGCGCGAAAAGGCCAGGCGATGGTGAACTGAAACCCCTCTCCCTTGAAGGGAGAGGGTGGCCCACAGGGCCGGGTGAGGGTGGGCCGGGTTGGGGTTCTTCGGCGTGCGCTGTTCTAGTGGCACAGGAATCACCAAGAGCACCAAGGACACCAAGCGCACCAAAAAGAAGGAACAAATTCCATTCTTTTCTTCTTGGTGCTCTTTGTGCTCTTGGTGGTCTTGGTGTTATGCCGTTTTCTTCTATTGGACCTTCCCAGTTCCCACCGCCGCTAAGGGCCGTGGCACCCCGGAACTACGTTTTTCACGGCTCGGTCGCCGGCGCCGTTGCCGGCAGGACCGCCGGCTGCGTCGCCGGTTTTGGCTTCAGCGCCACATTCTTTATCACGCCGTGCGCCCAGGGCGTTCGCTCCAGCCTGTATTCCTTGACATCAAAGGGCTTGTATTCCGCCGGGAAGATCGCAGAAAAACCCTTTGCGGGGTTGCCGGTCCTTATCCCGCCGTGGAATACAACATGCTCCTCCTTGCCATTCTTCAGATGCGCGATCATGCGCAGGGCATACTTATCGCGATCGATGTTGTGCATCACGTCAAATCCCCATGAACCATCCTGTGGATTATCCGCATGTGGCGGCCCACAGGTGACCATCACGCCGTTTACCAGATCCTTTGTTTTCTCCCCATCGAAAACCGCTACCTGCTCCCAAGGACCCACAGCCGTGGTGAATGAGACATTCGCTTCCTCTGGCATGTCGGCAAACGCGATAACGGCGGCCGAGCCGGACTTCCCCTGTTTATCCCTGGTCGTGGCAAAGTCATCAAATCTCGGTTCGGGATCATATTTAGTCCCGCATTGCCAGACTGAAACATCTTCTGGCAAGGTGTAGCTAGTGAGCACAATGAGCAGGTAAAAACTCTTTGGCAAATCGTTATATGGAATCTGGGTAAGATCTTCGGGTCTACTTGCTGGCCAAAAACCCCGATGATTCACCAGGTCATTGACCTTGATTACCTGGACCGGCGGCTCATTCAGCGGTGTGCCATCTGCTTTCCACCATCTACCCGGCTTTCCCTGATCCCATCCTATGTACGTATTTAGTTTTGAGTCGCTTGGTGGTCGAAAGTCAGTGCCAATCGCCGTGATTTGGATTTTCACGCCGTTGGAAAGAGTGAGGGGCGCAGTCGGGTCTGGGGCAATCACCTTCGGCTGCGAAGCCGCCGGTGCGGCTGCTGCCTGTGCGGCCAACTCGTCCAGGCGATGGTTGATATTGCTGATCTGGTCGGTCCCCTCTACAAGCAATTTAGTGACCGTCACATATTGCTGCTCATAGCCCACCCGTAGCGCCTTGACGGCCTTGCCGGTCAACTCCGCTCTCCGTTTTTCGAGGCGAGAGGTGTAGCTCTTGCGGCGAGATTCAAGCTCCTGCCATTGAGGACTGGCTGAACCCTTCGTTTCACGGACGGCGTCCTGGTCAGCTTCGATCGAGGTCGAGCTCACCCTGGAGCCGCTGCGACGTCGGGTCGCGCTCCAGCGCTTCCATGACCGACGGGTTGATGGCCAACAGCCCTTTGCTTTCCTGGCTATCCAGGGCGTTCCTGGCCATAGCCGCTTGCGCCTGCTGCACGCATAGCTCGGTCTGCTGGCGAACCAGATCCTTTAGCTTCAGGTTCAGCATGCGTTTTTCCTGCTCCCGCCGCATGTCGAGCCGCTGCTGGGCATTTATTCCCGGTGTTTCTTGCGCAGTTGCACTGGCCAAGTCATTGCTGACCTCGCTTAGGCTGCTGTCCACCTCGGTCAGCGCATTGGTGATCGCCAGGTACTGCTGCTTATAACCACTCTGCAAGCCATCGATGGCCATGGCCGTTAGGTCCGCACGACGTTTTTCCACGCGCGATGTGTAGCTCTTGCGGCGCGCTTCGTACTCCTGCCACTGAGGGTTCGAGGTGCCCTTGATTTGGCCGAGAGCATCCTGACCAGCTTCCATGGATCCCAGTTCAGACTCCAGCCGCTGGAGCACCGCATCGCGCTGGACGGTCTCCAGGACGGACGGGTTGAACTCCAGCAGGCCTTTCTGCTGCTGCTGCTCCAGGTTGCTCTGCGCGGCGGCAATCCTGGCCTGCTGCAGGGACAGGTCATCATGCCGCCGCACCAGGTCTTCCATCTCCGACTGAAGGCCGGAGAGGTCCCTGGACAGGCCTCGCCGCCCGCCATCACCGCCGGTTGCCGCGGCCGTGGCAGGCGCTGATGAAACTGGCTTAGTGGCCGCCCGCTCGGGCTGCTTCACCGGATTTACCAGAACGTTCTTGAACTCCGCCCACTCGTACGGCCGCGTTTGAAGACGAAACTCCTTCACATCCTCCAACCGCATATGTGAGAACGAGCAGGTAAGCTGATGAACTTCTCCTGCTGAGCCGCCGGTGCAATTGCCCGCGGTAATCTCCTGATCACTCCTGTCAACCGCAACCAGCCGGACAGCCTTGCCCGTCACGTTGTGCGATACGGTGATCATCACCGCGCCATCCGCTTCGTATGCCGGCCCAAAATTGACTGCGGCAAGTTCGTTACTTGTGGATGATGAACCGCGAACGCCGCCTTGCGTCACCGTTTGCCAGGGGCCCGCGGCTACTCCGTATTTGACACTGAAGAATCGGTCAGAGGACGGAAGAAGAACGGCGATGGCGCGCAAATCCTCGTGATACGCTCCCCGCTCATTCACCGCCCCGCCGCCCGCGGCGGTTCTTTCAGGCATAAAGGCCCAGACTGCATCTGGTTGTTCTTTCGGCAAACCCGTCAAACGAACCGCTACTTCACGCCCGACTTCCTTTTGATTTGGATTGACCGTAGCGTTGATAGATGAATAAGGCATTTCCTTCAGCGGCGACCCATCCGGCCGCCACCACGGCTTACCCTGCGATGGATTCTCCGACACGCCCAGCAGCTCAACGCTTACGCCATTTGGCAAGACTTGACGCCACGCCGATTCTGCCGGCGCGGCGGCCGCCGGATTGGGTGCGCTGGCAGGCAACGTGGATGACCTAGTATTGAACACAACCCGCCCTGCCGCCAAACGAGAGATGGCTGGCAGAGTGGCAAGCACAAACCACGCCAAGATCAAAACAACCAAAACCCAGAGGAGCGGCTTTATGCGCCACTTCGTCTTGCCGGGGTCTCTTGACTCATGACCTTTTGCCGGAGGGTTCTTCGCCCACAGGTACATGTAGAAGACCGCCGCAATTGCCGTCACAAGCCATGCACCACTGCTGGGATTGTTGAAGGCCGAAGCGATGCTCGTACAGGCAAAGATAAGCCCAAAAAAGAAATGAAGCGATCTCCGTATCTCGGGCGCTGAAGGAATTGATAACTCTTCGGCCGCCGTGCAATGAGCAAGCCCAGCACGAAAATAAGCCAAAGCATTACATCGAATAGCAGTGCGCGGGTGTTCCTTGCGCCCCCGCCTTGGAAATAGCTCCAAAGCTGCGGCCCCAAAAAGGAGGCGAATGCCAGCGTGATAATTGTCAGAGCAATCCAGATTGAACGACCCTTTGCCGCTGGAGGCGCATATTCCGCAGGCGGCGCACCGGGAGTCGGCTCATCCAGCGGCACAAGGCGCTCGGGCGCCCAGGAATAAAGCGTTGCGATGGCGAAGATCGGCGCCATCAGCAGCCCCACGCCAAATCCCACCAGCACCGCCGCCACAGGCCGGGGCGGACTTAGGAGAAACCTAGCAAATATCATCAACGCCCCCGCGGCAATGAAGCGAAAGGCGGCCGGCCAGTTGATGACTCGCTTGCCTTCACGTATGCCCGTTATAACGATCCAGCGGTGCCAGGGCCGCACGGGGATCCAGCGGTTGGACATCCATTTCCAGTATTGAGGCGGGCCCTGAGCGGCGGGAGCAGACTGGTTTGCTCGATCGTCATGATTCTTCGGACGCCTCGGCCAGGGCCTTCGCCGCCGCGCAATGGTCGCCAGCCAGAAAGAAGCACCACCAAATAGAAAGAACATCGCGTAAAACAGCAGTGATGAATGGAAGGCCCAGATGTCCGGCAGCACGTGTGCACTGAGACGATAACCGCCCTGGCCATAAAGACCAATCGCCACTCCGCCAACAACAACCGGCGCAAGTGTCACGCCTCCAAAGGCAAAAAACGCGGCGGCAACCAAACCACCAAAGCTTATAAGCCCCAGGGACACGCCCCCGAACGCCAATATGCCCACGGCAATGCCGCCCATGGCCACAACACCTGTGGCCCGTCCGCCGAAGGCGAAAATGCCCTTGGCGACGCCACCATAAGCGACGATTCCCTTGGCCTGCCTGAGCTTGCCCGCGCCGTCATAGCCTTCGGCAATGCTCAACAGAGGTAGTCCCCACAAAGTTCGTTTCGAGTTATATTCCCAGCCGTAGGCGGCCGGCGGCGCGGACTGATAGGCGGATGCACCGCTGGCGACAATCGTCTCCACCTGCGTGCGTACTTCGCTGACCTGCTGGTAGCGCCGCTGCGGCTCCTTTTCCAGGGCTCGCAGGACCACCTCATCCAGGCGCACATCGATCAGGACCTTTCGGGATGGCGGCTCGAACTGGCCGGTGGGCAGCTCGCCCGTGAGCATCTGGTAAAACACCACGCCCAGCGAGTAGATATCCGCCCGGTGGTCCACCTCGCGCGGCCGCGCGATCTGCTCGGGGGCCATGTACTGCGGCGTGCCCATGACCTTTTCGCCGGCCTGCGTGACGGCGGGCGCACTATTGGTCACATCGAGCGAAACTTTGGATGCACTGGCCGCCGCGCCGCCGGCGAGTGTCAGGCCAACGAGTTTGGCCAAGCCGAAATCGGCGATCTTCACCTTGCCATCGCGGCCCAGCAGGATGTTTTCGGGCTTGATATCGCGATGGACGATGCCGCGATCGTGGGCGTACTGGAGGGCATCGCAGATCTGCGGCACGATGGCCAGCGCCTCTTTGGGGCTGACCGACCCGCGGTCGAGAAGCTGCCGCAGGGTCAGGCCGTCCACGTACTCCATGAGGAAGTAGTACAGCGGTGGCACAGCCTTTCCAGGCTGTGCGACAGATTCACAGGCTGGAAAGCCTGTGCCACCTCTCCGGCCGAAGCTGTGGATGGTGACGATGTTCGGATGGCTCAGCCGCGCCATGGCCTGGGCCTCACGCGCAAAACGCTGGGCAAAGGCTTCAGCGCGAGCGATCTCCGGCGGCAGGATCTTCAGGGCCACCAGGCGGTCGAGCTGCTTTTCACGGGCCTTATAAACGGCCCCCATGCCGCCGCGCCCGATGAGTTCCAGGATGTCCAGTTCCGGAAAGAGCGGCCCAAGCTGCTCGACCGAGGGCGGCGACCAGCGCGCGATCTGCTGGGACCTTTCCGTGTATCCGGCGGTATTGGTTTTCAAACCCTCGGCCAGGAGGCATGCGGGGCAAAGCCCCTGAGGCGCGCCGGATGGCAGCGGTTTAGAGCACTGTGGGCAGATATTTTCATGCGGCGAATTGTCGGTCATTTCCTTGCCAAGCCTTTCGTTTGCATGGACTGTTGAGGAATTTCCTCAACACTACCAGACGCAAACGCGGCGAAAAGTTACAGGCATTTCAGCAGATAGGCAATTTCTTCCTCGACCTGGTCGGGGCTGTTCACCGTCTGGGCGATCTCCCGGCGCAGGAGGTCGCGATACCGCCGCCTGATGCGGTGCGCGGCCACGCGGGCGCTGCCCTCGGCAATGCCCAACTCCTTGGAAATCCGGCAGTAATCGATGGCCTTGGCGCCCTGGGTCAGGCAGGGCTCAAGGGCCTTGTACAGCTTGCCTTTGCCGCTGTCCTCGTATTCCTTGCGCAGGCGAGCGAGCACCAGTTCCAGGACGGTGAGGGCCCATTGGCGTTCGTACAGTCGCTCGGGTGTCACGTTATCGGCGGGTTCGAGGGCGTAGCGGGCCTCGGCACTCAGGCCGTCCAGTGCGATGATGGTGTGGGCGCCGCCGCGCTTTTTGGCGCGGCGCTTGTCGCGCTCCTTAGAAAGGAAATGCTGCATGGCGGCCAGCAGGAAGGAGCGGAATTTGCCCTTGGAGCGGTCCACCTGCGCGAGATACTGCTTCTCGAGCAGCGCGGCGAAGAAGTCCTGCACGATGTCTTCCGCCGATGCGGCCGCCTCGCCCTGGCGGCGCACGAAGGAGTGCAGGGGCATCCAGTAGGCCTGGATGAGGTCGGCCAGGGCCCGCTTTGAAACCGTGCCCGCCCCGCCGCGCGGATCCGCCGCGGCCAGCACCACACTCCACCGCGTGGCGGCGAAGCGACCGGGGCTGGTGTGCAATGAATGCAATGAAGATGTCTTCCCCAGCGCCATGGCCGCTCTTATACCTGTCCGGCCGAATCGCTTCAATGAAATGGTGGATATGTGAATACGCTGCTGGAAGCTGTATTAATATTATTCATCCAGTAGTTAATATGTTGTAAGCATATTTTTATATTATTAACATTTTGCCCATGTTGTCTCGCACAGTTGGCAATCTTGGCAATCTTGAGTCAGGTATTTGCAAAATAAAGACTTATGGCGCAAAAACAAGGTTGCCAAGTTGGCAACCTTGGCAACCTTGTAAGGATTCCTAATAAGCCGAAAATCGCCTATCTCGCCCCTCCGCCCGTCTTAAGGAAGAGATAGTACAGCCTGCCCTCTTCCTTGGTCCTGCCGGCGAGATCCGCGGCGGAGTCGCCTTCGCCCATATAGATGTCGCAGCGGCCGGGCGCGCGAATCGCCCCGCCGGCATCCTGGTCGCAGGCGAAGTTAATATACGGAGCCCTCTGCACCGAGCCGCCCACCGCCTGCGGCAATTGCGTTTTGGCCATGGCCAGGCAGGCCCGCGGGAAGATGGTCTTGTCTGTGGCGATGGTCCGCCAGGTGGTCACCGGCTCATTCAGACAGCCGCGCGGGGGGCCGTCGGACTCCGCGAAGAACACAAACCGCGGGTTGCGCGTGATGTACGAATCCAACTGGCCCGGATTGGCGTGGAAATAGCGGATCATCCACTGAAGGCTCAGGTCCTTGGAGGCAACTTTGCCGTCCTTCACCAGGGCCTCGCCCACGCTCTCATACTTGTAGCCGTTGTTGGCGGCGTAGCCGTACGTTTTGATCTGACCATTGGGCATGCGGAGCTTGGCCGAACCTTGCACCTGCGCCACGTACGCCTCAAATTTATCGGCCAGCCACACCAGCTCCAGCCCGTGCAGCGTGCCGGAGGATTCCAGGTGCGCCCGGTCGGCCACAGGCTGCAAAGCCCCATCGGGCATTTTGATGCCCTGCGGATTGCCCTCTTCATCCTTCACCAATCCGGCGGGCGCGCGATACAGCGGGTAGCGGAAGCGCTCCGTCTGCACCGGGGAACCATCGAAAATGGGCGTGTAGTACCCGGTAAAGAGAACTGTCCCTTGATTATCCCAGCCGACGGAGGTGTACACATCGAACTGCTGGCGGATCATCAAGTTCATCTGGGACGGCGGCTGATTTGACGCCAATAGCGCATCAAACGCCCGCAGGCTGGCCACGGCGTGATCGCGGCTGATCTCGCCATACGGGAAATACCGCTGGCTGGAGGGCTTGGCCAGGTAGTCCAGGCTGCGGGCGATGGCCTCGCGCAGGCCGGCCACGTTCTGGCAGGCGGGCGTGAAGTCGGGAATCTCGTTGGGATCGGTGATCTTCACCAGCGCCAGCTTGCCCGGATCGAGCTGGCGGTTGTAATCGCTCTCGCCCCAGGGCTCGTGCAGCGATCCGGTGTGGCGGGAAGGACAGCCGGTCAGAGTCAGACTCATCGCGGCGACGAACGCAACCAACAGTAAGCGTCTCATCCATGATCCTCGCTAACAAGTGTCCGTGCCATGACAATTGCGCGGCCATTATTGCGCAGGCGAGGCGAGCGTGCAATGCAAAAACTTTACCGCCAAGTACACCAACCCTAAGGACAACATTTGCGATTTTTGATTTGCGATTTGCGATTTAAGAGCCACAGCAGAGGATCCGGCCCACATGGATACCTGAATCATCCATATCTCCTACCGGTAGAATTGAAAGTCAAAATTGAAAATCTTCCGTGGTGCTCTTGGTGAGCTTGGTGTGCTTGGTGTTTGGCTTTGATGTGCGCACGGCCAGGCTTTTGCGCTTGCCTGTCAGGTTCGGCTTATGCATGATTCAGGTAACCTCTAAGGCCGCATCGCATGGATGACGATGGGCAATTTTCTGATAAGCCGCAGGCACGGGCGCCCAATTCCCAGTCCGCGCCGCAGCAATCCGCCGCGCAGTTGCGGTTCTGGCCGAATATTGCCAAGGTCGTGGCGGATCCTGCCTGCATCGCCTGCGGGCACCGTTTGACCGCACTGCGGATGGATCAATGCTGCCCCGGCTGCGGCGTGGCGGCTGGCAGAAGCTTATCCGGCAATTTCCTGCGCTTCGCCGCCCCTCGCTACACGCACCAACTGGCCCGCGGGACGGTTTTGATCCTCTGGGGGCTGCTCATCGCCATCGTCGGGGCGATCGCAGCGGGCGCCCTGGCCCGCCTGCTGCGCGTGGGCAACTGGCCTGTCTCTGCAATGATGCTGGCCGGCGGCCTGGTGGGCCTGCGCGGCAACTGGCTGATTACCGCGCCCGGCGGCGATCCGATTCATCCTGCCTGGGCCTGGCGGATGAGAATCCTGCTGCGCGTGCTCATAATCCTGGGGCTGGGGCGGAGCCTCTGGGCGCTCGGTTCGACGCTGCACATTCTTCAGCCCATCGCCGGCGACCCAGCCAGCGGCCATCTCACCTTTACCGGCCCGATGCTGAGCCTCTTACTGGCAGCTGGCTGGGTGGTGCAGTGCATGTTCTTTAGAAGGCTGGCCAAACGTCTGCCCGATCGACACCTGGCCCAGTACACGCAGATCGTCATGTGGGGCGTGATGGCCGCCGTGGCGGTCATGTTCGCGGCCATGGTGCTGGGCGTGCCGATGCTTGTGGAGATATTCGGTCCCAGGCCCGATGTACAGGTGCCCAACGAGGCCCTGGTGGCCCCGCTGGTGTGCACGCTCGTGCTGGTATTTCTGCTGATCTGGTGGGCGGGGCTGCTCTCTATATACCGCCGCCATTTCCTGGATGCGGCGAACCTCGCCGAAAAATCCTGGTGCGGCGAAGGACATGGCGAACTGGCCAAGGCCCGCCAGGCGGATGTTTTAGTCCGCGCTGACAATAAAGAAAAGAAACGCAAGAGCAAAAATGGCTCTGCATGAGGCAGGCGTATAAGAAGAAACGGCAGAACACCAAGAGCACCAAGGTCACCAAGAGCACCAAGAAAGAAAAGGGTAAAAAAAGCCAGCATTGGTGCCACGGCTGCGTCGTGTGTGCAGCCGTGCGCAGGATCATAATGGGGAACGAAGGTTTCAGCGGCAGCCGGACCAGTTGTTTTCCATCTGATGGCACAGCGCACGGGTGAATGCACCCTCACCCTGCTTCGCCGAAGGCTACGCAGGGCAGGCCCTGCTGATACCACTTCCGACGTTATCCATAAGCTTGCGGAGCGGCCCAAGCGGAGCCGCGCAGCAGGCTTGTGGATAACTCGGCGGCGACAGATTTGAAGCCTGTGAGTAATATGTCCACTTGCAGTCCCAACGCCACGGCCGTTTCACGGTCCTCGCCCTGCGATTCCCAGAGAATCCAGCGAAGATCACCGGTCCCGGCCGCGGCACCTGTGCAGAGATCTAAGAGAACACTGCCCCACGAGGGCTCCGTATCAGGTCGATCGGTCACAGGTCGGCGGAGGGTCTGTCAAGGAGATCCTATGGAACCCGACAACACACAGGAGGCGCCATTCCAAGAACGATTCATCGCCTTCGCCGGCTTTGACTGGGCCAGCGACCACCACGACATTGTGATGCTCGATCCTCGAGGCGCGACTCTGCTGGAACTGACCTTTGACGATGATGCTGCAGGATGGCAACACTTGAGCCAGCAGTTAAGTAAACACGTGGGACCGGAATTTAATCGCCTCGCCCTGGCGGTCGAGACCAACAACGGACCCGCCGTGGAGCGATTGCTGGCGTTGGGACTGGTGGTCTACCCCCTCAACCCAAAAGCGGCCCAGCGGTACCGAGAGCGGAAGAATAATGCCGGGTGCAAGGATGATCATTTGGACGCCTTAAGCTTCGCCGATGCCCTGCGCACGGATGGCCACGGCTGGCGACCCCTCAAGGCGGATGATCCGACCACGCAGGAACTGCGGCTGCTGTGTCGTGATGAGGTGCAGCTTATCGCCCAGCGGACGGCGCTGGTCAACCAGCTCCGCGCGGCCCTGCGCGAATATTATCCGGCCGCCCTGGAGGCGTTTGATGACTGGCTGACGCGGGTCCGTGGGCTTTTATTCAGGCCTTTCCCACGCCCCAGGATCTGGTGCGCGCGGCAAGCGCCGCTGGGAGAAGTTCCTGCACACGCACCGCTGGTATCGCCCTGAGACGTTTGCAAAACGACTGGAGATCTTTGCCGCGCGGATCAATTCTGCGGCACCCCCGCGGTCACTCGGGCCAAGAGTCGCCTAGCCATCACGTTGGCCGGTCAGCTTCGCCACCTGGAGGCCCAGTTGGTGCAGTACCGCCAGGCCATCGAATCGCTGTTTGCCGAACATCCCGACCACGACATTTTCGGGTCTCTGCCGGGGGCCGGCCCCAAAATCGCGCCGCGGCTGTTGGGGGAGCTGGGCAGCGATCCGGCCCGCTTCAGCACGGCCCAAAGCCTGCAGTGCTATGGCGGATCAGCGCCGGTGACCAAGCAATCCGGCAAGAATCGCTGGGTATCCTTCCGACGTGCCTGTAATAAAATGCTGCGCTACACCCTGCACCTTCAGGCCGATAAGAGCCGCGAAAAATGTGTCTGGGCTCAAGCGTACTATCTGCATAAGCGAGAGCAGGGCCAGTCGCACGCGGCAGCCCTGCGCTGCCTGGCTCAACGCTGGACGAAGATCCTGTGGAAGATGTGGCAGACGGGCACGTGCTACGATGAAGCCTTGCACACCCGCAATCAAGTCAAGCACGGCTCATGGATCATGCGACTGCCCCAAGGAGACATCTGTTGAAAACTTCTCGAAAAATAACCTTGCGAAGCAAGAGAACATCTTCGCTCCCCGCTCCGCTAAAGCTACGCAGGGTCCAAAGCTTCGCAGGGTCACCCTCTCCCGTAAAAGGGAGAAGGTTGCACCCATGGCAGCCAAGATTTTTTAATTTCAGCGCGATACGCGCAGGAAGATCCGCCCATCCTGCGCCGGCACATCAAAGTCGCCGGCTGTCTGCCCGGTCGTGACATCGCGTGATGGCTTATCCAGCTTCACATGCACGCTCGCAGCCGTCGGATTCACGACCACCAGACCCTTCTCGTACTGCCGGCTGTATATGCCCGGGCCAAAACTATCCTGGCCGTAATCCGCCAGGGGCCGTCCCAGGTCCGCATCATATTCATCGAACCACCAGAGCTGGCCGTGCAGGCAGTCCCCGCGGTCAAAGCCGAAATACGCCCCATCGCGCAGCAGCGTGGCCGTCAGCCCCAGCCGCAGGCGGCGAAGATCGTCCGGCCTTGGTCCGGCGACATCTCGGGCCTGCTCCAGCGTGTGCCCATTCCGCACATCTGGTATGTTGAAAAACATCGCGGGCGCTTTGCCATGGCTCAGGCAAGTGTCCATGTCGCGCAGCATGTTGGCGGGCGTGCGGTCTTCCCATAGATCGCTCAGGGCGGTTTCCAGCATGTTGCCATTGGCCCACTGGTAGTACGGGCATTGGGCCTGCCAGGGCACGCCGCCATTACCCGTGATGATTGACCTGGGGAATTTGGCGCGGGTTTCCCGCAGCAGGTAGCTGATGCCGGCCACCCAGGCCTCTTTGTCGGCGGCCGTGTCGGCCTTGCCATCCCCATCAATATCCATCTGCTGGTCCCACAACGGGAATTCCCACAGGCAGTCGAACATCACACCGTCGTACTGGCCGTTGATGAGAACGTACTTGGAAATGTATTCGATCAAGTGGCGCGGCCAGGCGAAGTTGTCCGTGTAGGGGTTTAAGAGCCGCGGGCTCCAGGATTGCGAGCTATAGGAGCCATCCGGCTTGTGGATGAACCAGTCGCCAGGCCCATCACCCGGGATGCCGGGCAAGAGTTCCTGGTCCCGGGGGTCAGACCCCTGCGCCGGCACCCAAGCCAGAATCACGATGCCCGGATGCGTGCGGCGGATCTTCTCCAACGAGATACCCTCCTGCCGCACCAGCCAGGGATTCAAGATCAGCACATCCCACTGGGCCAGCCGCTCCTCGCGATGATCCACCGCGTTGTCAGGGCCGCTCATGTGATGGTTGTTCACCAGGTAAGGCCGGGTGCGATGAACCTGTCCCGTCGGCGCCAGCCGCCAATGATCGGCGGGCTGGGAGCTCGCCGCCGCGCTTGGTTGGGTGTTATGTTGGGTATGCTGTCCTCGGCCCGCTCCGCAGCCGAGAACCAGGAATGCCAGGCCCAGGCATACGAGCACAACTTTGCTGCTCACCATGATCGCTCCTTTATCTGGGCTCATACTATAGCCCGCAAAGAGAAGCTTCACTTTTTTTTCAGAAGCGACCATTTACGGCGAAAGCACCGGGTGCCTTGTCTACGGCCTGGGAACGGGAATACACAAATTGATTCGGCTCAGGAAGCTCTGATAGCCGCAATCATACAGACGATGGCCTGCATCTTACCTATCTTGCCCAGCTTACCCAGATTCCGCCCAGGAAGATTTCGTTTGGCCTCCTTGGCCCCCTTGGCCCCCTTTAAGGAGTTTCTAAGGAAATCCAGCGATTTTTAAAGGAGGCCAAGCTCAATGCTTTGGCCTCCTTGGCCTCCTTCAAGATTGCAATTGCAATCAAAGAAAAACGGCCCAGCTATCGTTATCGATAGATTGCTCCTGACCTGCTGTAATACGTCGTAGAGGATGGGCCGCCCCACCAGCCACCACAGCCACCGCAACCTCCCCAGCCGCCGCCCCCGCCGCCGTAATAGTCCACATAATCGTACTGGTATGACTGTACCTCGCCGGTCTGGTAGCCGCGGAAGGATGTTACGGGAGCGCGCTGATTGAGATTCAGACCGGCGACCTCATCTGTGCCGAAAATGTTTGTGCCGGCCAGGTACGGCGGGTCGAAGACGGCGCTGGGCGGCCGCGGCGTGGCGGTCTCCTGCATGAGCACTTCCGGCCGGTACCGAAGGATGACGATCTGCTTGTCACAGCAACAGCCGGCAAAAAAAACGGGCATTGCCCAGAAGATGTACCACAGCTTCCTCATCGCCGCACGCGTGGCCCGGCCTCTTAAGGCGGGCCTCCTTTAGTACTGCTTAAGTGCTGCTCGCGGCGTCCCTACCGCTTCTTATCTCGCATCCTCCACACTTAATTCTAACCCACACTGGGCTAATCGTGAAGGTGGTAAAGACCCCTGGCGGCGCGGGGGGGCCGTTGTTTCCGATTAGGTAAGCGGCGTAAAATAGGCAACTTGCGGAGGATGTGCCGGATGATCGGGATCTCCAGACTGTATTGCGGCAAACCTGAGCCCATGGATGGCCTGCGCTATGGCCGCGCGGCGGCCAATCACAGGCTAAAAGCCTGTGCCACGCCCAAACCCGTGGTCGCGGCGGCCAATCACAGGCTAAAAGCCTGTGCCACGCCCAAACCCGTGGTCGTTTACAACTGCACGCGGCGGTGCAACCTCGCCTGCATCCATTGCTATAGCACCTCTTCCTCCACCTCCATTTCCGACGAACTTTCCACCGATCAGGCCAAGGCCATGCTGGATGACCTGGCGGCATTCGGCGCCGGTCGTGCTGTTTTCGGGCGGTGAGCCCCTGATGCGGCCCGACACGCTGGAACTGATCGCCTACGCTCGCAAGGCCGGTCTGCGGGCAGTGCTGTCGACTAATGGCACGCTGATCGATGAGGGCGTGGCGGCAAAACTCGCTGCGGCGCAGGTAAATTATGTCGGCGTGAGCCTGGATGGCCTGGCGGATGTGAATGACCGTTTTCGCGGCCGCGATGGCGCGTTTGATATGGCCCTGGAGGGCATCCGCAACTGCCGCGCGTGCGGAATTAAGGTCGGCCTGCGGCTGACCATGATGCGGCACAATATCGGCGAATTGCCGGGGATTTTTGACCTGATCGAGAGCGAGAACATCGGCCGCGTGTGCTTTTATCATCTCGTATATGCCGGACGCGGCGCGGATGTGGCCGGCAGCGACCTGTGGCACGGGCAGACGCGATCGGCGCTGGATTTGATCATGGACCGCACGGCCGCGCTGCATCGAGGCGGACGCCCGGTGGAGGTGTTGACGGTAGATAATCACGCCGATGGCCCCTACCTGGTGATGCGGCTGGAGAGAGAAGACCCCGCCGCGGCCGCAAAAGCCCTGGAGCTATTGCGAGCCAACGGCGGCAATTCCTCCGGCGCCAACATCGGCTGCGTGAGCTGGAACGGCGAGGTCCACCCCGACCAATTCTGGCGCTCACACGTGGTGGGCAACGTCCACGAGCGGAAATTCAGCGAGATCTGGTCGAACCCTCCGGCGGATTCGCTGCTCGCCAGACTTCGCAATCGGCGGAAGTTTTTGAAGGGCCGCTGCCTCCGCTGCCGGTGGCTGGATATCTGCAACGGCAACCTGCGTGCCCGCGCCGAGGCGGCGGAGGATATGTGGGGCGATGACCCGGCGTGCTATCTGACAGAAGAAGAAATTTTAAATAAATGTGATAAAAATGCTGAATAATCTTCGATGTCATTTGATCCAGCCAATGGATTGCGGCGCCTTGATCTGGTTGAGTGTCCCGGTGACATCTTGAGCTTTTGACTCAATTCTGTCAGGCCTTTCCATGCCGCCCCCAGGTTGCCAGTCCCGCATCGCGGCATTATACTCCTTGCTTTCGGGGATGCGTCGATCGTCCTTTCGGCGCGTTTTTGCCCTTTGCGGCCGCTGGAATCGGCCGTCATTTCATTGGGCCCAAATGAAGGAGAGTTGCAATGCACCGGCACATCAGGAAATCCACATTTTTGCTCACCGCAATTTTTGTAAGCCTGCTTTGTTTTGTGACATCACCTGTTCTTGCGACCACTTGGTACGTCTCACCTTCCGGCAGTTCCTCAAACTCCGGCACACAATCCTCGCCCTGGGATATCGCGTCGGCGCTCGTGAGCAGTTCAGTACAGGCGGGTGACACGATCTATCTGATGGATGGAGAGTATGATTACTGGTCCTCCGGTTACAATACCGAGATAAATGGGAACCTCTGGGTTCAGCTAATGGGGACGGCCTCGCAACGGATTACCGTCTGTCCTGCCCCTGGCGCCCACCCCATAATCAACGGCGGCATCTGGGTAGGCCACAAAGAGAATTATGGCCAAGGCGATGTTCTCTACCCCAGCAACTATACGGATTTTCGCGATATCGAATTCCGCGTGAACGCCTGGGTCGGCGATGTTGTATCCCAGGATACAGGCCCCTGGCCCAGCGACATCCCATCACCCTTCGGCGGCGTGGGCCTCAAAGTCGGCACAGGCAATAGAGTTATCAACTGCGTGGTCCATGCGGCATCAGAGGCGTTCACCACGGAAGTTGAAGATGTCGGCTCCTCCGTCTATGGCTGCTTCGCCTACGGTTGCGGATGGGAAGCTCCTGACCGCGGCCACGGCCACTGCTTCTACACGCAGAACAGGGACCCCAACAAAATCCACAGCATGAACATCCTTTCGGTACGTTACCCGGATGGCCAGCAGACGATGCAGGCCTATGGCACCGGCGGCACCTGGATCGACCATTTCTGGCTGGAAGACAATATCGCCATGGATGGCCAGTGGCTGCTGGGCGGCGGCGCCACCTTCCACGACGCCCATTCCAACCGCAATGTCTTTTACGGCATCCCGGTGTGGCATGGCTACTCCTTAAACCAGGTTGGCATCAACGGTGATTTAGAGGCCACCAATAACGTTGCCGTCGATGCCACGATGAATTTCTGGTGGATTCAAAGCCTTACCGACTCCAACAACACGATCATTGGCGGCGGCGGCAAGAACATTTATGACCCGTGTACCTACACCCCGCATTACACCGCCGGCGCGGCGGACCCGAATACTCCGACGGTTATCCTCAAGACCAATGCCTACCAGTCCGGCAGGGGCCACCTGGTCGTCTTCAACTATAACCATAGCCAGAACCAGAACGTCACCGTGAATCTGGCCGGCGTGGTTAACCCTAGTTCAAACTTTAAGCTGATGAATTTTAAGGATTTCTACGGCACGCCCATTTACCAGGGCACTACGGATTCCAGCGACAACGTTACCATCCCCGCGCCGAGCAGGTTCAACGTGTATGTTGTGCTGGCCACTACAGGCGGCCCGATCAATCAACCGCCGACGGCCAACGCGGGCAACGACCAGTCCATCACCTGGCCGACCAATACCCTCACGCTGTCGGGCTCCAAGAGCGATGATGGCCTGCCCAATCCTCCGGCAGCCACCACCTCCACCTGGAGCAAGACATCAGGCCCCGGCACGGTCACCTTCGGCAGTGTCAATTCCGTTTCATCAAGCGCCACGTTCTCCACGACAGGCACATACGTGGTGCGCCTGACGGTCAGCGACTCTAACCTGACGGCCTATGATGAGGCGACGATTACTGTAAGCGGCCAGACAAATGTGGCCCCCACGGCCAATGCCGGCATAGACCAGAACATCACCTGGCCCACCAACTCCGTGAGCCTGGCCGGCACGATCAGCGATGATGGGCTGCCTTCGGGTTCCACGACCTGCACCTGGAGCAAGACCTCCGGTCCCGGCACGGTGACCTTTGGCAGCGTCAATGCTGCCTCCTCGACGGCCACATTCTCCACCACTGGCACCTATGTGGTGCGTTTGACGGCCAGTGACACGGCCCTGACGGGCTACGATGAGGCCACGATCACCGTGAATCCGCAAAGCAGCGGCCCCAACCCGGTCGACTGGCTGAAGTTCGATGAAGGTTCCGGCTCAACCGCCAGCGATTCCTCCGGCAACGGCCATACCGGCACGCTGTATAACAGCCCAAGCTGGATTTCCGGCAAGTACTCCAATGCCCTCTCGTTCAACGGCTCGAGCAGCTACTGCCAGGTCGCCGATTTCTCGTTGAACTCCTCGTTCTCCGTCGCCTTCTGGTTCAAACCCACCGCCAACAGCCTCAATAGTCCGGACGCCAACTACCACTACATGTTCAGTTGGGGTGCCCCCGAGGTGCAAAATGACGTAGACATCTGGCTGGTAGGCTCGGCCGAATCGGTCTCGGGCCTGGCCCTGCGCGTGTCCACTATGGACAACAATGATTCGGATGCGGTGGTCCTGCTCAGGGATCCCGCGGACATCCACTTCTACGATGGCAACTGGCACCACCTGTGCGTGACCATCGACAAGACTCACGGACGGTATGTGTATTTCGACGGTGTGTCCAAGTTCCATGACACCACCGAGGGCGGCGACGCCATCGATCCCGCGACCAACATCTTCATCGGCGGCCGGTATGATTTGAATTCCCAGCGCTTCTTTACCGGCGGCATGGATGATGTGCGTATCTACAACGTCGAGCTGTCCTCCACAGATGTAACCAATGTCATGAACAACAGCTCGGGCGGCGGCACAAACAATCCCCCCACCGTCAGCGCCGGCACCAACCAGACCATTACGCTGCCTGCGGCGGCGACGTTGTCCGGCACGGTCAGCGATGATGGTCTGCCCAATCCGCCGGCGGCCACCACCTGCACCTGGAGCAAGAACTCCGGGCCTGGCACGGTGACCTTCGGCAATCCCAATGCCGCTTCGACCACCGCCACGTTCTCGGTCTCAGGCACCTACGTGTTGACGCTGACGGCCAGTGACTCCAACCTCACCGCCAGCAGCAATGTCACGATCAAGGCCAATGGCGCTCCGACGGCCAATGCCGGTGTGGACCAGTCCATCACGCTGCCCACCAACTCCCTGACGTTGGCCGGCACGATCAGTGATGATGGCATTCCCGCCGCGGCCACGTGTACTTGGAGCAAGACCTCCGGTCCAGGCACGGTAACCTTCGGCAATGTCAATGCCGCCAACACCACGGCCACATTCTCTGCAATTGGTACTTACGTGGTTCGTCTGACGGTCACGGACAGCTTGGCCTCGACGTATGATGAGGCCACCATCATCGTGAACACCGCGCCCACGGCCAATGCGGGTGTGGATCAGTCCATCACGCTGCCCACCAACTCCGTTACCCTCTCCGGCAGCATCAGCGATGATGGCATTCCCGCCGCGGCCACGTGCACCTGGAGCAAGACCTCCGGTCCAGGCACCGTGACCTTCGGCAATGCCAACGCCGCCAGCACCACGGCCACGTTCTCTGTGGCGGGCACCTACGTGGTGAGACTGACGGCCAATGACACCTTGGCCTCGGTCTATGATGAGGCGACCATCATCGTGAATGGCGCGCCCACCGCCAATGCGGGCGTGGACCAGGAGATTACCTGGCCCACCAATTCCGTGACGTTGGCCGGTACCATCAGCGATGATGGTATTCCCGCCGCGGCCACCTGCACCTGGAGCAAGACTTCTGGTCCGGGTACCGTGACATTCGGCAACGTCAACGCCGCCAACACCACGGCCACGTTCTCGACGACGGGCACGTATGTGGTTCGTCTGACGGTGACCGACACCCTAGCCTCGACGTATGATGAGGCGACCATCACGATTGATCCCAACACTGGCGGCCCCACCAAGACCGCCTGGCTGAAGCTGGATGAAGGCAGCGGCTCTTCCGCCTCCGACACCACCGGCAACGGCCACACCGGCACGCTGTATAGCAGTCCCAGCTGGATCTCGGGCAAATTCTCCAACGCCCTCTCGTTCAACGGTAGTAGCAGCTACATGGGTATTAGCAACTTCTCGCTGAACAGTTCCTTCTCGATATCCTTCTGGTTCAAGCCGACCTCCGGCTCACTCGATTCCAGCCAGAGCGGATATCACTACGTGTTCAGTTGGGGCAACATCCCTGAATCGACCAATGGCGTCCAGGTCTGGTTCACCACGGCCTCTGAACCCAACTGGGGCACAGCCATTCGTACCTTCGCCTCCGATGCCAACGGTACGAACATGAACGACAGCGATTGCCTGACGGTGATGAGCACGTCGTACAACTTCTACGACGGCAACTGGCACCTGTACACGCTGACGTTCTCAGGGACCAACGGCCGCAAGGTGTACCTCGACGGCAACATGAAGGTGTCTGACACCAAGGATGTCGGCCATTCCATCACGCTTCCCACGGGCATCTACGTGGGTGCACGCAGCGACCTGAACTCCGCCCGCTTCTACAATGGCGGCGTGGATGATCTGCGGATTTACAATCTGGAACTGGCTTCCACGGATGTGAGCAACATCTATAGCGGCCAATGAGTCAGTAAGTTGAAGTCGCTGTGATTTTTGGGCAGCCCGCCAACCGGCGGGCTGCCCCTTTTCGCGCTTTGAATCGCGCTCAACAACAACACTTAAAACACCAAGGGCAGCAAGACCACCAAGAGACAAGACCAATTTGACTCTCGTCGTATTGGTGCTCTTTGTGCGAAGCCCTTGGCTTTAGAAAGACACCCCGTTCTCTTGCCCAAAGACCTTTACAATTGCCTGCGTGCCCTTGCGGCCCAGTCCCGCTTCGACGACTTCGCCATAGGTTTGCCGCGCGAGGTTCAGCACGGGCATGTGGACACCCATCGCCTTGCCTTGGCGCAAGGCAATATCCATGTCCTTGATGTAATGCTCGATGATGAATCCCGGCTCCCAGTTGCCCTCCGCCGCGCGGCCGCCCAATCGCTTTAAAACCGGCGAGCCGATGGCGCCGTTGCACACCACCTCCAGCACCGTAGGCAAATCCAGCCCGGCCTTTTTCGCATAGGTCAATCCCTCGGCCATGGAAGCCATGATCCCCGCCAGTAGTATCTGATTGACCATCTTGCAGTGCTGGCCCGCCCCGGCGGGGCCTACGTGCCGGATCGTCTTGCCCATCACTTCAAACAGGGGCAGGATACGCTGAAAATCGGCCGCATCGCCCCCGACCATGATGGATAGCGTGGCGTTCATTGCGCCCGCATCGCCGCCGGTGACCGGCGCATCCAGGCTGCCCACACCCTTGGCCTTGGCGGCCTGGTAAATCTTCTGCGCAAGGGCGGGCTCAGAGGTGGTCATGTCCACGATAATCGCGCCGGCGCCGGCGGTCGAAAGCACGCCATTTTCACCCAGAATGACAGACTCCACATCGGCGGGAAAGCCGACCATGGTGAAGATAACGTCAGCGCCTTTGGCCGCCTCCGCGGGGCTATCGCACCATACCGCCCCATGTTCGATGAGAGATTTGGCCTTTTCACGCGTACGATTGAATACACGCAGCGCGTACCCCGCCTTTTGCAGATGGCCGGCCATCGGCCCGCCCATGATGCCCGTTCCGATAAAACCCACGCGACTGATGTCGGTCATGGTTGTTCGCTCCTTCGTGAAGAATCATATCAAAGCTTCGCCACAGAGGACACAGAGGCAAAAGAGGCACAGAGTAAAAACCGAAAACGGCCGGAATTTAACCACAGAGGTCACAGCTTTTTGCATAACTAAGCGGCAGGTTTTAACTCCTGTCGCGACAAGTGCTGATGCACAAAAAACACAGCCAATTTCAGGTCGACCCAACGACGCACGCGATTCAGGCGGCGAGCATGGTAAGGCAGCATGCTTACATGGCTGGTGCCCTTGAACCAACTATTCCAGTGTTCCACCGCCACGCGTTGGTTGAACAGCGCCTGACCTTCCGCTGTAGCCAGCAGTCGGTCCGATGCATCGCGCCCGGGTTGCTCCGCACGCCACGCTTCGGTCTTGGCCCCGCGCCGGTTCACAGGGGCCAGCAGCCGCGCGTGCAAGCGGCGATCGATCAGCCGATGCAATCGCTCGCTGTCGTAGCCGGTGTCGGCAATCATCCAGCGCAGATTCGGGCGCCTGGCCTGCGGCAATCTGTCGGATCAATCGCCGCGCCACTTTCATCTCCTGCACGTTGGCGCTACTGACGTGCCAGGCCCACAGGCCGCCGGCGCCGTCGCACACCACATGCAAGGCATAGCCTCTAAACCACTTGCCGCCGTGGCAAGCCCAGCGGCTCTCCGGGTCGCGGCTGCAACTGCCCGTCAGCAGGAACGTCGAATCGATCACCACGTGTGCGGGCGGGCCCAGTCCCTGCCAGCGGCGCAATCGTCGCAAAAGTCGTCGCAACAGCCGACGAAAATCGGACGCCTTGGCACGCCGGGTCAACGTTGCCAAGCAGGGAATTTTGCCCGTCCACTGCCAGTACCGTTTGAGCCACCAGCCGGTGGCCCCTTGCGACAGCCGATGCTGCGTAACACTGATGGGCCAGTTCATCATGGCGCTGAACGCCCACACGGCCAGAATGTCTTGCGTGCCATACTCACGTGGCCGACCCATACGCGGCAAATCCGGTGCATCCTTGCCAACATGACGAATCTCACGGTACAGTTTGTTCCACAGCCTGCCGTCCATGGCATTGCTCCTTTCGATGTGATAACCCGAAAAGAGCATAACCTAAAACGCAGGCTGTTTTTATTTACGCGTCGTACTTATGCAAAAAGCTGAGGTCACAGAGGACACAGAGAAGAGACAAAAACACAATCCGTCTTTCTCTTTGTCCTTCTCTGTGACCTCTGTGTCCTTTGTGTCCTCTGTGATGAATTTACCGATGGCAGCTTCAAAAATGGACACCGCCACGAATTGAAATCAGGATCAGGTTCTTGCCTTTACTCTCTTCACTCTTCTCTGTGGCCTCTCTTTCCGTTCTGCGTGCCCCTCTGGCTAATGAATTCGGCCGGATCTCCAAACCTATAATAAATCGTGGAGAACGCGCAAATATCGCGGCTGCTGTACGAAATCGCCGACCTGCTGGAACTCCAGAAGGCGGACGCTTTTAGGATTCGCGCTTACCGCAACGCCGCGCGGGTCTTGAGCGATGTGGGCCAGTCACTGGAGGAGATGCACCGCCAGGGGCAGAACCTTGCGGATCTGCCCGGCATCGGCAAATCCACCGCAGAAAAGATCGTCCAGATTATCCAGACCGGCACGTGCGATCGCCTGGAGGAATTGCGCAAGCTCGTGCCGCGCGACCTGCCCAAGCTCATGCAGGTTCCGGGCCTGGGCCCGCGCAGAGCCTGGCAGTTGCACGAACAGCTTGGGCTGAAAAGCCTCGAGGAACTGCGCGAGGCCTGCGAAAAGCACAAGGTCGCCAGCCTGGAGGGCATGGGCGAAAAGACGGAAAAGAAAATCCTGGACGGCCTGGCCATGCTCCAGAAATCCCGCGGGCGCATCCTATACAGCGAGGCCGCGCGGCAGATGGCCAAGCTGGGCGAATACCTCTCCAGTTTGAAATCGATCAAGCGGTGGGAAGCGGCCGGCAGTCTTCGCCGCAAGGTCGAGACCATCGGCGATCTGGATATCCTTATTCTCGCCGCCGACCGCGCGGCGGCGACCGCGGCCATCGCCAAATACCCCGATGTCGATGAAATCACGAGCAGCGGCGAGGAGCGAGTTTCCCTGCGCCTTTTGTCCGGCCTGCAAGTCGATTTCCGCTTCTTCCAAACAGGCAATTTCGGCGCGGCCCTCATGTATTTCACCGGCTCCAAAGCGCACAACATCGCGCTGCGGCGTATCGCCCAGGACCACCATTGGAAGCTCAACGAGTACGGCCTGTTTGAAGGCAAGCGCATCATCGCCGGCAAAAATGAGGACTCGGTATATGGCCGGCTGGGCCTCTCTTGGGTGGAACCGGAACTGCGCGAAGACCGTGGCGAGGTGGCCGCGGCACTGGAGGGCAAGCTGCCTCACCTGGTGAAAACCGCTGATATTCACGGCGATTTTCACTGCCACACCACCGCCACCGACGGCGTGGATGACATCGAGGCCATGGCCGCCGCGGCGCAGCAGCGCGGCTATAAGTTCCTCGCCATCACGGATCATTCCCAGGCGGTGCGCATCGCCAACGGTCTTGATGAAAAACGGCTGCGCCGCCACGCCGAGCAGATCCGCAGGATCGGCGCCAAACTAAAGGGCTTCTGGCTCCTGGCCGGCGTGGAGGTGGACATCCTGAAGGATGGCTGCCTGGACATCGACGAAAAGCTGCTGGCCGATCTGGACTGGGTCGTTGCCAGCGTACACAGCGCGCTGGAGATGGATGAAGAGCAGATGACGGAGCGAATCCTCCGGGCGGCCGGCAGCGGTTTTATCAACGCGCTGGGCCATCCGCTGGCCCGGCTGATCGGCAAGCGTGATCCGATTCGCTTCAACGCAGAAAAAGTTTTTCAGGCCTGCCGCGAGCATGGCGTCTATCTGGAAATAAACTCACAGCCCGACAGACTGGATCTCAGCGATACGCTGTGCATGCAGGCGCGGCAGATTGGGTGCAAATTCGTCATCTCCACGGATTCGCATAAAGCTGTGGATCTTGAGTTGATTGAATTCGGTGTGAACGTGGCCCGCCGCGCATGGCTGACACCGGCGGATGTGCTGAATACGGCGAGCATTGCACAGCTTAGGAAAAAAGCTCGCAAGAAGAAGCTTTAGCCTCAAGTCCTAAGCCGCAATTGTTATTGTATCACGCCACGTAGCGGAAAATCGCCGCCAGCGGCCCGCCGCCGTTGGGCATCTGCTGTGCGGGCACAATATGTACGCGGCCGGCGCCCAAATACGTTCGCACGGCCGCCAGATCCAGCAGGTCCTGGTCGCCCGGCAGCGCCTGGTCGTGAACCTCCACCTTGCGGCTCACCGGATCGTAGCGACCGCTCACGCGGCCCTCGCGACTGACGAACAGCGTGTCCACACGGCAGTCGCACGCCGCCGGCACCACATCGTCCAGCTTGCCCGAGGCCTGACCCGCCGCCGCGGCCTGGCGGTAACGCGAGGCATCCCGCGCGATAGGCTGCTCGAGTTTATCCTGCAACAGTTTCCAGGCACGCAGCCGCAGGTCCTCATCGCTCATGAGCCGAACATTGCCCGCTAAATGCTGCTCGCTGATTGCCGGATACGTGCTGACCTCGCGGTATATACTCAGCAGCGGCTCGACCCCCGCCAGCAGCAGGGGCGCCATTCCGCCAATGTAGCCCGTCTGGACGTTGATCAGAAGCTTGTCCACCACGGGATGGATCACGCGGCAATACCACAGCAGCCTGCGCTTTTCCACGGATTCATCCATCGCTCCGCCCGCCTGCCCGAAGCGCACAACCGGCCGCCGCGCGGCGGGATGCTGCGGCGCGGTACCGGTGTGAAACTCGAGGTCGGTGGTCACTTCTTCAAACTTTGTCAGGTCCTCCAGGCACTGCGGAGTGCCCGCAGGAAGCTTGATTCGATGCTGACCGAACGAGTTAGCTTCCAGGAGCCGTACTTCATCCTGGCTAAGCGCCAGTATGTACAAGTTCGTCTGCCTCGCCAGCAGCGGCATTAAGGGTTTCAAATAGAATCGGCTGGCAACGACTACTCGCGATTCCACGGGTACCGGTACGCGGAAAACGCCTTTCTTCAGGGAAGAAATGAACATGGCCAACCCGTGGTCGTTATGCCGCCAGAAATCGCTGTCATCCAACAGGTCGTTCAGCTCCGCCAGGTAGTCCCGTGCGTCGCAGGTGCGCCAGCCTATCTGTATCAATTGTTCCCGGGCCTGTTGTAGCAGGTTCTTGAGGCGTATCGGGTCTTCGCGAAGAATGTCAGGCCCGCCTCGATGTGTTGGCATATAAATGGAGACGCACCCAGTCTCGACATGCTCCATAAAATCGCGTAACTGCTGACGATCCAAGAGCTTGTCGATTCTTCCTGCTGCAAGTGTCATAATCTTCTCCAATCTGAATGGGGATCCCTGAGCGGCCATCCCCGTTTAGGATGGTCCCAGACATGACTCGATATGAGGGGCCTCTGCGTGTCACAACCACTCCAAGTCCCGGCCCACTCGAGAGTTATCAAATGCCTTTGGCTTGTCACAATCAATCGCCCGCGCTCCTTGCACGGGCAGAACTCAAAAGAATTATAGACCGCGTCTTTTAGTCCCTTCATCGCCGGGGGACAGGCCAGAAAATGCACGTCTGAACAAGGCTTTTGGTCGGCAGTGTTGGGGAATTTCCCCAACACTGCTTTTATGCGTTGCGCTGTGACCGCACCTCGAAATCTTTGCGCGCTGGCCATGTCACGGCTAATGTGGGTGGAATATTTTTCCACCTACACGATCCGTGACCGCCCGTCCTCCCCGTTGCCGGCATGGCAAATCGGATATTGCTATAATCGGTTTTGTTCACGGAAGGGCCGGTATGTGGCCCGCCGGCAAAAGCGAATGATGAACGATTCTCAGCATATAAACGGCTCAAGTCATCCGGATATCGGCCAGCCGCACCACGCGGCGGCGGATGCGACCGCTGCTTCCTGCGCCGCGATAGCCGCAACGCTCGCGGCATGTCGCGGCGGCCCGGCAGAGCAAGCCCGTCTGCCCAAGCTGCTGGATGCCCTGCCCGGTTATGTCACGATTATTGATGCGCAGCATCGCATTCGTTTTGCCAATCAGAGCTTTAGAAAGCTTTACTCCGTGGCGGATCAGGCGCCCTGCTTCCGCGTTCGGTACGGTCTGGAGCACCCCTGCCAGGACTGCCCGCTTGAACGCATCCTGACGACATTCGAGGCTGAGGAATGGGATGAATCTCTCGGCGATGGCCAGTGCTTTCATGTGTGGGCCGTCCCCTTTACGGATGTCGACGGCGCGCCTACGGTGCTTATGTACGGAATTGATGTGACGCGCCAGCGGGACTCGGAATTGTTGTTGTCTGAGACGAGCGAAGGCGAGCGGCGGCGGATCAGCGCCCATCTACATGATGCGCTGGGGCAGACGCTGGCCGGCGTGGGCTACCTGGTGCAGGGATTGGCCGACAAGCACGTGGGAATCTTCAACGATCAGCGGGCGACAATCGACTCCATACTGCAAGCAGTCAATGACGCGGTTAAACAGGTGCGCACGATGGCGCGGGGCCTGGACCCGGTAGGCGTGGATGATCACGGCCTGCACGCGGCGATGGACCGGCTCGTCCGCAATATGCAAAATAGCGACGGCCTCGACTGCCGCCTCCAGTGGTCCTGCTCCTCGCACGTGCGGCCGGCGGCCGCGACGCATTTGTACCTTATCGCGCAGGAGGCGCTGCAAAACGTGGTCAGGCATGCGCAGGCGCGCCGGGCCGCAATAAACTTACGCGAAAGTTATAACAGTCTTGTGCTTCAGATCAGCGATGATGGATGTGGCATCCCCGCCGGCAGACATGGCGCCGGCATGGGCATCAGGATGATGCACCACAGGGCCACGGCCCTGGGAGGAAGGCTTCTGCTGTCTGCCGGTGAAGTCGCCGGCACGACCGTGACGTGCAGTGTGCCCAAGGCCAAAGTGCTGGCCATTCAAGGAGAGACAAATGACAGACAGAGTGCAGATTGCGCCGAAGCCTAAGACCAGGAAGGTAATCATTGTGGACGATCACCCGCTGGTCCGCGAAGGCATCCGCATGCTTCTAAACGGCCAGGGCGAGTTCCAGGTGATCGGCGAGGCCGCCAGCGCGCACGAGGCCCTGGAGATCATGCGCCGCGACACTCCCGACGCGGCCATCGTCGATCTGACGCTCAAAGATTCCAGCGGTCTGGACCTGATCAAGGACATCCAGATCCGCCATCCGCGCGTGGCCGTGCTGGTGGTGTCCATGCGCGACGAAGGCTTTTATGCCGAGCGCGGTCCTGCGCCGGCGCCCGCGGCTATGTCACCAAGGAAGAAGGCCCGGCGGAGGTGCTGCGCGGTCTGCGACGCATCCTCGAGGGCCAGGTGCACGTCAGCGAGCGCGTGGCCTCCAAGGTCATGCAGAAAATCGTCTCCGGCGCGGCGGACAAAGCCTCCAGCCTGCTGGATAACCTCACTGACCGCGAATTGCAGGTGTTCGAGCTCATTGGCAACGGCCTGCCCACACGTGAAATCGCCCTGGAGCTGCACATCTCCAGCAAGACCGTCGATTCGCATCGTGAGCACATCAAGGAAAAGCTGCGTTTGACCAGCGCTTCAGAGCTGCTGCGCTACGCCATTCAGTGGGTGCAGTGCCAGAAGAAGGTCTAATTCGTTAACTGTCCCTGCTTGCCGCAGGGCGTGGAATTGCGGCAGCGAGGCCATGCTGCCTGCGCTGCTCCGCGCCATCAGCGTAAAACAACTTTCTCGATCCGATTTCCTCCTTTGGCCATTGTGCCAACCCCTAGGCCCATCGCCCCTTACGGTGCATGGTAAAAATTCTTATTCACCATGGCGTTCGGCCCGGATGAGGAAACGGCGCTCACACCGATAGTATCAGCCCTTCCATCATGTGATGATGTTACAGGGCGGTTGAAAAGGCACTGTAAGCGTAAGGGGCTTTTCTTGCATATGGAGCGATCGGCGGTGGATGTGACCGTGGTTGAGTCGCTGAATAAGCGACACTGATTTCTTCCGCGGCATCGCCGCCGGTCGCTTCGTCTGAACCGGTGGACCAATTAATTCGCAGCAACGGAGGCTGCGTCGCCCTGAGCCCCAAACGCACGCAGGTTTCGGCGGCACTAGCTGCGACTTGCAACCATCACACGAGAGAGGATGGCCCATGAAAGCACGCACCAGCGACCGCAGATCGAGCACCACCAGGATTCAATCTCACCTCGCCGCCGGCACCACGAATCGGCCGCGGCCGTCAAAGCCGCGGCGCAGCAAAGTCGCATACGTTTATCACAGCAGTTTTGCCACGCGTTCCACGGAGCAGACGCTTTGGGGCGCCGCCAGTCAGCAGATTAATGTTCCCGGCTACAGCCTGCTGCCCGAAATCGCCTCCGATGGCCTGTGCAGTTCGGTTCAGCCCGTGCGCCTCACGGCCGCGCAGGAGCGGACGCTCTTCTTGCGGTACAACTTCGCCAAGTATCGCCTGGGGCGGCTGCTGGCGGCGGACAGCCGCTATCGCCGACAGAAGGATGTGGACCTGTGGCGTCGCCGCGCGGGCACCATCCGCGAGAGCCTGGTTCACGCCAATTTGCCGCTGGTGCCGGCCATGGCCCGCCGCGCCAGGACGCCGGGCGTGGAATTTTCCGAGCTGCTCTCTGAGGGTTACATGACGGTGCTGCGCTGCATCGAGCATTTCGACATCGGCCGCGGCTTCAAGTTTTCGACGTACGCCTGCCGCGCAATCCTGTCGTGTTTTCGCCGGCTCCAGTCCAAGACAACCACGTACCGCAAGCATGTGCCGATGCAGTTCGACCCGGAAATGGAGCGGGATGATTACAACAACCGCCGCCACGAGGATGAACTGGACAACGCGGTGGATTCCGTCCGCCTGGTCCTGCGGCGCAACCTGGCGGAATTGTCCGGGGTGGAGAAGACCATCCTCGATAACCGCCACCCGCTGGCCGGCGAGGAACGGCGGATGACCCTGCGCCAGGTAGGCAAAGTCGTGGGGCTCTCCGAAGAGCGCGTACGGCAGATCGAACGCCGCTCGCTTTTGAAGCTGCGCGATGCCATCCAGGATGAAATGGTGGCGTAAGAACCGCTGAGCAGTTTTCAACACGACCCACACATAGACGTAAAACAGCGCCGCCGGGCGGGAAACCCGGCGACGCTTGTTTGCTTTATGGGGTTAACTTGAAGGCTCAGCTGGCGCTGGCGGCCATCTCCGAAACGCGGCCCACCTGCTGGCGCAGATCGCCCAGCATAGGCGCGGTGCGGGAAGTAATCGCATCGGCGATGGCGCACATGCGCCGTTCCTGATTGCACCCGGCGGCAGCCATCACCCGGCCATCCAGCAGGTAATACGCGACGAACTGCTTTCCTTCCACATCGCCGTCGTACACGATCTCATCCCACGTCCGCACGTAGCCGACATATTGGACCTGCACCTTATGCTGTGTCGTCCAGAAGAACGGCACGCCGCGAAACGGCGCATCCCAGCCGGCCATATTCATGGCGGCGATGCGGCCGTGTTCCTGGGCCAGCCGCCAGTGCTCGATGCGAATGGATTCGCCCGTGCGCCAATCGGGGAAGCGGGCGATGTCGCCCGCGGCGAAGACGTTGCCCACGGCGCGCAGGTGCTCATCCACCGTCACGCTGCCGTCGGAATTGACCTCCAGGTCCCGCAGGTAATCCGTAGCGGGATGCACGCCCACGCCCGCCACGACCATGTCGGCGCTGAGCCGCTGGCCCCCCACCAGCACGACCTGGCGAACCGAGTCATCCCCTTCGAAATGATCCACCTTCGCCCCCAGCATGAAGGCTTCGCCTTTAGATTCATGGAGCTGCTGGTACATCCGCCCGATGCGCTCGCCCAGCACGCTCTTAAACGGCGCGGACTCCGGCGTGACCACCGTCACCGACAGGCCGCGCATCGCCAGGGAGGCGGCCACTTCCATGCCGATGAAGCTGCGCCCACCACCACCGCGCGGCGGGCCCCGGCCGATATGGCCCCGCGAATTGCCTGATTGTCCTGCATGCTGCGCAGCAGGAAGATATTCTTGAGATCCTCCCCCGCCACCTCGAGCTTGCGCGGCCGCGAACCGGTCGCCAGCAGCAGCTTATCGTACTGCATCCAGGTGTGATCGGAGCAGGAGACCGTGCGGGAACGCACATCCACCTCGGTCACCTCGCGGCCCTTCAAAAACTCGATGCCCAGCGACTGGAAGAACTCATCGGGCCGCAGGGTGGGGTAGGAGAAATCCTCCTTCCACAGCCGGTTCTTGCTGAGCGTGGTGCGGTCGTAAGTAGTGGCGTCTTCGCGGGAGAGCATGACGACGCGGCCCTTAAAACCGATCTGCCGCAGGCTCTGGGCCGCCACGACCCCGGCCGCGCCGCCGCCGAGTATCACAAAGGTTCTATCATCGCCGTCGCCCGTTACCGCGGGGACCGGCGGGCGGCTTTCGGGCATCTCCTCGCCTATTGTTACGCGCACATCCTGGCCATCCAGGCGGACAGGGAACTTGGGCAGCGAATCCAGCGAGGGCGGGGAAATCATGTCGCCGGTGATGGCGCTGTAAAGGGACTGGTGCCATGGGCAGCGGATATGGCCGTCATTCAACGTCCCTTCGGCCAGAGGCGCGCCCTCGTGAGGACAGGTGGCGCCGTAGGCGTAAAACTGGCCATCCACGCGGACAAGCAGCACGTGCCGCCCATCCACCTCCAGTTCCTTCATTTGCCCTTCTTTTAAATCCCCGGCGTGAGCGACAACGTATTCTCTATCCATGGTAATTCCCTTGTTGCTGCCGCGCATGTTAAACATCAGCTCGGGGAACCCCGCCAGGGCTCCCACAGTATTTTACTCCCCGTTTCGGCCACATGCTTGAAAGGGGGGCTTGGCAAGCGGTTGGTTGCCATTGGTTGCCTGCGAATTTGCGATTTGCGATTTTCGATTTGCGATTTAGTCCCTCGGAAAATGAGCACGTGGTTTGCAACCGAGGCTATTGAGACCGTTTTCGCTGCTACGAACGTTGTGAGCTTGCCGCGGACCCAATCGCAAATCGCAAATCATCGATCGAAGATTCCCCTACGCCGCTTCGCGATCCTCATCGTCGCCGGGGGTCCGCGGCCGCAATGGGCCCCTCCTTGAGGAACCAGGGACTTCCAGTTCGGATTTGAGCGAAAGGAATTCCAGCAGATCCTTCAGCGAAAGGATGCCCTCCAGATGGCCATCGCGTGCCACGATCAGGCGGCTGACCTGGTTCTTGTTCATCAGCCACAGGGCCTCCATGGCATCGGCGTCGGGGTCGATGGCATTGAGGCCGCATGTGCCGGTCACATCGGCCACGGTCTTGGCAGGCCAATCCTTACGATCCACGTTGCGGATATTCCGCGTGGACACGCAGCCCACGAGCCGGCCCTGCTCATCCACCACGGGAAACATTTTGTAATGGAACCGGTAGATGTAATCTTCCACTAATTGCTGGATGGGCAGCGATGGAGGCACGCTGACCGGCTGTGAATTCATGAATTTCCGTACCGGTTGTCCCCTGAGCATCTGCCGGATCACTACCTGCTGATAGCTGCTGCGTGCCGCCGACCGTACGAACCAGCCGATAAGAATCCACCATAATCCGCCCACGGGATTTCCCAGCAGAAGGCTGACAATCCCCAGCCCGATCAGCACCAGCCCGAAGCCCGCCCCCACGTTGGTGGCGATGCGCGTGGCCTGGGCCAGGTCCTTCTTCCACGACCAGATCGCCGAGCGCAGCACCCTGCCGCCATCCATGGGAAAGCCGGGAATCATATTGAAGGCGGCCAGGAGGATATTCATGAAGCCCACCCAGCGCAGCACGCCCAGTACCGCCTTGCTCCAGCTAAAATGGGCGCCAAGAAGGGCTATCGCCAGCAGGACCACGCCCAGGATCACGCTTATGGCCGGTCCGGCGATGGCCATCAGGAATTCCGCCTTGGGGCTGGGCGGCTCATCGCTCATCTCCGCCACGCCGCCGAAGATAAAGAGCGTGATGCCGCGCATGGGCAGGCCGTACTGCTGGGCCACGAGGGAGTGGCTCAGTCTCGTGAATCACAATCGATGCAAAGAGCCCCAGGGCCGCGATGCTTCCCATTACCAGGTACAGCCAAGCGGGCCGGTTGGGCAGTTCCTGCGGAAATACCGCCCCCGCCAGCGACCAGATGACCAGCACCACGATCACCAGCCAGCTCAGATCCACCTTCACGGAAAAGCCGAGCAGCTTGAACAGTTGAACGCTCTTGCCGAACATGCAAATCGCCTTTCACGAACAAGGCTCCGACGGTTCCGCATGGCCACAACTCATTGTATGCCATCCCTTGGGGTTTAAGTCTTATGGCTTAACTCAGGGGTGCCAGGAGCAGCCGGGGACTGTGTGATTGCGTAATACATCGTAGTTTATCCATCTTGCCCAGCTTGCCCAGACTGCCGCGCAGGAGTGTGGTTTTGCGCTCCTTGCGCCTCTTGCATTCTTGTGGGTAACTGCTTATAAAATCAAGACTTGACAAGAAGCGCAATGCTTCAACTTGCGCTCCTTGTTGCGCTCCTTGTCCTCCTCTTCCTTCCAAGACCTGAGCACATAACCGGTGAACGGTTAAGAAAAATCAGCAGATATCTTCCTAAAGGCCATGAGCTTTCGACCTAACCCAATATGTTTGACCCTCCGATGGAGAGGCCGGTCAGGTCTGCTTTAGCATTAAATATGAGGTCTAATCTGGAAGGAGTTCAATTATGCCTAAAGGTGAAAGAAGCGAAATAACGACACGACATCCTGAAGAGCCCAAGACCTGGCTCGACCTATTCGACAGGATGATGCGCCCGTGGTCCCCCTGGACCCCTTGGGGCGAGGACCGCCCCGAGGGCCTGCTGGGCAAATATCCCGTGGATATCCGCGAGGAGGAGGGCAAGGTGATCGTGGATGCCGAGCTGCCGGGCTTCAAGTCGGACGAAGTCGACGTCAGCATCGACCGCAACATGCTGCGGATCGTGGCGGAGAGAAAAGAAGCCCCGCAAGGCAAAGAAGGCAAGGAAAAGAAAGGCACGCCACACCTGCACGAGCGGCGCTTTACGCGGGTAGAACGGGCTTTTGCCCTGCCGGTAGAGGTCGATCCCTCCAAGGCGCAGGCCAAGCTGGATAACGGCGTGCTGCACCTTGAGATTCCCGAGACCGAGGAGAGCAAGCCGCACAAGATCGATGTAAAAGCGGCGTAACCAATTTCTGAAATCAGCCACAGAGGTCACAGCTTTTTGCATAACTAAGCGGCAGGTTTTAACTCCTGTCGCGACAAGTGCTGATGCACAAAAAACACAGCCAATTTCAGGTCGACCCAACGACGCACGCGATTCAGGCGGCGAGCATGGTAAGGCAGCATGCTTACATGGCTGGTGCCCTTGAACCAACTATTCCAGTGTTCCACCGCCACGCGTTGGTTGAACAGCGCCTGACCTTCCGCTGTAGCCAGCAGTCGGTCCGATGCATCGCGCCCGGGTTGCTCCGCACGCCACGCTTCGGTCTTGGCCCCGCGCCGGTTCACAGGGGCCAGCAGCCGCGCGTGCAAGCGGCGATCGATCAGCCGATGCAATCGCTCGCTGTCGTAGCCGGTGTCGGCAATCATCCAGCGCAGATTCGGGCGCCTGGCCTGCGGCAATCTGTCGGATCAATCGCCGCGCCACTTTCATCTCCTGCACGTTGGCGCTACTGACGTGCCAGGCCCACAGGCCGCCGGCGCCGTCGCACACCACATGCAAGGCATAGCCTCTAAACCACTTGCCGCCGTGGCAAGCCCAGCGGCTCTCCGGGTCGCGGCTGCAACTGCCCGTCAGCAGGAACGTCGAATCGATCACCACGTGTGCGGGCGGGCCCAGTCCCTGCCAGCGGCGCAATCGTCGCAAAAGTCGTCGCAACAGCCGACGAAAATCGGACGCCTTGGCACGCCGGGTCAACGTTGCCAAGCAGGGAATTTTGCCCGTCCACTGCCAGTACCGTTTGAGCCACCAGCCGGTGGCCCCTTGCGACAGCCGATGCTGCGTAACACTGATGGGCCAGTTCATCATGGCGCTGAACGCCCACACGGCCAGAATGTCTTGCGTGCCATACTCACGTGGCCGACCCATACGCGGCAAATCCGGTGCATCCTTGCCAACATGACGAATCTCACGGTACAGTTTGTTCCACAGCCTGCCGTCCATGGCATTGCTCCTTTCGATGTGATAACCCGAAAAGAGCATAACCTAAAACGCAGGCTGTTTTTATTTACGCGTCGTACTTATGCAAAAAGCTGAGGACACAGAGAAATAAGAAGAGACATAAACACAACTTCTCTGTCCCTTGTTTCTGCTTTGTGTCTTCTGTGGCAGATTCTTGAAATTCCCAAATTCCCCTCTAAAACTCCAGTCTGCGAATCAGGGTTCTTAGCTTTGTTTCTTCTCTGTGTCCTCTCAGCTTATTCCTCTGTGTGCTCCGTGGCTGCTTTGAACGCATAAAATTCCCCGGCGGTACCTGGAGATTTGCTCATGATTCATTTGGACAAAGTTGCGTTTTTGGCTGCCGTAATCTTGATCCTCACTGCCTCCCCTGTCACCCTTGCGGATTTGCCTGACCAGGCCATCACGGATGCCGTCGAAGACCACCTCAAGCAGGACTGCCTGATCGACTGCGCGGCCATAGATGTCTCCACGTCCAAAGGCATTGTCACCTTGACCGGCCGCACCAGGACGCTCGCCAGCCGGATGCGTGCCGTGGCCGCCGCGGAGATGATCCGCGGCGTGCGGACCGTTATCGACAATACCAAGGTCGTGCCGCCGGCGGGACGCGCGGATACTGTTCAAAAGGATCTGGAGCGCGCGCTCCTGTTTGATCCGGCGACGGCCAAGTTATCCATCAACGTGGCAGCCACGAGGGGCGCGGTGACGTTGACCGGCAAGGTTCAGTCATTGCAGCAAAAGGAGCTGGCCGGCGCTGTCGCGGCAAGCGTGGCGGGGGTTATTCAGGTGGCCAATGCGATCCAGGTGGACCGGCAAAACGCCAGCGACCAGCAGATCGAGGCGGAAATCCGCCAGGCCCTGCTCCAGGATATGCTCATCGATCACGGCATGGTGGAGGTCAAGGTCAAGAAAGGCCACGCGCGACTGTCGGCGCGGTGGCCAGCGCCGCCGAGGGCAGACGCGCAAGGAAAGATGCACAGGTCATCGGAGTCACAAGCATCGATGGCTCCGCGCTGGAGGTGCGCGGCTGGGCGCGCACAAAGGAATTTCGACAGGGCAAATACCTGCCCAGAACTCTCGCCGAGCTGCAACAGGCGGCCCAAAAAGCCCTGGCGCTAGACCCGCGCGTGACGCCCTTCGCCCCATTCGCCGAGGCGGCACAAACCACCATCACACTGCGCGGCAATGTTTCCAATCTGCTTGCTAAACGATCCGCCGAAAGAACGCTCGGCCAGGTGGTCGGCATTACGCACATCGTAAACCGACTCAAGGTCAAGCAGGCGGATGCGGTCGAGGATTCGGTGGTCGCCGTGGAGATCCAGCAGGCCGTTGGCCGCGATGCGTACCTGGCCGGCGGCAATATTCACGTGGCCGTCGAGGCATCCATTGTCAAACTTACCGGCACGGTGGAAAACTGCTTTCAAAAAGCACGTGCTGATGATCTGGCGGCCATGGGCAAGAACGTTATTGATGTACACAACCAGTTGGAAGTCACCGGCTCCGGCGTGTGCACCTACAACCCCTACATCGACACCTTTAATGTCCGCAGCTTCCCATGGTTCAGCGAACGGCCGCGCCAGGGTCTGGGGCGGGATAGCGACATTCGGGACAACATCGTGAAGGAGCTGCGCTGGAGTCCATTCGTCAGCGCCGATGCGGTGAAGGTAAGTGTTCATTCCGGCGTTGCGACGCTGACCGGCACGGTCGGCTGTCGCTGGCAGCAGCTCAGCGCCCTACAGTGTGCACTCGCCGCCGGCGCGGCCGCCCTGGATGATCAATTAACGGTGGAGACGGAGACGGCAGTCGCGCAGAAGGCGGAGATGGAGTAAAACAAACTGTGTTGGGGTGCCACGGCCGTCCGCGGCCGTGCGCTGCACCTAAAGGGGAGAAAGGGTGTCTTGCGGGCTTCCCTGGTTCCTTCCACCCCCTATCAACATCGCGCGCGGCCGTGGAATTTTTCAAATCGCAAATCGCAAATCAAAAATCGCAAATCAATTCATCCCGCTGGCGGCCCAGGTGCCCAGGCGCAGGCCGCCCAGTTCGAAATCGGGCGCGCCTTTCCGGCCAGATGCTCAGCACCAGGCCGAAATTTTCCGTGGCCCGGTCCACCACGAACGTCAAAGCGCCGTACCAGCGCGGGAAGCGGCGGATGATGGAAACCTCCGTGACGAGGTTCTCCCCGCCCATGAAGGGGAAGTCGTACTGCTCGAATACCTGTAGCCGATACTTATCGTTCAGTTCGTAATCGAAACCGAACGTGCCCACGGCGCTGTCGTAGTCGTCGATGTACCGCACGCCGAAGTGGTACGCCAGCCGCGGATCGTGTACCACGGACAGGCTCAAATCGCCGATGGCGAATTTGTCGTCCTCCAGGTCGTAATTGGCGTAGCCCAGGATGGAGGTGGAATCGGAGATATTGACTGTGGAATCGGCATTGATGGCGTTGCGCGTGATGCTGTCTTCGGGCCTGGCCCAGAACAGCCGGCCATCGGCCGGTTCGGTGTGAATATTGGCGTCGTTGAAGAAGTCGGCTCGCACGTTCAGCCGCGCGACATCGACGACCCGCCGCGCATCTTCGGGGCCCCGGTAGGTCTGCCACCGCTGGAGGATGCCCACCTCGGCCGCCTGAAAACCGTTCACCGGCTCGATGCCGTACGTAAGGGGATACAACTTTGAGGGCGATATCGAGTCGCTGGCGCCGAAAACCGTCGCCTCGGGCGTGACGATATGCCGCATCTTATCCAGGTCCAGCAGGCGGCTGTTGACATCGTCCCAGCTCCGCCAGACCTGCGTCTCGGCGCGGACGCCGCCGCCCGCCAGCAGCTGCGTGACGTCGTTGGACTGCGTGCCCTGTCCCCAATAGCCCGGCCGCGCGAAGCCGAACGGCATGACGTTGACCGGCCCCAGGTGCATCGGCCCATTCACCTCGGCCCTGGCCACGGTGCGCGGCGAGAAGTCGTCGGTTCCCTGGATGGTCGTCGGTACATTGGGTAGCCAGCGCACCATGCCGACGTGTGCCTCGCCGAAGAAGGTGAGCTTCTCATCCGCAAAGGCCTGGCCGATCTTATAGGCCGCCAGGTCCGGCATGCCTTCCGTAGTGGAGTTGGAATCGTAGCCGGTGGGGAAATCGTTCACGCGCCATTGCACAATCGCGGTGAGGGCCCAGTCGTCCCGCTGCTTCTCGGCGTAGACGAAGTTTTCCTCGGGCTTGGCGGCAAAAAACTCGGATTTGTAATACTCTTCCAGAAAGTTCTTGTCGCTGATATAGCTCAGCCTCCGCCTGCACCTGCCAGTCGTCTTCGAAGAACTGCTTGTGCCGCCAGAGAATGCGCCCGCGTTCGTTGGGGGCCGGAACGTTCTCCCGGTTGAAACCGAAATCATCACTTCCGTTGTTGTCCCACACTTCCACCGCGCGCAAAAGGCCCACCGAGTCGCCTTTGGCGTAATCAGTGGCCAGGCCCAGCTCCCGTGCCCTTCTCAAACGCATCCACAGTAAGATTAGCTTTCACGCCCTCCGGCGGCTTTAGCCCCAGCGTGCGGAACAGGTGCCACTCCGTCTCGACGCCGAAGCCGAAGTTGCTGTGCTCGCCGATATTGAAGGAACGCAGGGGAACCTCCGCCATCTCGCTATCGAGCGTGGCCTGCGGCCAGTAGAGCACGGGCACGCTTTGCAGGTTCAGCGTGGAATCCTTCATCTCGATGTCGAATTGCTGCGCCCCCGCCGCCGCGCCTTCTTCCTTGGAGGGCCTCTCCTGAACCGTGACTTCCTGCGCCCGCACCTCGTACGGCGGCGTTATGAATTGGCTGGTGGAGATTGTCGCGTCTTCAAAGCAATAGCGCGAGCGGCTGAGCTGCACGCCGCGGTCGGCGCGAAAGACGATATTGATATTCCGCACCGGCTCGTACACCTGCATCACCGGCTCGAGCATGATGGCCCGCTCATGGACCAGGTCGTACAGGATGCGGCTGGCCCGCAGCGTTTTTCCGCTCTCGGTGATGCGGACATCGCCTTCGAGGTAAATCTCGGTGATGCGCTCCTGGCCGGGCCTATCGGCCCAGTCCGCCGCGGGCTGACCCGCCGGCGTGGCGCTCTCGGCGGAAAACAGCACGGCGGCATCGGCGCCCATCTCGACCAGGCCGATATTCCTCATTCCGCCGCCGCCCATATACACATCGCCGCGGGCGATGGTCACGCGCTCGGTCTGGTTCGCTTCATTCATGTATTGAAAGCTGTGCCACTGGTCGGCATGAAAACCGATGATGGCCAGGGCTCCCGCATCCATCATTTTTGGCCGCGCGGTCAAATGCGGCACGAACGGCTCCGCTTTGCGCAGCGGCGCCACAGTTCGCGCCGAAGGTTTGGCGGGCGCGGCCGGCGCAGGGGTGGGTTTTACCGGCAGCGGCAGCAGCCCTTCGCGAATTTTTTTGCGCGCTGGTACAGGGGCAGGTCCAGCAGCGGCTCATTGACGTACTTATTCACCGCCGCCTTCAGCGCGCCTTCCTGGCGAATATTCAGCAGCACCGCCGGCTCGTTGCGAACCGAGCCGTCCGGTTCGGTGATTGTTACATCGCCCTCGGCGTACAGCGTGATCTGCCGCAGCACGCGCGTGCCGGAGGAAAGTTCGGTAATCCACAACACCGCATCCCGCGCGGCTATCGACCGATGGCCGATCGACAGTTTGAACTCCCCCAGCACCACGGCCACGGGCTGGCCGGCATCTTCAAAGGTGTGGAGTTCCGCGCCCAGAGGTAGACATCCTCGGGGAGAAATTCCTTCCCCCAATTCTTGTTCTCCATCTGCTGCCCCAGCGCAAAAGTGGCGGCGGCCAGGACCGCCAGGGTAAACATCCATGTTTTGGGCCCGCGGAAAATCATTTGTGCTTTCAAGTACCGCCGCGCGCTGCCCCGCGCGGTAAATGCGCCGGCGCGATTATAGGCCCGTGCGTTTTAAACACAAGTCCGTTCCGGTAGTTGTGTAAGATTGGCCGCGCAAAGGACGACGGCAGGTTCCCCTCAACTGCCCAAATTGGGCAGTTGCCGGAGAACTTCAGGTGGTCAATCTGACCATCTGCACCAGGGCTTGATTGCGGCTATCTGGTGTGGACTGCGGAATTCCGCAGTTGAAGCGGATGCAGGCGCCCCACCACTATATGTAGTAGGTCAGCCATGCTCAGCCAATCTCTTCCTGAAGAAGAGTGGCGCGAGAGCAAGGTTGCTTTGACAGGGCCACATGAGTAAGTTATGTGGCTCGAAATCAACCTGGTTTTTACATTGCGCGACTCCGAAATTTTCGGAGTCGCGCGTAGACGATTGGAGATTGCTGTGGCTGACGAACTGACATACGCCCTGATTACCCCCTACAGCCTCTTTAAGAGCCGCACCGGCGGCATCATCGGCCGCCTGCTGGCCCATGCCAACCTGGAGCTCGTCCAGGTCCGCATGTTCCTCTTCAGCGATGAATTCATCGACCAGTACCTGAAAGTCATCTGCCCCGAGACCATGGACGCCGCCATGGGCCAGGAGTGGCGGAATTACCTCGACCGCAACCTGCGCGTGTCCAATTCCTGGCATTACGCGCCGCGCTGCATGGTGCTGCTGTTCCGCGGACCCAACGCGGTGCGCCACCTGAAGGATGAAGTGATCGGCTCGTTCACCGAAGCGCCCAAGGGCGACACCATCCGCGGCACCTTCGGCGATTTCATCCGCGACGAATCGGGCAAGGTCCTGTACTTCGAGCCGGCAGTCATCACCGCCCCCACCGTCGAACTCGCGCGGCAGCACCTGGAGCTCCTGGCTGAATATTCCGTCAAGGACGGCGGCGTGCTGGAAAACCGCATCAAGTACGACTACCCCCACAACATCCAGACCTCGCTGGTGCTGATCAAGCCGGACAACTTCGAGCGGCGCAGCCGCAAGCCCGGCAACATCATCGACGTGTTCAGCCTGACGGGCCTGAAAATCATCGGCGCCAAGCTGTTCAACATGACCGTGGCCATGGGCGAGGAGTTTTACGGGCCCCTCAAGTCCATCTTCGTCAAGAAGCTCAGGAGCAATGTGGCCCAGGAACTGTACGCACGGCTGCACGATGCCTTCAACTTCCAGTACACCATGCACGACGCGGAGATGATGAGCGACCTCCTGGCCGAGCGCAACGCCACGGCCGAGTTCAACCGCATCGTTGAATACATGACGGGCATCAATCCGGAGGAAGTGGTGGATACGGCTCAGAAGGCCGTGGCCAGCCGCGCGAAGTGTCTGGCGCTGCTCTACGAAGGCCCGGACGCCATCGACAAGATTCGCCGCGTGCTCGGCTCCACCGATCCGACCAAGGCCGAGCCAGGCACCGTGCGCAGCGACTTTGGCCGCGACCTGATGCGCAATGGCGCTCACGCCAGCGACTCGCCCGAAAACGCCATCCGCGAGCGGCGCATCGTCGGCCTGGCCGACGGCGAAACGAGCTGCCACTTCAAGGATGTCATTGAGCAGTATCTGAAATAGGAAATCCCAAAAGAAAAAAGCCTAACCACAAAAGAAGAAAAGATATTGTCTTTCTTGTCTTTCTTTGTGTCCTTGGTGCTCCTTTGTGGTCTTTGTGGTTGCTGTTTCTTAGGGTTTCATTGGAACTTGATGCCTGGGATTTTTGATTAGTTGCCGATTGCCCCTGGCCCATAGCCGCGCGAAGAATAGGTAGTAGGGAGACTCGTCGCAGCCAGTACCTGACGGCCTTTAAGGAATCGGCCATGAGTGCATTTGGGCCCATGACGCGGGACGTCGTTGACATCATGTCGGTTCAGCTTGGTCCGCTGCTGACCAATTCTTACATCGTGCGCGAGATCAGGTCCAAGACCTGCTGGGTATTCGACCCCGGCATGGAGCCCCGGCCGCTCATCAGTGTCCTGGCGCGGGAAGAGCTGGATGTGCAGCGGATCCTGATCACCCACGGCCACGGCGATCACATTGCCGGCATCCCTGGTGTGCTGCGCGCCTATCCGCGCGCGGTGCTCACCGCGCCCGCCGGCGATGCGTACATGCTGGGTGATCCTGAGGCCAATCTCTCCGGCCATTTCGGCGTGCCCGTAACCTGCCCGCAGCCGGGACTGGTGGTTCACCCGGGCGACCGTCTGGACCTCGGAACCCTGGAATGGACCGTCCTCAACACGGCGGGCCACACGCCTGGCGGCGTGAGCTGGTACTGCGCAGGCCGGCGTGGTCATCGTGGGCGATGCACTCTTTGCCGGCGGCATCGGCCGCTTTGACCTGCCCGGCTCCGATGGCGAGCAGCTTTTATCCAACATTCACGTGAACCTGCTGGGCCTGCCGGATGGCACGCAGGTGCTGCCTGGGCACGGACCTGCCACTACGATCGGCGAAGAGCGGCGGAACAATCCGTACCTGTAACCCGCGAAACAAAGAGAACCACAAAGATCACAAAGATCACGAAGGACACAAAGAGAGGCTAGAATAACTGCCGGAAAGAGCATTCTCCTGGCGTTCTTGCCTTTGGCTTCTCTTTTCCCCCTTTTCTTTGTGCTCTTTGTGTTCTTTGTGGTTGCCTTTAGTTTTCCAGCCGATCAGTCGTATCCCTTTGGAAGAACAAATCTTGACGGAACTGCGGCCAGTTCGTATGATGCAACATCGAAATTGCCGCATGGCTTAGAAGTTTCACTCCGCAGTGGCTTCGATTTCGTTCATAACCGTCTGAATCTGTGGCTGCATTTGCAGCTTTGACGTCGGAAGCTGAGAAAACGCGGCGCACGTATCTGCCGCGTAGGCTCGCCGGAGAAGTAAGTGGCGACGATCCACGTCATTCAAGGGCCTGACAAGGGCCGCACGTTTGATTTGGCGATGGCCGAGGCTGTCCTGGGCCGCCAGAGCGGCGACCTGCAACTCAACGACCCTACCGTCTCCCGCCAGCACGCGCGGCTGATGCCCTCCAACGGCCTGTGGATGATTGAAGACATGGGCGCCGCCAACGGCACGTATTTGAATGGCGTGCGTCTTCGCCGGGCGCCGCAGCGGCTGAGCCAGGGCGACCAGATTCGCATAGGCGCGACGCTGCTGGTCTTCGGCGGCCCGGGCCCGCGGCCCCCCACCAGCGGCCTGGATATGGATGAAACCGGCCACCTGGTGGATTCGGCCATCATGGCGTCAATCCCCAGCAACGAAGATTCCATCGTCGTGCCTACGCCCGAGGCGGGCGCGCTGGCGATAACCAACCTGCGGCAGCTGTACCACATCATCAGCACGATCAGCACGATCTTCAACGTAGACCTGCTGTTAAACCGGGTGCTGGACCACGTGTTTGAACTCTTAAATCCCGACCGGGCGTACGTGCTGATGATCGATGAGACCGGCGAGATGATGCCCAAGGCCGCGCGACACCGCGATGGCGACGATGAGCGGATCCCCATCTCGCGGACCATCGTCGACCACGTGGTCAAGGCGCAGGTGGGCGTCTTGTGTTCAAACGCCATGAGCGACCGCCGTTTCACCAGTGGCGAAAGCGTACACGCCTTCGGCATGCGCAGCGTGCTGTGCGTCCCCATCCAAGGCCGCGATCGCATCATCGGCGTGCTGCACGTCGATTCCAGCGTGGCCAACACTAGCTACTCAACCGAGCAGCTGCGCCTGCTGACGGCCATCGGCTACCAGACCGGCCTGGCCGTGGAAAACGTGCAGCTTTATGAAGCCGCCGTGCAAAGTGCGCGGCTGGCCGCCGTGGGCGAGACCGTGGCCTCGTTGAGCCACCACATCAAGAACATCCTTCAGGCGCTGATCGCCGGCGCCGATGTGGTGGACATGGCCATGGGAAAGGACCAGCCGGACAAGGCTAAAAAAGCCTGGCCGCTGGTGACGCGGAACCTCGAGCGGCTCAATCGCGAAATCCTGAACATGCTGGCCTTTTCCAAGCCGCGGCAACCGCTGCTGGAATACACCAACCTCGATGCGGTCATTATGGAGTGCCTGGAACTCTTAACGCCGCAGGCGGATGAAAAAGGCGTGGCCGTGTTAAAAGACCTGGGCGACCTGCCGCCTGTCCCGGTGGACCCCGAAGGTTTGCACCAGGCGCTGCTGAACATCCTGGCCAACGCCCTGGAAGCCGTGCCCGCGCAAACGGGCGCGATCACCATTTCCACCCGATTCGACAACGAGAACCAGGAAGCGGTCGTGATGATCTCCGACAACGGCAAGGGCATCGACAACGCCGCCAAAGCGCGGCTGTTCGAGCCGTTCTTCTCCACCAAGGGACAAAAAGGGACGGGGTTAGGGCTGGCCGTGGCCAACAAGGTGGTCCGAGAGCACGACGGCGCGATCAACGTCGTCAGCCAGGTCGGCCACGGCAGCACGTTCACGGTGCGCCTGCCGGCAAATCCCAAGCGGGCGATGACGAGCGATCAAACTCACGGTCCGGCCTGATTTCATTTGCGATTTTTGATTTGCGATTTACGATTTAAACGGCTGCCGCGGCCATGCGCGCGATTCCCCAACAAGAATGGGGTTCACCGGAAGCAGTTAAAACCTTGCTACCCTTGCTGTGGGTGCGTCATTGGACCCGTGCGCGATATATTCGGTGGATGAAGGGTTCACCGGAAACCAATTGAACCTCCACTGCCACCGACCGCACAGCGCACGGCGGGGATGTCCGTTGCACCCCTGCATTTTTTTCGCAACTCGGAAGAGCAAACAAAAAGCAGCACAGCCGAGGGCGGCTGTGCCACATTTAATGCTTCTTCCTCTCTGTGACCTCTGTGTCCTCTGTGTCCTCTGTGGTAAATCTTTTCGGACTACTCTTCCTGTTCCTCGGGGCCTTCGATCAGTTCGCCCTGAGGTTTGGCTTCCAGCGCCAGTTCGGATTCCTTGGCTTCTTCGCTGATGCACGGCGCCACATCCACCAGCTTGTCGCCGGGGCGAAGCGCGATTACGCGCACGCCCTGCGTTGCGCGGCCGATCTCGCGCAGCTCGGACACGGCGGTGCGCACCATCATGCCGTCTTTCGTGATCATCATCAACTCATCCGTGTCGCGTACGCCCTTCATGCCCACCACCTTGCCGTTGCGGTCGGTGGTGCGGATGTTGATGATGCCCGAACCGCCGCGCTTCTGGAGGCGGTATTCCCCGGCGGCCGTGCGCTTGCCGTAGCCGTTTTCGCACACGGTCAGCAGCGTCGAGTTGGCGTCCACGATGGCCATGTCGACCACCTGGTCGCCCTTGCGCAACGTCATGCCGCGCACGCCGGCCGCGGTGCGGCCCATCGGCCGCACATCGGTTTCCTTGAAGCGGATGGCCTGGCCATCTCGCGTGCCCAGGATGATCTCGTTGTTCGCCGGTGGTGATGACCGCGCCGATCACCTCATCGCCCTCATCCAGGCCGGTGGCCTGGATGCCGCCCTTGCGCGGGTGGCCGTAGGCGGAAAGGGGCGTCTTCTTGATCTGGCCCAGCTTGCGTCGCGGTCATCAGGAACCGCTCGTCGAAGTGGCGCACGTTGATCACCGCCGCGATGCGTCTCTTCCTGGGCCAGTTCCAGCAGGTTGACGATCGCGCGGCCCTTCGTGGTGCGGCCCAGGTCGGGAATGTCGTACACCTTCAGCCAGTACAGCTTGCCGGCCGTTGTTGATGAAGACAGCAGGTAATCGTGCGTGGAGGCGATGAACAGGTTCGCGATGAAATCGCCCTCCTTGGCGTCCGAGCCGATGATGCCCACGCCGCCGCGCCCCTGGCGGCGGTAGGTCGCCAGCGGCATGCGCTTGATGTAGCCGTCGTGCGTGAGCGTGACGACCACATCCTCCTCGGCGATGAGGTCCTCGATGTCGAACTCGCCCACTTCGCCGACGATCTCCGTGCGGCGGGCGTCGCCGTACTTTTCCTTCATCTCGATGATGTCCTCGCGGATGATGTCCATGATGCGGGCCTCGTCGGCCAGGATCGCCTCGTAGCCTTCGATCTCCGTCGACACCTCGGTGTACTCGTTGGCCAGCTTTTCGATTTCCAGGCCGGTCAGTTGCTGGAGCTGCAAGCGGCCAGATCGCCTCGGCCTGCACGCGGGTGAGGTACACGTCGCTGGCCAGTTTCGCCCGGATGTTCTTGGGCAGCTTTTTGGCGTACGGTGGCTGATTGGCCTCCACGCGGAAGGCGCGCTTCATGCAACTTTTCGATGGCCTCGTCGGCGCGTCGGAAGAGCTGCTTGATCAGCTTGATGATCTGGTCGATGTCGCAGACCGCCAGGATCAGGCCTTCCAGAATGTGCGCCCGCTGCGTGCGCGGCGGAGCAGGAACTGCGTCCGCCGGCGGATGACTTCCTTGCGGTGCTCCAGGAAGTACTCCATGCATCTCGCGGAGGGTCAGCGTGCGCGGGCTGCCGTTGACCAGGGCGATGTTGATGATGCTGAAGGTGGCCTGCAGCGGCGTGTACTTGTAGAGCTGGTTGATGACCACTTCCGGCTCGGCGCCCTTCTTGAGCTCGATGACGATCCGCATGCCGTTGCGGTCGCTGTGGTCCTGCACGTCGGAGATGTCCGGGATGCTTGCCGGTCTTGACCACTCGGCGATGCGCTCGATGATGGTCGTCTTGAGCACCTGGTAGGGAATCTCGGTGACGACGATCTGGCGTCTTGCCGCCGCGAGTCTGCTCGGTGTGCAGCTTGGCGCGGACGGTGATCTTGCCGCGGCCGGTCGCGTAAGCCGTTGCGGATGCCCTCGCGGCCGCAGATCATGCCGCCGGTGGGGAAATCCGGCCCCTTGACGATCTTCATCATGTCCTTCAGCTCGATGGCTCGGGATGGTCGATCATCGCGCACCAGGGCGTCGCAGATTTCGCCGCAGGTTGTGCGGCGGCAGGCGAGGTGGCCATGCCCACGGCGATGCCCTGCTGACCGTTGACCAGCAGGTTGGGGAACTTGCCGGGCAGGACCGTCGGCTCGGTGCGGGTGTCGTCGTAGTTGGGCTGCAGGTCCACGGTGTCGAGCTTGAGGTCCTCCAGCATTTCCAGCGGCCGCGGCGGTCATGCGGGCCTCGGTGTACCGCATGGCGGCCGGCGGGTCGCCGTCGATGGAGCCGAAGTTGCCCTGCGGATCGACCAGCGCAGTGCCGCATGTTCCAGTCCTGGCCCATGCGGACCAGCGTGGGATATACCACGGATTCGCCGTGCGGGTGGTAGTTGCCGCTGGTGTCGCCGGCGATCTTGGCGCACTTACGATGCTTGGAGCGCGGGCCAAGCTGCAGGTCGTTCATGGCGACGAGGATGCGCCGCTGCGAGGGCTTGAGGCCGTCGCGGACATCCGGCAGGGCACGGTCCATGATCGTGCTCATGGCGTACGTCAGATACGAATCCTTCATCTCCTCCTCGATGAGGAGGTCTTCGATTTTTTCGTTTTCAAATAGCGCCGGGGCGGTGGCTGAATCCTGGCCCTCATCCTGGGGCTCTTCGTTCAGCTCATCCTCGCGCTCAATGTCTTCATCTGCCACGACTTAGTTACCTCTGGCCATACCGGCCTTTTAAAGGAAAATGGCCCCAGGGACGCACGCCGTTGCCGTACCCCGAGGACCAAAAAATAGAGCGGATATTTTACCGCGCGGCCGCGGCGGAATACATAGAAAACACCGTCCAAGCGGCCAAAAGAGCGACATCCCAAAAGCCCAAGAAAACTGGCAGGGATGCAAGGGATTCAGGGGATAAAAACAAAGAAAAGACTGCTTCTCTTCTTATCTCTTCGCTTAGTTTTCTTATCCCTTGCATCCCCTGCATCCCTGCTAATTTTTCCCGCCGTTCCTGACTTTATTCGCCCGCGCCGGTAAAATGGGGTAACAACTTTCTCTATTGGGGCGGACGCGAGAGCGAAAAGAGCCCAAGATTGGGAGGCGGTCATGGATGTGCCGATGGTACTGTCGCGGGTGCTGATCACGGAAACAATGGACCAGCAGATGATCGTGCTGAAGGAGCGGGATGGGGAACGCTTCTTTCCGATCCGCATTGGCATCTCCGAGGCGATCGCCATCGACCGTCGCTTGAAAGGCAACGCCTTTGCGCGGCCGATGACGCACGACCTTCTGGGCACGATCATCGAGGAGCTCGGCGGCAGGCTGGAAAAGGTGGTCATCAACGACCTGCGGGATGTGATGGTGGATGGAGTGCCGCGCGGCACGTTCTTCGCCCAACTGCACATCCGCCAGGATGGCAAGGTGCTGGAGATCGATTCGCGGCCATCCGATGCCATCGCACTGGGGGTCGCCTACGACACGCCCATCTTCGTGAAGGATTGGGTGCTGGATGCGGCCTCTGGCCACTAGGTCTTTTCGCAGAAACTCGCCACAGAGGACACGGAGGAAGAACGGAGAGAACACAGAGAAATCAAATTCACTTTTTTTCTCTGCGTCCTCTGCGCCCTCTGCGGTTCATTTCTTCTCTTACGGCCTGCTTTTATTCAGTTGAATATTCTGAATATGAATAACGTAAGTCCTTGTAAAACCTAGACGCGTTATTCAGGACTGAATAATTGGCCCTGGCTATCTTACCCATCTTAACAGCGCGACCTGTGACTAAACCCGTCCCCGGGTGCCGCTAGAAATTCCAGGCACTACTGGGGACAGAGCCTTACTTCGGCATGTTCCTGTCAAAATGACACTGTCTAGGCGCGCACCAAACGAGAATTAAGTGCTCTGTCCCCACCATGCCTTATGCATTATGCGATATCCGATATTGGATAACGTAAGTCCTTGTAAAACCTAGACGCGTTATTCAAGACTGAATAATTGGCCCTTTCTATCTTACCCATCTTAACACCAGGATCGATGGCTAAACCGTCTCCGGGGCGGTGCAGGGGCCAATTTTTGTCGGCCATTTCCCTATTCAATTGTCAAATAACGTTTCCGCCGGCCTAGCGCCGGCTGGCCCAGTATCAGCGCGAACCGTCCGCGCAAGTCAACCGGATTCTACCATGATTAGCCGTCTTGTCAACACAAATCTGTGGACAATTTTTATGTATTTTTCATAAGTCCTTGTTGTAGAGTATGTTACTACAATATCTTTCTTTGTAGGAGCGAGCGGACAGGATGGCGCGAAACGTCGAGATTAGGGCGCGGCTGCACAATCGTGAGGCGTGCATCAAGCGTGCGGAGGGATTAACGGGCGCGGCCGCGCAAGGGATTGAACGGGGGAAGTCTTCTTCCCCTGCCCCGCCGGGAGACTGAAATTGCGGCTCTTCTCGCCGACCAGGGGGGGCGACAGTGGTCTTTTTGAGCCTGTAAGGGCGATCTGGAAGTAGCCCCGTGGCGATAGACTCGCGAGCGGAGGCGAGCGAGGATGAGCCCGGGGAAACCCGCCCCCATAAATCGGAGCCCATCAGGGCGATTGAGTCGCCGAATAATGTGGACGGTTGTCATCTGGAGCAGTATGTTTACTGCATGATTCACACTTTTACCTATCTGCACTATCACGTTATCTTCAGCACACACCTGGGCAGTTTCTCCAGGTCCCGTCAGGGACCGCGAATGCAGCCCAGCACTTTTAAGTGTGGGGCTGCAAACTGACGTGCCTACGGCACTTGGCCATGGTGCATCCGGATCACCGCTGAAGACAAATGCCGCATTGGGCGAGCGACCTGGCCTCGATGAAAATACGCCCGGCCTTCGGCAGTTTGCTCGCCTACCGTCTATTTCGCCCTTTCAGGGCTCGGAGGATTCTTGGCGATCTGCACCCAGGGCGTTGCCCTTCGGCTCGCTGCGCTCGCTCAGGACTCTGCCCTGGGCTTTTTTATTGCGCCTCTTCGAGGCTTTCAGACGTGGGTGCGCAAAAAATGCAGCCACGGCACCACGCTATTAGGTCCTGCTGCAGAAATCTGCCACTGCGAACACCGAGAAAGCAGAGACGACAGGGAAAAGAAAGAGTTACTCACGTTTAATCAACCCAAATGAAACAGATTCACAACCAAATTATTCCATAGCCAATCCCAGACTGATTTTGGAATTAAGACAACGGTGACAATTAACAAGACACCAGTGAGCATAACCATCGTACCATTTGCTTTATTTGTTGCTTCCTGACCTCGCACGTTCATTATGTTATCGTAAGCAACTCTAGCAATGCGCAGCCTATCATTTGCCTGCTGGGAAAGTTGGCCTATCTTCCATAAGAAATGCTCTTCCAATGTGTCTCGGGGTTCTTTTCTTCGGCTATGATACGGCCTGATCTCTCTGCATTTTAATAGGTTACTTCCGATCATCCAGAACGGTCGTTTATCTACGTTACCTTCCGCACAGAGTCTAGCTTCTTGCATTTCCAAACGACACAACTCCACCGTCGCTTTGAAAGCAGTCTTGGCCCCTTTTCTTACAGTGCGTGCCGTAGATTCCGCTAAAGCCATTTCTAGCTCATTAACTTTTGAAAGCAGATGTTCCCGATGCTCTCGCAAGCATATAAGAGCTTCGTAGTCGTCAAGATCATCATGCATTCGAACGGAAACAGCGTTTTCGGGAGTCCCATATAGACTTAAATCGACACCTTTAAGGAGACCTTCTTGCCGTACAAGAAGCCTGTAGACGGAGTAATAGCGTGTCGATGAGTCGCAACCACGATCAAAACACCTAATTGAACCACGTTGAAATGCTGGAAAATCGAATTTATCTAACCCTAAAAGCATCCAGAATTCTCTTTCCTTGGGGGTGGAACATCTGTAGCCGCGACCTTTAAGTAAATGAATCTCCAGTCGGGGAAGTGGTCCGCGCATTGCCCATCCTCTTCTGATGTGCTTACGAACAAGCGCGACTACCGCACGATTCAACTTTAGGAGCATGTCATTGATTTGCTTCTGTTTTTCATGAAATTCGTCGGGCTCCCGGAATGAATAAGACAATCCCTTGCGACTCCATTTCAGCTTAATGATCTGAGGCTTTCCCCGTACGCGGGAACGCAAAATTGAAAGATATTTGTTTTTGAACTCTTCAGTTGGAAATACCCGGTAACTTATGCGCATTGCCGAGGCGCTAAGGCGGTGCAGCACGATGGACATACTATGCAATCCCGCCAGATTTAGCTGCGAACCGTGCTCAAAACCTAAATGTATACCCCAATTTATGCTACCGCCAAAATGACGGTCACGTTCATCCCTGAACCACTCGTGAATCTTCTCTCCTTGACTCATCCAGCCGCCATAAAGATCAAGTAGATTAGATACACCTCGCTCCACACTTGTAAAATCCTCTGTAAATACCAAATCGACGAACGATACCGAGAATAGACTTAATTCCAGTCCTACCGGAAACTCAACCTTGCTTATCCTTTCGCGCTTTTCAGCATGCCTGAAATGCTCTACAAACCTTCTAGCGGATTTGCCTAGGAATGATGGCACATAAAGCCTAGGCTTTATAAGTAGTTCCGAAAGCCAGGCTTTGGCCGCTTCTCTCAAAGAGTCATATTTTGGAGGCCAGTGACGCATCGTATCACCACCATATTTTGCCCCGTTTGCTCTGTGAAATTATTTCTTCGGCAGTGGTATCCGTCCAATCTCCACCGTCTGCTGCCCGTTGGGCGTCCAGTAACTCGCCACGAGTTCATTCCCCTGCCGCAGGATCAAGAGCGCGGGGCAGTCGCGCAGGCGGGCTTGGGGATCGCCCACGGCGGGGATGGTTTCGCTACCGCCTTTGTCCTTGCGCGGCTCCATGGCGAACCAGCCCAGGCAGTTCTGGGAGGCCTTGATCATCTCTTCGCTGGGGATGAAACTGCGCGGCCGCGCGGACTGGAAGAACTGCTCCTTGGTGCAGCCGTCGCAGCAGGTGATGATGCCGCCCACGGGCTCGGCACTTGGCGCGGAGGCCATCGCGGCCAGTTTCTCAGAGTTATTTCCGCTGGCGAGCCACTGGGACATCAGCCCCAAGCGCAGACGGTCGGAAAGCAGCAACGCAGGAGCACTGGCAGGCTGTCTGTCCGCGGCGGGTTTTTCCGCAATGGCCGCGGGCTGGCTGGAAGCGGCCACATCACCCTTCCACGCATCGCGAAACGCACCTAAGCCGCCCAGTAGATGCACATCGCGCGGGTTAAAGTTATAGCCATCTTCCGTGGCCAGCACTTGCGCCACGGGCACGGCGCGGTCGAGCTCGGGCCGCAGCATGATGTACATTTCCACCGCCCGCAGCAGCTCCTGGCGGTTGCGCGGCAGATAGCCGAGCTGACCCATGTAATATTGGATGGCCTCCACGGCCGGCGTGGCGGCCTTCATGGAGCCCAGCCGCTCCAGCAGTTCGGGGCGGTCGGTGTTGTGCAGGAGCAGCTCCCAGGCCGAGCCGCGGGCGTTGAAGGCGGGAACGTTCATCGCCTCCAGCAGGGCATCCTTCCAGGGCTCGCCGCGAATCGCCTCCACGGCCTGCTCGTACCGCTGGCGGCGGATCTCATCGGTCGGGTCCGTATCCGCCCAGTTCCGCACGACCACGGAAAAAGCCTGCGTGCGGCGATGGCGGGTCAGCCACTGGCGCAGGGCGGCGGCCAGGATTTCATCCTGAGTCTGCACCAGCGAAGAGACGACGTGCGGGGAGATGGCTTCGTCGTCCTGCCGCGCAAGCACGAGGAGCAGGGCGGAGCGGACCTGCGGCGGCGTGGAGGCACGGGTGAAATCGGCGGCTAGATCGGCGTGATAGGCCGGGTTGTTGCCATCCACCGCTATCAGCACGGCCAGGCTGGCCACGCGCTCGACGGGGTCGAGCTTGCCGTCGCGCACGCGGTCGAAGTTGTGTTTGGCGATTTCGCGCGCGGTAAAGGCCTTGGGGGCGATCCTCTGCTGCGCGGCCAGTTCCTGGGGCGTCTGGGGCAGACGCGGCCGGCGCTGCTCGGCGCAGCCGGTGAACGCTAACGCAGCCAACAGCACCGCCAAGGCGAAACTATGGACAAAAAACTTAGAACCTCTCCTGGTTGTCATTTCTTCACTCCTGCAAGGGAGACTTGCACCCCCTACAAAGGCCGAGATTTTACGTCGGCTGAAGCGAAAGGGCAAAGCAGATTCGCAGGCAAACGGGCAGTCTTTCCCCATACATCGCGCAACAGAGGGAAGAAGAGAATATCGAATATCGAACAAGGGATATCGAATGATGAAGTGAAGACTCGCTGGCGAAACGAACTCAATTCTGCTGGATCAGCCGCCGCGCGATTCTGACATCGGACTTCGACATTCCGTGTTCGTTATTCGATATTCGCCGTTTTTTCCAGCTAGCACGTCACTACCTGCCAAGCTAGACTAATCCGCCTTATGGCTATGAGCATAGATCAACAGATTGAGTTGCTTTCCCGCGGCACCGAGGCCATTTACAGCGCGGCGGAGCTGGCGGAAAGGCTGAAGAAAGCCGCCGCGCAAAGTAAGCAGTTGCGTGTGAAACTGGGCATGGACCCCACCGCCCCCGATATTCACCTGGGGCACACGGTGGTGCTGCGCAAGATGCGCCAGTTCCAGGACCTGGGGCATAAGGCCGTGCTGCTTATCGGCGATTACACCGCCCGCGTGGGCGACCCATCCGGCCAGAACACCACGCGGCCGATCCTCTCGGAGGAGCAGATCCAGGCCAACGCCCGCACCTACTTTGAGCAGGCGGGCAGGATTCTCGATACCGATCCGGCCAAGCTGGAAATCCGCTACAACAGCGAATGGCTGGCGAAACTCTCTTTTGCCGATGTGATCAAACTCACCGCACAGATGACGGTCGCCCGGATGCTGGAGCGCGACACGTTCGAGCTGCGCTACAAGGCGGGCGTACCGATCGGGGTACACGAGTTCCTGTACCCCCTGATGCAAGGCTACGACAGCGTGTGCGTGCAGGCGGATGTGGAACTGGGGGGCACGGACCAGACCTTTAACAACCTGGTCGGCCGCCAGCTCCAGACCAACGCGGGGCAATCGCCGCAGATCGTGATCATCATGCCGATCCTGGTGGGCCTGGATGGCACGATGAAGATGTCCAAGAGCAAGGGCAACTACATCGCCATCACCGATGCGCCCAAGGACATGTTCGGCAAGGCCATGTCCATCCCCGATACGCTCATGGATAACTACTTCACGCTGCTGACGGATTTGGTGCGCGTGGAAATTGACAAGCTGCTGGACAGCCGCGCGACGCACCCGCGCGACGCCAAGATCGAACTAGGCAGGCGGGTCGTCGCGGCGTTTCACGGCGAACAGGCGGCCAGGGATGCGGCGGATGAATTCATCCGCGTCTTTTCGCAGAAGGAAGTGCCCGCGGAGATGCCGGAGGTCGCCGTGAAGGCCGGCGAAATCAATATCGTGGACCTGATCGAACAGGCGGGCTTTGCCAAGTCGCGCGGCGAGGCCAAGCGGCTGGTGCAGCAAAACGCGGTGACGATCGATGACCAGCCGATCACGGATATTACCGCCACGGTGGCCGTCTCCAACGGGCAGGTGCTCAAGGTGGGCAAGCGGCGGTTCGGGCGGATTTTCATAAAATAGAGATCGCGGAAACGGCAAGAGAACCACAAAGGTCACAAAGAAGCACAAAGAGCACAAAGAACGGCAAGAAAAGCTAATTAGCTTTGGTCTTCTGATCTCAGGGTTTTTCTTTGTGTCCTTTGTGATCCTCTGTGGTCTTTGTGGTTAGTCTTCTTTTTGCATCGGAAAAGCGAATGACACGGAGATCAGGGAAATGGCAAGAGAACCACAAAGATCACGAAGAAGCACAAAGAGCACAAAGAACGGCAAGAAAGCTAATGGCTTTTTAGGCTTCTACTCTCAGGGTTTTTCTTTGTGTCCTTTGTGATCCTTTGTGGTCTTTGTGGTTAGTCTTCTTTTTGCATCGGGAAAGCGAATGACACTTGAAAATATGCTAGCGATGGTGGCCGCGGGGCAGATCCAGGAACTGGAGGCCGCGTGGATCGCCGCCGTGGAGGCCGGTCTGCCGCAGGAGGACCTGGCCCGCGTCTTAGAGGCGCTGGTCGCCGGCGGGCACCTGGACACGGGCGAAACCCTGGGCTGGGCGCTGCTGGAAGATCGCGGCGGCCAGCTTACCGCCGATAAGCAGATCTCCCTGGCGCAGGCGATCGTGGCCGCCGTGCCGGTGAGCGATGAGCTGCGCACGCAGGCGGCGGAAATCTATCGACGAGAATTTGCCAGCCATCCGCACTTCGAAGCCCTGATGCAGGCCTCGGGCCTGATTTCGGGGCAATCTCCCAAGCGGGCCTTCCGCACGCTGGACACGTGCCTGAAGGCCAAAGAGGGCGATTACCTCGTCAACCGTTTCGACCACCGCGCCATGCAGGTCCGCGGCTACAACTCGGGACTGGGCGAATTTGAAGTGGCGGACAACCAGGGACAGGTCCACCGCATCGAGCCCAAGGAACTGGCGGATGAGTTTGAGCCGGTGGATGCGGGCGATTTTCGCGTGCTGGCCCAGCACAAACCCGAGGCGGTGCGGGCCATGCTGGAAGATGACCCGGCGGGAACGCTGAAGGCCTTGTGCATCGCCGCGGGCGGCCGCATCGACGCCAACGCCCTGCGTGACAAGCTCGTGCCCGCCTATCTCACCAAGGACCAGTGGTCCAACTGGTGGAGCAAGGCCCGCACGGCGGCCAAGCGCAATTCGCAACTATCCCTCGAAGGCCGACCCATCGTCGTCAGCTTTCACCCCGCCGGCAGGTCGCTGGAGGAGGAACTGGCCGCCCCCGCCGCCGCGGCCACCATGCCCTTAGAGCGGCTGGAGGTCCTGCGCCGCTACGGACGCGAGGCCCAGGCCCGCAAGGTGAAGATCGATCCGGCCTTCGCCCAGCCCATCATGGAAGCGCTGGCCGGCCAGGCGGAAACCTTCCAGAAGCGCAGCCCCGGCGATGGACTGGCCGCCACGCTGGCCATTGAGGCCGCCAAGACCATCATGATGCCCGCCCCCGCCCGCGACTACCCTTCAGCCCAGGCGATTCTCGCCCAGGCGGCCGACCCCGCCGAGGCTGTGCTTGAACTGGGTGATGAATCGCTTTGGCCGGCGGCGCTGGATGCGCTGGCCAAGAGGCCCGATGCCGCCGCGCATCTTGCGCGGCTGCTGCGCAGGGCCCCAGCCGAGCGGCTGGATGTGGTCGCAGATTCTCTAGTTGCTGCGGCCGGGGAGGATGCGTTGGCGAAGGCCGTAGGTGAGGCCGCCGCGCAGCCGTTGGCGAATCTGGAGATGAATATCTGGCTGTGGCTTGGGCCGGCCGTTGAGCCGCCCGGCATGCCGGGCAAGGTGGAAATGCTGCGCAGGCTGCTGGATCTCGTGCGCCAGCTCGAGAAGGACCACGACCTGGATCGCGAGAAGCTCAAGCAGGTGCGCCAGCGGCTGCGCTGGGCTTTTGCCGCCAGCAACTACGCCTCCTACCGCGCGGCCATGTCGCTGATGGATGAGTCCGTGGCCGGCACGATCAAGAACCTGATCGCCCTGGTCCAGGATGGCCTGGCCGAGGCGGTCCGCGACAACATGCAGACCATCTTGAGCGAAAACTTCTATGCCCTCTTCGCCAAGGCCAAGGTCGAGCCGTGGCTGGATGAAAACGCCATCTGGACGTCCGAGGCGGCACTGCGCCGCCGGCAGGCGGAGCTCAAGCACCTCAGCGAGGTGAAGATGCTTGAAAACGCCCGGGCCATCGGCGCGGCGGCAGAGCATGGCGACCTATCGGAGAACAGCGAGTGGCGGTTCGCCATTGAAGAGCGGGACCTGCTGCGGGCCCAGGCGGCGGTAATGCAGGATGAAATCGCCCGCGCCCGCCCCATCAAGCCCGAAGATGTGCCGATGGATTCGGTGGGCGTTGGCTCGCGCATTGAGCTTGCGCGGCTGGATAACGGCCAGAAGCTCACGCTGGACCTATTAGGCCCGTGGGAGAGCGACCCGGCGCACTTCATCTACAACTACCGCACGCCCCTGGCCGGTGTACTGCTGGGCCACGCGCCGGGCGATGTGGTCACGCTGAAGATCGGCGGTGATGAGGCGCAGTACCGCATCGAGGGCGTGGCATCGGCGATAGAGCCGAGGCAGGGTTGAAAAACAAGATAGTTCCTGGTGCCACGGGGGCGTTGTCTGCACCTGTGCGCAAGACAATCTGCACGAATGAAGGGTGCAAAGGAAATTGACTAAAGCTCCAACCGATTCCCTTCCAAAACCTTCCGCCTACCGGGCGATCCTGCGCACGGCTGCAAACGACGCAGCCGTGGCACCCTTAGGATTCCTATCCGTAAGAATGCTCTTTGCGCCGCCGCGGCGAGGCGGTAATATGTTCTTTCCACATTGCAACAATTAACGGCGTTGTAAGGCTCACCAGAGGAAAACCCCCGGGACCTTAGCGCACCAGAGGAACTGTCATGAGTGATGAACAGGGCAAGGACCTGAACTTGCACAGGCGCCAGGATGGGCTGGATGAGCAGCTCCAGCGGGAAGTCGATGAGGCTTTGGGGGGCATGACTGTCGACGAAATTCTCCAGGCCGAGCAGCCCACGCGCGCCCCGGCGCCCCCCAATCGGATATGCGGCACGGCCGCGTCGCGGCGGTACACGGCGAAGACATCTTCGTCGACCTGGGGGGCAAGAACCAGGGCCTGATCGCCGTCTCGCAATTCCCCGAGGGCGAGGTGCCCAAGGAAGGCGACATCATCGAGGTCATCTACAAGGGCTATGACGCCCAGGACGGTTTGATCCTCCTGCGCGGCCCGGCGCCGTGCAGGAAGCCTCCTGGGAGACGCTGGAGGTCGGCCAGGTGGTTGAAGGCCGCGTCACCGCGCTCAACACCGGCGGACTGGAACTGTCCATCAACGGCATCCGCGCGTTCATGCCCATCAGCCAGATCGAAATGTACCGCGTGGAGGACCTCGGCCCCTACGTCAACACCAAGTTGACCGCCAAGGTCATGGAGATCAAGAGCAAGGGCCGCCTCAGTTCGGTCGTCATCTCCCGCCGCCAGGTGCTGGAAGAGGAAATGACCAAGATCCGCGAGGAGACGCTCGGCCAGCTTAAGGAAGGCCAGGCCGTCAAGGGCGTGGTGAAATCGCTCATGCCTTACGGCGCGTTCGTGGATATCGGCGGCGTGGATGGCCTGTTGCACATTTCCGACATGAGCTGGTTGCGCGTGGAAGACCCCGGCACGATCGTCAAGGAAGGCCAGAACGTCGAAGTGATGATTTTGAAGATCAACCCGGAGACCAAGAAAATCTCCCTGGGCTTGAAGCAGGTCGCACCCGACCCGTGGCTGGGCGTGGAGATGCGCTATCCGGTGAACGAGATCGTGGCCGGCCGCATTACGCGGCTGACCGATTTCGGCGCGTTCGCCGAGCTTGAACCAGGCGTCGAGGGCCTCGTGCCCATGAGCGAGCTATCCTTTGAGCGCAGGATCAAGCACGCCTCCAGCGTGGTAAAGTCCGGCGATGTGATCAAGCTCCGCGTGCTCTCGGTAGACCCGGAGAAAAAACGCATCAGCCTGTCGCTCAAGCGCGTGGGCGATGACCCCTGGACGGGCGCCCTGGCCCGCTGGCCGGTGGATTCCGTCGTGGACGGCATCGTCACACGCATCACCGACTTCGGCGCGTTCGTGGAGATCACACCCGGCGTCGAAGGCATGGTACACATCAGCGAGATGTCGGACAAGCGCATCAACTCGGTCAAGCAGGCCGTGCAGGAAGGCCAGACGGTGAAGGCCAAGGTGCTGTCTGTGGATGAGGAGCGCCGCCGCATCAGCCTGTCCATGAAGGCCCTCATCGCCAGGGCAACGTACGAGCCGACGGCCCAGCAGGCGCATCAGGGTGCAGCCGCGCAGGCAGCGCCCGCCAAGGCGGATGACAAACGCAAGAAGCCGCTTAAGGGCGGCCTGAATTTCCCCGGCGGCGGGATGAGCTTTGGGGATCTCTTGGGCGGGAAAAAAGAGTAGCTGTTTTTACGAACAAAATCAAAAAGGCCGAGCCGGAAATGGCTCGTCCTTTTTGTTCAACAATACTTGCCAAGGGTGCCACGGCTGCGACCCCTCTCCCTTTTACGGGAGAGGGTGGCCCGCAGGGCCGGGTGAGGGTTCTTGCAGCCGTGCGCCAGCTGCATCGAGGCACTGGAGAAACCAAAGAGGGGACTGCCGGCCTTTAAAGAAAGGCTGCCGCTGAAAACAGGAAAACGTCAGGCAATGCGACTGACAATCTTCATCAATCCGTCGGCATGATTTACGAGGAGGCTTCACCCACATAATGGCGTCAAAATAAACGAGAAACGAAAGAAATCAGGTTAATCGTCCCGCCAGTGCCGCCCCATCCTTCAATTTTCCAGAAGATTTTGGCGCACGGCTGCAAGAACCCTCACCCGGCCCTGCGGGCCACCCTCTCCCGTAAAAGGGAGAGGGGTCGCAGCCGTGGCACCCTTCCCGGTTGATTAGTATCAAAGTGAGGCCGATTACCGCCGCCTGCGCCGCAGCGCGGCCGCGCCGGCAAGCGCCAGAAGCGCCAACGTCGCCGGCTCGGGTACAGCGCCGGCCAAAATAGCCGTATCGGGCGCGGTCTCATACGCCCAGCTTCTGACATAAATGTCGGCACAGGAAGGGTTAGGAACGTTTGTGTCAATTTGCATCCAACCGTAATGCAGACCATCGGGCCTGGATAAAGTAAACCCCATATATCCACTGCCGAAATAATAAGGTTCTAAGTCGAAGTGAGTCTCGAAGACCCGACTGCCGTTTCCGTAGCTCAAGCTGTCATCAACAGGCGAACCAGATGAAAGGTTCTGCGCATCAGCATAATCACCCAATGGCCGCCAATAAGCCACTTTGGCCCCGTTCAGACCACTAACGACGGCATCGACCATGGCGTACGTTATGAAGTGCATGTTATACCCGGTGCTGAATGTGAAGTCGTTGACTCCATCCCCGTCGATGTCGAGGGTTACCGAACCTGCCTGCACTGTCGGCGTGGTAATAATGTGCGCGGCAGGATCCGGATCAGGATCGGTAAACTGGATATACGCCAGACCAGTACGGCATGAAAAAAGAATCAGCGCGGCTGCGGCAAAGAACATCCCCTTCGCATTCATAGTCATACCCTCTCAAGAAAGACCTGTCCCAATCCAAAAGGCCACGTCGGCTCAGCGGCTACTCTAGTACTCTGTAACAGCTAAATCACCGGGTATAGTTTCTTCAGTTTGATCCGGGCGTCGGCGGTGGTGAATCGCCAGTCGATGCCCTTCTTCTTTTCATTTCGTGAACGTTCCCACGGCGCGATGCTCGCCGCCAGTTGTTCGCGGCTTTCAAAGTAGTCATCCATGCACTGGCGGCTCAACACGCTCAACTCGATCTCGGCCATATTCAGCCAACTGCCATGCTTGGGCGTGTGGTGAATCTCCAGCTTCTCCGCCAAACGCCGAGCCTCAGCCGGTTCAAATGCCTCGTACAGGCTGGCGATGTTGTGCGTGTTGAGTTGGTCCATCACCAGCACGATCTTCTCGGCCTGGGCGTACAGCACATCGCACAGTTCCCGTATCACGTGGGCGAAGTCGATTCGCGTTCGCTGCTGACGCACACGCACGTGCCGCTTGCCCTTCAGCGGTTCGGACACCAGGAACACGCTGGCCGTGCCGCAACGGCGGTATTCCGGATCAACCCGCTTGATTCGGCCGGATCGACCGGGAATCGAGGGGCGCGTCTGGGCCACCAACTGCTTGCTGGCTTCATCCAAGCATACCAGGGGTCGCAACGAGTCGAACGGCCGGTGGTATACCTCCAGCACGTCTTCCATCGCCGCGACAAATTCGCCGTTTTGCTTGGGCGGAATACACCAGTACTTGCTCAGGTGAGGCTTAAGCTCATTTTTTTAAGCGTCCGCTGCACCGCCATGTGACTGCAAGACTCGACGTATCCTTGCGCCACCATCTGGTCAGCCAGCAGACGCACGCCCCAGCGGCTGCGCCCCTCCGGCGGCTCCATGCGAGTCAGGGCAATCAAGTGCGCTTCGGCCTTGCCGTCGAGCTTGCGTACCCGATAGCTGCCACGGTTGCCGTGCTCCAAGGCCGCCTCCAGCCCTTGCTCCACCAGACGACGACGCAAGTTCTCAACCGTCGTGGGATGACAGTCAAAAGCCTCGGCAATGTGAGCGTCTTTCCACCCCGGACCTTCGGGGCCTTGGTCAGCCTTGAGCAACATCTGAGCATGCCTGCGTTGATGCGGCTTGCCTTTATCCAGCAGTGTCTGGAGTTGGGAACGCTCTTCGGTTGTCAATTCGACGATGTACTTTTTCATGACGGCCTCCTTGCCGATCAAAAGGGTTCTATCAACCCATCGGCAAAAAGAACCGCTACCCAGAAGTCTCTCCGTTACGGAGTACTAGGGCGATTTGGTATTAGGGTCAAGCTAAAATTCGGTAGCGCCCGTTCCGGTTTGTTAGGAATGGTTATCAAGCAACGAATTTCTTGACACGCTAAGGCCAACGCCTTAGCATCTTTCAGTTTCATTGCGCGTCCATTCGGCGGCTTTCACTCTTAGGCCTGCACGGAGGCACGGTCATGATCAAGAAGAAAAAAACAACCGCACTGTTTGAAGTTATGGCCAGCCAGGGCGAAAAGCAGATGCAGGTGCCCAGTTGGTTCAAGCGCAACCGCGCGCCGGCCGCCGCGCCCGCCCGCCCCGCCACGCGTTTAAAACTGCCGCCGGGGCTGGCGCCAGAGCCGCAGGAAGAGCCAGAGGGCGACCTGGAGCTGGTACACACGATCTGCGACGTCGAGGATCTGCCTCCGCCGCCCGAGGTGGAGGTCCAGCCGACAATCATCCGGCAGATCAAGCCCCGGCCCGTGCCTGTGCCGCAAATTGAGCCGGCGCCGCGGCCCTTGCCGCCGCCGCAGCCGATGGTAGCTCCCAAGCCCGAGCCGGCGCAGCCGCCTCGGCCCATCATGACGACCATTGCGCCGCCCCCGCCGCCAGCTCCTGTTATTGAAGAGCCGGCTTCGGAAGAAACGCTTGTTGAAGCGCCGGTTGTTGAGCCGCCGACAGCCAAACCCGCGGCAGCGCGCAAGCCGCAGGTGATCGATCCTGAAGTTTTTCTCTCCCCTGCGCTGCCGGCACAGAAAATGCCCGCTGCGCAGGTTTCTGCCACAATGACCGCCCCGGTGAAGACGACCATAGTGCCGCCGGTGGTAACTCCCGCCGCGCAGGCCCGGGCCTCTGTGGCCGCGGCCGCCGCCAGGCAGGCGACCGCCTCCTTACCAGCGCCGGCAGTGCAACCAGCGCCGGCCATCATCCCCGAACCAGCGCCCGCCCGCGTGGCCGCGCCACCGCCGGCGGATGATGAAGAACCTGTCGCCCCCAGAAAGCAGAGCCTCACCGAACCTCGCATCGCCATCGTCGGCGCAAGGCTTCGGATGTCCCTGGGACTCCCCGTTTGCGTGGCGGCGCTTTTAGGCCTGATCGTGCTGCTGTACGGTTCGTACAAGCTGGGCCAGCATCCCTTTGCCAAGCTGGCGGCAAATATGCCGCCCGCCTCGGCGGCCAGCCCCAATCCGCTGCCCGCCGCCCCGGCAGCCGATGGCTTCGATTACGCCTCCGAGCAGGTCAAAGGCCAGAAGCGATTCCTGAAGGAAAAGTATTACATCCTGGTCGAACAGGGCGTGGCCAATCAGGATGATGCCCAGGCGATATTCAAATACCTGTGGTCCTGCGGCTATGTGCCGGTAGTGCTCCAGGATGCCAATAAGAAGCTGTTTGTCGGCGCCTGGCCGACTGCCGCCAACGCCAACGTGACCGAGCTGAAAAAGCATGCCGAATCCATCCGCGACTTGGGCAAAACGCGCGGCTGGACATTAAGCGGCAAATACAGTTTTTCCGATGCACAACCCGCGCCGCGGTAAGTATCATATTGGGTTCGTGCTTGTGTAACGTATAACCCAAGGAGTCTATAACGGTATGAGCGTTGACAGAACATTGCACATGCGTTCGGGCGGCACCCAGAAGCGCAACGTCCTTTCGCGAGCGGAGCGCATCGCCATGCTCAAGGAAGCGGGCGAGTTCGATCCCGAAACCGCCAAGGTGCTGGGCCTGGCCAAGACCAAGGTCCGCGTTTCCAAGGCTGGTACCAAGAGCAAGAAGGAAGAGAAGCCTGCCGAAGGCGCCCCTGGCGCTGAAGGCGCACCGGCTGAAGGCGCTGCCGCCGCTGCCCCGGCTGCCAAAGGCGCTGCCCCGGCCGCCAAGGCCGCCGGCAAGGGCGAGGCAAAACCGGCGAAGAAATAAATGCTCGCTGCGCTTCGCTTCGTTAATCGGTTAATCCGTTAATTGGTTAATTGGCCGGAGGTCGTTACAGATCTCCGGCCAATTTTCTTTACACCGGCAATCGGATGGTAGTATCACTTAACTTTGACCTGACTCTTTGCCTTTTCCGATTAACCAGTTAACCGATTAACGCGAAGCAAGAAGAAGTCGCAATTATGCAAAAGCAATTTCCGATAGCGGAAAGAATGTCCAAGCTCGATGCCTCGGGCATCCGCAAGGTATTCGATCTGGCCGCCACGATGACCGACCCGATCAACCTGTCCATCGGCCAGCCGGATTTTGATGTGCCCGAACCCGTGCGGCGCGAGGCCGCCGCGGCCATCGCCCGCGGCTTCAACAAGTACACGCAGACGCAGGGCATCGCCGAACTGCGCAGCGCCGTGGCCAAACAGCTCGCGCAGGAATTCTCCTGGCAGGATCAGCGGCAGGTGCTGATCACCTCCGGCGTATCAGGCGCGCTCCTGCTGGCCTTCATGACCGTGGTGAATCCCGGCGATGAAGTGATCGTCCTGGACCCGTATTTCGTCATGTACAGCCACCTGGTCAATCTGTGCGGCGGCGTGCCTGTGCGGGTGAACCTGTACCCCGACTTCCGCCTGGATATGGACAAGATCGCCGCGGCCATTACCCCGCGCACAAAGCTGCTGGTCGTGAACAGCCCCTGCAACCCCACCGGCGCCGTGTACGGCAAAGAGGAACTGGAAAGCCTGGCCAACCTGGCCTGCAAGCACGGCCTGCTGGTCATCTCGGACGAGATATACAACAGCTTCTGCTACGATGCGCCCTTCGTTTCCATGGCCGGCCTGTACGAGCACACGCTTTTGATGCGCGGGTTTTCCAAGACCTACGCCATGACCGGCTGGCGGCTGGGTTGGGCGACCGGCCCCGCCAACATCCTCGAAAAGATGACCATGCTCCAGCAGTACAGCTTCGTGTGCGCTCCGAGCATGGCGCAGGTGGCCGGCGTGGTGGCGATGGATGTGGATGTCTCCAACTACGTCGCGGATTACCGCAAGAAACGCGACATGGTGTTTGCGGCGCTGGAAAAACCGTTTGGCCTGGTCAAACCCGGCGGCGCGTTCTACGCCTTCGTGCCCGCGCCCAAGGGCCAGACTTCTACCGAATTTGTCACCAAGGCCATCAAAAACAACGTGCTGATCATCCCCGGCAACGTCTTTTCCGCCCAGGACACGCATTTCCGCCTGTCCTATGCCACCACGGATGAAAAGCTGGCCAGGGGGCTGGAAATCCTGGTGAAGCTGGCGGGGCAGTAAGGACGGCCGTAACCATGCCTGAGCACAAAAAAGTGGAAAAAGGCGGCAGAGAGGAAATTCGTGATAATCTTATAGATAAGGCCTTATCCTGAAAAGACATGTAAGATTATCACGAGGGGAAATTCTCGTGATAATCTTACTTCTGGTGATAATCTTATCGCGAAGTATTCCGTCTCATCCTGCCCTTTTTTTAGGGAAGACGGGTCAAAAACTACTGCCGCATCAAACAGGCGTGGCAGTGATTGGGGGCATCGCTCAGAGGCAGAAGCTGGGGGACCTCGGATGTGCAGCGCTTCATCACGATCATCGATTCACCTTCGGACTGGATCTCCACCGTCTCGGACTTCTCGGCCTGCTGCGCGAGCTTGCGCGTAAACGGACAGCGCGGGTGGAACGGGCAGCCTGAAGGCGGGTTGACCGGGCTGGGGATTTCGCCGGTGAGGCGCACGCGCGTCCGCTGCCGCGCGGGGTCGGGTATGGGCACAGCCGACATCAACGCTTCGGTGTAGGGGTGGATGGGCTTGGCGTAGAGGTCCTTCTTGGGGGCGATCTCCACGATACGGCCCAGGTACATCACGGCCACATCGTCGCTGAACGCCTCCACCACGGCGAGATTGTGCGCGATGAAGAGGTACGACAGGTGCAGCTCATCCTGTATGTCGCGCAGCAGGTTTAGAATCTGGCCCTGAATCGACACATCCAGCGCGCTGACCGGTTCATCGCACACGATGAAATCGGGATTCACGGAGAGCGCCCGGGCGATGCCGATGCGCTGCCTCTGCCCGCCGGAAAACTCGTGCGGGTAGCGGTTGATGTGCTCGGGCGCCAGGCCCACCCGCTCGAGCAGCTCGGCCGTGCGCCGCCGGCGCGCTGCGCGATTGTACAGGCCGTGTACGAGCATCGGCTCGGCGATGATGTGCCCGACCGTCATGCGCGGATTCAAACTGCCGAAGGGATCCTGGAAGACGATCTGCATCCGCCGCCGCAGCCGGCGCAGTTGACCGCTCCCAAGGGCCATCACGTCCTGCCCATCGAAAAACACGCGGCCATCCGTGCGGGGAATCAGCCGCAGCAGCGTGCGGCCCACGGTGGTCTTGCCCGAGCCGCTCTCGCCCACCAGGCCGAGCGTACGGCCGCGCTGAATGGAAAAGTCCACGCCGTCCACGGCGCGAACATGCCCGCGCACGCGCGAGAACACGCCGCGGCGGATAGGGAACCAGGTCTTCAGGCCGGATACTTCCAGCAGCGGTCGTGCGGTGTCTATCACATCAGACTCCCGATTCACTTTTAACGGCGGTCTCGATCTTCACATCGGCGGGGCTGGTGCGCTTGCCTTTTTCGTAGCCAGGGCATTCCCAGCAGGCCGCCCAGTGGCCGCTCTCCACCTCCAATAGCGGCGGAATCTGCGTCTGGCAGCGCGGCAGGTTCTTGCCCACCGGGCAGCGCGGGTGGAACGGGCAGCCCGAGGGCCGCTTAGCCAGATTGGGCGCCGCCCCTTCGATCGTATCCATCCGCCGCCGTAGCTGGCCCATCTTGGGCAGTGAACGGAACAGGCCCATCGTGTACGGGTGCAGCGGCCGCGCAAAAGCTGGCGCACATCAGCGAGCTCGGCCAGCAGGCCCGCGTACATCACGCCCACCACATCGGCGGTTTCCGCCACCACGCCCAGGTCGTGCGTGATCAACAGCACGGAAAGGCCCGCGGTATCCTGTAAATCCTTCAGCAGATCCAGGATCTGCCCCTGGATGGTCACATCCAGTGCGGTCGTGGGCTCATCGGCGATCACTAGCTGCGGATTGCACGAGAGGGCCATGGCCACCATCACGCGCTGGCGCATGCCGCCGGAAAGCTGGTGCGGGTACTCGCGCACGCGCTGGGCGGGCTCGGGAATGCCCACGCGCCACAGCATCTTTTCTGCCAGCTCCCAGGCCGCGCGGCCGTGGATCTTCTGGTGCAGCTCGATGGCCTCCACGATCTGGGCCCCCACCGTGTACACCGGATTGAGGCTGGTCATCGGCTCCTGGAAGACCATGGCGATATCTTTGCCGCGGATCCGCCGCATTTCCGGTTCGGGTAGCGCGAGCAGGTCGCGGCCATTCAAAAAGGCCTGCCCGCCCACCATCCGCCCCGGCGGCGTGGGGATCAGCCGCATCACGCTCATCGCCGACACGGACTTGCCGCAGCCCGACTCGCCCACCAGGGCGAAGGTCTGCGCCCGCTCGATGCGGTAGCTGATGCCATCGACCGCCTTGACGACGCCGTCATCGGTGTCGAAGTAGGTTTTCAAGTCCACGACTTTTAATAATGGTGAGCCGTTTTCGCTCATCGGTGTTCTTTCAGTTTCTTAGGCTGTAGGCTGTGGGCTGTAGGCTGTAGAAACAGCCGGAAACAGCTGCCTCACCGCAACATTTCGTCTTTAAAATCTGCCAATGGTTTTTCCGTCTTCTTTTCGCAAACATTGCATCAATCGCGCCGCAGGCAACAGCCGAAATCCACACAGCCGTTCCCACGGCTATCTCCGTGGCCTTACTAAACGTACGAGGATAATCAGTCACCTGCGGAAACAGCAGATGCACCAGAAAACCGAATAGGCAGGCGGCTATCAGCGCCACCATTACAAATCTAGCTACGCTAGCGATCATCATCCGGCCTTTTCTACAGCCTACAGCCTACAGTCTACGGCCTCGTTTCATTCTTTCTTGAGTCCAATCGTCCTCGGGTCCAACGCATCCCTCAAGCCATCGCCCAAAAAGTTAAACGCCATCACCGTCAGGAAGATCGCCACGCCCGGCCACAGCAGCCAGGGGTGGAAGGTCAGTTCGGTCACGCTCTTGGCCTGCTGGAGCATGTTGCCCCAGGTGGGCACCGGTTCCTGCACGCCCATGCCGATCACGGACAGGCCCGCCTCGCCCAGGATGTACGCGGGAATTTGCAGCGACGCCGCCACAATCGCGTAGCTGAACGTCGACGGCAAAACGTGCCGCGTAATCACGCGCCATGAACTGCTGCCCCCCGCCCGCGCGGCGGTCACAAAATCGCTCGACTTGATCGACAGCACCATGCCGCGAATCACACGCGCCAAGCCCGCCCAGCCGATAAACGCCAGGATCACCACCACGCCGAAATACACTTCCTGGCTGGATAGGCCCGCGGGCAGCGTGTTGTACAAGATCATCAACAGGTAGAAGCCGGGGATGAGCATGATCAACTCGCAGATGCGCTGAATCACGTTGTCGCCCGCGCCGCCGATATAGCCGCTGAAGCCGCCAACGATCATGCCAAAGAACATGGCGATGGCCGTGCCCACGATGCCGATGGTCAGCGACACGCGGGCGCCGAAGATGATGCGGCTCAAGATGTCGCGGCCCTGCCAGTCCGCGCCGAGGACGTACAGCCGCGCGGGCGCAGCGACCGTAAAGAGGTGGTAATCCGTCTTTACCAGGCCGAAGAGCATGGTTGTCGGCTCGCCCTTCACAATAAACTTCAGCGGGTAGGCCTTGGAGGTGTCATCCTGCCAGATTCGGGTCTTGTACTCGTCGAACTTATAGCTGGAGGCGTACAGGAACGGCCGCAGGTGAAAGTGACCCTCAGCATCGAAAAAGTGCAGATTCCATGCCGGGTGGTACGCGTGCGGGCGGTACCACGAATTAAACGGGTACGGGGCGACAAAACCGTCGCACAGCATGCCCACATATAGCACGATCAGCACGCCCAGCGAGACCATCGCCAGCTTGTGCTTCTTCAGGTTCCGCCAGGCAATGGCCAGCGGGGTTAGCGGATGGCCCGCCCCCACTTGCGCGGCGGTCCCCGGCGTCTCGGCCGGCGGTTCGAGAACAGCTTGTGGTACTTGTGTCATAGGCTCACGCGTAAGTAATTCGGGGGTCCGCCACGGCTAATAGCAGGTCCGCGATCAAATTCCCAAGCAGCAGCAGCAGCGCGCCGATCATGAAGCCGGCCATCACCACGGGCTCATCCTTGGAGACGATGGCCTCGTACATCATCGCGCCCATGCCGGGGTAATTCAGCACAATCTCCAGCAGCGCCGCCCCGCTGAAAAGCGCCGCCAGTTCAAAACCAAACAACGTCACCAGCGGGTTGATCGCGTTGCGCAGTGCGTGGCGATAAATCACGCGGTTTTCCGGCAAGCCCTTGGCCCGTGCCGTGGTGATGTACTGCTGGCGCAGCACTTCGAGCATATTGCCACGCGTGATGCGCTGAAGCTCGGCCAGCGAGCCGATCACCAGCACGATGGCCGGGATGATCAGGTGCCAGGACAGGTCCAACAGTTTATGCCAGCCGGTCATCTGCTCGTAGGTCGCGCTCCGCAGGCCGCCGGCGGGCAGCAAGTTCCACGTGCCTGCAAACAGCCACAGCAGAATGAGCGCCAGGAAGAAGCCCGGCAAGCTCATGCCCACAAAACTGATGGCCGAGAGTAAAAGATCGCCAATCTTGTGTTGGTGCAGCGCGGCGTAGATGCCCAGCGGAATCGCCACTAACCAGGTTATGGCGATCGACACCAGGTTCAGCAAAAGCGTATTGAGCATTCGCTGGGACAGCACATCCCACACGGGCCGCTCATGCGCGAAGCTTTCGCCCAGATTCGGCCATTTGAATGTCGGCCAATTGAAGACGCGCTTGCGTTCCACGGGTGCGCCCGCCACCGTCGCGGGTGCGGATGTCGGCGCGGGTGCGGCGGCCGCCTGCGATGAAGGCTCGCTGGCCGGTGCGCTAGCCGGCTGCGTCGCGGCCTCTTCCTCTTCTTCCTCGCCCGGATTCAACCCACCCTGCTGCGCGGCTGTTTTTTCCTCGCCCTCGTACTTCCACAAAAGTGAACCACTGGCAGTCTGTTTAAAACCAAATGGCAAAAGCTGGTTGAGCCAGCGCAGGTACTGGACGTAGATGGGGCGGTCCAGGCCTCGCCGCGCGATTTCGCGATTGACCACTTCCTGCGGGATGCGCGGATTCATCTTCATCAGGTCGAAGTACGTGCCGGGCGTGAGCTTCATCACGCCAAAGCCCAGCAGGGATGCTCCAATGAGCATCAGCAGGGCCAGCAGGACTCGGCGAATGATATATGCAATCATGCGTCTGTGCCTTATTGCTCCGTGTCGGCTGGAGAACTTGCTGCGGGCTTGGAGGCCGAGGCAGGCGCAGGCTCTGACGAGGGCGGCGCGCCCATTGAGGCCGGCTCCATCTTCGCCATCTGCGCCATGTAGTCCTCGGGCCACTTCTTGCCGGGCGGCAGGACGAAAATCTCCTCGATGTTTCCCTGCACCAGTGCGTTTTCCACGTCCGGGTAGGTGCCGGGAGAGGGGAAAATATTGCCGAAGCGATTTCGCAGGGCCGCCATCGCCTCATTGACCACCGTGTAATTCATCGGCTGCTCCTGGGCAGCGATGACCTGCCAGCGCGCATAGAGCGCTTTGCGCTTCACGGGGTCCATTTCCCGCGCGGCTTCGTCATAGATCTTGTCTATTTCCGCCTCCCACGGCGTCGAAGGCGTCTTTTGCCCCGGGAACCATTGATGCGTCCGGCCGCCGCTCTTCCATATGTTGGAGCCCCAGATCGGCTCAGGATTACCGCCGAAGGAGAGAATGCAGGCTTCCCAATCGAACGTTTCATCCAGTTTCGTGATGAGCGTGTTAAAGCTCATGGCGCGGAAGTTCACGCGGATGCCCAGTTTCTCCAGGTCCTGGCGGATCACCGCGGCGACCTTGGCCCGAACCTCGTTCTCCACGTTGCTCGTCAAGTTGAACTCGACGGTGTGGCCCTCTTTATCTTCCAGCCACCCATCCGCGTTGCGCTTCAGGCCCATCTCGGCCAACAGCGCCTCCGCCTTGTTGGGGTCGTACTCAAAGCGCAGCACATTGGCCTCGGCCATGGGCGCGTTGGGATGCAGCGTCATGGGGCCATACTCGGGATAGGCCAGGCCGTTCAAAATCGCATCGGCCATGAACTTGCGATCGATGGCATGGGCCATGGCCTGGCGGAAGCGCACATCGCGGAACCACTTGAGTTTGTAAGCCTCAACGTACGGCCGATGCGTGAGCGGATTCGTGCCCGTGTTCTGATTGAACATCAGGAACGCCTCATCCCACCGTGGACCCAGCAGGTAAACCGTGTAGTCCGGGTTCTCCCGAGGCCGCACGAAGTTGGGGTAATCCTTGCCCAGGATGAAGGTGTAGTCGGTTTCACCCTGGAGGAACTTCAGGCTCACCACATCCAGGTCGGCCGCGACAATGTACACCAGCCGATCCAGGTACGGCAGGCGGTTGCCCGCATCGTCCTTCTTATAAAAGTATGGGTTGCGCTTGAGGACCACGCGCGTGCCATCGTAACTGTCGAACATGAACGGCCCGGTCACAGGGATATCCTCGGGGCGGCTGTTCACGCTCATGGCCTCGTTCAGCCGACCTTCCTTCACCACCCGCTCGAACTTGTGTTTGGCGATGTAGTTGGGCTGGCCGATCAACTGGTCGAAGATGGCATTCTTGTCGTACAGCGTGAAGCGCACTGTGTAGTCGTCGATCTTCTCGACTTTCCATTTCTCACCGTGAGGACCGGTAATCGCAGACTTCGCGGCGGTAACCACGTGGGGATCGTAAATCGTGTCGAAGGTGAAGACTACATCATCGGCCGTAAAAGGCACGCCGTCCGACCAGCGGACATCCTTTCGGAGTTTCACCGTCCAGACCAGGCCGGATTCATCGCTCTTCCAGCTTTCGGCCATGGAGGGCATGACCTCCAGCGTCCAAGGGTCGATGCTGGTCAGTCCTAAAAACATGTACTGTGTAAACTGGTCCGTGCTCTGCTCGGAGCTGGTGATGGGGTTGAAGCTCTTAGGGGCGCCCAGTGAAGGCATGATCATCTGCCCGCCGTAAACCCCCACCACCGGCTTGTATTGATCACGGGCAACCGCGTGCGCGACCTTCGGACGTGTGCCATTTGCGCGGCCGCGCGAATTGACATTAATGGCGATGATGGCGATCACCGCGATGGCGGCGATAATCGTCAGGGCTCGAGTGATAATCTTTGGCATTCCGTTCCTTCACCCAACACAGGCCCTCCTGACCTGTGCTTACTTGGTGGCACAGCCTTTCCAGGCTGTGACCATATATTGTCCTATTCTCCACAGGCTTGAAAGCCTGTGCCACCAATTATCTTGTCGGGTCCAGCGCATCCCTCAGCCCATCGCCCACAAAATTGAGGCTCAGCAGCGTCAGGGCCAGCGCCGCGCAGGGCCACAAAACGAGCCACCAGTATATACGAATCGAGTTCAAATATTGCACGCCTTCTGAGGCCAATGAGCCCCAGGTGGGCGTGGGCGCGGAGATGCCGATCCCCAGGAACGAGAGAAAACTTTCCTGAAGGATCGCCTGCGGCACGATCAGCGTGGCATACACCAGCACAGGACCCACCAGGTTGGGCACGATATGGCTCGCCAGGATTCGGGCACCGCTGGCGCCACTGGCCCGGGCCGCCTCGACGAACGGGCGGGCCTTGAGGCTAAGCACCTGGCCGCGGACGACGCGGGCCATGGTCAGCCAGCTCACAGAGCCGATCGCCACAAACAGGATTACCACGTTGGCCGTAGCGCTGGCCTGGCGGATGCCGGCAGCACCAAAAACGGAAGCGAGCGGGTCTTCCAGCGCCAGCTTGATCAGAATCACCAGCAGGATGTACGGCAGTCCATATAGCACATCCACAATGCGCATCATCACGCCATCCACGCGGCCGCCCGCATAGCCGGCAATGGCCCCCCACATCACGCCGATGGTCACGGCGATGATCGCCGAGGCCAGGCCGATCCCCAGACTGATCGCCCCGCCAAAGAGCACGCGCGGCAGTAGCGACCGTCCCAATTCATCTGTGCCCAAACTTGCCGCCGCGCCCGGCACGCTTAGGATCGGTCCGGCCATCTGGTGGTTGTAGCGCGGCTCTCCGCGTTCGACCCCCAGCGACCATGGTAGTGTGGCCACGCACAGAATGATCATCACGACCAGCAGCATCGCCCCCGCTATGGCGAGCCTGTTGCGGCGAAATCTCCGCCACGGCCGGCTGCGATATATGGGCGCGGCGGGCAATCTGCGCCTCCAGCGCGGCCGGCTGAACTTCAGTGGTGGAGGTGGGCGTGGTCATGCCGGCCCCTCCTGCGAGATTCGCGGATCCACCCAGAAGTACGCCAGGTCCACCAGCAGGTTAAACAGGATCAGGAGCGTCGCATATACCAGCACCGTGGCCAGGATCACCGGGTAATCGCGGTGCAGCACGCTGGTCACAAAATGCTGGCCGATCCCCGGCACGGCGAAAAGCTGCTCCACCACGAAGCTGCCGGTGAGCACCGCCGCGGCGGCCGGGCCGAGAAAACTGAGCACGGGCAAAAACGCCAGCTTGAACGCGTGGCGGTAAATCACATTGTGCTCGCTGACGCCCTTGGCGCGGGCCGTGCGGATAAAGTCGCCGCCGAGGACATCCAGCATGCCCGCCCGCATCAGCCGCGCGATCGTGGCTAAAAACGGCAGGCTCAGCGTGATGGCCGGCAGGATCATCTGGCTGACAGAGCCCCAGCCGCCCACGGGGAAGATTGGTATCAATAGCGCCAACACCATGATGAACACCGCGCCCGTGACGAAGGTCGGCAGTGAAATCCCGACTACCGAGATAGCCATGCAGAGATGGTCGGTCAGTTTGTTCTGCCGCGCGGCGGCCCAGATGCCCAAATTCATCCCCACAGCCAATGCAAAACTCAGCGACAAGAGGCCCAGCGTGAGCGAGGTTTTGAGCGCCCCCGCGACCAAGTCGCCGCGGTCATGCCCAGGATCTGCGCGACCGGCCTGCCTTTGTACTGAATGGACTGCCCCAGTTCGATGTGGCCGTGCGCGGCGCCGATGGCCATTTCCTTGGCGTAATACGCCATCTGGATGGGCCAGGGCCTATCGAGCCGATAGCGAATGCGCATCTGCTGTAAAATTTCCGGCTGCACCTTGCTGGAATCGCCGATCAGCGGGTCCCCCGGCGCGGCGGCCATCAGGCCGTACGTGGCCACGAAGACGAGGGCCAATACGAGGGGGACCTGGAGCAGTCGTTTTGTAAGGACCTTTCCCACGCTATTTGCGAGTCTCGCAATATGACCTGCTCAGGCTGAGGATTACTGCGCCGCCACAGCCGGTTGTGAAATAATGCTCCGAAGCGATATCCGCCATAACCAAAGATGGCCCCCACAAGCCATCCACCCATCAACATAATGTCCACAAACAGATTCACGTAAAATCCCGCCGCCGCGCATAGTACGGTGCATATTATCCCAAGCTGCAACCGCCGACCGAAAATGAGGCCTACCAACAGGGCAACACCCATCGTCGCGAGTTGTATTTGCGCCGCCAGGTCACCGTCCGTTTGGCCGAGGAAGCCGTGCATTAGTTCGAAATCCCACGGCGCCACCTCCCGGTAAGGCTTTTTGGCGGCGATTTCACGGGGATCGGCAAGAGGAACATCTCCAGCAATACCGAATTCAGCCAGCCTCTCTTTCCATGAACGCTCGTCCTGCAGGTGCCATACATTGGGCTCCTGTAGTGATTCGTGGTCTGAAGGAAGCTGGACGACAAAAAATCCTTCTCCGTCCAGACCAAATTCCTTTCCCTGACCAAAGATTACGTCGCCCCGCATCGCGAACCTGTCAACATATGTGATAACTTGGCCGCGCGGAAATACGTCGCCCCCCCTAAAGATTCCCCCGTAAAACGGAGCATTAGCATCGCGCCGGATCAGGGAGGCAGAGCCTCCAGTCAGATTTCCCCAAATCTCATAATTGCCGGTGACCGGTAGAAAGTATTGCGGGTGGTGCGCGCTAGATACTTCACATACGCCGAGAATCACGAGTGTGGCGGCGATGAGAGCAGTTAATACCTGGCCATGCTTTCTCGCTTCTAGCATAGACGACATCCTCTTTCTAATTGACCGATTGACTCATTTTGAAACTAAAACCTGCTTCAAGATCAAATATCCCATCTGATTCGGCCACGCTCCCTGCACCTGGGGGGCGATCATCAGATGCTCCGCATAGTTGTACAGGGGCAGCACGGCCGCATCATCCTCCAGCACGATCTTCTCCGCCTGGGCGTACAGGGCCATGCGCTGGTGCTGGTCCAGCTCGGCGGCGGCCTGGTGCATGATCTCATCGAATCGCGGATTGCTGTAGCCGTAATCGTTATTGCCGTCGTTGGTGACAAACTGGTCAAGAAATGTCGTCGGGTCGCGGTAATCGCCGAACCAGCCGCCCCGACTCAAGTGCCATTCCTTGTGCTCCTGGAGCTTGCAGGCCTGGCCGAAGGCGCCGCCATCCTTCACATCGAAGACCACTTCTATGCCCAGGTTCTCCTGCCACATGGCTTGGAGCCGCTGGGCCACCTTCTCGTGATCGTAGCCGGCGTTATACATCAGGCGGATTTCCGGCAGCCCCTTGCCGCCGGGATACCCCGCCTGCGCCAGGAGTTTTTGCGCGGCGGCGACATCGTACTTCAGGCCGCCAGGTCCCTTGTACGCCACGGGCTGATTATCCCGGTCCAGCACGGTCAGGCCCGGGGGAATGAATGTGTCCGTCGGCTCCTGGCGCCCGCCGGCAATCGCGGCGATATCCACTTTGTCGACCGCCAGCGCCAGTGCGCGGCGGATGCGCGGATCGGCCAGCGGATTCTTCGCCCCATCCGCATCGCCCTGGCAATTGAAGCGGTAGAAATACGTGCCGAAAGATGTGACACGATAGAAGTCGTTTGACTTTCTGCGAGCCGAGCCATCCAGCAGCGCTCGAATGGCTGGAATGGGCACGGTATCGATGTATTGACAGTTGCCGGATTCATAGGCGTGCAGCGAGGCTTTTACATCTTCGATCGCCAGTGCCCGCACCCGCTTAAGTGCCACGTGCTCACGATCCCAGTAATACGGGTTTTTCTCCAGGACCATCTCCTGCTTGTCCCAGTGGTCCTTGAGCAGGAAAGGCCCGTTGGTGATGATCTTGTCGGGGTCCGTCCACTTCTCGCTGTAAGCGGTGATGCCGTTGTAATAAACGGGGGTCTCGCTGTAGGGATACTTTTCCAGGAGCGGCCTGTACACCGGGAAAAATGGTGGAAATGCCGTCAGCTCCAGAAAGTAGCCGCAGGGGTTTTCAAGCTTCACCTGGAGGGTGTGTTCATCCAGGACCTTCACGCCGACGGAGTCGAAGGAGGCGGGCTTTCCGGCGGCGAGCCGGCGGTAATAATCGCGGGCGCCCTCGATGAGGAACATCAAATTTGCGTAGTCGGCCGTGGTGATGGGCGTCATCACGCGCTGCCAGCTCCAACGGAAATCCTCCGCGGTAACCGGCTGCGCCGTTGGACCAGCGGGCATCCTCGCGGATGTGGAACGTGTAGGTCTTTCCGTCGGCGCTGATCTCGTATTTCTCCGCCGCGCCGTAGGTCAGGCCCAGCTCGGCGATGCGCTTGGGCGCCGCGGGTGGATCAACCTTGAAGGACATCAAGCCTTCAAAGATAGCGTTGGCGATGCGGATCTCATGTTTCCAGGTAATAACGTGGGGATCGAGGGATTTGACTTCCAGCCCGTTGTTAAAGGTGAATGTGCCCGTCTCGCAGCCGGCGCCGGCGTGCGTGGCGGTGAGCAGCCCCGCGGCCACGGCCACGATACAAATCGTCAGGATGAGTTTGTACATGATCTGTCCCCATCCCTCGGTGCGCCTCGATGATCGGCTTTTACCCGGCGTCCTACGGGTGCGGCGCGGCGGCCGGCGTGGCGGCAGGCGCAACTGAAGACCGCGTCGTCGCAGCAGCCGCGCCTGAAGCGGGGGCGCCCGTCACGGGCGTAGCCGCAGCCGCTGCGCCGCTTGGCGCAGCGCCGGGCGGCGCGGCCGGCGCCGTTGCGGGAGTCCTCACCGGCTGGGCTACGGGCGTTGTAGAAACTGCGGGACCACCCGGCAGCACCTTGGGCGTCGTAATGCCGGTGATGCGGCCGGCCGAGCCTTCCGTGCCGACCCACTCGTTAACGGTCAGCATAACCTTCTCGGCGGCCACTGTTTTCTGGCTCAGTGCTTCGTTTACCGTCGCCTCAGTGCGCCCGGTGTACTGCGCGGCGGTGCGCTCCAGATCCTTCAGCAGATTGCCATACTCCTGAATCATCAACTCGATGGAGTCCCGCGGGCTGTCAGCCCCGCTTGCCGCGGCGGCGGAGCAGTCCTGATACGTCTGGGCGGCATTCTTCATCAGATCGGCCAGCACCTGAAGCAGGTCTGTTTTTTCCTGATTGGTAATATCCCCGCCGGCGGCCAGAATCGTTCGCACGCCGCGGGTGGCGGCCTGGGCCATCAGGGTATCGCCCTTGCGGATCGCCGGCAGACAGCGCCGCAGGCAGTTCGTCACGCCCAGCCGTGCGCGGCTGCGGATCTGCCGCACCACCGGCTCAGGCGCACTGGTAATGGCCGAAAAATCCAGCGCATCGAACAGCGCCCCCAATACCACGGGACTGGTTTCCTTGTCGCCCACGGCCAGCAGGCTCGCCATCATGCGCTCGCGCGGCTCGGCGTACTGATTCAACACGGCTTCCTTAATCGCCGCATACCCCTTGATGCCCTGATACCGCACGGCAGAATTGGCGCTGGAAAGCATGAGGTCCAGCGAGGGCGCAATTTCAAACTGATGGATGCGGACGATGCACAGCGCGCCGTTCACCTGGACCACCGCGTCGCGCGACCCCAGCACCGCGGGCGAGAAATTCGTGTTCATGGATGTGGCGAAATACCGCCGATAGCCCGCGCCGTTGTCGGCGTTGAAGGCGGCAATCATGTCGTTTCGCGCGGCGGTAGCGCCTTGCGCCGCGCCTCTTCCACGGCCGCCGGGCCTGTCGGCCCAGGGCGGGAAGTCGCCGCGCCGGCGAACCGCTGGGCGCAGGCCTTCAGGAAGTTATCCACCTCGGCCTTCTGGGCATCGTTGAGTTCGCCCGAGACGGCCTTGGTCTCATTGGCGATAGGCGAGTTAGCAACGGGCGGGGCTTCCTGCGCCCAGGCGATTGCGGAGAAGAGTGAAACAGCCAGGCCGATCGAGATTACCGTTAAGCGATTGCTCATGAGGCCAGGGTCCTTCCGAGCGAGCCGGTGCGAGGCACCGCGGCATATTAACCACCATTTTTTGCGGCCGCCACCCTGACAACAGGCGCGCCACCGCGTCGAGGCGATGGTAGACTCCAGCCTTATGGCATGTCAATAGTTAGGCCGGATTTGGCCGCTTTCTGCCCCCGCGCGTTACGGATAACGGAACTGGGAAAATTTCCCAGTTCCACAATCCGTAACGTTTTTGATGCGCGTTATGGATCGATCCCCGTGGCGGGCAGTGTTGGTCAATTTGGCCAACACCTGTAACACTTATATTCCCGTCGCGGCAAATCCGCGTACTATTCTGTACCGGGCGTGGACAACGCTGTTTCGACTGCCCAATTTGGGCAGTCGTTACAGCACGTTGCCGCCTGCTGGAAAAGCTTTGCATAAGTAAGGTATTGCTGTATTTTGGAAATCTGCGCCGCAACACTTGCTCATCTGCCGTCAGCGATCCGCCGCCGCGCAGTGCAAAGCCTCGGCGGCGGCCCGGTGGCAAAGCGAGATGGTCGGTCAAGAGGAGTTATGAACCAAGTACGCCTTCGGCCAGGGACGCCGCCCCTTTTGCTCACGGTTTTGCGCGTGTGCATCGCGTTATTCCTGGGCTGGGCAAGCGTTAGCAATGCCGGCGGGCAGGAAGCGGGCGACAGACCCGCACTTGACCTCGCCCAGCCAGTCGTGCCTATGTCCCGCCAGGGCGTGTGGAACCAGATGGTTTCCTCGGCAGAAAATCCCACCGATAAAGATTTATCCGCGCAGGTCGCGTACCCATCGGATGATCCACGGCTGGGGACAGTGGTTTTTGGCGCAGCATCTGGCTGCCCCCCCATAGTCAGACCCAGGTTTACTACGGATTTCGTCCCGGCACACTGGGCGGCATAAAGGCGATGAACCGTGACGATTTATTCATCGCCGAGCAACCCGTAGAACTGGTGGATGCCAAAAACGGCCGCCTGCTGGACCGCAAAAGCCAGGTGCAGTTCATCCACATGCAGCCCAGCGTGCGGCTGTTCTGTTACATCGACGACCCGCCCAGGATTCTTTCCCGCATCTTGCCGGACGAATCATACTCCTACCTGAAGGATGTGACGGCCCTGGGCACGGTCCTCACCACGCCGCCGATGCGTGTGCTGCCGGATCAGTGGTACGGTTACAACGGCGCGAGCGTGCTCCTGGTGGGCAATGTTGACCCCATCGGCAAGGGCCGCCGGGTCAGCCAGGTCCAGGCCATGCTGGACTGGGCAGGCCAGGGCGGAGTGCTGGTGCTCTTTGCCACAGAGGAAATGCAGCGAATGCTGGATGGACCTTTGGGCCGCGCGGCCAAGGTCTCTTGTGCTGGCCTGATGCGCCTGCGCGAGCTAGACGTGCGCTCGTCCGACGGCAAGTTCAGCGCGGATGTGACCCTGCCATCGCCGACGTTATTTGCCGACCTGGCCTGTGACGGCGCGGAGGTTCTGTGCACCGCCAATGATGTGCCCCTGCTGACGCGGCGCGGCATGGACAAGGGCACGTTTTCGTGCTGGCCACGCCCGTGGGAACGCTGGGTGAAAAATTTCCCGCCGCGCAGGCCCAAACGAACCGCGCGGGCAATGCCGGCGCCGCCACCTCGCAGCCGGCCGGAATCGCTGAACCCACGCTGTATCCGGTGTGGAATTTCATCCGCGACGCGATGGTGTTCTGCCCGCAGATCCGTGCGGATGCTTTTTACGATCCGCTGCGTCTGGAGGCGGCCAAGGCCGGCGAAGATCGCAAACTCATCTCCGACAAGCTGGCCGCGATCAGCGGTCGGCGCGGCACAGATCGCAACGTGATTCTTCTCTGGCTGGCGCTTTTGCGGCGCTCACCGCCGCGGTGGGATTGACCATGCGGCTTTGCCGTTGCGGCGAACGCACCTGGCTGATCATGCTGCCGGCGGCGCTGGGCCTGGCAATCGGCCTGTTTGTCTATGCCGACAGCCGCCAGGCCAAACCCTCCCTGAGCTTTGTCGGCCTGGCCATAGCGGACGGCGACGGACGCGCGGGTGTCTACCAGGCCACCGGTTTTTATTCACCCAGCCATTTCGTCGCCACCGTTTCCACTTCCACGCCGCTGGCGTGGCTGAGTCCCCTGGCCGGCGGCAACACAATGGAGCGGAGGCAGCTTCTCCAGTCCGATGGGATGACCTGGCCGCAACTGACCATCGAGCGCGACTCGGCCGTGACTTTCCTGGCCGGCTCGGTCATCGATTTGCCCAGGTCGGATTTTGATCTCAGCTTCGGCCCGGAAGGTCTTTCCGGCACGATCACAAATCGGTTGGGGCAAGATCTCACCGATGCGGTGCTGCTGATGCGCGGCCGCGCGTTTGCCATCGGCACGCTGGCGAATGAAAAGCCTGTACCCGTGACCATCGCCGCCAACCAGCGGCTGGGCGTGGGTGAGTATATTCCCGTGGGCTTTGCCAACCTGGAGGACCGCTGGCATAACGAACTCATCGCCGGACTCGTTTGCCCGCCCAAATCCGCGGCGATCTCCAGCCTGATGGATGAGGAACCCTATCTGCTGGGCTGGGTGGAAAAACCCATGCTCTCACCCGGCGCGGATATGGCATCCGCGGGCGGCAAGGGCATGATGCTCATCGCACAGCGGCTGACCTTCTCCCCCAGCCCATCCGGCGCGGCGGTAAAAATCCCTGACCAGATGCTGCTGAAATCTTACCGGCCCATCGGCACGGAGGTGTGGAACAGCCAGATCAAATTTCAGCCTTCCTCCCGCGCCGGCGGCGTGGAAGTGCGGATTTCTGCGCCGCCCTCTGTCGGCAAGGTAAGCGGCTCTAAAGTGACTGTCGGCGTGTCGCTGACGGCGCTTGATTGGCGGCTGAGTATTCAAGGCGTTCGCCCTGATGGCGGCACGGAGCAACTGGATTCGGTGGATAATCCCTCGGGTATGACGACGATTCAGATCGACGGGGCCGATAGATTCCTCTCCGATGGCGCCGTCACGCTGCGGCTGGCCGTCGATCCGCTGCAAAGTTCTGCCGCCAAACCCGCCGGCCCCGGGATGGCGCACCGGCCGAACGTTTACACTGGCGCGGCGGCCAATCAATGGGCTTTTGATGATGTCGACATCACATTGCAAGGGACCGTCCAGTGATCAATTCAGCGACTGGCGAGATCGTGCTTCAGACCGTCGGTTTGACGAAACAATACGGCGAGATCACCGCGCTGGATGATCTGAACCTGTCCATCCCCAAGGGTCGCGTGTTCGGCTATGTCGGTCACAACGGCGCGGGCAAGACCACCACGATCCGCATCCTGGCGGGCCTGCTGGGGGCGACCAAAGGTCAGGCCATCATCGCCGGCACGGATGTCACCGGCAACCGCGACCGCCTCAAGCAGCTCGTGGGCTATATGCCCGATGAATTCGGCGTGTACGACCAGATGCGCGTGTGGGAATACCTGGATTTTTTCGGCGCGGCCTTCAAAATCCCCCGCCGCGAGCGCAAGAAACGCATCGATGAGGTGCTGGCCATCGCCGAGGCGGAATACATGCGCGACCGCTTCGTGGACACGCTCTCTAAAGGCATGAAGCAGAAGGTGGGCATCGCCCGCACGCTCGTGCACGATCCGCAGGTGCTGCTGCTGGATGAGCCGGCCAACGGCCTGGACCCGCGGGCCCGCATCGAGCAGCGCAACCTCATCCGCCAGCTTGCCGACATGGGCAAGACGATCCTGGTCTCCAGCCATATCCTGCCCGAGCTGGCCAGCGTGTGCGACCTGGTGGGCATTATCCACCAGGGCAGAATGCAGGCGTTTGGGCCGCTGGATGAAGTGCTGGGTTCGATCCGCCGCGGCAGAGTGATGGAGCTGAAGGTTGCAGGCGCAGGCGCAGCTTACGGCGGATTGGCTCACCAAACATCCGGATTGCAAAGATGTGGACAGCTCGGACATCAAGACCGGCACGCTCACCTTCCGTTATCACGGCGATGATGCGGGCCAGGTCGAGATGCTGCGCCGACTGGTGATGGGCAATGTGAAGATCGCCTCGTTCCGCGAGGTGCCGCTGAGTCTGGAGGATGCCTTCATGGCGCTCTCCGGCATGATGGAGCCGGATGGGGAAGATAAATCGGCCCCGCCGCGGCAGGATGGGCAACGAGCATGATGAACCCCATACTGCGTAAGGAAGTTCTGACAAGCCTGCGAACCTGGAAGGCGCTGGCCATGCAGGTGATCTACCTGGCCGTGCTGATCGCGCTTGTGTACGACCAGTGGCCCGCCGGCGGCCTGCAAAGTTCGGGCGGCGAGCAGGCTAAGAACATGCTGGCCATCCTGGGGATCGGCCAACTGCTGATGATCGCCATGTTCGCCCCGGCCTTCACCTCGACCACGCTGACGTACGAGAAAGAGCGCAACACCTTCGAAAGTCTCTTTGCGACGCGCCTCTCGCCCTGGCAGATCACCTTCGGGAAGATGGCGGGCTCCTTAACCCACCTGCTGGTGCTGGTGCTGATGGGAAGCCCGGTGCTGGCGGCGCTATTCCTTTTAGGCGGGGTCAGCGGCACGCAGGTGCTGGCGGTCATCGGCATCTTGGTGGCGACCTGCCTGTACCTGGGGCTGATCGGCCTAGCCGTTAGCGCGATCATGCACCGGAGCTACCGCTCGATCATCGTCACGTACGCGGTACTGCTGGTGGTGTGCATCTTGTTCGCCGCGGCGGCCTGGCCGCTCTCGGGCAACAGCCTGATCAACCGCTCCGGGCCTGTAGGTTCAAAGATCATGCACGTCATTGCCTCATTCAGTCCACTGGAGGCCATGCTTTCCCTGGTAGCACCCAATAGCGCATACACCATGCCCGCCCGCGGCATGCCGGCCTTCTGGATGGTGTACCTGGTTGTGGCCTGCCTGATGCTCATGGCGGTGACCTGGTATTTGTATTTCAAGCTGCACAAACCCGTGGCCCCGCCGCGGCCGCGCGAGCGGCTGAAGGTCGTGGAGCGCGGGCAGATCACCGCCCGCACGTTCTTCTTCCTGTACGACCCGGCCAAGCGCAAGCCTATGATCCGCTGGTGGCAGAACCCCGTGGCCATGAAGGAATTCCGCACGCGGCCCATGCTCCAGATTCACTGGCTGCTGCGCATGGCCTCGATCTGCCTGATGATCTCGCTGGGCATCATGGGCATCCTGGCCATCGTGGTCACGGCCCTGGTGAACCAGGGCATTCAGCTCGTCAACCAGATGGTGTGCGCCCTGGCGGTTCTCCAGGTGCTGCTGGTGATCCTGGTCGGGCCGGCCATGTCGGCCGGCAGCATCTGCAGCGACCGCGAGACCAGCGTGTGGGATCTTATGCGGGCCAGCCGCCTGGCGCCCTGGACCATCGTGGCGGGCAAGATGCAGGCGGCCATTTTGCCGCTGCTCATAATCGTGGCCGCGGCGGCCGGGCCCATGCTGGTGCTGACCTACTTCAAGGACGGCCTGTGGCCCAATGTTCTGCGCTCGCTGGCCGTGGTGGGCTCAACCACGCTGTTCGTGGTAATCCTGGGGATGTTCTTCTCGTCCTGGTGCAGCCGCACATCGGCCGCCACCGCCTGGACCTACTCCATCGTGGTGCTGATGTCGGTGCTGACGTTGACGGTGCTGCTGGGATCGGGCCGCATCTCGGCGGCGGCCGTGCGGGCAAGTTTTGTGCCCAATCCCATGGCGGCGGTGCTGAATGCCTCAGGCCAGAGCGGCTTTGCCAAGCAGAATCTTTTCGTGCCGCATCTGAAGTTCATGGCGATAGCTATGGCGGCCTTGTTTGCCGTGACCGTGGCCCGCGTCTGGCGGCTGAGCAGGAAAGACTAGACATGAATTGCGGATTGCGGATTGCGGATTGCGGATTGAAACGAAAGAAATCTCGCTTGTTTGAAAGCGACGGCCCCCACCGCATCTTCAATTCGCAATTGGCAATTCGCAATCCGCAATCAGATCTGAAAGCCCGCTTCATGCCCAGACTGCTCCTCGTGCTAACTGTAGTTTCTTTCGCGGCCGCCGCCCTCGCCGAGCCCCAACCCTCGCCTCTTCCCGAGCCGGCGGCCCCGGAAGTCTACCTGCCCAGTAACCACTCCAATGACCGCACAGTGCAGCTTCTGGTGCAGATGCTGGAAAAGCCGGAATTCGCCGAAGACCCCCTCCTGCGCGAGCGGATCGTTATCGATCTTGGCCGCGCGTGCAACTATCACGCCGCCGCGGCAATCGCCAGGTGCGCCAGGGACAGGTCCCGGATCGTGCGCGCGGCCGCCGCGCAGGCCATGGGCCTTGTGCCGCTGTACTGGGTGGAAGCGCCGCTGAAGAACGCGATTGGCGACCCGGATCTCCGTGTTGCCCGCCAGGCCGCCCTCTCCGCCGCGCGGCTGCATTTTGATGGAGCCAGCCCGCAAGTGGCCTCGCTGATCTCGCGGGGCGACCCTGAATTGACCGCCGCGGCCGTCGATGCCTTGATCGTTTTCAAAAAGCCGCTGGAAGAAGAGGAACTGGTTGGCCTTCTGGCTAATCCCTCGGTAAAAGTCCGTTTGGCCGCCTTGCGCATGGCGGATATCGCTCCCAAGGATTATTCGCAGGCTAATCAGGCTTTGTTAAAGATGGCCGCTTCCGGCGATCCATCGGTGCGGGCCAAGGCGCTGCCTGTTGTCGCCAACCGCGTGGGCGCTGCCGCCGTGCCCAAGTTGCGACAGGCCGCCAAGGATGGAGACTGGCGCATTTGCGCGGCGGCAATCGAGGGCCTTGGAACCATCGGCCCCGATCAGGCCATCATCGCGGCGCTGTCGGATTCGAAGGAGCCCGTGCGCCTGGCCGCCTGCCGCGCGTGTGCCAGGACGAAGGATCCCGCGGCCTTCGAAGCCCTGTGGCACACGATGCTGGATGATCCCTGGCAGGTGCGGATGGATGCAGCCACGCAGGATGTGCGCAAGGCCGCACGCGAGGCCCTCTGCGTAAATGACAACCCCGAGGTTGCCCAGCGGGCGTGCGCGATGATCCTGGAAAATCTTCCGGCGCTGCTGGATCTGAAGGGGCCGCGCCGGGTGCCTCCTGCCGCCATCGGTCCCGCGCTTTATCCATCCGGCCAGATCCTGGCCCATCGCGACCGCGTTTTGTGCGCCGGTTTCATACTGGCCAGGACGGGCAGAATTCCCAAGGAAGTGCGGGAGCTGGCGCTGACATCGCTTAGGCAGCACGCCGACTGCGATGTGGCCCAGAGTGAAATTGCGGCCATGGCCGCCGTGTTGGATGGTCCGGCCGCAGTGGAGGCTCTGGAGGATTACCTGACCTTCGCGCGCGACACGGCGCAGGAGCATTACGCCACGCGGCACAGCAGGGAGGGACCGACTGTCTCCTTCTGCGAACAGGCCTATATCTCCGCCCTGAATTCTCTGTTCAAGCTGGACAGCCAGGGGGCAGTTGCCTTTATCGACCGGACCGTGGACTTCTTTTTTGGCGGCGATCGGTTCGACCTGGCCAACGATGCAGTGATCGACCTGCTCGAAAAGTCTTGGGATACGCTGCCGAGCGAGCACATCGACGTGTGGCTGTCGCAGTTTCTTTCGGATCCCACCTTTAACGATCGGGTCCGTTGGGAGGCGGCGCATCTGGCCGGTGTGCACAAATTCTCCGGTGCCAAGACCCGAGGCGCGCTGGCCGCTGTGATCGAAAAAGAGCGACCCAGCCGCGAGCTTATCTACGTGTGTGGCTGGGCCACGCAGCAGATTACAGGCACGGCGCCGCAGACTCACAGAGCCCGTGACGCACGATGCGCCGGATATGACTATCAAGGACCTGGCGGCGGAAAACTAGGCTTGGGGCTTGAGGCTGGGTGCCGTGGCTGCGGCGTTTGTACAGACCGGGGACATCGTGAACAGGTGTGCGGGGACATGGTGAGCGCTGTAGCATGCCGACTTTACCTGCAAAAGGAGAGCCGGCAATGCCATGGATGGAGGCGACTCGGATGTCCCAGCGGCAAGAGTTTGTTCTTTTGGCCCAGGCCCAGCAGACCAATGTGCGGCAACTATGCCGACGCTTCGAGATCAGTCCCCCGACGGCATACAAGTGGCTTGGCCGATTCCAGGAAGGCGGCGTGGACGCCTTGCAGGACCAGTCCCGCCGGCCTCGGTGCAGTCCCAATCAGACGCCGCCTGAACTTGAGCGGCGAGTGGTGGAACTGCGCCAGCAGCATCCGGCCTGGGGTGGCCGCAAGATCCGGGCCCGCCTGAAGGCCTTGAAGTGTGCCAACGTCCCGGCCGCCAGCACGATCACGGACATCCTGCGCCGTCATGGGCTACTGCGCACCGATACGGATCATGAACCCGGACCCTTTACCCGATTCCAGCGGCTTTATCCCAATGACCTGTGGCAGATGGACTTCAAGGGCCACTTCACCCTACTGTCGGGGCGTTGCCACCCGCTGACAATCCTGGATGACCACTCGCGATTCAATCTGGCGTTGCGGGCGTGCGGTGATGAACGCGGCCAGACGATTTGGCCACACCTGGTAGAGGTCTTCCGTCGCTATGGCCTGCCGCGCCAGTTGCTCTGCGATAACGGGCCGCCTTGGGGCACGGGGCAACCGGGCGGCTTGACCCGCCTGGGCGCCCGTCTGGTGCGCCTGGGGATCATCCTGTGCCACGGCCGGCCCTTCCATCCTCAGACGCAGGGCAAGGATGAACGATTCCACCGGACCTTGAAGGCCGAGGTCCTCAACGGCCGCAGCTTTGCGGACCTGGCGGCCACGCAGCGGGCGTTCGATCCTTGGCGGGACATGTACAACCTCCAGCGGCCACATGAGGCGCTGGAGATGACCACGCCGGCCTCGCGTTACCAGGCTAGCCCCCGGGCGTATCCCGAGATGCTGGGGCCGGTGGAGTACGGCCCAGATGACCAGGTCCGCCAGGCGGATCACCAGGGTTACGTCACGTTCCACGGGCGCAGGATCCACATCTCTGACGGCGTGTCGCACCAGCCTGTGGGCTTCCGCCCCACGCCACAGGACGGGGTCTGGGACGTGTATTTTTGTCACCAAAAGCTAGACACAATCGACTTGCGGAGCGAGACTGGCAGCGACCAAAGGTGTTAAGGATGTCCCCGCACACCTGTTCACGATGTCCCCGGTCTGTACAGCGTTTGCAGCCACGTTTTTACAGCCCGTACGACCTACCTCATTTATCATACCGCGTGATGACTCTCTTGGCGCGGGCGGGCGGACTTGTTAGTCATATGCGCCATACCGCCGCCGCATCTGGCCCTTCGCCCTGTCGGGCGGCCAGACGGTTTTCCACCGATGAAAGGGCTGCGAATGTTGCGCCAGCACAACCTTACCTCTGAAAGGAAGGAACCCCCCAATGGTCGAACCAGATGATCGCCGCTATTTCATCGTAAAACATGACCTCGAATCCTTCCAGAGATTACCAGGCCACATTTGGAGAACGGACAAACCAAGAACCGAAGAGCCAAAAGATTTTAAATCAATCAGGAAGGGCGATCTTTGGATCGCCTTTGCCTACATAGAAAATGACAATGAGACCAGCAGAATTCCCCTCAGTCAGGTCGTAGGGTTCTATGAATGTGTTGAACCAAAACAATATGGCAAACTTCCACAGTTGCCTCAAAAGGTGAGCACAGAATACCCAGAGTGTCAAATGGCTTGGTTCATTAGGGGCGAGAAGTGCGATACCCAACCAGAATCGCCGGTTGAGATACCTCCAATTACCAGGATCATCGGCAAACGATTATTTCAGCAGCAAACGATTACTAAGATAAAAGCCGAGGATTTTGAGAAAATAAAAAGTGAAACTTTCAAGTGGGAGAAAAAGTGGAAAGAATGCCTCCCCAGGGTCCCTCTGTTTAAGCGTCGCCTATCGTGCGAACAGGAACTACTTTGCGCTGTGGCCTTCGGTCACAGGGAACTCGGAATCGAAAAGATCATCAGCGTTCATACGGGGTTCCCAGATCTGTGCGTCAAAATGGATGGAGTAGCGATGAATGTTCATCTTGAACTAGAAAAGTATGCCAGCGGATTCCGGGACCATCTGGATGACCCTCGCCTTAAGGAAGGTAGATTCGAAGGTGCCGATGTCGGCATCCTATGCTGGGTTGACGATCTCGAAGAAAAAGAAGATGACACAATAAGAAAAAGCGTTTGTGGGCGGGTTTATGAGCTTGCATCACTGTTAGCGAAAGATGGGAAAATCCCTTGGGACAATGCCAAGAGCACCGAGATTATCGCAAAGTCTTCGTTATTGACGCCGGGTGCCGCCCCCGGCTGGTGATTAAGGATTTGTCGATCGACTAACGGTTCGCCCCCAATGAACGTCGAAAGAAATATCGAATATCGAACACGGAATATCGAATATTGAAGTAAAGAACCGTTAATGTAACCGCTGCTATCAAGCAAATCCAAATGAACCGCTGCTCTGACTTCGGACTTCGATATTCCTTGTTCGTTATTCGATATTCGCCGTTTCCCTTAGACCACCGACCTCAACCCTCTGACTCCCTCTCCATCTTGTACTGCCACACCTCCATGAGGGCCTCGATCTGCCGGCGGACTTCGGCGTGCTCATCCTGCACCTGCTGCCAGCGGCCCGCCTCGGCGTACACCTTGGGATCGGCGAAGGAGGCCTCGATTTCGGCCAGCTTCGTCTCGGCCTGGTGAATTTTTTGCTCCACCTCGGCGACAGTCAGGCGATCCAGATAATAGGTGTTCAGGCCGCCCACCTTGACGGACGGCTTGGCGGCCGCCTCCGCGCCATTTCCCTTCTTGGCACCTTTGCCGGATTGCTTGCCGCCGGCCTTCGCGCCCGTGGCCGCTCGGGGGTTCGACGAATTCTCGGCCACAGCAGCCACTTTCTGCGCGGCGGCCTCGGCTTGCCGTTCCTCCTCGCGCTGGCGCCAGAAGGTGTAATTACCGGCGACGAGTTCCCAAGAGTCCAGATTCAGCATCAGCATCCTGTCGCAGACACGATCCACGAAGTACCGGTCGTGGCTGACCAACAGCACGGTGCCATCGTATTCGCACAGGGCATCCTCCAGCACCTCGCGCGAGGGAATATCCAGATGGTTCGTCGGCTCGTCCAGGACCAGGAAATTCGGCCGCGAAAAAAGCAGCCGCGCGAGGAGCAGGCGGGATCGCTCCCCGCCGGACAGCGCCGAGACGGGTTTAAAAACCTCATCCCCGGCAAAGAGGAAGCGGGCTAAAAACTTTCGCAGCAGCGGCTCATCGATGCAGTTGGTGAAGGAGACCATCTGCTCCAGCACGGTCTTGGTCTCATCCAGGCCGGTCTGCCGCTGGTCGTAATAGCCGATGGTCATGCCCTTGCCGACCTTGACCGTGCCGCTATCCGGCATGATTTCGCCCAGCACCAGCCGCAGCAGCGTGGTCTTGCCTACGCCGTTTGGGCCCAGGATGGCCAGCTTCTGTTGCCAGGTCAGGTCGAGCGTGACATCGTTGACGACGCACTTGTCGCCGTAGGACTTTCTTACCTCTTCGAGGCGCACGGCCAGTTCGCTGCCGCGCGAGGCGGCGGAGATTCTCAGCGCGAGCCGCTGATCATCCTGCGGGGCCTGGGTGAGAAACTCCCCCGCCGCCAGTTGGCGCTCCAGGCGCGTCCAACGGCCCTTGGCCTCGCGGCTGCGCGAGCCGGAGGCGTGAAAGCGGGCGATGAAATCCCGTTCCTTGGCGATATAGGCCTGGTCCTTTTCAAATTGCCGCTGGCGGTGGAGCTGGCGGATCTGCCGCTCCCGCACGTAGTTGGTGTAGTTGCCGGCGTAGGTTTCGATTTTGCCGTCCCGCAGCTCCAGCACCTTGGAGGCGACGCGGTCCAGCATGTAGCGGTCGTGGCTGATGATGAGCACGGCCGCGGGCAGGTGCAGGAGGAATTTCTCCAGCCAGCCCACCGCCTCCAGGTCCAGGTGGTTGGTGGGCTCATCCAGGAGCAGCAGATCTGCCCCGCCCAAAAGCACCTGCGCCAGGGCGAGGCGGCACTGCTGACCGCCGGATAGCGTGCTCACCGGCTGCTCGCGGCTGTCCATCGAAAAACCCACGCCCTCCAGCACCTCTTCCACCTGGTGCTCCCAGGCGTAGCCGCCGGCGGCCGTGTGGCGTGCTTCGAGGCGGCTGTACTCGGCCATCAACTGGCCAAGCTGCGGCCCCGCCGCCGAGGCCATCTGCGTCGAAAGCTCGCGCAGGCGATGCTCCATCTCTTCCAGGTCGGCAAAGGCCCGCCGCGCGGCGGAGCGCACGGTCAGCCCATCGGCAGAAATCTCCTGCTGCTGCTCGAGGTAGCCGATTCTCAAACCCTTAGACCAGAAAACCTGCCCCTGCGTGGGGGCGAGCTGGCGGGCCAGGATGCGAAAGAGCGTGGTTTTGCCTGTGCCGTTGGCGCCGACCAGCGCCACGCGCTCACCGGGCGCAATCTCCAGGCTGGCGCCTTTTAAGAGCGTCAGCTTGGGGAACTCGTGAACGATATTTGTCAAACCGGCAAGCGGCATAAACGCACAAGTATAACGCCGAGTCTCTTCTACTAAACCTAGATCTTACATCGCCAATTTTCGATTTCCGATTTGCCCTTCGGCAGGCTCAGGGCCGTGAGCGAAGTCGAACGGCGATTTTCGATTTTAAGGACACCATTGACAACGTCTGCTCGAAATACGCCAATCTCATCATGGCGAACAAAAGACCGATATCTTCAAACAACGTATCAGCCATCGCAATCCGAGCATTGCACCTGGACCTTAAAGGCCTGCCGCCGACATTTGGGCGGCTGCTCGAACTCCTGCGCAGTATCGCCGCGGCCGGTTACAACGCCGTCCTGGTCGAGTGGGAGGATTGCTTCCCCTGGACCGTCGATGCGCGGTTTCGCAGCCCCACCGCATTTTCCAGGGAGCAGGTGGCGGAGTTTCTGGCCGCCGCCGCGCGGCTGAAGCTGGAGGTTATTCCGCTGGTCCAGACCTTGGGCCACATGGAGACCTTCTTGTCTGCCCCCGAATTCGCGCGGCTGCGCGAGGTTCCGGAAAACAATGACGCGCTGAACCCTCTTGCCGAGGGCGCCGGCGACCTGGTTGTCAGCCTCATCAAAGATGTCCTGGCGGCCATGCCGGGCATCCGCCATTTCCACCTCGGCGGCGATGAGGCGTGGTCATTTGGTATGAATCCGCAAACCAAGGCTTTTATCGATAACCACGGCGGCGGCGCGGCGGGCAAGGCGGCGCTCTATCTGCACCACGTCGAGCCGCTGCTGGACCTGCTGGCCGCGCAAAAGCGCGGCCGCTCCTGTGGCACGACATGATGATCGACTGGCCCGTCGAAGCCCTGCAAAAGCTGGCCAAAAAGGCGGACCTGGTCGCCTGGGGCTACGAAGGCCATCCCGACGAAGTGGAGTATCACTACAACACGAAATATGTCCGCCGCTTTATCGAGGCGGGCGTGCCGCTGTGGGCGGCCACGGCCTACAAGGGCGCCGAGGGCGCGGATGCGGATTTCGCCGACAACCGCGAGCGGCAAGAGAACGCCCTGGGGTGGATGGACCTTTCCCGCCGGCTTGGGCCGTTCAAAGGCGTCATCGCCACGGCCTGGAGCCGCTACTCTACCGATTCACTCCAGACGATTCCCATCGATGCGGCTCTGGACAGTCTGGTGAATATCGGCATGATTCTGCGCGATGGCCGCGCACCGGCCGACGGCAAAGCCGCCTGTGCCAACCTGCTGGCCAAGCTGGGCGAAAAAGACCGCTGGCAAAAGTGTCTCCAGGCGTGCAGGAGCATGGCGGCAAGAAGAAACGCATCCTGGGAACTGGTAAGACTTCTGCATCAGCTTTTGAGCTTCCGCCAGCGCAACAACGCCGCGCGCGGCAGTCTGCACATGATTATCCGGCTCCACGCCCGCCTGGAGGAGCGTACAGCCGATCTCCAGGGTAAGACTTCAGACCACTTCCGCGCGGCGTTTACTGGGCTGATTGAATCTGTTTGGATTGACGAGTACCTGGATACGCGGATCATTCCCCTTCAGGACCAATGCGAGGCGATCACGGAGAAGCTCGCGGCCGCGCGGGATAAACGAAACGCTTAATTGGCAGCCGTGGGAATAGGAAGTCACACCCTCACCCGGCACTGCGTGCCACCCTCTCCCTTCGAGGGAGAGGGGTTACACCCTCACCCGGCACTGCGTGCCACCCTCTCGCTTCAAGGGAGAGGGGTTGGCACAGTCGCCGGGCAATAGCGCGAGGTCGGCCCTGTGGGCTCAATGAGCGTGCGGCCGTCCAATTCCGGCGGGGGGATCTTGTCCAGCACGGTCAGCACTGTGGGCACGAGGTCCACCGTGCGAGCCAAATCCACCCGCTTATGCGGCACGCCGGGTCCGGCGAAGGCCATGGGCACGCACAGGTCGCCCGGCCGCAGGCCCCCGTGGCCGGAGCGGTTGACGTGGTTGAAGTCCCAGCCGGGCTCCGCAAAGACGGCCAAGTCGCCCGCGCGGCGAGAGCGGAAATAAGCCAAAATCTGCGCCGGCAGGTCCGGGTAATTTGTGGCGGCCGTGTATTTCAGCCAGTCCAGCGGAGAGGCGGGGGCGCCCGCCAGGACATCCTGCGGAACCTTGCCCGCAAAACCCAGCGGGTCCGTCCCCGATATCAGCCGATACCTGATGGGGCAATCCTTGCCCCCTTCCTGGCTGAACTCCACCTCGCCGTTTTTGCGCAGGATGCGCACGCGATCATCCCCATCCCTGTAGGCCACCACATCCGTAGCCTCCAGCTTCACCAGGGTATCCAGCAGATCAACAAAGTCGCTGGGCGATTCGGTCATCGGTTTATGACCATGGAAGGTGGGGTAATGGTGCAGATCCGCCGCCGTCGGCCGCACCAGCCAGGGCTCGAATTTCCGGCCGTCGGCGCTTTCGCGCGGGGCCCTCAAACAGACGGCATAGTAACGATCGCCGCTGCCGTAGGGCACGGCGTACTCGTGGTTGTAGTCCTTTAAACGCTGCTCGAATGGCAGCCGCTCCCACCAGTGCCCGCGATCCAGGTCCAGTCCCACCCGTTTCTGAAAGAACTTCTCCAAATCGAAGTGCTGGCAGATATCCCAGTGCCCATGATCGCTGACAAAGGCGATGTCGATCTTATCCAGCAGGCCCGCCCGCTCCATGTCCGCAAACACGCGGCCCATCTGCCTGTCCGTGTGCAGCAGGGCCTCGTGGTACTGCGGCGAACTTGCGCCGAAATGGTACGCGGTAAAATCCGGTGAGAGCAGATACACATATGTCACCGCCGGAAAGCGGCCCACCTCGCGCGAAATCTTCATTAAGAGCTTGAAGCGCGACAACGTCAGCCGGTCGACCAGTTCATACTGGCCGATGAAATACGCCGACCCGCCCGTGACCGCATCCTCGACGAACTTGGTCGTGCCGCGGTGCGGCTGGAAGAAGATCGACCAGGTCATCTCGTCCGGAAACTGTTCGTAAATGTTCGTCGGAATGTAATCCCCATCCAGCTTGTTCTTCTGCGGGATCTTTTCATAATCGCGCCAGATGAGCGTGTTGCGGTCGAACCAGTTCACGCCGGTGATATCGTGGTGCCCCGGGTACAGCCCGGTGACCAGGCTGGTCTCATTGGCCAGCGTAACCGTGGGCGTGGAGGCGAAGGCGTGCGGGGCGTACAGGCCGCGGTCCACGAAATACTTCTGGAAATTGGGCAGCTCGCCCGCCTCCAGCATGCGGTTAAAAATTTCGCTGTTTACGCCGTCCACCATGAACACAATGGCCCCGCGCACGTGGGAGCCGGGTGGCATGTGGAAGTCCAGGTAGAAGGTGTCCGCCGGGCCATTGGCGCGCGGCGGTCCGCACGCCGGCAGGGTCGCCAGCGCGGCCATCCAAAGGAGTGGAAGACGGAGCCTTCGGCACGGTAATGTCATTTGTCGCTCATGGTTTCCGGCTGTAGAGCCGCCCTGAAGATGACTTTGGGCGGGGCATAGCTATAGCTAAAACCTCCAAGCTGCCGCGTGGAAAGCGATCTCACCTCTCGGCAGTCAGAAAATTGTAGCCGTAACTGCCGCCAGTGCAACGATCAAGATGAACGGATATGCGTTAGAACCTTCGCCGGATTGCAGGTTAATAAGAATTCGGGCTCTAGGCTTTGGGCTTTGGGCTTTGGCAGGCCGGATAGCGAATTGGGCTCTTAGCGAATCCGGCAGTTTCGTCTGGGAGACATACGCAATAGAACTGAAAAATTCGTCACATGAGCAAAACGTTCTTCTTGTCGGCCAAGTCTAAAGCCAAGGTCCAAAGCCCTTTTGAGAATGGTTGTTTCTGTGGGCGAAAGCCTTAAGCCGTCTTTTGTCCTTACGCCGCGGGGAGAGTGAAATGGAACGTCGTTCCCTCCCCCACGCGGCTGTCCACCCAAAAGCGTCGGGGTTAGACCAGCCTGAACCGTCATTGATACTGGAACTCTGAATTCTCTTGCCATTTACCTATATTACCTATCTTTGCCAAATTAAAGCATTTTGGGCAACTTTGGATCCGGGTTGGCGGTCTAAGAATTCTTCGCGTTAAGCTGTAACTTATGAATATACAAACAATTCCGTCACGCAATTCTAGACCGCCAAGACCGCCAATTGGACATGCTTGGGTCGTTGGCGGTCTTAGAATGTCATAGTTCAGGTAAGCTTAACAAGCTATTCGTGGTTCTTGCTATTCGAGCGTTTTGCTTTTCTCTGTCCGTTCCAAACAGCCCAACAGCCAAAACACCAAACAGCCGTTTTTGCCGCCCGCTGGCTGGCACTTCGATGAAGGAGTCATTATCCTTTTGCCCATGTTCGAGCATCGCACAGAGCCTTTGCTACCTCTTAATCGATACATTCGCCGCCAATTGGCGTGGCTCGCCATCGCCCTGGGTATAGTTGGAATTTCCCTGTGCGGCGGCGCCATCGGCTACCGCTTCACTATGCATATCAAGTGGCTGGATGCGTTCTTGAACGCGGCCATGATCTTGACAGGCATGGGACCGGTGGACAAAGCTGAGACCAGGGGAGCAAAAATATTCGCGATCTGCTACTGCCTCTTCTCCGGCGTGATCTTCCTGACTTCCATGGCCATTATCCTGGCCCCCGCCCTGCACCGCATGCTGCATACGCTGCACATGTCAGAAGAGGACGAAAAAAGTTAATCGGTTAATTTGTCCGCTCGCGGTTGGCTTTTTCGTCCGCTTACTGCTTGGGCAGCGGTTTAACCGGACTAAGGTAAGTCATATACGGAGTCCCCGCTGGATCCTTCGAAACGAAATTCACAAACTTTTGGCCCACCAGGCCGGGCGGGGGCTTTTGATCGAAGGTGCGAATATTATCAGAGACCTGGCCACGATGCGCGGCCGAGCGGTAGATTTCCTGGAACGGCGTGGCCATACCGACGATCAAGAGGGCCAGCAGCGCCAACCGCTGCGCCTTATGTACCTGCCGGTTCAGCAGGGTCCTGCACACGAACAGAAAGAGGACCAGCAGCGCGGGAATCGATACCCGCATGCAAAAGTCATTGGAAGAGCCCATCACGATCAGCGGTATGCTCACCAGCGTCGCCACGCAAACCCAGAAGAGTCCATTCCGCCAATATAGGTTGACGATCGCCAGCACAAATAAGCCAAACTCACACAGGCAGAAGACGGCGTATTTGGAGAGCGGCTCATGGCCGAATATCAAATGCGGCCGCTCGACGCCGGAGTTGAGAGAATAGAACGCGCCGAACGGAATCGCCAGGACCAGCGGCAGGGCGAGATTCTGCACCGTCAGCCATTCCCGCACCGGCTTTCTTCACGCCGGCCAGAACTTCCAGGCCAGCAGCGGCAATGTCCCAAGAAAGCCGAAGGGTGAAAAGGGGAAGAGCAGCGCCGCCAGGCCCAGCATGTTCTTATAGCTTTTTTCCTGGAGTATCAGCGCCACTACGATCCAGATGGGTATGGCCTGGTTGAACACCCAGAATAAGACCGTAGTATTGGAAGAATACTGGAGGCCGCTGACCCACCACTCGATGTGCTCGCCCAATGCGGGCGGGAAACGTAGAGAATCCGCCACATTCTTGAAGAACAGGCCTTTAAGAAACAGGCCCAGGATGTCCAGCCCGCTGAACATCACGAAAAGGCCGATCACCGCCGGATTAGCGTTGCCCAGCAGGCGCTGGAGCAGTCGAAACGCCAGCATTACGCCCAGTACGCTCCAGATAAACAGGATCATGTTCGCCGCGTACCACCCCCACAGCTTGCCCGCCAGCGCCGCCGGCATCCAATAGGTGAAGTAGTACACCATCAGCCTGCCGCTGCTGTAGACGACGGGCCAGTGATATTTAACAAGGTCATGAAACAGGGCATTTCGGAAATGGAAGTCCCAGTTCTGGAACCCCATCCCGCCGATTCCCGAGAATGCTACCCAGACCACCGCAATTGCCAGCAGCGGCGCAAACCTCGGCAGGGTGATCTGCTGCGGTTCCGGGAGAACAGTTTTGCAGCGATAATCCTGAAAGATGCGAAACATTGAAAATACTACCGCCGCGCAGCAGATCACCGCCACGTACAGGTTCATCCAATTCCACAGGAAGATCAGTATCGGGAATGCCAGGTACGCCAGGGCCAGGCATTTAACCAGGTCGTAGCGATGCCAAAGGCTTATGTCCTTGGCGGATGCGGCAGATGTTGTGCGTGTTACGGTCATTCAAATGCAATGTTATAAAAGTTGTCGCCTAATTCCAGCGACATTTGTCCGAAAAGGACGCGGACGCTTCCGCTGCGTACACTTCTTCATACGACCTGGAACCAGCGAGGGTTGACCATGAGGCAGTTTCTGCTTTGCCTGGCGGCATGCCTTTGGCTGTCGGCGTGCGCGTATATTCCCAGCATTTCCAGCGTCCAAAAACTGCCCATCGGCACGGCTGCGGGTCTGGTTGGCCAGGCCATAGATGATAAGGATGTACGGGCGAAAGCCCGCCAACTGAACGGCGCCTCGGCGGATACGTGCGATGAGGTGCTGGGTGCACCGCTGGACGTTTTTCACGATGAGTCGCGCACGCGGGAATGGCGGGTGTATGAGGCATCTAATCCGATTCCGAGCCTGTACAGCTACCGCTACGTGGTGCAGTTCAGGAACGGCCGCGCAACGGCCATTGCCAAGGCCACGCGCGGCAGTGACATCGTGGGCGATGCGGTCACGGATGAGTACTTCCGGTGCAAGTGCCTCAATACCACGCCCGATGTCTGCGAGGATGTCCTGGGGCAGCGGCCGGCCCTGTCCATCTGGAGCGATAAGACCGGCGAGCTCCTCCAGATCTACGATGCGCGGCTGATCAAATCGCTCCAGCGGCCCTACTTCGCCGTGCTGCACTTCGGTGAGAATGGCATCTGCACGAGCGTTAATGTGGCTGAAATCGTGTCCAGCGCGGGGACTTTGGGGGTGTGCGAGAACCCTTAGTCGGTCAATTGGTTAGACTAATTCCAGATTGCCAACACGTTCTCCAGAGTGCCAAACTGTGCTTCAGAGCGCCAAATGTTGGCACTCTGGAAATCTCCTGGTTTTATTGGTGTTTTTCGATAAGGGTGCCAAGATTCCCAGAGTGCCAACGACACCGCTATGAGTTTTCAGCTTTCGGATTGTTAGGACTTTTCGCACATTTTGCGGGGTGCTGAAGCTGCAACCCTCTCCCTTGGGAGAAGGTGGCCCCCCAGGGCCGGGTGAGGGTTGCAAGCAGCCACGTCTTATCATGGCGCACCAGTGCCACACATTAGGCGCCTTCAACCGTTTTCTACAGCCTACAGTCTACAGCCTATTCATCTTCTTTCGTTCTCCCCCGCCGCAGGGCTGAATCTCCGAAACGCTTTGTAATCGCATCGGCGATGGAATCGATCTTGCGCTGGCGGGCGCGGGAGGGGTCTTCAAACAGAGATAGTTGCGAGCCATCCCCGCGCACAGAAAAGTTGGATGTGCCAAAGCCCAGGAGTCGTAGCGGCCCGGCGCGCGGGCCGCCCACTTATCAAAAATGGTCACCGCCCGCGACCACAGCACATCGGTCAAATCGGTGGGCTCTGAATCCGTCGCCGAGCGCGTGAGTGTCGTAAAGTCGCCATAACGGAGTTTCAGCGTAATCGTGCGGGCCTTTAAGCCATGGCGGCGCAGGCGGCGGGAGACGTGCTCCACCTCATCTAAAAGCACGCGCCGAAGTTCATCCAGATCGGCCACATCCTGCGCAAAAGTTTGCTCGGCGGAAATGGATTTGGCCTGGCTGTCCGGCACGACGGGCCGATCATCGATCCCCGCAGCCAGCTTTTTTAATTCTTCCCCCCATGAACCCACGGCCTCTTTCAGCGCGGCGGAGTCCGCCTGGCGCAAATCTTTAAACGTATTGAGACCCAGCGAGTGCAGCCTGTCCGCGCCGCTGATGCCCACGCCCCACATCTTTTCAATGGGCAGATCGTCCAGGATGGTCGGCAAGTCCTGCGGATTGATCACGGTCAAACCATCGGGCTTGTGCAACTCGCTGCCCAGCTTGGCCAGGAATTTATTGGGCGCCACGCCGATGGAGCAGGTCAGCCCAAGCTCCTTGCGCACGGCGGCCTTGATGTCCGCGGCGATCTTTGGCGGGGCGCCTTTTAGCCGCTCGCTGCCCGTTACATCCAGAAAGGCCTCATCGATGCTGAGCGGTTCGATGAGCGGGGTGAAGCGGTCCAGGATGGCAAAGACGCGGTCGGACATGTCCTTGTAGCGACCGCCGCGCACGGGCAGGATGATGGCCTGCGGGCATAGCCGCATGGCCTGTCGCATGGGCATGGCCGAGCGGCAGCCGAACTTGCGGGCCTCGTAGCTGGCGGTAGAAACGACGCCGCGGCCGTCCGGGTCGCCGCCGACCAGGAGGGGCTGGCCGCGCAAGCTGGGATTATCCAGCTTTTCCACGGCGGCGAAGAACTCGTCCAGATCGACATGCAGGATGCGGCGGTCCATAGGATTACAGGGTACAGGGTACAGGGTGCAGGGTACAAGGTGCAGGGAACAGACCTTAGTCTCTGCCGCGCAAATTGTGCGGACAAAAGGAGTATAATTCGTTATATAATGCGAACTTGCTATGGAGGTGGTCGGCGGTCTGGTGACGCCCTTGGTCTTCAAAACCAATGTGGAGCTCAACAAAGCCCCGGGTGGGTTCGATTCCCATTCACCTCCGTGAAGGACCGGCAGACCAAGCCGCCTATGATTGAGTAGAGCGCGCGGGCGCGAGCGAGGTAAACATGGCTAGACGACTGCACACCAATCAGCCCCCGATCGATCGTGCCGGGCGCCCATTCGAAGGCCGCACGTTGTGGATCGGGCTTTTAATCGTGGGCATCGGGGCGGCGCTGGTGGTGAGCGGCCTGCTGCTGCCGACAGGGGTCAAGGCCGCCGGCGGGGTGCAGGTGACCGAACCGCAGGCTCGTCAGCGCGTTCGTACACGGCGGCGTGGGCGGCGGGGGTGCGGCGCCGACGGTCAACCTCGACGCCAACAAGCCGTGCCCTACCTGAGTGAAGTAAGAGCCGGCCATGCGTGACATGGCCAATACCAGCAGAGGTTTTTGCCAATAGTGAGCCAGCTAAGCGACACTAGCGACTTTAAGCCGGCCCGCCGCGCAAATGGCTGCCGCGCCTGCGCCCTGGGTGCAGACGGCGTTTTTGGCCGTCTGGCTGGCGCCGATCGCGGCAATGCAGCGGCTGCCGGGCTGCGTGTTTCACTGCTACGCCTGCCCGCTGGCCTCGTTCGCCTGCCCCATCGGCCTTCTGGCGAATTTCTCCGCCGCCGCGGCCGTGCCCGCCTTGGCGACCGCCCCGCTGCTTTTAGTCGGCGTGCTGCTGGCGGCGGGCGGACTGGTGGGATCTTTGATCTGCGGCTGGGCCTGCCCGTTCGGATTCGTACAGGATCTTTTGGGCCGCGTGCCCGTGCCGAAAATAAAAATTCCCAACTCGTTCGGCTACTTCCGCTACGTGGTCCTGGTGGGCGTGGTGATTATTCTGCCCTGGGTGCTGGCCCGCGACTGGGGCAGATACAAAGGGGCGCCATACGAGCAGCAGGTAGTTTCGATTTGCCGCGAGTGCCCCGCCGGCGGGTTGGAGGCGGCGCTGCCGGTTTCCGTGGTGAATCTGCTGCCGGAGGCCACGGCCAAAAAGCTGCCCACGTTTCTTTCCAAGCTGTGGAGCGGCCAGGGCTGGACCTTCGGCACGCGGCGGACCATTATTATCGTCCTATTTGTAGTGGGCTCGATCTTCATGTTCCGCCCCTGGTGCAAGGTGTTCTGCCCGCTGGGCGGGCTGTTGTCCGTGTTCAACCGGGTGTCGATCTTCCACCTGCGCTTCGAGCGCCAGGTTTGCTACGCGTGCAATACCTGCCGCTCGCGCTGCGCCATGGGCGTGGAGGTGGAAAAGCACGTGAATATCCACAACTGCATCCGCTGCATGGAATGCACGACTTGCGGAACCCTGTACCCCGCCCTGGCGGGGTTCCTCTCCCACGAACAGGATCAGACGCCGCCGCATCACGATAAATCGCAGCAATAGGACTGCTGCTGCCGCACCATCAGCTCTCCCTCGCACACGCACAATATGTAGTAGGTGAGGCAGCGGACCCCTACATATTGTGCTGGTAAAGCTGCGATTGATAAGAGCAACCGGATCAAGAAACGCAAGAAGGAGCGCAACGGCACGAGGTTGCGCTTCTTCGGCCGCGCCTTGATAAATAAGGACTTACGTTCGAAGAAGCGCAAGAGCGCAAGGAGCGCAACACACTCATGACCAAATGACCAAATTGGTTATTCGGTCATTTTTTCCAAGTTGCCAAGGCATTGGTTTGGGAGCCTTTTCCCTCTAATCTCAACTGGCAACGGTTCACAGTTGGCTGATCGGGTGGTCGATTCGACCACCTGGCCGCTCGGCTCCGGAATTTCAGGAGTTCCTATCCATCAGTGCATACCATTCTTGTGCCGGGGGGCCGCGAGCGCTACCCTCGCCGCGGTCGGCCTTGTGTGAAAGAAGGTGTCTCCATGTGCGAAGCAAATCCTCCCCAGAAGCGATTTGGAATTCCCGTTTCGGTGGTGGCGATATTGATCGTGCTGGCAGCGTCGGCTCAATTATCATCAGGCGCGCCGACCGCTAACCGAAATGCGCCCCGGCAGGTACAGAACTTGCCCAGGCTGGTCACCGCCGCGCCGGCGCATAGCGCCACCGCTATAGGCCGGAATCTTCAGCCCGATTCAAACAGCCCATCGGCTGACTCCAACAGTCCGCCGGTCAATGTGAGCACCACGCAGCCGGATGCCAATGCCACCGATCCCAATGTGTCTGCTCCACCGCTGGATGGCAATACTCCCCAATTCTACGGCCCCAGCTGGTCGGGTTATGTCGTGGCAACGAACTTGAACTCCCCCGCTGACAATTCAGTGACATTTGTTTCAGGCCAGTGGATCGTGCCGGCCCTGGATGACAGCTCCGGCATGGGGTATTCCTCCTTCTGGGTGGGCATGGATGGTTTTTCCAACGGCACGGTCGAGCAGATCGGCATGGAGGCGGATTACTTCCTGGGCCAGCCCTATTACTACGGCTGGTTTCAACTGTACCCGCTGGGCGGTCAGAACTTCACCATGGACATTCTGCCGGGCGATGTCATGGAGGCGCAGGTGCGCTACGATGCCAATGACCAGTTCCTTCTCTCGCTATCGAATCTGACGACAGGGGAAATGCACAGCTTCACGGTGAGCTATCCGCAGGCCTCGCGGGCCACGGCCGAATGGGTGGCTGAGGCCCCCTATTATCAAGGCATCCTGCCCCTGGCCGACTTCGGCACGGTCCAGTTCATGAACCTGAAGGCCACGATAAAGAACCAGACTCAAACCAACATTGCCTCGGGTGCCTTACAGGATGCGGCGATCATCATGGCCGATGATGCCAACACGATAAAAGCAGTGCCCTCGGGTTACTCCCCCACGGATTCGAGCTTCACGATCACCTGGCTCTCCTCAGTGAGTCCCTGGCAGAACGTCGGCCTGGGCACTCAGGGCCAGGGGAATCAGCCGTTGATGGTTCCCAACCAGCGGCAGTCTGGTGGCACAGGCTTTTAGCCTGTGGCCATCAGGACACAGGCAGGAATGCCTGTGCCACCCTTCTACGCCTTCGCCTTGGACTCCTCGTGGTATTCCGCTTCTTCATTGACTGACCAGGGATCGATATTCTCCCCCTCCGCGCGGCGGACCGCGTACAGGGCCGTGAGAATCGAGTGGTCCATGTTGTTGTAGCGGAATTGCCCGTACCGGCCCACCGGGTGCAGATTGGTGATGGTGGAGAGATACTGGCGAATCGTGGCGACGCGCTGCTGATAGCCTTCATCATAAACGGGATAGGCGTTGGCGTAGCGCACGCGGAAGGCGTCGAAGACGGACTTGGGATCGACCAGACCGAGCTTGCCCAGGTCCTCGAAGGCGAGCTGCCGCGCGGCTTCTTCGGAGAGTTCCCAGAGCTTATCGCCCACGGTGGCGAAGTATTCCAGGCCGATGACGCATTTATCCGGCGAGGGCACCATCTTGGGGCTCCAGTTGCCATAGAACTGGATGCGCCCAGCCGCGACCTGCGGATCGTGGATATATAGCCACGTGTCCGGCACGGGCGAAGGCTGATTTAAGAGCAGGTTCACCGTGATCAAGGAGCGGTAGCGCAGACCGGCCGCGGCCTCCAAAACCTGCGGCGGCGGAGGTGGTAGAATGGCCTTGACCAGTTCATCCAGGGGCATGGAGTTGATTACCGCGCGATCGACGGCCACGCGCTCGATGCCGCGATCGGTCTGGTAGCGGAGGGCCACGGCCTTGCCGTCCTTGTGCTCGATGGCGACGACTTTGGCTTGGTGCTGTATCTTGCCGCCCAGGGCGACCGCCTTCTTGCCCATCTCCTCGTACATCTGGCCGGGGCCATGCTCGGGATAATCGAATTCATCGATCAGGCTGGCCACAGCCTTCTTGCCGCCAAAGCCCAGGGCATGCCAGATGGCCTTGCCCAGCGACAGGTTGCGGATGCGCTGGGCAGCCCAGTCCGCCGACAGCTCATCGCAGGAGATGCCCCAGACCTTTTCCGTGTACGCGCGGAAGAACGTTTCAAATAGTGCGTGCCCAAAACGATTGCTCACCCAGTCCGTAAAGGACTTCTCCGGCCTGCGCGGAAACAGGCGGCTCCTAAAGAGGCTGAGCATGATCCGCGCGGAACGGAAAAAGCCGAGATTCTTGAAGGCGTTGCCGATCTTCAGCGGATAGTTGTAGAACTTGCCGTTGTAGTAAATCCGGCTTAAGCGCGGCCGGCGCAGGAAACCCTGGGTCAACACTTCCCGCCACAAGGCATCCACTTCGCCCATCTTGGTGAAGAAGCGGTGGCCGCCGATGTCGCAGCGAAAGCCCTTGTATTCGACCGTGCGGCTAAGGCCCCCCAGCACATCATCCTTCTCCAGCACCAGGCTCGATTCGCCGCGTTTGCCTAGATCGTACGCGGCGGATAAGCCCGCCGGTCCGCCGCCGATAATGACAAATGGATACGCCTGCACCAGCTGCTCCTTAATCTATCGCCTTTGGCACTGCCGCCTTCTGCCGAAAGAGCAGGGCCCTGCGGATGCCGAAATTCCAGAAAAGCGTCGCCCCCACGGCCGCGACCTTGGCCAGGGCGTAGTGCACGTGTACCAGTTCGACGCCCGCGTACATAACGACCTGCGAAATTCCCAACCCGACCACGCCGATGACGGCAAAGAGCAGGAACTCCGCTACTTTTGAATTCATGGTCCTAGAACCGAAGACCCACACGATGCTCAGGATGTAATTGACGGTGAGGCCCACGATGAAGGCCCCCACGTTGCTGATGAGGTAGTGGATTCCGGCGCAGCTCGTCAAAAGCACCAGCGTGCCGAAATCCGCCACGGTGGACACGCCGCCCACCACAATGTAGCGGGCGAGCTGAAGCCCCAAGTGCTCGGTGGCGCTTAAGAATATCGCGCACGGCGACCAGGACTGCCGCCTGGGCTTTGCAGCCGCGTAATCCACAGCCGGTGAGGGCTTTTGCTGTAGGTTCTCTTGCAACGGTTCTCCCGCGATCGTGCAGTCGGCCTAGACACAGGCCTTTGTCTCTTTAGATATATCGGAATTAAGCCCTGTTTGTTCAAACAGTTGTCGAAAAAATTCGGACCCTCACCCCTTGCTCGCGTAGCAGGGCAAGCAGTTACCCTCACCCGGCCCTTCGGGCCACCCTCTCCCAAGGGAGAGGGGTAATGCGCATGAAAAAAGCCATCCTTTAGGGATGGCTTTTCTCATAAAAGGCGGCACTAACCTACTCTCCCGCTTGCGCAGTACCATCGGCCGCGACGGCTTCACTACTGAGTTCGGGATGGGATCAGGTGTATCCCGCCGCGTATCTGCACCGCCAAAGGTGAGGGCGGAGTATTTCATCCGCCACCACCGGATATTCTGCATAGGGGAGCAAGTTTCAAAACGATTCACTCGAATCTTCTTCAATGGATCCACACGCTGGAGAAGCTCCTTGGTGGCACAGGCTTTCCAGCCTGTGTCTTTATGCCCCAGGCTAAAAGCCTGGGCCACCTTAGAGCCGGTGAGGCGTGCGGTAAATGTGGTCAAGCGATCGGCCGTTAGTACCGGTTAGCTAAAGCCATTTCGCGCCTTACACCTCCGGCCTATCAACCAGGTAGTCTACCTGGGGCCTCTCGTCCCCGAAGGGACATGGAATCCTTATCTTGGGGTGGGCTTCCCGCTTAGATGCTTTCAGCGGTTATCCTTTCCGGACATAGCTACCCAGCCGTGCCCCTAGCGGGACAACTGGTACACCAGAGGTTCGTCCTTCCTAGATCCTCTCGTACTAGGGAAGAATCCCCTCAAGATTCCTACGCCCACGGCAGATAGGGACCGACCTGGCTCACGCCGGTCTGAACCCAGCTCGCGTACCACTTTAATCGGCGAACAGCCGAACCCTTGGGACCGCCTTCAGCCCCAGGATGTGATGGGCCGACATCGAGGTGCCAAACCTCCCCGCCGCTATGGACGCTCGGGAGAGATCAGCCTGTTATCCCCGGAGTACCTTTTATCTGTTAAGCGATGGCCCTTCCACACGGGACCACCGGGTCACTAGGCCCTGCTTTCACATCTGCTCGACTTATCGGTCTCGCAGTCAAGCACCCTTATGCCCTTGCACTCTACGCACGATTGCCAACCGTGCTGAGGATGCCTTTGGACTCCTCCGTTACTCTTTGGGAGGAGACCGCCCCAGTCAAACTGCCCACCTAGCACTGTTCCCCGCCCGGATTCACGGGACGAGGTTAGTTGACTCATGATACAAGGGTGGTATTTCAACGGTGGCTCCATCCCGGCCCAGGAGCCGGGACTTCAACGCCTCCCACCTATCCTACGCATGCGACACAAGGCACCAATACCAGGCTACAGTAAAGGTTCACGGGGTCTTTCCGTCTTGCTGCGGGTACGCGGTATCTTCACCGCGACTATAATTTCACCGAGTCTGTTCTTGAGACACTGCTCCAGTCGTTACGCCATTCATGCACGTCGGAACTTACCCGACAAGGAACTTCGCTACCTTAGGACCGTCATAGTTACGGCCGCCGTTCACCGGGGCTTCGGTTGCCAGCTTCTCCGGCTTGCGGCCGATGACCGGCTTCCTTGACCTTCCGGCACCGGGCAGGCGTCAGACTCTATACATCCTCTTACGAGTTAGCAGAGTCCTGTGTTTTTGATAAACAGTCCCAGAGCCGATTCTCTGCGCCCTCCGAACCACATATGCACGCCGTCGGGAGGGACCCCTTATCCCGAAGTTACGGGGTCAAATTGCCTAGTTCCTTAAGGACAGTTCTCTCGAGCGCCTGAGGATACTCTCCTCGCCTACCTGTGTCAGTTTTAGTACGGATACGCACTGTCGTCCCCGCGAAGCTTTTCTCGGCACCTGCGTCCACGGACTTCGGCAACCAATCGGCCTCGAGGCTAGCCTCGCCGCATTACGCCGGGCGCTCCCAACCCACACGTCTAACCGTGGGATCCGGTTTGTCGATGCGTCACTCCGTCGGTTCAACCTTCACGTGCAAGTGCAGGAATATTAACCTGCTGTCCATCGTCTACGCCTTTCGGCCTCGACTTAGGGTCCGACTAACCCTGGGCGGATTTACCTTCCCCAGGAAACCTTAGGCTTACGGCGAGCAGGATTTTCACCTGCTTTATCGTTACTCATACCGGCATTCTCACTAGCTGCCGCTCCAGCGCTCCTTACGGTACGCCTTCGACGCCGACAGCAACGCTCTCCTACCACTCATGCCTGCAGGCACAAGTCCGCGGCTTCGGTACCATGCTTAGTCCCGATCATTATCGGCGCCGGGTTGCTCGACCAGTAAGCTATTACGCACTTTTTAAATGGTGGCTGCTTCTAAGCCAACATCCTGGCTGTCACAGCAATCCGACTTCCTTAATCACTTAGCATGGATTAGGGACCTTAGCCGGCGGTCTGGGTTGTTTCCCTTTTGACCATGAAGGTTATCCCCCGCAGACTGACTCCCGAGGTACGCACGACGGTATTCGGAGTTTGATTGAAGGCGGTAGCCTGGTGGACCCCGCGTTTCATCCAGTGCTCTACCCCCGTCGTGTAGTGACTCGAGGCTAGCCCAAAAGCTATTTCGGAGAGAACCAGATATCTCCCAGTTTGATTAGACTTTTACTCCTCCCCACAGCTCATCCCAGAACTTTTCAACGTTCACGGCTTCGGTCCTCCGCGTCCTTTTACGGACGCTTCAACCTGGCCATGGGTAGATCACTGGGTTTCGGGTCTACCGCCTGCGACTTAGTCGCCCTATTCAGACTCGCTTTCGCTTCGGCTCCGCGCCTGAGAGCGCTTAGCCTTGCCGCAGACGGTAACTCGCCGGTTCATTATGCAAAAGGCACGCCGTCACTCGTTCCGCCCTGAAGGCGGCCATAGGGCTCCGACAACTTGTAGGTGCATGGTTTCAGGTACTTTTAACTCCCCTAGTAGGGGTGCTTTTCATCTTTCAGTCGCCTTACTTGTTCACTATCGGTCGTGATGGAGTATTTAGCCTTGGAGAGTGGTCTCCCCAGCTTCACACGGAGTTCCACGAGCTCCGTGCTACTCTGGTACGCCAACCGTCAACGGAGGGCACACGATTTCGCCTACGGGACTATCACCCTCTATCGTGCCGGCCTTTCCAGCCGTTCGGCTACCGTGTGCCTTTGTAACTCCTCATGGACTCCCGCAACCCCGGTCCGAAGCCCGGTTTGGGCTGATCCGCTTTCGCTCGCCGCTACTGACGGAATCTCGGTTGATTTCTTTTCCTGCAGGTACTGAGATGTTTCAGTTCCCTGCGTTCGCTCCGTACGGCCTATGCATTCAGCCGCCGTGACGCCATCCGGTTGCCCAGTGACGCCGGGTTTCCCCATTCGGACATCCCAGGATCAAGGCTTGTTTGACAGCTCCCCTGGGCTTATCGCAGCCTACCACGTCCTTCATCGCCTCATCACGCCTAGACATCCACCATGCACCCTTAGTAGCTTGATCACATTTACCGCCAGTCTTACCGGCCAGCATGTGAACAAACCATTGCCTAAGGACTCGATGAGTTGCAACCGCCGAAGTGGGGTCACGGGACGGAAGGTCCGTGCCTTCGGACGGCTCAACTCGGTGAACCATTTTCGAACTTGCTCTTCCTATGCAATTGTCAAGTAATGCCGCAACAACTACTTCAACACACGCCGCCCACAGCGGCCAACACGTCTGTTGAAGCACGCGGCACTCCAAATACCTCGGAGTGCCGAGCTTTAAATCGTAACCAACTGCCAGATGCACTTCAAGAAGAAAATTAATTTCTTCCTGAGATTTTGATTTTCAGATAAGTACTTGTAACTAAAGTACTTATATCAGCCGGCGCGAGATTTACTTACGCGGGTTACGTAAATTTTACAGGCCATAATCGACCACCATTTTTCGGCTGCAAAAAATGTTTTTTGCCGAAAAATCAGCCAACTGGCCCTCACACGGTCACCACGCTGATGGAGACGACCGGACTCGAACCGGCAACTTCCAGCTTGCAAAGCTGGCACTCTCCCATTGAGTTACGTCCCCGATTCTGTGGCACAGGCTTTCAGCCTGTGTGCCTTAAATCCTGCGATTCCGGCCGGTTTTGCTAAGACAAAGGATGAACGACCCGTGCCTACTACGTATGCCTTAAACACAGGCTGAAAGCCTGTGCAACCACTGGGCCTGGTTGGAATCGAACCAACGACCTTGCCCTTATCAGGGGCACGCTCTAGCCAACTGAGCTACAAGCCCGCTATGCATCTACCCGCGCGGTTGCCGATGCGACGGCTGATTTATAGTGTCAAATAATACCTCGGCCGCCTCATCGCGGCCGCGTTTCCCGCCGCGCAAGGCGTGCGGAAAAGTCGGGTATAGTAGCTGCCCCGCCGGTAAAGTCAAGCCATTAAAGGCGGCTTTGGCCCCGGGCGGCGACCTTTCAGTGTATCGTAAAGACCCCGCCGGTCAATAAACTATTGTTCGTTTAACGGTGGGCTTTTGCCAGTCACCGGCGAGCCGCCCTATTTCATTGCATTCTGGCCGATTTTTCAGGTTTTGTTTGGTTTACGAAATCAACGACCTCAGGTACAATGGGCATTGAGCCTGTAGGAGCGAGTGGTTATGGACCCGTCGGGCACGAATGCGCGAGTTATCGTGCTGGCTGGTCAAGGGTTACATGCCGAGGAACTTGCCGCCAGGTGCGCCGGTCCCAGTTGGGACGTTGTGGCATATGGAGATGCCTATGCCGCCGCGGTCGAACTGTTGGCTGGGGCACGAACGGTATTGGTATTCTGGCCTGCCGCGCTGAAACCGTGGCAGAAACCTTTGATCAATCTGGCCTGCCGCCGCGGCATTCCCGTACTTGCCTGCGGTTCGGTGAGCCTGCCATCCGCCCAGCATGCCGGCGCGATCGTAGTCAATCCGCGAGATCTGGGAGAATTCATAACCGCTGCTGTTACAGGGACTTTGCAGGATGACCAGGAGGCGGCGAATAGTGCGGTTCCTCCCACTCCCACCGCCGCGGCGGTGAAAGAACCTCCGCCGCGAGAGCCTCTTGAAGGCATGCCTGAACTTTCCCAGGCCGGCGCATAATGGACATGAGAAGCCGCCCGCCGCGCAAAAGCCGGGGGATGAAGCTGCCGCCGGTGATCTTTCAGAGGAGGCAACTGAGCGAGCCTTGGCCGCCGCGCAGGAAGAGACGGAGAATCGCGACCTGGCCGGCAGAAAACTTGTCGGCAGCGCGGAAATGAGTTCGGAAAAATTGCTGACGCCCGAGGAAATCGCGGCGCTCTTGAAACCTGATAAATGAGTGACAATAGACCCATTTTGCTTCTGGCGAACGTGGCCGTGGCCGACCAGCTTTCGGCCGCCGCGCCGCCGCGCACGATTCATTCCGTAGAGGAGCCCTTTGCCGCCCTGGAGGCGCTGGCCGACGGGGACCACGCGGCGGTGCTTGTGGCCATGCCGCAGCGCGATCTGCCGCGGCTGCTGAGTTCCATGCGGCAAATCAAGCCCAGTGCGCGGCTGTATGGCCTTTGCACGCCTGCGCAGGAACATCAGCTCCTCCAGTCCTGCCCGCGCGGGCAGAAGTTGATCGACGATTATTTCATCATGCCGCCGACGGCCAGGGAGTGGCGGCAGATTCTCTCGGCGGCGGGCCTCGAGGATCACAAGCAGGCGCAGGCCGAGCAGGCGCCGTCCGAGCCGACACTTTCGCCGCGGGATGTAATCGCCCTGATCGAGGCGGCCACGAGCGCGGAGGATCTGTCCAAAGGCGTGGCGGATCTGATCAAGCGCCGCTGCCAGGCGGAGGTCCGCTGGTCCACGCCCGAGCAGCCGCGCGCGGGCATTCAGCAGTTGCTGGTGCTGGGAGAAAATCCTCAGGCCAAGTTATTCGCCGTGACGGCCTTGGAGCCGGATGAGCCGCGCGATAAATGGCTGGCGGCCCTGCGCGGCCTTTTGCCCACGCTGGCCGACCACGCGCGGCGGATGGATCTCTTCCGCCGGCTGGCGATCACGGACGATTTAACTGGCTCGCACAACCGCCGCTACTTCATGCACCTGGCGGCGCGGATGCTGGAAGAGGCCAGGAACCGCCGCGTGCGGGCCACGCTGCTGCTGTACGACATCGACGATTTCAAGCGGTACAACGATGAGTTTGGCCACTCCGCCGGCGATGAAATCCTGTGCGAAACGGCCAATTTGATGCGTCAGGTCGTGCGCAAGGGCGACCTGGTGGCGCGCGTGGGCGGCGATGAATTCGCCGTGCTGTTCGGCGAGTTTGGCCCGGTCCGCCAGGCGGGCAGCCAGCCGATCCAGACCCCCTACCAACTGGCCGACCGTTTCCGCAAGGCCGTCAACTCGCACGAGTTCAAGAGCCTGGGGCAGAAGGCCAAGGGCACGCTCACCATTTCGGGCGGCCTGGCCTGCTTCCCCTGGGACGGCACGACCATAACGGAATTGCTGGCCGCGGCGGACAAGGCCCTGCTGGCGGCGAAGGCTTCGGGCAAGAACAACATCTACCTCGTGGGCGGGCAGCCGCCGGAGTAGTGGATATTTGGGCTTTTGGCTGTTTGACTATTTGCAACTGCAAGAAGTTCGCTCTTACAATTCCCCGATCTTTCCAAACAGCCAAACAGTCAAAAAACCAAATAGCATTCTTCACGGCCCCGACTGCTCCACCGGCGCCTGCGCCGCCATGGCCTGCTCCTCGTGCGGGCGGACGATATATTCGGCCAGGAGCGACCAGATCACCAGATCGATGGGTACCGCCAAGATCAGGCCAGCGGGCCCGAAGACGTTGCCCCACAGCACTACGGTCAGCAGCGTTGCGATCGGCGGCACGTTCACGGTTCTTCGCATTAGGACCGGAATGAGCACGTAGGACTCAAGCGTCTGCACGATGGCGTACACAATGATCGCGCCAAAAACCTTGGACAGCCCCGCCGTTGCCCCCACCAGCGCGGCCACCATCAGCGTAATCATGGGCCCGAAGGTGGGCACGATCTCCGCAATGGCCGCAAAAAGCGCCACGGGCAAGGCGAAAGGCAGCCCGACAATCAGGTAGCCAATCGCCGAGGCGATACCCACCATGATCATGCCCAGCACCTGGCCGATCACGTACCAGCGAAGCTGAGGGCCCAGCTTGGCAATGACTTTGTAGATCTTGTCCTGTCGGCCGGGCGGCAGAAGTTTTATCGCCGGCTGCATCATCCGCGGCTCGGCGATGAGATACATGGCCCCCACGATAATTACCAGCAGCGCAATGATGATGGTGAAGATTGCGTCAATGATGTGGCCCACCAGCGTCCCGCCGGAGGCCCCGGTCAGCAGCCGCGCGGCCTGGTCGCCCAGTTCCAGGATGGTCGGCTGATGGCCAAGATTCCATTGGGCCGTAATGCGGGCCAGGAAGTTGTTGATCTTGTCCTGCATGGCCGGCCACTGGCTGACATATCCCTGGAGCGGCGCGTAGAGCATCCAGCCCAACAGAAACAGTACGCCCGCCACGACAATGATCAGAATGCCCACCGCCAGCACCGCCCGCGTATTGGGAGGGCCGGGCAGTTTTTCCGTCAGCGGGCGCAGCAGCTCCGCCAGGATCGCCGAAGTGAGGAAAACCAGCACGATGAACTGCACCGCCTGGATGTACTTCAAGATCATGATGAGCACGACGATCCACACGAACAGAGGCAACAGCGAGCGGATCGTGCCCTGTCCTGTGGTAACGGTCACGCTGGGGCCCGCCGCCTCAGGCTGGGGAGCCTCCGCCGGGCGCTCAGCGCCGCCGCCTTTCTGCGCAGATTCATCCCGGCTTTGATCCGACACAGAGCCCCCTCTTGTTGGAGAATTATAGGGAGGACAATCGGGGGCTGCTTTCGGCGTAGTACCAAGAAAGTTACGAAGGGTGCCATCCGCGGCGGTATGCTGCTGCGGGGACGAGAAAAGGAAGGCGTGGCAGGCGTTCCGGTGAACCTAAGAGATATCGCGCGCGGCCGAAAGAACCCTCACCCGGCCCTTCGGGCCACCCTCTCCCGTAAAAGGGAGAGGAGTAGGCCGTGGCGCCTAAAAACCTACTTGGCCATTAGCTCCATCGGCTTGGGCGCGTCGTCCTTCTGCAACCGGGTCCTGCGCTGGCGGACCACGCTTAAATACTGCCCTATCTCTGTCCGCCAGTTGCTCATCGTCTCCCGCGCGCACTTCACGCCCCACCACATATCGCGGAGCTTGTCGATGAAGGTCATCGGCCGCGGCCCCAGGTGGCGGATAATCCGCGGATTCATGCTGCACGCCCGATAGAACCGCCGGTGGGCATTAAAAATCGCCTCCTGCGTACCCTCGATGCCCAGACGGCTGTGGTCGTACACGCAATGGGCCCCATCGAAGAAATCCCAGTCCCGGGGAAAGTCATTGAGCAGCAGGTTGGGCCGCATCTGGTCGAACAGCGGCGTCCCCGGCAGCGGCGTCAGGATGGAAATCTGAAGCGATTCCATCTGCACCCGCTTGGCAAAATCAATAATGTGCTCGGCGGTGGAAGCCGTGTGCTCGGGCCCAAAAACGAACATGCCGTGTACCCAGATGCCTGCATCGTGCAGAATCCGCGTATCCTGCACCATCCGCTGCTCGAGGCTCTGCCGGCCGCCGTAGCCCTTGTGCCAGTTCTTGGCCGTGGCTTCATCCAGCGTTTCATACCCGATGAACAGCAGGTTCGCCCCGGCCTTGTGCATGGCCTTGAGCATCTTGGCGTCCTCGGTGCCACGTTCGTGGTCCAGCCAGTGGAAGTCGATGCGCGCCTGCGCCTTGAATTCAATCTGCATGGGCCGCATGCGTTCCAGGAGGCCGTGCGTCCAGCTACGATCGGTGATGAAATTGTCATCGTAGAAGAAGACCTGCTTAAACCCTTGCGCGGCGTAATGCTCCAGGTCGCGCTGCACTTTTTCCACGCTCTGGCGGCGGACCTTGCGGCCGAACATCCGCGTGACCGAGCAATACGTGCAGGCGTGCGGACAGCCGCGCGAGGTCATCATGGGCAGCTCGTACAGGCTGCGCTTGCGGAAGCGCGCCAGCAGCTTGTCGAAATCGCGCATGAGGAAGTGGTTAAGCGTGGGGATTTCATCCAGGTTGGCCAGCGGTTCGGCGCGGATAATGCCGGAGGCGATCTGGCCAGAGGCGATGGCCTCGATGACCGATTCGCCCTCGCCGCATACGACCACGTCGGCGTACTGAAGCGCCTCTTCGGGCATCATGGAGGCGTGTACGCCGCCGATGACCACCGTGATATTGGGAGCGTTCTGCTTGATCCAGCGGGCCAGTTCATAGCCGCGCCGGGCCGTAGCGGTCATAATCCCGATGCCGATAACGTCGGAGCTGAAAAGATCCTGACGCGCCGGCTCGTTATCCTCGATGGGGCCGGAGATATTCTCGTTGTACACGCCGGCATCATAGCCGCGCGCATCGAGGACGGTGGCCAGCGTGATTCCGCCTAAAAGAGGCCAGCGCGTGATCCAGGCGTTGAAAGGCCTGCCGGCGCGTCCTCCCGGCTCAATGAAACGCATCTTTCGGATTCTCTTATCGGCAATAATGGCAGCACGCCGCCTTTCGTTAAATCCTCACGAAGTCGAGTGGTAAAATCCAATACCTAGCTTGCTAATTGATAAAACCCGAATAGTCGACTTTGAAATTGTAACACCAACAGAGTCAATGCGCAAGTGGCAAGAGAAGATCATGCGGAATGTTGCGGACTTGGGAGAGGCTTCGATCTCAGGGCGTGAGGCTTAAGCCCTACGCACTCGTCGCCTGTCCATCCAAGGCACTCTCGCCGGACTGATCCGCCTCCATCGAGGCCTTCAGCGTCCGCCAGTCATCCAGGGTCATCATGCACTCGCGGGCCTGGGAGCCTTTGAAATCGCCCAAGATGCCCGCTTCGGCCATCTGGTCCACGATCCGGCTTGCGCGGCTGTACCCTACCGACAGCCGCCGTTGGAGGAGTGAAACACTGCCGCGCTGGGTCTGAAGGATGATTTCCACGGCCTTGTCGAAAAGTTCATCGCGCTCGCCGGAGACGGCCTCATCGCTGTCTTCCATGCCCGCCGGCTTGAGGGCAACCAGCTCCTGGTTGAACTCCTGCCTGGCCTTGCCCACGATGTACTCGACCGTGCGATGAATCTCGCCATCATCCAGGTATGTGCCCTGGGCACGCACGAGGTTGCTCGTGCCCGGCTGGAGGAAGAGCATGTCGCCCTGGCCCAGCAGCACCTCGGCGCCGTTCTGGTCCAGCACGATGCGGCTCTCCTGGCGGCTGGCCACGCGGAAGCTGATGCGGCAGGGCATGTTCGACTTGATCAGCCCGGTCACCACGTTCACGCTGGGCCGCTGCGTGGCCAGGATCAGGTGGATGCCCACCGCGCGGGCCTTCTGGGCGATGCGGATGATGTAGCCTTCGACCTCCTTGGTGCGAGGTCATGATCAGGTCGGCCAGCTCGTCGATGATGATCACGTAGTACGGCATGTGCGTCTGGACTTGCGGCCTTTTCCTCTTCCGCCTCGACGCCGAGACGCTTGTAAATCTTCTCCGCGCCCAGCCGGTTGAACTCGGCGATGTTCTTGACGCCCGCTTCCTTTAGGAGTTCGTACCGCTCGTCCATCTGCGTGGCCGCCCAGTCCAGGATGTCCTCGGCCTTGCGCATGTCGTTGACGATCGGGCACAGCAGGTGCGGGATCGTCTCGAACGCGGCCATCTCCACCATCTTGGGGTCGACCAGGATCAGCCGCACATCCTGCGGCCGGCGGGTCATCAACAGGGACATGATGATCGTGTTGATGCACACGCTCTTGCCCGAGCCGGTCGTGCCGGCGATGAGCATGTGCGGCATCGAGCCCAGGTCGGCCACGATGGGATCGCCGCCGGCATCCTTGCCTAAGTACAGCGGCAGGTGCAACTGGCTCGGCCGCGCCGGGCGCAGGCGTGCATCAGCTCGCTTGAGCCGCACCGTCTCCTTGTCGGCATGTTGGGCACCTCGATGCCGATGGTGTCCTTGCCGGGCAAGCGGGCTCACGATGCGCACGCCAGGGACGGCCAGCGCGCGGGCGATGTCGTTAGCCAGGCTGGCGATCTGGCTGACCTTCACGCCGGGGGCCAGCGACAGCTCGAACAGCGTGATGACCGGGCCGGTCATGTGGCCGACGACCTGGGCCTCCACGGAAAAATCGTTCAACGTCTGCTGCAACACCTGCCGCTTCAGCTCGACCTGGGCCTCCTGGCTCTCGCTGTAGCCCACTTCCGGGTCGATCAAAATGTTCATGGCGGGCAACTCATACATGCCCTCGAACATGCCCTCCCCTTCGCCCTTCCTGGGCGGCGGGGGCAGGGCCAACTGCGGCGATTTACCGGAGGCTTCAGATTTCGCGGCCGCGTTTTCCGCCTTGGCCGTCGCGTTCTTTGACTGCTGGGCCTTGGCCTGCTCTCTGGCCTCGGCGGAGCGATTGACCAGCGCCGCCAGCCTGTCCCGCAGCGTTTCATCCTTGGCTGGCTCTTTCGCGGCGGGCTTGGCGGCAGATGCAGATTGTCTGGCAGCCGAATCATCCGCGGCCGCACGACTGCCATTGGCCGGTTTTCCGGGCTTTGCGTCCTCAACCGCTGCCGCCGACTTGGCGTCAGCACTTTGCGCGGCGGGTTTGGCGGATGAAGCTTTAACCGGCGGCGCCTGCGTAATGCTCACTCGCGGCTTCGGCGCGGCGGCCGGCTGCGGCGCTTCTGCCTTGGCGGATAGCTTGCCCGCCGCGGCCAGACGCGGATTGGCCGTTACCGTTTGCGGCGCTCCATCCTGCTTTGAAGCAGTGGCGGCCCGCAGGGCGTCGGCCATCGCGCCCAGGTGCTTGCGCTGGTCCCAGATATTCTTGCCCACGCCGGGCAGCCGCACGACCAATTCATCCGCCGCCAGGATCAGCCCGACAAACCAGGCCACCAGCACGATCATCCAACTGAAATCGCCGAAGTGGCGCTGAAGAATCAACCCGCAGCCCGTGCCCACGTAACCCGCCCCGCCGAATAGTGTCCCTGGATTTGGATGCGGCGCGATCAGCCAGACCAGTGTCGAGGTCGAGGCGATCAGGAGGGCAAGCCCTATGGCCCGCAGCAGCAGATCCGTCAGCTTGCCGCCCATGAGGACCAGCACCACGGCCACCGTCCCGAACAGCAGGCCCATGTACGCGCCCGAGCCCAGGTACAGCAGCGTGAAATGGCTGAATTCGGCGCCCACGCTGCCGGCGTAGTTTTTGATCGGATTGGAAAGCGGCCAGATGGTGTTGCCCGGAGGATCGGCCGGATTGTGCGTCAGGCAGGCCACCCAGCCTAACGCCAGAATGCCCGCGAAGATCATGGCCAACCCCAGCCGCACCACGTGCCGCGGCGGCGGAGGCTCCGTCCCCCATTTATTCTGACCTTGCGAACGCGACTGACCGGATGAGTCGGCTTTCCGTGCCATTTTTATCACACACCTGTGTGCCCAAAACCGCCGTTCCCTCGGACGGTTTCGCTGAGCACATCCACTACGTTCACCGCCGCGCGGGTGACAGGCGAAATCACCATCTGGGCGATTCGCATGGAGCGCCGCACGACAAAGTTTTCACTGCCGATGTTTCCCAGGATGACGCACACCTCGCCGCGGTAATCGGCATCGATCGTGCCGGGCGAGTTAGGCAGGACCAAACCGTGCTTTAGCGCCAGGCCGCTGCGCGGCCGCACCTGCGCTTCATACCCCACCGGCAGAGCCATGTAAAACCCGCAGGGTATCAGCTTAATCTGGCCCGGCGCCAGCGTTACATCCTCCACACAGGCCGCGCACAGGTCCATCCCTGCCGCATGATCGCTCATGTATTGCGGCAAAGGGACATCCTGGCAATCGGCCTTGCGCCGTATTTCTATGTTTATCGGACCGTGTTGCATTCTAGCTCCAATCAATCAAACGTAAAGAGGATGCTCAGAAAATATCATATCTCTTTTATATACAGCATCTTACAACTATTATTCGGGTAGCAGGCCGCACGCCGCAGGTGGCAGGAGGCGGCTTGATGAACCTCTCGACTGTGTCTTGGACACAGTTTGTAACGCTTATCTCGTCGCACCTGGGATAATATCCCAGGTGGATTCCGACTCCGAAACTATCGGAGTCATCTCCGCAACTGAAAAAATTTTTCAGTTGATTGTTCTTGAGCCTCCAGTCTTCACCTCCAAGCCGGTCACAGTTCCTCCAGCTCTCCCACAATTTCATCAATCAGGTCCTGCACCGTGATGATGCCTACCAGGCGGTCCATGGCGTTGACGACCAGGCCCATCGGCTGGTGCGCCCGCTGCAACGTTAGGAGAGCCTGCGAGATACTTAGCTGGTCCAGCAGCTTGATCGGCTCGGTCACGTGCTCCGCCGGGCGCAGCTTTGGTTCTCATCAAAGAGCAGGTCGTAAATATTCAGGATGCCCACGATATTGCCTGGCCGGTCGCGCCACACGGGCAGCCGCGAATGGTGCAGATGAGTGAGGGCGTGCATGAAGTGCTCGCGCGAGGCGCCGATAGGAATACTCGCCACCTTGGCCAGCTCCACCATCACCTCGCGCACGCGCGTGGAACGCAAGGTCACCACGCGATTGGCGATGTGCGACTGCACGGGCGTTAGAACCCCGTGCGCGCTGCCTTCGGCCAGGATCGAGGCGATGCGCTGGCGCGGGTCGGGCAGACCGGCCTCCGTCTTAAACCCCGGCGGCAGCCACAAAATCGCGCGGCTGACCAGCATCATGAGCGGCGAAATCCCGAGGATGCGCGACAGCCAGATGGCCGCGGCCATCACGCCGGAAAGCGAATAAACAAGCGTCTCCCCCGCCACGCGGAAAATATTTTTGGGCAGCACCTGCCCCAGCGTAAAGAGCAGCGGCCCGGCGATCAGCGCGGCATACAGGTCGGCGTGCGGCGCCTGGCCAATCTTCAATAGGGCCAGCACGGAAACGGTGGCCAGGTAGCTGGCGACATCCGTCGTGGCCAAGAGCGCCGAGAGCATCTCCGGCGCGCGCATCAGCGCCTTGACCAGGCGGATGGCCGCGCGGTCTCCCTGGGCCACCCGCAGTTCCAGGCGGACGCGGTTCAAAACGTAAATACCCGTTTCCAGGCCGGCGAAAATGGCCGTGCCCGCAAGCCCTGCCACCACGCCTGCTATCGCCAGAACGATCACCCAGGAGGTTGGAGGGTTCATGGAGTTTCCTCCCCCACCAACCGCAAGCGCAGCATCTGAATGCGGTGGCGGGCCACCGATTCCACTGTGAATTCCAGGTTGCCAGTCTTTACCGCGTCCCCCACCTTCGGCACGTGGCCCAAAAGACTTAAGACCAGCCCGCCGATGGTGCTGATGCGCTCGGCCTCCAGGTCCACGCCGAACACATCCGACCATTCGTGGATGGACAGATCGCCGGAGAGCAGGTACTCGCGCGGGCCGATCTGCTGCACCGGCTCGGCCTCTTCCTCGGGAGAGGCCATCAGGTCGCCGACGATCTCCTCTAGGGCGTCTTCCAACATCACCAGGCCGGCGGTGCCGCCATATTCATCCACCACGATGGCTGTCTCCGTCGAGGTCTGGTGGAAACGCAGCAGCAGCTTATCCACCGTCCCCATTTCCGGCACGAAGGGCACGGGACGGACCAGTTCAGCCAGCGGCCTCGTGGCTCCAAGCAGCAGTTCCTTGGCGTGAATGATGCCCAGCGTGTTATCCAGGTCGCCGCGGTAGATGGGAATCTTCACCTGCTGCGTGCGGCGAAACAGTTCGATCAACCCCGTGGCGCCATCCTCGATGTCATAGGCCACCATGTCCACGCGCGGCGTCATAATATGGGCGACCTTCACGCGGCTGAGCTCGATGATCTCCCGCAGCCACGCCGATTCGTTGGGGGCAATGTGTCCGCGATGGGCGGAATGGTCCAGCAGCGAGGCCAGCTCCTCACTCGTCAACAGCGTTGAGCGCTGCTTCTCCGTCACGAATAGGCGCGTCAAAGGCTCGGTGATCGCCGCAGTAAAAATGCGGGCAATGGGCGATAACAGTCGAACTATGGCCGCCATGGGCAGCGCCACCAGCCGCGCGATGACCACCGGCACGGAGATGGCCAGGTTCTTCGGCAGAACCTCCCCCACCAGCAGCATGAGGAAGAGCTGGAGCAGTATCAGCGCCGCGCTGGCAATCGTGCCAAAATGCACCTGCTGTCTCAGCATCAGCACCAGCATCGTCCAGACGATGAAGAAGGCCGCGCTGATCAGTTCCATGGCCAGCAGGATCACCATCAACAATTGCCGCGGATCGCGCATGATCTGCGAGATCGCTCGGCCCGTGGCGTGCTTTTCCTCACGCAACCGCAGGAGCTGGGCGCGCGACAGGCTGAACAGGGCGGTTTCGCTAGCGGAAAAGAACATCATCCCCGCCAGCAAAATCGCCAGCAGCACGAGTTGGGCGATGTGCACCAGGATGAAGCCGCCAAAGCTCATGCGGTCCGCTCCTGGGAAAGGCTCAAAAGCGCGGCCGCGCGATCGGCGGCTTCTTCTACGGTGGCATCGGCGGTCAGCTCCAACAACGCGGCGGAACGGAAATGGCGAAACCAGGTCCGCTGATTCTTGGCGAAGCGGCGGGTGTTGATCTTGATCCGCTCGACCGCCTCATCCAGCGTTAGCTCTCCGCTAAAATGCGCAAAAAGCTCCGCATAGCCCAGCGCGGCGGCAGCCTGCGCATTAAGCCCGCGAGGATCTTCGTGCAACCGGCGGGCCTCATCCAGCAGACCCTCCTCCATCATCCGCACGACGCGGCGGTTGATGCGACCGTTGGTGTCGGTCCGCTCGCGGCTGATTAAGACCATGCGGCAATCGTAGCGCTGCTCGCCACCATCCCACTGCTGCTGAAGCTGGCTGATGGGCCGGCCCGTCAGCTGGTACACCTCCAGCGCGCGAATGATGCGGCGCTCATCATTGCGATGAATCCGCGCGGCGGCCGCGGGATCAACTTTCGCCAGTTCCTCGTGCAGTCTTTCCGTGCCTTGGGCCGCAGCCAGGGCTTTGAGTTCGCCGCGAATCTCGCTAGACGATCCCGGCCCTTCGAACATGCCTTCAATCAGGGCCTTCAAGTACAAATGCGTCCCGCCCACGGCAATGATGTTGTCGCCCGCGGCGGCAATCTCGGCGATGGCCCGATCTGCCAGCATCACATAATCGTGTACGGTGAAGCGGCACTTGGCCCACGGGTCGGCCACGTCGATGAGATGGTAATGAAGCTGGGCCTGCTTCTCCTTGCTGGGCTTGGCAGTGCCGATATCCATGTGGCGGTAGATCTTCATGGAATCGACGCTGAGGATTTGCCCGCGATACCGTCGCGACAGTTCGGCCCCCAGGGATGCCTTTCCGCTGGCGGTGCAGCCCAGGATGAAGTACACGCGTTGCACAAGGTTTTGATTGTCGGTTTTGGCTGCGGCCTAGTCAAGTTTGGGCATCTGGTGGCGCCAAAACCGGAGGCACATAAAAAGAGAAAACCTGCCACCAAGAGCACCAAGGCCACAAAGAGCACCAAGAAAGGCTTTCAAAAGCCAAGGCGATCAATTAAATCTTTGTTATACTCTCTCTGTGTTTTGGTGTGCTTGGTGAACTTGGTGCTCTTGGTGTCTGTCTTTTTCTTGTTACGTGCGTAGCCTCTTTGGAGGCATGAACGTTTTGTGCAAAGGAGTCTGCCATGCGTTTTGCTTCCGCGCTTATCCTGGTGAGCCTGTTCAGCGTACTTGGCCTTTCCGGCTGCATTCAGGCCAAGGTGAACGTGCCGGACTACTCCAACTTTGGCAGCAGTTACGCCGAAGAGCCGCCGCCCGTGCCCGAGGCGATGCCCAATGACCTCCAGGGCCTCCAGAACGAGGTCCGCCAGCTCCGCGCCTGCGACGCCGAGCTGCGCCGCCAGAACGAAGACATGCGCGCCCGCATCCAATCCATGGACAAGAAGAACGACAAGCTGAAGGATGAAAACAAAGAGCTCAAGGATGAGAACAAGAAGCTGAAGAAGTCGCTGAAGGACTAACGCCAGGCATCGGATTACGGGCCTGGTGTACGATCTGGGCGGCAGCGAAGAGGTAAACCGGAAAGCTTCTTCAGCCGCGCGGGCTCGTGCACTGGAATTCCTGCGGTCGCATCTGAGCGATTGAAGAAACAGCGGGATTGCGCGAGCAACAGGTTGCTCGCCCTCCCATTTATGCTGTCGCCATTGCGCATGCCGGCTCTTGGAGTGTGTGCGGCGCGGCCTGCCTGGATGGCGCATCCGCCACCCGACAAGCAGCGGGGAACCACATCCTGAAGGTCGTGCCCTGGCCCGGCGCGCTTTTCACATCGATAGCGCCAAGGCTCTGCTTCACGAATCCGTACACCGTCGCCAGCCCCAGCCCGGTGCCCTGCCCCATCGGCTTGGTCGTAAAAAAGGGCTCGAACAGCTTGGACTGCTCTTCCTTGCTCATGCCGCAGCCCGTGTCGTGGATAATCACCTGCGCATAGCGCCCAGTTTTTAATTCCAGGTGCGCATCCTGTTCCCGGATTTCCACCAGGCGCGTTTCGATGGTTAAATCGCCGCCGCCGGGCATGGCATCACGGGCGTTGGCCGCCAGGTTGAACAGCGCCTGATGAAATCCCACCGGATCAATTTCCGCGCTGCACGGCGCAGCCGCGCAGATGCGCAGGCGGATGTGCTCGCCAATGAGGCGCGGCAGCGATTTGCTGATATCGTTGACAAGCGCCGCCAGGTCCACCACCCGCGGGTGCAGCATTTCCTTGCGGCTGAACGTCATCAGTTCGCCGATCAGCGAGGTCGAACGCTGCACCGCCTTGAGGATTTCCCCGAGCATCTCCTGATCGTCGCTGCTTGGGGCAGAAACCTTCAGCATCAGTTCCGCGAAACCCTTGATCACGGCAAGCTGGTTGCGAAAGTCGTGGGCGATGCCCCCGGCCAAACGGCCTATGGCCTCCATCTTCTGGGACTGGCGCAGCCGCTCTTCCAACCGGCGCTGCTCGGTTATGTCCCGCGAAATCCCGGCGGTGCCCACGACCTTTCCGTTGGAATCGAACAGCGGAGCCTTCACGGTGTCACAAAGAAGTACCCGGCCTTGGGCGTTCCTCATGGATTCATCCCGCCGCACCGGTTTACCCGCGCGTATCACTTCCTGGTCGTGAAGATCGACCTGCCGGGCCACTTCCGCGGGCATGAACGTATCCACTGTTTTGCCGATGGCTTTGTGAGCCTCGCAGCCCGTGCGCCTGCACCACGCGGAATTGACGGCGAGATATCGGCCATCCGCATCTTTGAGCCATGCCGTATCTGGAATGGTTTCGAGAATCGCCTGCGCCCGGTGGTCGCTTTCCTGGAGGGCCTCCTGCATGCGATGTAATTCTGTGACTTCCGTGACAATCGCGCCGACGCCCTGAACTTTCCCTGAGTGCACGACGGGGTAATAGCTTTCCAGCCAGCGTCGCGGGCTGGTCCCTGGCGCGGGATTTGGATCCACAATCTCAATGTTGAGAATTGGCTGCCCCGTGGAAAGAACCTTCTTCAGGTACGGCTCGCACTCATCCGCAACCGATGGCACGACCTGGCGAACCGCGCGGCCGAGCGTGTCTTCCACGCTGACTCCATTCATCTGGGCCAGGACCGGATTGATGTGCAGATAGCGAAGATCGGCGTCTAAAAAGGCGATTCCAGAGGGCGGCACAGTCAAGCATCTCGATCAGGGACTCGTACGAGAGTTGCATGTTCACCTCCGTGTGAACTTCTCACTCGATTTACCCAGCCATAGGATGGCTCTTATCGTACACCTGCTTCAATCTGGTGGTAGTCAAATGCGTATAGATCTGCGTGGTTGACAAGGATTCATGCCCCAGCAGTTCCTGCACACTGCGGAGGTCCGCGCCGTTATTGAGCATGTGCGTGGCGAAGCTGTGCCGCAGCGTGTGCGGGCTGATGTGTACATTCAGGCCCGCAACTTTCAGATACTTTTCCAGATTGCGGCGGACAGACCGTTGCGAGAGTCGATGCCCGTGTTTGTTGATGAACAGGGGCGCGATGTTTCGGTCGGCTTTAAAACCTGCCGCCGCGCGAATCTGCTTGTAGTGAGCTAAGGCCGTCATGGCAAATGAGCCCAGGGCGCAAGCCGCTCTTTTTTGCCCTTGCCGCGGATGCGCAGGGTCTCGCCCAGCTCATCCACATCGGCGAGATTCAGCCCCACAGCCTCGCTGACCCGCAGGCCGCCGGAGTAGATCGTTTCCAGGATTGCCTTGTCGCGGGCCCCGCTGAGGTTCGAAACATCCAGCGCACCGAGCAGCGTTTCGATTTGCTTTACATCCAGGCACTTGGGCAGCCGCCGGTCCTGGCGCGGCGTGCGCACCACGGTCACGGGCGAGGCCTCCAACCTTTCGCGGCGGACCAAATACTTGTAAAAACTTCTCAACGCCGCCAGTTTGCGAGCGATAGTGCTCTTGGCCTTCAAACTGCGGTGCAAAAGCCCCACATAGGCGCGAATGTCATCGGCCGTGACGGCGAGGATTCTCTCCGCCAATTCTTTCTCCGCGGATTCATCGATGAGCGGCAGGTTTTCCAACGTTGCAGATTCGGTGAAAACCGCGCTGCCCGCGGCGAGAAACTGGCAGAACTGGCGCAGATCGACGCCGTAGTTGCGAATCGTGTGGTCGGAGAAGCTTCGCTCCGAAGCAAGGCTGGAGAGAAAATCGTGGATCAGCGATGAACCGCTCATATGAGGATCCGCAAAATACCCAAACTAATCACCAAGAGCACCAAGGACACCAAGAGCACGAAGAAGACTTAAACCTGGAATTCTTTCTATTCAGTTTCCTGCCGTTTGGTGATCTTGGTGATCTTGGTGAGCTTGGTGTTTTGCCGTTTTTAGGCGTAAAACCTTCGGCAATCTAAAGCTCTTTCGAAGCCGACGGCCGCACCGCCGGGGAAATGGCCTTCAGGCAACTGGCCGCCTGCTCGCTGGTGATCTGGAAACTCACGCTGGCGGCATCCAGCCAGTCGAAGTCGCAGGTGGGATCGGCCGCCATCTGGGCCACGGTCTCCAGCACGTCGCACTCGCTGCCTTCGGCGTAACGGAACACGTAACGGTGATCGCCCTTGCTCAGACTTATGGTACGCATTTTTGGCTCCGTCCTCTTTGCCTGCGGCCATTTTGAAAATCGTCAGCGGCTACCTGCGTTCGACGATCACCGGCACGGTGATGCGCCGCAGCTCCTCATCCATCAGGCTGACGATCAGCTCGTGACAGACGAAGCGCATGTATGCATCACTATCGACCAAATACCGCCGCCAGCCGTAGGGACTATCCTGCCCTTCACGCAATTTTGCGAATTCCCGCACACGCATCACCACGTCGTTATTGGTCGAGTCCAGCATGGCCTGGACCTGGCTGGCCGGGCCATTGCCGGAGTAATACGCCGGGCTGTCGCCCGCGGGCGAGCGCGAGAGATTCACCGGCTCGGTCCTCTGTCCTTTCATATCGGCACGCACCCAGTACAACTGGAGCACCAGGCCCATGGACGGCGGGTTGTAAGGGTTATAGGTCGTCACCGCCCCGACGATGACGCCATCGACCCCAAGTTGCGAGGCCACATCGATGGCCTGCTCCACGCTGGTGGCGTGCGTCTGCCCGTGGGCCAGCAGGATCTTCATCGGCCGGTTTGTGGGCAAAACCACCAGCCCCTTTACCTGCGAGAGTTCCTCCACCAGGATGTCCGTCTCGCGGATGGAGTCGAAGCTGCTGGATTCGGAGTGATTTAACAGCGGCATGACCGCCAGGCTGCGGGCCGAAGGATAGGGCGCCACGCAGGGAGGCGCGGAAGGCCTTTGGCAGCCGGTTAAGCAGATAAGAACCGCAAAAACCCACACCAGGCTTTTCAGCGTGGCAGGAGGCTGAGGCAAAGCCCCTGGGATCATAGCGCATCCTTTCGCTATTTGAGCCGGCGCACTGCCGGCTCAGAATGCAACGCCCACATCCTGTGGGCGGTTTTCAATCCGAAGTTTTACTGCCCATCCGTCGCGCCGTCAATTTTTATATGCGCCACGGCGGGTTCCGTTTTGCGGACGCGCGGCGTGCTGGCTACCACCTTGGGCGTCGTCTCCACCTGCACGGACCAGATGTTTTCCTGTCCGCCGCGATTGAAGCTGAAGTAAATGCGGTCGCCGACCCAGGAGGGTCCGAATTTTCTGCCTGGGCCCTTGGTCAGGCGCTGGAGGTTTTCGCCGTTGATGTCCACGCTGCAAATGTCGGTCGAGTCGCCGCCATCGGACGAGACGGCCGCGAAGGCGATTTGTGTGCCGTCATTATTGAACGTGGGGCACAGATACGCGCAGTCGGGCGAGCTGCCCACCAATGTCGGCAACGACGGCTCGCCGTTGACCAGGCGGACCGTCCAGATGCCGTACAGGTGCAGGCCCCTGTCGCGCGGCCGTTGATAGGCGATCACATCCTCCGTGGGGCTCCACACGGGAAACAGGCCGTGCCCGATGAACTGCCGCGTCATGGGCGCCATCAGGTGGACGATCCATACTTCCCACTGGCCACTGCGATCGCTGCGACAGCAATAGACCAGCTTCGTGCCGTCGGGGTTCCAGGAGGGATGGATATTCTCGCCGCCGCCGGAGGTCACCTGGCGCAGCGATTTACCGTCGATGGTCATCACGTAGACTTCCCAGTTGCCCGACCGGTTGGAAGTGAAGGCCACCAACTGGCCATCGGGGGAAATGCACGGCTGTAAATCGCTGGCCGGATCGGTCGTAAGCTGCGTCACCGCCTGGCCGTCCACATCCTTGACGAAGATATCCGAGCGCGGCGAGTAGGCCGTGGAGGCAAAGACCATCTTTCTGCCCGCGCGATCGACCGACGGGTCGCTGTCGCGGCCCACGGTCTGGAAACTGTGCTGGCGGATATTCATGATGGCCGAAGGCGCCATCTGCCCTACAGAAAGATTGGGCCGGCCCAGGAGAGCGGTCAGTTCGGCCATCTCGGGATCATCAATCGCCGCGGGCCTATTGGCCGCCGCGGCGGTTCTGGAAGGTTGGGCAGAGGCATGCTGGATGCTTTGATGATTCTGCGCCTGCACCTGGGCCTCCAGTTCCTCGTTGCTGGGGAGGGCTGGTTGGGCCGCGTACTGACAACCCGCCAGGGCCACCATGACGGCTACGAACACAATACACCTCTTCATAGCGCCGACCTTTCTCATTGCGCAAGCGCGTCCCCGGGCCGCGCCGGCTACAGTGGCTATCGACCAGAAATCAAATAGGTCTTGAGCCTTAGAAGGGTGTGCCTAGGTGCATTACCTTAGTGGAAAAACGAATAGGTTAGAGGGTTACAGGGTACAGGGTGCAGACAATGGCAAGATCCCAGGCAGCAAGATGGCCGTTGAAACCGCAGTTTCCGGACCTTTCTGTACCCTGTGCCCTGTACCCTGTGCCCTGCTTCTACGCAAACAGTCCGCCGGCATCACTAGCCAAAAGACCGTTATCGTGGAAGAAGCCCAGGGCCTCGGCCAGGGAGGCAAAGACTTTCGTGGCCGTCTCGGTGATGAAGGGCGAAGGCCGCACGCGCGGCCGCCAGATGACAAATACATCCTTGGCCGCCTCGTGGGCATGCTGGAGTTCCCGCTCCACGCCGCTGGAAATGGCGGGTAGCCCGCCGGGCAGCTCGGGAATGAACGAGATGATCATGTCGCTTTGATCGATGAGCTTGAAGTCGCGGGCGTAGATCTGGCCGTCGATGTCGCCAATGATGGAAACCAGTTCCTGCACGTCGATATCGAGGCGCCTGCCCTCCACGTTCACGGGGACTAGTCGCTTGCCCTGCTCCACCGCTTCCAGGGCCATCTGGCACAGCGGCTTTTCCTCCAGATCGCCGGGGTCAAAGCAGGTGAAACATTTTTTCATCTCGCTACGGAAGGCCTGGATCTGCGAGGCCAGTTCCACATCGCTCCCTACGTGGGACATGGGGAAGCTGAGGTAGGCCTTTTTGATGGCCGGGCAAAACAGCAGCCGGTAGAGCATCTGGGCCGTCTGGCCATCATGGCCGCGGGCCTGCACAAAAAACCGCCCGTGTCCGCGGACGATCTGGCTCAATAGTTCCGTGGCCATCAACTCTTCTTCGCGCCAGACCATCAGGTCTTTGAGGCTGTGGTCGGTAAAACCATCCCGCCGCAGCCGCGCGTGTACGGCCTCCACGCTGTCCACCAGGCAGATGTACATGTCGGCGTCCAGGTTCATCATGTGGTCGTGATCGAACGCGGCGAACAGGCCGTGCCGCCAGCGGAACGTGGCATGCGTGTTGACGATGAGATTGGCTTGCCGCGAGGCGGAGTTCAGCACTTCGCGAAATGCCGCCCGGCGCAGGTCGCGCAGGCGGGACAGGGGCAGGTCGAGAATCCTGCCCGAAGAAACGTCCGGGGCCTCCGCGTACATCATCTGGCCGATGTTGGCCAAGGCCACCTGGTGCCCGGCCCGCCGAGCGATTTCGGCCACCTCCTGAAGGTACGGCGTCTTATCCAGGCCTACTTGTCCGGTTACCACGGCCTTCATTGGCTCTCCCGCAAAAAGGGCTAATCTACAAATAGTTGCAGGTTTTTACAGCATTGGGCATAAATTTCAGTCGTAAGTAGCCGAATTTCATCCATAAAAGGTTACTTCACTCACGGCCCATAAGCACCGATAATGCCGGCAGGAAGGCGTATGACGGACAGGCCCGATAACCCCAGGCCCAGCCGCAATAAAAGTGCCATATCCGCCGGTGGCGGTACGGCCAACGGGGAGCTTATGCAATCGCTTGAGGCACGGGCCGTGCAGAGCCTGATTTCTGAACAAGGGACGGCTCAGAAGAAGCCCGGCAGCAAGTCCCCCTCCGGCGCCCCGCCCGAAAGAACGCCAAAGAGGCCGTCGGCGTGTTGTCGGAAGATGACCTCAAGCTGCTGCTGGATCCCGAACCGACATCTCAACAGACTTTCAGCAGCAGTGGCGGCCGCGTCTTCAGCGATGATGAGCTGGATGCCCTGCTGGGACAGGCCGCCGACGACGCCGAGGCGCTCACTGCCAAACTGCTGGGCAAACGCGACGACGAAGAGGAAGAAGCTGCGGATGAAGCTGAAAATTCCTCGACCGATGCGGAGGATGAGGCCGCCGCGCCACCGCAGGATAATGCTGATGAAGAATTACTTTATGAGCCTCAGCTACAGGATTCTGATGAGGCTGGAGACCCCGAGCAAGCGGCAGATGAGGTCGAACAGTTGATTCAACAGGTTGAGGCCGCGCAGCGGATGAATTCCGCGGCGGTAACAGAGCCGGCGGCCGGCGAAGGCGCGACCTCCAACGAAGCTGATTTGCAGGCAGCGGAAGATGAGACGGACGATGTCTCCGACGAAGATGTTTCGGCCATTCTCTCCAGGCTTGAGGAACTGAACGGGCAAGCCGGCGGCGCGAATGAACCGGCGGGTCGTGGAGACGATGAGGCGCCCGTTGCTTCTGCGCCGGCTGCCGCCGCCGCGCCTGCCGATGCTGATTCTGATGCTGGCAAAGCAGTTGCGGCCCCCGCTGCGGATTCCAATTCGGTGAATGCACCCGCCGCCCAGGCGTCGGCCCAGCCGGTTCCGGCCGCCGAACCGCCCGTCAGAGATGAAACGCTCACACGGGCGGATCTGGATGCGCTGCTGGCCAATGCCCAGCCGCCCATCACGCCGGAGGCCGACCAGGCGCCTGCCGCGGCCGCTCCAAAACCGCCCGCGGTCGATGACGCCCCGATGGTTATGGATATGGCCCAGTTGGATGAGCTTCTGGCCAGCCGCGCGGAGCACAAAACGGCGGCGGCCGATGCCGCATCCGACCTGCCCTTAAAGCCGCACGAAATCGAGCAGGAAGAAGCAAAAGCGCCGAAGGATGAGGCGCCGCCAAAGGCAGACCAACCAGCAGCGGCAGGTGCGGAAGCACCCGCACCCGCTCCCGCTATGCCCCGTCCTGCGATGCCGCCTGCTTTCAGCGCCGCATCAAAAAACGCTTCACCCGCCGCTCCCGCGGCGACTGGAGCCGCCGCGGCCGCGCCGCCGGCTGCATCGGCTCAGGCTGCGCCAGCTACTTCGCAGCCCGCCGCTCAGACCGCAGGTTTGGGCCCAGTGGTCGAACCCTCATTGCCGGCACGTTGGCTGTACATTCTGCTTTCCATCCTGAACCGGCCGTTTGAAAACGCCTCGTCGACGGCCAAATCCATCGCGGCCATCGCCGCCGCATCCTTGTTGTTCTGGACGCTGCTCATGCTGATAGCAGCAATGATGAATAATCACCACTAACGGCGGCTTTGGGCCTCGGGCTTCGGCCTGCAAGAACTGATGACAGGTCACTTAGATCGCACCATTCAAAAGTTCCGGCCTGCCTAAGCCCCAAGCCCTAAGCCAAAGACGGTTGGAGTACAAATCTCTTTCCGGGTACACTCCGAGTAAATGGCAGTCGCCGAAGATCAAAAATCGCGGCCCTTGGCCTCCGTCAATCATCTTGCATCCATGTTCTGCATTGAGCGTGGCTCCACGCTGCTGTTGTTACTCGCGATATTTTTGGCCGCCGGTTTTCTTCCCGAGCAGGAGCGGTCTTCAGGGGTCGCGCAATGGCTGATCATCCTCATCTGCTGCCTGGCCACCATCGCCGCGCGGCTGTCGCTGCCCTTCTGGTGCCTGCGGCTGCTGAAGGTTTATCCCACGCCCGGCTACGTGGCGCAAGCCTGGCCCACCTGGCTTGCCGAAATCGCGGCGCCAATTCTGGCCATCGGTTTTATATTGGGGTACGCTAGCTGGATATCCATAGGGGCGGCTTTTGTGGCGGCCGCGCTCATTCTGGCCTTTGGACAAAAACCTCCCGCTGCCCGACCGGTGGCGCTACCCCCGCCGGCCCTGGCCGTCTTGGAGCAAGCGGACATTCCTCCGGAAAAGGTTCAACTGATTGAAGGCCGCAGGGACCTGATCGCCTGGGCCTGGCCCCGAACCGCTTTATGCGGCGATTGCAGTCAGCAGAATCTGCCCGTGATTTTCATCTCGCCGACGGCCCTGGAGAACTTTTCCGCGAACGAGCTCGCCGCCGCGCTGGCTCATGAAGCGGCTCACGTTCGGCTCAACCACATCAACCGGATAAGGATTCTCGATCTTACTTGGTGGTTGTTCACGGTCGTGGCCATCCTTGGTGCGAGACTCCGCTTCTGGAGTCATTCACCCTGGTGGAGTCATTCAGAAACTGTCGCGGCGGTCACAGCCGTCTTCCTGGCCGCCACCATTCTTCAAACCGTGGGCGTGGCGGTCGTAGCACTGTTCGGCCGCGGCCAGGAATATGAGGCAAATGCTCGTGCACTGAAGTACATTGAAGCGGCCGGCATCGACGCCGCGGCATTCCATTCCATGCTCGTGAAAGTGCACGAATTAGCCGGAAGCCCAGGCCGCTCCGCCTGGTGGTACAGGCTTTTCTTTGGGGACTATCCAACACTCCAGGAGCAGCTTGAGAGGCTGAAAGGCTGACAAGGCGGCCAAGAGGGCCAAGGCTCAACATGCTGGCCCCCTTGTGATTGCACGGGTTTTCCTTGGCTTTTCGGACAAGGGGGCCAAGAGGGCCAAGAGGGCCAACACATAAAATGACCAAATGAACGATTTTGGTCATTTGGTCAGTGTGTGTGTTGCGCCTTGCGTTCTTGCGCTCCTTGTAACGTAACTCCTTATTTACCAATGCGCGGCTGAAGGAGCGCAACCTTCTGCGTTGCGCTCCTTGTTGCGCTTCTTCGAGAGCTTTCGCTCCATACAACATCTAGTGGCCGGATTGCCAACCTACTAAATACAGTGGGGATCCCAAAGAAGGGCCAATTCTAGGCCGCTTGATGAATCGTGTGCTCGCCTTCCAGCTCCAGCCTCCCGCTGGGCAAAACGGACAAGCGGCCCAGCAGATCGTACAGCCAGCGGGCGTCCGTGGGCCCAGCATATTTCAGATGCAGCCGCCGCATCTTGAGAGCCACCAGTTCAAGATCGGCCAGGGCGCTGGCGGTTGGATCGATGGTAGGCATGTACATCAGCGCCAAGTCCGGTCGAAATGCCCTAAAACCGCCGATGCCTTCGTAATCGTTGATGAAATCCCCGCAGCCGTACAGGATCAGGCCGTTCGCGTAAACCTCCAGCCCCTTCACGTGGTGCGAGGAATGGCCGTAAACAATATTCGCACCGTTATCGATCAGATAGTGGGCAAATCGCACCTGCTCATCCGTGATGTCATAACCCCAGTTGCTGCCCCAGTGAATGGAAACCACCACCACATCCCCCTCCTGCCGCACCTGCTGCACATGCCGCGCCATCAGCTCGGCCCCTTCCTTCGACTCTTCCACCAGCCACACGCCTGGCTTTTTTGCCTCCGCCGCCCACTGATACGGCACGCCACTGGAGGGGCTTCCCGCACTGAAAACCACGATGCGACCCTTATCCGGCACGCTCCAGATGGCCGGCGCGGCGGCCTGCTCCAGATTCTCCCCGGCGCCCGCATGGCGAATATTCGCCGCATCCAAGGCGGCCAGCGTTTCCGATAGGCCGCCATAGCCCCAGTCCAGCATGTGATTGTTTGCCAGGCAGCAACAATCCACCTGCGCGGCGGTCAGCACACCCACATTCCCCGGCCCCATCTTGTAACACACTTCCTTGGGCCAGTGGTCCTCGCTATCCGTGATCGTCGTCTCCAGGTTGATGATCCTGGCGTCGGGCTGCTGGAGCGCCAACTCGGCCAGCGCATCGCCCCAGACGCGCTCATTCCTTATTGGCTGGCGAAACTGGCCATGTGCCCGCTGGGCCAGTTCCAAGTAGTCCCGGGCATCTCGCACCGCAGGCTCATACAGCACGGGGTCCGCCGGGTGCGGCAAGGCCTGGTCGATCCCCCTGCCCATCATCACGTCGCCACAGAGAAAGAGTTTCATAAGAGATTGTCCGTGGGGACATCGGACCTGAACTGATTCTGTATTCTGTCCCTCAACTAAAAAGGATTCGGATGAGCGTCTTTGCGGCTGCATAGAATTACAAGATATGAGGGCTTCCGCCCGTTTGTGCGCGGGTCGGAAAAGCGCCGGCCCCGGTTGGACGGCGCATGTGCTTTTGCTCGTGCAGAAAGGAAAGATGATCATGACAATCAAGACCCCTAAAGAGTTGTTTGTCGCCCTGCTGAGCCATGTCAGGCAACGTGAAGAGCGGACGACCAAAATCTTCAAGGAAATGAGCCAGGCCGCCGAGGACCCGGACATTAAGGAGGCCCTGGAATCCCGCGTCTTCGTGGAAAACCAGATTTTGAGTTCGCTCGACCAGTGCTTCAAGCTCATCGGCGAGAAGCCCATGAAGCTCGAGGACCGGCTGCATGACGTCTTTCTGGAAGATTTCCGGCGCGAACTGGGCGAGATCCAGTCCCCGCTGGCCAAGACGTTGTACGTCGTGGCCAAGGCCCACCACCTGGTGCACCTGCGCATCGGGGAATACGTGGCCCTGATCGCCATGGCGGAAATTACCGGTCATTACGGCGTCGGCACGCTGCTGGAGGCCTGTCTGGCCGACAAGCGCGCCTTCGTGGAACGCACACGCCGCAGAATCCGGCGCCTCGTCGAAAGCGAAGTGGTCGTGGCCGCCTGAAAAAGAAGCTCGATAAGGGGACGGAGCAATCGTGCTCCGCCCCCTTCCCAAAAAAAACGGCCGGGAGATGCTCATCCAGACGCATCTCCCGGCCGACGCGAAAAGGTTTGTCCTCTTCCGGGCTTTTCCGACTCGGGCCTTAGCTTCGCCGTTAACAAGCCAGCGAGCCCGTTACTCTGCCGGCTGCGGGCCTAAAATCTCCGGCCTAACTGCTAGATGCACAGGCCGTGCCAGAGACCGATTTCAAATCATAACTTACTGCAAATACAGAACTAACGCCGTTAAGAACATGTCACATTGAAGCAGCCAGAGTTGACGAATTTGTAAGTTAACCCTGGCGGACATGCACACATGTCTCTAAGTGGCATCTGTGAAGATTCAGGATGGGATGATTCCGCTTAGCTGAATGCACGTTCTTGTATTGACAAGCAGCATTTCTTACACTTTTGTAAGTAGTCAAACCGGAACTACCATAATTGAGGTTGTTTTGTTCCCATGCCAAATCCCTCTTCAACCGCTGATAAACCGGTCGCCGCTAAAGACCCTAACCGCCACCAGTTTGAGCTGGAGGCTCTATACACCATCAGCCGCCTGTTGGGCTCGGGCCAGCGGCAGCGGCAGGTTCTGGCCGAGGTGCTGGATGTGCTGCACGACCGACTGGGCATGGAGCGGGGCACGATCATGCTGCTCTCCCCCGACAGCAACGAGCTGACCATGGAGGCCGCGCACGGCCTGCCCGAGGGCGGCCGCGCGACCAGTTATAAACCCGGCGAGGGCATCGCCGGCCGCGTGCTGGCCAGTGGCAAGCCCGCCATCGTGCCCAAGGTCAGCGAGGAGCCGCTCTTCCTGGACCGCCTGCACAAACGGCGCAGGCCGCATCGCCGAGGAGCTCAGCTACATCTGCGTGCCCATCGCCATCGGCGCGGAGGTGGTGGGCACGCTGGCCGCGGATCGAAAATATCGACGAGGCAGCCGTGCTGGACCATGATGTCCGCGTGCTGACCATCGTGGCCAGCATGATCGCCCACGACGTGCAGGCGCGGCGGCAGATCGCCGCGGAAAAACGCACGCTGGAGGAGGATAACCTCCGCCTGCGCAGCGAGCTGGAGGACCGCTTCCGCCCCGAGAACATCATCGGCAACTCCGGCGCCATGCGCGAGGTGTACCGGGCGATCCACCAGGTGGCCTATAGCGACATCACCGTGCTCATCCGCGGCGAATCGGGGACGGGCAAGGAGCTGGTGGCCCATGCCATCCACTACGCCGGTCCCCGTGCGCTGGGCCCCTTCATCAAGGTCAACTGCGCGGCACTCTCGCGAGAGCCTGTTGGAGAGCGAGCTTTTCGGCCACGAGAAGGGCGCGTTCACCGGCGCCATCACGGCCCGCAAGGGCCGCATCGAAGAGGCCGAGGGCGGCACGCTATTCCTCGATGAGATTGGCGACTTTTCACCCGCCACGCAGGTCAAGCTCCTGCGCGTGCTGCAGGAGCGGGAATTTCAGCGCGTGGGTAGCAACGAGACGCGCAAGGCCAACCTGCGCATCCTGTCGCGCGACCAACCGCGACCTGGAGAAGATGGTCGAAGGCGGAACCTTCCGCCAGGACCTGTACTACCGCGTGAACGTTTTCCCCATCATCCTGCCGCCCCTGCGTGAGCGGAAGGACGACATCCTGCTCCTGGCCGATCATTTTGTGGAGAAGTACGCCCACCGCGCGGGCAAGGATATGCGGCGGATTTCCACGCCGGCCATCAACATGATGGCCGCGTACCACTGGCCGGGCAACGTCCGCGAGCTGGAGAACTGCATCGAGCGGGCGGTGCTTTTAACCACCGATGGCGTGATTCACGGCCACCACCTGCCCCCCACGTTACAGACTTCCGACTTCTCCGACACCATGGGCACAGGCACGCTGGAAGAGCGCGTGGCGCTGTACGAACGCGACATCTTAGTGGATGCCTTAAAGCGCACGGCAGGCAATATGGCCGCCGCCGCGCGGGAGCTGGGGACGACCGGCCGCATCCTGCGGTATAAGGTGGAGCAGCTCGGGATCGATGTGGAGCGGCTGCGAGGAAAACGGTGAGCTCCCTGACAGATTCTTAGGCTATGCGTAGCGTTGTGAAAGATTTCTGCTTGCATATTCGGAAAGATTCTATATCGTCCCTATTAGTAACGCGGAAAGACCGAGAGCCAATCGCCATGGGTTAAGGATCAAAAAATGAAAACGGTCGGTGCGCTGAATGCAATTCATAACAATCGTGGGAGGGGGCTTAGTGGGATTCTTTTCCGCATGGCTCATGATGATCCTGAAAAAGCGCGAGCAAAGAACAAAGGACCAAAGGGAGGCTTTTGCCATATGGATGACAGGTATTCGTGAAACCCTCAACCGGGTAGGCAGCGACAGTATAGCTCCAGACAACCGAGACACCGCATTATGGGAAAATCGCCTTCTCCTCTTGAGCAGTAGACGGACCCGTGATCTTATTAAAAAGGTGAATGATAGCATCCCGTACTATGGGACAGAGGACCATGAGGATTGGTGCAAGATTTGCCATGGGGATCCAAATGGAGAATGGCAGCCTTTCGAAAAAGCGATGAATGAACTCATTGAGCAACTTCAGTGAGCAGTGTGAAGATTCTGCTGTTGCTGTTCCAGCCAAAGAACGGTTTCGCGCAAGACCATAGTGGGACAATTCCGATGAAAGTGACCGCAACTGTTTTTGTTCTTATGGGCCTATTGCTTGTCGGCTGTAAGGAAGAAAAGCGGACCGATGGTTCAAAGACTGCTGGTTCGCAGAAGGAACCCGCCCCGCCCCCGGCCACTATGAGCCTTATTGAAGCCTGTCGAACTGGTAACATTGGGCAAGTCAAAGCTCACATTTTCTGGAAAAGCGAGCTTAATGTTGCGACGGATAGTGGTACAACCCCGCTGCATGTTGCCGCGCAGGGGAACTATTCTGATGTTGTGAAATTGCTCTTGAGCAATGGTGCTAATCCAAACGTGAACAATGAGATCGGCGCAACCCCGCTGCATTTAGCGGCAGCTAAGGGCTATGCCGACGTTGCCTTTGCCTTGATAACGGGCAAAGCCGAGATTAACGCAAAGCAATCCGATGGAGCTACACCCCTCCACGCGGCTGTCAGATATGGCCGCAGCGTCGCTACAAAACTTCTTCTGGACAAAGGTGCCGATGTTAACTCAAGAGATAATGACGGCTGGACACCATTGGACTTGGCGGCACTGCAAGGGAATTCGCTGCTTGCGAAAATCTTAATCGATAAAGGGGCGTCGATTGGCACGAAAGACAACAAGGGATGGACGCCGCTGCGAAAAGTGTCTATGTGTGGTGATACGTCTGTGTCTGAATTTCTCGTTTCTAAAGGTGCCGACCCGTCAGATGGTCTGAAGAAGGGGCAAACGCCGTTGAGCATCGCAGTTGGGAATCACGAAAACACGCGCGTGAAGCTATTGATTGAGAAAGGAGCGGATGTCTGTGCCAAGTGTGATAATCCGCTTGGTTCATATCCGCTGGCCATTGCCGTAGTCGCGGGAGACGTGGAGATTGCTCGTCTGTTACTGGATAACGGGGCAAATGTAGAGACGAAAGATTCTCATGGCCAATCCGTCCTTTATTCTGCCGCACTTAACGGTAATCAGTCAATGGCAAGGCTTCTTATTGCTAAAGGTGCCAACATAGAGGCCAGAAACAAACAGGGCTACACTTTACTGCACACTGCGGTGCATTACGGTTCATTAAAGGCCGTGCAAACTCTGCTGATGTTAGGCGCTGACATTAACGCCACAGTAGAGGGTGAGGGTGTCATGATTGATAAAGGTTGCACGCCGTTGGATTTGGCTATATTTTTCTCATGTGGGGTCAAACCGGAGTATCTAAATATAGTGAAGTTACTTCAAGCCAATGGCGCACGCAAGAAAGACTGGGGCTCTCTCTAAATGCATTTCGGAACGGCTCGGTCTCGATATGGATCGCTTCGGCGGGAAGCGATACCTTGATCGCCAGAGGCACAGCCGCCCTCGGCTGTGGTCTTGCGCGATCAATCCCCGACATGTATCTTCATATCATACGGACTGGGCCGGCCCTCGTTTCTCTCCAGGTAGTCCCGCAGGCTCAGCATAAACGTCGCCCACTTGGTGGAGCAGTGGTGCATGAATTCCACGGGCTCCTTCCAATTGGCATGTTTGAAGAGCACGAAGGTTTGTTCTTCCGTCGGCTTGAGATCAAAGGTGACCTCGGTATCCATCCACTCCTTGGGCCCGCGGGTGCACTTCCATCGGATGCGCTGACCTGGCGTGGCCTCCACCACCTTCATGTCCACAAAGCCAAAGCGGATCGTGCCGCCCTGTGTGGCCGTGCCGCTGGTTTCCACGATCCACCAGTGCGCCAACCCATCAATCGTGGCCAGGGCCTCATACACCTTTTCCGGCGCTGCCTTGATGCCTACCCTGTGCAGAATGTCCGCCATGGCACGCTCCTTGGAGATTTCCCGGATATCCCATTATAACGTTGGCCCCTAGCAGAGTTTGGGCAGCCCCTCCTGGTGCCACGAAGGCTGAACCATGAGCACCTGCGTGCTAGTTTTTGCACTGACTTTTCGCCAGCTCCCCCCGCATGGATTCGATCAGGTGCAGGAACTCCTGGCGGTTGTGCTCGCTGAGCGCGGCCAGCGCCTCGTGGGCGAACAGGATGCGGCGGCGCTGCTGGTCCTCGCCCGCCGCCGCGCTGGTTAAAGGATCGATCTGCGCCGGCAGCGGCTTGGACTCCTGGCGGATGTGGTGCAGCACGCGCTCCATGCCCAGTTCCTCAAATTGCGCCCGCACCATCTGCGAGACATTCTGGAGTCTCCACCTCCACGCCCTTGCGGTCGGCATGCTCCACCACTTCCTGGACCGTCCCTAGAAATGTGCTGTCCAGATACTCGCAGCCGAACAGGTCCAGCGTCAGCGAGCGGTGGCGGTCCACCTGGCTGAAGCCCACATCGTGCAGCGCCGAGCAATAGGTCCACGTGCCGCGGCCGCGCACGGAGATGACGCACTGGGCGCCTTCCACGGCCACGCCCACGCCGGGCGGGGCGATTACTTGAGAAGACTCCTTTCGTTCCCGCGGTTCGCTTCGCACGGCCCCCTGCCGCGGTCTTTCCCGAGCTGATTGTTCGTCCTCCTCCTGCGGCGCCTGGCCCTGCGCGGCTACCTGCGCGGCTTCTTCAGGCTCAGCCTGATCTTCCTCTTCGGTCGGCGGCGCCTCGCCCGCTGGCTCCTCGGCCTTGTCCGCTGCACCCGAAGTCGCCATCTCCGCCGCGCGCTCCAAAGATTCATCGGGGGACTTTTCGCCCACCGGAATCGACCCATGCGAGGATTGCGTGGGCGGCTCATCGCCGCCCCACTCGGCGATTCTGGACACCGCCGCGCCGGCCAGTTGCATGGTTTCTTCCACGCCGCTGACGCCGTTATCGATGCTGGATTTCCCAGGCCCTGCCGTCAGCACCACCATGGTGATGTCGTCGTCCTGCGGTCCGCCCTTGCGATTCTGCGCCGCCCCGGCCAACAGATTTTCCAGCAGTTCCTGGCCGCTTTTCTCGCCTTCCTTAGAGCGATTGAGCGCCCCTTCCAGCAGCGGCGCGGCGGCGGAATCTTCCTCATACAATCCATCCGTGTACAGCAGCAGCCGGTCGCCCGGCGACAGCACGTATGTCTCCTCGACGATTATCGCCCGATCATCCAGCCCCAGCGCCGGGCCCGTGTGCGGAATCCTCTCGATCAGACCGTTCTTGCGCCGCAGCATCAGCGGCGGGTGGCCGGCAGAAGCGATTTTGATCTCGCCCGTCTGCGTGTCCAACAGGCAGTAGGCGGCCGTCACGAACAGGCCCGGCCGCGAAAACTCCGAGAGCAGGCCGTCGTTCACCGCCGCCAGCACATCGGAGGGCTCCATGGGTTGCGGCGGCTGCTCGTGCACAACCGGTAGACGATGCTTGAACAGCACGGCCAGCATCGCCGCCGAGACGCCGTGGCCGGCGGCATCGGCAACGTAAATCGCCACGTGACGGTCATCCAATCGCACGATGTCATACAGGTCCCCGCCCACCTGGCGGCTGGGACGATATATCGCGTTGACCGTGTAGCCGGGAATATCGGGGACGCTCGATGGCAGCATCGCCCGCTGAATGAGTTCCGCGCGGCAGAGATCCTCGCCGATAGTCTCGGCCTGTGCCGTTAAAAGCCGCAGCGCCTGGCGAAGCTGCTGGACTTGCTTGCGCAAACGCAAATTGCTCTTCTGCACCTGGCCGTTCAGCTTGTCGCGCTGCTGCGCGAGCCGCCGCTGCCTGACCGCGTTGCGCACGGAAACCACCAGAGAATCGATCACCGGCAGCGGCTTGGAAATAAAATCGAACGCCCCTAGCTGCACGGCCCGCACGGCATCGTCGAATGTGCCGTGGCCGGTGAGGATAATCCAACTGGAATCCACCCGGTTTTGCAGCCCCCACTGCATGAGCGCCAGGCCACCCATTTCCGGCATCTGAAGGTCCGTAATGATTAAGTCATATTTTTCCGCCCGCAGGAGCCCCTGTGCCTCAACGCCGCTGGCGGCCTCGGCCATCTCATAAGAGCCGGCCATTTCCAGCGCGCGGCGAATGAGTGCGCGAATACTACCTTCATCGTCCACAATCAGAACTCTCGAAGGCAGTTCTTCCGTTTTGACTTCCACTGCATCAGCCATGGGCAATTTACCCGCAAAACAAGAGTTAGGACGACTCAGGGACGCAGATTTACACATATCTTTTGCTAATTAATCTTAACGCTGGAAAACAGGCCCGACCACGGCGGCAGGAATTGTTTGGCTAAGCTAGGCTTGCGATTGCGGCGCGAGTTTCAGCGTCCGCTCGGACAAGGCGCAGGTACGATATAGCTCCGCCGTGGCGGCCACCATGCGCGCGGGGGAATGATTCTCGCGCAGGTATCGCCGCGCGCGATCGGCCAGGGACGCGGCCGAGGCGGGATCATCCAGCAGCACCTTGAGCTTGGCCGCCAGGTCCGCCGGATCCATGGGCAGATAGGAAATTGTTGTCTGTCCCTCGATGGCGAAATCCCCCACGCACAAATCCCCCACCAGCGCCGGAACGCCCGCGGCCATCGCCTCCAGGAGCTCCAGCTCCAGCATGCCGCCGCAGCGCGGATACACGAAGATATCTCCGGCCCCGATGATGCTGGGAAGCTGTGTCTGGCCCAAGGGGTCGACAAAAGTCACCTGATGCATCAGGCCAAGACTCGCCGCCATCTGGCGCAAATGATGTTCCGCCGGCCCTTCGCCCAGAAGGAATAAGACGCAATCGTAGCCTCGGCCGCGCAGGTCGGCGAAGGCGCGAATGACGGCCTCAAAGGGCCCGGCCGGCTCGAATCTGCCGGCGGCAATAATCGCGCGGCTGTGCGCGGCGGCGCCTTTCTGCTCGCGCGGCGGCCCCTGGTGTACGCCCGGCCGAACAATGTGGATCAAATCTTCCTTCACGAACGACCCCGATTGCAGCGCCGTGCGCACCACCGCGGAGGCCGCCAAAACGCCGCGGCATTGAGAGCCCACCTGTCCGAGCTGCCGAACGCCATATAAACTCCACACAGAAACAACGTACGGCAGGTCGAGGATCTCGCTGAGCGACCGTGTGAGGCGATGCGAGGTAACATCCAGCGCGTGCAAAACTTCCACTTCGTTTTCTACAAGCTGCTGGGCCAGCGGCTCCACGAGGCGCGATTTGAACCGCCAGGGGATGGGAATGGGGTACTGAAGCACCTCCACCGGCGGGCATGGCAGGGCCGAAAGGTCGGCCGTCTGCGGCGCTACAAGCGTTACGCTTAAAGGCTCATCCACCAAGCCGACAGTCAGGTGCCGAATAACCCGCCCGGAGCGAAAAATGGTGTTCTCCCCGGCCACGAGTGCCACGCGGACGGGACCGCCGGATCTGGAAATTGTTGCAGGGATCGACATGCGAAGCGCATTGTAACTCTCGGCCGCGCAGGTAGCAACAAACTCACTGCGAGGCGATACGCGGCGGCAAAGAAAAAACGTCGTTACCGGCCCGCGAACGACCACCTGCGCCAGAATGTGACCACTTGGGCAATAGTGGTCACGTTCGGGAAAACTGGGCATTTTTGGTTGTTTCGCCGAATGTGACCACCTTCGCTGTGTGTGGTCACATTCGAGAGTGCAGTACTTATTTGACGGCGGCGGACTGTTAAAACGGGCAAACTAGCACTACAACGCCATCTGGGCTCAAGAAAGCTCAGGCGGCCAGACGATAGTTCCTTTCGGGAGCGCTTTTCCCGAAAGGAGATACGGCATGGATGCCAAGCAATTGCGAGAGCTCAAGCCGATGTTGGAACAGTACTTGGGACAATTTGACGACTGTTTCAGCCGCAGCGAGCCCTGTGGCAACCTGCGGGTTTACGTCAACGGTCAATTGTCGGATCTGCCGCGCAAGAGCATCGAGCCGATGGCGGACCGGGCCGACGTTCCGCCGCGGACGCTTCAGCAGTTCCTGTCGCTGGCAGACTGGGATGATGCGCGCATGGCCCAGCGGTTGATGCAGATCGTGGGCGATCAACACAGCCACCCCCTGTCGATTGGCGTGTTGGATGAGACGGCCCATCCCAAGAAGGGCGACAAGACCGCCGGCGTGCAGCGTCAATATTGCGGCGCCACGGGCAAGGTGGATAACTGCGTGGTTACGGTGCATATCAGCTATGTGGCGGGCGCCTTTCACACCCTGCTTCCGGGGGAGATGTTCTTGCCGCAGGAATGGTCCGATGATCGTGCTCGGTGCCGGGGGGCGGGCATCCCGGACACAATGCAGCATCGCCCCAAGTGGCAGATCGCCCTGGAACTGCGTGCCGCCGCCGTGGCCAACGGGATTCGGTTTGAATGGATGACGGGGGATGAAGGTTATGGCGAAGTGCCGGACTTTCATCGCGCCCTGGACGAGTGCGGCCAGCGCTACGTCCTGGAAGTGCCGTCGATTTTCTACGGCTGGCTGCGCGAACCGGAGGTTCTTCAAAAACAGCATCGTGCGGCCACGCGGCGCGGCCGGCCGAGGCATTATCCCCGTCTGAAGGTCAAGACCCTGCCCTGCATCCAGGTTCGCCACATGCTGCGCTACGGGGCAGCTTTTCGCAAACAAGCGTGGCGGAAGTTCCATGTCAAGGACAGCACGGTGGGACCGGAGGTTTGGCAGGTCAAGGCGGCGCGGCTGTATTTGAAACGGGATGGTCTGCCGACGCGGGCGCATTGGTTGATTGTGGCCCGCAACATTTTGGCGCCGCAGGAGGTGAAATACTTCGTCTCCAACGCGCCGGGTGGCACGCCGCTGGAGGTGATGTTGCACGTGGCCTTCACGCGGTACAGGGTCGAGCAATGCTTCGAGGTGGAAAAGTCCGAGTTGGGGCTGGACCATTTTGAGGTTCGCCGGTATCGCTCCTTGAAGCGTCATCTGCTGCTGACGGCCGTCAGCCACCTGTTCCTGGCCACGGTTCAGGAACAGTGGCGGGGGGAAAAATCCGCAGCTGACCGTATGCCAGATTCGCCAGGCGGCCGCGGCGCTGGTGCGTTCCCTGTGGCTGACGGGACAGGTTCGTCAAAGCTTCCTGGCCAGGGAGGCGGAGATTATTACTCAAACGCAGGCACGAAACGAGAAAGCGCGACGCTGCCACGTGAAAACACGCAAGCGACGGTTGCGTAGCCTTGGCATTCGAATATCGTCAATACGTTGCTGCATAATGGATCAGGTGGCGTTGTAGTGCTAGGCAATCTGGGCAAAAGCACAACAAGATGGCCAAGATGGCCAATAAGCAGAGCTTAGCGGTCTTGGCAGCCTCAAAGACTATCGTAAGTCATGCACAAATACAAGCTTAACGCAAGATCACCAAGACCGCCAACTCCGCCAACGTGTGCAAGCGGTGCGCCCCCCAACACTTACAGGTTAACAGGCATCGATTGTCCGGCTGTTGTCTGTGCCCTGTACCCTGCACCCTCATCCCCCGCTTTTCATAGGCGCGGGGGGCATGGGGCTTTTATAATGGCCGCAATTGGAGATGTACCGCCGCGCACAAAAAGAGGAATTTTTGACAATGAGCGAAGACCCCGCCCCCGCGAAAGAAAATCTCGCCCCCGCCGGCGCGCTTTTTCCGCCCCCGCCGCGAGTTCTTCCGACTGTCAGGCCGCCGCGAACTGTGGCGCCGGTCGCATCGAGTGCCGCGCCATGCGCGAGTCTTATATCCGGGCGTTCTTGTACGGTCTGGCGGCGCTGGCTTTAGCGGTTTGGTTTGGCTACGACGCCTTTTTCGCCCTCGATAAGACCGGTCAGCGGAAATTTGATCCCGATCGTACCCCCGCGTATTTCGCCTTCAATGCCGGCATGTCGTTTATCCTGCCGCTGGTGGGCGTGGTGATGCTGGTGCTGGCCGCGCGGCTGCGCGGCCGCGTGCTGGCGGCCGATGCGGAGGGGCTGGGCTATATCGGCAAGAGCAAGATCGCGTGGCAGAGCCTCAGGAAGCTCGACCCGCGGGCCAAGGGTCTGCTGGATGTTTATTACGAGGATGCCTCCGGCAGCGAAAAACGCTTGAAGCTGGACTCGCTTAAAGTGTCCCGGTTTAACGAGTTGGTGGCGTTTATTGAAGCAAAGGCGCCGAATTGCCCGGTGACGGGCCGAACCGAAAAAGCAAATCCAAAGCACTAAATCCTAAACCCTAAACAAATCGCAAGCACGAAACGAAGAGCAAACGTCCGGGCTAGGAGGTCTCAAGCCGAAAGCCTCCGGCTTCTGCCCTTATCGCCTCAGCCTCCTCAATTTTTCCCGCCAAAAGCTGATTCTGGAGGTCTCCCTGGCGATAAAGATCGTGTTGTAGAACCAGCTCGCCACGGCGCGGGGGAAGCCGCCGCGGCCGATGGGTTTGGCGGGGATCCAGTCGATGTCCTCGGGATGGCGCAGGCCCCACTCGATAAACCGCTCGGTCTCGGCGATCATTTCGCGGCGATACGCCTGCCAGAGATCTTCACCGGTTACACTCACACGGGTTCCTTGGAAAAGCAGGGTACAAGTTACAGGGTACAGGGTTCAGGTCACAGGTTACAGGCTGAAGGGCACAGGGCCCTTCGCCTACGCTCAGGACAAAGCAAGGCACAGGCAGGCAGGGTAACCTGTAACCTCTAACCCTGTAGCTGTCTTTATATCATGGAGGATGAGGCGTGTCCGGTCAATGCGCGGCTGCTTGTCACGGCGTAGCCGACTCGGCGGAGCCGGATGGCCGCGCAGGCTGTGGGCTGTAGGCTGCGGGCTGGGCGGTTTGGCGATATGGCTGTTGGGCATTGGGCTTTCGGGTTTTTCCTAACAGCCTAACAGCCTAAACACCTAATAGCCTGGAATGCCTGACAGTCTAACAGCCTAAACTGCTAACAGCCTAAGTCCGCCCTTGACGCAAAGGTTGAAGTTGCTAAAGTTATAGGGCTGGAGCATGTGCGCCGCTAGCTCAGTTGGTAGAGCAGCTGACTCTTAATCAGCGGGTCGTAGGTTCGAGTCCTACGCGGCGTATTGAAGGGGTTTTGGGCTTGTTTTCGCAATAATCGGTTTCGGCCGCAAATTTCGGCAACTCTTCGCAATCAGCAGAAATCGCCAATGAATCCGGGGCTTCCTGCGTTTCGTCCGTTTCCGTCTGTTTCCGCTGGCTGCGAAAGTTTCCGGCCTGTGCGGCGTTTACTGCGCCGCTTTCTGCGCCGCTTTTTTCAAAGGGTTTTTGACCGCTCAAAATGGCCTGTTCAAAGTGTTCTTCCGTGACCTGTAGATAGTGCTTATTGGCGATCAGGGCCGAGTTTCCCAGCCATGCACAGACGACATGCACAGGAAATTTTTCGACCAGTTCCGTCTGACGGGTGCTCCGAAGGTTTACGAACAACTTGGGCCACGGCTCAAGTCCAGCCTTTACGATGATCCGTTCAAGCTGGGTGCGAAGGTTGACGTTACCGTCCCGGCAGCGGGTAATGACGTACTCGCCTGAATCATTCGGGTCGTAACACTTCAACAGGTACGGCTCCAGTTCAGGGAAGATCGGCACAAGCCGTTTGTCTTTGCCCTCGTGATGCTCCGTCTTGGGGGAATGCACCGTCATCCGGCCATTGGCGAAGTCAACATCATCCCACCGCAGGGCCAAGACTTCAGACGGGCAACGTAGGCCAGCGTAACGGCACAGGGCGAAGATCAGCCGCCATTGTGCATCGGGGCAGGCGTCCAGAACCTTCTGCGCTACCTCACGACTGATGAAGCGTGTCCGTTCTTTGTTGGCGGCACAGCGAGCTTTGATTTCATCGAAGGCATTCCGCGGCAGGTGTTCTTTGCGGAAGCCCCACCGGAAGAATTGCTTGGCCACACCGGCGCGGCGTCCCGCGGTCGCTGATGCATACTTCGCCAGCATTCCGTTAAACCAGTCGTCGGCGTCGCCGGGTGTAATCTTCGTGGCGTCTTTGTCTTCGCCGAAGTGGGCCACAAGGTCACGGCGGGTCATCTGCCAGACGTGCAGCGTCCGCGGCTTCACCGTTGTCCGCGTGCCAATGTAAGCGTCAATCATCGCCCCAAGCCCGATACCGCGCAGCTCCACCTTTACGCGCGGCTGGGCAAGCCCCAGCTTCACAAGCTTCGCGTGTGACTTCGGGTCAAGCTTGTTCAGCCAATGGGCCGTGTCAAGCTCGATGCTGCCGGTGGTAATGCTGGCCTGAACCAAATCCAGCAATCGCACCTTGAAGGCGTCGGCCTGTTCCATGCTGGCCTTGCCCAAGCGAATTACTTTGCGGTCGCCGTTCTTGTCAAAGAACTGGATTCGCTTGCGCCCGTTCGCGTCTTTCGTGATGCTGGCCATGTTATTCCGCCTTCCTAACGCCGATCTCTGCCAGCTTGTCTAAGCCTCGCCGCGCTCGCTTCGGGAGCTTCCGATACTTCAAAGCCTCGCGCACCAGCGCCTCAACTGTGCTGTCGATAGTCGGGTGCTTCGGGTCCATGACGGCAGCAACTTTTGTCAAAAGTGATAGGGGCAGATTTACAGGTGTGGTACTCTTTGCCATCGGCGATACCTCCAATCAGGTGTTGCCCTTGCCCCCGGCCGTTCACGCGGCGCGGGGGCATTTATTTTCTACCGGCCACGTTGGCCGGATTTCGTAAGCTCCAAATTCAACAGTGTGGCTAACGCATCCAAGTTCGCTAGCCGCAAGCCCGACTTGCCCGCCATGAAGCGACTCAGCGCGGCCTTGTCGATGCCCATGCGGTCACAGATTTCTTGACGGGACCAATCGGAAGAATCGACCGCGGCCCGGAGTTGTTCGCTTAGCAGCTTTGCCCGTTTCTTTCCCATAGCTACCGTATCCTATGCACACTGTTGAGTGTTCGTCAACTACCTTGGCAGGAATTTAATGCTTTTCTTTCAGATATTCCGCACACACCTTATTGGCAATGGCTCGCTCCACCTGCCGCAGGCGGGATTGCAGCGTGTCCAGAAACCGCCCATTCCATTGCCGTCGCTGGCGCTGTGCCTGCAATGCGACACGCTCTTGGATGAGTTCGATCATGCTCATTTCTTCCGCGTCGTCTGCGTTGATTTCGTATGTCATTCGCTTTCGTCTCCGTCATTCGTGGGTTCGGTCCCTTCGGTGACTTCCGGGGCCGCGGTGCTGGTGAAGTTCTGTTGCTGTGTGGCGTCGCTCTGGGGAAGCCCTTGGGAAGCTTCGACCGTCGCGCCGTCCGCTGGCACGTCCGAAGGCGGGATCGTGTCGCCCGCGGTCGTCTGGGTGGCTTCTGTCGCCGCCGTCGCGGGCGCTGGCACAGGCTCAGGGGGTGGGGTTGTCACCGGTGGGCGGGGTTCGGTGAACGTCAAGACGGCCGCGTCGCGGAACAGAAAACGTTGAAGCTCGCCAAATCTCGTATGCGACAAAGTGGGCGCAGGGCCGGTGATCCCGGCGACGAAGCCTTGCCCGAATTGCGCAAAGGTGGCAGCCATTTCTTTCAGGAAGCCATCGCGTTCAGCAAGAAGCGCATCCATCCGGTTTGCCAGTCGAAGCTCACAGGGCTTCAGGTGATCCGCGTACAGCATCCGAAGTTGCCGGGTAAGTTCCGCGCGCGGCGTCGGCTGCCTGTGTGGCGGTCGGGATCAACTCGCTCGCAAGGGTGTCGATGACTCGAAGGCTGTCCGCAATTTGTGCATCCAGCTTTCGCATATTCGCGCGGGCCGTTTCGAAGGTGCTTCGGCCTTCGGCCAGCTTCGCGCCGAGAGAGGTTTTTAGTTTCGCCAGGCGATTTTGCTTTTGAACCAAGTCGCCTTCTTCAACGGTGAGCCGATGATTCAGGCCATTTAATTCCTTCTGGCGCTGTGCAAGGGCTTCGGCGTAAGGTGTGATCGTTGCGGCGTCGCGGGCCAGCGCGTTGCGCCAGTCGATAGCGGCCGTGTCCTGCGTTTCGGGGGTCGCCGTCGGGGTCATCGTCGCTGTATTGGACATTCGTTTTTCTCCTGTAACTGATGGGCCACTACTGGGCCGTGCCGAACCGCTCTTGATTCGCGCGGTATGCCGCCGCGATTAGAGTTTCGGCGATCTTTTTCTTTGATTCGGGGTCAAGGTCGGCGTTGGAAAAGGTGCGGAACGCTTGCGCCATTTCATCCGGGACGCGGTGGGTCCGCATTTGCCGCGCCAGCATTTGTTGCAGGGTCGAGTAATCGCCTTCGGCGCAAAGCCGCTGCATCTTCCAGCAGTCTAGTTGCCATTGCTCGACGTGATCCGGGTTGTGTGTGTCGAAGCCAAGTTCTCGCAGCTTCGCAAATTCTGCCTCCGCTTCCGCGCGGATTTTCAGGTCGGAAGGCGTCGTGTGGTTCTCGACAGCCTCGACATACGCTCGTTCTTTGGCTTCGTCCTGCCGCACTTGTTCGAGCGCGACGACTTCAACAAGACCGTCTTGATACTTGCGAAACTCTGCCGCCTGCGGATGCGCTTTGTTGAATGCCGGGTGCTCAGGGTCCGCCAACGCATCCGCCTGCATCCGGTTAAGGGCTGCCTGTGCGTCTTCAGAGGCAAACGGAACTTCGGGAAGATCGTAACTTCTCATGGTGATTCCTTTCCTGTTTATCCGGGGACACGATTAAACACGCGCCGGGATTAGTGATGTACCGTCGTCGTCGGGGTCGCTCTGGTTCAGTTTCTCCAAATCCAAAGAGTTGCCAGATAGCAGCCGTTTCGCTTCGGCTTGCATCGCAGCATCGCGGCTCGGCGCGGTGGAAGTTTCAAAAGACTTCGGGGGCTGGGGCAATTGGGTCAAATCTTGCAGAAGCAAAGCCGCGAGCTTGCTGGCCAGCAACATTTCAGCTTCGTTCATTTCGCGCCGCCTTGCTTCCCCTGCCAGCGTAATCGCGAAACGCTCGCTCAGTAGTCCCAGTCGCCGAGCTTCTATCTCCAAGATGCTGCGCCGCGGAACTCAAATCGCCTTTGTCCATAGCCAGCCGGTGAAGGTTGCGCAGGTCGGCCAAAACTTGCCCGACATCCTTGGCGGCGTCTTCGTGCATCGCTTCCAGCGCCGCTTGAATGTGTGGACGTTTCTTGAGCTTCCAGCCTGCATTGTGCGGCTGTGAGTATTTCGCCGCGGCCGCGCTCTTCGTGGCGTTGCCGAATGTCTCAGATTCTGGGTTGCCGTAGGCTTCGACGAATAGCCGTTCCTGTGGCGTCAGTTCGTCATTCAGTTCTTCAAAATCAGCTTCGTTTGTCATGGGTGTGACTCCTGAAAAATTGCTCATAAAAAAAACGGGATGACCATAAAGTTGCCGGTGAGAGTACCCACGGGATTCAGCCACCGGCCTTGGGGGGCTGCCGGGGGTCGTCTGGGAATTTCTGGCCGGAAGTGACAGCCACGGCGGCTGCGCCTGTCGCCATGCTGTCCGGCCGCGGTCGCCGGTCGTGTCGTCGTGGCTTCCCGGCTGACGCGGTGACTGTGCCCCATGCCTTGCCAGCGGCCCGCTTTCCCGGCCTTGGCTGCCGTGATGCACACACCGGCCACGGCCATCGACGCCGCGGCGATCTGCGCCGCGATCTGCGCCACCGGCCATGATTCCTTCGCGTCGTCGCCACTGGATGCACCGGCCTTTGACGTGGCCACCGGCCGCGGGATTGCCGCCACAAGTCGGGCCATGACTCGCACAGCCTCGGAAACATTGGCCTTTCCGGTCGGTTTGCGAAAAGCGGCGCACTTCCCGGCGCACTGTGCGGCGAAATGGCTTCGATTGCCTGTGCGGCGGGTTGTCCAGCAGCGTCGCCCTATGTGTCCAGAACGGGCCGGGAACGTGACAGATTGCCCGCAGGGAAGACGATCAGCCGCGGCGGCGACTGTCGGCCCGTCCTGATGCTCACAGCCGTTTTGAAGCTCACAGCCACACACGCCACGGCCGCGGTTTCCTTCGGCGTCGTCGTCTGTCGCTGATGATCCGGCAGGGACACCGGCAGGGACGCCATCGCCAGCAGCTACGGGGCCGATGCAAGTCCACGGATTGCCCCACAAGGCACGATCAGCCGTCTTGACGGCGTGTCGGATCATCCCGGCTTCGGGAAACCGAAGCGCCATCCGGCGCTCACAGTCTTTTTCACTATTCAGCAAATAGCCGCAACGGCCGCATATTCTCGCAATGCCTTGCAACGGCTGCCGTTGGCCTGCACAGAACAGAAGGAAGTCGCAATTGACGACGTGCAACAGTTGCATCAGCCGAAGACGGTTGGCCGTCGCCTTGTCTTGGGCCGCGCTGTGCTGTGCTGTCGTGGGTTGTTTGTGGCTGAAGTTCATTCGATTCTTTCGCCGCTGGGGAATGTGACGCTGGGGCCGCTGGCCTTTGTTTGACTGCAACAGGCGGCAAGCCGTGCGACGGCTTCTTCCTCTGTCCGTTCGCCCTTCCAAACCGATGCCGCTTCAGTTCGATAGACGAACCGCGGATTGCCGGGGGCCAAGCTTTCCAGTCGATCAGCAAGCGCCTTGATTTCTTTCTCTCCCGGCTGTGCTGGCTGTGAAAGTGAAGCCGTTGGCCGTTGCGTTGCTGGCGTCGTGGGCATTGTCCCGGTAGCACGCTGGCCTTTGCCCGCGATTACAGCAGCGCGAAGGCGGGAAGCGTCCAGACGTGGGGCGACGTACCGCTTGCCGTTTCGGAATTGCTGTTCTTCAGCTTTGAAGGCGTCATGTTCCGGCCGAATTGCTGAAGCGAGTTGCCCAAGACTGAATTCGGCCAGCAGTTTCCCAGCGTCTTCCTTTGGCAGAATTCCCCCCGTCGTTTCCTTCCATGCCCGCTGAAGCTGTTGGACTTCTGGCGGGGCCACGTTTGGGGTTTGGGGGAATTCTTCTTGTACTTCATGTACTTCTTGTACTTCTGTGCCGGTAATTCTGGCGTTTCGCGGCTCCAATTCTGGCGTTTCGCCGCGGTAATTCTGGCGTTTCGATTTCTCACGATCCGCCGTCAATTCTGGCGTTTCGCCGTCTGTTGAAATGCCGCCAAAACTGGCGGGTGAATCGTGCCGCCAAAGCCATACTTTCCGGCCTGTGTGGTCGGCCGTCCGGTCAATCTTCAAGTAGCCTTTTGCCCGCAATGCCTTCAAGCATTCGCCAACGGCGCTTGGCTGCATTCTGACGACGGGGGCGATTACCTTGCGCCCCGGTCGCCTGTGCATCTTGGGTCCATCCATCCGCAGCAAAGCCAGCGCTACGATCCTTGCGGCCGGTGTAACCAGCCATCGAAGAATCGCCGTCATGGCCTGCCACGGGCCACCGCAGGCTTTCACAAAATCGTTTCGGCGAAGGTAGCTCACGGCTTCGGCTCCTGTGTCGTCGCTGGGGCCGTCATGGCTTGCTTCAGGAAGTCCGCCAGGTGCGCCCGACTGTAAAGCACGCGGCCACCTTTGCCCCCGATCCGAAAGCAAGCCAGCGGGCCGCGCGGCTGGGTGATCGTGTAGACCGTCCGCGCTGAAACCCGCAGGTACTTCGCGGCTTCCTCGGCGGTGAGAAGTTCCGGCAATTCCAAAGCTGGGTTACTGTCATTCATGGCTTGCCCCCTTGCCGTCTGCGCTGTGCGGCTCGGCGTCTTTGCAGTTCACGACGAAGCGCTTTGGCTTCCGGTGAGTTTGGGCCAACGGCTTGCTCTGTTGCTTCGATGCTCGCCGCAGTTCCGGTGTTGGCGTTGTGCTTAGTTTCATGCCCGCGATTATTGAAGATCGGGGCAAGACAGGGTTGATAGCGGACGAATGGCGGACGTGGAAAAGTGCGGAAAACCGCCTAAATCAGCGGAAAGATTTTTGCTGCCGGACGCTTACCGGACGTTTCGTCCGGCTGCCTTCATCGCTTCAAGAACGGCTCTCACTTTGCCCATGCGATACAAGAATTGCGGCTCTTTGGCTTCGCGTTCGCTGTTCTCTACGAAGCAAGTATGGTCGTTACGACGAAGCCGCTCCAGCCGCTTCCTCAAAGCCTCAGAATCAAGCCCGAAAGCTTCTGCCAAACTTGAAGCCGACAAAGTAGCTTCATCCGGTATTTCTATTCCCGCTCTGTCGCCGTCTACTGGCGAAGCGTCACGGCGGCATTTCTCGGCTGCCATACACCAGTTCAAGTAATCCGCGGGATTGCCCCCGGTGGGAACGTCGGGCCAGTTCGTGCCGTTGTACTTCCTGCGAAGTCTTACGGCCGCAACCTGCGCCTTTTCAACAAAGGAATAGCCGAAGGCAGTACCGCGGCTTTGTTCAAACTCGAAATCCGCAAGAATCAGGTCGTGAAGTTCTTGTGGGGTCGTCGCGTTTTGGTAATTGTCGCCGTACATAGTCTCACCTGTGTTGCGTCGGGTCGCCCCGGTGGGTCGCCGCAGGTGAGTACAGCGACGCCACCGGGACGCTTGGCCGGTAGCAAGCCGACCGTCCCGATTCGTGTCCAAGAGTCTAAACCGTGGGCTTCTGGCCTGCCAATAAGTTTGCCAGCGCGGCCTGTTGGTCGGCAGGCAGGGACGCGATTTGTGACAAAAGCCTTTTCAGTGCGCCGGAATCTGCGCCGCTTTCAGAAAAGTTGCGAGAAATGCCCGTGTTTCGCGGCTGTTCGACTCCTACGCGGCGTAGTAAGCGGCCCTGGGCCTGGCCTTTTGGCCATCGCCCAGGGCCGGTTGTTTTTATCCCCAAGCAGGGCTAGCTGCTGCTAAACTCAACCCAGCTAAGCCCAACAAACTCGATATCATCGTCCCAGACCGCTGACTTGTCTTCCAGCCATTTCTTCGCGACACCGAAGGATGCTGAGGGATCGGGCGCCGGGAAAGACGTGTTTGCATCTATTGCCGATCCGGCAACTGCCGACGAGACAAGCGATTCATTGACGCTACCTGTCGCATCAACAAAGACGGGGGCGAACCTAAACAGGCATTCATCTCCGTCCTCGCGAGTGATTCGCTCTCGCACAATGAAGACGAACAAGTAACCGGACTTACCTGCAAATTCTTGGGATACTAACCGCCGCGCAGACGTTAGGCCGCCAAAGTCATACGAGCCAACGTGTTCTAGCATCGCATCTATGAAGGGATGGCCTAATGCCATGAATTCGGCATCGGTGCGTTTAATGGCCATTTCCCGGTCAAACGTGGCGGCGCGATACCTTTCTGGCAGGCCGGCAGATTTTAGCACGTCCGGCACGATAAACTCGACGAACGGTGTCTTTCGCTGAAGCTGTCGCCGGTTTGCGGCAAGAAACCGCTCGGTGAAACTCTGGAGGTCGGCCAACGTCAAATCGGCGGCCAGTTCACGCCGGTAATTATCGAACGAGTAGCTGGAAACATCCCGAAACAAGCTTTTCGTGGCTATTTCGTATGCCTGCCTCGCACGAGCAACAGCCTCTTGAATCTCCCGCTGAGTTTCCTTGTTAAGATTTCCATCGACCAGCGCCCGCTGATAAATCTTCGGAGGATCGATTTCGCTTTCTAACTGGCCATTCAACGAGCCTTTGATCTCCTCGGGGTCCTCGCCCGTTACCTGGGCCAAAGCCTGCGCGGCTGTTTCCAAGCGGTTCTCAAAATACGACTGGACCTTCTCTTCAATCGTTCCTTTGTTGAGGAAGTGGTATACCTGGACAACCTTGCCTTGACCGAAGCGATATACGCGGCCAACGCGCTGTTCAACCCGCATCGGGTTCCAGGGAAGGTCGTAGTTGATGCAGATGTGACAGAACTGCAGGTTAATGCCTTCCCCGCCGGCTTCCGTCGAGACTAAGAATCGTACCTTTTCGTGGTCGCGGAAGAGTCGCTGGCTGGTGCGTTTGGTCGTCGGGGCGGTCAATGCGCCATCCTTGCGGAAAGGCTCCCATATTGTCTCTTCATCCTGCTCGGCCTCTTCCTTCCGCTCCAGTTTCATACCGCCGTGGATGACCACGACCGATCCCTTGCCGTACTTCTTCTCAAGCTCCTGGACCAGGTGGTGCTGCGTCTGGCGGTATTCGGTAAAGATCAGGATCTTTTCTGCATCTCCGCGCGGGCTTTCTCTGGCTATATGTGCAAGCAGCTTAAGAAGTTCATCCAGCTTCTTGTCCCGCTTAACTTGCATATCCAGTAGTTCCTCAAGCCGCTTCACCTCGCTCTTGAGTATTGCCTGGTTATCCTGCAAGATCAGCGTTTCGTCATGCTCACCCTCGTATCGCTCATCGTAAAGTTGTTCTTCTCCTTCAAGTTCCGGCTTCTCCGCCAGAGCGCATAGTTCACCCTTCAGACGGGATAATCGCGCCGTAAGGGCGGAACGGATAGCTTCAGTAGAACTCGCATTGAGTTTCTGGAACGTGGTCAGCAGGAAGCCGCCGCGCGCTGCCGCATCGGGTCGGTGACCCTCTCAAGCATCTGGTAGCCATCTCGGATGTACTCGGCGACGGCCGCGTAAAACTTGCCCTCATCCGCGTACATCGTGAACCGCAGTCGGTGGGTCTGCCGGCCTTTAAAAACTTTGTGACCATGGGCATCGGTAACATCTTTCTTGGGCGTGCGGATGACCAATTCGGTGAATTTCGTGCCTTCACCGGAAAACAGTCCGGCCTCTTCCAGGCCGGAGAAGTCGATGTTTTCGTCCAACAAAGCCAGAAGGTTTTTAAACCGGCTGTGATTCTCTTCCCCCTGGTGTGGCGTGGCCGTTAAGAGCAGCATGGCCTCGCAATAGTGGTTGTGCCGCACTTCCTCGGCCAGCCGGTAATTCTGCGTCTTTTCGACCTTGCTGCGACCCGTATTCCGTTGCGCTGAGCCTGTGGGCCTCATCAAAAATAATCAGGTCCCACTTGCGATTCTCCAGCAGTATCCGCTTGTGGTCCTTGCGCTTCAGTGTGTCGATGGACGCAATGGCCGTTGCCTTCATGTCCCACACCCGAGGATTCACGGCGTGGAAGTCCCGGCCAAATATCTCGAATGTCACATCGAATTTGTCCTGGAACTCCTCCTGCCACTGAGTCGTCAGGCCGGCCGGGGTAACAACCAACGTCCGCTTGGCCTGGCCTCGCTGCATGAGGGCCTGCCAGATCATGCCCGCCTCGATGGTCTTGCCCAAGCCCACTTCATCGGCCAAAAGGAACCGCCGGCGAGGGCTGGAAACAACCCGATTGGCAGCAAATATCTGGTGCGGCAGAATCTCCGTCCGGGCGTTGGAAAGCTGGCCGCCCTTGTTCCCGGTCAGGAACCGCGCGGCCATCATCTTCAGTTCAAACCGCCAGGGCTCTTCCCAGCAGCCGGCCGCCGCGCGGGCCAAAGGGGTATCTACCCGCTCAACCTCAGCAAGCTGAAGAATCTTATTCTCGCTTCTGTACGGCGGCGGCATGAAGACCGATGGGTTGAACTCCACCTTGGCCTGCGGGCCACGGACCTTCTGAATCCGCCCGATGCCATAATGTTTGTAAATTTCGTTGGTGCTGCGGACCAGATCACCTTCATTGAAGGTTGGATCATCCGCCTGCCCCTTGAACTCGGCCAGGGTCTTTTCATCCACCGGCTTGGCGTTCTGCCACCGCCGTTCGAAGATGCCCATGGCCTTACGAGCCGCCTCATCATTGGGCGCATCGGCATGACGGATAACGGCTCCGCCTTCATCATTGTGGTTCAGTCCCGGATAGGTTGCATTGGCCGAAGAGGTCAGGACGGAAAGGCATTTGCCGCCCGCGCAGTAGAACAGGTAGTCCTTCGGATGAAAGCTGTTATCGGTGAGACCAAAGGCGATCTGCGTATTGGCAAGGCGAAACAGTTCCTCGACGGCCTCCGAACTGGTTTGCCGCGCATCGCCGCGCACGATGACCCGCAGCCTTCCCCCTCGATCTACCAGATCAATTAGGCTTGGCTTTAGTTCCAGCCAACCGCGATACGATAGAAACGCGACCGCGATATCCGCTCGTTCGGCAGTTGCCGACAGATCCCGCAGAACGTCCAGCGCCTTCGTCTGAAAGTTATCTATGTAGTCAACGTGGAGCAAAATCATCCCTCGTCACTTGATTCAGCACAATTGGCAGCGTGTCCGCGAAAATCTCCGATTGCCTGGTAGTATTCTGCCAAGTGCTTAAATTCTTTTTTCGAAATGCCCCAAACTTTGCAGGCAGCCGTAGCCAATTCTGCCTCACATTCAGCCAGCATTGCCAGATTGTCCGCCTCTGCTGCCTTGTGGCACTTCTTAGAGATGGCAACGATATTAGCATGTGCATCGCTGGTGGGTTTAAATTGCGGCAGGCGAAGCCTTGACACATCCGTCGGAAAGTATCGCTGAGTCTGTACGCCCACTGAAGCGCTGATAAAGCGCAACTCTTCCTGGTACAGAATTCAACATTCCTGCCAAGAAAAGAGATTCCTCTTCAGTTAGGCAGGTCAAGAAAAGTAGCGTATGGTCCGGTACTGCGGGTTTTCCGTCGGGCACTCCCAAGGAACTAGGGCCTATAGCCGCGCATTGGAACACTTCACTTAGGTCTTTAAAGACCACTTTGTATTCTGCAAGAGTGTAATTGCCGACGTTCCCAATCACGTAAAATTCGGCTCGTTCCCCATGAAGTTGCTTATAGCCGCTTCTTTTCCGCAGCACTTCCTCAAAGTGTCGAAGAAAGGCGTGCGCATGTGGCGTCTTCCTCTTGAGCTCGCCGACGCTAACGGGCTCACTGAAATGTCCAGGGATGTGAGGTACGAGAATCAGAGCCGAAGGCTTCGCGGCCCAGGCTAGAACATCTCGGCCGCGTAGCAGCGGATATAGATAGTCTTCCTCCAATGCAGTGGTGATAACCTCGACCTTTATTCTGCCCGATTCGCCTAAGTTTCTGTAGACGGTGCCTCTGGGCGTTTCAACCGGCTCAACCCAATAGACTCCATTTAGCCAGGTGCAGGTTCCGGCATATGCCCGATCCATCACGGCCGCGTCACGATCTCCGATCATTTTCGGCATGATGGGAAACGCTTTGGCTGGCGCCGTTAGCCACGTACTCTCTCTCACACTCGGCTCTACCGGCCCGGCATACCAGTCGGCGATATTAAAACACTTGAGTACGACTCGTAGGTCAGCCTCTTGAATCGAAGAGCGTGGCTGCTTTGGGATCCACATACGGTAGGGCACAGGGTATTCGGTGCCCTCGCCCTTCTTGGCAAGGAGGATAGCAGTACGATTGATAGCATTCTCGAAAGGCAAACATAGCGAGAGGTCCGAAACGCGGGTCACGCGGAAAGGTTTTTTCTCTCCACACGAGAACCGACGGAACCCTTCGTTCGCCCCTGTCTTGAAGACTGACTGCGTAATCAAAAAGGCGAGCGTCCCGCTGGGAACAAGGTATTGGTCGATGCACACATAGACGAATAGAGCAGAAAGTTCTTTCTTAACGTTACCAAGGCGAGCACCGGGCGTGGTGCGTTCTCTCAACCGATATTTGTCCCACAATCCTATCGTGCTTTCCCGGTAGTCTGCCGGAAGACTTTCCCAATTTACCCACGGAGGATTGCCAATCACGTAATCAACAAGACCCGTGAAGAGCGGAGCGAAGGCATTTTTGATGATCCGCGCCCAGACACCGTTCTTGTTTGCTTTGTCAAGTTTTACCAGTTCATTGTAGAGATCAGTGTGCAGATTCTCGGCCGAGACGGGCAGGCCTTCTTCCTGGCAACGTTGGATAAACTCTTTGGGCGAATATTTGTTCTTAACGCAAAGTTCAAGTTGCTCGGCATACTTCGCCACGTTATCGCGGTTGGTTGCAATTTCGGTTGGAATGAGGAACTTGGCGGCGGCCGTCTTAAGTTCTTTCGCCATGCCTGGAGTGCCAGCAAACAGGCCGCCGTAGGTAGAAGGTGTGAGGATGGAATCGCACAAGTAAACTGGGATTTCAACCTTATCCACGCGGCCGATGAGGTCGCGGATGGCAATGAGGTAGTTGGTCCTCGCGGCCATGACCGCTAAAGGATTGAGGTCAAAACCAATAACATTGGCGAGCATTTTGCGGCATAGGTCATCTTCGCCAAAAGCGCATTTTTCCCGATTCTTGTCATACCATGCGCGGATGCGATTGATGGCCGCCACCAAGAAAGTACCTGAGCCGCAGGCGGGGTCCAACAGACGCTTCTCAGGATCACCTACATAACCAGCTTCATTGAGCACATGCTCGGCCAGCCAGTCCGGCGTATAGTATTCGCCCATACTGCGACGAACCGTCTTGGGAAACAGTTCCTGGTACAGCCTCTTCAAAAGGTCACGGCTGCCGGCGGGGTCTTCCGACAGCGTGCCAGGGTTGTAATCGTCCAACTTGGCAACCATGGCGCGAACGAGTCTTTCAATAGGCTCGGCCCAGACAGGCACATACCAGGCGAACAGGTCGCCTTCAAGGAAGTTCGTGATGTTCAGGTGCCGGAAGATGCTGCCGGCCTCCAGTTCCTCCATTTCCCGCTTGAGCTTGGCGCTGGTGGTCGCCTGCATCATTTTTTGGAGCGGCGTGGGGAGCTTGTGAAAGAATGCCACGATCTCCGAGGCCAGCAGCTTCATGAATAGTGCATAGTAAGTATGTACGGCAAAGAGCAATTCAGCCGGCTTGAGACCCCGTAGCGGCACGCCGTAGAACTCAGCCAGCTTCTTGATCTTGTCAGTGGGGTTGTCCACGTCGTAGCCACAGACCTCACCAAAAAGAATCTTCCACTGGCTGAAAAAGGTCTGGGCCTTGGGGTGCGTGGTGGAAGCGATAGCCTGGTAAAGCGTGTGAATTCCTTCTTGAGCGAGAGGGGCTTCGGAGCCAAAGTCTCCGGCTAGGTAATCGGGCGAGAAGGGTTTGCCTTTTTGGCCTAGATTGAACAGTGCCCAGAGGAACCGTTCGGCGGATACTTTGTTGACCTCTACAGGGTCCTGAACTTGCCATTTGTCATCGCGGAAGCGGACAAACACGAAGCGGTTGCCATCCAGGCCGACGCCGAAGAGTGAGTTAAGCGGCTGGCCATGCTGGGACCGCATGTCATAGAACCGCTTTTTTATCTGTTTGACGACCTTTTCAGTTCCGGGCGAATCGGCCCTGGGGCCGATGCGGTCGGCCGGGCTGGAAGGGTTCTTGTACTCGATGATGACCCGCTGATAGACAGAATCGATGCGCCCGCTAGCGACGGTGAACTCGTGCCTGCCCTCCAGCTTGACGCCGGCTTCCTTCTCTACAAAGGCCAATTGCCTCTCGGCTTCAATGCGGATTTCCTCTTCTTTATCCGCCATCGCCGCCGCTTGCTTCATCTGGTCGGCAAACTCAACGGCCTTCCGAGCGATCAACTCATCGAGTGACTGGAACTGCCTCATAGGCTCTGGCCCTTCCTCTTGGACTTGCGGGAAGAGACGCTGCGCCCGCATGATGCGCAGATTATGCTCCCGCTCTTTATCAAAAGCAATGATTCGGCAAAGGACTTACGGGGGGGAATTCGGGGGAAACCCTGCTTATCTCAAGTGAATTAAGTAAGATGTCCCCAACACTCTCAGCTCCTACGTTGCCTGCATTGTGCAGTTTTTTGCTGCACACGCATTCCTTGCTTAAATTTGCTAAGAGATAATTCGTGTGCAACGATCCCGCTTCGCCAAGCCTACTCCGCCGAAGCAGCCGCTTCGGCTGCGAAGGCTGGAGGCTACGCAGGACCTTGGTTGCACACCCTCCGCCCTACGCGTACGCCCACCCGACCCCTGCTGCCATGATTATGATTGAATTCTTTGCAGCACTAGTCACGAACCGAAATTATTGTTAGCATATTTGGCAACTCCTTAAGGATAAAGCTTTATGACAAAGAAGGGTCCATTAACCGTTGAAAGCCTGGCTGAGATAATCACGACTGAGGGTCTGGGCGCGGCCAAGCAAGCCATTGACCAGGAAAAACAGGGCTTGGTGATTGAGGAAAGCAGTCTGAAGAAACAAATTGAAGATCTGAGCAATAAACTGGCCGAGAATGAAAAACGCATAAGCCAGTTCGACACGCTGCTCATTGGCGCGGTCAAAAAGGCCGCCGCCGATGCCGACATTCACCTGGCCGCGCCAGCCGCCAAGGCCGCCCTGAAGCTCGGGGGCAAGCGGCACATGCCCAGCGCGCAGGAGCGCCAGGAGATTTTTGCCGAGATCAAGCGGCTGGTCAAAGGCAAGGATGCCGGCCAAATCAACAAGGCCCAGATCGGACGAGACCTGGAGGCCAAGGGCCTGCGGATTTCGCCTCAACCGCTGAGCGATTGGATCAACTACGCCCTGGAGGGCAAAGAGCTGCCGGTCATCCGGCGCGGCAGACCGGCCAAAGAATAACGGGAAGCGTGCTACGCCGTCGCGTGTGCGGCTTCCAATGCCCGCTCGATCTTGGCGATAGTGGCCGTATCGGGCGTGGTCCTGCCCTTCTCTATGCGGTTCAGCGTTTCAGGGCGAATCCCGGCCTGGCGGGCAAGTTCGGCCTGTCCCAACCCCGCCGCGCGGCGGGCCTTGATGATTCGCCGCGCCAGCGAAGCACGGGCGTATTCCACGGCCGGGAAATTGCCCTGGGCGTCGGCTTCCGGCAGCGCAGGCCATTCCTTGCCGGCGCTGGCAGCCAGGCGCTTGTAGTCCTTTTCCGGCATGATCGCCCAGCGCTGGCCGTTCAGTTCCACGAATTTGACGATGCTTGTCTTGGCGGTTCTTGTCTTAGCGCTCATGGTCACAGCCCTATTCATAGAAACGGTACGATGTCCAATCTTCTCGACAATGTCACCTTGGCCATGCCCAACTATCCTATTGGTATTCAATCGGCATTCTATTGGCATCATATCGGTAGATTGATCTAGAAGTCAATGTTATTGACTTTGGGTTCGCCTGGCGCCCTGCCCTCTCCGAAGGGAGAGGGGTTTCGCAAAAAGACTGCCGCGCGGGGGCAAGGTCGGGGTACAATAGCTGGGCTTTTTGGAGTTTTGGCTGTTTGACCATTTGCCTAACAGCCTTAACAGCTAATAGCCTGAGCGCTAGTTGGAGCACAACATGTTTCGCCCCCAGATCAGAGTCTTCGACTGCACCATCCGCGACGGCGGACTGGCGAACAATTCCCAGTTTGAGCTGGAGACGGTCCGGGCCGTCTACAAGGCCTGCTGCGAGGCCGGCGTCGATTATGTCGAACTGGGCTACCGCAACTCCGTGAAAATGTTCTCGCCCGACCAATACGGCACGTGGCGGTTCTGCACGGAAGAGGCGCTCAAGAAGGCCACCGATGGCATCGACCCGCGCACCACCAAGATCTCCATCATGCAGGATTCGCACAAGGCGGATGTGAACGATGTGCCGCCCAAGGATCAGTCGCTGGTGGACATGATCCGCATCGCCACATACGTCAAGGACATCGACAAGGCCATTCGCTTCGCCAACAACGCCACCGACAAGGGCTACGAGTCGTGCATCAACATCATGGCCGTGTCGCACGAGGGCTCGCCCTTCCTTGAAGAGGCCCTCCAGCAGATCGAGGAGGAGACCAAGGTCAAGGCGGTGTACGTCGTGGACAGCTTCGGCGCCCTGTATAGCGAGACCATCCACTACCTCATCGAAAAGTTCCGCATGTACCTGAAGACCAAGGAAATCGGCATCCACGCGCACAACAATCAGCAACTTGCCTTCGCCAACACCATCGAGGGCATCATCCGCGGGGCGAATTATGTGGATGGCACCCTGTACGGCCTGGGCCGCGCGGCGGGCAACTGCCCGCTGGAGCTGCTGCTGGGCTTCTTAAAGAACCCCAAGTTCAATATCGTGCCGGTGCTGGATGTGATCGGCAAGAATATCATCCCCCTGCGCGAGAAGATCGAATGGGGCTATACGATCCCCTACATGCTGGCCGGCGTGCTGGATCAGCATCCCGAAGCATCGATGAAGTGGGTCGAAAGCGGCGGGCCCAACAGGCACAACTACGTCGAGTTTTACAAGCAGATCACGGAGACGCCGGAGCAGTAAGAGAAGGCTGTAGGCTGTAGGCTGTAGGCTGTAGGCTGTAGGTACGGCCGGAGAAGAGCAGCCGCAGGGCGCCGCCAGGAGAGTGCTCCGGCGGCCCAGAAAAACGGCCGGAACACGGGCAAGATGCCCGTGCTACACGCCATTCTCCAGTAACTTGCGGGCGCGCTCCACATCATCGATTTTGAAGATGACTGAGGCCGTGGACTGCGAAGGGCCGGAGGTGGCGTAGGCGTACGTGACGTTGATTTCATTGGCCGCCAGCCTCTGGCAGGCCGCCGCGAAGGCGCCGGGGGTGTTATCCAGTTCCAGCACCAGGACCTGCGTTTCGGTCCAGCGGTCGTGCGTTTCGACCAGGACCGCGCGGGCCTTGGCCGGATCGGTGCACACCAGGCGCAACATGCCGTGGTCGCCGGAATCCATCAGAGACAGCGCGGTCATATTGACGCCGGCTTTGGCCAAGGCCCCGGTTACGGCCGCCAATACGCCGGGCCTATTGACCACGAACACTGAGAACTGTGTCGCCACGTACATGGAGAGGCTCCTTAGATTCAGGCTGGGATTCTAGCATGGCTGTCTTGCGAAGTCCAAATCACTGTCATCAAAGAGCGACAATTGCGGATTGCGGATTTCGGATTGCGGATTGAAGAGACCGGCCGGGCAGTCGCACCAGTGGTTTCGCCACGGCGGGTTCGCCGCATAGGATTACGTAATGCGGGTAATTGTTACAGGTTCGACGGGTCTAATCGGGTCGCACGTGGTCGAGTCGCTGAGGCGGCGCGGCCATAAGGTTGTGCACTGGTCCGCCGAGAGCCGCGGCAGGATGATGAATGCTTGTGGGACCCGCAGACGGGCGTGCTGGAAAGCCGTTGCCTGCACGAGGCTCAAGGTGTAATCCATCTGGCGGGCGAAAACATTCAGGGCCAATGGAGCGATGCCAAACGGAAGGCCATCTACGACAGTCGAATTCGCACCACCTCGCTCATCGTCAAAAAGATCACGCGGATGGACCACCCGCCACAGATGTTTCTGTGCGCATCGGCGGCGGCGTACGGAGATCGGGGCGAGGAGATTCTGGATGATGAGTCTAAATTGGGGACAGGCTTCTTAAGCGACCTGACCCGCGCATGGGAGGAGGCCGCGAGCACTGCCGCGCAAAGAGGGATTCGCACGATCAATCTTCGCTTCGGCATGGTGCTGGATAAGGATCGCGGCGCGCTGGCGGCCATGCTGAAGCCCTTTCGGCTGGGCCTTGGCGGGCGCATCGGCGACGGTCGGCAGTACTGGAGCTGGATCAGCGAGGATGATGCGGCCAGCGCGATAGTCCACCTGCTGGAGAATCCTGCGCTCGCTGGTCCCATCAACATTACATCGCCGAATCCCGTCCGGAACGTTGACTTCACGCATTCCCTGGGCGATGCGCTGGGACGGCCGACGTTGCTTACCATCCCCGCCTCAATCGCGCGGCTGAAGTTCGGCCAAGTCGCCGATGAGCTGCTGCTGGCCAGCATCCGGGCCGTGCCGAAAAAACTGCTCGATTCCGGCTTCACATTTCGCCATCCCACTATTGAAGAGGCATTGAGGGCCATCCTGCAAAAGAAGGCGGCGGCGTGAAGCTCTGGCGGAGAACTTGCCGGTTGCACCCTAACAAAATTAAGCTTACTCATTACACGGTACTCGGTATTGAGTAACGTAAGTCCTTGTAAATCCTAGAGGGCTTACTCACATTTGAGTAAATCTGGCCTGTTATCAAGACCCATTCCTGATAATGTTAGGGCCCAGCCAAGCCGGGCGCCGTGGGTGCCTGCAACCAGGTCAAGGCATTGATGAAGAACGTGGCCGCAAACGCCGCCGCCACGCTACCCGCCCTCCTGCCAAGAACTCTTGTGGCTTATGCATTATGCAATATTGCATAATGCATAACGTAAGTCCTTGTAAAATAAGGAAGGGTTATGCAGATTTGCATAAAAAAAGCCCCCTTCTGCCACCTTTGACAGAATCTGAACGGGTAGTTCCCTCCTCGTGGCCCTGGCTTTGCATCGCTGACGGGTCCTGCACTTATCTATAAAACCCTATTCACTTGTCAAATAAAGATTTCCGGCAGCCTTATCGTCGCCGGCGCGCGGAGTTTCTGCGCGAACAGCCTTAGTGTACCATGGATAGGCTCGGTGTCAATATAAATCCGGAAAATATTTGAGATATTTTTTGATTGGATTTTGAACGTTCGATGCAAACGCCGCAGCCACGGCAAAGTCATCTGACTGGTGATGAGGAAGATGTTTTTATGGGCGCGGGCTTCCAGACTTCGCCAAAAAGGCTTCGGCGTGGCAAGCCAGCCCGCGCGACTGCTGGAATGGGAGTTGATGGGGAGCGCTTTCCCGGGGCTCGCCCTTCGACTCCGCCACTCGCTGCGCTCACGGCTCCGCTCAGGGCAGCGCCACGGGGCTACTAGCAACCCGCCCGCTGCGCGGGCTCTGGAAAAGAACGTGGCTGCCGTTCGACTTCGCTCACGGCCCTGAGAGGGGCAAACGCCGCAGCCACGCCACCCGCCCGTACTTTGCACGCTTTTCTGGCGTCTCTCTGTTCCTTAGGCTATCATATCTCTCCATGTCCGACATGGATTCAACGCATAAACGCTCTTGGCTAAAGCAGTTTTTCGGTGGCGACTGGTTTCTCAGACTGTTTTTGCCCGCATTCGCCGCCAGTCTCATTCTCATTCCAGTTGGCGTGTGGTTTGGGCGCGCTAAACCACCCTCCGGCCATCTCGATTTGGGCAAGGCATATCTTCGCAATGGTGACTATGACAAAGCGATTGCCTCTCTGACACTGGCCCAAAATGACGACCCTGCCAACCCCGAAATATACTACAGCCGCGCATTGGCATATCTTAGGATTAGTGACAGCAACGATGCGATAAGTGATTTCAGCACGAGCATAATACTCACACATGGCGATGCCGATACCTATGCTAAACGTGGGGGTGCATACGTCGGTCAAGAACAATACGAAGAAGCCATTTCTGATTTCACTAAATCTATAAGTCTCCAACCAAAGTTGTCTTTTTTCCACCGCCACCAGTGCCTGCGGCGTGCGATCTATTATTACTGCCGCGCTTTTGCCTATATGAAAAACGAGCAGTATCCGGAGGCAATTTCTGATATTAATTCATCTATTGTGCTTTTCCCGCGTTTTTCAGGATTCTATGAACTGCGTGGCTTAATTGCATTCTTTTATTACAATCCCCATCAGTCCGTTGATCAGATTTCTTCCTTAAATGAAGTCCGTAAGGATTTCACAACCGCCATTGCACTCAATCCACGTAACGCCGTGAATTACGCACTCCGTTCCTTTATCGATTTGGCCTTTTGCGATGGCGATACTCTCGCTCATGATCTTAAAGCATTTAAACGTCTGGCCCCTCCTGACGTACTTCAAAGGGTTCCCGGTTTTGTTGAAACCGGATTACCTTTAAGCAAAAGCCTAACCACCCTTCCTTCTGCAAGACCTATCCCGCCGCTTGAAATAAGACCAATACCACCATACCCGTTGGCGTTCACAAATGGAATAATTGTTATTGCTTCATCATCTTTCTTGGTCATAGTCATAGCGTCTATAATACTCATAATCATTTTCTGGAGACGAAGACGACCCCGCTCGGTTTTAAGACTTCTACTCCTATTGGTGCTGGTTCCTTTTCTCGAATGGTTGCTGATGGAGGTAATTCTCGTGGCAATCATTATTCCGCGATTGCCGTAGTACGTTAGCGATTGCGTACCAGCCGGTCGAATGTGAAGCGCTGCTTTACACGCACCCTTTGCTTTAATTCGCTAAGAGTTAATTCGCGTGCAACAGAGTTGCACGCCCTACTCGCTACTCGTGCCTTAGTGCCTCGATGGGATCGAGGTTGGCCGCGCGCATGGCGGGATAGAGGCCGAAGACCACGCCGATGCCGATGGAGATCGCCAGCGAAAGGACGATGCCGTAGATGGGAACGACCGTCGGCAGCTTGGCGAAGTAGGTTATGAGCCGGGGCAGGCCGATGCCAAAGCCCACGCCGATCAGGCCGCCTAAACTGGACAGCACGATCGTCTCGATGAGGAACTGCCCCACGATCTGGCGGCGCTTGGCGCCGATCGCGCGGCGGATGCCGATCTCCCGCGTGCGCTCGGTCACCGAGGCCAGCATGATGTTCATAATGCCGATGCCCCCCACCAGCAGGCTGATCCCGCCGATACTGCCCAACACCCAGTTCATGATGCGCTTGGTGGCCTGGGCCTGGCGGCGCAGGGCCAGGGGCACGCTGATCGTGTAATCCACCTTCCTGTGGAACATCTTCAGCATGGAATCGATGGCGCTGGCCGTGATTTCAACTTCCTCATCATCCTTCACTTCCACCAGGATCATGTTCAGTTCCACCAGCTCGCGCTCGGTGGCGCCGGTGGCCTGGCGGACGGTCATGTCGCCGTAGCGCTGACGGGCGACCTCGAGGGGAACGTAACAATCCACATCCTCATCGGGGGCCTGGATCATGCCGCCGACGTGCTCGGCCTGGATGATGCCCACCACCTCGAACACGTCCCCGCTGATGTGGATCTGCTCGCCGATGGTGCCCTCGGTCGCCATGAGTTTCCGCGCCCGGTCTCGGTGAGCACGCACACGGCGGCCCAGTTGTTCACATCCTGCCAGGAGAGGCGGCGGCCGGCCACAAGCTGCCGCTTCAAGAGGTCGAACCAGGCGGGCGTGACGCCCATGACGCGGATCTGCATGGTGCGCTCGCCCAGCCGCCCTTCTTTCCTGAAGGATTTCACGGGCACGGTGGTCTTCACCGCGGGCATCGTATTGCCGATGCGGTTGGCATCATCGTACAAGAGGCCGTACACGCTCATGAAGCTGGAGCGCGTGGGCACCTGCTCATCCTCGGGCGGCTTGATGGAGCGGATAATGATGTTGTTGCTGCCCAGCTTGCGTATCTGGTCCAGGGCTTCCTTGCTGGCCCCCTCGCCCACCGAAAGCATGGCGATGACGCTGCCCACGCCGAAGACCACGCCCAGCACGGTCAGGAAGGACCGCAGCTTGTGCAGCATGAGCGTCTTTACGCCCAGGGCAATGTGGCGGAGCAGGCGGCTTTTGCGCATGTATCAGCGCTCCTCCACGCGATCGACGCGGCCATCCCGCAGGTGCAGACGGTAGGAGGCGTGGGCCGCGATATCCAGCTCGTGCGTCACCATGATGATGGTCTTGCCCGAGCGGCTCAGTTTGCTCAGAAGGTCCATGATCTGTTCGCCCGTGGCGGAGTCGAGGTTGCCGGTGGGCTCATCGGCCAGGAGCACCGGCGGATCGTTGGCCAGCGCGCGGGCGACGGCCACGCGCTGCTGCTGACCGCCGGAAAGCTGCGTGGGCCGGTGGTTCAGCCGCTGTTCCAGCCCTACCTGTTCGGCTAACACCTGCGCGCGGCGGCTGGAGGCGTGGGCATCCCAGCCCAGGTAGAAGAGCGGCAGCTCGATGTTTTCACGCACCGTCAACTGAGGGATGAGGTTAAAACTCTGGAATACGAAGCCTAGTTCTCGCAGGCGCAATTCCGACAAGGCATCATCGGTCATGTCGCCGACGTCCTGGCCATTCAGGATGTATTGTCCGCCGCTGGGACGGTCCAGGCAGCCCAGCAGATTGAGCATGGTGGACTTGCCGCTGCCGGAGGGACCCATGATGGCCCAGAAAGAGCCGCGCACGATGTCCAGGCTCACGCCATCCAGGGCGCGGACCTGGGTGGAGCCCATCTGGTACACCCGCTCCACGGCCTTGAGGCGGACCAGCGGCTGGGGGTGTGCATGCACCGAGCGAGCCGGCGCGGCCACAGGTTGGGCCGAATCACTCACTGTTGCACCTGTTTATCCGATGCGCCGGCCTTGGCGGCCGCGGGCTGCACAGGCGCTTTGGCGACATCGGCAGTGGTCGTCTTATCTGTAAGCAGGTCCCGGACATCGGGGAGGCGCAGCAATTGTTCCTGCTGTGACGGCGTGAGGTTCTTGAAGAAGCTGGTGCGCTCGGAGTCCGACATTTTCGCGAAGTAGGCCTTGCGCTCTTCGAGCGACATGATCTTTATTTTGCGGACAATCTCATTTCCAGCAGCAGCCGTTGCTTCCTCCGCCGGCTGCGAGGCCGCAGCCTGGGCGTCATCGCCGCTGCCTGGGCCGGCAAGCTGGGCCTCTTTGACGGGCTGTGAAGCCGGCTGGGATGCGGCGGGCAGATCGATTGTCCCTGTTTCCTGGGCGATGGAAGTGGCCCCCAGCGGCGGCTCCATGAGCACCTTCTGCCCCTCGCTGACGCCGCCTAAGATACGGACCCACTGGCCATTGTCCATGCCGATAGTCACCGGCTGCATGTGCGGTTCATCCTCGCCGGCCAGATACACAACGGTCTTGCCTGCGACGCGATACACGGACTGCACGGGGATCTGTAAAACATCCTGGTACTGATCGACAATCACTTCCGCGCGGCAGCTCATGCCGGCGCGCAGCAAGTCCGAGTCGCCGGTAATGTCGATCGTGGTGGCATACACCTTGAGGTCCGGATTCATCCACATGCTTTGGGCATCCGGCAGCAAGGCCACCTTGGACACCTTGCCCCAGAAGACCATGCCCGGCACGGCATCCACGGCGATTTTGACGGGCAGACCGAGTTTTATCTTGCGCAGGGAGGCCTCGTGCACCTTTATTTCCGCCACCATGCTCGTGGTGGTGGGCAGGTGGATCAGTTCCTCGCGCTCGCGGACCGCCTGGCCCTCGGCCAGCGGCTCATCATTGCCGCGCCAAGAGGCATGGCCGGTGGTGGCGTACACGACCATTCCATCCACGGGCGCGGTGATGTGGCACTTGGAGATTTTGCGCTCGATGACGGCCAGGTGCTCGCGTTGCCGCTCATACTCAGATTCTCTGGCCTTCAGGTCCGCCTTGGCCTGCATGAGATCCGCGCTGGCCTTGCGCGTGATCCGCTCCAGGGCGCTGGCGGCCTGGGTCACATTGCTGTCCAGCAACTGAATCGTGCGGGGCTTGGTGTGTTCTTCCAGCAGCGCCAGGGAGCCCTTGGCCAACTCCAGGTCAATAGCGGCCTTGGTATAAGCGGACTCATCCGCATCCAGCTCGGTCTGCGTGATATAGCCTTCCTTGGCCAGCCGCTTGGACCAGTCCAGCTTGTCCTTGGCCCGATCCAGGGCCTCCTGAGCGAGCTGAATATTGGCGTCGCAGCCCGCCCGGTCGTGTACGTACTGGCCTTCGGTGTACATGATCAGGTCGCGCCGGCCGAGTTTGAGATCCAGATCGGCCTTGTCCACGTCGCTTTGGCCCTGGCTTTCCACCACGGCCACGTTTTCGCGGGCTTTGATGAAATTGGCCTCGGCGTTGATTACCAGGATCACCTGCGCGGCCTTGTCGTCGTCGAGCTTGGAGGGGTCCAGGTCCACCAGCGGGTCGCCCGCCTTGACGTGCGTGCCTTCGGGAATCAGCCACAGGATGGTGGTCGTGCCTTCCACTTCGCTTTTTACGATCACGCGCTCGCGATTCTGCACCAGGCCCGATTCCAGCACGCTGATCACCATGGGGCCGCGCAGCACCGTGGCCAGGGAGCTTCTCTTGTCTTTCTGGGGCGCTGATTTGAACAGCAGGATGGCCAGGCCCACAATCACCACGACCAGCACAATCCGCAGGATGCGCGGCAGTTTCAGCATGCGCTGCCACAAGGCCGCGAGGGACGCGGGAAGTTTCAGCCGGCCCTTAAGTTTACTGCTCCAACTGGCCAGGTTCGTACTCACGCCACAGTCCTTTCTCATCCACTTCCAGCACGTCCATGTCCCGCTGAAGCTCCAGCTCCGTCTTACGATAATCTATCAGCGCGGCGGTGACAGCGTCTTTCGCCGCAATCAGGGAGTCCTGCGCATCCAGCAGGTCACGGATCTGTGCGCGGCCGGCCTGAAGGAAAAGCTCAGTTGAATCGACACGGCGCTGGGCCAACTTGGCGGCCTGCACCTGAATGATGTAGCTCTCGCGCGACTCCAGCAGAGTCCGCAGGTCGTTGCGAATATCCAGTTTGACCTGATCTTCCATGATCTGCTCGGCCCGCGTGTTCTGTTCCAGATCGATCAGGCTGACGCGATACGCATTCCGCTCGGCCGTCCGCTCCAGCGGCAAATCGATAATTGGACTGGCGGCATAAAAGCCGTGATTGGGATTAAAACGTGCATCCGGCAGATTTGCCGAAAAGTTGTCAGTCCTTCTTGCGCCAACAGAGGCTTGCCCCTGAAGGTCCAGTTGGGTTTTTAAGCCGTTAGCCGCGACGACCACCTTGCGCTGGGCATCGTACACCTGGCCGATGGCTGTGCGCAGGTCCAGCCGATTGGCCAGGGCGATGCGTATCGCCTGCTCGTAGGGCATCTCGTAGGGCCCGCCCTGCTCGCTGGGCGGCACTAGTTCGACGGGCGCATCGGCGGAATCGGGTGCGGCCGGCTGGGAGGCGGGCGCTTCATCCTGTTCTTCGACCAGAGGCAAGATGGCCTGGCGGGCCTTGGCCGTCAACTGCACAAGCTCCTGGTGATCCAGTTCGATTTCCGCATCCGTGGGCAGATTCAGGATGTTCTTGAAGGCATCCAGGCCCTTGGCGTAGTCGATCTGGGCGTTGATCCAGCGCTGCCGCGCGGAAAGTTCGTCCTGCGTGGCCTGGTCCAACTCAACGGCCGTCAATCGGCCGGCATGGCACAGATTGCGCGAGCGGCGGGTCATGATCACCAACTCGCGATAGTTTTCTTCCGCGTTGGCCACCTGGTCCATGAGGTTGAGCACATCCAGGTACTGATCGGCCACCTCCACGGCCAGCATGCGGCGGCCGTGCTCGAAGATGTACACGGCGTAGATGACATCCCGCTGCGCCTGGGTCAAAGGTTCGGTGACGATATCCTTGCCGGCCCCGCGCATTAAGGGAACGGTGAGCGTGCTGTCCGCCTCCAGGCCAAGGGAACTGTCGTGGTTGGGCGCCAGCAGGTGGGACAGATCCACAGCCAGCGCGGCCGTGAGGGCCGCACCCTGCTTGAACTTCTTACTGGCGCTGAGTGTATTGCTGCCGCCAATGCCGCGGACGGGATCGTCGCCGGTGCGGTCCTCTATGTACTTGCCCGAGGCATCATTGGCGAACAGGATCCGGAAGTTATTCTCTTCCAGATCCAGCGCGAGGGCCCGTTCAAAAAGGTCTTCCTTCTGCGACTGGAAAACCTTGTTGCCTTTGGCGGCGATCTGAAGAGCATCCATGAGCGAGAGGATCAGGGGGTGGCCGGGCTGCGAGGCCGCGGGCTCAGATGCAGCCGGTGCGGAGGCGGGCTGGGTCGCGGGAGCGGCAGCCACGGCGACTGCGTTTGTGGACTCCTGCTGCTCTTGCGGTGCGGTGGCTTCGGAGGCGGCGGGCCCGGAGGCGGCGGCCTCGGTTGCCCCCGGCTCAGTTGCAGCCGGCGCGGAGGCGGGCTGAGTTTCGTTTGCTACATCAGCCTCGGACGCGGGAGCCGAACACGCCTGGCCCACTTTCGTGGCGATCATGTCATCGTTGATGATGAAGTCTTCGTGTGCCGGATATTTTTTCTCCGGCCAGTGGGGAATCGGCTTTAAAGCGGAGACGCCCAAGGATGCCACGTTGGCCACGGGCAACTTCTGATCCAGCAGCAGCCGGCGGCGCAGCGTGTCGGCGGGGGTCTCGATCGTAAAGGGCTCGCTCTTACCGAGCTCCTGCTCGTTCGCGCGCTTGACGATGTCGTAGGCGCGGGTGTCGGCCTGCTTGCGATAATGCGCCGGTGTGCAGGAACCCTGCGCCAGCGCGGCGGCAAGTACACATGCCAACAGAACCGTGTTTCGTGCAGTTTTAAACCGGGATTTCGACATTTTCGGGGCTTTGCCGGGACGTCCTCGCGGGCTAGGCCGCCTTGCGAGTCTTCTATTCTCCACAGAAAGACCCCGGTCACAAGTAAAAACGCCCGACCGGCACGAAAGTTACAGCAATTGCTGCGCATTGCCCGATCTATCTTCAAAGGCGGCGGGACTGCTTCACACCGCCGCCACAAAACGGAGCCGGCAGATGGGAACTCTCGAGGAATTCAAATCGTTCGCGCTGAAGGGCAATGTGGTCGATATGGCCGTGGGCATCGTCGTGGGCGCGGCCTTCAACAAGGTCGTGACCTCCCTGGTGAACGATGTGATCATGCCGCCTATTGGCTACGTGATCAATGGTGTTCCATTCAAGGACCTGAGATGGGTGGTCAAGGAAGCAGTGAAAAAAGATGGCGCCGTGATCCAGCCCGAGGTGGCTATCCAATACGGCCTCTTCATCAACACTATCCTGGAATTCCTGATCGTCGCCTTTTCGGTCTTCGTCATGGTCAAATTCATGAATCGCCTGTTGCGATTTCGGCCCATGCAGCCCCTGGTTTCCCTAGGGCTGATGCCCACAGAACCGGGAGCGCCGCCATCCGCGCCGCCAGCCGCGCCGGCCAATCCGTCGCAGCCGCCGCCCAAGGCCCCGTGAGCCGTTGAAGCACATCGTCGTGGCATAGACTGTTATCGGGAGGCCAGTCTATGTCGCAAGCCACTCTCAGCGCACTGTACGCACTGGTCTTGTTTGCGGGTGTGCTGATCTTCGATTTTCTAGGCATCGCCCTGGGGCGATACCAGGCGAAGAAACTCGCCGGCAACGCTCAGGCGGGCACAGGCAGCGTGGAAACCGCCGCGCTGGGGCTCCTGGGGCTCTTGATGGCGTTCACCTTCAGCGGATCCTTTTCCAAACTTGAAACCAAGCGGCATTTGATTGCCGAGGAGGCCACCGCTATCGGCACGGCCTACCTGCGGCTGGACATGCTGCCGGAGGATTCCCGCGACCAGTTGCGCGGCTTGTTTCGCCAGTATTTGCAGCTTCGTCTGACATCATATGACCAGATCATGGGCGCGCCAGATCAGTACCGCCAGAAGCTGGGGGCGTTACAGGGGGAAATTTGGTCCAAGGCCCAGAAGGCCGCCACGCAGCAGAGCCCGGCGACTTCCATCCTGGTGCTGCCGGCGATCAACCAGATGATTGATATCGTCACCATGCGCGAGGTGTCGGCGATTACAAAAATTCCTCCGGCGATCATCATCTTGCTCTTTGTGGTCTCGCTCTTGGCGGCGCTGCTGGCGGGGTATTCCATGTGCGTGCGAAAAAAGGCCAGCCTGCTGCACATGGTGCTTTTCGCGGCGATAATTGCGGTAAGTTTTTACGTGATTTTGGATCTGGAAAGCCCACGGGTGGGCATCATCCGACTGGATGAGGCGGATGTGGTGCTTCAAAATCTGCTGAAGACGATGCAGTGATGCGATCGCTGGGACTGACCTGAGCTAAGACAGGCTCTCACCCAAAAAAGTTGGGCTACACCAGCCTGAGCTGTCATTGACGCCAAAAATCAGAATTCTCTGGCCACTTAGCTATATTGCCTAGTTTTGCCAAATTAAACCATTTTGGGCGATTTTGGATCGAGGTTGGCGGTCTAAGAATTGTTCGCGGTAAGTTATAATCTCTTAACAGGCAAAGCAATACGTGACCCAATTCTAGACCGCCAAGACCGCCAATTGGACATGCTTGGGGTCTTAGCGGTCTTAAAATGGGTAGTTCAGGCAAGCTCAGCAATCCATTCGCGGGTGGACCTTAGCAGCACGCGGCGAATGGCGTTGTGGGATCAGAGCCCTAAAACACCAGAAATGTAACACTTATCTCAGATAAGTGTATGGGATATACCATACACTTATATCACTTATCCTCCGCCGTCTGCGTCGCCGGCGGCACATCCACATTCTGCATGTCTGACGTCAGCTCCAGGAGAATCTTCCGGTACGTGCGACTTAGCGCGGCGGAGAATTCATCCGGGCCGCTGCCCCCGACCGGCGTTTCGACGTGGTACATCCTCTGGAAAAGCACACGCCCGTTGACCTCCCGATTATCCATCAGGAAAAAGGCGACAGTCATTACCGCCCTGGGGCAACTCTTATCCGTATAATCGCCATACATCTCCCGCACGTTTCCTTCCAGGAAGAGCTGATTGGCAACGCTCCCGGACGTGCTGGGCACCACGGGAAAGCGGCCCCCCTCCCGCATCCAATCCACCGTGGCTGCGGTTAAGAGGTGGGAGGGGTCGGCGATAAAGCCGTTGTAGTAGTCGTTTTCAAAACGAGTCGGCCCGGTCTTGTAAACGAAGGATTGGCCATCATATGGGCTGGCGATGATGAAATCATAAATGCGCAGGACCACCCCGCTTTCCCGTGCGGCCGCGGCGGGCGGCTTGCCGACTTCAAGCGCAAACAGCGCCTTGGTGGGATAGGGCCTGGTCAGGTTGCACGCGGGCAGGCCACAGGCCAGCAGCATAAGCAGACAACAGGCTGCGCAGCATTTAGCACGGTTCATTGTCTTACTCCCGGTGATGCCGCAGGATTGATCTTCGGCGGCGGCTCCCCAAACAGTACGCCGGATGGGTTGGCCTTGGCATTTTCGGAAATGGCATCCAGATTCTCCGACAGCCGGCGCAGATTCTGTATGAGCAGTTCAATGTCGCGCTGCTGAGAGGCCAGCAGGTTGTTTACTCTGCGCGTGATTCTGAGCACCTCGCCCACGGCCGGCGCGGCCGTGTTGCTTGTCTGCGCCATGCCATTCAAAATCTGGTTTATCTGCTCGCTGGTTAGCAGCGAGCTCGATCTCCTCATTCGTCTTATTCAGGCCTTCCAACAGGCTCACGGCCTCATCGTTGATGCGGGGCACCTGGATTTCGTTTACCGCCGTGGTCAGGTCCACGACGAGCTTGTCCATGTTCTGGATCAACTCGCCGATCTTGGCATCCTCAATTTCTTTGGCCACCTTTTCGACCGCGCTGACGACTTGTTCCATGGTGCCCGGCGCTGAGGGCACATATTCCACCTCAGGAGTCCAGGGCGTCTTTAGCGGAGGGTACTTGTTGGGATCGACATAGTCCGCCTCCAGATAGGTCGGCCCCGTCAGGCTGGACATCAGGTGTACGCGCAGCCCCGCCTTGATTCGGTCATCAAGCAATTCCATCCGCTCCTTGTTGGGAAGTTTGGGCATCGTGTCTGGATCGAGTTTCACCCTGACCATCACATATTTGCCGTACTTGATGAGATCCTCGGTCGTGTCGACGTGGTATTTCTCAAAAACAAAACCAATCCAACTGACCTTGCCGATGTGCACGCCCAGGTATTTCACTGGCGCACCCACTTCCAGGCCCTGCACCGAACCTTCGATGTATGTCTCCACGGGGATGGTCTTTTTCAGCCAGGCCCCCGCCCCCAGGACCACCAGGGCGGCCACGATCAGAGCCAGGCCCACCAGCACGAATATGCCCAGCCGGAAATAGCTGACTCGCTCGCTCATGGTTTGTTCGACTCCCCTGTTTTGCCCCCGGTGGATGTTTCTCCCGAGACCTGCGGCTTGCGATTAAAGAACGCCCGCACCGCCGGGTCGGGACACTCGTCCCGCAACCATTTCGGCTCGCCGATGGCGCTGACGGTTTTTTTGGCCGCATCCAAAAACACGACGCGTTTGGCGATGGCGAAGATCGACTGCAATTCGTGCGTGACCACCACGAACGTCATTCGCAGCAGACGGCTGAGGCTGGTGATCAGTTCATCCAGGCCGGCCGAGGTGATCGGGTCAAGCCCCGCCGAGGGCTCATCCAGGAAGATGATGGGCGGGTCCAGCGCCATGGCCCGCGCCAGGGCCGCGCGTTTCTGCATGCCGCCGGAAAGTTCCGATGGCAGCCGCTGCGCCGCGGCCTCCAGGCCGACCATGCGCAGTTTGGCCAGCGAGATCAGGTCCATCATTTCCGGCGGCAGTTCCGTGAATTCCTCCAGGGGCAGCCGCACGTTTTCGATGACCGTCAAGGAACCGAAGAGCGCGCCACCCTGGTAGGCCACGCCGAACAACCGGTGCAGCCGATCCAGATCCCGCCCCTTGGCCGCATCCACATCCAGCCCGTCGATCAGGATGTGTCCGCCCGCCGGCCGATACAGGCCGATCATGTGAAAGAGCAAGGTGCTCTTGCCACAGCCCGAGCCGCCGGCGATCACCAGCACCTCCCCGCGCTGCACCTGGAAACTCACATCCCGCAGGATGGTCTTGTCGTCGTAGGCCGCGGCGAAATCCTTCACCTCGATAATGGCCCGCTCACCGCCTTCGTCTTGCCCCTGATCGTTCATGCCGTCTCGCTAGATCCCCAGATAGAAATACACCACGCCAAAAACCATATCCGCCATGATGATCAGCACGATGCCGGCCACGACGGCCCGCGTGGTGGAGTCGCCCACGGCGCTGGGGCCGCGCAGCGTTCCTAGTCCGCGCACGCAGCCGATGGCCGCCACCAGCAGACCGAACACCGGTGCCTTGATCAGTCCGCCGATAAGATCCGTGTACGTGACGGTCGTCGTCACGTCCTTGAAGTAGTAAATGAAAGAGTAACCATAGTTCATCATGACGAAATAGCCGCACAGCACGCCGGCCACGATGTTCAAGATCACCAGCAGCGGCATCATCGTGACAGCCGCCAGCACGCGCGGAATCACCAGGAACCTCACCGGATCGAGGCCGAACGTTTTTAAGGCGCTGATCTCCTCGGTCACCTTCATCGTGCCGATTTCGGCCGCAAACGCCGAGCCGGAGCGGCCGGCCAGGATGATCGCCGTGATCAAGGGGCCAAGTTCGCGGACTATCGCCACGCCGAGAATGGAGGGAATAAGTCCCACCGCGCCGAATCGTTCCAGCGGCACGGCCGTCTGAAAGGCCAGGATGGCGCCCACCAGCCCGCCCAGCAGAATAATGACCGGCGCGGCATTCACGCCGGTCTTCTGGGCCACCACCAGAGAATCACGCCAGCGCACTTGAAGCGGATGGATGCACGCCCAGGCCAGCGCGGCGACCATTTCCCCGGCAAAAGAAATCAGTTCCTTCAGATCTTTCAGAGAACTCGCGGCGGAACGGCCCGTGCTTTCCACGAAGCCGGGCGGCTCTACCGGCTTAAGTTCCTCCGCCCGCGGGTCCGTCAACGTCGACATGTCGACCAGCCGCCGCAGCTCCGCCGTGCCACCCTCGAAGGAGGCTTCCCCGCCGCGCATAGCCGTCTCGCGGCGGATTTGTGCGAACAGGGAAAGTCCCGCCCCATCGCAATAACCGATCTGTGAAAGATCGACCACCACCCGTTTCGGCGAGTGTTCTTCAATCGCCGAGTCGACGCGCTGCCAGGCATCCGGTAATGTGGCGGCGTTAAGATCGCCTTTGATCTGGACACGCAGCGCCTCGCCCTCGCGCGAAAATTGCACTTCAACCTGCGCCTGATCCGTGCCCAGCGGCTGCCCCATAGCGTTTGACCACCCCCTGTAATGTCCGGCGGGAGAATTCCCGCGCTTTTAGTAAAAGTGTATGCGCAAATGCAGTTGGAACTGCGGCCGCCAATGGTCCGGCCACGCCGCGGCAGTAAAGCTTCAGCCGTCCGGCCGCAAATCGGCAATCCACAACCTGTATGCACAAATCGCCGGCAAATGGTTCCGCGGCCGTTTTCACTCCTACAATGTTGATGGTCGTGGGAGATTCCCAAAGGGGACTGTACGCAGGCTTTATCGGGGTGGAAATTCATGATCAGTAAGGACAGACCTTCAACTCTCCAGCAACTTCGAGATTCCGAGTGGCAGTCGCGGCCAGTGAAACAGGAGATGCGCGAAAACTTGCTGGCCCTGCTCCAGGGCGAGCAGGAATTATTTCCAGGGATCATCGGCTATGAGAGCACAGTCATCCCGGAAATCATCATCGCGCTTCTGGCCGGGCACGACATGCTCTTTATGGGCGAAAAAGGCCAGGCCAAAAGCCGCCTGATGCGCATGCTCGTTCGATTCCTGGATGATGCCATCCCCTACATCGACGACAGCGAAATCCCGCTGCACGAAGACCCCTTTAACCCCATCACCGCGCGCGGCCGTCAGCTCGTCGCGCGAGAATCCCCCCGACAAGGTGCCCATCGCCTGGTGGCCGCGCGAGGAGCGCTATGCCGAGCGCCTCGCTCCCGGCACCAAATTCGCCGATCTGATCGGCGAAATCGACCCGCGCGGCTGGTCAGCGGCACCTCCATGTCCGCGGAGGAGGCGCTGCACTTTGGGCTTATCCCGCGCATGCACCGCGGCATCTTCGCCGTCAACGAGGTGCCCGAACTGGATGAACAGGTGCAGGTGGGCCTGTTCAATATTCTCGAAGAGCGCGACGTGCAGATCCGCGGCTACCCCGTCCGCTTCGACATTGACACGCTGGTGCTCTTTTCCGCCAATCCGTCGACCTATAATCGCAGCGGCAAGGTCATTCCGCAGATCAAGGACCGCGTCGGCGCAGTCATCCGCACGCATTACCCCATCGATCGCGACACGGGCATCGAGATCATGCAGCAGGAGTCCGGCGTGCAGATGGATGGCGAATTCCCCTTGCTCATCCCGCGCTTCATGGCCGAGCTGATCGAGCAGATTTCCATCTGCGCCCGCTCCAGCAAATACATCGATCAGGAATCCGGCGTCTCCGCGCCTCTCCATCGCCAACTATCGCACCATGCTCGCCTCGGCCCGCCGCCGCGCGGTGCAACTGGGCGAGCGCCCGGCGGTCCCGCGCATCAGCGATCTGGCGCACATCCGTACCTCCTCGCGCGGCAAGCTCGAGCTGGACCTCATGGGCACCAGCCAGATGAGCGAGGACCAGGTGCTGGAGGCCATCGTGGCCGAGGCTATCTCCAAGGTGTTTGAAGAATACCTGCAGCACAGCGCACTGGATGCGATTCCCGCCTCCTTCGCCAAGGGCGTGCGAATTGAAGTGGGCGACATGCTGCCTTCCTCGGCCTACGCCGAGCGATTCCGGCACGTGCCGGCCGCGTGGGAAAAGGCCTTCGAGGTGAACTCCGGCCGCCATGACAGCGTCCGCGCCTCCTGCGTCGAATTCGTGCTCGCCGGCCTGTACGCCACGGACCGCATCAGCAGGTCGGAGCAGCATGGGCGGATCGTGTATGAAATCCCCTGAGATTGCGGATTTCGGATTGCGGATTGCGAATTTAACGGCCGGAAATTCGGCAGGGAAATCTCGATGTTGAAGATCACCAAGTTCCCGTTGTTTCTCTCAATCTTCAATTCGCAACTGGCAATTTGCAATCCCCACAATCCGCAATCCGAAATCCGCAATCCGCAATACTTCCTGAAAGGATGGGGATAGATGTCAACCTCCGTCGCCATAAACGCCGCCACCGGCCCGCTCGGGGGAGTCATCCACACCTACCAGAAATACGATCCCGCGCGGCTGCCTGGGCCGTGCGCCAACCTCCCCGACGTGCTCTCGGCCGTGTTCGACCGGTTGATGACCAATGGCGTGGATGGCCCCATCAGCGACGAGGAACTTACCAAGGCCGTGAAGATCGACCCCAGCCAGATCGCCGGACTTGGTCCCAGTCTTCGCACGCTCATGGAGATGCTCCAGGAGCGCAAAAACAAGATCCTGCGCACGTACGAAACCGGCTCAGTGCAGCGGCTGTGCCGCCAGGAGTATTTTGACTTGGCCGCGGAGATCCATCCGCCCCGCCGCCTGGCCAATCGTTTTGCCCAGGCCGTGCGGCTCCAGCAGATTCGCGACCTGGAGCTGGTCTGGTACTCCGCCGAGAGCGAAGGCGGCCAGTTCGCCAACAAGGTGCTGCAACTGATCGAGCGTTTGGGAAATCTGTACCAGGTGGATGAACTGGCGGCGAAATACACATTCATCGGCCGCACGCACATGAACGTCCCCAAGGCCCTGGAGATCAAGGAGGAACTGGAATCCATCGACCGGCTGCTCAAGCAGCTCGAGGAGGCGATGAAAAACGGCCAGATCGGCGTGATCGATCTTGATGAGCTGGCCGAATTCGTGGATGGCCAGGAGGTCGAGAACCTCACGGCCCTGGGGCAGCAGATTCAGGATTTGATCGCCGAGGCCGCCGAGCGGCAAGGGCTGGAGCACGGCCGCGATGGCTACCGCCTCACGCCGCGGGCCTTTCGGCTGTTTCAATCGCGCGTGCTGGAAGAGGTTTTCAGCGCGCTTTCTCCTGCGCAGCGGCCGCCACACGGGCATGATCGTGGGCGAAGGCGCGGTGGAATTATCCAGAACCAAACCCTATGAGTTCGGCGATTCCATCACTCACATGGATGTTCCCTCCTCCATGATCAATGCCATGATCCGCCAGCGCGGCCGTCCGCCGCTGCGCATGAGCGGGCAGGACATTGTTATCCACCGCACGCGCAACACGCCGCGCTGCGCCACCACGCTGCTTTTGGACATGTCCGGCTCCATGCGGCACGGCCGACAGTACATCAACGCCAAACGCATGGCTCTGGCCTTGCAGGGGCTCATCCGCGAGGAATTCCCCGGCGACTTCCTGAGGTTCATCGAGGTGTACACCTTCGCCAAGGAGCGCAAGGCCTCCGAGATCGCCTCGCTGCTACCTCGCCCCGTGATGCTGTATGACCCGGTGGTGCGGCTGAAAGTGGACATGAGCGACCCGAACGTCAGCGAGACGCAGATCCCGCCCCACTTCACCAACATCCAGCACGGCCTCTTCCTTGCGCGGCAGCTCCTTTCCGGCCAGGACACGCCCAATCGGCAGATCATCCTGATTACCGACGGCCTGCCCACCGCCCATTTCGACAAGCAGACGCTGTTCCTGCTCTATCCCTCCGACAGCCGCACGGAGACGGCCACGCTGCGCGAGGCGGCGCTGTGTGCGCGGGCGGGCATCGTCATCAACGTCTTCCTCCTGCCAAGCTGGAGCCAGAGCCGCGAGGATATCCAGTTCGCCTATCGCATGGCCGAATCCACGCGCGGCCGCGTCTTCTTCACCAGCGGCAAGGACCTGGACCGCTACGTCCTGTGGGATTACCTCCACCAGCGCAAGACCATCATCGCCTAAGTTTCGGGGACGGAGCACTTAATTCCTGCGCTCATTGATGGATCTTTTTTGCTTCATGGTGGAATTAAATGCTCCGTCCCCGAAACTTCCGAAGAAACGCAAGGAACGCAAGGGACCACGGGGACCCGGAAATGTGTGAAGCTGGATAAGCTGGGTAATCTAGGCAATCTGGAACTCGCTCACATGCATAACACGCGCAAGGGTGGTCGAGTTCGGGGCAATACTTAACATAAGTCCTTGTAAATACGGGATCTCTTCGAACTTGACCACATTCCAACAAAGGTGATCGAGTTCGGGGGCCGGTGGTCAAGTTCGGGGGCAGCCACGCGGGCGTGCCGTGTTCACTTGCGAGCCAGAACCGCTCTAAAACCCCCATCATGGACATGCTGAGGTGGGGCAAAACCGAGGGGCTCGGTAAGCTTCTGTGACAGGCGCTGGAACTTCTTCTCCCGCGCTAGGAAGGCTTGCACCACGCCCTCGTTTTCTTCCGGCTCGATGGAGCAGGTGGAGTAGACCATGCGCCCCGCGGGCACCAGAAACAGCGTGCCAAGCTCCAGGAGTTTTCGCTGATCCGCGGCGATCTTGCCCAAAGCCGAGGATTCAAACCGCCAGCGGGCCTCGATCCTGCGCGAGCACACCCGTATTGCTGCACGGGGCATCCACCAGCACGCGATCGAAGGAGTGCGGCTCGAGCGACCCTGCCACCTCGGCCAGGATGGGCCGAATATTCTTTAGCCCGCACCGCGCGGCGGCCTGTCGAATAAATTCCAGCTTATCTTCGCTCACGTCCGCGGCCACGACCTCGCCAGTATTGTGCAGCAGTTCGGCGATATGGGTCGTCTTTGTCCCCGGAGCCGCGCACAGATCGAGCACGCGCTGGCCACTCTGAATATCCAGATCGAGCACCACGGCCGTTGCCGATGGATCCTGCGGCGTGATAAGACCTTCTTTGAAAAGCGAAAGCTCGGCCACATTGGCCGCGCCGGTGAAAACGACGTTGTGGCCGTTTTCGTGCGCCACGGCCTCCACGCCCTCGCCGGCCAATCTGGCCAAGGCATCCTCCATGGAGATGCGCAGCAGATTCACACGTGCCGAGACGAGTGGCCGCGCATCGGCCTGGATGGCCAATTTGAACGCCTTTGGCAGCGAGCCGCCGCGTACCAGCCATCGGGCGGCGAGGTCGTCATTCAAGCTGCACACCTGGCCCAGCCACTGCTGCGGCGATTCCTCAGCCGATGCAAACACCTTTTTATCGAAGGATCTAAAACGGTTGGACGCCAGCGGTACGGCCGCGCCGTCCTTGGGAAATTCGCCCTCAGCCGCCTGCCCTAAACTGCGGGCCACGTTGCGGCAAAGGCCGTTTACATAACCGGCCATGCGCGGGTGCTTGCGGCGGGCCGCCTCCACCGCCTCATTCACCGCGGCGAAATCCGGCACGCGGTCCAGGAAGATGAGCTGATAAATGGCCAGGCGCAGGATATTCTCCAGGTCGGTGGGCAGTTGTTTTTTTCGCCGCTCTGAAAACGCCTTGATCACCGCATCCAAAGTTCTTTGCCGGCGCACCACGCCCCGCACGAGCTCGATGGCCAGCCCCGCCTCGCGCGGCGGCAGCTTTTTCTCTTCCAAGAGACGTTCCAGGCGAGAGGAAAACATGCCGTGCTTATCGGACAAGGCATTGAGAGCGATATTGTGCGCACTAATCGGCACGTCCTGCCTCATTCATCATGCCACACGCCTTCGGTGTAGGTTTTGGCAAAGGTGGAAAAGAACCTGTCTTCCCAGCGAATTCTTTCATCGAACATCTTGCGAGACACATCGAAGTTCAAACCGTCCCGCATGCCGTTGCGATATTCCTGATTCTCCTGGCCGGTGATGAAATCGACGTGCTGGCGGACGGTTTCGCCGTGCGCGCCGCTCCAGTAGAAGGCCAGCCACGCGCCCACAGGACCGACATGATCCAGCAAGTCGGCATCCTGCACGAGCCGCGCGGCCAACGGCTGATCCGCCGATTTCTGGCGCTGGTTGTGCAGACGGATAATCTCGCAGATTTCCTCGATCTCTGCGCTGCTGGCAAGCTCAGCCAGAAGTGTTTTGACCGCTTCGCAGCCTCTTTCGTTGTGGTGCTCGGCCCCTTTGCCGATGTCGTGAAATAACGCTCCCGCGAACATCACATCGCCATTCACGTTGGCCCCAATTGTGGATGCAAGCTCGGCGGCAATGCGGGCGGTCCTCAGGCCATGAAAGTAGAGCCAGCCAGGCTCGCGCGCCTGATGCTGCTTCTCCCGGCGATGTTCCATCTCTCGGCGAGCGATCTGGTCTATCTGCTGAAGGTCCATCATTCACTCTGGAAATGATCAATCGGTGGGACTAACAAAACGGTCCCCCTCCGCGGCGCGATAACCGTTAACGAAGTCGCGCCATCGCATCAAATTCTTGCCCGCCACTTTCAGCTCGAGCACCTCGATGAAACCCTCGCCTGTGGAGATGCGGAGGTTCTTATCTAGTGTACCGGGCTCGAAATGGCTCGAAGGAATATCCACGTGCGCTTCGCGCGAGCGAGGATCACGCGCACGGGTTTGCCACCGGCGTGGATGAAATCGGCGACCGCCCCCGGCCAGGGCCAGGCGCCGCGGATGCGATTGGCCAGGTCCACCGCGGACTGGGAGAAATCCAGCTCGCCATCGGCCTTATCAAGCTTATCCGCCATGGTGGCGTCGGAGTGATTCTGCTCGCGACCTTGAAGCTTGCCCGCCTCCAATTCATCGAGCGTCCGCGCGAGCAGGCCCGCCCCCATGGAGGCCACGCGGCCGCGGAGTTCCTCGGCCGTTTCCTCCGGGCCGATCGGCGTCTCTTCCTGAAGATAGATCGGCCCCGCATCCACCTCGCGCACGACCTGAAACGTCGTCACGCCCGTCTTCTCCAGGCCGCTGATGATGGCCCAGTTGATCGGCGCGGCGCGCGCAGTTTGGGCAAGAGCGAGGCGTGCATGCAGACCGTCCCAAGCGGGCAAGCCTGGAGGATCTTTTTGCCGAGAATCTGGCCAAAATCGACGACAACCAGCAGCCGCGCGTTCAGGGAGGCGATCGCCTCGGGGTGGCCGTCGCGATTGATGTTTTCCACGCGCACGAACGGCAGTTCCAGCTCGCCAGCACGTTCTTCAACCGGCGTGGCCCGCAGCTTGCCCCCTCTGCCCGCCTTGCGCGGCGGTTGGGTGTACACAGCGGCAATCTCATGCCCACTCGAGCTTAAAGCCTCCAGACAGGGCACCGCCACCTCACCGCTGCCGCAAAAGACAATGCGCATTGTCCACCTTTGGTCAACGTAGCACGGGCATCTTGCCCGTGAGTTATACGGCCATCTTGGCCGTGGTTTTTCTTTTCTTGCCCCCAGCCACAGGCCAGAGGCCCGTGGTACTCATGGGCGAGACGCCCATGCTACGTTGTAAGAAGTCTACGGCTTGTAAAACTCTTCCGCCGCGACAAGATCATCATAAGTTTCGCGGCGGCGCACGATGCGGTAGCTCATGCCATCCACCAAAACCTCCGCCGCGCGCGGCCGCGCGTTGTACTGGCTGGACATCGTAAAGCCGTACGCCCCGGCGCTGAAGACGGCCAGGATATCCCCGCGGCTCACCGGCGGGAGCTGGCGGTCCTTGCCCAAAAAGTCTGAGCTCTCGCACACGCCGCCGACCACATCCGCCAGCACCGCATCGGGCGGGACAAAACTCTTATTCCGCCGCGGCGGTTTCTGGCTGCCATCCAGCCTGGCCGGGTAGATGAAGTGCCAGGCCTCGTACAAGGCCGGGCGGATCAGGTCGCACATCGTCGCATCCACGATGATGAACTTCTTCGTGCCGCCTTCCTTGAGGTACAGCACGCTGGCCAGCAGCAGCCCGGAATTGCAGGCGATCTGCCGGCCGGGCTCCATAAGGAACTTGAGGCCCTTGCCCTTTAAGAGTGGGATAATCGTGCCGGCGTAATCGGCGGCGGAGGGCGACTGGTTCTCCTCGTAATCGGCGCCGTAGCCGCCGCCGATATTGATGGCCTCCACGTTAAAGCCGCTCTTGCGCAGCCGGTCGATCAGCGTGAGCGCCTTCGTTATGCCCTCCACGTACGGCTCGGTGGTGTTTCCGGCCGAGCCCAGGTGAACGTGTATGCCGGAGAGCCGCACGAATTCATCGCGGCCATACGTAGCGAAGAACCGCTCCGCCCGCTCCAGGTCCACGCCGAACTTGGTTTCCTTCTTGCCCGTGTTGGTATAGCGATGGGTCTTCGGATCGACGTCCGGGTTGATCCGCAATGCCGCGTGCGTCCGGCGATTAGCCTCGCGGGCCAGGCGGGCAATGTTTTCAAACTCCGCCTCGCTTTCCACGTTGAAATAGCCGATCCCGGCGGCGAGCGCCTGGCGAATCTCCGCATCAGTCTTGCCCACACCGGCGTAGGCCACGCGGCTCATGTCGGCGCCAGCCTTCTGGCGCGATAAATCTCGCCGCCGCTGACCACATCAAAACCGGCCCCTTCGGAAGCCAGCAGCCGCAGCACGGCCAGGTTGTTTAAGGCCTTGATCGAATAGCAGATCGTCGGCGACAGCGGCGCGAAGGCCTGCGCGAATTCCTGATAATGATGGCGCAGCGTGGCGGCGCTATAGACGTACGTCGGCGTGCCCACCTCGGCGCCAGCTTTGTCAGATCGACATCCTCGCAGTGCAGCGTGCCCGACTTATATGCAAAATAGTCCATGGTGCTCCCAGCGCAAGATTCTGAAGAGAAAGCAGGCGGGATTCTAACAGCCGCGGCGGTTGTAGAAAAGCCCTGTTTGGCCATCGGGGCGGGCCAGGAAAGGCGCTTTGAGGCTTCTAGCTGACCAGCTCCAGCAGCCGTTCGGTCAACTCGACGTGGCGCTGCGTGTGGCTGGAAAGTTCGGCAATGCGCTGCCGCTGATCGCCCTTGGCCTCGGCGGCCAACTCATCCAGCCGCTGCGCGACCTGGCGCTTGGCCTGGAGGATCAGGTCGAACTGCTCGCGAAGCTGTTCCACTTCAAACATGAGCGGCTCCCTGCTGGTTTTCCTCCAGCATCGCGTCATACGCCTGCACGTTGGACTGGCTTTCGTGCTTTAAAGCCTGGAGGATGGTGTAAATCTCCGAGAGCCGTTCCTCATCCAGGCCGTCGAGACGGTTCAGCCGCGCGCAAATGTGCTCGACCTGATCGGCTACCTGCCGCTCGGTCTTCACCAACAGCCTCAAATCGGATTGATAAGTACCTTTCATCGCCTTACCTAAGCAAGGTAAAGAAACCACCGGAAATGACGCGTTTATTATCTCACAAGTTCGCGAATATGCCAAGCAATAAAGCAGTTGGATGAACTGTGTTTTGCGGCTCCTGAGCGGCAGTTCCCGCGGCCTCAAGAAATGGATGTTTCCACCAGAATTATTGCCCCGAAGCCGCGGCCAGCGGCGAATCAGAATGCCCGGGAGAGGATTCGAACCTCCACAACCTTGCGGTCACCAGCCCCTCAAGCTGGCGTGTCTGCCAATTCCACCACCCGGGCAAGGCTTAGATTATCGAGCTTAAGTTTACACCCCGCCAGTGTCAAGCGCGGATGAAAACCGGCCGCGCGTGAAAAGTTCCGCAGGAACACTTCGCTTTTCTGGAATGGAGGGTCGAAATGTTACAATGCCCGCGCAATGTGGTTAACTAGGAGCGAGTTTGGTCCTGCCCCGCATGAGCCGGTGTGGGATGAGTATCAGTGGGAGGAATTTTTCGCCCGCCAGGATGATTGCGCCGCCGAATACCTGGCCCTGGTGGAGTATTTCGGCGACGACGTCGACTCCTATAACCTCATCTGCCGCGCCATGGGCTGGCAGAATTTCCTGAGTGCCTGCCGCGAAGGTCCCGATCCTGCCACTTGCCGCCTGTGCGCGGCCGACCGCCGGGGCAGGTGCAATTATCACGCATATAGTCTCGCTCGCACCGCCGCGCATTCTCCCATGCCCAGGCGGGGGCAAAAGGTTCAGAACGATGGCCCTGCGGATGCCACCGACCCAGCCATCAGTCTGGCCCTGGACCAGGTCCATTGGAAACTGCGCTATGCATCCCACCCTGTGAAAAAGCTGGCCTGCAAGTTTGCCGACCGGCTTTTTAAGCTTGTGGAGGCGCGGCAGTCGGCCAGCTCGCCGGCGGCCGGTGAAGCCGGTGATAGTCGAGCTGCCGGCCGCGCAAATCGTTCCGGAATCCCTGCGAAAGCTGATTTTTTACGCCGGCCGCTGCACGGGCAAGATAAACGCCGCCCTGGATGGCTATTTGCCCCCCTACCGGCGCGGCGTGGCTATAGCCCACCTGAAAGTCGCCTTCGCCGCCGCATCGGCGGCTTTAGGCTGGCTCGAAGACTGCGTCGATCACGGCCACCTGGCCGGCCAGGACGGCCAGATGCTATCCTCAATTCTCCTGGAGGTCCGCGACCAGCTTTCCGTCCTGATTTCGCAACTACGACTTGGGCTAAAGGCTCTGAGACGTGGAGTCGCCCGCTGAGAAGCAAATCCCAAATCCCAAACTCCAAATCTCAAACAAATTCCAAGCACCAAATTCCAAAGAAGAACAGCCCTTGGCTCGGGGCGGATGGACTTGCGATATCAGGGTTGTAATTTGGGATTTCACGCCAAAGGCGAATCAGCCTTATCAAGCTATTCACTGCGCTCACCACCGTTTATAATCCAGCCATGCCAGATCGACCCAAACGCATAGCCGTCTTTCCCGGCACGTTCGACCCCGTGACCAACGGGCACATAGACATCATCTCCCGCGGCCGCCTGCTCTTTGACGAATTGATCGTGGCCGTCGGCGATAATCCCGACAAACGCTGCATCTTTTCCGCCGGCGAGCGCGTTGAGATGCTGTCAGAGCTGGTGAGCGAGATGCCCTCCGTTCGCGTGGAAACCTATACCGGCCTGACCGCCCTCTACGCCAAACAAGCCGGCGCGGCGGCAATCCTCCGCGGCATCCGCAACTTCGCCGATCTCCAGTTCGAGTTGCAACTGGCGCTGACGAATCGTGAAATCGCAGGCATAGAGACGGTCTTCATCATGCCCAACCCCACGCACGTGTTCATTTCTTCCAGCCTCGTGCGCCAAGTGGCGGCCATGGGCGGAGATGTGTCAAGCCTCGTCCCGCCCCCCGTCGCCGCGCGGCTGAGCGCAAAAAATCGGCGTCAGGGGAGGGGAGCCTGACGCCGCTAAAAAACTCGGCCAAGGGAGGGATCTCGGCCGAGGAGCCTCAAATTAATAAGTTTAGAAAAAGCCCACACCTCTTTTTGCGTTTAAGCATTTACTGCCGTTAAGCAAGGTCGGCAATTGACGCAGAATTACTTTACTTCAGTTGCAACTTTCTGTCAACCCGCGCTTTTGGCAGTTTGCAAATAAATTTCTTTTGTTCTTAATTTCGCAAACGCAAGTTATTGTCACATCATAACTTGCAGCTAATATTTAATTTGTATTAAGTCTACTATTTGGTTACTTGGATGTTCGATACAGTTTTTTTTCTTTTATGTAGACTTCCACCGCCTCGGTCACAAAGTATCTGATGCTTAGCCCCTGCCCCGCGCGGCGGCGAATTTCCGTGGCGGAAATATCAATCAAGGGCGTGGTCAGAATACTTCGCCGCAATCGCTCGACCTGCTCAGAGCTGAAAAATCCTGCCAGCGCGGCCAGCCGTTCATCAAGGTCGGCGGGCACGGGCGGCCGCGGCGCCGTCACGATTCGCGCCAGGTCCACCACTTCCTTCGCCCGCCGCCAACTCCCCAGATCGAGGAGCATATCCAGGCCGATCACCCAGATCAGTTCGACGCCGCTCCCGTACAGCCTCCGCAGATCCATGAGCGTATCGATCGTGTAGCTCTTGCCCGAGCGCTTCAACTCCACATCGCTGATCTCGAAAAGTTCATCACCTTGCGTGGCCAGGCGCAGCATTTCCAGCCGATGCTCAGCGCCCGTGTACTGGCGGCTCTTATGCGGAGCGATGGCCGTGGGAATGAGCAGGATTCTGTCGGCCGCCAATCGCTCCGCCACGGCGCGCGACAATCAGGTGCCCCACGTGCACCGGATCAAACGTACCGCCGAAACAGACAATGGCATTGTTCATGGTTTGGGTGCCGCTCCAGGGCATATGGTAGCAGCCCTGCCGGAGAACAGCCACCGCCCTATCTGGCTATTTGACATTTGGGCTGTTTGGCTGTTTGGATACAACCCCGACCTCGATGGATCTCCGGTCGTTACCAAAAAGTCAAATAGTCAAAACACCAAACAGCCAATCTTATCTTTCGCACAGCGGTCCTTGCCGTGTAAACTTTCCTCTAGGGTTTAAAACCATTACGAGGAAACAGCCATGCAGATCGTGCGCGTGCAGAATGCCGATGGCAACATCTTCTACGGCCGCAAACGCGGGGATGAGGTCTTGCGCATCGAGGGCAGCCTGTGGGATGAGGATGGCTTTGTCATCACCGACGAGAAGCTGGATGTGGCGGATTTTCTGGCCCCTATCACGCCGCCTAACATCTTCGCCATCGGCAAGAACTATCACGGCCACGCCAAAGAGATGGGCGGCGATGTGCCGGAAGATCCCATCATCTTCATGAAGGCCACCACCACGCTGGCCGATCCCGGCCAGGACATCGTCACGCCCGCCTGCACCACCCAGCTCGACTACGAGGGCGAGCTCGCTGTCATCATCGGCCGCGAAACGCGCAATGTGTCCGTGGAGCAGGCGCTGGAAAATGTCTTCGGCTACACCTGCGCCAACGATGTGACCGCCCGCGACTGGCAGAAGAAACTCGGCCAGTGGACCCGCGGCAAGAGCTTCGACACCTTCTGCCCCATAGGGCCCTGGATCGAAACGCAGATTCCCAATCCCCAGGCCCTCAGCCTGACCACGCTGGTCAACGGCCAGATCGTTCAACAAGCCAACACATCAGAAATGATCTTCGGCGTGGCCGAGCTGATCAGCTTCCTCTCGCAGGACCTCACGCTCTTGGCCGGCACGGTCATCCTCACCGGCACGCCCCAGGGCGTGGGCATGGCCCGTACCCCGCCCCTGTGGCTAAAGCCCGGCGATACGGTCACCGTGCGGATCGACTCCATCGGTGAACTCACCAATTCCGTCGTGGCGGCGATACCAAAATAGTAAATGAAGTTTCATATTATTAAAGTAGACTTTAATTTATTTCAAACCTTTGCCCTTGCTTTAATATACTTGGTCTTCTTGGCCTTCTTTAATTAAGTGCAGTATTCTCAATTTGTTACATGAGACAATAAAGGAGGCCAACTTGGCCTCCTTGGCCTCCTTTGAAAGATTACTAATAACGCTGGGTGCCGTGGCTGCGTTTTTTTGCAGCCACGTCTCTTGGTTTCCTTCAAATCGCAATTCAAAAATCCCAAATCAAAAATAGTCCATGTCCTTGCTAGTATTGCACCTGGAGACAGCTAAAGCAGTTAATGGCGCCGGTAGCCTATGAGCAACGTTATAGAAGAATTGCAAACGCATCCCGAAATGCGCCTAAAAGGCCTGCCCATAAGTGATGGTGTGGCCATGGCCCCCGTATGCTTGTTCAACGACCGCCGCCACGGCATGCTGCCGGTCAATCAGCTCTCGCAGGAAACCCCGCAGGCCGAGCAGGCCCGCCTGGAAAAGGCCATCGCCATCGCCTCCGCGCGTCTGGATGAAATCGCCGCGGACATAGAACGACGCCTTGGTCCAACCGAGGCGGCGATCTTTGCCGCGCAAAAATCCATCCTGTATGATCCGCAATTGATGGACCGGCTGTTGAATGCCCTGCACGAGCAGCGGCTCACCGCCGAGACGGCCGCGTCGAATGTCTTGGAGGATTACCAGGCGCAGTTCGCCTCCTCCACCGAGCCTCAGGTGCGTCAGCGCGCGACCGATGTGGTCGAGGTCCGCCACCGGCTGCTGGACGAGTTGGGCCACCTGAAACCCGAACTTGTGTGCAGCGGTTCGGAGGGATGCCGCCAAGGCCGCGATCGCATCGTCGTCGCCGAGGAGCTCACGCCCAGCCTGACAGTCGAACTGGATGCCCGCAACGTCCTGGGCCTTGTCACCGAGCGCGGCGGCATAAATTCCCACGCCGCCATCCTGGCCCGCGCGCTGGGGATTCCCGCCGTTACAGGTCTCCCCCACATCCACGAACAACTCACCTGCGACACGCCCGTGCTGATCGATGGCCGCGAAGGTTTGGTGATTGTCTGGCCCAGGCGGGAAACCGTGAAGCTCGCGTGCGTGGCCTTGAGAGCCGCGCGCTTGGAAGCTGTTGAGCCGGTAGAGCAACTGGTCGTGATGGCCAATATCAATCTTGCCGCCAATGCCGCCGCCGCGCAGGAAGTGAAGGCCGAGGGGATCGGCCTCTATCGCACGGAGTTTGAGTTTCTCGCGGCCGAGCGGCTGCTCAATGAAGATGAGCAGTACGAACTATATCGCCGCGTGGTGGAGGCCATGGCCGGCAGACCCGTGTATTTCCGCCTGCTGGATGTCGGCGGCGATAAGAACGCCCCATTCTTCAACCTGCGCGGAAGAGAACCCCTATCTCGGCCTGCGCGGCAGTCGGCTGCTGCTCTCCCGGCCGGACCTTTTTGTTCCCCAGGCGCGAGCCTTGCGCGCGCGAGCAACCACGGGCCGGTGTGGGTGATGTATCCCATGATCGTTTCGCCCGCGCAGTTCATCGAGCTGCGGCAGAAGTTCGAGGAGGTCGTGAAGGATCTGCCCAAAGGCCAGCTTAAGCACGGGCCGATGCTGGAGGTGCCATCCGCCTGCCTCCAGGCCAGGGAGCTGCTGCAAATCTCCGACTTCGCCTCCATCGGCAGCAACGACCTGGTGCAGTATCTCTTCGCCGTGGATCGCAATAATGAGCTCGTGGCAGGTGATTATCGGGCGGAAGGGCCGTTTTGGATGTTGCTGGAACAGATGGTCGCCGCCGCGCGCGAGACGGGAAAACCTTTATCGCTCTGCGGCGAAATTGCCGGCAATCTGGAGTACCTGCGCCGGCTGATGGATGCGGGAATTAAGATACTTTCAGTGAGTCCGCGGCTCGTGCCAATCCTTCGGCGAGCCGCAACGTGAAGAAAAACTACAAACTGCAAGACTTCAAACTACAAAAAGGTGGTACATCGCTCTTGCTTGTAGTTTGAAGTTTGTAGTTTGTAGTTTTTGATTTTTATCTTCGTTTTTGACGAAGCGCGACGAATGCGCCGATGACCAGCAGCGTGATCACCGTCGGCTCGGGAGCGCCTACCCCGTTCTGTACTACTTTGATCTCGGCCAGATCATCATTGATTGTGTTCTTCAGCTTGAATTCTTTGATGATAATGTCATTCCAGAGATTGCCGCGCACGGCCTTGCTTCCAAAGTCCAGGTTCAGGAAGTAATTGCCATCCGCCAGCACCTTGTCCTTCTTGCGCAGATGGATATCCGGGCCGGCGCTCAGAGGGATCGTCAGAATGTGCAGCGCGTTGGGATCATCGTCGAGTGAGGCCAGGTAGTCCTTGTGCGCCGCGCCGCTCCTGTATACCGGCTCGACGTATTTGTCGTTGGCATCGGTGATCCAGGCGGCATTCAGATATTTCAGCGCGTAGTCGCCGCTAAGCGCTGTAAGCACGTACGGCGGGGATGCTGAGATATATGTGGCCAGGGTAATCTGTGGAAAAACGCAAACCGCGAGCAGAATGAGCAAGCAGCAGGCTGAGCGCATTGTCCTCTCCTTTGAGCCTGAGCAGTTTACTAATGAGCGAGCAATTCACTAATGAGCGAGCGAAGCACTTATTAAGCGAGCGAGCTTACTGCGGAAGTCCTCCAAGAACTTCAGCGGAAGCGAGCGATCCTTTTCCGCACAGGCATTCTATCACAAGCAGGATTTCCGGCAAGCATTATGATGCGAAAAAGCTCAGGAAATATTAAGAAATTTGCAAGAAATGAATAATAAACCAGATAAACAAGTTCTTCATTCCACGGCATCCCATCAGCCAGCTATGCATCTTCAATCGGAGTCAAATCTTGCGCTTTTTGCTGCCACGCCTGGGCCGCCTGCTCGATGTGTTCCGCTATCCGCCCCTGCACATAACCCGGCGGCATGTTCTTGGCGGCATAGCAGGATTCCACGCAGCTCACCCGCCGGAACGCCTCGGGGTTATCGATCAGCAGGCATGGCCGCGCGAGGTCCGTGATGCTGTCCTGCTCCTTGCGGAAGGCCTTGAAGACCGGGTTATTGATGATGAAATCGCTCAGGCTGCTATAGGGGCTTTTGCCGCTGATAATGTCAAAGATGTTGCCGCACGCCACCGGCGAGAAGACGCACGGACTGATGTCCCCGTTTGCATAGATGTGGAAATAGAACGTCCCGCCGGCGATGCAGCCGCCGGTAAACGGGCCGTCATTCCAGAAATCGCCCAGGAAAATCGGCCGTTCCTGCGTCCGCCAGCGCTTTATCGTCTCCCGCAGCAGGGCCCGCTGCTCGGCGGTCACCATAAGGTCCGGCCGCGGGTCCCGGCCGATCGGCTGGAGCAGGAAGAACCAGCCGAACAGGTCCCCTTCTTCAGTCCGCAGGTCGATGAAATCATCCGTGCAGATGGATTCGACATTCTCGCGCGTACACGTGGCGGAAAACCCCGCCATCACGCGGTTCTCCCTCAGCCACCGCCGCGCGCGGCGATTCTGGACATACGTGCCGATCCCGCGCCGCCTGTCGGTCTGGTGTTCAAACCCTTCCACGCTGATGGCCGGGAAGACATTGCCCGCGCGCCCAAGCCGCTGCGCCGTGGGCTGATCGATCAGCGTGCCGTTGGTGTACACCAGGAAGCCGCGCTCGGGATACTGCCTCGCCAGCCGCGAAATGATCTGCTCCTGCTTTTCCCGCAGGAACGGCTCGCCCCCGCTTAAAGTCACCAGCGACATGCCCAGTTCGATCATCTGATCGATGATCGCCGTAAGCTGCTCATACGAGAGATCGCAGCCATCCGCCGTGCTCTTGGCGTAACAGCCGGGGCAATTCAGGTTGCAGCGGTCGGTTGGCTCGAGCACTACCGTGCTGGGCGCGATGCCGCCGGCTTCCCTGATCTCGTGGCGGATGCGCAGCTCCGTCGTCCAGATCCCCAAAAACCTCAGGATGGCCCGCGCCGCGGCGGGCCGCTCATTAATCAATCGATGAAGAAATGGCCCCAAGTGCCCGCCCAGCCACAGCGTGTATCCGATATTCTTCTCTGAGATTACGGCCTTGTACGATTTGCCCAGACGGTCCAGGAGCTTATCCAGAAAATAATCCCTTACCACCGGAATGCGCAGCGTCAGGGAAGCCCCTTTCACCGCCATGGATACGCCTAGCGAAGGCCGCCGAATCGTGGGTCCTTTGCTTCCTCTAGCTGACATCAGCGGTCTCCCCCGGACTATTTGATGTGCTCCCCAGGCACAGCCGCTCCTCCACGAGCCGGAAATACCGGCGGTTCTCCCGCCGCAATTCCCATATGGTGCCCGCGACCTCTTTTACCTGCCTCCACAGCATGGCGAGCTTGTCCCCGAATGTGAGGATATCCCGCGTGATGAGTTTGCTGCGCTCCCTGTTCACTATCGCCGCCCTGTAAAACCGCCGGTGCGCCCTTAAAAGGGCTCGATGAATCCCCTCCACCCCCAGCACGGAGTTGTTGTACACACAGTGCGCCCCATCGAAATAGTCCCAGTCCTCGGGAAACTGCCTAAGCAGCAGATTGCCGTTGGTCTGCTCAAACAGGGGCGTGCCCGGGAACGGCGTCAGCACGCTGATCTGCATGGATTCCAGTTTGTTCTGCACGCTGAAACACACGATCTGGTCGATCGTGCTCTGCGTATGCTGCGGGCCCATCACGAACATGCCGTGAATCCAGAAATGGTAATCGTGAAGAATGGCCGTGTCCTGGCTGAGCCGCCGCTCCAGAGCATTCGGGCCCCGATATCCCTTATGCCAGTTCTCCGCGGTGGAATCATCCACCGTTTCATACCCGATATACAGCACATCACAGCCGCAGTCGCGCATGGCCGCCAGCAGCGCCTTGTCGCTCTGCTTTCGTTCGGCATCCAGCCAGTGGAAGTCCGCGCGGGTCTGTGCGTTGAAACGAATATTCAAGGGCGAAAGCCGCTGGAGCAACTGCCGCGTCCAATTGCGGTCGGCCGTGAAATTGTCGTCATAGAAGAAGAAATGCCGAAAGCCGCTTGAGACGTACCGGGCCATATCCGCGCAGGCCTTTTCCACCGATTGGCGGCGGACATTTCGCCCGAACATCTTGCTCACCGAACAGTACATGCACCCGTACGGACAGCCGCGCGAGGTCATGATGGGCAGTTGATAATATTCCTGCCGCCGTGCGCGGCGGATCAGCTTGTCAAAATCCCGCATGAGCCAGTGATTGAGCGTGGGAATGACGTCCAGGTTCTCCACCGGCGGCGGCGTGATGATCCCGCCGCGAATATCCCCCGCGGCAATGGCCTCGATCGCATTCTCCCCCTCGCCGCGCACCACGATGTCCCCGTGGGCCAGCGCCTCTTGCGGGCAGAACGTGGCGTGTACGCCGCCAAAGACGATGGTGATTCCCGGCCGGTCCCTCCGCAACCGGTCGGCGATGGCGTAGCCGCGGCCGGCCGTGGAGGTCATGATGGAAATGCCCACCACGTCGCTGGAGACCAGGTCCCCGTAGGCCTCGCCGTTATCCAGCACGGAGCCCGAGAGATTCTCGTTGTGTACGGCCACGTCGTAGCCGCATTTTTCGAGGATGCTGGCCAGAAGGATCGGCCCCAGCAGCGGCCAGCGGCTCACCCACGCGTTATATTGCCTGCCCGCCCTGCCCTTGGGCTCGATAAAACGGACCTTGCGCACGAGACATGATTTATTCTATGCGGGAGGCAGAATCCGAAGTGGCGTGGCCACCGATCTCGCAGATCCTGCGAGCATCAAGCCTTTTTTGCAGTTACTGGTTAACACTACAACGCCATCTGGGCTCAAGAAAGCTCAGGCGGCCAGACGATAGTTCCTTTCGGGAGCGCTTTTCCCGAAAGGAGATACGGCATGGATGCCAAGCAATTGCGAGAGCTCAAGCCGATGTTGGAACAGTACTTGGGACAATTTGACGACTGTTTCAGCCGCAGCGAGCCCTGTGGCAACCTGCGGGTTTACGTCAACGGTCAATTGTCGGATCTGCCGCGCAAGAGCATCGAGCCGATGGCGGACCGGGCCGACGTTCCGCCGCGGACGCTTCAGCAGTTCCTGTCGCTGGCAGACTGGGATGATGCGCGCATGGCCCAGCGGTTGATGCAGATCGTGGGCGATCAACACAGCCACCCCCTGTCGATTGGCGTGTTGGATGAGACGGCCCATCCCAAGAAGGGCGACAAGACCGCCGGCGTGCAGCGTCAATATTGCGGCGCCACGGGCAAGGTGGATAACTGCGTGGTTACGGTGCATATCAGCTATGTGGCGGGCGCCTTTCACACCCTGCTTCCGGGGGAGATGTTCTTGCCGCAGGAATGGTCCGATGATCGTGCTCGGTGCCGGGGGGCGGGCATCCCGGACACAATGCAGCATCGCCCCAAGTGGCAGATCGCCCTGGAACTGCGTGCCGCCGCCGTGGCCAACGGGATTCGGTTTGAATGGATGACGGGGGATGAAGGTTATGGCGAAGTGCCGGACTTTCATCGCGCCCTGGACGAGTGCGGCCAGCGCTACGTCCTGGAAGTGCCGTCGATTTTCTACGGCTGGCTGCGCGAACCGGAGGTTCTTCAAAAACAGCATCGTGCGGCCACGCGGCGCGGCCGGCCGAGGCATTATCCCCGTCTGAAGGTCAAGACCCTGCCCTGCATCCAGGTTCGCCACATGCTGCGCTACGGGGCAGCTTTTCGCAAACAAGCGTGGCGGAAGTTCCATGTCAAGGACAGCACGGTGGGACCGGAGGTTTGGCAGGTCAAGGCGGCGCGGCTGTATTTGAAACGGGATGGTCTGCCGACGCGGGCGCATTGGTTGATTGTGGCCCGCAACATTTTGGCGCCGCAGGAGGTGAAATACTTCGTCTCCAACGCGCCGGGTGGCACGCCGCTGGAGGTGATGTTGCACGTGGCCTTCACGCGGTACAGGGTCGAGCAATGCTTCGAGGTGGAAAAGTCCGAGTTGGGGCTGGACCATTTTGAGGTTCGCCGGTATCGCTCCTTGAAGCGTCATCTGCTGCTGACGGCCGTCAGCCACCTGTTCCTGGCCACGGTTCAGGAACAGTGGCGGGGGGAAAAATCCGCAGCTGACCGTATGCCAGATTCGCCAGGCGGCCGCGGCGCTGGTGCGTTCCCTGTGGCTGACGGGACAGGTTCGTCAAAGCTTCCTGGCCAGGGAGGCGGAGATTATTACTCAAACGCAGGCACGAAACGAGAAAGCGCGACGCTGCCACGTGAAAACACGCAAGCGACGGTTGCGTAGCCTTGGCATTCGAATATCGTCAATACGTTGCTGCATAATGGATCAGGTGGCGTTGTAGTGTTAACTGGTTAACCAGTTAACCCGGCATGGGTTTGGTCAATTGTTTGTAAATGGACAAGTGATTGCAGATGATATTCCCATGGAAATCTGCAAGACAATCGAGCAGTTCCGCCGCGTGCTCAAAGACGCTCGCGCGGCGGGCAGATCCATCGGCCTGGCGCCGACTATGGGCAACCTGCACGCCGGCCACGCCAGCCTCATCGATCGCGCGGCGGCGGATCGCCACTTCGTCGCCGTGACGATTTTCGTCAACCCAACGCAGTTCGGACCCACTGAAGATTTCGCCAGCTATCCCCGCACGCCGCAGGAAGACCTGGAACTGTGCCGCGGCCACGGCGCTAGTGTAGTCTTTATGCCGAGCGTGCAGGAAATGTATCCCGATAAAGCCCTCACAACCGTCCGCGTGGCCGAACTGACCAAGGGACTTTGCGGCCGCGCGAGGCCCGGCCATTTTGAAGGCGTGTGTACGGTCGTGGCCAAGCTCTTCAACATCGCCCAGCCCGATGCGGCCTATTTCGGCCAGAAGGATGCCCAGCAGGCGGCGGTTATCTCGCGCATGATCAAGGACCTCAACTTCCCCATCCGCATGGTCATCTGCCCCATCGTGCGCGAACCGGATGGACTGGCCATGTCATCCCGCAATCGCTACCTCTCGCCACAGGAGCGCAGTCAGGCCCCCCAGCTTTTTGCCGCGCTGGAGCTGGCAAGAGCGATGATCGAAGAGGCAGTGGCGAATGCCTCCGCCGTCACCAATGCCATGCGCAAACAGCTTTCCGCCGCCGCGCCGCTCGGCCAGATAGACTACGTGGAACAGGTCGATCCTGAATCGCTGATGTCCGTAGAAACCATAGAGAAACGTGTGCTTATCGCCCTGGCGGTGAAGTTCCCCTCGGTCCGCCTGATCGACAACATGTTGGTGGACCCGCCAGGCAAAAAAGGCTAAGATGGTTCGTTTTGCGGCCCGCCGCGCCACCTGAATTGAGCGCGGCAGCGATGAAAACCATCCAGGCCGCCGGTCCTGTAGAGGATTTTACAGCAGCCTATGTTGCGGAAAATGCTCAGAGCGAAGATCCATCGGGCCACGGTGACCGATGCCAATCTGGAGTACGTCGGTTCCCTGACGATCGACCACGACCTGATGGATGCCGCCGGTATCGCCCAGTGGGAAGCGGTGCTCGTCTCCGATCTCACAAATGGCAGCCGGCACGAGACTTACGCTATCGCCGGCCCGCGCGGCTCCGGCGTCATCTGCGCCAACGGCGCGGCGGCCCACCTGGTGAAAAAAGGCGACAAAGTCATCATCATGTCCTTTTGCCTGCTCAATGAGCAGGAAATCGCTGCCCACAAGCCCAAGATTGTGCTGGTTGATGATTCAAACCGCGTGGCGCAATTGCTTTGAGGTCAGACGACCTTTTCTTGTAAGTGTTACAGTTGTTGGGCAAATTGCCCAATATCTGTAACACTTAATTTAACCACATGATCGCCAAGAACGACTCCGAAAGTTTCGGAGTCATTCTTTAACGAGGTGGTGCAAGGTAACGTTTGTAACGCTTACGCTCCAGCAGCTTAATTTCCACGTCCGATTAGGTAAACTTTCAGAACGCATCTGGCCGTAATGCGTATAACAATCAGCGCCAAAACATGTTGAGCACTCCGAAGCAACGCGGAAACTGAATGAAGCCAATACTTGTTGACCTGTCGCTCTGGAAGCCGCTGGGGATCTCCCTGGACAGCTTCGCCTCCCGCGCCGCGATTTTCGCGGCCGCGCTTATCCTGGCGTACGCGGCGGCGATGGTGCTTTCCTGGCGGCGGTCAAAGTTACACGGAAAAACCTGGCCGCGCAGGTTCTTCGATATTCCTTCCCTCTTGGCCGCGCTGGTTCTCATCGCCGCGGTGGTCGGCTTTTTCTGGGCCGTCGGCAAAGTTCACAGCTATGGCGTTATGCTGGCGATCGGGCTTCTGGTCGCTGCGACAGTGCTTAGCCGCCTCGCGCGGAGAGATGTTCTGCCTGATGGCGCAATTTCCAGCCTTTCTCTGGTGATGTTGATCGCCGGCATTCTCGGCGCCCGCCTGGCATTTGTGATCGAGCATTGGCACGAGATGGCCGGCGCGGCAAGCGGCGCCGGCAGCAGCTCCGCCGCGCGGCTGCTGCCATTTCTTCTGGATGCCGCCTCCATCGCCTCCGGCGGTCTGGTGTTCGATGGAGGCCTGGTCGTAGGCATGATCGCCGTGCTGGCGTATTTGCGCTGGCGGCGGCTGCCGATCCGGCGATTCCTCGATCTTATCGCCATCGCCGCGATGATCGGCCTGGGCTTTGGCCGCATCGGCTGCTTTTTGAACGGCTGCTGCTACGGCCGCCCCTGCCCCAACAACTGGCCGCTGGCCGTGACGTATCCCTACGCCGCGCGGCCGCTGGTTTATCCGCACATCAATGAAAACCCTTACCCCGTGGGCACGCCGATTTCGATTGTTTACCGCGAGCAGGCCCAGCGCGGCGAAGGGGTGACAATCCCGCCGCGGCTCCAGGACGTATCCCTGAACGGCCCCTCCATATTGAAAACTCCCGGTCAGTTGCAGACCTCAGTGGAATTTGCCGCCGCGCAGGCGGCCCGTTCGGCCCCCGTGTACCCCGCGCAGCTCTATGCGGTTGTCAACGATTGGCTGCTCTCGCTGGCGCTGTGGCTGGTGTGGCGCTCGCATCGGCGGCCGGGCCTCACATTTGCCTGGATGCTGGTGCTTTACCCGGTCACCCGTTTTGGTTTAGAGTTTATCCGCCATGACAACCCGGACATGCTGCTCACGCCCGCGCAATACAAATGCCTGGCGCTGCTGGCGGCGGGTCTGGTGCTGCTGGCGGTGCTGCCGCGAATTCGCGCCGGCCAGGCTGCCGGCGCGGCCGCGCCGGTAGGATCGCTTTCGCGGCCGGCTGGCTGTCGCGATGGCGGCGGCGAATATAGCGTCCCCGATAACAGGCCAAGCGGTGCTCCTGGAGATCGTGCGTGAAGAGATTTGCCCTGGCAATAACGATCCTGCTGATGATGACGGCCACGGCCTTTGCCCAGGCCTGGCCCATGCTCGAGCAGCCTACTGCCCCCTCGCCCCCGGAAGCCAACGCCGCCGCCAAACACAAGCCGCGCCCGGGCGAGATCCAGAAAGATTTGCCGCCGGCCATCCTCGCCCCGGCCGGGTGGAATCGCTCCTCGCGAACCGGCCTGACCAGTCGGCCCGCCGCCACTGCGGCCTCCGGTCCTGTGCGGCCTCTGCTGGCGGCCATTCTGCTGCACGATGCCCGGCTCGGTGATGCCAACGCCAACATAAAGCTATACGTCCGCCGCGCCGAGGCGCTTTCTCGTCTGGCCCTGCGGGAGGATCCCTCGCTGGCCGCGGCCTGGCAGCTCATTGCCGAGGCGCGCGAGAGCCAGGGCGATATGTCCGCCGCCGCGCAGGCGCAGGCTCAATACCTCGCCGCGGTGAACGAAGATTACGAAGGCATGCTCAACTGGCTGCGGTACGTGCTGGCCACGGTGCCGACGTCCGGGCAGCGGCTGGCCGTCTTGAAGAAGGTGGCTGTGGATGAAGCGCGTCTCCAAGCGGAGCGCTCCGCCGCGTGGGCCAACATGGGCGTCATTCTGGAAAATGAAGGCCGCCTGGGCGAATCGCTGGAGGCCTACAACGAGGCCTTGCGGCTGGATGAGCTCCAGCATTTTGCCCTGGAGGGCCTGCCGCGCGTGGCTCAGGATTTTGGCCCCGCCGAACAGGCCTCCGCTTGCGTGGCCATGCTCCGTGGCAATCCCCTGGCCATCGGTGTCGCCTGGGACCTGGCTCAGCAGTGCCGCCGCAACGGTCTGTATGGCCGCGCGGTGCAGCTTTATGACTACGCCCGTTCGGTCGCCACCGTGACCCGCCATTTCCCCAGCCAGGAGTTTCGCCGCGACATGCTGGACGGCCTGCTGGATGCGGGCGAATATGAGCGCGCCGCCAGGGAATTCGGCGAAGAAGCGAAGGCCGCGCCGCCGGACATGACCATCCTGAGCCTGCTGGTCGAGGCCTATCGCCAGCTCAAGCAGGTCGACAAGGTGGACTTCGTGCTCAAGCAGATGTCCACCACGTACGCCCTGTACCAGGTTCGGGATAAATCCGCGCCCGGCCACATGGCCGCGGAAATGGCCTGGTTTGACGCCTGGTATCGCCAGATGCTGCTGCCGGCCAGGAACTGGGCGGTCGCCGCCATTCAGAAGGCCCCGGAGGACGAACTGAGCCAGCGGGCCTGGGCGCATTTGTATCTGCACTCCACCAGTGCCGCCGAGGCACAGGAAGCGCGGGGGCTGCTGGAGGGCCTGGCCGCGACGGACGCCTTCGCCCTGGGCGATCTGCTGGATGAGGATGCCCGGGCAGGACATAAAGACGCCGTCAGCACGTGGCTGGACAAGGCCAAACAGCTCCCGCGTAGCGGCCCTGGTTGGCGGTATGTGATGGCCGTGGCCGCGGCTAACGGCTTGCCGCTTGCCACAAAATCAGAGCAGGCGGCGGTGATCGATCTGAAGATCGATCCGTTCTTCAGTCAGGGCTACGCCGCCATGGGACTGGATCCCGCTAAGTTTGTGGCGGTGCGGCTGGACACCCCTGGACCCATGGAGCCGGTGAAACTGCCGGTCGCCGCCTCCGCCCCGGCGGCCTCCGCGCCAGCCGCCTCCGCGCCCGCCGCTTCCGCGCCGGCCAGCCGGCCCCAGATCGAAGTGCAGCCGACCATGGCCGCCACTCTCGAGGCGGGTAAACCGCTTACCATCACCGCCGTGCTCACCAATACCGGCAATCTGCCCGTGCCGCTGGGTGACTGGGGGCTCGTGTCGCCGCGCATGGTGGTCACCGTCCATTTCCAGGCGGATAACGGCCGCATCGCGGTCGATACGCAGGTGCCTGTAGTGTGGGCGACGCCGCGGCTGCTGGAGCCGGGTCAATCGCTCAGGCAGCAGGTGCGGCTGGACAATCTCCAGGTGGCCCAGGTCCTGGCCGACCGGCCGCTGGAAGATGTGGATATCACGGTGGGCGGCGTGGTTGATCCTGTCGAAAAGCAGGGCCAACTGGCCGGCTCCATTCGCACGATCAGCGTGCGGCCGATCATGATTCATCGCAAGTCCGCCGCGCAGACCCGCAGCGCCCAGGGCTACGACCAGACCCTTGCGCGGCTGTCGCTGGCCATACCCAATTCCGATGAGGCCGCCGCCGATGCCGCGGTGATCGTTGCCCAACTGGCCAGCCTGTCGGAAAAGCCCGAGGCCCAGCGCCCCGTAAGCGCAAGCGAAGTAACGAACAACCTTCAGAGTGCTCGGGTCCTGAAGATGCTGGAGTATTGCCTCCAGCAGGCCCCCCCAACTGTTACCGCCGCGGCATTGGAAAGTTTGTCCAATGAGCCGCTGACGCCGAGGGTCGGCAAGCTCGTCGCGCCGTGCCTGGCCAATAAGGACGCGGCCATCCGCGCCCTGGCGGTGGACCTGCTGGTCCGGCAGAATTCGGCGGGCTTCCGCGATGTGCTGGCGGCCTTCGCCGAAAAGGACAGCGATCCCCTGGTCCGCCAGATCGCCTCGTGTGCCAAGCCGGCGAAATAGGTGTTTGACATTTGCAAGCGGCGTTTTGCCCGTCGACAGGCTCAGGGCCGTGAGCACCCGGCTGGTTTTCAGGCACGATAAAAAATCAAGGCGATCACGGATTGTCAGTCAAGCCTGTTTTGATAAGCTCGCAAATCAGATTCTTTTAGTTTATCAGGAGGGATCAGCCGGTAGTGCTTTTCGGTCGTTACGGAAAAACCTTGCTCTGACTCCTCGAATTCAAACATTGCTATGACGCCCTCTGGCATAAACTGCGCCGCGATTGGACGGCAAAGCAGATTCTTGAATTTCTCCCCGCACATGGCGTAATCCTGCATTATCTGCACAATGTTAATCAGGTCTCTTCCACCTTTCGCCTGCACGGGAAACACGTAATGCGCCCCTCTTTTATCAAGGCCGACATAAACCTCATCTGTTTCAATTTGACCGAGATCAAGCACAGATGTTCTTAAGTGACTTTGAAGCGAATAGCAGGTAACGCCTGTAAAAATATCGACGAGCCGGTTGTACCGTAACTTAGCGAGAAGGGCCTGCTCATCCGAAAGAGCATACTTGGCAATCATTCCCGGTGTGGCGTCGGGAATCCTGGTCTCGGCTAATTCCTGACGAGGGTTGATGCTTGATATTGCAGTCGATTCAAACCTGTACTTTCCCCTGCCTGCGGGGAGGATGATCCAGTGCATGCCCTTTGGCGCCTTGGCCAGGATGGCCTGCGGCAAAGCGCCTCTGTAGCGAAACGTATATATGACATCGCCGAGGTTCTTGGGTAACTTGATTCCTAAAGACGTCGCGGCGAGCTCGATGTCCTCTCTTGTGAATTCAAGCTTTGCAGCGCCTGGACGATATATCTTATTAAAGATATGCTCGATTAATTGGACGTATCGGTTGTTTTTAGTCATGCCGAACCTTTCCGGTGCCAGAGAAAGTCTTCCGAGCTAATCTTGCCTTGCCTGGCCAGCGCAAAACAACCACTTCTTCTCTGAGTTGATCTCTTGTTGCCGTGGACAATCGGGTTCTGAAAAGATCAACGCGCACAACTTCGTAGCCGAGTGACGCCGCTATCTTAGAAAGCAAATCTCCCGTTCGGATCATGACTCGCAGATAAGACGCCTGATCGCCAACAACGTATGCAAGTTGAGCGCCCGGCTTCAAAACATTGGATAACTGCGATAAATGCCTGGCCATGCCGCCAAAATAAAGCCTTGTGACACGGGGATAGAGCTTCTCAAATCCTGAGGTTTTGCCTAATTCCAGCCGTCGTGCCTCTATGGCTCGAGCTATATCATGGATCTCCGCATGATCTGAAATCCAGGTATCGTCGTCATCTTCTTTGTAGACGCCTCGGGTATTCGATTGCACGAGGGACTTCTTCAAGTCTCTCAGTTCGCCTTTGTCGTTTATAAAACCCAGGAGCACTGATTCAAGTCTGGTAGTCCGCGTATAGTCTTTCTCGTTGGGATAAGGCGGGGATGTTATTACCGCGTCAATTGAATTCGGCTTGAGAAGCTCGGCAACCCGACGGGCATCGGCGTGAAAAACTTGAGATGATGCCTGCTTAAGGCCTTAATTGATGCAGGTCGTGGCATATCTGCTCCATGCAGGAAAGCCAGGAGAGCACAACCGGTGCATCATTCTTTGGAGTCGTGACGCCAACTTCCGGACCGAAATGCAGATTGCTGATCTGGAAAACAAGCGCCTTGGCCAGCGCCAAATTTTCATACCGCAGGTATTTCTTGTTTCCGTGTCCTCTAAGGTGCTCGAGCAGCACAAGAGCCTTGTGCAGCGGCAGGGGACTAATGCAATTCTTAAGGAGTAAAGCCATTTTATCCGGGGCTAACGTTTTTAATGTAACGCCGTCGGACTGGCAAAAGCCGGTATCGTCAATGCCTTCGTTGAGTAGCTTGGCTTGGACCGTCTCACCAACTGAACGAGCGTGCTCCAACAAATTGCTTGGGTTAACATCCCAGTCAGTTTTGGTGCTGCTGGCGAAGAAGAGCATAGGGTTAGCTTCGATTCCTATGCTTGGAATTCCCTGCTTGCGGCATTCAACAATTGTCGTGCCCGTGCCGCAAAAAGGATCCAACACCGCCTGCTTCGAATTCAGTTGGAACTCTTCAAGATAGTGACGAACAAGGTGGGGTGGGTAAGAAAGAACAAATCTATACCAATCGTGAGCGGGCCGATCTTCAGGATTAAGCTTATTGGCATCGCTGTTCTTAGCGCGACGATTCTTATTTTGCACACCGGAGAGTGCTGTGGCATCAATTTCGGCAAAAAGAGACTTTATCATCAGACCGTTGCCTCGCCAGAGATCGTGAGGGGATTGTGCCGGAGAACTAAGCAACAGTCAAGGTTTTATGACAACATGTTAATAATTTGTTAGGCTGAACAAATGGCTGTTTTCTCGCGCAGCTATGTCCTGAAATACTGATCGGGCGGGCGAGTCTTTGGGGCGGCTCAGGGGGCAGCGTGGCAACTCCGTTGCACACGAATTGAAAACCTTCCAATTTTATTCATACTGTCTTCTTGACACCATGGATAATCATGGTATACTAGCACTAGTTCTGCGGTTGCTTCGCGCAGACGGACTGAACAACCGGCGCTAGGCCGGAAAAGTGCTACTTGCAATTGAATAAACTCAACCGTCAACCTTGACAGTTGATTCGATCCGCGAAGCTGAGTTGGATTTCAGTGAGCGCTGAAAGCAAATATAAGCGTTACAGTCTGTTAAGATAGGAAAGATGGAGATCCCAAATTATTCAACTTTGAATAAGCCCTCCAGGTTTTACAAGGACTTACGTTATTCATATTCAGAATATTCAACTGAATAAAACGCCAGGCGCTCTACCCCCCCCGCTTTTACGCGGCCGATGCATTACAATATGGCCGATGTCACGATAGGCACAATTTCGGGAGAACAACCACATGGCCAGGATTTATGAGGATATCACACAGGTGATCGGCCGCACCCCGTTGGTGCGGATTCGCCGCGTGATTCAGTCGCACGCCACGGTGCTGGCGAAAATGGAATCGCTCAACCCCATGGGCTCGGTGAAGGACCGCATCGGTCTGGCCATGATTCTGGCCGCCGAGCGCGCAGGCAAAATCCGCCCCGGCACGACCATCATCGAGCCCACCAGCGGCAATACGGGCATCGCCCTGGCGTTTGTGTGCGCGGCACGCGGCTATCGCTGCATCCTCACTATGCCCGAATCGATGAGCCTGGAGCGCCGCAAGGTGCTCATTGCCTTGGGCGCCGAGGTCGTGTTGACGCCGGCCGCCGAAGGCATGCCCGGCGCGATTCGCAAGGCGGAGAAACTCGTCGAGGAGAATCCCGGCGCCTTTATGCCGCAGCAGTTCAAAAACCCAGCCAATCCGCAGATTCACATGGAAACCACCGCACAGGAAATCTGGGATGATACGGATGGCCAGGTGGACATCGTCATCTCCGCCGCCGGCACGGGCGGCACGATCACCGGCATCGGCATGGCCCTGCGGCCGAAAAAAACCGAGCTCAAGCTGATCGCGGTCGAGCCTCTGCAAAGCCCCGTGCTCACGCAGACCATCCAGGGCAAGCCCGTCCAGCCCGCCCCGCACAAGATTCAGGGCATCGGCGCGGGCTTTGTGCCGCAGGTGCTGGACCTCAAGCTGATCGATGAGGTGATTCCCATCGACCAGAACGACGCTTTCAGGTGGGCTCGCCGCGCGGCCCGAGAGGAGGCCTTGTTTGTGGGCATTTCCAGCGGCGCGGCCCTGGCCGCCGCGGACCAGGTGGCCCGCCGGCCCCAAAGCGAGGGCAAGATGATCGTGGTTATTCTGCCCAGCTTCGGCGAACGCTATCTCAGTACGCCTCTGTTCGATTTCGACCAGAAGTTCTAGATCAGGGCAGTTCTAGATCAGGGCACAGGTGACAGGGTACAGGTTACAGAAAAACTAAGAAACCCAGCCCAAATGGGATGTTCTTTCACCCTGCACCCTGCACCCTGTACCCTGTGCCCTGTAACCTGCAATGATAAAGATATGATCCGGCGGATATGCGATCTTCACGCTCACTCAACCGCCTCGGACGGCTCCTCTACGCCCGCCGAGCTGGTGCAACTGGCCGACAGGCAGAAGCTGGGCGGCCTGGCCCTCACCGACCACGACACGGTTGACGGCATCGCCGAGGCCGCGGCCGAGGCGGAAAAATTCGCCGAGCTGGAGTTTGTGCCGGGGGTGGAACTCTCCGCCGCGCCGCCGCAGGGCGTGCTGCATATTTTAGGATTGGATTTTGACCCCCAGGCCAAGTCCCTGCACGACCTTATCAACAAGCTCCTGATCGCGCGGAACGAGCGCAATCCACAAATGGTCGACAAACTCCAGGCCCTGGGCGTCAAAATCTCCATGGACGAAGTCCGCGCGGCGGCGGAACCCTCCCCCGTGGGCCCTGAGCCGGTGCTGGGCCGCGGACACATGGCGGCCGTGCTCATCGCCAAAGGTTATGCCGGTGATATGGACGACGCCTTCAAGCGTTATCTCGGCGAGCGTAGCCCGGCTTACGTCGATAAGGAAAAGCTCACGCCTCACCAGGTGGCCGATGCGATTCACGGCGCCGGCGGCGTGGCCATCATCGCCCACCCGATCCAGCTCCGCTTCAGGAATTTCGCCGAGGGCGAAAGGCTGATCCGCCTGCTGGTCGATCAGGGCATGGACGGCCTGGAGGCCTACCACAGCGACCATAACGATCTACTGACCCGCTTCTTCCTGGACCTGGCCCGCAAATTCCACCTGGCCATTTCCGGCGGCAGCGATTTTCACGGCGCGATCAAGCCCCACGTGCAACTGGGCCGCCCGCGCGTGCCGATCGATGTGATGAACAATCTCTTGTCCCGCCGGCCATAGAAATGGATCCTGCAAAATCGGAGCCGCACAGGGGGGCAGATGCGGCCTTCTTGACTTCCTCTAACTCCTGTCGATCACCGCGAAATTCATCGGCGATTGGGAATCTTCACCCAGAACGATTCTCACCTCAAAGTTCTTCCCGGTAGCAGGACAGGTGCACAGTCGCGTGAAGCCTTGGCCTTCTTGAGCGGCTCCACGGTCTGCCATGGCCACATGTTTTATAAGTTCGTTCCTTCTGACTGCCAGCTCCAGCGGGTGAATCCCGGAGCAATGAGGACACTTAACATTAATTGATTCAGCCACGGTCCACCTTCCTTCTCAAAGGCTGCCCCTACTTGGGCCCCACATCTATATATGTCACGCATTTTGAACGATCACTTGAGCTTTTTTTGGTGCTTCTTCGCCGGCCAAAAAGTCTAGTGGCCGGCCAATTAACCAATTAACCAAGAGCGAGCGCAGCGAGCGGACCAGTTAACGTGGCCCGGACTTGTCGCTCCGTTTTTTGGAATTGATTCTCCTGCGCGGCGGTTATCATAGTCACCCGTCATGGAGGCTAATCAAAACGGATGCGTCGGCGTGTTCGACAGCGGCCTGGGCGGCCTGACTGTCGTGCGTCGGCTCATGGCCGAACTGCCCGATGAGGACATCGTCTACCTGGGCGATTCCGCCCGCGTGCCCTACGGCTCAAAAAGCCCGCACACCATCCGCACGTTTGCCGCTCAGGATGCCGCCTTCCTGATGCGCTTCGACCCCAAGCTGATCGTGGTGGCCTGCAACACGGCCAGCGCGTTCGCCCTGGACATGCTGTCGCAGAACCTGCCCGTCGATGTGCTGGGCGTGGTCGAGCCGGGCGCCCGCATGGCCGTGACCTTCTGCGGCTCTTTACCCATCGGCGTCATCGCCACGGAAGGCACGATCGCCTCAGGCGCCTATCCCTCCATGATCGAGCGGCTGCGGCCCGGCTCGGTCGTGCTCTCGGCGGCCTGTCCGCTTTTAGTGCCCATCGTGGAGGAAGGCCGCGGCGAGGATGACCCCATCGTCCTGGCGGTGCTGGTGGATTATCTGCGCCGCCTCCAGCGCGAGCGGCCGGGCGTTTTGATCCTGGGCTGCACGCACTACCCGCTGCTGGCCGGCCCAATCGGCAAATTAATGGGCCCGACCACGCGGCTGATCGACAGCGGCTGGGCGGCCGCCCTGGCCGTTAAGCGGCTGCTCGTACACAAGAACCTGGCCCGCCGCGCGGCGCGGGCGGCAAGCTTCGCTGCTTCGCCACCGATAACCCCGCACGGATGGCCCTGGTGGCCCAGCGATTCCTGGGCCGGCCCGTTGAGAATGTGGAACTGATCGGAACGGATGAACTTATCAGTGAGAGAATCAATGAAGTTTAAACGACTGTTTCCCGTGCTCGTTTTATCCATCCTGGCGCCGTTGCCGCTCGTCGGCTGCGGCCACGGCAACCAGAGGCCGCCGCTGCCTTCGGATGATGGCAAGGCCCTCATGGCCCAGGTACGCGAGGACTCCCATAAGAAACTCCTCGCCCAGGCCTTCGACACCGTCAGCGCCGATCAGCGGCGCAAGGCCATCGCCGAAATGTCCCAGGAGGACTGGGGCAAGCAGGAGCCCTGCCTGAAGGCCTACGCCATGCTGGCCAAAGACCCCCAGCCGATCGTCCGCGCCACCGCCATCTCGGCCCTGCACACCGCCGGCAGCCCCGCCTACGCGCAGGTGCTCATTGACGCCCTGGAACACGACCCGGTCGAATATGTCCGCGTGGATGCGGCCGACGGCCTTACCTCCATCGTTGCCCCCGCGGCGGTTGAACCGTTGATCAAGCACGCCAAGAGCGACACCTGCCTTGATATCCGCCTGCGCAGCCTGCGCGGCCTGAAGAACTACCCGCAAAAGCCCGTGCTCGATGCCCTGCTGGTATGCCTGGGCGATGAGGAATTCGGCATCCGCTTCACCGCGCGGCAATCCCTCGCCGCGCTCATCGGCCAGGATGATGGCTACGACGTGAACAAGTGGACCAAGACCATTTCCGCCAAGGGCGATGCATTCGCCAAGCCCGCGCCCAAGGCCGTGCAAAAGGCCTGGTGGAGGTTTTAGCGTTGGCTTTTAGCTCAAGGTTAATTCCCTGATGTGCGCGATCGAATTCCGCGACCGCCTGGCCTTTCGCCGCGACTACCCTGAGCCGGCCGCCACGGCCGACCAGGCGATCGTGCAGGTCACGCGCGCCTCCATTTGCCGCACGGACCTGGAGATCGTCAAAGGCTACATGAATTTCCAGGGCGTGCTGGGGCATGAATTTGTGGGCCGCGTGTGCAAAGGTCCCAAGGCTTGGATGGACAAGCGCGTCGTGGCCGAGATCAACTGCATCTGCGGCCATTGCGACATGTGTACCGGCGGCCTGCGCAACCACTGCCGCAATCGCACCGTGCTGGGCATCGCCGGCCGCGATGGCGCCTTCGCCGATAAGATCGTGGTGCCCATATGGAATCTCCACGCCGTCCCCGATTCCATCAGCGACGACCAGGCCGTGATGGTCGAGCCGCTGGCCGCGGCGTTTCAACTGGTACACCAGATGCGTTTCGACCCGCAGCACAAAGTCATCGTGCTGGGCGATGGACGGCTGGGGCAACTGGTCGCCCGCGTCCTGGTCCGCTGCTGCCCCCGCCTGGTGCTGGTCGGAAAGCACGAGGAAAAACTAGCCCTGGCAGACCGCGTCCACATTCAGACGGTCCATCTGAAGGATTTTCAGCCGCGCCACCAGGCGGATATCGTGGTCGAGGCCACCGGCTCACCCGCCGGCCTGGAGCTGGCCGCCGAGACCGTTCGGCCGCGCGGCACTATCGCCCTCAAAAGCACCTACGCCGGCCGCCAGCCGCTGGCCCTGGCCCAGATCGTCATTAACGAGGTGACCGTTATCGGCTCGCGCTGCGGCCCCTTCCCCGATGCCCTGGTGGCCCTGGCCCGCGGCGAGGTGGATGTGACCAATTTGCTCGGCCCGCACATGCCGCTCGAAAAAGCGCAGGAGGCTTTTGAGATGGCCCAGCGCCACGATGTCGTAAAGGTGATTTTTGATGTCGCCTGAGAATTGCCGCCACACCGGCGCAAGCGGTTATATCCGGACGTTCGAGCACGACGGCTGGAAACTCCTCTCGCTTTCCTTGCTCGATGGCCTGCCGGGAATTCGCCACGCCATCAGCACGCGCCAGCGCCCAGGCGGCGCGTCCATCGCCTGGGAGGATCCCCAGTGCAGCCAGCGCCGCCGCCAATTGCGGCGCGGCCGTGGGGACCTCCAACGTGGCCGCGCTGCGGCAGGTGCATGGGGACCGCGTCGTCCCGGCCGAGGAGGCCCTGGCTGGCCAGGTGCAGGCCGACGCCATGTTCACCCGGCAAAGCTCCATCGCACTTTTGGGCCAATCCGCCGACTGCCCCATCGTGCTGTTGGCCGATGTGGAATCCGGCACGATCGGCATGGCCCACGCCTCCTGGCGCTGCACCGTGGCTCGCCTCACGTTCAAACTCATTGAGGCCTTGTGCCAGGGCGGCGCGTGCAAACCCGCGCAGCTTGTGGCCGGCATTTCGCCCTCGGCCGGTCCCTGCTGCTACCAGGTGGGCGCCGACACAAAGGCCGCGGCCGTGGCGGGCTTGGGCGAAAACGCGGCCAGTTTCTTCATCAGTAGCGATGGGGGCATGAATTTTGACCTCTGGTCCGCCAACATTGCACAAATGGTCGAGGCGGGAATGTGCCGACACAATATTCAGGTGGCCGGGGTGTGTACCATCTGCGACGACCGTTTTTACAGCGTCCGCCGCGAAGGCAGCTCCACCGGCCGGTTCGGCGCTTTGATCGCGCGGCAGTAGCCTTAAGGCTACGGAGCAGGCGAGCAATGGATCAGGTGACCAGGAGAAAGATGTAAATCGACCCTGCGGTCTCCTGCTCTACTGTCCTCCTGTTCCCTGCACACAAAAACAATTTGAAGGACTGCTAACGAGGTCTCTTATGAGCAAGCCCATCTCGGTTGTGCTGACCAGCGGCGGCCTCAATTCGGCGGTGGCGGCGGCCCTGGCCGCGCAGGACTGCAAACTGGCCCTGCTGCACCTGGAATACGGCCAGCAATGTGCCTTGGCCGAGTGCCGCGCCTTTGAGGCCCTGTGCCGCTGGCTGGACCCGCAGGAACGCCAGGTGGCCACCCTGGGCGACTGGCCGCAACTGACGGAGTCTTCCCTCGTGGACCTTCGAGGCAATATCGAGGATGCCGGCGCGGTGCCCCCCTTCACCCCGGCCTCCAGCTTCGTGCCCATGCTCGCCCCGGTGATGCTGAACGTCGCGGCGGCGTGGGCGCAGAAACTGGGCGCACAGAAGGTCATCTGGGGCATTTGCGTGGACAACCTCGGCCGCTACCCCGATCAAAATGATTCCATCAGGCTGCTTTCCTGGCAGCTTATGAGCCAGTCCCTGGGCGACCGCATCGCCCGCACCATCGAGGCCCCGCTGGCCCAGTACACCAAAAACGCCGTGGCGGCGCTGGCCGTGCAGCTTAAGGTGCCCGTCAACTCCACCTGGAGCTGCCTGCGCGGCGGTGAATCCCCCTGCGGCCGCTGCATCGGCTGCGCGGGACGAAAGCTCGCGTTCGGCCAGAAGCTCGTCCCGACGGCGTGAACCCCTCTCCCTTGAGGGGAGAGGGTGGCCGAAGGCCGGGGTGAGGGTGTCCTCACCCCTCCCCCCTTACGGTGGAGGCTGGCACGACCCCTCTCCCCATGGGAGGGTGCCCCGAAGAGGCGGGTGAGGGTGGGCCGGGTGAGGGTCCTCTTGGCGGAAATCCATCTTGACCAATGGGCTGACTGTGGTAGGATGCTTAATGTCTTAGCCCCGCTCAAGTGGGAGCGGCGGAGCTGCCATCAACCGGGCAGGAGCGAGTTTCGCTCCTCGCACTTCTTGCCCTAGGCCGTCCTGGCCAAGTTCCTTAAAACATTGAGCCTATGCGCCACGTTGATTTTGCGCACCATTGGAACGCGATTCCGCTGACTATGCGCGGCTGCACTATGCCGCGAAAAACTGCGATTGAGCCATCGCGGGAGAGGGAGAACATGAAGAAGATAGTCGCATTATCGAGCATTTTGCTTTGTGTGACAGGTCTGGCCATGGGGGATTACCAGGTCGCTGCCGGAATTTACTACCCCGATGCCACCAGTTGGCAGCTCTACCTGCGCGAAGCGGATACTGCGGGCACAGTTGGTTATGGCATCGCCGGCTTTGCGATTACAGTGCATGGCGCATCGATTGGACCGAATTCTTGGGTCGACGGCGACTTTGCCCAAAAGGGTACCGTGAAGGCCGGCACAATAACCAAGGGCACGTTAGGCTGGGCGACAACTGGCGGTACCGAATTCTTTCCCGACAGCAATAACAACGGGTATCTTCAGCTCATGGCCGGTATCGATTTGCAGAACTGGCAGAATATCCAGACCTATGGCTACGGCCAGCAAGCCGGCGGCTATCAACCCGGACAGCCTAATGTTCCCTCCGGCACGTTCACTCCGACCTCGACCTGGAAGATTAATGGTGTCTCCGCCGCAACGTGGTCCTACCTGGGTCCTCAGACACATGCTTGGGATGATGCCACCGGCGCTTACGATGGCCCCGCATTGCCCTTCAGTGGCGTCTGCGTATGGGCCGGATTGCGCGACCCCGCGCTCAGATCACTTTTGATAGTGGCATTGATAACTTTAACATTAGCTCCGCCAACGTCTTCAGCAGTCTTGATCCTAATGGCATAAGTTTCATTTCTGGCGCTGACGATCGTACCCATGCCCGAGCCGGCGACTATCTCTCTGCTGGTCCTGGGCGTCCTGCCGCTGCTGCACAGACGGCGACGTGATTAAAGCAAGAATTCTTAAAACCCCGGGAGGGGTTTAACATGTTAGCCCCGGGTTGCCGAGCGCAGCGAGGCTACCCGGGTAAGGTCGTTTTTCTCCATCAACCCCGGGAGGGGTTGGATAATTCTTCATATTAACGGCCGTTTCGGATGCCCCCATTAACTTTTCACACCTACTCTTTTTGTCCATTCCCCCACCGGCGCATCAGCCGTCAGTGGTACATCATTCGTATCCACCCGCGGCACCTCCAGCGCCCCCACACCATCCAGACTCACATCCACCTTGGTCGTAAACGCCAACCGGCAGCCGCGCCGCGCAGAATCTCCAGCGTGTCCGCGTTATACGAACCATACGGATAGGCAAACGCTTCAATCCTTTCCCCCAGCTCGCGCCCCAGGATTTCCAGGCTCTCCGTAATCTCCTCCTCCTGCTGCCCCGCCCCTAGCCGCGCAAGCCAGGGGTGCGTCATCGTGTGGCCGCCGATAACCATGCCCTGCGCCCGCATTTCCCGCAGGTCGTCCCAGTCGAGGTACAGCTCGCGAATAAAACTCTCGTCGCTGCCAAAATGGCGGCCAAACATCTCATCCAGGACCGCATCGCGAATTTCCCACGGCATCTCCAGCGTGGTCACGCGCTTGAAATGGGCCAGCGCCGGCTGGTCGAAGCGTGCGTACGCCGCAGCCAAATCCGCCCGCGATTCATCCCAGCGCCACGGCGTCGCATCCACCTGGGGAAACAGTTTACCGAGCAGTGCGAAGAATTCCGCGTACGTGTCCGCAAAGTTCAGGTTGTAGTTGAGGAAGCGCAGCTTCTCCACGCTGGGCACGCGGCCGCGCACCAGGGGCTCCAGCATGGGGAAAAACGCCCCTTCCAGGCCGTGTTTCTTCAAAACAGGCAGCACGCTGTGCAGGTGGTCTTTAAATCCATCGTCAAAGGTGAGGTTAAAGCCGCTGGCCGGAAGCTGCCGCGCTGGTGGCATGCTCTCACGTCCGGCCCCGGAAGGCCGGACGGGTGAGCATGTTTCAAAATGCGCAATGAGATCGGCCGCGCGGATCGGCTCGTGGCGCCGGCACAGATATTCCACCTGCCCCGCAAACTCCGCCACCCGCCGCGCCTTGATCCCCGGATATGGCGTCTTCTCCACATCGCGGACAAAGTGATACATCACGGTGAGGCAGGAGCTTGAAGAAGTGTTATTCATTGACATAATTGGCGTTAATTCAGTTTCATAGCTGATCTTGAGGATGTAAAGGCTTATCTTGTAAAAAGACTAGACGTTTAGTTTTTGTTAGGTAGAATAACCAACAATTGAAACCTTTGAAAGCTTCATTTCAGATCACAAGAGAAGGTGGGCGCATGAACTTGATAGGCGAGTCTTTTGCAGAGCTTCGATGGATTCGAACCGTCGGGCTCGATCAATTCAAGCCTTACTACTGCGCTGGATTGGGAGCCGCTATTCTCGGGGATTCAATGCAGATGCTAAGGTCGATCAAGACTTCTTCAGTCGATCTCGTGATGACCTCCCCGCCATTCGCCCTGACCAGGAAGAAAGAGTACGGTAACGAGCCCGTAGAACGCTATCTGGAGTGGTTCACGCCTTTCTGCCTGGAGATCAAGCGAATCCTTAAGCCAACAGGAAGCTTTGTTTTGGATATTGGCGGCTCCTGGGTGCCGGGCGCTCCAGTACGAAGTATTTATCATTTTGAACTGGCGGTAAGGCTAGCGAAGGAATTCCATCTCGCGCAGGAATTCTACTGGTACAACCCCGCTAAATTGCCAACGCCGGCAGAATGGGTGACAATTCGCCGCATTCGCGTAAAAGACGCCGTCAATATGATCTGGTGGTTTTCTAAAGAGCAGATGCCGAAGGCGGATAACAGAAAAATTTTGCGCCCATACAGCGAAAGCATGCGGGATTTGATTCGCAAAGGTTACAAAGCGAAAAAGAGACCATCTGGTCACGATATATCCGATACTTTCCAACGTGATAATGGCGGCGCTATTCCTCCAAACCTGCTTGAAATTGCTAATACAGAGTCGAACAGCTATTACCTGCGACGTTGCAAAGAGCAGAACATCAAACCTCACCCGGCACGCTATCCCGAAGCTCTGGTTAAGTTTTTTATAGATTTTTTGACAGACAAGGACGACTTGGTTGTTGATCCATTTGCCGGAAGCAATGTGACTGGCGCTGTGTGTGAGCATAACGGGAGGCGATGGATCGCGAGCGAATTGCGTGCTGATTACCTTGACGGTTCTATAGCTCGATTTGAACTAGGGCCGCTTTTTACCGGCAAGGTATCTAGTGCCAAAAATGAGCGTCAGGCGATCAGGAACCAATAATGCCAGGCATACCTTTCACCGGTTTGTTGGAGGAGTTCACGGCAACGCCGGAGCGCTCCGGGGCTACTGTATTAATCATTGGCGAACGCAAGAGACCTTGCATGTTGCGAGTTAGTGCCAATGGATCAACCGATTGCATAGTCTACCTTTGGACAATCACACCGGGAGGCGGTCCTCCTGGAACTCGACCGGCCGGGGAGAGAAGAATTCAAATCACAAATGCCACCTCCTTCCCGCTAAGTCCGGGAGTCCGAACTATAGTTGGAGGTTGGTCTGAGGATCTTGGGGTGTGGGCCTTCTGGGATGCAAGACGTCATACTCGCTTTTCTGTCCGCTCACCTAGTCTTCAAACTACGCTTGATATGCTTGAGGCTGCCGGGCACGAGGGAATCTCGACCCACGTTCGGCCAACGGCGGAGGGGCAGGAAGTAGTAGTTTCAGTCAGCCCGGATTTCCTCCTGTGGTACGTGCAGGAAGGACAACCATTACACGATTTAGACCAGGAAGCCTCGGAGGTTCACAACCTGATAAGTGCATTGCCGGAGGAAGAGGCGGAATTAGTCCAATCGTCATCAGATCCGGAGCAGCTCACACGACGGGTACAGATGATCGAAATAATGCGTGCCTTCAGAGATGCCAGATTTCGCCCAATGGTTCTCCAGGCCTACAGCAACAGATGTGCGATTTGCAGCATAGCTTTGAAATTAGTTGATGCAGCCCACATAGTGCCTGTTTATCATCCGCAGGGAACGGATGATGTCACGAATGGCATGGCCCTGTGCCGATTACACCACGCGGCTTATGACACGGGACTAATTGGCGTTCGGCCCGATTACAGGATTATTCTGAATTCCGCAGCCGCCGAAAGACTGCGAAAGGTGCACCTTGACAGCGGGCTAAGAGAATTCCAGCTGGCGCTTCCAGAGCAAATAACCGTGCCTGCCGAAATTGAGGTCAGGCCGGACCCAAAGAAGCTGAAGATCGGAATGGAAATAAGACAGTTCCCCACCCTTTTAACGGCTTGATCTGATTATCTGTGCTTCTTTTTCAGTTCGGCCTGTCCATGTCATCGTCCGACTTTGTCACATAGAAATCCGGCCGCGCGAGCAGGCTGCCGGTTTCCTTCTTCAATTGCGGGTCAAGCCAGAAGGCCCCGCGGATCGTGTCATCGCTGCCATCCAGCGGCTGGAAACGTCCCGGCAGGCCCAGCGTTTCCGCCGCCGGCTCATAGAGCTTAAATCCCGCCTCCTCCAGCGGCCGCGCGGCAGAATGACTCGTGCAGTAGAAATCTGCCAGCGCCACCCCAGCCTTTCGCGCGGCGGTGATTATCCCCCCCGCCAGCGCCGCACCGGCCGCACCTTCTCCCAGAAATTCCACAATCCGCAAAACTCGCAGGTCCGTATCGCGAACTTCCTCGATTCGATATACCGCCAGTCCTGCGGGCAGCTTCGTCTGCTGATCTAGGGCTACAACTCGCTCATACCTGAAAGTAGGATGATCCTTGTAGCGCCAGTTCAGATAGGCCGAATCCCTGGCCGCTCCGACAATCCGCGGGGCGAAACAATCCCGCCAGCATGCATCCCATTCATCGCCGAATCGGCCACCCGGCTGATGTGCGGCAAACCGCCCCAGGTCTTCCCCGTGTTCATCCTGCGCGGCGGCAAATCTGCAGCAAATCTCCTGCACATCCTCCCGCCGCGCCTGCGGATTGGCCGCCGCGACCAAGTTTTCCGCCGCGCCTTCATCGACTACTGCTGCCCAGCGCGGCACACGCATCGAGACCTCAAAGCCCAAGCGCTTGTAAAGATCCTCAACAGCAGCCCCGATGCCCACGGCAAACCGCGCCTCGCAGCCCAGCTTTCCGCAGGCCTCCATGAGCATCAGCCCCACGCCCGGGACATCATCCAGCGCCAGCCAGTTGGCCAGAAATGCCCCGGCACCTTTCGGCCAAGACAATTGAACTCGAAGGGAATCAGCCCCAGCATGCCCACGAAATCGCCGCCGCGCAGGGCTACCAGGATGGAAAGATCATCATGATTTTCCCCCACCAACCGCCCCGGCGCAAACTGCCAGCGCAGGAGTTTTTCATCCCGCGCAGGATGTGGCCCTTGCGCCAATGGTCATCGATGAACGCCATCAGCTTGGCGGTCTCCTCGAGCCTGCACAACCGGATTTCCAGATTGCCACTCACTTTTTCCGAGGTTACGATGAGCCCGCCGTTTGTCAAGGTTGATAAGCGCACGGTTTTTCGAAACGCCAGCCAAAGGAGTGGCCGCAATGGCGGTAGATGAGGCCCCAGCCCCCCTGCGCGTCCATCATGTCGCCCTGGTCGTGCGCAAGATCGAGCCGATTGCCGAATACTACTGCCGCGTTTTGAGTTATGTGGCGGCAGGCTCTCCAATGATTGACCCGAGGCAAAAAGTCCGCATCCAGTTTCTGCGACTGGGCGATTTCTCCCTGGAGTTGCTCGAACCTGTCGGCCCCGACAGCCCCATCGCCAGTTTCGATACATCCGGCGGCGGGCTGCACCACATCTGCTATGAATGCGAGGAGTTTGATGCCGCCGTCGCAAACCTGCGCCATGAAGGCGCGGTGGCGGCTTGCGAGCCGGCGAAAGCGCCTGCCATCGATAATCGCCGCGTCGCGTTCTTCGTGACAAAACAGCGGCAGCTCTTGGAACTGGTGGAGGCCTCGGCGGTGCAAGGAGGGTCGAAATGATTGCCGCGCAGTTCATGGAGGATCTGGCCAGCGTCTTGAATGAAGAGGCATCGACCCTCACGCCGCAAACAGAGCTGGCCGCTCTTAAAGGCTGGGATTCCATGGGCATTTTAGGCGTGATGGCCCTGCTGGAATCCGCCCGCGGCGAGCCCACCGATCTGGCAATTATTCAGGCCTGCCGCACGTGCCAGGATTTGATCGATCTGGTGGAACCAAAGAAAACATAGCAGGGATGCAGGGGATGCAAGGGATGAAGAGAGAGTCCAAAAAGGAAATGATATGAATGGCCAAGTAGTGCATATCAATCATCAACGTGGCATGGTGGCCGTTTTGACAAGCCGTGGCGAGTATTCCATCCTTGAACTATCTTGCGACGAGATGGAAGTCGGAGACGAACTCAAGTGGGATGGTGAATACCCCTGTGGATTTAAGACAATCGTTAATGCGACTCAACGAAGGAATATAACGGTGATTTTTCAGAACCATTGCGTGCCAAAGAATCAATTGAGGCAGCAATTGCTATATGACTAAAGCGTGTGTTGCAAACGTTGCGGTGTTTACTCGTGTCCCGACAATTCCGGCCCTTTCCTTGAGAATAGCCACGGGCGCAAGCCCGTGGAACCAAGCGACTAAAACGTTAGAGCCCCAGCGGGGCGATTGAAGGTCAACTGATCACCCGATCCCTTTTTCCGCACCCCATGAATTCCCTGCGTACCCGCAATTCTTCTTTTATTCGTTGGTCTTTGTGCCCTTTTGTGTTTCTTCGTGATCTTTGTGGTTATCTTGTTTTTCGCATCCCTTCATCCCCTGCATCCCTGCTAATCTCTCTTTTTTTATCACAAAATAATGTAGGCGATGCTCGGATCGAACGTGAACCGGTTGATCTGATGCTGTCGCAAATCCAGCATCTCCAGCACCGCCCGCATCTCGCCCGGCCACCAGGGATTGTTTAATTCATCGAACGCCAAAATCGCCCCCTTGCCCATGCGCGGCAGTAACTGCTCCAGCGCCACCTTCGTCGGCTCGTACAGATCGAAATCCATGAACAGCAGGCTCACCAGCAGGTGCGGATTGTCCTTCACGAATTGGGGAATCGTCTGGCACGCATCCCCCTTGACTAGGTGTACCTTGGGGAACTGGCTCAAGAACCGGTTGCCGTCGAATTCGGCCACGAGTTGATTCAATTCAGCATAGACGTCATAGCCCGCGGCCAGGCCGCCTTCGGCGAGGGCCTTGTTTTCAAGGCCGCCGCTATCCTCGCGAGAAATGGAGGGAAAACCCTCAAACGTGTCAAAGCCGATGATGCGGCGGTCCAGGGCGTAAGGCTCGAGGTCCGCGGAGAGCTTGGCCCAGGCCATCAGCCCCCCGCCGTGGTGTACGCCCGCCTCGATGATGCTGCCCTTGATGTGTACCTGGAGCTTGAAGATTTCATACCGCGCCAGGAAGCGGGCCAGGCTCTGGCGGCGGACGTATTTCTCGAAATTATCGAGCTTGACCCGCAGGTCCGCCTCGTAGCGTGCGAAAATCTCGCTCATTGGCTCTTCCTTTGCACCAGGTGATAGCGGCCGATAAAAACCCCCTTCAGCACGTCGAATTTGCGCACGAGCTGGCACTCTAGAAGCTCCAGGCGGCCGTCGATCAGCCGCTGAATCTTGGCGAAATTGAAATACGACTGCACCGTGTCCTTCTCGTGCTCGATGGAGACGATCTCCTCGCCGGCGAACTCACGCGCCGTGCGCCGAATCATCCCCGCTGATCAGGTCGCAGTAGAAAAACCCGCCGGCCCGCAGGACCCGCCGCACCTCGCCGATGGCCTGTAGCGCCACGGCAAAGGGCATCGAATCCAGCACGCCGTGGCTGACCACCACATCGAAATATCCATCCGGCCAAGGCAGATTGTCCGCCGAGCCCTGCTTGATCCGCTGGGCTGCGCCGCTTACGCCCGCGCGGCCGGCCCATGTATGCGCCATGGCCACGGCGCTGGCGGACAGGTCGATGCCATGTACATCCATGCCCGCCTCGTGGCCGTACACGACGTGGCGACCGATCCCGCAGCCTAAGTCCAGCCAGCGCGGCGGCCTGCCAAAGGCATGCTTATCCTCGTATTCATCCAGCCCCACGCGCTTGCGCAGATACCTGGCCACAAAACGCACAAGCTCTTCGCAGGGATAGAAAACGAAATTTTGGCGGGCGCGATATGAGGCTTCCCATTGCCCTTTGCGGTCATCCATGACGGCCTCCTTGCCGGGTCTCGCCTAGATCATAAAGAAATGAAATACAAAAACAAGAAAACCACAAAGATCACGAAGACCACAAAGAACACGAAGAACTGCTTTTAAAACACAACGTCCTGCTTCATGCCTTTGTGCCTCTAACTCTTTCTTCCTTTGTGTCCTTTGTGTCCTTTGTGAATCTTTGTGGTCTTTGTGGTTGATTCTTCAGGCCACCACCACCCGCGCTGTCACAGCCGGCCCATCCATATCCCACAAATTCCTCGCGCGGCAGTCCAGGGTATTCACCCCCGCGTGCAGCGGCCAATCCACATTGCCGCGCTTGTGCAGGAGGGGCTGCCAATCGCCGCCGTCGAAGCGGAGCTGGTACTCCTTGAAGTTCGGGGTTGCGCTCAGGAACCTCAAAGCGAGCTTGCCCGGCTCGGCCTGCCGGATAGAAAATAATTTGGGGATGTTTGGCGTCCAGTCGATCTGGTTGCGGTCGCTCTCGAAAACGAGATTGTTGTTGTCGTGGTAGCGCGGCCAGCGCGTGCTGCGTGTTTCAGGCGTGTCCCAGATCACCAGCCGCGAGCCGAAGCTGTTGTTGCACGACCAGTGCGGCTGCGTGAGAAAATCCGCCCGCAGCCAGTAACCCACCCAGTAGTAACAGGCGATATTGCCGTGCCGCTTGCCGTCTTCAGGCGGCGCCTTGCGGTCCACGCCCATCACAAGTTTTATGCCCGCCCCGCCATCGCGGCGCACCGCCTCGTGCAGTTCCAGCGCCGATTGCGGCACACCGTCCCGCTCGAAATGAATATCGTACTTGCAGTCCAGGGCGACCCACTTGCACAGCTCGTTGCACCACACTTCGTTCACCGCGTGGTGCCCGCCCTTGGGCTTTCGCGTGTAGTCCACATCCACGTACAGCATGCCGCGAGGGGAAACCGTAGGCGGAATACACCGCGTGGGCGACGATCTGCGAATGGGCACAGTAAAAACCCTTGCCCGGTTTTTTCGCCTCTTCCAGAATGTCGAAAGGGTCATCGTACGGGAAAGGGCAGTTGTCATCGATGGACCAGCGGGTGAAGACCCAGTTGCGCAGGTGGAGGACCTTTTCGAACTCGGTCTTGGCAGAAGCCGCCGCGCCCATGGGGTCGTATTCATCACGCATGCGCTTCAGCTTGGGGCTGGAAAAGCTCTCAAAACCCCAGAGGACGCCCGGCCGCAGCGCCTCCGGGCCGGACAGCGTGGCAGAAATTACGGCAGTATCTGCGCCATCAATAGTTACAGCATGTTCATTTTGCATAAATCATTACCCGAATCTTGGCCGCGCGTAACGGATTCTGAAGGTGCGGAATTCCGCACCTCCAGAATCCCTTACGGTTCCGGGTGAATTTCAAACTTTGCCGGGCAGCCGGGCCGCGCGCAGGCGGCGGTGATTTTTTTGCCTCGTCCTTCCGCGCCGGCCAGCACCGCATTGATGATGCCGGCCGCGGCATAAATGCACAGGCCCGCAGGAACGGCGCTGTCAAAGGGCCATTTGCCGCCTTCTGAAATCACGCCGGGGCATTGCTCATCGCTCTCGGCCGTGCACAGTGCAGTAAAGCGGCTGAGTTTCTTGAATACTTCCGCTGGCGCAGGTGCTTGGGCTCCGGCAGCCGCCCTCGCCGCAACGGCCTTTGCGCTGGCCCCCGCCCCTGCCACGACATCGCGCTTGGCATCGATGGCGCGGTTGACCATCTCATCGGCCAGCTTGTTGCCTTCGCGGCGGATGTGCTCGAACTTGATGAAGTCGAACTGCTCCGCCAGCTCTTTCGCCTCAGCATAAAGCACGCGGAGCTGCTCGTTCTTCACGCGGTACACGCCGTTGAGCTGATGGATCATCAGCTCGCTGTCGCTGTAGACGATCAGGCGCGAAACGCCGTGCCCCAGCGCCTCATTCAATCCGAAGATCAGCCCGCGGTACTCGGCGACATTGTTGGTGGCCCTGCCAATGAAGTGCCCGCTGGCATGAATCGTCCGCCCCGCTTGATCCAGCAGCACGAGGCCGCAGGCGGCCGGACCGGGATTGCCGCGCGCACCGCCATCGGTGTAGAGGCGGCAGGTTTTGGGAACATCGCTGGAGGCGCTTGAAGATTTTCCAGCGCCGCTTTCCCCAAAGAGTCGGCGCGCCTCCATCAGTTCATATCTTTCTGATCGATGTAAAGGATGCGGCCGCAACTGTCGCACTGACGGATTTCATCGCGGCCTAGAAGCGCGTTGAAATGCTCGGCCGACAGCGACATGAAACAGCCGCCGCACGTGAAGTCATTGCGCTTGGCATCCACCACTTCGATGGCCGCCATGGCCTCGCCATCCTTGCCCGAAGCCAGCCGGTCGAACACGTGCAAGGCGTCGTGCGGAACGTGCGTGGCGGCTTCGGCGCGCTTGGTCTCCAGCTCGGCCAGCATGGATTGGAGCTTAGCCAGCTCTTCCGAATTGGTCTGCATGACCTGATCGAGGCGCTTCTGCTCCGCGTCGATCTGGGCATTGACCTTCTCCACCTCGGCCTTGACCGCGTCCACACCCTCCATGACCTTTAAAATCACTTCTTCAAGCTTGGAGTTGTCGGCCTTATAGGTGTTGATCTGCGTGAGAATGGCCGAATATTCTTTGTTGGTGCGGGTGCGGTTCAAAGCCCCGCGGAGCTGGGCGATTTCTTCCTCGCGGCTGGCCCGCTGCAATTCGAACTGGTCGGTTTCCTTCTGCTGGTTGCGGGCCTGGCCCTGCAATTCCTCCTTGCGATGGCGCAGGTCATCCACCTTTCGTTGGACCGCCGTCAACACATTCTGCTTGCTGCGAAGCCGCCGCCGTACATGTGCCAGGTCATGCTCCACCGCCTGCAATTTCAGCAGCGACGCCAAAGTTGGTCCCATGCATGCTTCCTTCTTCAAATATCAAATGGATGAAAACGCTTATTATCCCGCGCCGCCCGTGTCGATCAAGAGGTTAGTTGCAAACTTGAAAGGATACTGGAAGGCATGTTCGGACGACGAAGGAAATCCCCAGGATTTTTCGGGCCCGCGCGGCGGCGCTCCACTTTCCGCCTGGGCTTCATCGCCATCGCCGTATTCGCCATCGCCGCGGCGGACCGGCTGGGCATCTTCGGCAATAATTCCGACGATATCGCCCGCTATGACAATCAATCGGCGCCGGTGGTACACAATGTGGATGGCGATACGCTGGATGTAGGCATCCCCGACAGCAAGAACGGCTACGCCCACACGCGCCTGCGCCTGTGGGGCGTAGATACCCCTGAAACGGTCGATCCGCGCAAACCGGTGGAGCATTTTGGCCCCGAGGCCTCGGCCTACACCAAGCACTTGACGGCCGGGCAGATGGTCAAGCTCCACCTGGTGGCCCGCCACACGCGCGACAAATACAACCGGCTGCTGGCCTACGTGGAATTGCCGGATGGGCAACTCTTAAACCGGCTGCTCGTGGAAAACGGCTACGCCTATGCCGATCCGCGATATCCGCACCCGTACCAGCAGGAGTTCCGCTCGCTGATGAACAAGGCCCGGCGCGAAAAACGCGGGTTATGGGCGGATATTAAGGAGACTGATCTGCCGTATTACCTGGCCGATCACCGCCGCGCGGCGGAGGCGGTACCTTAGCGCCTTTCGCCTGAGCAACATGGCGAATTCCCCCGGCTTTTTAGCGACTTCTTGACGTTGGGCCCGCGGTACAATACACTTAGCTCATCGGACAGCGATGTCCTTAGTACTGATACTGTGCAACGGCTGGTGAGCAACGTTCACTAGGCGTTGCAGACACGATACTTGTGAAGTGGCCTCGCGTAGACGGGTTGGAGCTTTTCAGGCACGATTGCCGTGCGGCTCACCCGGCGGACAGGAGGCCAGTCACTGATGAAACGATTGGGCCCATTGTTGGCACAGGATTTCTTGATCGAATCGTTTTACCGGCTCACAGAAGGCCAGGCGGCCCCCGCGGCGGCGCTGGCGGCCTTACGGGCCAGGGGTGTATCCAATTCTTCAGATGGCCCAACATGCCTCAAGGAGAAAAAACCTTGAATATCACAGTCAATGCGCGGCATATGGAAATGAGCGATGCGCTTCGCGCCTACTCCGTGGACAAGGCGCAGAAGCTCCAGCGCTATTTTGACCGCATTACCACCATCGAGATCATTATCGATATGGAAGGCGGTCAGCCCACGGTGGAAGTGGTCGTGGCGGCCTCGCACAACAGCACGTTCGTGGGGCGCCATCGCGGCGAAGACATGTACGGGTGCATCGACAACGCGGTACACAAGGTGGAAGAGCAGCTCCGCCGCCACAAGGACAAGCTGCGGGACCACAAAGGCGCCCCCGAGGGCCAGTAAGAATTTTTGACCGCCGGGCGCGCCGCTTGGAAGCGGCGCACCGCCCGGTTTGGATGCAGCAGGAGTTGCGAATGAAACTGTCAGAGATCATGGTTGCCGATGCCATTATTCCCCAGCTTGCCGCCACGGATCGCGACGAGGCCATCCGTGAAACCGTGAATTCGCTCGCCGAGGCGGGCGCGATCCCCAAGAACAAGGTCAAGGAAATCGTGGCCGCGGTGCTGGAGCGAGAGAGCCAGGCAACCACGGGCATCGGCAAGGGCGTGGCCCTGCCGCACGCCAAGCTCAAATGCATCAAGAAGGCGGTGGGCACGATCGCCCGCAGCGGCGATGGCATCGATTTTGCCGCCTTGGATAGCAAGCCGGTGTACAGCATTATCCTGCTGCTGTCCAGCCCGGAGGACCCGGATGAGCACCTCCAGGCGATGGAAGCGATTTTCAAGCACGTGCAGCGCGAGATTTTCCGGAAGTTCCTGCGCCAGAGCGAAACCAAGCAGGCCATTGTCGACCTGATTCAGGAAGCGGATGAATTGGGTTAGAGGAAAGGGTAGCACAGGCTTTTAGCCTGTGAGAACCAGGACACAGGCTGGAAAGCCTGTGCCACCAAGAAAGACACAGGCTGGAAAGCTTGTGCCACCAAGAAAGACACAGGCTGGAAAGCTTGTGCCACCAAGATAAGTGGATGAATTTCAGGACGAAGTCGCGGTGGTGAACAAATACGGCTTGCACGCCCGTCCGGCGATGCAGTTGGTGGACACCGCCAACAAGTTTGAGAGCCACATTACCGTCTCCAACGGGCAGACGGAGATGGATGCCAAGAGCATCATGAGCGTGATGCAGTTAGCTGCCACGCGCGGCACGCGGCTGGTGTTGAAGGCTCGCGGGCAGGATGCGCAGGCGGCCGTGGCGGCGTTAAAAACGCTGATCCACGGCGGCTTCGGCGAAGAATAGCAGCCGCGAATCGCGGCACAGAATTGGACAGGCCGGCCCGTAAGGCGGCCAAGTGGTGCATGGAAATTAAAAAAGGCATTGGGGTCTCCCCCGGCGTAATCATCAGTCGCGCCTTCGTGCTCGACGCCGAGGAATTCCCCATACCTGAACGCCACATCGAGCCCGCGCAGGCCAAGAACGAACTGGAGCGGCTGCGCAGCGCCGTCACCCGGAGCAAGTCGGAAGTGGTCGCTTTGCGCGATCGCATGGCCGACCAGATCGGCGCCGAGACGGCCGCGATATTCGATTTCCATCTGCGCATGCTGGATGACAAGGTGATGCTCCGCCGCGTGCGGGAAGTGATCCGCGATGAGGGCGTCACCGCCGAACATGCCGTGGCCACCGTTTTTCGCGCGTACGCCAAAGAATACCTGAACATGCCGCAGTTCTGGGCCGAGCGCGTCAAGGATGTTAACGACATCCAGAAGCGGCTGCTGCGGAATCTGATCGGCCAGAGCCGCGCCACGCTGGATCATCTCGATCGGGATGTGGTGCTGCTGGCACACGATCTGACGCCCAGCCAGACGGCCAGCCTGGACCGCAGCCACGTGCTGGGGCTGGCCACCGATGCCGGCGGCCGCACCAGCCACACGGCCATCGTGGCACACGCCTTGGGCATACCCGCCGTGGTGGGCCTCAAGGATGTAACGATGTCCGTGCAGGGCGGCCAGACGGTGATCATCGACGGCAACCGCGGCGTGGTGGTGATCGATCCGGATGAGTCCACCATCGCCGAGCATCGCCATTACGTGCGGCGACTGGCAGAACTGGAGCACCAGCTTTTATCCTTGCGGGACTTGCCCGCGGTCACGCTGGATGGCCACGAAGTGACGCTGATGGGCAACATCGAGTTCCCCCAGGAGGCCGCCACGGTGCTGGAAAAAGGCGGCGCGGGCATCGGCCTGTACCGCACGGAATACCTGTACCTGGGCAGCGAGACTGAGCCTACAGAGCAGCAGCATTACGATGCCTACTGCCAGGCCATCGCGCTGGCGGAGGGGCGGCCCATGGTCATCCGCACGCTGGACCTGGGCGCTGATAAATACACGCAGGACCGGTCGCTGGCGCCGGAGCGCAACCCGTTCCTGGGGTTGCGGTCCATTCGTTACTGCCTGCGGAACATTCCGCTGTTTAAGACGCAAATCCGGGCCATCCTGCGCGCGGCCCTTAAGGGGCCGGTCAGCATCCTGTTCCCGCTGATCACAAACCTGATGGAGCTGCGCCAGGCCAAGATGATCGTCCGCGACGTTATCGAGGACCTGGAGGAAGAAGATGTGGAGTTCATGGGCGAGGTGCCCATCGGCATGATGGTCGAAGTGCCCTCGGCCGCGCTGATGTGCGACGCCTTCGCCCGCGAAGTGGACTTTTTCAGCATCGGTACCAACGACCTGGTGCAATACACGCTGGCCGTGGACCGGGGGAACGAGAAGGTGGCTTCGCTGTATACGGCCGCGCACCCGGCGGTGCTGCGGCTGATCAAGGACATTGTGCGCGCCGGCCAGCGGCACGATGTGAGCGTATCGCTGTGCGGCGAGATTTCCTCAGATCCGGAATTCACGCTGCTGCTTTTAGGCCTGGGGCTGCGGATTCTATCCCTCGCCCCGCCGGCCATACCGGAAATAAAGAAGATTATTCGTTCGGTAACGATGGAACAGGCCATGCTGATAGCACGCAAGGCCATGACCTTTGATTCCGATAAACAGGTATCGAGCTATTTACGGGACCAGACCAGAAGGCTGGTGCCGGATGCGTTTTAGGCTGTAGGCTGTAGGCCGTAGAAAAGGCCGGAAGGCCGGCAGCATGCAATTGATTACAGGATCTGCCTGGGAGTGGCCCGGGCGGGTAGGAATAAAACATTTGCCGCGTAACTAACCGCGGCGGAAGTGAATCTTGGGCAGTGGATGTTGACTGAAGGCTTGAGGTTGTGGCGGCGGGAAAACCTGCTGCCTGATCCCTACAGCCTACAGTCGACAGCCTCCAGCCTTTCACTTCGGAACAGGGAAGGAGTTGTTGCCGTACCGTTGCCAAACCGACTGGGTATCCAGTTCTCCGTGGATCACGAGGCCAGGTTCCTCTCGCATCACGACACGATGCGACTTTTGGCCAGGGCCGCTGAGCGGGCAAAGCTGAAGGTGGCGTACTCCGGCGGGTTTAACCCGCGGGTGAAACTCTCGCTGCCGCTGCCGCGCCCGGTAGGCGTCGCCGCCAGGCAGGAACTTTTGGTGCTGGAACTGGCCGAACCGGATGAAAGCGGGCAGATCGTAGAAAAACTCGCCGCTCAGTTGCCTGAGGGTTTTGCACTGGCAGGGATTATGGACCTGCCGAGCAAACGGCCCCAGGCCGAATCGGCGGATTACGAGCTGCCGCTCTCGCCGGAAATAGCCGCCAGTGTGGCTAAGAGCCTGGCCGATCTGAGCGCCAGGCCAAACTGGCCGTGGATCCGCGGGCAGGAAAAAGAATTCGCGGCCGCTGAAGCTTCACCGAACGCATCGGAAGATGGACCACCAGAAAGTGGCGGTGAAAAACTTGGCGGCAACCTGTCCGGCAGGAAACTCAATCTGCGGGAACTGATCACCCACATCGCCTGCGATGGCAGCAAACTCACCTTTACGCTATCCCCGAAAGAGCAAGTGTGGGCGCGCGTGGATGAGGTGCTGGCCCTGGTCGGACTGGATGTCCACCAGCGAGCGAACGTAATTCGCACGGAAATTCGCTGGCGAACGAAACCCGAGGCAAAAAAGGTAGATAGTCCGGCTGATGCAGCGGACGGCAAGCAAGAGTAATCATGGCACGAGAAATGTTGATTAATGTGACCGAGGGCGAAGAATGCCGGATCGCCATCGTGGAAGACGGCCTGCTTCAGGAACTGTACATGGAGCGGTCCTCGGCGGGCTCGCAGGTGGGCAACATCTATAAGGGCCGCGTGACCAACGTGGAGCCATCCATCCAGGCGGCCTTCATCGACTACGGCCCAGCCAAACACGGCTTCCTGCACATCTCCGATTTGCTGCCCCAGTATTTCCCCCAGGGCCAGCGCGAGGTGGAGCAGGTCGGCCGCAAGCGCGACCGCCGCAGCCGGCCGCCCATCCAGGCCTGCCTGCGGCGCGGGCAGGAAGTGGTGGTGCAGCTCATCAAGGAGGGCATTGGCACCAAAGGCCCGACGATGAGCACGTACCTGTCCATTCCCGGCCGCTTCGTCGTGATGATGCCGGGCATGCGCCGCCACGGCGTCTCGCGCAAGATCGAGGATGAGGAGGAGCGCGAGAAGCTGCGCAAGCTGCTGGATGAGATCAAGCCGCCGGAGGACATGGGCTTCATCGTCCGCACGGCCGGCATGGACCGCTCCAAAAAGGACCTCCAGCAGGACCTGAGCTACCTGCTGCGGCTGTGGCGCAGCGTGGAAAAACGACTCAAGACCACCAAGGCCCCCTCCGAGCTGTACCAGGAAAGCGATCTGGTCGTTCGGACCATCCGCGACGTGTACTCCAGTGAGATCGACCGCATCATCTGCGACAACGAGCGGACGGTGCGCACGATCGCCGATTTCCTCCGGGTGGTCATGCCGCGCGGCAAGAACGAGGTCAAGCTGTACAAGGGCATCGTGCCCCTCTTCCACCGCTACGACCTGGAGCGCGAGATCGAATCGACTTATTCCCGCCGCGTGGAACTGCCCTCCGGGGGCTCCTTAGTGATCGACCAGGCCGAGGCCATGGTGGCTATCGACGTGAACAGCGGCCGCAACCGCCAGGCCAACGACGCCGAGGAAACCGCCTTCCGCACCGACATGGCCGCGGCTAAGGAGATCGCCCGCCAGCTCCGCCTGCGGGATGTGGGCGGCGTGATCGCCATCGACTTTATCGACATGCGCTCCGAGCGCCACCGCCGCGAAGTGGAGCGGGTGCTGCGGGATTCGCTAAAGGGCGACCGGGCGCGCACGAAGATTTTGAAGATGTCGCGCTTCTGCATCGTGGAAATGACGCGGCAGCGCGTGCGGCCCAGTTTGAAGCATAATATTTATCGCGAGTGCCCCCACTGCCGCGCGGCGGGGCTTATCAAGTCTGATGAGTCCATGGCGTTGTCGGTAATGCGCGATCTCCAGATGGCCCTGGCGGATGAGCGCATCCTGCGGATCAATCTGTCCGTGCCGCCGGGCGTGGCGGAGCACATCAACAACACGCGGCGGGCGCAGCTTCGCGCCTGGAAGAGCGCACGGCCAAGCGAGTGAGACTCCATTCGCGTGCGGACCTGGCGGGTGATGAGGCCGTGTTTGAGTGCCTGGATGTTCGCGGCAGCGCGATCCCCTGGGCCGCGCAGCCGGCCACGGCCGGGCGCGTCCGGCGGTTAAACCGCTGAAGAGCGATGAAGTGACGGATTCCAGCGATCTGCCGCCGCTGCCGCCCAGTGAAATGGCGCCGCTGGCCGCCGCGCCGATTCTGGAATCGGTTGCCGAGGCCGCCACAGAGCGGGAAGCCATGTTTGAGGAAACCCGCGATGAGAGCGTGGAATTCACCGCGCCCGAGCCGGAGGAAGAGCCCGGCGAGCAGCCGCCGCAGGAACCTTCGGTTTCGCAGGTGGTGGCTGCGCGGACATCAATCGTCACGGCGGCCGCGGCGGGTCCGGGGCCTGCACCCGGCGCATCTGGCGCACCGGGCGAGATCGGACCCGATGGCGAACGCCACAAGCGCCGCCGCCGCCGCCGTGGCGGCAGAAAGCATCGCCGCGGGCACGGCGGCCAAGACCAGCCGCAGCAGCAAGGCCAGCAACAAGGTCAGCAGCCGCAGCGGCCGCCGCAGGAACAGCCATCCGTGCCGGTTGGCGCGATGGGCGGCGCCCCAAAGGCGCCTGTGACGCCGGTGATGGTCCATGCGATCGAACCTGCGGCGCAGGTGGCAGCACAGGCTCCGCAGCCAGCGGCTGCGAGAGCGGCGCAGCAACCGCAGCCGCCTGCACAAGGCGGCGAGGGAGGCAAGCGCCGCCGGCGCCGTCGGCGCGGCGGACGCGGCCGCGGGCGCGGCGGACAGGGACAGCCACAAGCTTCGCAGGCCATGCCGACTCAGATGCCCGCACCGGCGGCACAGGGACAGGTGGCGGCGGAGCCTGCTGCATCGCGGCCGGCTGCGGTGCAGGTCGATGTGCCGCGGCACGCGGAAGTGAGTCCGCGGCCGGCGATCGGTGAGCCTTCTGCGCCGGCCCAGCCGGCAGCGGCGACAGCGGAACAGGCAGCAGCGGCAGCCCCTGCAGCAACCGCCGAAGCGGCCGCCACAGAAGGAAAGCCCAAGAAGCCCCGGCGCAGGCGAACCGGCAAGCCCGCGGATGAGTCAAAGCTAAAAGCTCCGCGGCGGAGAAGGAAAAAGAGTGAAGGTTCCGAGCAGGCCAAACCTCAACCGCCGCAGGAATGATGGTCTGGCGTTGACGCTGTAAACACCAAGAGCACCAACGACACAAAGAGCACCAAAAAGCTTTTAAAGGCTTTTGGTGCTCTTTTCTTGTCAGACATTGGCGAAAAATGACCAAATGACCGTTTTGGTCATTTGGTCACCACCATCACTGTGCCTTGCTTCTTGCGCTCCTTGTAATTAACTTCTTTAGAATTCCGAACTTAACAAGAATGCAAATCTTGAGCTTGCGCTCTTGTTGCGCTCCTTGTTCCGACTTTTCGGAGATTAAGCGTTACATTGGAATGATGGCTTGGCCGCCGCGCGGCGGTTTGGGTAATCTGAGTAAACCAGGCAAGTTGCGAAGCGTGTTGAGAAAAATCAACGCGATTTGATGTTGACCAGCGGATTGGCGCGGCGGTGGCGCTTTCCTGGGCCGCGACCCGGGTCTTTTCTTTGGTCGCCAACAGCCGGACAGAAAGGCGGCGGAAGTAGAAGAAGCCCGCCAGACCGCCGGCAATATATAGGGACGCCGGCAGCGGCGCTTGGCACAGCCACATCCCCCATGACTGGGCAATAAAATCGATCTTCTGCTCATCACCGCCGCGGCGAGTGACTTTTGCCCCAAGCCCAAGCAGGCCGCATACCTCATAAATTTGGCCCTGGCGGTCGACGGCCTTTTCGCCCGCGGTCGTGCCGAAGATGGCTTCGTGATCTTCCTTGCTCATCAGGCTCTTTTGCAGGAATTTTCCGCCGGGGCTGAAGACGGACATGGCCCGGCTGAGCCCCCAGTAACCCACATACAGCTTGCCATCCGGGCTGATGAGCATGCGGAAGGGCCGGCCCGGCGCGGGCACAGCCCGCTGAAACTCGCCCGACGAATCGTAAATATTAACCCGCCCATAGGTGGAGCTGGCCACATACACCCTGCCGGAAGGGCCGGTCGCGACGGCCGTGATCGTTCCTAGAGGCATGGGCAGCATTTCGGGAAGCTGGGGCGCCGCCAGCGACAGGAAAACAAGCACCGCTCCCCACACGGCAAGCACGACGGCGGCCGCGCCGGCAACGGCTAACAGCCATTGCTGCCAATCCTCCCTGGCGTCCGTCACCGCCTGCGCGGTGGTAGCGCGCTGGCGGCCGGCGCCGTAGGCAAAACGACGGCGATCCGCCTCGCTCCTGCCAGTCCAATGCGCAGAATGTGTGCGTTCAGACACGTCTGGAGCATCGTCAGTGGATGGGGGCGGCGTTAGCTAAATCCAGGAGCATTCTTGAAGGGATTTACAATTTACAAATGACAATTGACAATTTAACTGCACGTCCTTCCCCAATTGTAAATTGTCAGTTGTAAATTGTAATTTCGACTACTTTCCGCAGTAATCGATGATCCTCGCGATTTCATTGCGCAGCTCGCCGCGGGGCACGACGCGGTCGATGTAGCCGTGCTCGGACAGGAACTCCGCCCGCTGGAAACCTTCGGGCAGTTCGGCCTTGATGGTATTGGCGATGACGCGCTGGCCGGCAAAACCGATAAGGGCTTCCGGCTCGGCGATGATCACATCGCCCAGCATGGCGAAGCTGGCGGTCGTGCCGCCCGTGGTGGGATTGACCAGCACCGCGATATACAGCCCCCCCGCCTGGTCAAACTTCGCCAGCGCGGCGGAGGTTTTGGCCATCTGCATCAAACTGAGCGCGCCCTCGTGCATGCGAGCGCCGCCGGACATGCAGACGATAATCAAGGGCAGCGAACCCTCGGTGGCATGCTCGATCAGCCGCGTAAGCTTTTCGCCCACGACGGAGCCCAGGGAGCCCATCAGCCAGTCGCCATCCATGGCCGCCAAGGCTACGCGGCGGCCTTTGATGTAGGCGGCCCCGGTCAGCACCGCCTCCAGTTTGCCCGTCCGCTCCTGCTCGGCCTTGATGCGATCGGCGTACTTCTTGCCCGCCCACTGGAACTCCAGCGGATCGGCCGGCGCCACATCGGTGAAAAGCTCTTCAAAGCTGCCGGGATCGGCCAGTTGCTCGACGCGTTTGGCCGCGCCCACGCGGAAGTGGTGGTCGCACTCGGGACAGACTTCCAGGTTGGTCTCGACCGCCTTGCGGTACAGCATGGCCTCGCACTCGGGGCAGCGCAGCCACAGGCCCGCCGGCACATCCTGCTTCTTGGGGCGGATGGAGGGGCCTTCACCGGGGGCGCCGCTGAAGGGCGGAAATGGCACGCTGGAACTCATTTATTCGTCGGCCTCAAACTGGCCGCCTCCAATTTCAAAACTTGTCCAGGCCGCCGGCCACTGGACGTGCTCCCAGAGCCTGGCAAGGCCCAGGCCCGTCAGCCTGCACTTCAGCAGCGCCGCGGCGATGGGCTTCAGCACCAGCAGCACGTTGTCTTCCTTGTGCTTCCTGACGATTTTGCGCACGCCCTGGACGATCCGCTGCTGCGCCTCCGCAAAACTTTCGCCGCCCGGAGGACGGCCCTCGGAGGGATCCTCGCGCCACTGCCGGTACGCCTTGGCATACCTGCGGCGGACTTCCTCCACCAGCAGGCCCTGCCACAGGCCATAATCTACATCACGCAGTTCTTCCCGGCAATGCTGCTTAACCTGAAGTTCATCCGCGGCGATCTGGGCCGTTTGGCTTTCAGCCGGCTCCGAAGAGGAATACACGGCGGCGATGTTGCGGTTACGGAGCTCCTCCAGGATTTCCCGCACGGCCGCGGCGCCGGCTTCAGTAAGCGGCACGCCCGCCGCGCTTTCGAAGCGCTGGACATCGGACCACTCAGTGCGGCCGGCCTGGAGGATGTAAATGAGAGCCAAGGATTATTTTCCAACTTGTAGCCGGTGCGCGGCAGCCTTCATGGCCTAGCCGGCGGTCTTAACGGCGGTCTGCTCTATCGCGGCCTTTATTTCGAGGAACGCCTTGCGAATGTCCGGCGCGAAAAATGGATGAGCCGGCCACAAAAGTATCCGCGCCCGCCTCGCGACACTGCGCGGCGGTTTGCGCGTTAATCCCCCCATCGACCTCCACACGCACATGTTTGGGGGCCATGTCGCGAACCGCCCGGATCTTGTCCAACTGATCCGCCATGAATTTCTGCCCGCCAAAACCCGGTTCCACGGTCATCACCAGCACCAGGTCCACCTGGTCGACCAAGTGGGCGATGGCCTTGGCCGGCGTGCGCGGCTTCAGCACAATACCCACGCCGGCCCCGGCTTGCCGCAGGCGGTCGATGACTTCCTGGTAATCGCTGGAGGACTCGATGTGGAAGGTGATGCTATTGGCGCCGGCCTTCAAAAACGGCTCGACAAAGAACAGCGGGTCGGTCACCATCAGGTGTACATCGAGAAACAGGTCTGTGCCGCCGTGGATATCTTCAACGATGCCGGGGCTTAAGGCCAGGTTGGGTACAAAGTGCCCATCCATGATGTCCGCGTGCAGCAGCCTTGCGCCGGCCTTCTCGACGGTGGCGATCTCCGCTCCGGCGTGCAGAAAATTGCAGGAGAGGAGGGATGGAGCCACCTCCGGTTGTCCGCCGAACCGCTGCCACGGGTTGTTCAGTTTGGCTGTCACGCGTGTATCTGGTCATAGTGTATTGCGAATTGCCAATTGCGAATTGCGAATTGAAGAACGAGGTCAATTTCGCCTTCCTTCCCCAATCCGCAATCCGCAATCCGCAATCCGCAATACGTATTCATGATTATTTCTTATCCAGGACTTCCAGCGGCGGCATGGCCTTGCCTTCCAGATAGGTTAATGATGCTCCGCCGCCGGTGGACACGTGTGTCATCTTGTCATCCAACCCCATCTCCTCGACCGCCGCGGCGGAGTCGCCGCCGCCGATCACGCTGACTGCGCCCTGGCCCGTGGCGTTGGCCACCGCCTGGGCCACGGCCTTCGTGCCGGCGGCATAAGCGGGCTTTTCAAAGACACCCATCGGCCCATTCCAGATAATTGTACGGGCCTTGGCGATTTCAGCGGAGAAGGAGGCGATGGTCTTCTCGCCAATATCCATGCCCAGCAGGTTATCGGCAATATTCACATCCGCCACCTTGACGGGCTTGCCGTTTTCAAAATCGTCCGTCGCCACATGGTCTACAGGCAATACGATCTTGCTGCCGGCCCTTTCCAGCAGCTTGGCCATCTCGGCGACCTGGTCGGCCTCCACGAGGCTCTTGCCGACCTTGACACCCTTGGCCTTTAAGAGCGTATAGGCCATGGCGCCGCCGATAAGGATCTTGTCCACTTTCTCCAGCAGCTTGGAGATGAGCTTGATCTTGTCGGAGACCTTCGCCCCGCCCAGGATCGCCACGAATGGCCGCTGAGGATTGTCTACCGCATCGTGCAGGTATTTGATTTCCTTCTCAACCAGCAGGCCCGCCACGGCCGGGCCGCCCTTGGTCTGAACGGCCTTGGCTACGCCATACATGCTGACGTGCTTGCGGTGACAGGTGCCGAAGGCGTCGTTTACGTACACTTCGCCCATCGCTGCCAGCTTGTCATTCAGATCCTTCTGCGTGGCCGCCTGCTCGGCGGTCAGTTTGCCATCCGGGTTGGCCTTGGCCTTGTCAGAGATATCTTCGCCGGCGTGGAAGCGGACGTTTTCGAGCAGCATCACTTCGCCGCCCTTAAGGCCCGCTGCCATCTGCTGGTCCGCCGCGCCGCCGACATCCTTGTCGCCCATCTTGACAGGTTTGCCAAGCAGATCGCTGAGTCGGTCGGCAACCGGCTTTAGGGAGAACTTGGGCTCAAAGCCTTTGCCGCTGGGCCTGCCCAGGTGGCTCATGAGGACGAGCGCCCCGCCCTTATCGAGCAGCTGCTTGATCGTGGGCAGCGCCATGGCGATGCGGCGGTCGTTGCTCACCTTGCCGTCGGCAAGTGGAACGTTAAAGTCGACACGAACCAGGACTTTTTTGCCTTTTACGTCGATGTCAGCAATCGTTTTTGTCGCCATCTCTTATCTCCCGATCTCCTTCGGTGCCCAGTTGTGATCCATCTCCAAATCCGAAGACAGGCGGCATCCGATCTGGACAACCGCCTGTCTTCAAAATTTGAAATCTGAATTGATCTGAATTTTGAAATTTGAAATCAGATCTTTGCGACGGCTTCGATGAGATCCGCCGTCCGGCAGCTATAGCCCCACTCGTTGTCGTACCACATGGTCACCTTGATCATGTTGCCGATGACCATGGTGTTGTTGGAGTCGAAAATGGACGAGTGCGGGTTGTGAATGACGTCGGAGGAGACGAGCGGGTCGGTCACGTACTCGATAATGCCCTTCATGGGGCCTTCCGCGGCGGCCTTGATCGACTCGTTGATCTCTTCGATGCTGGTGTTTTTATCGACCACGGCGGTCACATCCGTCAGCGAGCCCGTGGGAACCGGCACGCGGAAGGCGATGCCGTCCATCTTGCCCTTCAGCGACGGCAGCACCTGGCCGATGGCCTTGGCCGCGCCGGTGGTCGTGGGCACGGTGTTTATGGCCGCCGCGCAGGCGCGGGTCTTGCTCTTGTGGATGGTGTCCACCAGTTGCTGATCGCCGGTGTAGGCGTGAATGGTGGTCATCATGGCGCGCTGAATGCCGAAGCGCTCATCCAGCACCTTCATGACGGGGGCCAGGCTGTTGGTGGTGCAGCTGGCGTTGGAGACGCATTTATGCTCGGGCTTCAGGGTTTCATCGTTGACGCCCATGACGATCGTGGCGTCCACGGCGTCCTTGGCGGGCGCGGATAGAATGACTTTCTTGGCACCGGCCAGCAGGTGGCTGTCATAGCCGCCTTTGCCTTCCTTGGCGCGGGCCGTGAACACGCCGGTCGACTCCAACACCACCTGGGCGCCTTTGCCGCCCCAGTTCAGCTTGGCCGGGTCCTTCTCGGCGGAGATCGGAACCTCCTTGCCGTTGACCAAAAAGCCGTTCTGCTTGGCCACGACCTTGCCGGGGAACCTGCCGTGTACCGAGTCATACTTGAGCAGATAGGCCAGGATGTCCGCATCGGACAAGTCATTGATGCCGACGATGTTGAACCGGTCGGGCCGCTCCATCATCGCACGGAAAGCCAGCCGGCCGATACGCCCGAACCCATTGATTCCTACATTGACTGCCATCATTGGCTCCTTTTCTTCAACAGCTTTTACAGCCGCGGCGATGTTCCTTCTTCGATAGGGAACACGCACCCCGCGGCCTTCAGGAAAGATTGGCAAAGTACCCAGACCGCCTGAAAGTGTCAAGGTGATTTTAGCACGCCCGCGGCGGCCAAAAAAGAACGCGAAGCCTTGCCGGCTCCGCGCTCTCTGTGTTTTGCTCCGGCCGTTCCTACAGCCTACAGCCTACAGTCTACAGCCTTAAGCTTATTCTTCCGGCGCTTCCTTGGCTTCCATCCAACTGAACATCTTGCGGAGCTGCTTGCCCACCACCTCGATCTGGTGGTTCTTGTCGGCCTCGTATAGCTTCTTGAAGTTGGGCTTGCCAGCCTTGCTTTCGGCGAGCCATTCCTTGGCGAAGGAGCCGTCCTGGATTTCCTTCAGGATCTTCTTCATCTCCTTGCGGGTCTTGTCGTTGATGATGCGCGGGCCGCGGGTCAGGTCGCCGTACTCGGCGGTGTTGGAGATGGAGTACCGCATGTAGCTGATGCCGCCTTCGCTCATGAGCTTGATGATCAGCAGCAGCTCGTGCAGCACCTCGAAGTAGGCAGATATACGGCTGAGTAGCCAGCCTCGACCAGGGTGTCAAAGCCGGCCTTGATCAGCGCGGTCAGACCGCCGCACAGCACCACCTGCTCGCCGAAGAGGTCCGTTTCGGTCTCTTCCGTGAAGGTGGTCTCGATGATGCCCGCGCGGCCGCCGCCGATGCCGATGCCCCAGGCCATGGCGATATCGAAGGCCTTGCCGGTCTCGTTCTTCTCCACGGCCACGATGCACGGCACGCCCGAGCCTTCCACGAAGCAACTGCGGACGGTGTGGCCGGGGCCCTTGGGGGCGATCATGATCACGTCCACGCCGGCCGGCGGCACGATCTGCTTGAAGCGGATGTTGAACCCGTGGCAAAAGCCGATGGCCTTGCCGGGCTTCAGGTTCGGGGCGATTTCCTTGTTGTAGACGATCGCCTGAATCTCATCGGGCAGCGTGATGATCAGAAGGTCGGCCTGCTTGGTGGCCTCGGCGGCGGTCATCGGCTCAAAGCCGTGCTGGCCGGCCAGCTTGCCGTTGGCCGTGTCGGGCAACTCGGCCACGATCACCTTGATGCCGCTGTCCCGCAGGTTCTGGGCGTGGGCGTGGCCCTGGCTGCCGTAACCGATAACAGCAACAGTCTTGCCCTTCAGCGGGGTCAGCGAGCCGTCCTTATCGTAGCGAATCTTCACATCTGCCATGGTGTTCTTCCTTCTCAAGTAAGTGTCTTCGACAGACTCGAAGGGGCATTTCTACAGCGCGGCGGCATTAACGTCAACGAGAGGGTTTTCTAAAAATACGGGTGCCAAGGCGCCCACCCCGCAATTGTGGCTGCTGTGGGCAGAACTTTAGCCTTGATCATCTTATATATCTTGTTGGCACAAGAGCTTATGATAAGATTATCAACGGGACAAGAAGTTTGATCATCTTACATCTCCTTTATTTCCAAAGGATTATCGATAAGATTATCACGAATTTGATACGGCTGGGCGTGCCAAAACTTGTATCTTGCCCACATTGCCCAAACCGCCGCGCGGACCTTCACGGGTGACAGCGCCGGCGGGTGCGGTGGCGAGTTCTGCCGCAATGTCTTCGCCGCAGTACCGAGCTAGTCTAGTCAAACCTTGCAGCCGTCAATTATCGAGTTCCTCCGCCACGGCTTGGGCCAGCGGGGCAATCGTTTCGGCGGAAAAATCGAACTTGATCCCCGCCGCCTCAAAGAGCTGCGGCAAGGGCTTTGACCCACCCAGCGCCAACGCGCGGCGATAACCCGCCAAGGCCTCCTCAGGGTCTGTCTTCGCCTTGACCCAAAGCTGCAAGGCCCCCAACTGGGCGATGCCATACTCAATGTAGTAGAACGGCAGCTCGAAGATGTGCAACTGGCGGTGCCACAAGTAGGCCCGCTGCTCATCCAGGCCGGACCAATCCATCACGCCGCCATCGTAGCGGCCAAGGATTTCCAGCCAGGCCGCGCGGCGATCCTCGCGCGAATGACCGGCGTGGCTATAGATCCAGTGCTGGAATGAGTCAATCGTCGCCACCCAGGGCAGTATCCACAGCATCTCCTCCAGGTGCTCGCGGCGGCTGCGGTTCAGGTCTTCCTGCGACTGGTAGAACACGGACAGGTGGTTCCCCGCCAGAAGCTCCATGCTCATCGACGCCACCTCGCAGAACTCCAGAGGCGCGTGGCGATATTCCATCAGCGGATCCTGGGCACAGGCCAGGGCGTGAAACGCGTGGCCGCCCTCGTGCAGCAGCGTCCGCACATCGCGGTCCAGGCCGACGGCGTTCATAAAGATGAAGGGTTTGCGGGCCTCGTTGAGCGTGTTTTGATAACCGCCGGGCGCTTTGCCCTTGCGGCTGGCCAGATCCAGCAGGCCCATCCGCCGCATCGCAGCGAACTGTTCCCCCAGCTCCGGATCGGTGTTGCTGAAGGCCACGTGGGCCCCGGCCGCCAGGCCCTCGGGGCTGTCAAACGGTTTGAGCGGCGGCCTGCCTAAGGGGTCCACGCTGGTATCCCAGGGTCGCAGCGTGCGCAGCTTCATGCGCCTGCGCCGCTCCTTCTGCACGCCAGCCGAGAGCGGCACGACGAACTTCTCCACCGCCTGGTGGTAGCGCACGCAGTCATCCGGCGTGTAATAGAACCGGTGCCATTCCTGGAAGCGAAAATCGATGTAGCGGTCAAAGCCGGCGTTTTTCGCCACCTTGTGACGCAGCTCGAGCATCTTGTCGAACAGATCCTCCAGCTTGTCCTTGTCTTTCAGCCGCCGCCTGGCCGCGGCCACCCAGGCGCGCTTTCGCAGCGCCCGATCGGGTTCCTGGAGAAACTTGGCCATCTGGGCCAGCGTGCGCTCCTGCCCTTCAAACTGCACGGTCATCGCCCCGCAGATCGTCTGGTATTCCTGCGAGAGCAGCGCCAAATCCCGCTGGAGAACCACGTTGTCCTCGCGGAAAAGCTCGATGTCCGCTTTGATGGCCCGTTCGTAAACGGAATACCTGTCTTGCTCCATCCCCGGCGGCAGACCCAACATCTGCCGCGCCGTGGTGTACTTGCGGTCCAGCGTATCGGATAGCGGCGCCAGGGCCGGCAGGACGTTGGAGATGAAATTCTTGTACGCCTTGGCCCGCGGCTCATCATCCGTCTGGCAGGTCATGCGGATGTACAGCACGGAGCCGGTCTGGTCCACCGCGGCGGAAAGTTCGGATCTGTCCATCAGCCACGCATCCAACTGCTCAGCCGAATCGATCGGCCGATCGAGCAGCCGCTGCATCAAACCCACCACCACATTCTTGTCCGTAAGGTTCGCATCCTGCGGCACAAACCTGCGCGGCTGGAATGCCTCAAGCGAACTGAAGTCCAGCGTGGTCGGCTGGTCATCTGTCATTGTCGTAGTCTCCCGAAACATGCCCGATAACTACCGGAATTCTAGTTACAGAGATTGACTTTATAACCGCTCGATCCACTGGCTGGATGAGTGGAGGCGATAATGCTCGCCAAACGTCGGCAGCGTAGTGGAGGTCTGCCCTTCATCAATCAGTTCCACGCCCGCGGCCCGCACGGCCTGGGCCAGGGCTTCGGCCATTTCCTCAAACGATACCTGCCGCCCAATAATCTCCGCCACGGCGCTACTGGGCTGGATGGGATGCGTGCGATTCAAGATTACGCTGCCATGCTGAAGAAGGCCGGTTCTGGTCCGCCTCTGCGCGCTGCCGGCCAATTTTTGCCCCGCCGCCATCAAGTCAAACGAGGCGTGACAGGCGAAGCAGAGGAACGGCCCCTTGCGCGGCGCTGCACATTTTTTGCCGCCGCGTGGGCTGATTGCGGCAGTCCCTTCCTGGCGAATGGCCGCAATGGCCTCGGCGATGCGCGCGTGAACCCAATCGTACAAATCCGCCGGTTTTTCCCCGGGCCCGGCCAGCGGATGGTTTAGAGGCAGCGCCAGGCTATAGGTCAGTTCATCCGCATGGAGAATCGCTCCGCCCCCGGTGCAGCGGCGGACGACGGGGATTCTTGACAGGATCGGATCGGACAGCCGCGCGGGGTCGGCGAAGTGCTGGAAATAGCCCAGGGAAAGCGTGGCCGGCTGCCAGCGATATAAACGCAGCGCGGCCCCCGCTGTCGGGACTTTATCCAGCAAGGCGCTGTCGAGGGCCATGTTGGTGGGACCATCGCGGGGTGGATCAATATACAGTTGGAGGTTTTCGTTCATTGGCAGCTTATGCCGCAGCAGTTAAATCCTAAATCCGAAATTGAGACCTCTGAATAACCTATCGTAGCACGGGCGTCCCGCCCGTGAGTCGCAGGAGCATCTTGCTCCTGCCTCTTATTCTGCAACAGCTTATGCACGGGCGAGACGCCCGTGCGACTCATAGGCAAGATGCCCATGCTACGTTATTCAGAGGTCCCAATTCTAAATCCTAAACAATATCGAAAAAGAAAATGGGAACTACAGACTTTTTGCTCTGAGTTTCGTGCTTCGAATTTCTATCCCATTGTTTCGGATTTAGGATTTAGGA
>CAWAWB010000013.1:0-97562 GCA_963785635.1 uncultured Phycisphaerales bacterium
TTAGGATTTAGGATTTATTGACCGCGATAGATGCATTTCGAAGTTTCACTCTCGCACACCACCACCGCCGTCAGTTCCGGCAAAGCGGGTTGGATCCGCTTCCACAGCCACGCGGCGATATTCTCGCTGGTGGAGTTGGCGAGCCCTTCCACCTTCCCCAGATCGTGGTGGTCGAGCTGGGCGATCAAGGGGGCGACGATCCCGCCGATCCTGGCGAAGTCCATCACCCAGCCGGCGTGCGGATCGACCTGGCCTTCCACATGGACTTCCACTTTATAGCTGTGGCCATGGATTGTGCCGCACTTGTGGCCCGCCGGCACGTTGGGCAGCGCGTGGGCCGCCTCGAATCGGAATGTCTTGACCAGTTCAGCCTTCATATCAAAAAACTACCACAAAACACTGCAACCACAAAGATCACAAAGAAGCACAAAGATCACAAAGAAAACAAAAATGCTTCAAAGCTTTTTTTAAATCTTCCTTCGTGTCCTTTGTGATCTTCGTGGTCTTTGTGGTTCTCTTGTCTTTTCTTATCTCCCGCGGTCTTCCGCCGGCCAGATCACCTTGTGCAGTTGCACATTCAGCCGCACGAGCAGGTGGTCATCCAGGATCCACTTCACCAGCTCGGCTAAGGCCAGTCGTGGGGCCACCACGCCCATCAGCACCGTACACTGGCGATTTAGATCATACCGTTTCATCACGTCCTTGGCGAAGTCATAGTCCTGGCGGTCGGCGATGGGGAATTTGATTTCATCCTCGGGCCGCAGGTGCTTGAGGTTTTCCCAGTACATCTTGTCCACGACGCCGCTGGAGGGCCCTTTTACATCCATAATGCGCACGACCCGCTCATCCAGGTCGGTCATGTCCATCGTGCCGGAGGTCTCGATAAGCACTTCATAGCCCGCATCGCACAGGGCTTCCAATAGCGGCCGCGCCCCCTCCTGGCATAAGGGCTCACCGCCGGTCACCTCGACCATCAGGGTGCCTTGCTTACCGATCTGCTCCAGCACCTGAGCCTGCTCCATAGGCACGCCGCCGCTGTGGGCGTACAGCGTGTCGCACCAGGTGCAGCCGACATCGCAGCCGGCCAGACGCACAAAACTGCACGGCCAGCCAGCGCGGCTGCCCTCGCCTTGAATGCTGAGGAAGATTTCGCTGACCAGTAGTGTGTTAATTTTAGCCATGTAGTAATTCTAGATTTCGATTCGAGTTTCGCCACAGCCAAAAAGCTTGTGAAGGAATGACTTGTTTGCTATTTTGCGCCCATGCCTGTTCATCCAAAAATTCTTGCCCAAATCGCCAAAGTTACAAATAAGCGACCGTTGGCGGTTATAAATCACATACTCAAACACGGCCAGGTGACAACCGAAGAGTTGCGTGAACAGTACGGCTATGAACATGCCGCTCGTGCTCGGATGGATGTGCTTGAGTGGGGTATTCCTATCGATACGGTCCGCGTTCAGAATCGCAATGGAACGAAAAAGATAGCTGCATACAGGTTCGGCAACCCCGATGCGGTTGAAGCAAACAAGACTGGAGGCAGGCAGCCTTTCACAAAGGCTTTCAAGAAGCAATTATATGCAAACCAGGGGGGCAGGTGCGCCATCACCGGAGAACCATTGCAGGAGCGTTATCTTTCAATAGATCATCGCGTGCCGTATCAGGTAGCCGGTGACCAAAGATCGACGGAAGATAACCCTAATGCATTTATGCTGATAGCTCTTGGTCTTCAGCGGGTCAAGAGTTGGTCTTGCGAGAACTGTCGCAATGGACGAGAAATCAGAGACCCGAAGATTTGCCTACGCTGCTTCTGGGCATCGCCAGAGAGCTATGATCACATCGCTATGGAACAACGGCGGAGAATTGACCTGATCTGGATTGGAAAAGAAACAAGTGAATTTGACACCCTGGCCGAAATTGCCAAGAAAAAAGGCTTGAACATACGTGACTATATCAAAGGTCTAATAAAACCTTCAGAAGATCTAGCCAAATAGTAATTGGGTTGGTTCGGCCTCATAGAGTCCGCGGGGCAAGGTTTGGAGCTTGCTTAAAACACCGGGCGAAATGTACAAAGACTCATATGTTTCGTGGTCTCGGCCGAGAAGGGTCGCTTGCGTTGATCTGCCTACCAACACTTCCGCGTGTGTAAGCTTAAGATGCTCAGGCAAACGCTTTCCGTAGGCTTTGCTTCCCGTTCGACCATCATAGCTCACCACGAAAGGAACATCTCTTTCGAGCAATTTCTCCAATTCCAGGACAAAGTCGTCGTACGGCAGTCCTTTAACGTAACGCGAGTCACGGTCCTTGCAGACGCCCTGGTATGGGGGGTCCATGTATACGAAATCATCAGGTTTAGCCTGCTGCAGCACAATTGAATAGTCCTGAGAGGTTATTCTTGTTCGACTTCCAAGTATCTCAGAAACCATTCGTAGATTTTCCCTCATCGTTTCCGGTCGCATACCTTTTCGACGATGATCTGGACTGTTGTTGAACTCACCTCTCCGATTGTACCGAATTGCCGCTTTAACACAGCGTGCCAACAGGAAGAGAAGTAGCTCAGATTTGTGGGAAGTGTTGAATTGCTGTCGAACTAAGTTGTAATACTCCGGCTCTCGACCTTCTTGCGCCTTCCATAACTCCTCGTAATCATCAGATAAGTCCTCGGGATCGTGAATAATCCTTTCCCACAATGCCATTAGAGCCCGATGAGTATCATTCAGCCAAAAGCTTTTCGCTTTGGCAGCCCATGCGGCGGCTACTGACACTGCTGCCGATCCTGCAAAAGGTTCCAGCAACCGATGCGTTTGCGGAGGAATGCAGTCAACTATCAATGAGGCGAGCTTTCGCTTGCTTCCTTGGTATGGAAAAGCTTGTGGAATGTTACCTAATCTCATACTTCTCATCCAATCTTATGACCAAACACAACCCAAACAATATTATCCTCAGAGTATTAACTGGTCAAGCATTGGCATAGATAATTACCGCCGAAATCTCACTTGCCCATCGACGATCGTACACACCGCGCGGGCGGAAAGCTGCCAGCCGTGGTACGGGCAGTTGCGGCTCTTGGAGCGCCAGGAAGAGATGTCCACCTTGTAGTTGGCCTTGGGGTCGATGATGGTCACATCCGCCGTCGCGCCAATGGCCAGCGTGCCGAAGGGTTTAGCAATGATGGCCGCGGGGGCGGTCGTCATGCGGGCGATCAAGGCGGGCCAGTCCATCAGGCCCGTGTCGATCAGCGCCTTGGCATACAGGCCTAAGGCGGCCTCCAGGGCGATGATGCCATTGGGCGCCAGGGCGAATTCCAGCTCCTTCTCCTCCGCCGCGTGGGGGGCGTGGTCGGTGGCCAGGCAGTCGATCGTGCCATCGGCCACGCCCTCGCGGACCGCCTGCACATCCTTGGCCGTGCGCAGGGGCGGGGCCATCTTGTAATTGGGGTCGTAGGTGGAGCAGGCCGCCTCGGTGAGAAGCAGATGGTGCGGGGTGGCCTCGGCGGTAATGGGCACGCCGCGCGCCTTGGCCGCACGGATCATCTGCACGGAGCCCGCCGTGGAAACATGCTGCATGTGGTAGCGCCCGCCGGTGGAGCCCAGGAGTGAAAGATCGCGCTGGAGCATGATTTCTTCGGCAGCCGCGGGCACACCGGAAAGCCCCAGCCGCACCGCTACCGCGCCCGAGTTCATGACGCCCGAAGCGCCCAGGTCGCGATCCTGGCAGTGCTGCATGATGGTGGCATTGAACATGCCGGCGTACTGAAGGGCCCGCTGCATGATCTGCGAGGAGGCCACGCCATCGCCATCATCGGTGAAGGCCACGGCCCCGGCCTGGAGCATACTACCCATCTCGGCCAGTTCCTTGCCCTCACGGCCCTTGGTGATCGCGCCGGCGGGCAGGACCCGCGCCGAGGCCGCTTTTTTGGCCAGGCGGATGATGTATTCCACCGTCGCCTCGTTGTCGGTGACGGGGTGATTGTTGGGCATGGCCACGATGGTGGCAAAACCGCCCGCGACCGCCGCGGCGGAGGCGGAGGCAATCGTCTCCTCTTCCTCATGGCCCGGCTGGCGGCAATGCACGTGAATGTCGATGAGGCCGGGGCAGACAATCTTGCCCGCCGCGTCAATCACTTCAGCCCCGCGCGGCTGCGCCAGTTTTTTACCAATTTTGGCGACCTTGCCATCGGAAATCAGCAGGTCCGCCTTCTTGTCCAGCTTTGAAGCAGGATCAATCACGCGGCCGTTTTTTATGAGTATTTCGCTCATGCCACACCAGCCTGATTCACCAGGAACAGCACGGCCATGCGCACGGCCAGGCCGTTGGCCACCTGCTGGAGGATGCGCTATTTGGGCCATCGGCTACATCGCTGGTCATTTCGATGCCGCGGTTGATGGGCCCGGGGTGCATCACCAGCACATCCTTGCGGGCCTTGGCGAGGCGCTCGCCATTGAGGCCATAGAGTCTGGCATACTCGCGGACGGAGGGGAAAAGATTCGAGCCGATCCGTTCGAACTGGATCCGCAGCATGTTGATCGCATCCACGTGGGGCAGCACTTCATCCAGGCTATGGCAGATCTCCGCCCCCATGGCTCTGGTGGCCGAAGGCACCAGCGTGGGCGGGCCCACAAACACCACCTCCGCGCCCAATTTTTTGAGCCCAAACAAATTCGACCGCGCCACGCGGCTGTGGGCGATGTCGCCCACGATGGCCACGCGCTTGCCCGCCACGGCCCCAGCCTCTGGCGGATGGTGAAGATATCCAGCAGGGCCTGCGTGGGGTGCTCGTGCTGGCCATCCCCGGCGTTGACCACGGAGGCTTTTAGGCACTGGGCTAAGAGGTGTGGCGCGCCGCTTTGGCTGTGGCGGATGACCATCGTATCGACGCCCATGGCCTCGATATTGCGCGCCGTGTCGCGCAACGTCTCGCCCTTGGCCACGGATGAACCCTTGGCCGCAAATTCCAGCACATCGGCGGAAAGGCGGCTGGCCGCCAGCGTGAAGCTCATGCGCGTGCGCGTGGAGTCCTCGAAGAAGAGGTTGGCCACGACTTTGCCGCGCAGGGCGGGAACCTTTTTGATGGAGCGGGTCGAAACTTCGCGGAAGCTCTCCGCCGTGTCCAGGATGTGCAGGATTTCCTCTTTAGAAAGATCATCCAGGCCCAGGAGATTGCGCCGGGTCCAAACGAACTTTTTTGCCTCCGAGTCGGTTGCGGCGGGACTGGCGGCCTTGGATTTTGCGTTTTGCTTGCTCATTCTTGGGGTTTGCTCACCAGGTAGACAGCATCTTTGCCATCGCACTCTTTCATGTTTACCTGGACGCGGATGTTGTCGGGCACATCCAGACGTTTGCCCACAAAATCGGCTGCGATGGGCAACTCGCGCCCCCCGCGGTCGATCAGCACCGCCAGTCTTATCGCGCGCGGCCGTCCGAAATCCATGATCGCATCCATGGCCGCGCGAACGGAGCGACCGGTATGCAGCACATCATCCACCAGCAGGACGAGCCTATCATCCAGCTCGAAATCGATCTGGGTGGCCTTCACCAGGGGCGCGCCCTTGCGCCGGGAGAGGTCATCGCGATAGAAGGTGACATCCAGGACGCCGCGCTCGATGTTCTTGCCGAGTTTTTTCGCCAGCCGCTCGAACAGGCGCTGGGCGAGCACCTCGCCGCGCGTGCGGATGCCGATAATGGCCAGGGGTGCATCGGGGGGCAAATGCGAGGCGACGGCCTTGTACAGGTCGTCCAACGCCTTTTGGACCTGCTCTTGGTTCAGCAGCTCTTCCATGAGTGGCTTTTAAGGTAAATCCCGCCCGTTTACATTGCAAGGGTGAAACGGAAATGGGTTAATCGGTTAACTTGTTAACACTACAACGCCACCTGATCCATTATGCAGCAACGTATTGACGATATTCGAATGCCAAGGCTACGCAACCGTCGCTTGCGTGTTTTCACGTGGCAGCGTCGCGCTTTCTCGTTTCGTGCCTGCGTTTGAGTAATAATCTCCGCCTCCCTGGCCAGGAAGCTTTGACGAACCTGTCCCGTCAGCCACAGGGAACGCACCAGCGCCGCGGCCGCCTGGCGAATCTGGCATACGGTCAGCTGCGGATTTTTCCCCCCGCCACTGTTCCTGAACCGTGGCCAGGAACAGGTGGCTGACGGCCGTCAGCAGCAGATGACGCTTCAAGGAGCGATACCGGCGAACCTCAAAATGGTCCAGCCCCAACTCGGACTTTTCCACCTCGAAGCATTGCTCGACCCTGTACCGCGTGAAGGCCACGTGCAACATCACCTCCAGCGGCGTGCCACCCGGCGCGTTGGAGACGAAGTATTTCACCTCCTGCGGCGCCAAAATGTTGCGGGCCACAATCAACCAATGCGCCCGCGTCGGCAGACCATCCCGTTTCAAATACAGCCGCGCCGCCTTGACCTGCCAAACCTCCGGTCCCACCGTGCTGTCCTTGACATGGAACTTCCGCCACGCTTGTTTGCGAAAAGCTGCCCCGTAGCGCAGCATGTGGCGAACCTGGATGCAGGGCAGGGTCTTGACCTTCAGACGGGGATAATGCCTCGGCCGGCCGCGCCGCGTGGCCGCACGATGCTGTTTTTGAAGAACCTCCGGTTCGCGCAGCCAGCCGTAGAAAATCGACGGCACTTCCAGGACGTAGCGCTGGCCGCACTCGTCCAGGGCGCGATGAAAGTCCGGCACTTCGCCATAACCTTCATCCCCCGTCATCCATTCAAACCGAATCCCGTTGGCCACGGCGGCGGCACGCAGTTCCAGGGCGATCTGCCACTTGGGGCGATGCTGCATTGTGTCCGGGATGCCCGCCCCCCGGCACCGAGCACGATCATCGGACCATTCCTGCGGCAAGAACATCTCCCCCGGAAGCAGGGTGTGAAAGGCGCCCGCCACATAGCTGATATGCACCGTAACCACGCAGTTATCCACCTTGCCCGTGGCGCCGCAATATTGACGCTGCACGCCGGCGGTCTTGTCGCCCTTCTTGGGATGGGCCGTCTCATCCAACACGCCAATCGACAGGGGGTGGCTGTGTTGATCGCCCACGATCTGCATCAACCGCTGGGCCATGCGCGCATCATCCCAGTCTGCCAGCGACAGGAACTGCTGAAGCGTCCGCGGCGGAACGTCGGCCCGGTCCGCCATCGGCTCGATGCTCTTGCGCGGCAGATCCGACAATTGACCGTTGACGTAAACCCGCAGGTTGCCACAGGGCTCGCTACGGCTGAAACAGTCGTCAAATTGTCCCAAGTACTGTTCCAACATCGGCTTGAGCTCTCGCAATTGCTTGGCATCCATGCCGTATCTCCTTTCGGGAAAAGCGCTCCCGAAAGGAACTATCGTCTGGCCGCCTGAGCTTTCTTGAGCCCAGATGGCGTTGTAGTGTTAATCGGTTAATCGGTTAATCGGAGGGAACAAGGCTTTACCCGGCACCACGGCTCTAACCCCTCTTGCTCTTAGGGAAGAGGAGTAACGATAGGATTGCGTGAGCCCTTCGACAGGCTCTGGGCTCGCCCTACCTTCTGCCAGCAAAGAGGGAGGTCGTTCTTGCCTTTTCCAGTTAACCGATTAACCGATTAACCAGGAGAGAGCGGTGAGCGAAGCCGAACCGCGAGCGGACGCGTTTTTACGCTCTCCTGAGCGTAAACACGGTCACCTCGGGCCGCTTGTTGAGCTGCAACCGCCGCGCGTAGGACAGGCCGCGGTTGACGTACAGGTGTGCGCCGTCGATGGCGTAGTAGCCGCCGTGGTAGTGCTTCTTTTCCACCGGGAAGACCGCATCGCGCAGGCGGCTGACGCCGGCGGCGTTGCCGTGCGTGTGGCCGCTTAACACCCAGTGTGCGCCCAGCGAAATCATGTGGTGCGCCCATCGGGGTTGTGCGCAAGGGCGATGGTGGGCAGATCCTTTTGGGCCTCGGCGAAGGCCAGCTCGGGGTCGTACGAATCGGCCCACATGTCGTCGACGCCGACAAACTGGATGGCCGCGCCGCCCACGCGGAAGATCGCGTGCTGGTTGCGCAGCGTGTGTACGCCCGCATCGAACAGCCGCCGCGAAAGATAGCCCGGCAGTTGCCGCATGTGGCCGTGGCCGCCCGGGTGGTAGATGCCAAAATCGTGGTTGCCCAGGCAGGCCACGCGGGCCACCTTGGCTTGGAGGCGCCCCAGCAGGCGCACCACGCGATTGGCGTAGTGCGTGCCGCCGGTGAGGAAATCGCCGGTAAGGACGACGAAATCCGGCTGCTCGTCATTAATGTGCTCAATAATCTGCCGCAGGTAGCTTTCGATCACGATGGGCGAGCAGTGCAGATCGCTGATATGAATCAGCTTCGCCCCTTCCAGTTCGCGCGGCAGTTTGGGCAACGGCATGTGGAAACGCGTGAAACGAATCCATGCGCGATTGATCGTCCCGGCATACAGGCCGCCCAGGGCGCAGCTTCCGGCGACCGTCCAGAACAGTTTTCTCAGGCGAGGCAGCCGGCCTTCTGTGGCGGCGGCCGAAGTAAAGATTATATCGTTCATAAGCCTTGTTTTTTGTGGCACAGGCTTTCCAGCCTGTGGCTTGGCTCCCCCAGATTTCATTAACCTTAAAATAGCTTCGGATATCATACCAACCCATCGGCCGAAACAGGTCGAGAAATTCGGTCTTTTGCAGCGCCATTTCCGTTGTGGTCGGCGGGCCGCCCGCGGTCAAAAAACAGCGTGGGCAGACTCTTAACCAGTGCCCCGGCATTGTACAAACATTCCACCTCGCCGCGGCAGTTGTACCAGCAGTCGCGGCACTTGTTGCCCGCCGCCGCCGGCGCAGGCGGCGCAGGACCGTGGGCATGGAATCGCGGTGGAGATTGGCCACCGGGGCGTGCTTGCTTTCTACGCAGATGGCGATGTCGCCGGTGGAATCAATATTGAAAAACGACCTGCCCGCGCGGCAGCCGCCCACGCCGCCGTGCAAGTATTGATCAAATCCGCCGAGGTAGTACGGATTGGACAGGAAGTTTTTGTACCGGCGGCGCAGGTCCAGCAGGCGCGGGGAAACCGGGCCATCGTTGTGCTCGTAGCGGCGCGAGCCGGTCTTGCGGAAACCGTAGCACTGCACCATGAAATACGCATCCCGCTCCTGCGCCATTTTGAGCAGCGGCTCGATGTCGTCGATATTGTCATCCATCAGCACGGCCAGCACGTTGACGCGCTGCCACTTGTGAACCCGAGCCGCCGAGAGCCACTCGACCGCGCGCAGGCCTGCGCCCAGGCCCCGGGCGAGCCGCGGCGCTCGTCGTGTTTGGCGGGCGAGGCGTAGTCGATGCTCACCGATGCGCCCCAAAGCCCCGCGCATCAGATCGCGCGCCATCTGCGGCGTAAGGAACCAGCCGTTGGTGGTCATGAAGGGGAAATGGTAGCGGCCGATGGCCTCCACCACTTCGCACATGTCGTGCCGCAAGAGCGGCTCGCCGCCCGCCAGGGAGACCAGCAGCGTGCCAAGTTTCGCTAACTTCACGGCCGCCTCGGCGTATTGCCCTGCCGTGGGTTCGGGTTTTGCGCCAGAGGTTCCGACCAGTAGTGGCAGAACTTGCAGCGAAAGTTGCAGCGGTACGTAACCTGCCACGCACACCACACCGGGTGCCTGGAAGCCCAGGCCCGAAAAAGCCGCCACTTCTTTTCAGAAGAAGACGTCCCGATTGCGTTCATCGCCCATCCTAACCCGCGAAACCACCCGGCCGCGGCCGGGCACATATCTCAATGCTTCACGTGTGCATCTGGCACACGTGACGGCAGCCTATTATGACAAATTCACGTTCCGCCCGTCAGGCCGCCGGCTGCAAACGCCCGGCCGCCCGCGCGAAAGAGCAGAATTTACCCAGACTTACCTCACATTGCACTAGCTATTAAATGATAGACACTTAATCCTTGTGAAGGCTTTGGCGGATCTGCGAAGTGCTTTTTGCCGGTTTCACTTACAGCTTATCAGGAATCATTTCAAGGTGCTCAAGGTGCTCAAGATGATCATCTTGTTTGTCTAATGTAAGTCGTTGCGATTAAACAACTTATTTGAAGATGCTCAAGATGCTCAACGCAATAACATGGTAAGGCCAACTTCTTTAGTTTTCCTAAAATACAATTGTGTAATAAATAAGCTTACATTAATAAAGTTAAAGCGCTGGGCAGCGTAGCGCTTAAGCTAAAATAGCTGTAAGTCGCGCAAAAAGAGACCTGTCTACTACCGGCACCAAGCATCTACCATGGTTGCTTCCTTGCCGCCAGACTCTGATGCTTCAAAACAGCCTATCGCTCACCTATAATCCCCGGATCATGAAATCGCTGTGCTATCGCTGCCCGGCGGCGTGCTGCCGCTATATCGCCCTGCCCTTCGATGAGCCGGAGGACCTGGAGGCGTTCGAGGAAATCCGCTGGTTCCTCATGCACGAGGGCGTGACGGTGTTCGTCACCGAGGGCCACTGGTACATCAGCGTGGCCACGCGCTGCACGCACCTGGATGAGCAGAGCCGCTGCACCATCTATCCCCGGCGGCCGCAGATCTGCCGCCAGTATTCCAGCGCCGGCTGCGACTATCGCGGCGGCGACTACGGCTATAAGCTGCTCTTTACGCACCCAAAGCAGCTTGAGGAATACATGGCGAAGAAGGGAATCGGGGCGGGGAAGGCGAAGGCGCCTGCCAAGAAGCGAACGGCGCTTAAGAAAAAGAAAGCTTGAGCTTCGGCAGGAAAAGAAATATCGAATGACGAACACGGAATGTCGAACGTTGAAGTGAAGAGTCGCTGGTGGAGCTGACGCGATAGACATAATCCAACCGCCGCGCAGTTCTGACTTCGGACTTCGATATTCCTTGTTCGATATTCGATATTCGCCGTTTCCGGCAACTCATGCCGCCGTTAGCATGGAACAAGACCAGCACCGGAGAAGACATATTCATGGCCAGCAGTTTCCAGACGGTAAAAGGTTTCCGCGACTTCTATCCCGACCAGATGGCCCTGCGCAACTACCTGGCGGACACGTGGCGGAAGGTCTCCATCCGCAACGGGTTCGTCGAGTACGAGGCGGCCATGCTGGAGTACCTGGACCTCTTCCGCGTCAAAAGCGGCGAAGGGATCGTCTCCGAGCTCTTCAGCCTGACCGATCGCGGCGGGCGCGAGCTGGCCATCGCGCCGGAGATCACGCCGTCCCTGGCCCGCATGATCAATGCCCGCATCGGCGGGTTGCCGCGGCCGATCAAGTGGTTTTCGATCCCCCACCTCTGCCGCGCGGAGAACCCCCAGAAAGGGCGCGGCCGCGAGTTTTACCAGTGGAATGTGGATGTGGTCGGCAGCGATGAAGCCCTGGCCGATGCCGAGTGCATCTTTACGCTGGCCGACTGCCTGTACGAGCTGGGGCTAAAGCCGTCCGATGCGACGGTAAATATCTCCAGCCGCGCACTTTTGGCCGCGGGACTTGAGGCCGTGGGCGTCGCGGCCGAGAGGCACGAGAATGTGCTGCCCATTCTCGACAAGCGCGACAAGGTAAAGCCCGAGGCGTTTATCGAGATGGCGCAGAAGGCGGGGCTCAACGACGAGCAGATCTCGCGCCTGACAAGATTCCAGGATGCCGCCACGCTGGATGAGGCGGTGGCGCAATTGCCGCACACGGAGGCGGTGGCCGCCGCGCGGGCCTCGATGGAAGGAGTAATGAAAATCCTTTCCGCTATGGGCGCGGGCGAATACGTGAAGCTCGATCTGCACGTGGTGCGCGGGTTGGCCTATTACACCGGTGTGGTGTATGAGGCCTTTGATGCGGATCGTGCCCTGCGGGCATTGGCCGGCGGCGGGCGGTACGACAATCTGCTGGAGCTTCTAGGTGGCCCCAAGATCGGCGCGACGGGTTTTGGCATGGGCGATATTGTGCTGGGGATTCTGCTAGCCGAAAAAGGCAAGCTGCCTGATTTTACTGAGAAATGCGATTACTTCGTCATTGATGCTGATGCGGCCATGCTGGATGAGGTGTTGGCGATCGCGGCCGAACTCCGCCGCGCGGGCTTTACCTCCGGATTCTCGTATAAGAGACAGGCGCTGGGTAAGCAGCTTCGCGCCGCGAGCCAGAAAGGCGCCAAGGCGGCGATCATCGTGGGGCAGGAACTGAAGGAAGGTGGGCTGATCGTCTTAAAGGATATGGTCACAGGGGACCAGCGGCAGGTGAAACGAATCGAACTAGTGAAGGAGCTGCTTAAATGATTGCGGATTTCGGATTGCGGATTTCGGATTAAAAAGAGGGACCTACCTCCTGTTCTTCAATCCGCAATCGGCAATCCACAATCCGCAACGGCAATCATGGCTCATAGACGCGACCATTACGAAGATGCCTTCGAAAACTACCTCCGCGCCCGCCAGTGTCCGTACGTGGCCGTGGATGAGGCCAAGAAAAAGGCCTTCGCCTCCGCCCAGCTCAAGAACTTCGACTTTGTCGTCTACTCCACGCGCGGCTGCAACCTTCTTGTTGATGTGAAGGGTCGCAAGTTCCCGGACCTGTCCAACCCGCATCGCCGCAAGGTCGGCCGCCAGTGGGAAAACTGGATCACCCGCGAGGACCTGGAGGGCTTGAAGCAGTGGCAGGTCATCTTCGGCGATAACTTTCGCGCCGTGCTGATATTCGCCTACTGGCTCCAGGGCCCGCCCGAGCGGTCGCCCTTTGCGGATCTGACCGTCCACCGCGGCAAGCACTACTTCTTCGCCGCGATTGGCCTGGATGAGTATGCCACCGCCGCGCGGCCCCGCAGTGTCTGCTGGTCCACACTGACGATGCCGACGACGCAGTTCAAGAAACTGGTGAAGCCTGTTGAGGAACTGCTGTGAGATTGCGGATTGCGGATTGCGGATTGAAAGAAGCCTGACTGCGGCCGTTCAATTGGCAATTGGCAATTCGCAATCGCCTTGGTGGCATTTGCTTTGTCAGAAGACATGGTGATTGTTAGACTGTGGAACTTCCCCAAGCGAGACCACCTATGTCCGAAGACTTGAAACACGAGTGCGGCATTGCGGCTTTAGCCTGGCTGGCCAAACCCCTGGGACCTTCCGGCCCGGCCGAGAGCATGGTGACCGACGGCAATGTGACGCCGCTGATGCCACCCATGCTGCTGGACATCCAGAACCGCGGCCAGCTTGCCGCGGGGATGACTTCCTATAGCCCGCAGCGCCGCCAGATCATCGACACGTACAAGGAAATCGGCACCGTCGCCGAGGCCTTCCGCATGAACCATTACGGCAAGTACCGCTCCATCATGGAGCAGTACGCCGGCTCGGCAGCCATCGGGCATGTCCGCTACGCTACGTGCGGCGCGGATGAGGCCTCGTACGCCCAGCCCTTCGAGCGCCACCACGGCCGCTTGTGGAAGTGGTTCAGCTTCGCCTTTAACGGCAACATTGCCAACTACACCGAACGCCGAAAGGCCCTGCTCAACAAGCAGCACTACCACATCATCCGCGAGGGCGACACCGAGATTCTCATGCACGCGATTTCGTACGCGTTGCGCGGCGACCGACAGCCCTCGGCCCTGGCGGTGATGAAATTAATCGCCGCGCAGATGGATGGGGCCTATAACCTGGTCTTCTTGAACGCCTTCGGCGAGCTATTCATCGCCCGCGACCCCTGGGGATTCCGGCCGCTGTGCTACGGCGTGCAGGGGCGGCTCTTTGCGGCGGCCTCTGAATCCGTCGCGCTTTCCAATATGGGCTTTACGGAAGTGCGGGATGTCGAGCCGGGCACGATGATCTCCGTCAAAGACGGCCAGTTGCGCGTGAGCCGTTTTGCCCCGGTCAAGCGCAAAGCGTACTGCTTCTTCGAGTGGATCTATTTCGCCAACGTGGCCAGCACCATGGACTCCGCCAGCGTGTACATGGTGCGTGCGCGGCTGGGCCAGCGGCTGGCCGAACTGGAAGACCAGAAGATCGACGACACCTGCGTGGTCGTACCTGTGCCGGACACGGCCAAGGCCGCCGCCGACTCCATGGCCTATCACTTGGGCATTCCCTCCATGGAGGGGCTCATTCGCAACCGGTACGTGGGGCGAACGTTCATCGAGTCGCCTAATGGCCGCACGGACAAGGCCCGCGCAAGTACACCCCAATCCCGGCGGTGCTGGCGGGTCGAAAGATCTTCCTGGTAGAGGATTCGCTGGTGCGGGCCACGACGCTGAAAGTGCTGGCCCAACAACTGCGACAGCGCGGCCGCGCAAGTGAGATTCACGTTCGCATAGGCTGCCCGCCGATCATTTCGCCGTGTTTTTACGGCATCGACATGTCCAGCCTGAGCGAGCTGTATGCCCCCAAGTTTGTCCCCGGGAATTACCGCGGCCACCTGTATGATGAGGATGCGGCGAAGATGGCGCGGTCGCTAGGGGTGGATTCGCTGCGCTACCTGAGCGTGGCCGACCTGGCCCGCTGTCTACAGCTCAGTGAGGATGAGCTGTGCAACGGCTGCGTGACAGGCAAGTATCCCACGCCCTGGGGCAACAAGCTGATGCGCCAGGCGATCGAGGACGCGGCGGCGGGAAGAACGGGACGCACCTACGAGAAGTAAATGCACAGCCGAGGGCGGCTGTGCCACACCCTCACCAGGCCACCCTCACCCGCCCCTTCGGGGCACCCTCTCCCAGGGGGAGAGGGGTTGGGCCACCCCATCCCAAGGGAGAGTGGTCTAAAACTCCACCAGCGCGGCGAAGGCCGTAAAGCCGGCGCCAAAAGATAAGAGCAAACCGCGCTGGCCGGCGCTGGGGCGGCCCTGGTCCAGGACCTCTTTGAGCACGAACAGTACCGACGGCGAGGACATGTTGCCGTACTGCCGCAGGACCTGGTGGGAAAAGTGCAGCGAATCCTCAGTTAACCCAAGGCTCTTACCCACTTGCTCCAGCACAGCCGTGCCGCCAGGATGGACCATCCACCAACGAATATCCGTCGGCGACATCTCGTGCCGCAACAGCAGCCGCGCGGCCACTTCCTTGACCGCGTCGCCCGCGATAAACGGCACCTTTCGGCTTAAGCTGTTGCGCAGGCGGCCTTCGCTGTTGTGATAGCGCAGCGCCTCGCGGTGCGCGGGTAAAAGCCCCGTTTCAAAATCCAATATACGCACGCTTATTGCGCCGGTTTTTTTTGCCTCCGTACTCTTGGCCTTGTGGCCCCCGTTTGTCTCATCGCACAGCACGGCCGCGGCGGCCCCATCGCCAAAAAGGCAGTTGCTGACGATCAGCGAAGGATCATCACCCATGTAGATCGTGGCCGAGCACACCTCCACCGCCACCGAAAGCACGGGCTTTGCCCCCCCGTTGAGCGAACCCAGAGCCAGCATGCCGCAGGCGGATTGGAGGTTCGGCACGGCCCCGCCGCAGCCCATGCCCATCACATCCAGGGCGCGAGTTGTGGGGGCAAGGTGCAGCGCCTCCGCCAGATATGAAGAGAGGCCCGGGCACAAGTAGCCTGTACACGTGTTGACCACCAGGCCGCTGATATCGGCCGCTTCCAGGCCCGCCGCGGTGATGGCCTGGCTGGCGGCCCGCGACGCCGTGGCCAGCGCCTGTTTTTGAAAGCGAGTAATCTGCTGGTCCGCGGTCATCTGCGTGACCTGCTCATCATAATCCAGGCCGAGGTAGCGGCCCTTGATCGGCCCTTCCACCAGCAGCCGGCGGTACAGGCTCTGCTCCCTGACAGTCATGTCGAAATGCTGCGACATGAAGTTGTAGGCTTCCAGACCCGTCACGTAACGAGAAGGATTGGCTGTGGCCAAAGATCGTATAGTTGCCCTCACAGAGGTCCTCCCGGAGTTGCCCAACCTACCGCTGGAATTATAGTGCTCATCCGATTTCCGATTGCCAATTGCTAATTGCAACAAATTTCAAATTGAAGAAGCTGAGTAAAGCTTCTTTCTCGCCTTTCAATCTGCAATTTGCAATTGGCAATTTGCAATTCCTAAGAGTAGATCCCGAACCAGTTCAGTGCCTTACGAACGGTTGGTGTGTGCCGCCACACCGGCGGACGCATGCCAAAGTGATAACACAGCCGCAGAACCGTCTGCAACAGCGGCATGGACAACGCATCCACGGCCACAAAGTTCATATTCGCCCGCGCGGCGGCCGCCACCTCGTTCTTCAACCACTGCGACGACAGCCTCGGTGTCACGTAAAACTGCGGATGAAGCATTTGATCGGGCGGGGCGGTGAGCGCCCCTCCCGCCGCGCGATCATTTCAAGCTCGGTGCCCGGGTAAACACGCGTGCCGATCTGAAAGAAGGCGGTGTCGCTGGGCCGCACTTCTTGCAAGGCGAACTGGATCGTCTCCTGCACGGTGGCCTGCGTTTCGCCGGGACCGCCCAGCATGAAGATCCAGATGCACGGGATCTTGTGCCGCGCCACAACGGCAGCAGCCGACCGTACCTGCGCGGCCGTATATCCCTTTTTCAAACCGTCCAGCGCCGGATCGGATGCACTCTCGGCTGTGATGCCTATTCCCACGAAACCCGCAGCTTCCATGGCCGAAAGCAATTGATCATCCAGGAAACGCGGGTTGATCTCCAGCGTTTGCAGCCGCACGCGCGGCCGCGCGGCGGCCAGCCGCCCGCAAATTTCCAGGGCATGCTCGTATGGCGAATTAAAAACGTTGTCCACGAACTCCAGGTCGCGCAGGCCCTGGGTGGCCAACCTTTGTATTTCTTCAACCACCTGCTGCGGCGGCAGCAGCCGATAGTCGTGTCCCTCCGCCATGGAGTAGGTGCAATAGACGCACTGGAAGGGACAGCCGCGCTTGGTCTGGATGGGGATGGAGGTCATCTGGCCCAGGTATTTGCGCACATCAATCCAGCCGGCCAAGTCGGCGACGGCACAGTTTTTCAGCGAGCCGTTGGAGGCGGGCCTGGCCGGCAGATTTTTTTCGCCAGGGACGAGCACACCGGGCATGCCGCGCACATCCTCGCCGCGGGAGAATGCCTCGATCACCTTTGGAAAAACCGTTTCGCCATCGTACAGAACCGCCAGATCGGCGTGTGTGTGCGCCAACATTTCGCGCGGCATGACGCCCATGGCCGCTCCGCCCAGGACCACAGGTGCGGCGGTGTTCTGCTTAATAACAGCGGTTATTTCTGCCGCCTCATCGGCAAGCACGACGGGATTCTGCAAATCGTTGGTATCGATGTTGCGGATGGATAAGCCCACAACATCCGGCCGCCAGTTTTTGATCGTCCGCTGAATGCTCTTCTTGAAATTCCTCTCAAACATCAGGTCCAGCAGGCGCACATCGTGGCCCGCGCTCTTTGCAGCCTGGGCCACCATGCAGGCGCCGAAGGGAATCACCGTTACCGGCTGGTGAATACGATTTGCAGCAATTATTAATACCCGCATCAAATTGCCCCTGCTCTATCCGGGACCTTACCGCAAACTATCATAACTTAACTTCAAGGGCTTTGCAGAGTTAACAATCACCTTGGGGCCTTGTGGCCGACCCGAAGGGGCGTTAAAAAGAGCATAAGTGGCAGATATGACCGAACCAACACAGACATTAACCGGCAATGTGGCGCTTATTACCGGCGCGGCGCGGCGGCTTGGCAAAGGCATGGCGCAGGCCCTGGCCGTGCGCGGTGCAGATGTGGTGATTCATTACCGCCACTCCGAGGAAGAGGCGCTGGAGACGGTCCAGGCCGTCGAGACCATCGGCCGCAAGGCCTGGACAGTACAAGGGGACCTTTTGGATTCGGCCCGCGCCGCCGCGCTGGTGGATGAGGCCGCCCGGGCGGCGGGCAAACCCATCGACATCCTCATCAACAGCGCCTCCGTCTTCAAAAGTAATCTGATCACGACGGTGAGCGCGACTGAGATCATGGAGAACATTCAGCTCCATGCCATCGCGGCGCTTCTGCTTTCGCGGGCCCTGGCCGCGCAGACCAGGCGGGGCCGCATCATCAACATGGTGGATGCCCGCATGGCGGATTACGACCGCGAGCACGCGGCGTATCACATTTCCAAACGGATGCTGTTCACGATCACGCAGATGCTGGCGCTGGAGCTGGCGCCGGCCGTGCGCGTCAATTCCATCGCCCCGGGGGCCATCCTGCCCGCGGAATCGCAGACGCGCGAGCAGTTTGAGCAGCTCGCCCAGAGCGTGCCCTTGCGCCGCGTGGGCAGCGTGGAGGATATCGTCGCGGCGGTCCTGTTCCTGCTGGAGAGCCCCTTCATTACCGGCCAGGTCATCTTCGTCGATGGCGGTCGCCACATGCGAGGCAGTATGTATGGCGCGTAAGGTTCCAAATTCCAATAACACCTCACACACCCTGGACAAAATCCACATCCGCGACCTGCGGTTGCGCTGCATTATCGGCGTATATCCGGAGGAACGAACCAACAAGCAGGACGTGAATATCCAGATCACGCTGTTTACCGATCTTCGCCGCGCCGGCCAGAGCGATGACCTGAACGACACGGTCGACTACAAAACCATCAAGCGCAAGGTCGTAGATATGGTGGAGCAATCATCGTTCATCCTGGTGGAGCGGCTGGCGCAGGCAATCGCGGATATCTGTCTGGAAGCGCCGCGCGTTGAGAAGGTGCGCATCACTGTGGAAAAGCCGGGGGCGCTGCGATTTGCCCGCACAGTTGCGGTGGAAATTGAACGAAAAAAAGCTGACTGACCATCTCCACCGACCTGCTGGGGTGGATTTCACACCTGCCAATTAAAGCGCCCGAAGTGCCGCGATCGGCCTGTGGCTATGAGATAAACGCCGAAACTCCAGACGGCCAGGGACAGCACAATAGTAATAATTGATAAAACGATCCCCGCGGTGGCTGTGCCGGAGGCCCTGCTTTTTCGTCCCAGGATGCCCATCACAAGGCCAATAATTCCCAGCGGCAGCCCCACATAAGGACACAGGGCGCACACCAAGCCAATAATTCCAAGCACAAGCGAGGCCGATGCCTTGCCGGAGTTATCGGGTTGTGCCGGGTAAAACGGCCCAGCGTACGCTCCGGGCGTCATGGTCGGCCAGCCGCTCACGCCGGGCTGCATGGCCGAACTTAATCCCGGCTGGGGCTGGGGCGGCGGTTGTGGCGGTTGGGGCTGAGCGATTGGCTGGCCCTGGCCCATCATGTTCAAGCTGCCGCACCGCGGACATTGCGCGCCCGACGAATTTGAAGGAATCTCCAACTTCTCACGGCACTGGCCACATCGAATTTTGCTCATGTTCTTTCTCGCCCCAGCTGCGCGGCCGCTTGATGCCACACCGGCCTTGACGAATCAACCGGCTGACAAATACTCTACGATTATGTCCAGTGTATCATCAAAACGCGACCAGCAACCGCCGGCCACGGCATTTATATCGGTGGGATCGAACATCCAGCCACTGCGAAATATCCCTGAGACGCTAAAGCTGCTGATGAACCAGGTTCAGGTGATCGCCACCTCCACCTTTTATCGCTCGCTGGCGGAAAATGACCCCGGTCAACCTACCACCACGCAAACATCGCCGGACCAGCGGCCCAGGTTCGTCAACGGCGTGTGGCAGATTCAGACGCATCTAGAGCCGCGGGAGCTGAAATTCGAGGTCCTCCGCGACATCGAAGACCGCCTGGGCCGCCAACGCGGCGGCGACAAATACGGCGACCGCACCATTGATCTTGATTTAGTTCTGTATGATCAGTGTATTATGGATGACGATAGTCTGAAGGTCCCCGACCCGGGCATCGACCGGCCATTCGTGGCCGTGCCGCTGGCGGAACTGGCGCCGGACCTGGTTATCCCGGGCCGCCGCCGGCCGTTGAGCGAGCAAATTCGCCCGCAGGACCGCGAAGGCCTCGAGCCATTGCCGGATTTGACCGAGAAGCTCAGGCAGATGATTTTGCGGCAAGGAAACGCAACATGAATATTCAGCGCGTCGAGGAACTCATCCACGAACTCCTGCTGGAGATTGGCGAAGACCCCAACCGCGAGGGGCTGCTCAAGACCCCCCACCGGGTGGCCAAGGCCTTCGAATTTCTCACGCGCGGCTATCGAGATGAGACTCAGAAGGCTGTTAACGGCGCGATCTTCCGGGCCGAAACGAATAACATGATCGTCGCCCGCGACATCGAAATCTACAGTCTGTGCGAGCACCACATGCTGCCGTTCTTCGGGCGCTGCCATATCGGCTACATCTCCAACAAGAAGGTGATCGGCGTGAGCAAGCTGGCCAGGATCGTAGACCACTATGCCCGCCGTCTGCAGATCCAGGAGCGGCTGACCGCCCAGATCGCCCGCGAGTTGATGGATTCGATCAGCGCCGACGGCGTGGGCGTGGTGATGGAATGCCGCCACCTGTGCATGATGATGCGCGGCGTGGAGAAACAAGGCTCGATCATGACGACGTCGTCCGTGCTGGGCAGCTTCCACGATGACCAGGCCACGAGACTGGAGTTTTTGAATTTGATCTCACGGCAGATTGCATAGGCTGTTAGCGTTTAGACTGTTAGTCTGTTAGTCTGTTAGGCGCTGCAAGGACAGTCTTGCCTGAAAACCTCCGGCCGTTCCTAACAGCCTGAATGACCAAAAGGGGCTCTCACCCGAAAAAGTTGGTTGAAATGTTTGAGTTACACCAGGCTGAGCCGTTATTCGAAACCAGAACTCTGAATTCTCTGGCAACTTATCTATATTACCTATCTTTGCCAAATTAAAGCATTTTGGGCAATTTTGGATCGTGATTGGCGGTCTAAGAATTCTTCGCGTTAAGCTATAACTTCTGAACAGACAGACTAATACGTCACGCATTTCTAGACCGCCAACACCGCCAATTGGACACGCTTGGGGTCTTGGCGGTCTTAAAATGCATAGTTTAGGTAAGCTCCGCAATCCATTCGTGGTCCTCTTGCCTGGGCCTTGGCAGTACGCGGCGAATGGCGTCGATGCTTTCCTTTACTTCATCGATTTCCGTTAGACTCGCCAACTTCTTGCCCCCAAAAAGGCTAAACAGCTTTTCCCTGACCCTTATAAAACCGATTCGCCAGAAAACTCTCGCCTATAAGCAGCAGCGCGGCCAGAACGCCTAAAGGCCAGTCCAGGCGCGTGCGAATCTCACCACCGCTTTTATTCACTTCCGGCTTGTTGAGCTTTGCATCAGGCAGAATAGTTCTGCCTCCGGCCTGTGCGGAAATTTCCTCAATCGATAGCCGCCGTAGATCCATCTCGGCCGGATCCAGATTTACTGTGAACTCCTGAACCTCGTGCGACTCCTTGCCCACCAGGTCCGCCCGCCAGTTGCCCACATGTGCCGGGGTGATAATAGCCGCGCCGGCGCGCTCATCGATCTGCGCGGCCTGCTCCACGCCTAAGGGATCGCGCACCATCGCGGCCTTTACAGGCTCATTGGCCAGCGTGAGCCGAACCATGTCGCCCGGGTGATACTGCATCGGCTCCGGACGGTCAAAGAGCAATGTCTGGGCGGCCTGGCGGGCCAGAATGGGAAGCTGGGCCAGCCGCGCAGTCGCCAGGTTGCTCCAGTTGGCATCCGGCGAGAAGGCCCACCAGAGCACGCGCCCCGAGCCAATGCGCCTTTCGGCGACGGCCGCCGCGCCATCCGAGAAACTTAAGACCGCCGTGCCCGAGGAAATAGCCGCGCGCACGCGCCGCTTGACAATCACTTCCGATAGCGGCGGATTATTGCCGGTGGTAAACGGCGCCAGATAGGGTCCGCCCCGCCCCGCCGCCTCCAGCATCGAAGGTTCACGCAGATCTTCCAGGCCCCGCACTTCCACAGGCAAAATGGCCGTCGCGGGCGGACAGGAATAGTCCGCTACATCCACGGAATCCCCCGGCACAAGCCACAATTTGCCGCCCTGCATGACATATTGCCGCAGATGTTCCCACTGCTGCTGGCCCAGCCGCTCCGACCCGGCCAGCATGATTAGCGCAGCATCGCCGAGATTGCGGCCGGCCAGTTCTTTACCAGTAATTCTCACCGGCTGCACCAGGCGGCCGGAAATCTGCCCGGCCGGCGCTACGGCGCTGGACATGATAAACGCGGTGGAGTCGTCGCCCCCGCCTGAGCCGACTACAAGCATCGTTCTCGGCGGCTCCGCCGTGAGATTGAAGTAGCGGGCGTTATCCACCTCCAGACCATCCGCCACGGCAATGTTTACAGAACAGTGCAGCAAGCCGGCCCCCTGCGGACAAAGCCGCAGCTTTACCGGCACAGAGCCCACGCCGCCGGTCAGGTTGATGCCGTGCTGATCCACGGTTTTGCCTTCGGCACGAAGTTCAACCACCATGGGGCCCCGATAGCCCTCAGCGCTGATTTGAGTATTGACTTCAACCGATGTGCCCACTGCGCAGACAGGCTGGCTGATCGTCACCGGCCCCACGGCCACATCGACAGGAGGCGATTGCCAGCAATCCGGCACGTGAATCTCCGCCTCCGGCGCGAGGGTATAATCCTCCGCCGCCGCGCCGGCCCACGCCGCCGGCGTACGGTCCGTCAGCACCAGCACGGCCTTGCGCGGCAGATTGGATTCCGCCAGCAACGCCAGAGCCCGCTTCATTTGATTGCTTAGACGGATGTATCTGTACGTCTGCGGCACATCCTCAATCATCCTGGCCATCAGGACTCGATCGACCAGCAGCCCCGCCTTGGATTCTTCCTCACCATCTCCGGCGACCAGGACCGCCGCCTGCGAGGATGCGGGCAAATCATCCACGGCTCGCCGCGCGACCTCCTTCGCCCAGGCCAGGTTGGTCTTGTCGCCCTGGCGGCAGGCCATCGAACCGCTGTTATCGATGATGATGGCCAGCGCCGTGGGCGCGGCCGCGCTGATCTTCACCCCGCTATCGCGCGTGATCTGCATCCCCGCCAGGAGCGCCACCAGGAGCAGCATGGCGGCGATGCGCATGGCCAACAGCAGCCAGTGCCGCAGCTTTTGACTGGCGCGGCTGGACTGGTAGCTGAGCTTGACAAACCGCAGCGTGGGCAGCAGCACCCGCCGCGTTTTGGTGCGCATCACCAGGTGGATGATGATCGGCACGGCCGCGGCGGAGGCGGCGTACAGAACGGTCGGACTGGCGAATGTAATGAATCCCGCGGCCAAGCTGATCTCCTGGTGTTCGAGCCTTCAATGTAGTCTCTGAGCGGATAAACTGAAAGATGATGGCTGCGCAGGAAAAGACGGCGAAGTTGCAGTATTGTTGAAGAGCAAGGTGATCGACATCCACATCGAAAAAGGCGACATCACCACGTACCGCGTCGATGCCATCGTCAACGCGGCCAATAACGAGCTGATTTTAGGCAGCGGCGTGGCTGGGGCGATCGCGCGGGCCGGCGGGCCGGCCATTCAGGAAGAGTGCGATGAGCACGGGCCCATTGAAGTGGGCCAGGCGGCGATTACCGGCGCGGGCAATCTCCCGGCCAAATATGTGATTCATCAGGCCTCCATGAGCTTAGGCGGCCGCGCCACGGCCGATTCCATCGCCCGCAGCACTGAGGCCGTGCTCAAGCTGGCCGAGAAGAATGGCATAACCTCCCTTGCCTTTCCCGCCATAGGTACTGGCGTGGGCGGCTTCGATGTGCGGCGCTGTGCGGAGATCATGATCGACGCCGTGCGCAGGCACGAGGCGGCGGGATCGAAGCTCACCGATGTCTACTTCGTCCTGTTCGATGCCGACACCCGCGCCGTTTTTGCCGAGGTTACCCAAGAGGAGTGAATTCAGGGCCAGCGGCCATTGTGCCGAAAATAAATCAGTGGCCGCCGCAGGATTGCAAGCATTCAGCGGCGGCGTGACGACAGCTTACAGCAAAATCAGCAGCAGATGGAGTGAGCGATGGCTATGAACTATTTCGTTCTGACCGCAATCGGCCCGGACCGGCCCGGCCTGATGGCTACGATCAGCGATTACGTTTTTGCCCGCGGCGGCAACGTGGAATCCTCCCGCGCGGCCACGCTGGGCGGCGAGTTCGCCGTCCTCATGCTAGTCAGCGCCTCCGATGGCGATGGCGCGACCCTGGAATCCCAGATTGGCAAACTCGCCGATGCCAAGCTCGCCTGCACCATCCGACAGACCTCGGCCCCCACGCCGCGCGGCGGTGAAAAGGCCGTGCCCTATCTGCTCAAGGTGCACTCCATGGACCACCCGGGCATCGTGCAGGCGGTCACGCGCGAGCTGGCCTCCATGAATATCAACATTGAATCGCTGGAAACGCAGGTGGAGTCGGCCCCGCACACGGGCACCGCGCTCTTTCGCCTCCAAGCGCACCTGGAACTGCCCACGGACCTCAATATCGTGCAGTGCCGAACCAAGCTGGCCCACCTGGCCGAACGGCTCAATACAGATATCTCGTTATCGCCCATCAGTTAAATGCTTCACAAAATCTGAAAACTCGGTAGTGGGTCAGTTTGAATCTTTCCGGTCAAGAAGAGCAATAATCTCTGAAATTTCCCAAACATGATCGGCCACGCCAGAGGCCATAGCGGGCGTTACCCGTATAGTCTGGTGAATGCGGCAGAAGTTGTAGTGCATAAAATGAAGTGCTACGGCGTGTTCCAAATTCTCTATCTTCTTAGAGAAGCCATTAGTCAAACGAGTAAATCGGCGCATCGACATTCGCATGGTGAGATTCTGCCGCTCAACGTAGCTTGTCGAAACGTGTGCCTTATCTGGATTGCCTGAAATAACCTTTTTCTGTGTGCCAAGGCATGTAGGCGGACTGAATCGGCCTTCTGAACGATCAGGTCCAAAGATTTTGCGGAGCATGGCGTAGTCGATATTGTCCGCAAAAGCCCCGTCAACAGCCGTAAGATACGCCTTGTGGCCGTCTGTCGTCAATTGGACGCGGTTCACAAGCCTTTTGGCAAGGTTGGACATAAACTCGTAGGCATAGCCAGCATCGCGCAGACCAACAAGCCACGCGGGAACGAGCTTCGTATCGGCGTCAATGGCCGTCCAGGTCCAAACATCGCCATAGCCCCATTCGCCCTCATGCTCGGCTGGAACGTTCTTTTGCTTGGAATAGCAGAACGACCAAATCTCATCGCACTGAATCCGACTGCAAGTGAGATTCACAAAGGCTTTATCTTGATATTCGGAACAGGCCGTGCCAAGATCGGCTAGGAGCTTAACAATGGTGTTCTTGGCTACGCCAGTCATGCGCACGGTGGCGCGAATTGAGTTTCCCTCCACAAGGGCCGCTATGACTTGTTCCCGCTTAGCGTTTGGTAGCTTATTCATAATGACCTTTATACACGACCGGTCAGGCATTGTCAAGTAAAAATTATCGTTTTCCGATAAAACGATATATTGACTTATTCCGTGTGTCAATGTAATCTAGACCCAAAGTAAGCGGAGAGGATGTATGGACCCGCAAAAACACGAAAACAAAATGCCTGGAGAGCTTATCCGAGAGAAGCTTGACGAGCTTGGCTGGACCCAGGCCGATCTGGCGGAAGTGATCGGGAAGCCTCTGCCTGCGGTCAACGAGATTATCCAGGGGCGGCGCTCAATAACGCTAGAGATGGCACATGCTTTGTCTGCCGCCCTCAACATCTCGGCGGCGGAATGGATTCGCCTTGACGCAGAACAACGTCTTGCCTCTTGTGATTCCGACTCGTCAGTCATCAAGCGTAAGGCCCAGATTAGACAACTGGCCCCTATTCGGGAGATGCAGCGCCGGGGCTGGCTGAAAGATACCGCGGATTTGGCAGAACTTGAGGCGGGATTGAAGACCTTCTTTGAGACTGATTCTTTAGAGCATCTTGAATTTCCCGTCGCGATGCGAAAGGGAGCACCGAGCAATCCGCTAAATGCGCGTCAATTGACTTGGTGTTTCCGAGCAAGGCAATTGGCCAAGACAATGCCAATTGGCGGGTTTGATGAGAAGAGAATGAACGCCTTGAAGCGCGACCTGCGCATTCTGGCGGCCTATCCGGCAGAGGCCCGGCGCGTTTCATCTATATTGAGGGACAATGGCGTTCGTTTCGTTGTAGTAGAGCATTTGTCCGGATCGCGAGTGGATGGCGCGGCATTTTGGCTCGACGAACGGTCTCCGGCTATCGCCGTTTCCTTGCGATTGGACCGTATCGACAATTTCTGGTTCACCCTGATGCACGAATGCGCTCACATTGAACACCACGATGCAGTTTCTGTTGATGCTGAAATGGGGCAAGACGAACGAGAACAGCCTCTAATGAAAGAGGCCACCGAACGACGCGCCGATGAGGATGCTGCGGCGGCATTGGTTCCGCCGGATGAGTTGGAGTCATTCATAAGACGACTCGGCCCCATCTACGCCAAACCGAACATAATCCAGTTTGCACACCGAATAAAGATGCATCCGGGGATTATCGTAGGACAACTTCAGCATAGGGCCGAGATTAAGTTTGGTGCACATCACGAAATGCAACCAAAGATCAGAGCACACGTTATCAGCACGGCGCTGACCGATGGATGGGGGGTCGAAATGGCTCCTGGCTCTATCTAAAGCAGAGGATTTTGCAATGGCACTCAAGAAGCGGCAACGGGCAAAGAAGTCAAAGGCTGAGTTTTTTCAAGAGGCAGCGCGTCAGTACATGGCCCTGCACGGGGTAACGGCGTTTGACCCCGAAGATGTCGCAGACTGGATGGTGGAGACAAAACAGTATGAGGAAGCTCCGCGCAGCATCATCAGCCGGTGCAAGCAAGAGCTAGTAAAATCTCTTCGCGCCAGCGCACAACCGACGACCAAGGGCGCGACGTGCGGGCCATGCTGGGCGCTCGCTACAAGAACCAACAAGGCGATTTCTGGTCTATTTGGTCGCCGATTTACGTGGCCAAGCCTGAACACGCTAGGCTTGCGCTACAACAGTGGCGACGAAGCATCCGTGGCGAAGTGTTATTGCATGACCGGACGACGCGCTCGTACAACGACAACAACGTGTACAAAGCAGAGTTGACGCTTTTCGACTACAACCTAAACAAGGACCGCGACGAAGCTGCTATGCCCGATCAATATCCAGACGAAAAGCCGGGCAACCAAGAAGGAGAGGACACTCAAGGTCAACCGACGACGTAGCCCCAACGCTTCTTTGCGGCTTTTTTGGCGATGGCAGAGCGCTTGGCCTGGCTGAGTTTAGCGGCTCTAGCCTTACCGCCTTTGAGTCCGCCGAGTCTGCCTAGCGCCACGGCGGCTGGGTTCTTTGCGGGTTCGTCTGTTGGCGTCACTTGCCCGGTGGCCTGATCCACGATGCTCTTGGCTAGGGCGTTCAGGTCGTCTTTGCGTGGCTTTTTACCCATAACCACATAATAGCTTAGGCCAAGCAATGAAGGCAAGCATGATCGCTCAAGCATAAATTTTCAAACTGACCCACTACCGAAAACTCCGAAGAAGGTGCGCAAGGCAAATAAGCTTGCGCACCTATTGCGCATGTATAAAAAAGGGCAAAAATGGGCAGTTTCTTTATAGGTGCGCAAGATGTTATAGGTGCGCAACGCTGTACAAGTGCGCGGCAGTCTGGGGACTCTGGGCAAGTTGGGCAAGAAACAGCCGGAGCACCCATTATCTCAACTCGCATAATTTGCAATTTCTATTGCTTTATCAGCACAAACGCGCCGAACTCCCTCGGCGTGTGCGGCACAGGACGGACCTGGCGCAGGTTATTGGGATAGCCAATGTTCGGCCCGCCGATGAGGGCAGAGGTCTCCTTCAAGTCCATGGGCAGGTCCATCATGCCGCCCTTGTACACGCCCTCGGCCACGCATTTCCCCCAGAAGTTCTGAGCATCCTTCACGATGTACTTGTCGCCGCGCTTCAGGATGCAGGAGACATCCACGCGCACCACCGGCTCGTTATCCCAGTTGAACACGCCGATATTCGCGCGGCCGCTCTCGTACCGGTTGGGCCGCATCAGCACAAACGTGCCCTTGGGCCGCTCTTTGCCGTAATACATGTTCTGTGGGAATTGCTCGGTCTTCAGCCCCGTCACCTGCCCGTAAAACGCGTTGCCGCTGATCGCGTTGGGCTCGCCGTCCTGGAGCATCAGGGCATACTCTTTCGCCGCGCCCGCACTGAACCAGTTGTCCTTGATGACGGCGTTCTTCACGCCCTTATCGAAGGCCATATCCGCGGAGATGCCGTGGTTGGGGTCGTTGTTCGGATCAAAATAGGAGAAGTTCCGCACCACCACAGGATTCTCCGCCACATTGCCGCCGCCGATGTGAATGTTGCGGTTGTACTCCTTGTAGATGATGCCGTTATTCCACAGGATGTTGCCCTCGATGTGGAAATTGTTCAGGTGGGCGTGCTCCGTGCCGTAGGCGTGAATGCCCCAGCCGGAGTTGTCGAAGATCAGGCAGTCAGTGATGCGCTTGATTGCCGTGTCATTTTGCGTGTAGATACCATGCTGGTGGTCGTTGCAGCCGTTGTCGTAAATCACGCAGCCGTACACTTCGCCTTCGATCGCATGGCTCCAGAATTCCACGCCGCTGGCCTGCACATCGTGGATCACCAGGTTGATCAGCTTGAGGCCCGGGCAGTCCGGGATATTGGGTTCGCTGTTTGAAAGCTGCACGCCCACGCCGCGCTTGGCCTGCCAGGTGTGTTCGGCCACGCGCTCGCCGGTGGCGCTGCTCATGACTTCAAAGCCCCAGTACCAGGCGTACTGGCCCTTGATGTACACGCGGTTCTCGTTGGATTTGCCGGTATCCAGCGTCGCCCGCTCCCCCAGCGCCTGGCGCACGATGATGGGCCTGTTCGGCTCGCCGCACAGGGTGGACTTGAGCTCGCCCTCCACCTTATAAGTGCCGCCGTGCAGCCAGATGGTGTCGCCGGGTTTTACCGCCGCCGGCTGGGCCAGCGCGGTCTTGAGGTCCCAGGGATGGCCCTTGCTGCCGTCGCCATCTGGTTTGCCCGTGGGAGAAACATGCCAACTGCCCCGCTGCTGACAACCGGCCGTGGCGACCACAAATACTAGAACAGACAGCCATGCCAGGCGTTTCATCTTGTCTCCTTTGCGTTTTGGCCCCGACGGCACAGGTCGCGCAAGCTCTTCTGTAAGATTGCGGCAGATCCAGCGACTGCTCAACTCGCGATGGTTTTGCAGCTTAACTACGCGTTCCCGATTCGTCAACGCCGCCGTCCGCGCCGGTAACATTCAGTAACTGGCGAAAGTATGGGGACTTTCTGTCTCCAATGGCTGGCAGGAGGTTTGGGTGATCGCCCGCATTGTGTATCTGCGGTGGTGGATTCTGGCGGCATGGGTTGCGCTGGCCGCCGCGCTGTTATTTCTTGCGCCGCCGTTTAACGCCGCGATCAGCGAGCCGGCCTCGCTTTTGCCTTCGAGCGCGCCGAGTCGGCAGGCGATCACGGAGCTGGCACAAAGTTTTCCCGATCAGGCCGGCTACAGCCAGGCTGCCATCGTGATTGCGCGGCCGGGTGCGGTACTGACCCGGCACGATCTGGATCTGGTGGAGCAGATCGCGAGCGGTATTTCCACGGCCGCGCGGCATTCCCAGCCGGGTGAGCCACTGCACGGCCTGAGCGTGCTTTCCCCCGCCATGATTCCCCCGCCCTCCAATCCGCTCATCAGTGCAGCGACAGAGCGCGGGCAGGCGGCGCTGGTGCGCGTGAGCGTGCCGGCCAGCTTTCTCAATAGCCAGGCGCTGACGGTCGTGCACTACATCCGGCAATTGCTCGAAAGCGCACATCTGCCGCCGGACCTGCGCGTGGCAGTCACGGGCTCGGCCGCCTTCGGCGACGACTATGTCCAGGCCGTCGAGGAAAGCCACCGCCGCTCCGTGGTCGCCACCTTGACGGCCGTGGTGGTGATCCTCGCCCTGATTTATCGCGCGCCCTGGCCGCGCTGCTGCCCTTGGTGACGGTGAGTTTGGCGGCCATCGTGACCATTAAATCGCTATCCATCTGGCAGCGGTTGGGGCTGCATTCCGGCACGGCGGAGAATATCTTCGTGATCGTGCTGATCTACGGCGCGGGCGTGGATTACGGCGTGCTGCTGACTGGCCGCTTCCGTGAAGTCCTCTCGCTTCACGCCGCCGACACGCGGCTGGCAAACGCCAAGGCGGCCGTCGTGGGCAGTTTCGCCGCCAGCGCGGGGGCGATTGTGACCGCCGCACTAACGAACATCCTGGGCATGTTCACACTGACCAGCGCCCGCTACGAAGTCTTCCGCACGACCGGCGCGGCAGTGGGCATCGCGCTCACCATAGCCCTCATCGCCTGCATGACGCTGCTGCCGGCGCTCATGGCGATCTTCGGCGGCTGGATGTTCTGGCCGCGGCACAAGATCGCGCAGGTGCGCCGAGCAGACTGTGGCAATTCGTGGCGCGGCTGGTGACTGGAAAACCGGCCATCACCGCCGCGTTGACGGTTGCCCTCCTGCTGATTCCCGCTATCCGGGGCATGTGGCTGAAATGGACCTACAATGTGCTGGCCTCGCTGCAAGCGGATTGGCCGGCGGGAATCGGCAACGCAGTGGCCGGGGCGAATCTTGTCTCGCAACATTGGCCGGCGGGTGAAGTGGGACCGGTGGAGGTGCTCATCAAAAGTCCGCAGCCGCTGGACCAGCGGCGATGGCGGGAAATCTCGCAGAATGTAACCACGGCACTGATAAAGCTGCGCGTGAGCGATTTGGAGCCGGCAAACCCGGTGGAAAAAGTGCGCTCCCTCACGCAGCCGCTGGGGGCCGCCGCGGCCACACAGGCCCCATCGCCTGGGGGCTTGCTGGAAAATCTGCAAGGACTGGCGCGGCAGTTTTATCTCTCCCGGGATGGCCGCGCGACGCGACTGGAGGCCGTGCTGGCCATGCCGCCATTTTCCCTGGCGGCCATGACGGCAGTGGATCACATTCGCGCGGCGGCGCAGGCGGCCATCGGCACGGAATTCCCCTCTGCCGGCGGGCCCGCCGGCGGCGCGGAAGTGCTCATCGCCGGACCCACCGCGCAGATGATGGATGTACGCGACATCACGCGCCAGGATTTCCACCTGGTCGTCGTGCTTATGCTGGCGGTGATATTGATCGTGATAACCGCGCTGTTGCGGGACGTAATCCTGACCCTGTTCATGATCGCCTGTACCGTGCTGAGCTACTTCGCCACGCTGGGCCTCAGTTACTGGCTCTTTGCCGCGCTGGGCCGCGCCCTGCACGCGCCGGCCTATACGGATTTGCAGTGGCAGGTGGAGGTGTTTCTGTTCGTGGTGATGGTGGCGGTGGGACAGGATTACAACGTTTTTCTCGCCGCGCGGTTGATGCAGGAGGCGCGGAAGTTATCCCCCCGCGACGCGGCGCGCGAGGCGGTGATTCACACCGGCCCGGTGATTTCCTCCTGCGGATTGATCATGGCGGCGACACTGGGTTCGCTCACCGCAGCGCGGCTGGCACTGCTGGTGCAGCTCGGCGTGGCCCTGGCGATGGGCATGCTGATTGACACATTTATCGTCCGCCCCTTGCTCCTGCCGGCGTTTTGCGTGATGACGGGCAGGACGGGCCGGAAGGCTAAAGTGATACGGGGAACAGCCGAATAAGTCGGAAAACTAGACCGCCAAGGCCGCCAACGTGAATGCTTGAACGCCTGACTAACTGCCCAGCTTGCCTAAATTGCCCAGACTGCCGCGCTTCTACCCGCCGCGCGGCTGTCTGGGAAAGCTGCGCAAGCTGGGCAAGATGCAGCTCGCCGAAGGGGACCAAGCAGACACCTTGGCAACCTTCGCATCAAAATTACACGTAAGTCCTTGCTAATAAAGATCTCCCTCGAAGAGTGCCAACGCCAACACGTTGGCACCCTTCTTGGCATCCTTCGGCCCAGGCGGCGCCGATCTGGAACTCCTCAGTCGTCGCAGTGCATTCAATGTTGCGGTATCATCTCCCTGCGTGTTAAAGGAATGGGCATGGCCACAGATCCCGAAACGGTGAAAAAGCTGGAAGAACTATTGGCGGCGATTCGCGGCTTTGATGACCCTCGCCGCGCGGGCGACCAGTGGAAGCAGGTATACAGGCTGCTCCAGAAGACGGATGTACCGCCCGGCAAGGTGACGGCCACGGTCGGCATGCGCGATGTGGCGGGGCTTGCAGCGATCATCGAGCAGATCAAAGCCACCGGCGCCGTGGCGGCGGAGGAAAAGCCCAGCGAGGATATCCTCAAGGCCGCGCTCAAGATGTTTCGCAAGCGGCAAGCCTTCACGCAGCTTGATGATGAATCCAAGTTGGGGCATAGCCCGCTCACAAAAGGCTCGGCCGCGCGGCCGGCGCCCATCACCGCGCCGGCGGAATATCCGCACTCGGTATGGCAGGAACTGGTCCGCCAGGGCCGGCTGCGATATCTGGGGCAGGGATTTTACGATTTGCCGAAATAGGCTGGAGACTGGAGGCCGGAGGCAGGAGGGTTAAAGAGCACGACTATTTCCTGCCACCAAGGGCACTATCCAAAGAAATCTTCCCCGCCCCCACGATCATCAGGAAGATGCACCCCAGGAACATGCACATGTCTGTCCGCGCCTCGTGCATCATGGACCAGAACCCGTAATGCGCGAGCTTGGGCAGCGAAAGGCCCCAGAAGCCGTGCCCCAGGAGGATGGGGATTTTCGTGGAGATAATCGCCACGGTGATATCGATCCACAGGGCCAGCGCCGCCGGCCGCATCAGAAGGCCCAGGATAATGAAAGAGCCGGCGACAATCTCGACCACGCCCACAAAAGGACCCATCACCTGCGGCGCGGGAATGCCGATCCTGGCGAATCGCCCTGCCCCAAGCTCGCCCGCCAGCATGAATTTCAAAACACCTTCCGTGAGAAAGGTGATGCCCACCAGCAGCCGCACGAGAATCGCCGCCGTCGGCGCGTTTGTCGCCATGATTTTTCGCAGGTTTAGTTTCATGCCCTTATTTTAACTCCTCCCCCTTTTACGGGGCAGGGTGGCACGAAGTGCCGGGTGGGGGTTTAAGTTTACTGGGCCCGGCTCAGCGGCCCTGAAATATTTTGAAGTTTAACGATCGGCTGGTTTTTGCCCGAGACGCTCAGGCGATAGACGGACTCCGCCCCGCTTCTGCGGGCGATTTGATAGGCTTCCAACGGGTCGTTCAGCATCTCGGCTGAAAGATACACGCGCTTATTACCCAGGTCCGGCTGATTGTTACCGAGCAGCTCGCGCATGCGCTCGGCGGAGAGCGTGGAGTCCGGAATGATGACCGCCTTGTCCGATGAGCCCAGTGCCCTGGCCACCGCCTCATCAAGCATATTGAACGCGTGCACGTAATTCCTGCTTCTGGCGGCGGAGGTGGGAATGGCCACGCAAAGCATGGCCACAGCGCCCGCGATGAATAGGCGCACGGGACGCGCCGCCAGTGCGCACCGCCGCGGCTGATCCTCATCACTTGCCGCCGCCTTGGAGCGGAGGAGAATTCTTGTGGCCGCGCGGGAAAGCGGCACGGCCATCAGAATGCAGGCCGCCGGGAAGACCTCGAAGAAATACCAGGTGAGCACCTTCTGGTTCATCGCGTAAAAAGCGGTCATCAGCAGCAGCATCGCCGCCAGCGGCCACAGCACATTCATTCGCTTGCGTGGCCACCCCTTTTGTGCGGTCCATACGCCCGCCACGGGCCCAAAGGGCAGCGGGAACATCATCAGCGCCAGCAGGCCCATGACGCGCGCCAGGCCCTCTAATGTGTGCGGATTCACCAGGTTTTTCACGCTGATCTGGGCATCGCGCAGGCGCTCCCAGTACACATCCCCCGGCGTCAGCGACCAATGCCCATTGAGCGCGCGGCAATACAGCGCCAGCCCCAGCGTGATAACTGCACACGCAACAACCGCGGCCGCCACAGGCAGAATCGGCCCGCGCTTGCTTAGTGTACGCCAGTTCGCCCACGCCGCCAGCGGCATCCCCACAAACATCACCGTCACGGGGCGCACCCAGGCCAGGGCGCCCAGCAGCAGGCCTAAAATCAATCCCGCCGCCAGCGAGAGCCGGCGAATGTAGAGACTCCAGGCCCACAGGATGCACGCCACCACCATGGCCGCGGAGGTCGATGCGGAAAAACCCGAATAAACCCCCAGGCACCACGGCGACAGGGCGAACAGAAACAGCGCCATGCGCCCCGCGCGGCGGCCGAAGATGTTCCTGGCCGCGCCGTAGACGGCCAGGCCGCCGATCACGTACTGAAGAAGCGGAATAATGCCAAATGAGCCCAGCCGCGCCCCCACCGCCAGCATCAAGCTGTGCCCGGGCATCTGAAACGAAAACGCGCGGCCATCCCGCACCACCACCCAATGCCAGTAAAAGGCCCGCTCGAAATCGGCGGATTTGTCCAAATCCAGGTACGCGCGGCCATCGGCGAACAGCCGCGCCTGGAAGAGGTACGAGGTGTCGTCGTAGCTGGCTGTTTTGCTGTGATTGATGAAGAAAATCCAGCAGGCCAGGAGCGCCGCCCCAAGTGTCAGAATGATGGCGGGATGGCTGAACCGCCGCGCAAATTTGCGCAGGGAGGTAAGGTCCCACGTGCGCAGGGCCAGCCAGGCCAATGCGGTCGTCGCGGGAATGAGCACAAGGTAAACCGCACCCAGCGCGGCAGCGGTGGCATTCTGCACATCATCCCACAGCGTCTGCCAGGTTGCCCCATGCCGCGACAGCAGCCAGTGGCTGGCGGCGCCAAAGGCGGCCAGGCTTGCGCCCGCGGCGGCGGCCATCAGCACGGCCAGCGGCAGGATTCTGTTTTTACGGCCCAAAGTGCCGGCGCTGACAGGCGACTCCACGGCCTCCATTACATCTCCATCTCGCAAAGATCTGATGCGGCTGTTTCCTCGAAAATCGACACAAGGATCCTCCGCGACACAAGGAATGATATGCAGGCAGGGTTTAAAAAAACGGCGGCGGTCAAGCTCTTGACTTATCTGGCCGAAAACAGGATAAGTATAGGGCCTTGTCCCCAGCGCCGGCGGTTGACCGCCTCCCGCGGGGTCAAGGAGACATCTTGTTCCCCGATAGCTCAATGGTAGAGCGGCCGGCTGTTAACCGGCAGGTTCTAGGTTCGAGCCCTAGTCGGGGAGTGCTTCGACTCGCTTCGCTCGCTCAGCATTAGCTCGGCGAGCGATTGCGTTTTATGGCCACGGTCGAGCCTGGATGCGACAGACGGCAGCTTGTGAACGTTTTCGACCGGTTTGTGAGTGCAGCTTAACACTGGACGCGCCACCCGAAACAAGCTCTAATGACTGAAGAGGGTTGGCTTATCAAACGCGTCGGGCTAAGGCAGATTCATGGGCATCGACGAACAGACCGTGCAGGAAATCGTCCGCCGCATCTTGTCGGTGGGCAAACCCGACAAGATTATCTTGTTCGGCTCGGCCGCCACCGGCCAGATGACTCGCGACAGCGATATCGATCTGCTGATCGTTGAACCGGATGTGAGTCAGCAGCGGAAGGAGTATACGCTGATTCGCGAAGCCCTCCGCGGAATGAACTATCCGTTTGACCTGCTTTTCATCAGCACGGACTGGTTTGAAGACAGCAAGGACGTTATCGGCGGAATTGCCTATCCGGCTAACAAACATGGCAAAGTGATCTATGAGGCCGCGTGAACAAGTGAAGCGGATGCTCACGGAGGAATGGCTCAGGAAAGCCGAAGCCGACATGGCCGTGGCTGAGCGGCTCGTTGCCGAAGACGCCGCGTTTTCCAATGCCGTCGCTTTTCATTCACAACAGTCGACCGAGAAGTACCTCAAGGCCTTCCTGACGTGGGCTCAGATTGATTTTCCCAAGACGCACGATATTGCTGAATTGCTTGATCTGATGGCTACCGCCAATCCACCGGTCGCCGCATGTCTTCGTGAGGCGACGGACCTCACTCCCTATGCCGCGGAAATCCGTTATCCCGGCGACCGGCCCGACGCCTCAGTCGAAGATGCGCGCCAAGCGGTTCGGCTGGCGCAGAAGGTACGGGATACGGTGTTGCCTCTGCTGCCATCACCTGCATGACAGAAGTCGCGCCGGGCTGGTCGTTTACAAATGAGCCGGTTGCCGTGCCTGCGCCTTTTTGCAGCCAAGCCTTCTTGAGCCGCAATCTCACCCAGTTTACCCAGTTTAACCGAGATGGTCCCCACCCGCACTCCCCTGCGCTTCTTGCGCTCCTTGCGCATCCTTCGGAGCTAAGTGCTTATTTTATAAGGGGCGGCCGAAGACGCAATTGCGTCCTTGCACTTCTTCACGCGCCAGTTTTGCCTTGAACGTTCGGAACATTTGGCGAGAATGAAAGACTTTGCTAATTGATATCGTATTGCCCGTTTTGCTCAGGAAGCAGTCTCCATGAAAATCGTTGTTCTCGATGGCTTCACTTTGAACCCCGGCGATAACCCCTGGAATGATGTGGCGGCGCTGGGTGAACTCACCGTCCACGATCGCACGCCCGCCCACAAGATTGTCGAGCGCGCTGAGGGCGCCGACATCGTGCTGACCAACAAGACGCCGCTTACCGCCCAGACGCTGGCGCACTTCCCTGCCCTCAAGCTCATCTGCGTGCTGGCGACGGGATTCAACGTCGTCGACACCGCCGCCGCGCGGAATCGCAATATCCCGGTCTGCAACGTCCCCATCTACGGTACAGATTCGGTGGCGCAGTTCGTTTTCGCGCTGCTGCTGGAGATGTGCCACCACGTGGCCGAACACAACCAGGCGGTGAGGAATGAGTGGTCCACGAGCGCGGACTTCTGCTTCTGGAAGAACCCGCTCGTCGAGCTGTCGGGGCTGAAGATGGGCATCGTCGGCTTTGGCCGCATCGGCCGGCGCACGGCGGATGTGGCGCACGCCCTAGGGATGGAAGTCTGGGCGTATGACGCGGTGAAAGGCAACGATCCGGATTATAAACCTTTCCGCTGGGCGAGCCTCGAAGAGCTGTTTGAGGGGTGCGACGTGCTAAGCCTGCACTGCCCGCTGACCGACACCAATAAAGGAATGGTCAACGCGGCTCTGCTCAAGCGGATGAAGAAGACCGCCTTCCTCATCAACACATCGCGCGGGCCGCTCATCAACGAGGCCGACCTGGCCGATGCCTTGAACCGCGGCCAACTCGCCGGCGCGGCCGTGGATGTGGTCTCCAGCGAGCCGATCTGCCCGGACAACCCGCTGCTCAAGGCCAAAAACATCATCATCACGCCGCACCTCGCCTGGGCCACGCTGGCCGCGCAGCGGCGCCTGATGCAGATCACCGCCCAGAACATCGCGGCGTTCCAGGCCGGTTCGCCGATCAACGTCGTCAATTGAAGAGTCAGCCACTATTCGTGTGCATCTCTGGCCAAGTAAAAAATACAGATAAAATTTGTTAGGGATTCGAGCATATGTCCGTCGCTGAAGCAATCACCCTCGCCGATCGTCTTAGCAGGTTAGGTACCGAGACCGCCTTCGCCGTTTCCGCCCAGGCCGCCCTCCACGCCGCCAAAGGCAACAAGGTTTACCCCTTCCACCTGGGCGATATGAACATCCCCACGCCCGCCAACATTATGGATGCGGCCAACCAGGCCATGCGCGGCGGCAAAACCGGCTACTGCTCCAACTACGGCATTCCCAAATTGCGCGAGACCCTCGCGGCCGACCTCAACGGAGCCCGCGGAACGCACTACACGATGGACAACATCGCCATCCAGCCCGGCGGCAAGCCCGTGATCGGCAAGTTCATCCTGGCCCTCATGAATGAGGGTGACGGGGTGCTCTATCCCAGCCCGGGCTACCCCATCTACGAATCGCAGATCGAGTTCCACGGCGGCCGCGGCATGCCCTACGGCTACCGCAAGGGCCAGACCAACTTCACGCTGGACCTGGAAAAGCTCGAGTCATCCATCACGCCGCGCACGCGTTTCCTGATTTTCAACAACCTGCAAAACCCGATGGGCGCCGAATCATCCCACGAAGAGCTGGCCCGCGTGGCCAAAATCGCCGTCGATCACGACCTGATGGTGCTGGCGGATGAGGCGTATTTCGACATCCGCTACGAAGGCAAGTCCGAATCGCTGGCTTCCTTCCCGGGGATGGAAGAGCGCACGGTCATCCTGTACACCTTCAGCAAGAAATTCGCCATGACCGGCTGGCGGCTCGGCGCGGCGGTCGGCCCCAAAACCATCATCGATGCGATCGCCAAGCTGAACGTGAACGATGAATCCTGCTCGAACCATTTCATCCAGTATGCCGCCGTCGAAGGTTTGACCGGCGACCAGTCCGGCCCGAAGAAAATCCTCTCAATCCTCAAGGACCGGCGCGATGCGGCGGTAAAAATCCTCAATACGATTCCCGGCGTGAGCTGCTTCAGCCCGATGGCAACTTTCTACCTCTTCCCCGATGTGACGGGCCTGATGAAGCAAAAGGGTTTTACCGGGGATTACGAGGCCTTCCGCCGCGCGGCTCTGGAGGCTACGGGCGTTTCCTTCTGCACCCGCCGGCATTTTGGCCGGCCCCTGCCGGGCGAGACAGAGCATTACATCCGCTTCGCCTACTCGGGCATCAACACCGATCAGATCGAAGAAGGTTTAACCAAGTTAAAGCACTGGGCGGAGGTGTAAAACCCCTCCCCCCTTTTACGGGGGGTCTTACCCGCAGGGCCAGGTGGGGGTTCTTCACCCCCCCTGGAAAGCCGACACCTTACCAACCCAGGGTTAATTCCACATTGCCAACCGTTCTCCAGATTGCCAACCCGCTCAAGCCTTGGCAATCTGGAAAACCCCCCATTTTATTGGCATTTTTCGATAAGGTTGCCAAGATTGCCAGATTGCCAACAACACCCTCTCAGCAGCCTTCGGTTTTCGTATTTTTCGGGCTTTTCGTGAGTTTACCTTGCCGGTACAAACCGAAACCCGCCTTCTTTTCGGCCAGCCTATAATTTTCAAAGCACGATGCGAATTCATGAGGTGATCCATGCCTACCGGTAAGATTCTTGTCACTGGCGCGGCGGCCCGCACAGGCGGAGTCGGCCGTGCAATCGTAGGGCTGCTCCTGGAGGAAGGACTCACTGTTCGCGCGATGGTCCACCGCGAAGATGAACAGGCGCAGGCGCTGCGGGACCTGGGCGCCGATGTCGTCCTCGGCGACCTCACTCGCACTGAGGATGTCGCCCGTGTCCTGGCCGGCTGTCGGCGCATGTATTTCGGCATGAGCGTATCGGAAGCGCACCTTCAGGCGGCCGTCACGGCCGCCGCGGCGGCGCGCGAGCAAGGCGATCTGGAGGTGCTCGTGAACATCTCGCAGATGACGGTTTCGCAGATGAGCCTGACCGAGATGACGGATTCCCACGAGCAGCGGCAGCATTGGCTGGTCGAGCAGGTTTTCAACTGGTCGGGCCTGCCCGTCGTGCACCTGCGGGCCACGGTTTTCCTCCAGACCCCGATTTTCCTGGATTGGGCGGCTCAGTCCATCGCTCGGGATGGGACAATCCGCCTGCCCTTTGGCCGCGGGCGGACCTCCCCGGTGGATGCGCAGGATGTGGCCCAGGTGGCCGCCGCCATCCTGGCCAATCCGGCCGGCCATGCGGGCAAGGTCTACCAGCTTACCGGGCCGCGGTCCCAGGACATGTATGGCATGGCCGCGGAGTATTCGCAGGCCCTGGCTAAAACCATCACCTATGTCGATGTGCCTTTCGACCAGTGGCGAGATGAGGAACTAGCCCCGCGCAACTTGCCCGAGCATGTTTACAATCATGTGCTGACGATGGCCGCGCTCCATGCTGCCAATCGCTACGACCGCCTCACGCACGATGTCGAGGCAATCACGGGCCATCCGGCCACCAGCGTCCGCGATTTCGTGGCGCGCAATTCCAGGTTGTTTGAAGCCAGGGCGGCGGCCTGAAAGGAACCACGCATGAAGACTCTGGTCGTGTTTTACAGTCGCACCGGCAACTGCCGAACGGTTGCCGGGGTGCTGGCCGCGGCGATGTCCGCCGACATCGAGGAGATCATCAGCGCGAAGGATTATTCCGGCCCGATCGGCTGGATGGCTGCGGGCAAGGACTCCACCTTCAAGACTCAGGCGCCCATTGGCCCTACCGATAAGAATCACGCCGAGTATGACCTCGTCATTGTCGGCACGCCGATCTGGGCATTCACGGCCGCCGCGCCGGTCATTAGCTGGATGGCTCAGCACGGCAAGGGCCTCAAGAGCATCGCCTTCTTCTGCACCATGGGCGGCAGCGGCGATTCCGGCGCCTACAAGCTGATGCAGGAGTTTTCCAGGCCCCCGCTGGCGACGATGTCAATTCTCGATAAACAAATCAAGGCCGGGCAGCTCGCAGCGCCCATCCAGGAGTTTGTCCGCAAGCTGTCTGCCGCTGAAGCAAGTGGTTCTTGACCTGTTTTTGGCGAGAAAATAAAAAGGGCGCGCCTGCCGCAGCAGGTGCGCCCGGGTTATCTCAATTGCCGCCGCGCGGAGCGGCTTTGTTGCTTTTAGCTGATCTTCACATTGTCAAACTGTGCCGTCGCCAGGTTGCTGGCATCGTGGCTGCCGACGGCCAGCCCGACATCCACCGTCGAACCCATGGCCACCGTCACCTGGCCCACCTGCGTCCAGGTGATGCCATCGCTCGATTTGTAGCCGGTGAAGATGTTGCCGCTGCGGACCAGCTTCACCCACATCGGCGCACGCACCGTCGTGTCGCCGGCGAGGATATTGGCCGAAGTGCCGCCATTTGCAGTGCGGTAATACAGCCCCGTGCCATTGCTGCCGGTCAGCGCCATCATCACCTGGGCCGCGCCGGGATCGGTCGAATTGCGGATCATCAACCCGGCCTTGGCGAACTGATGCGTATAACTGAACGCATCGATCCTGGCCACGATCGTGCCATCGCCGTTCATGGTCTGGTAGGCGTACTGGAACTGGTCGGCCGAGTCCCAGATGTTGGCGCCGGCGCCGGAAACGGCGTACGTGCCGGTGCTGGAAGCATAAACAGTCTTGCCGGCGATCGCCGGGCTGCCGATGTCCACACCAGTCAGGTTCACAGTTATCGCAGGCGTCACGGGCGTCGCCGCGGCCGAGCCGCTCAGCGCAACGTGGTCAAATTTGGCCGCGCAGGCCGTTGTCGTGTTGTGGCTGTTGACGGCCATCCCCGCGTAGATCGTCTGGGGCATGCTCACGGTGACCGTGCCGATCTTCACCCAGCTCGAACCATCGCTGGACTTATACCCGGTGAAGGTGCTGCCGCTGCGGACCAGCTTCAGCCAGACCGGCGCGGCCTGGGTGGTATCGCCCGCCAGTATGTTGGCGGAAGTGCCGCCGGCGGCCGTGCGGTAATACAGGCCCGTGCCGTTGCTGCCGGTCAAGGTCACCATCACTTCAGGCGCACCGGGGTCCATGGAGGCGCGGAACATCAAACCGGCCTTGGCAAACTGGTGCGGATCGGTCATCGAGTCGACCCGGGCGATGATCGTGCCGTCGCCGCTCATGGTCTGCGCGGCATACTGGAACTGGTCGGCGTTGCCCCAGATGTTGGCGCCGCCGCCGGTGATGCTGTACGTGCCCGTGGAGGCATCGTACACGGTGCTGCCGGCGGGCGTGGGGCTGCCGATGTCCGCGCCGGTAAACGTGGTCGTGCCGGCCGGAGGCGGCGTCACAGGTGGTGGCGTCACGGGTGGCGGCGTCACAGGTGGCGGGGTCACCGGGGGCGGCGTTACGGGCGATGTGGCGACAGTCCCGGCAGGCACATCCGTCACCTGCGCAGGCACGGCGGCCTCGGAGACGCTGGGGCTGCTCTCCGTGCCAATGCTCGTCTTGAACGTGCCATCCATCATCTGCGCGGCCGTGAATTCCTTCGTGCCACTTGATGTCCCGATGGCCGTGTCCTTGGCGCCGGAGGAGTAGTACGTGTTGCCGTTGAGATAAAAGTGCGTGTCACCGTTCTGGTTGGCCCACAGGGCGTCATTCCCGCCCGTGTGCTCCATGATGGTGTTCTGGATGTCCAGGCTGCCCTTCCAGGTCTCGCCGCCATCCGGGGCCTTGTAAAACACGGCCGCGTTGCTGGCGCTGCCCGTGCCGTAGAAGGCGCAGTTCTTCATGCTCACGACGGGCAAATTTAAGGCCTTGAACGTCCCCACCACGCCGTTAAAGCCGACGCAATTGTTGAAGGTGAAATGGGTCTGGTGATCGTTCGTCGTGCCGTCCACGATGGACCAGGCTTTGAAGGCCACGCCCCCCAGATTGCCGGCCACATCGTTTGTCTCGGTGACATGATCGGCCTTGATGTCGATGCCGTCGGAGGCGACATTCCACACCTTTGTATTGCTGATGGTGACGTTGTCGCTGTAGGAGTTGTCGCCGTAGGTGAAGTTGATGCCGTCGGCATCGGTGGCCCAGGGCCGGTGGTCATCGATGTTGTAGATCTGCGCATCATCGATGGTGATATTCGTGTTATGCCCGATGCCGGCGATGCCTATGCCGCCAATATCGTGCAGGTTGACGTTTTCAATGGTGATGTTGTCCGTGCCGCGCATGCGGATGCCGCGGCCGTCGGAGGTGGATGCGGTGTTGGCGATGTCCAGGTTTTGCAGCGTGATATGGTTGGGCGTGCCGCCCTCCATATTGAAGCCTATCATGTAGCCCCGAATGCTCAGCCCCTGGAAAACCAGGTAGCTTTCGCCGTTGCTCAGGTTGATGAAGCTGTCGTTGTTGGCGCTGCTGTCATTGATAGTGACCTGCTCGCCCGGCATATTGCTGACCGTGATGGGCGCCGACGCGGTGCCGGATACCTTGGGCGAGGTGGAGCGCCAGGTGGAGGCATCGTACGTGCCGCCGCGCAGGTAGAGGGTGTCCCCCGCGTGCGCGATGGAGAAAAACTTCTTCAGCGTCGCAAAGGGCGCGGCCATCGTACCGGCGCCAGTGTCCGAGCCGTTGGTGGCCATGTAGTACGTGCTCATCAGCAGCTTGCATTCCAGGTCCTCAAACGACGGCAGGCAGAAAGCCGCCGCATCGTTGGCCTTGTGTGAACGGCCGCGCTGAGCGTGGCGGTGCGTGGGTCGTGTCATGAGATTTCCTTTCTCCAATCAAGGCGGCCGGCGCCCCACTGCCTCTGTGGCTCAGTGGCGGCCCCAGTCGCTGCCTCTGCTTCGCTCCGGACTCCATTGGCCGGGGTGGGACAACACGTGTTTTTCTGATTTTGAGAAGGGTTGGTTCGAAGAAAAATCTGGCCTGTTTTTATTAAGTTCTACCTAACACGCTGCCGTTAAATAACTTAATACATTTCAGATTTTTCTGGTTTTCCAGAGTTTGTGAACCCCTGAAGGGGTGCGGCAGGGCCGGCCTGCCCTGCGAAGCTTTAGCGAAGCGGGGGCCTGCCCTGCGACTTGTCACGGCGTAGCGGTAGCGAAGCCGGAAGCTTCAGCGAAGCGGGGGCCGGGCCTGCGACTTGTCACGGCGTAGCGGTAGCGAAGCCGGAAGCTTTAGCGAAGCGGGGCCTGCCCTGCGAAGCTTTAGCGAAGCGCGGTGGGGGTGAGAACCTTTTCCCTCTGGAAGAGGGCAGGGTGAGGGATTATCCTTACCCTTTCGAAGCGCAGGCTCGGGCCTGCCCTGCGACTTGTCACGGCGTAGCGGTAGCGAAGCCGGAAGCTTTAGCGAAGCGGGGTGAGGGCGGGCCGGGTGGTGGTGAGTTTTGTAGCGTGTGCCGCTATGCTGCACACGAATTAAAATCTTAACGAAACGTGTGTGCGGCGGGGCTGCACACCTTACCATTCTTGGAATTAACACCTATGATTCGCCAACCGACCGACCGGGAACGGGCGCAGGAACTCGCGTGGCAGGCCATGGATCAAATGAGCGTCGATCAGGCCAAGGCCGCCGCGCTGTGCCGTCAATCGATTGAAATCTACCCCGACTGCGTGGACGCCCTGCACATGCTGGCCGAAATCGAAAGCCGATGGGTGTGCGATTTTGTCGCCTCCATAAGGAAGGCTATCGAGGCCGGCCGGCGCGACCTTGGCGAAAAATACTTCCGGGAGTGCAAAGGGTTATTCTGGGGACTCACGGAAACGCGCCCGTTCATGCGCGCCATGGGCGCTTTGGCGGAAACATTGGCCGGCAACGAGTATCATCAGGATGAGGCTATTGCCGTTCAGCAAGAGATGCTCGATCTGAACCCTAATGACAACCAGGGAATTCGCTATGGACTGCTTGGCAGTTACCTGGCCAGAAAGCGGTACGATAAAGCTCAAGACCTGCTGGACCGCTATCCCGGGGAATACTCCGCCTTCTTCCTTTGGGGAAAGGTACTGCTGTTGTTTGCCACCATGGATGAGGCCGGCGCCGCAAAAACGCTGAAAAAGGCAAGAAAAGCCAACTCCCACGTCGAGCGACACTTCTTTCCTCGCAAGCGATGTCCGAACGTGCACATCGAGTATTACTCGCCCGGCGACGACATGGAAGCTATCGCGTGCGCCCAGGTTCTTCACGTCGCCTGGAAGGCTCACAGCGCGGCACGCAAATGGCTCCAGCAGATCTGCACCTGAAGCACCGGGCCTGCCCTGCGACTTGTCACGGCGACTTGCCACGGCGTAGCAGTAGCGAAGCCGGGAGCTTCAGCGAAGCGGGGTGGGGGTTCTTAACCCCTCTCCCTTGAAGGGAGAGGATGGCCCGCAGGGCCGGGTGAGGGTTCTTAACTCCTCTCCCTTGAAGGGCCGGGCCTGCCCTGCGACTTGTCACGGCGTAGCGGTAGCGAAGCCGGAAGCTTTAGCGAAGCGGGGTGAATATGCTCGCCTTTCACCGCAAGCCATCGACAGTGCCGTAGGCACGACAGTATGCAGCCCCACCTTTCAAGGACCTTTCAAGGCGGGGTCCGCGCCGCGTTATGAATCTGGAGTGCCGTAGGCACGGCACAAACCCCTCTCCCTTGAGGGGAGAGGGTGGCCCGCAGGGCCGGGTGAGGGTGCATCTTTCCTCGCAAGCCATCGACAGTGCCGTAGGCACGGCAGAATGCCCGCCTTTCAAGGGGTCCGCCGCGCGATCAATCTGGAGTGAGTAGGAGGAAGGCGCACGAAGGCCGAAATGTGACCTTCTGGCAGTCGTGTGCGACCGGGCACATAGGTAACACATTAGTCTTAGCACATAGGTGGCGCTTTTGGTACAGGCACGGCAGAATGCGTTCCACGGCATCGGCGCAATCGCCCTCGCGGGCTCTCCGTCAATAATGGCCGCGCCCCACCGCTCCCCCATCGCTGAAAACTCTTTCCCCTGGAAGAGGGCAGCGTAAGGGTTTATCCTGAGCCTGTCGAACCCCTCTCCCTTGAGGGGAGAGGGTGGGCCGCAGGCCCGGGTGAGGGTGAGAACCCCTCTCCCTTGAGGGGAGAGGGTGGGCCGCAGGCCCGGGTGAGGGTGAAAACCCCTCTCCCTAGCATAAAGGATCGCCGATGCACAACTTGATCTACCTTTTCATCATCCTGACCTTGATGGGCTTTCTCGCCGCAATGTTCAGCAGGAAAAAACATCGCGGCGGATCGCGTTGCGCGGCGGCAAAACTCCCCTTTCGCCGGAAGGACTATTTGCTGACCAAGGCCGAGAGGTCCTTTTATGAGACACTCCTAACGACGCTCCAAGGAAGCCTCATCGTCTTTCCCAAGGTACGCTTGCTCGACCTGGTTTGGCTGCCCAAGGGGACGGAACATGTTCAATCCCACCGCAACACAGTCCAATCCAAGCACGTGGACTTCGTCCTGTGCGATCGGCAGGCCCTGAAACCCCTGCTGGTGATCGAATTGAACGATGCCTCCCACGATTCCGCTAGCCGCAAAGAACGGGACCAACTGGTTGCTAATGTACTTGCCGCCGCCGGAATCGCCATGCTAACCGTTCGTGCCAGGCAGGGATACGTGATGACAGAGTTGAGAAGGCAGATTGAGGCGGCAATTGCAACGCCCGCTAACGCGAATTAACGAAAAACTCTTGACGCCTAGCCGAACATCAGGTATTTGTTAGGGTCGTGCAGTTGGTGGGGCATTTCACACGACTCTGTGTGCGCGAGCCGTCCGAATACCACACAACATGCGATTGGCTGAGTATGGAAGCGAGGCCGCTGTTTGAACCTCCTCCTATCCCAGGCAACATCTTGCAGCGTATCGTCTTCAGCATATGAGAAGAAGGCATGAAGGTCAAAACGGCAAGAATACATAACTGGCGCTCAAAAAAAGACATCGAGATCGAATTCGATCGCATGATGGTCTTCATCGGCCAGAACAACCATGGCAAGTCGAACATTTTGATGGCGGTTTTGTTCTTCTTCGGGGAAGTGGGTTATGACCAGTTAGACTTCAGAGATGGTTGTGACGAGTTGTATGTTGAGCTAATTTTTGATGGATTAGATGACGCTGACAGAAGAACGTTTCAGAAATATGTCAAGGCTGACGGCACCATTACTGTGCGCAAATGTGCGTCTAAAGCCGATGGCAAATGCGAGTATCATGGCTATCTTGAGTCACCCCAAGATGACTGGCTGAGGGAAGAAAAGGCGTCCAATTACGCTTCACGCGAAGAAGCCGAGGCTACGCCGCTAAAAGACTACTTGCCCATTTCGGGTCGTATCACCAAAGCTATCATACTTGAAGCTCAAACAACCTACATCGAGGCACATAAGGATCAGCTACAGTTTCTCTACCAGCTCGAGACATCCAGTTTTCTGGGTAGCAAGAATGTTGCTAAGGGCATCTGGGGTGAGGTGTTTTTTATACCAGCAGTAAAGAAAGCAACAGAAGAATTTGCTACGAGAAGCAATACCGTCTTCAACCAACTCTATTCACAGGTTTTGAATGAGTTGTCCGTGAATAGCGAAGAATTCCAAAATGCCAAAAAACAGCTAGGTGAACTGGTTAGGCGATTGAATAAACACACTTCTGACGGCCAACTGAATATAGACCGTCCTCAAGAATTAACCAATTTTGAAAATCTGCTGGGTGAAGAATTAAGCGAATGGGAAGCGCGTATCGATGTGGAGGTTACACCGCCTGACGTCGAGAGTATTTTGAAGATAGGTGCAACTGTATGGGTTGACGACGGAATACGAACAGATATTGGACGCAAGGGCCAAGGATTTCAACGAGCGTTAATTTTTGCATTAGTTCGTACGCTTGCAAATATGCCGAAAAGAGATGCTCAAGAAATAGTGAGTGGCAGACGAGCCTCGCGGTCTTGTTTCTTCATACTGGAGGAACCAGAGCTGTTTTTGCATCCCCAGGCACAACGTGCAGTCTTTGATTCGTTAAGAGAGCTTGCGACGGCGAGCCAAGTAATAATGTGCACACACTCCAGCTCTTTTCTTAGTCTCGATTGCTACAAATCAATCTGCCGGGTGGCTAGGACTTCCCCCACTTCACCCACCGAGATTTGTCAATGCACAACGGATTTATTTGAATCCGCTGATGCGAAGAATAAATTCAACATGGTTTATTGGATTAACCCAGAACGCAGTGAGTTGTTTTTTGCAAAACAGGTAGTTCTTGTCGAAGGACCGACTGATAAGACTATTATTCCATTACTTGCAAAAGACCTCGGCCTTTACAAACACGATTTCACGCTTATCGACTGCGGATCGAAAGAAGCAATACCACAATACATTGATCTTCTCAATCAATTTAAAATTCCGTATGTTGTGGTCTATGACAAGGATCATCAGTCACATAAACTGCCGGACGCGATAGCCGCTGCGGATAGGTCTTCGCGAAAAATCGAGCAGAAGATTTTGAATAGCCTGGGCAAATCTGTAATTCTTGAAAACGACATTGAAGAAGAACTGGGCCTAATCGCCGCAGAGCGTAATAAACCCTATGCAGTTCTACAGTATGTTCGTCACGAGACGTTTCTGCTACCTTTAAATATGCGTAGCAAGATTGAGACCATCTACTCTTCACATGCCGGATCAGACGTTTCAGACACACGAGGTATGTATGTGCCAGTTGCGACACTAGAAGTACATTCTACAGCAGAAAGGCTTTCCGTACAGTAATAGGTCCCGTATACTTGCAACAGCGATGCTACTGCAAAGGAGTTGGCGTATGGAGCTTTATTTGAATCTCGGAGGGGATTCCGGAGTAGTTGCCTATGGAATTGAAGATGGTTCTATCACTGTCCAATTCAAAGATGGGTCGCTTTACCTATACACGGAGGAAAGTGCGGGAAGATCAAATATTCAGCACATGCAGGTATTAGCAATTGCAGGACGCGGCCTAAACAGCTTTATAAGCAAGACGGTCAGGAAAGGCTATGCATCTAAGCTAAGATGAACTGCAGCCTTGCCGGGTGCCGTGGCTGCATTTTTCTGCAGCCACGAATTATGCCGTAGTCGGTAAGGTGTGCAGCTCCGCTGCACACCAATTACTTCTTAACCAAAGGTGTGCAGCGATTCATCCTGCGTAGCCTCCAGCCTTCGCAGCCGAAGCGGCTGCTTCGGCGGAGTAGGCTTGGCGAAGCGGGAAGCTGCACACCCTACGGGGAGGATGCAACAACTCACCCAGCCCACCCTTCGACAGGCTCAGGATACACCCTCACCCGCCCTCTCCCGTCAAGGGAGAGGGGTTAAGTATAAGCCCGCTGCGGATGGGCTGGCCAAGGCCCCCGCCCATTTCCAGGCCCACGTTGCGCGGCTGAGAGAATTCCACGCCCGGGGCGTGCTGCTTATGGCCGGCGCGCTTGCGGACCCCAGGGAGGGAGCGATGGGCATCTTCACCAGCCGCGCGGCGGCCGAGGAATTCATCGCCGCAGACCCCTTTGTCCTCAACGGCGTCGTGGGCACCTGGGAGTGCGCGAGTGGAACGAGGTTCTGGCGTAAGATCCCGCGCCACCGGCTGCCGTGGACGATTTCGCATGAACATGGAGCCCTAAAGCCCCAAAGGCGCGAAATAAAAAAGCCTGGGGCAACGCCCCAGGTGTCGATCCGCCTTTCTTTTTAGCCCTGAAAGGGCGCAATAGAAGATTTGTCCTGAGCCCGTTGAAGGGCGGGGCTTGGCGAGTGCGCATCTTTCCTCGCAAGCCCTCCAAAGTGCCGTAGGCACGGCATAATGCAGCCCCGCCTTTCAAGGCGGGGGTCCGCCGCGCTACGAATCTGGAGTGCCGTAGGCACGGCACAAACTTCTCTCCCTTTGACCCTCACCAGCGTCTTTCAAAAAACTATCGCTTGTGCCCGCAGGAGCCTTTTGTGTCGTGCCAGCTCGAAATATTTTTTAAAACACTAACCTTGGCTGACAGTTTGTGTCTTGACATAATACGGCTCTTGCCGTATAAAGATGCTGCCATAGCCGTGCGCTGAGGCGCGGTTCGCTTCGGAAGTTTTGACAATTACATAGGGTTTACGACCAAGGCCGCGCCGGTTAGTTCCTGCCAGGCCGGGCGTCTATTAAGTGCTTCAAACCTGTTAAGATGGGTAAAATGGGCAGGGTCAATTATTCACCTTTGAATAACCCTTCTAGTATTTACAAGGACTTACGTTATTCATATTCAGAATATTCACGTGAATAAATCTGCCCAGCGCTGAGCAATGCCGAAGTACCGCTTAACACGCAGGTCTGCTGCCCATCTGATTGCCTTGCTATCACGGGTTGTTAAGATAGGTAAGATAGCAACCCCGAAATATTCAGTCCTGAATAAGTCCCTTCGGTAGAATAAGGACTTACGTTATGCAATATGCAATATTGCATAATGCATAAACGGCCGTCGTGATTGCAAAGGCAATCAAAAAGCCACTCCCTGCCGAGCGCGGCTGCCACCGATCAAAAATCCCAAATGTGGGCACAGCCCCCGCGCGGCTGTGCCGCCTTTGACCACCGGCTTCATGCCTCGCCAGCAAAGGTCTGGCGGCGCGGGCCCGCTTCAGTACAATGAGGGCCGGGATAGCCCGTGGGCAAGAATTCGGGGCCATCTGCAAAAAATTCTGCGGCAAAGGAGATCTATCATGGCCGAGGCGTTTGCGGGAATCGGGAAGATCCAGTTCGAGGGGCCGAAGTCCAAGAATCCCCTGGCGTTCAAGCACTACAAGGCCGATGAAGTCGTGGCGGGCAAGACCATGGCCGATCAGCTCCGTTTCGGCGTGGCGTACTGGCACGCCTTCCGCAACGGCGGGGCCGACCAGTTCGGCGCGGCCACGCGGCTGATGCCGTGGGATGATGGCAGCGAAAGCTTGGACAACGCCAAGCGCCGTGTTCGCGCGGCCTTCGAATTCTTCGAGAAGCTGGGCGTCGGCTTCTACTGTTTCCACGACCGCGATGTCGCCCCCGAAGGCAAAATCCTCGCCGAGAGCAACCGCAATCTCGATGAGGTTGTCAGCGTGCTTCGCCAGGAGCAGCAGCGCACGGGCGTCAAGCTCCTGTGGGGCACGGCCAACCTTTTCTCCAATCCGCGATACGTACACGGCGCAGGTACAAGTCCCAATGCGGATGTGTTCGCCTTCGCCGCGGCGCAGGTGGCCAAGGCCATGGAAGTGACGCACGAGCTGGGCGGCGCGGCGTACCTGTTCTGGGGCGGCCGCGAAGGGTACAAGAGCCTCTTGAACACGGACATGAAGCGCGAGCTAAATAATCTGTCCCGCTTTTTCCACATGGCGGTCGAGCACAAGCAGAAGATCGGCTTTAAGGGCCCCTTCTACATCGAGCCCAAGCCCAAGGAGCCGACCAAGCACCAGTACGATTTCGACGCCGCGGCCGCGTACGCGTTTTTGCAGGCCCACGGGCTGACCGAGCATTTCAAGCTCAATATCGAAGCGAACCACGCCACGCTGGCCGGGCACACTTTTTCCCACGAGCTGGCGTACGCCGCGGCGGTGGGCCTGTTCGGCTCGGTGGATGCCAACCGCGGCGATGCGCTTCTCGGCTGGGACACCGATCAGTTCCCCACCGACCTGTACGATGCCACCTTCGCCATGCTGATCATCCTGGAGGCCGGCGGATTCACAACCGGTGGGCTGAACTTCGACGCCCATGTCGCCCGCGAAAGTTTTGAACCGGTGGACCTGTTCCACGCCCATATCGGCGCGATGGATGCATTCGCCCGGGCGCTTAAAATCGCGGCCGCGATCCGCCAGGACGGCGTGCTGGCCGGCTTTGTTCGCGAACGCTACGCCAGTTGGGACAGCGGCCTGGGTAAAGAAATCGAGGCCGGCAAAAAGAGCCTGGCCGACCTGAGCCGGTACATGCTGGACAAGGGCAACCCCGATGCCAACCGCTCGGGCGCGTGGAGATGCTCGAGAACATCATCAACGAGTACCTGTAAGCTGCTAGAGCGGGATGTGCAGCTTCGCCCCACACCATTTTGGGGGTAAAAACTCTTTCGGTGTGAAGCGAAGCTGCATCCTGGAAATTACTTTTTGCCTTTTTTGGCTTTGTTTTGCTTGGGCTTCTTGACGTTTCGCTTGGGGGCGCTGTGACCTTTGGCCATGTAAGTCTCCTCTGTGTTTAAAGAATTGTTTGGAGGCGCATCATTTGCGCTTGAAGAATCTATTCTATGTGGAGTGAGTAAGGTTGCAACGGTTAGATAAAATTGCTGATGGCTATTCGTCCGCCGCCGGCAGCGTGAAGTAGAAGGTGCTGCCCTGCCCCGGCGTGGAGTCGATGCAGATTTCTCCCCCGTGCTGCTCCACGATCTTCTTGCAGATGGACAGGCCGATCCCCGCCCCATCATATTTGTCGCGCGTGTGCAGCCGCTGGAAGATGGTGAACACCTTTTGATAATACTGCGGCTCGATGCCGATGCCGTTGTCGCGGACGGCGAAACACCATTGGCGATTTTCCCGCCGCGCGGAAATGTGGATTTCAGGCGTTACTCCGTCGTGGCGAAACTTGATGGCATTCTGGATGAGGTTCTGGAAAAGCTGTGCCAACTGCATCGGGTCCGCCAGCACTACCGGCAATTCGTCGCTGGTGATGTGCGCGGCGGTTTCCTCTATTATGATTTTCAAATTACCCAGCGCCGCGGCCAGCGCCTGCTGAGTGGATGACGCCTTCAGGTTCATCTGCCCCACGCGCGAGTACTCCAGCAATCCCTTGATCAGCTCGGTCATCCGGGCCGAGCCGTCGTAAATAAATCTCAAATACTGCGCGGCCGTCTCATCCACCAGTTGCGGGTAGCGCTCCTGAAGCAGCTTCGTGTACGCCCGCACCTGGCGCAGCGGCTCCTGGAGGTCGTGCGCGCTGATGTAGGCGAATTGCTCCAGCTCCCTGTTCGATCGCGCCAGCTCATCGGCCGTTACTCGCAGCTCCTCCTCGGCGCGCTTGCGGGGGGCAATGTCCACGCAGAACTCCACGCAGGTGTTTTGCCCTAACGAGTGCCGGCAAAGATCAGCCACTGCCGCGAACCGTCTGCGCAGATATTCCTTCTCATAGGGGCCGATGCGCCCGGTGACCTGGAATTTCGCGATCTCGGCCAGGCTCACCTCCACGTATTCCGGCGGAGTCAGTCTCTGCCAGGTCAGCTCGCCCGCCTCGACCTGGCTGCGGCTATACCCCATGAGCTTGAGAAACGTGTCGTTGGCATCGGTCATGCGGCCGGTCGTCAGGTCCCAGAACATCACACCAACCGTCTCGACCTCCAGCACCCGCTTCATGCGCTCATTACTGGCCAGCAGCGCCTCCTCCGCCCGCTTGGCGCGGTGATGTCGTCAAAGACAGCCACAAAGTAGCCGTTCCGCGGGCTATACACCGAAATGGCCAGGCGCAGCGACAGGGCCTGGAAGTCGATTTCGGAGCGTTCAGGCTGGCCGGTCGTGGCCACGCGCCCGTACAGTTCGATCAGCTCGGGGTTCTGCGCCTTGATCGTCGGCAGGATTTGCGTGATCCTCTTGCCGACGACATCAGTCAAGCCGGTGATACGGCCGAAGGCGTTGTTGACCGCCAGATACACGAAATCTTCAGGCCGGCCCTCTTCATCAAAGAGCATTTACTGGGGTGATGAGATGGGTCTGCGGTGTCGTCTGGACGGTGGGATGCTATCTGCACCACTGGGGCTTCACGCCGCAAAAGCCGCTGCCGCGGGCCTACGAGCAAGATGCCGCGGCCATGCGCCAGTGGCTGGACCAAAAGTATCCATCCATCCGAAAGCAGGCCAAAGCGGCCATCTCGCGACTTCTGCGTATGTGCAGCTTCACGAGACCCCGGACGTGTGTCAAATAAACCCTGGCCGGCCTTTTTGTCATTAATGCGGAGAATTAGCTGGGCTAACATACTTCACATACAAGCTGCCCGCTGGTTTGTTAGATATAAAATTAGCAAATTTAGATTGCAGCTGCAGATCACGGTTTTGTTTTGCAAAGGTGCCTATGTTATCCGCAACCAGCGGCCGATGATGAGCGACATTATCAATGGATCGAATCATCTCCTGCAGCGGAGTAACAGCCCCGATGAGAAGTAGCCCCACCAGTACAAGACGCAGGAGCTTTCCACGCCATAAACTTATCATCCTGACAACATACACGCAGAGAACTACAAGACCAGGAATAGATGCTCGCATGCAGAAGTCATTGGAGCTGCCGGCAACCAGCAGAGGAATAGCAAACAAAGTAGCTAGGCTATCCTCTGGCAGCTCCCCCATCAAGATTGCGCTGCATGCTAAACACCAACATCATTGGCAGAATGATGAACACAACTGGTAGAGAGAAGCCAATAGCAATTATCAACTCGTGCCACAATGTATTCGGCATGACATGTAGGTGAAGCGCGAGACAACTAATAACACCCGTCAGCACGATGCCCCAGCGACTAAACTTCATCCAAGCACTCTTTCTGAAGGTCCTAAGTCTGCGGCACCCCTTCTCTAGACATCTGAGCAGTGCGAAAGCCGCGAGCAGTATCAATGCTGACTGAACCAGATCTTCATATCTAATCCGCGGACAAAACAGAAAAGTTAACCAAACGACCCACGCCAGCGATATGCTCCATAGTGCGATCCAGCCTCCATAGCCGAGAGAATGAGAGACCGATAGGACTTCGCACAATCAGGACTACGCCGATAATTGCAACCATACCAGGACATCCATAAAACAGAAGGCTAAATAATTTTGATTGCGTTAACTCCCACAACGCACCGACAAAGCTCCAAAAAGGTGTTCCAGGAGAAGCATCTTCAAAAAGACCTATTACATTTGAATTAACAAGGAAGACTTGCAAGAGTTTCGCAGCCGTAAAACACACCGATGCCCACAGCACAATTGAAAGCCCGAGCCTAACGCTTGGCAAGTATTGGGAATCGGTCGATCTGGCAAACTGGTTGCAGCTTTCTGAGTGGTTCATTAGTCTGATCCTTTTCACACTGAAAACGATTCTTCTGCTTCAACACGTTCATGCACATTCACCATACAATTCCTATCGCAACTTGGCCACGGTTGGTGATCGCCGAGATCATATTGCAGCCGAACCGCTTGCCCGTGCCTGGAATGGTGGGGGTCTGCCCGCGCCGGCCATAGCTGGTGCATTTGGCAGTAGGCGAAACCGTCCAGCATGTTTTCGAAAAGCGAGCGATATCGCTCCTCGCTTTCGCGCAGCGACTCTTCGGCCTGTTTGCGCAGCAGCAGATCCAGCACCGGCTCGCCCATCATCTGGAGGATCTTCGCATCATTCGGCGTATAGTCGGTCTTCTTGTTCCCCACCCCGATAATCGCCACGACCTGATCGCCGTGCATAACCGGCACCACCAGTTCGCGGATGATGGGCGCGTGGCCCTTGGGCAACCCCTTTTTGTTGCGCAGGCTGACGTAGTCATTGTGAATGACCGGCGTCCGCTTGTGGAAGCATTCCACCCAGACCCCCGCCTTCTCAATGGCATAGTGCATGCCCTTGCCTTCGGCCATGCACATGTTCCGCAGCGTGTTGGTGGACCAGGCCTGAAGCTTCAGGTTCTTCTGGTCTTCATCCACGAGGTGGAAGAAGCCAATGCAGCTGGCAGTCAACCGCTCCGCCTCATCCATGGCCTTTTGAACCAGCTCATCGGCGCTGGCCCGCTGGGCCAGTTCCGAGAGCATCAGGCGCGAGCTTAAGACCTCCTCAATAATCTTGCGCTCGGTGAGGTCGACGGTCGCCCCGGCGTACCGCACCAGCCTGCCGTGCTCATCAAAATGCGGATGCGCCCGGTCATAAACGAACCGCACTGTGCCGTCGGGCCGCACGATTCGGTGCTCCAGTTCATACACGCCGCCGGCCGCCATGGCGGCTTTGAACGTCTCATCCAACAGCGCCGCATCCTCCGGAAGATAACATTTGGCGAGCATTTCCGGGTAAGATGGCGGCCCCCCCGCCGCCTCCAGGCCGTGAATGCGAAACTCTTCCGGCGACCACAGGATTGATTGATCTTCCACGACATACTCAAAGCTGCCGACGTGGGCAATCTCCTGGCCCTCTATCATAAGCCGGCTCATGCGAGCCAGTGCTTCCTTGGCGGCCTCCGCCGCGGCCCGCGCGGCCAGCATTTTTCCCGCCAGCAAGCTGACGCCCACGCCGCCGATAACCCAGATGAGATTGCACATCTGCAGGCCGTAATCCAAAAGATGGAACTGCCCGAAGACCAGGTTGACCAGAAGCATAGATAGGAACGTTGCCACCAGGCCCGGCCCCGCACCGCACAGGATCGCGGCCACGACCACCGCCGGGTAAAACCCCAGGTATTGTGCGTGGCCGAGCACATCCGGCATGGCCCAGCGCAAGAGCGCCGACAGCCCCACCGCCACCAGGGCTAAGCCGTAACGCGCCGTCCAGTGATGCAGCGGTTTCACGCGCTTGCCTCCGTATGCTGCCGCGCACGCACACATCGCATTGTCCGGATGATCCGAGTTGGTTTATTCATCGTGGCGAGAATAGCGGCTTTCCAGAGGTGCTACACATTCATCACAAGTCCACACGCCAGAGTTTAACATCTCAATGCAGCCAGTTCGAGGGGGGCAAGCTGCCGCCGGCATGCAGGTTGTCGTAAAAAAAACGGCGGGTCTGGCGAGGGGGGGAGCGCCAGACGCCGCCTTGGCATTCGAACCGGTTGGGGGGAGAACCGGCTCGTTGGGGAATCACAAGTTTATCGGCCGCTTACGGACCACAAATTCAATTTCATGAATGATTGTACGGGCAATTGCCGGTTTTGTGAATCTTTTTTGTTCACAAAAATCGCGTTTTTCACAAACGGCGAAAATGTGCAACTTCGCCGCTTACACGCTATAAGCAAGGTCTTGAACCTCGCCCCGCTTTTGATACCCTTAAGCACGATGAGGGGGAACTGAAAACAGGAAGGCAAAAAATGCAACTCAAACATCTGTTCGTTGCGACTGTGCTGCTGGCAATCTGTCCCCGCGCTTGGCCCAGGCCGATGCACCCGAGAAATCCGCTTTCGCGGCCCCTGCGCAATCTTCCACGCCCACTTTCACCAGCGAGGCCCCCATGATCAAGCTGCTGTTCCTGGATAACCGCGACCTGGAGACCGCCGACGGTTTTTCGCGCGAGGCCCACAAGCCCACCAAGCACCAGGGCGACCCGATTTTGAAGAGCGACCTGCCCACCGAAGACAATCTAATGATGATGTATGGCACGGTCCTCAAGCGCCCAACCGATGGCCTCTTTGAGTACTGGTACAAGTGCTTCAACCCCAACGCCAAGGGTCCGGCCGTGGCCTATGGCCGCAGCAAGGACGGCCTGCACTGGGAACGTCCTGAAATGGACATCTTTAAGACCAAAGAAGGCAAGAACACGAACATCGTCTTCTGGGCCGAGCCGGCCGGCAGCGCCATCATCTACGATGAGCGCGAAACCCGCCCCGGCTGGAAATACAAGATGGTGCACGGTACGGCCCCCACCAAGCGCATGTGTCCGCCTATCGCAGCCCCGATGGCCTGCACTGGCATAACGCCGGCGAGAATCCCATCCTGGGCATCTCCTCCGGCGGGCCCATCGGCTTTTACCGGGCCGAGGATGGCCGCTACATCATGTACATGCGGCCCTCCAAGCCCGACCGCCGCATCGCCCGCAGCGAATCCTGGGACTTCATTCACTGGACCGAGCCGAAGATCGTGATCGACCAGGACCCTGTCGATCCGGTGCAGGTGCAGATGTACGGCATGGATACCGCCCCCTACGGCGGCTTTGAGCTGGGCCTGCTAACCCTGTATGAAACCGTCAAGGACGACATGGATTTTGGTAAGCCCAAGGGCATGATGGTCCCCGAGCTGCTGTATTCCCGCACGGGTTACGCCTGGCACCGCATCGCCCCCGGCAGCAAGTGGATCGAGCTGGGCAAAGAAGGCGAGTGGGATGCCGCCACAATCTCCCCCTCCAGCCTGCCCTGCTACCTGGAAGATGAAATCCGCTGGTATTATTGTGGTACAAACAGCTCGCACGAATTCGTCAAGCGCGGCATCCAGGTGGTCTGGGGCCTGGGCTTCGTCTCAGCCAAGCCCGATAGGTTTGTAAGCCTCAATGCGGCCGATGCGGAGGCAAAAATGCTCACGCGGCCGTTCTGGAGCGCGGCGGGCGAGTTCTACCTCAACGCCGACATCGCCGATGGCGGGCAACTCGCCGTGGAAGTGGCCGACACCGCGGGCAAGCCCATCGACGGCTTTGCCTTCGCGGATTTCAAGGCGATCAAGGGCGACTCGCTGCGGCACAAGCTCACCTGGACCGGTGATGCGAGCAAACTGGCCAACCAGCAGATCCGTTTCAGGATCAAGGCCACAAACGCCAAGCTGTATTCCATTTCGGGCGGCACGGAGAAGCAGGCCAAGGAATATTGGAACTTCCGCATCCCCGGCTACCTGCCGATGCAGGAAGAGAAGATGTTGCTGGGACTATAATTCTTTCCCAGGTTTGACATAAAAAGTAACAGCACGATCCATGTTCCCTCCAATTAACCAGAAGCGAGCGCAGCGAGCGGACCGATTAACCGGTTAACGGCTTTCTTGGTAGACTTATTCATCGGCAGGTGTTCGCGGATCGGAGGCAAAGGGTCATGCTGGGCTACTGGGATCCGGTTTTCCTGTCGCGGCTTCAGTTCGCCTTCACCACGCTTTTCCACATGCTCTGGCCGCTTTTGACCATCGGTCTGTCCCTCTTCCTGGTGCTGATGGAGTTCCTGTGGCTGACCACGCGGGATGAAAACTACTTCCGCCACGTGGGCTTCTGGGCAACGCTGCTGCTCTTGTCCTTTGGCATCGGCGTGGCCACGGGGCTGCCGCTGGAGTTTCAATTCGGCACCAACTGGGCGAAGTTCTCGCGCACCAGCGGCGGCTTTTTCGGCAACATCCTGGGCTTTGAAGGGGCCATGGCCTTCATGCTGGAGGCGGTGTTTTTAGGGATCATGATGTTCGGCTGGAAGCGCGTCTCGCGCGGCGTACACTTCTTCTCCACGATCATGGTGGCCCTGGGCGCATCGATTTCCGCCTTCTGGATCATGGACGCCAGCTCGTGGATGCAGACGCCCGCCGGCGTATCCATTCAGAACGGGCAAACCACCATCACCGATTACGTCGCCGCCGTGTTTAACCCCGCCATGGGCTACTCCTTCTGGCACATGGAGGCCGCGGCGCTTGAAACCAGCCTGTTCTTCGTAGGCGCGATCAGCGCGTGGTATCTGCTCAAGAGACGGCACAGCGCATTCTTCCTCAAATCATTAAAGGCGGCGCTGGCGCTGGCGATCGTGGTGACGCCATTGCAGATCTGGCTGGGCGACCTCTCCGCGCGCGGCGTGCACGCCTATCAGCCCGCCAAGGCCGCCGCCATCGACGCACACTGGCAGACTAATCCCCCCGGCACGGGCGCGCCCCTGGCACTATTGGCCTGGCCCGATGGAGCCGCGGGAAAGAATGCGTGGGCCTTGACTGTGCCGGATATGCTGAGCATCCTATCCACGCGCTCGGCCGCCGGACAGGTCATTGGCCTCAATGACTTTCCGCCAGAGGACTGGCCGCCCATTGTGCTGCCTTTTTACTCCTTCCGCATCATGGTGGGCATCGGCCTGCTGATGTTTCTCATCATGCTCGCCACGGTCTGGGTATGGCTGCGCGGCGGACTAAACCCTGCGGCCGCGCCGGCACACCGGCGATTGCTACAAGCGTGGCTTTGCATGGCGCCGCTGGGATTTATCGCCTCCGATCTGGGCTGGATCGTGCGCGAAGTCGGCCGCCAGCCCTGGGTCATCTACAACATCATGCGGACCAGCCAGGGCGTATCCAACCTGCCCACCAATCCTCCGGCGGTCACGCTGGGACTGTACGTGCTGGCGTATGCGGTGCTCCTGGCGGGGTTTTTCATCTTTGCGCGGCGGATCCTGCACAAAGGCCCGGACGTGATCGATGAGCCGCGGCTCCCCGCCGCACAGAATGGGGGGGAGGGCTGATATGGAACATGCATTTCTCGCACACGTGTGGGCAATCTTGTTGGCGCTGATGCTGGCGATGTATGTCATGCTGGATGGATTTGATCTGGGCATCGGCGTGCTATCCCTGTTCGTGCGGCGGGGGGAGTACCGCCGCGCGATGATGGGCTCGATCAATGCGGTATGGGATGCCAACGAAACCTGGCTGGTCCTGGCCGGCGGCACGCTCTTCGGCGCCTTTCCCCCCGCCTACGCGGCGGCCTGCAACGCCCTGTACATCCCGATCATGGCCATGTTGTTTGGGCTTATGTTTCGCGCCGCCTCGTTTGAGTTCCGCGCCCACTCCCACCACAAGCGCACGTGGGAGGTGGCGTTTGGTCTGGGCAGTCTGCTGGCCGTGGCGGCCCAGGGGCTGACGCTGGGCGGCGTGCTGAGTGAAATTGCCCTATCGCCGCGCGGCGATTTTATCGGCGCTGCCTGGGACTGGCTCACGCCGCTGTCGATCCTCCTGGCCGTGGCCGTGACGTTCGGCTATGTGATGATCGGCGGCTCGTATCTGATCGGCAAGTCCGAAGGCCATTTTCAGCACCACATCCGAAGGGTGGTGATGATCTTCGCCTGCATCATGTTCGCGGCCGTGACCGCGGTGACCGCACTGCTGCCCTTCCTGCATGATGCGTTTGCCCGCCGCTGGCTGAAGGATCCCGCGCTGGTTCCTGTACGCCTTCGCCATCGGCGCCGTCTTCGCCCTGGTCATGATCCTGCTGTCCACGCGCTATACGAAGTACCGTCATCTGCCCTTCGCCTCGTGCATCATCTTCTTCCTGGTGGCCCTGGCGGGCGGACTGACCGTGGCGTACCCCTACATCCTGCCGCCAGGGCTGAAGATCGTGGATGCGGCCTCCGGGACGCCCACGCTGGTCTTCATGCTGGTGGGCATCGGCCCTTTGATCCCGGCCATGCTGATGTACAACCTGTACCTGTACCGCGTGTTTCGGGGGAGGCTGCCGGAACAAGAGGAAGCTTATTGAGGTCGAAGGCCGGAGACCGGCTTGTCACGGCGTAGCCGAAGGCGAAGCCGGAAGGCTTGCGGCTTGGGGAAAACGCAAAGAAATATCGAATATCGAACACGGAATATTGAATGATGAAGTCAGAACTGGTTGTCGGTTGCACCCCGACACCGTAACCGGCCGCCGTGCAGTTCTTCACTTCGACATTCAACATTCCGTGTTCGGCGTTCGATATTCGCAGTTTCCCTGAGCGTCGGGACTGAGGTAAGGCCGGAAACAAAACTGCCGGAGCAGGAAGGATGTTCCTCCCAGTCCGGCAGGGCCTCGAGCCTTCCGGCTTCGCCTTCGGCTACGCCGTGACAAGCCCGCCTAAATCCCCCCGCCGATCACCCACCGATCCGGCTGGTTATAGGCGGCGCGGATGTTGGGCACGAACTCCCGGGTCTTGACCTGCCCATCCTCCTCGTATTCCACTTTGACGGGCACCTGTAGGAATTCCGTGCGTGGATCGGGATGCGGGCGTGGCTGGCCGATGGAGATGATGCGAATGAGGCGAACCTTGCCGAAACCTTCTTTCATCTTCGCCGCGGGCATGCCTTCATAGATCTGGCCGGCCTTGTTATAGTCCTGGGCGATGAGCGCCTCAAAAAACTCCCGCGCCACTTTGACGGCCATCTCTTCATCCGTCAAATCCCCCTTGGGCAGACCTATAGTCTGCGCTGTCTGGTCAATCCGGATCACAAATGGCGGCAGCTTTGGCTGCCAGATGGCATCGGCGACAGGCTGGTTGTAATCCAAGTACTCCGACGTACCAACCTTTATCCACTGGCCATCCTTCTGAGTGTATGCATCGATCTGCACGACGAGTTTTGTCTGTGGATCCACCGTGTAGACACTACGGCCATGACCGCCGTCGGCAGCCTTGCCAGTCACGGTCACCTCGATGGACTTATCACTCTGGCGAATCTGGACATCGACCTTACCGCTGTGCTCAAGCGACTGGAGCCTTTCAAAGGCCAGCTTGGGATCGACCCTCTCGCGCAGGTCGCAGAACCTCTTGACTACCTCGGGATCGCTCACGGTCACGTACAGGTTCTTGTCCTTAAACCATACATGGGCCTTGCCGGCTTGCCAGACGCCGACCTTGGCGCCATCCTCTGTGGCGGGAAAGTCCGCGCGAAACCGCACCAGCGCGCCGTCCTCAGTAAACTGCGCCCAAGCCTCCCCAAGACCGTCGCCATCGGGCGGCGTCATGCGTGCGTGGAAATCCAAAAGCCGCTGATACGCTGCCGCGGTTTGCTCCAGGCCGTACGCCTTGGAGGCGGTTGAGGTAAAGACGACCACCGCCAGCACGGCGGCAACGGCCAAACACGCGGCGGCCGCGTAGGCAAAACGTTTATGTCCGGCGATCATGTTAAAAACTCCTTTAAGGATGGACCGGTGCGCCTGCAGCGCGCTGGGCCAGGTTCAGGTCGAAGGTTTGAAACGCGGTGCAGCATCACGCGTTCGATCGGCTCATAGCGGTGCGCATCGGCCATGAATGCGGATCGGACCTGTACTTCTTCGGCAGCCAGAGCGTCGCGAACGCTCCGGCACGCCGGACAGGTTTGCAGGTGCGCCTCCAGGGCCTGGGCGGTGGATGGATCCAGCTCGCCCAGCGCCAGGGCCACCAGGTCATCGTATTTATCGAGGCAGCAGCGTTGATCAGTCATGGCCGCTCCTCCTTCAGTAAGTCGTGCAGCATGGCCCGTCCGCGGACTAATCGCTGCCGGACGGCCGCGCTGCTTAAACCCAAAAGCTCAGCCAACTCTGTCGATTTCTTTCCGGTGAGGTAAAAGAGACGAATGATCTCGGCATACTCCGAGGGCAAACGCTCAATCGCCTTGTGTACATGTTCATACTCGTAAGCGGACGATCCTTCCGGCGCGGACAGTCCTTCGCTCAAGGGTGCGGCCGATTTGCGGCGTTTGAGGTGATTAAGGCAGGCCGTGCGGGCGATGGATAGCAGCCACGGCCCCGCGTGGCGGCTCTCCCGCAACTGGTGAAGTCTGCTGACCGCCTTGACCATCACATCCTGCACAAGGTCCTCCGCATCCTGGTAATGGTGCACCATCCCCAGGCACACCGCCCAGACTGCGCGGCCGTACCGCTCGACCAACTGCGCCGCCGTCGGCAACGGCGGCTGCGCATCATCCTGTGGTTTCATTTCCATTTGGGGCATATGCGTCTAGAGATAAAGACACCGGAGGGGGGAAAAGTGTGACAACAAATCTGGCTTCAGGCGCGAACCGGCTCGTCCGCCAGCTCCAGGGCGGTCAGTTGGAGTTCACGGCCGCGCAGGACCTCACCGACACCCCCGCAGGCTGGACAGCGGAGGTCCTGGATGGAGATGGCCGCCTGCTGCCGGTTGCAGGCGGGGCAAAAAATGGTAACGGGCGAATCCTCGATAACCAGGTTGCGCCGGCCAGCGGCGAGCCTGCGCGCGCCATTTCGTACGCCGCCCGCAGGCAATCCGCGTCTATTCCGGATAGCCGCCCCAGCTTGAGATGGATGGCCAGGATTTCACCGCCGCCCAGTTTAGTCAGCGCTTCGCAGGCGACATCCACCAGGTCCATCGCCACGGAGAGTTCGTGCATGAAGCTTCGCCTTTATCACCCTCACCCGGCACTGCGTGCCACCCCGCTCCGCTAAAGCTACGCAGGGCACGCCCTCTCCCTTCCAGGGAGAGGGGTTACATTCTGGCGGCGGCGATGTACCGCTTCATCGTCGGCAACGTGCGGAAAAAGCCGATGGGCAGCGCCAGCAGCAGCGGCAGCCACAGCAGCACGCCCAGGAGTTTTTCGCCCAGGCTCACAAGTTTTTTTGCCATTTTTGTCCTGCCTATGATTGACTGTCAGAATTCTCATTCGGAGGCGGTGCAGGCGACTGACCGCTCATCGGCGTGGGCGGAGGCTATCCCGCCGCGCATGTGCTCGTCAATGATCCTGTGAATCAAATCCACCGCCGTCCCCACGGCCGCCATAACCTGTCCACTGAGTCCGCAGCGGATATCTTCCGCTTCATTCAGCACCGCGGCCTGGCAGCCCACCAGAAGCACTTTTCCCGCAGGTTGATGTAGGGAAAAGAACTGGTACAGCAGCATATTGAGATCGAGGCCGTGAAGGTCCGGCGGCGGAAAATCCCGCGCCGGCCCTGTGTCGCTCAGGCTAGGCTCCAGGAGATACAGCGTGCCGGGGGCTCCGCCGCGCGAAATGGCGTCGATCAGGATGATCAGCTCATAGCCATCCTGAAGCGCATAGGACAGGTCGCGGGAGCGGATGCCAAAGTCCACGATGCGCACATCCTCCAGCGGCGGCTCCTTCAGCAGTCTTTGGGCCACTTCGCACCCAAAGCCATCATCCCCTAAAAAGATATTCCCCACACCCGCTACCAAGATTCTCGTTTGAGCGGTCATCATGCCACCTCCCCCTTTTCCAAAGGCCGCAATTCATCCGGGCTGAAAAAGAACACATGGCCCATTTTGCCCTGGCGGCCCAGGCTGATGCCTGGATCATCCTCCACCACGACGGCCACATGTAGCCGCCCTTCCAGATCCTGTTCGACGCGCTGAACAACGGCCGTTCTGCCCGCCAGGACCAGATCGAAAATATCCGCTTTTCGCACGGGAGCAATGCGCACGCGTCGGCCGGGTACAAGCCTTTCTCCTGCCGGCGCTGCCGGCGCTGCCGGCGCCTGCGCCGTCAATGGTCCTAACGGAGGTTTCAGGCGGCGGGCTGACCATGGCCGCTCTCCCGCATCGACGGTTCTTCATCCGTCTGAATATTGACGCCCGCCAGGTCCGGCGCCGCATCCAGGATCATCCGCTCGATCATCAGCATCAGCGAGTTGCGCATGCCCCCACATCGGCCGCACGCGCCTTTAAGCCGCACGTTCAGTGTTCCATCGGCCAGGCTCATCAGCTCCAGCTCGCCCCCGTGGGACTGGAGATACGGCCGCAGCTTTTCCATGCCGGTGGCCACCCGCTCCTGGAGCGAGAGCGGGTGAAGGTCGTGCAGCAGCAGCAGGCTGGAGACCAGCTCATCCGCGGCCAGCTCTTGCAAGAGCGTCTTGCCGTTGTCCTGGGCGGAGATCTGCCGCAGCATGCCGCTTGAGGCAGTCGCGGTGCAAATCCAGGATCAGTTGCACCACTTGCTGCACCTGGCCCCCCGCGGCGGTGTCCGACATGCTCTCAATCTGGGCCACCACCGCCTCAATCTGGGCCATCCGCTGTTGTAAACCGCTGTCAGGTGGTCCGCTCATTGGTCTTTCCTGAAATGGGGTTGTATTGAACTTCCCGAATCTTCGCCGCGCCGTTGTACATGTGTACGCCGCAGGGCAGGCACGGGTCGAAGCTGCGCACCGTGCGCATGATGTCGATGCCCTTAAAGTTATCCGGGCCGTTGGTCTCGAAGATGGGCGACTGCTGCACCGCATCCTCATAGGGTCCCGGCGTCCCGAAGCTGTCGCGCGGCGAGGCGTTCCAGCACGTGGGCGGATACGGATGGTAGTTGGCGATCTTGCCGTCGCGAATGACCACATGATGCGACAGCACGCCGCGCACCGATTCATGGAAACCGCAGCCGATGGCCGTGTCGGGCACTTCAAAGTTGCTCCACGTGCGCAAGTTGCCGGCGTGCACTTCCTTCAATCCCTGCTCCACGAAGTACAGGGCCGCCGCGGCGGCAAAGGCCTGGAAATAGCTGCGGGCGCGGTCGCGCTCGATGGTGTTAGACCACTGCGGAACCTTCCACTCCAGTTGCACCTCCGGCATGAAGGCGCTCTTGGGCAGATTGATCTGCACGCTGTTGCCCGTGGCCTTGATGTAGCCGATATCGACCAGGCCCGATAGCGCCGTCGACCACAGGCGGGCCAGGGGTCCGCCGCCCGTGTCCATGGCCAGCGTTTCGCCGCTGTCCTTATTGAACCAGCGCGGCGACATGACCCAGCTATAGCGGCCGTGGAAATCCCGCTGCTGCGGCTGCGGCGTGGTGGTCTGGTTCCAGGGATGGCGCTTGTCGATCGGGTTGCCCAGCGGGTCCTTGGTGACAAACGTCTCTCCGGTGTCGGCCCAGTCCCTGTAGTACGAGCTGCCCAGCAGGATGCGCAGGCCCACGTTGATGTCCACCAGGCTGTTGGTGACCAGCTTGCCATCGATGACCATGCCCGGCGTGACGTACATGGCGCGGCCCCAATCGGCCATCTTCTTGTAGGTGTAGTCGCATTGGGCCGGGTCGTTGAAGGAGCCCCAGCAGGCCAGTTGGATGCGCCGGTTGCCGACCTCTTCATAGCCGGGCAGGGCCTCATACCAGAAGTCAAAGAGGTCGTCGTGCATTTTTACCATCTTCTTCACGAAATCTATGTACTTCATCAGCCGCACGAGGTAATCGCTGAAGAGCTGCGGTGAAGGCATGGTGCCCACGCCTCCGGGATACAGCGTGGAGGGGTGTACGTGGCGGCCTTCCATCAGGCAGAACATCTCGCGGGCCAGGCGGCTCATCTCCAGCGCCTTGAGATACGTGCTGCCGGTGAAGGGATTGAAGCCGCGCATGATGTCAGCAATCGTTTTGAAGCCGTGAATGCTGGCGTTCGGCGCGGGAGTGTTCTCGGCCTTCTCAAACACCTCGGGATTGGTGGCGCGGACGATCTGCTCCGACCAGTCCACGCAGACCATGTTTTCCTGGAAGATGTTGTGGTCGAACATGTACTCGGCGGCCTCGCCGCAGTTGATGATCCACTCCGCCAGGTGCGGGGGCCGGACGCCGAAGGCCATGTTCTGCGCGTACATCGCGCAGGTGCAGTGATTGTCCCCGCAGATGCCGCAGATGCGGCTGGTGATGAAATGCGCATCCCGCGGATCCTTGCCCTTCAGGAAGATGCTGTAGCCGCGGAAGATGGAGCTGGTGGAGTGGCACTCCTCCACCACGCCGTTGTCAAAGTCGATCTTGGTGTGGATGCCCAGGCTGCCCACCACGCGGGTGATGGGGTCCCACGACATATCCACCAGGTGGCCCGGCTTGCGGACTTCCTGCTGCTGGGGTGTATGGACGACGGTCATTGCCCGCTCCTTTCTCCGGCGGAGGCATATTGCGGGGTTTTATAAGTGGTGGGCTTGTATCCCGTGGTCAATTCATTCCCGGGATGCCGCCACTTGGGTTCCTCGTTCATGTGCCGCTGCGTCATCTTGCGCAGGTATTTGATCAGCTTGCCGTACACCGCCACGCCCGTGGTGGACATGTTGCCGCCGGTGGGCTCATCCATGAAGGGCATGAACTTGTCCGGGAAGCCCGGCATGGTGCAGGCGATGCAGATGCCGCCCACGTTGGGGCAGCCGCCGATGCCATCCATCCAGCCGCGCTTGGTCACGTTGCAGTCGACCACCGGCCCCCAGCAGCCGACCTTCACCAGGCACTCGCGCTGGCCGTAGGCCTTGGCGAAGTCCGCTTGCTCGTAATACCCGGCGCGGTCGCAGCCTTCGTGTACGGTCGCATCGCTGAACAGCCAGCGTGGCCGCAACTGGTCATCCAGCGGAATCATCGGGGCCTTGCCCGCCAGTTGCATCAGCAGGTACAGCAGCGTCTCGGTGAAATTGTCGGGTTGCACGGGGCAACCGGGTACGTTCACCACGGGCAGGCCGATCTTGCTCTTCCAGCTCCAGCCCAGGTAGTCCGCCACGCCCATGCAGCCGGTGGGATTGTTGCTCATGGCGTGTACGCCGCCATAGGTGGCGCAGGTGCCCGCGGCGACCACGGCCAGCGCCTTGTTGGCCAGGCGATCGATCCACTCGCAGGAGGTGATGGGCTGGCCGGTAGTGCGATCAGTGCCGAAGGCCGCCCAGTAACCCTCCTTCTTGATCTTCTCATTGGGCACCGAACCCTCGATCACCAGGATGAATTCGCCCAGCTTGCCCTCATCCGCCTGGTGGAAAAACTTCATGAAGTCCTCGCCCACCTCCGGCGCCAGCACCGGGTTGTGCAGCTTTACCTTGGGCAGACCTGGCACCGCCCCCAGGACCACATCCTCGATGCTGGGCAGCGTGGCGTTGGTAACGGAAACGGAGTCGCCATCACAGCCGAGGAAGGCCGTAATCCACAGGATGTGGACCTCCTGGATATCTGGAGTGTTTTTGGTTTGAGCCGCCGCCTCGATCATGCCCTATCTCCTTCCCCTGAGCTGCTTGATTGCCGCCGCGCACACGCAGACCGTCTGTTTAAAGAAGTGGGCCCGCCCACAGATAAGCCCCTCAATTCGCCACCCCCGTCCAAATCATTATATGCGCTTGGATATGGCAGCCCCTTCAGGACTCCCCTGCCCCTCCCCCGCAAGAAGGACACGGGTAACTGCCGAAAGGATTCGCGGTAAGATTATCACCAAAGTAAGATTATCACGAGAATTTGCCCTCGTGATAATCTTACATTTGCTTTTAGAACAAGGACTTATCGATAAGATTATCACGAATTTCGTGCCAGCCCTCTTTTGCCTGCGTTTTTGTTTTCAGGCATGGTCCAGAACCATTGGCTTCTGGGAAAGTTCGGGCCAAGGGCCGCGGCATAAACAGGTAAGGCGATAAAGCGTGCTGAGGACGTAAGAGGCCAATTAGGCTGGCTTTCCAGGCCTAAAAAGCCCTGGCCTAAACCCTGCTCCGCCTGCGGCTGCGCAGGTCAAAGACCGAACGGGCCTGACCCCGCGCCTGCCGCCGCGCAGAAGGTCACCGGTCGTGGTGTTCCACGATCTTGTGCTCGTGGATCACGTCGGGCGTCTTGGGCTTTTCCACTAGGCGGATGTCCAGCTCGCGTAATTGCTTTGCATCCACCGCCGAAGGTGCATCGGACAGCGGGCAGGCGCCGCTGGCCGTCTTGGGGAAGGCGATGACCTCGCGCAGGTTGGAGCGGTGCAGCATGAGCATGACGATGCGGTCCAGCCCAAAGGCGATGCCGCCGTGCGGCGGCGCGCCAAAGCGCAGGGCATCCAGCAGGAAGCCGAATTTCACGCGGGCCTCATCGGGCCCGATGTTCAGCGCCGCGAAGATCTGCGACTGCACATTCGTATCGTGAATACGGATGCTTCCCCCGCCCAGCTCCGTGCCGTTTAGCACCAGGTCGTAGGCCTGGGCGCGCATCTTGCCTGGGTCTGTCTGCAATAGCGGTAAATCCGCGGCCACGGGCGCGGTGAACGGATGGTGTACGGCCACCCAGCGCTTTTCCTCTTCATCCCACTCCAAGAGCGGGAAATCGATCACCCAGCACCAGGCCCAGTTGTTTTCCGTGTACAGGCCGCGCTCCGCGCCCAGCTTGCAGCGCAGGGCCGCCAGGACCTTGTTGGTCATGGCGGGCTTGTCCGCGATGAACATCATGCAGTCGCCATTCTTGGCGCCCATCTTCTGCTTGAGCGCCGCCAGCTTTTCGCCGGTGAAGAACTTGGCCAGGGGGCCGTTCAGGTCGCCCTTCTCATCGACCTTGGACCAGGCCATACCCTTGGCGCCCAGCGTGGTGCAGGACGAGCCCAGTTCATCGAGTTGCTTGCGCGTCAGATCCGCGCCGCCTTCCAGGGTCAGTCCCTTGACGATGCCACCGGCCGCGACGACGGAGGCAAAGACCTTGAACTCGCTGTCCTTGGCCAGGTCGGTAATGTCCTTGAGCAGCATGGCAAAGCGCATGTCCGGCCGGTCGATGCCGTACTCGCGCATGGCCTGCTCGTAGGTGATTACGGGCACCTTGTCCGGCAGGGGCACATCGCACAGTTGGCAAATCTCGCGGATGGCCCCCTCGTTCACCTTCATCACATCCTCGCGCGTGACGAAGCTCATCTCCACATCGATCTGGGTGAACTCGGGCTGGCGGTCGGCCCGTAAATCCTCATCGCGGAAGCAGCGGACGATCTGCATGTACTTGTCCATGCCGCCGACCATGAGGATCTGCTTGAAAAGCTGCGGACTTTGCGGCAGCGCATAAAACGTGCCCAGTTGCATGCGGCTGGGGACCAGGAAATCCCGCGCCTTCCGGCGTGCTCTTGGTTAAAAAAGGCGTCTCGATTTCGAGGAAACCCTGCTTGTCGTAATAATCGCGCACGCACTTGGCGATGCGGTGCCGCATGATCAAGGCATTGGCCATTTCCGCGCGGCGAGTATCCACGTAGCGATACTTCAGCCGCATCTCCTCGGAGACCTTTTCGCTCGTATCCGGCTCGAAGGGCACCGTATCCGCCTTGTTGAGGACAACCAACCGCAGGCTCACGATCTCGATGGCGCCCGTGGCCATCTTGGGGTTTTCCATGCCTTCCGGACGGCTGCGCACCTTGCCGGCCACGGAGATCACCCACTCGTTGCGCAGGGCGCGGGCCAGTTTGTGCATCTCCGCATCATCGGTGGGATCAAAGAGCACCTGGGTGATGCCCTCGCGGTCGCGCAGGTCGATAAATACCACGCCGCCGTGGTCGCGGTACGTCTTTACCCAGCCGCAAAGCTGCACGATCTTGCCGATGTCCTCTTTGCGCAACTGCCCGCAGTTATGCGTGCGGAGCAGCACGTTTTCCGGAATTCCTGCCACAGCCATTTTCGATCTTTCTTTGACAGCGGTTTTACGACCGGCCGACTCCGCGCCGGCAAGTCATGTAGATTACCCTAACGAATTGACAATTGACAATTGACAATTGACAATTTCCCCCTTCCCATGCGGCAGTGGTTTAACCTCTCAAGCATTGATTAAACCGAAGGAAAGACTGAGAAATTTAAACCGCAGAGGTTGCAGAGAGTGCAGAGATGAGAATTTTGTCTTGTCGTCCTCTGCGGTTAATTCTGTTGAGAAAACAAAAAAGGAAGCCAGATGATTCTTCCCGGCCTCTGCTCCGTCAGTTTTAGAAAGATGACCGCCCAGGAGATTGCCGCGCTGGCCAAAACGGCCGGCCTCAAGGGCATCGAATGGGGCGGCGATGTACACGTGCCCCACGGCCAGGTGGATGAGGCCAAGCGCATGCGCGATGTCACGGCCGCGCACGGGCTAACGATTCCCAGCTACGGCTCGTATTACGTGGTGGCCGAGAGCGAGCAACAGGGGTTGTCCTTCCAGGCCGTGGTGGATTCGGCCGCGGCGCTGGGGGCCAAGACCATCCGCGTGTGGGCCGGCAGCCGGGCGAGCAAAAAAGCCGATGCGGCCCAGCGCGGCGGTGGAAGAGGATTCGCGGCGGATCGCCAAACTGGCCGCGCGGCGTGCGCTTACCATCTCCTACGAATTTCACGCCGACTCGCTGACCGACACCACCGAATCGGCCGTGGCGCTGTTGCAAGCGGTGCAAGACCGTAGAATTAGAACCTACTGGCAGCCCTCGCTGGCCATGACGCACGCGGAAAAACTGGCCAGCCTGTCCGCGGTCAGGCGGTGGCTCACCCACGTGCACGCGTACTACTACGTCGAAGGGTCGGAGAATCAGCGGCCGCTGGCCGAAGGGCAAACCCAGTGGCTCGATTATCTGTCCACGGTCGCCAGGATCGGGGGCGATCATTACGTGATGCTGGAATTCGTTCCGGACTCCACAGCAGAAAGTTTGCTGCGCGAGGCCGCGACGTTGAATAGTTGGCTCAACCAGATAAACAAGGAATGACGAACGATGGCGACGCTGAAGATCAAAGAGGCCTCCTCCTGCAAATGGGATTGTGTCAGCCTGGGCGAAGTGATGCTGCGCCTGGACCCCGGCGATGAGCGGATCCGCACCACGCGCACATTCAAGGTGTGGGAAGGCGGCGGCGAATACAACGTCAGCCGCGGCCTGCGCCGCTGCTTCGGCCTGCGCACGGCGGTGGTCACGGCCATTCCCGACAACGATGTCGGCCGCCTGCTGGAGGATCTGATGCTCCAGGGCGGCGTGGACCTGCGGCACGTGAAGTGGGCGCCGTTTGACGGGCTAGGGCGCAAGGTGCGCGTGGGTTTGAATTTCACCGAGCGCGGCTACGGCATCCGCGGGGCCAAGGGCTGCGCCGACCGCGGCCACTCCGCCGCCAGCCAGCTTAAAGTGGGCGACATCGACTGGAAGCAGATCTTCGAGAAGGAAGGCGCCCGCTGGTTCCACTGCGGCGGCATCTTCGCGGCGCTTTCGGCCACGACGGCCGATGTGGCCAAGGAGGCCATGGCCGCGGCCCGCGCCAACGGCACGATCATCTCCTACGATCTGAATTTCCGCCCCTCCCTGTGGCAGGATATCGGCGGCATGGACCGCGCCCGCCAGGTGAACCGGGAGATCGCCCCCATGGTGGATGTGATGATCGGCAACGAGGAGGACTTCACGGCGGCGCTCGGTTTCAAGGTCAAGGGCGTCAGCGAAGCCTACAGCGAACTGGATGTGACGGCCTTCAAGGCCATGATTACCGAGGCCACGGCCGCGTACCCGAATTTCCGCGCCGTGGCCACCACGCTGCGCAACGCCAAGACCGCCACGATCAACGACTGGGGCGCGGTGCTCTGGTACGACGGCAAGTTCTACCGGGCCATCGAGCGGCCCAACCTGGAGATCTACGACCGCGTCGGCGGCGGCGATTCGTTCGCCTCCGGCCTCATCTACGGTTTCCTGGCGGGCAAGACGCCCGAGCAGGCGGTCAATTACGGCGCGGCCCACGGCGCCTTAGCCATGACCACCCCCGGCGACACCTCCATGGCCACCAAAGATGAGGTGGAAAAGGTGATGAAGGGCGGCGGGGCGCGCGTGGTGCGGTAGTTCGTAGCACTACAAGGCGAAGGCTTAAGTGTACGGTATATCCCATACACTTATCCGCTCTTGAGGCCGCTTTTTTGCCGAGCTGAGGGCAGGAAGTACTCGATCAGCCAGTCGATACGGCCGCGCAGGATGAAGTGGAGGCCGCTGTAGCGCATAACCTGCCGGATCCGCCGGCGATAATCATCTCGATAGCAGCGCACGCGGCAGTTGCGGCACCGCGGCTTGGGCTCAAACGGGCATTGCTCCAGGCGGTGCAGGGAATACTCCAGCAGTTCCGCGAGCTTGCGCACAGATCTTCCCCGCCGCCGTGCTTCGCGCGGCAATGCACCTCCACGAAGCGCCGCAGGATGTCCGCCTCGCGGGCCCTGTCCGCGTTCATCTCTTTTGCCTCAACTACTCTGCCGCCTCAATTGGCCTCTGGCCGAGATGGCATACCGTACTGGTACACGATCTCCAGTTTATCACTTCGCGAGAGGCCACCGGGGTTGCAGCCGAGCTTGCCTTCGGGAATTGGTGTTCCCTTGGCGGCGAAATAGTCGCGCCACGCGGGCAGGGGCTCGTGCGAGCCGGGCGGGCAGAAGGTCATCGGGAAAACCTGGAAGAGGTGCTTGCCGGTGGCCGGGTCGAGAAAACTCTCGTACACCAGCTCGGAGCAGTAGTACTTGCCGTTATCCAGCAGAAACTCGTCATCGTACGGCTTTCCTAAGAGGCTCTTCGCGCGCGCCAAGGCGGGCTGGATGGCCGCGCGGTAGGGCGGCTTCAATCGTCCGACAATCACCTTGGGATGGCCGTTGGCATCGGCGGAGCGAGACAGAAATCTTGCCAGCGGCGTCACGACCACGCCGCGGCCGCCGGCCTCGATGACCACACTTTTCCCCTGCTCGCTGGCGGCGATGCCCACGTGGGAGAAATTGTCGCCCTGGTAGCCCTGCGTGACCGCCTCGATCGCATCGCACAGGGGGCCGGAGTCCAGGTCCTGGAAGAGCAGGTCGCCCTCGCGCGGCGTGAAGTTCTGCGGCCGCGCCTGGCAGCCGGCCAGGCCCGCCAGCAGGATCACCAGCAGCGTGCGCATAGCGAAAGCTGCAGCCGCGCCCGAAGAACGAGTAAGACACTGTTTCATTTTCACAAATCTCCCAGGGAGCAAGCTTCGCGAATGCGTGGCTGCAAAAAAACGCAGCCACGGCACCCAGCAAGAAACCCTCACCCGGCCCTGCGGGCCACCCCGCTTCGCTAAAGCTACGCAGGGCAGGCCCTCTCCCAAGGGAGAGGGGTCGCAGCCACGGCACCCGCTGAGATTATGCCCGAGGTCCTCACAGTCCGAAGGCTGCATAGAATAACGCAGAGAAATGTCCGGGAAAGAACTCACCTCCACGAAACGCCGCAGGTTGCTGCCAAACGATGTCCGGCATTCACAAACTGTGGTGATACCGCATAGGGTATGGCGGGATTACTTTATTGCGAAAGACCCCGGCGTGGCCATTCGACCACACCGGTTTTTTTTGTCCGTTGAGTATAAGGTCACGCCTGGGCCGGCCCGATTGCCGGCCAGGCGTGCCTCTTTTCAGTTATCAATGGCAGTACACGTAATCCTGCTGCCAGATCAGGAAGTCAGAACCATCAACCTTGCCATCGCCATTGGCATCGCCGTTCTTCCTGGCGTAGTTGGGATCGTTGAAGTTGGCATCAACGATCGGAGCGCCACTGCCGGCCTTGCCATGGTTGTAGTTACGCTGCCAGATCAGGAAGTCAGTACCGTCGCAGTTATTCAGACCGTCGAAGTCACCGCGAGGATCCTCGGCAATCACAACCTGGCAGGTAGCGTTGGCGTCCAGGTTGCTGTCGGACGCGTGCAGATTCAGCATGTACGTGCCGACTCGAACGAAGCTGGCCGACGTGGTCGCCGCGTGGCTATTCACGAAGGTCACAACGCCGTTCTGCGGGGCGCTGATCACGCTCCAGGTGACGGTCACCAGGGCCGGAGGATTGGGCTGACCATCATCCGACACGGTAGCCGCCAGAGACACGCCGCCTGCACCGGCCGCGGCGGGCTCGGCCGCACGGACCGGCTGGGCAGGCATGGTGATGACCGGCGCCGTGTTGGGCAGGACGCCCTGGTTCACGGTGACAGTCATCGTGTCCGGACTAACCTTAACCGCATTGGGATCATCGCTGGTCAGGTTGCCGTCCGTAGCGAGGCACTTCACGATGTACGCACCGACCTTGTTGAAGGTGGCGTTGGTCGTCAGGGCCGTGGGGGCACTGAACGTTACCGTACCACCGGCAGGACCACTGACCATGGTCCAGCTCTGTGTAACCGTGCCACTGGGCAGACCATCATCAGAGACTGTCGCGGCCAGCGAGGCCGAAACAGTTCCGCCAGTAATCTTCAGGTTCGGATCCGCCGGCATGGTCACGACCGGAGGCTGGTTGACAGGAGGAACCGGATAATTGACTATATACAGGCTGGTAATATCCGCCTGCGTCAATTCCTTGTTGAACATCCACACTTCATCGATGTCTCCGTCGTAGAACCGCTGGGTCTGCAAATCGCTTCGACCGCCGTACACAATGCCATTGGTGGCGGTGGCCATGCCGTTCATGGCGTCGCCACCCCAGGTCGGGGCCGTCGCCACGCAGTTGCCGTCCATGTACACCCTTGTACCATTGGCCTTGGACACGTTCAGCGTGACCATGTGCCAGGTGTCGTCGCACCAGTGGAACTTCGCATTTGGATCAGTCAAATTGGCATCGGGGACGAAGTCCGTATAAGCAAGGCCGTCAGTCCCAATGTAGTACCCGTCATAGATCTCAAAGCAGGTGTTGCCGCCGGCAGGAATCGTGTCGTTGTGGTCAAAGGCCGAAACACGAACGGATGTCGGCCAGGGAAGGTCGCCCGGCTTGTCCATCCACAGGTTAATCGAATCGTTTGTGAACGGCGTGCCGTGCCAACTGAAGAAATAGATGTACTGACTGACGGAATTGGCCAGCGTGTTGGGATCCTGCACGCGGAACCAGAAGCTGATGGCATACGAATTGTTCAGGGCAAACCCGGGGGTGGTGACGTAGTTGCCATTGGCCGCGCCGTTGAAATGCAAGGCTTCGTTATACTGGCCGGGAATCTGTGCCGGATATGCCTTGGGCGTCGCCAGGCTGTTCAGCACACCATTATCGCCGCTGCCCGACGTGTCCTTGACTATATGCGTATTGGCGTCGATGTAATTGGCATCCAGGCTGTGATGGAAAACGGCCGTAGCATTGGGGTTGATGACGGTAACCTTCATCTGATCGGCAGATGTCAAGCTGCCATCGCTCGCCGTGAATTGGAAGATGTACACGCCGGCCTTGTTGAATGTGGCGTTTGTAACCAAAGCACTGGGGTTGCCAATCGTCGGCGTCATTCCGCCACCGCTCACGTAGGACCAGGTGTGCGTCAGGGAGGAGCCGGCCGGCTGGCCATCATCGCTGGCCGTGCCGGTCAACGTCACCACAACCGTCGCGTTGGGATCGGGCTGAATGATTGACTGGTCGCCATCCGCACTCACGACCGGGGTCTTGTTCGTGGGCACAAGGACAAAAACGCCGAACTTGCTGGAGGTGTGGGCCGGGGCCGTGCGATTGGAATCCAGTGGGGTTGCCATAGTCGAACCGGACATCGGAATGTTGACCGTGGGAGAAGCGGAGTTATACGTGCCCGAGAGGACGGCGGCGCTGTAGAAACTCTGGGCATCGTAAATGTTGTAACCCATGCCATTGGCCAGGCCAGTATCCAGGGACAGGTTAACCGGCACTGTGGCCGCGCCGCCCCAGTTGTAAATGATCACGTTGGCACGGCCGGGCTCGAGTTTGACGCCACCGCCAATGTCGGCCGGGCAAGGCTGAATCACAACGCGGCTGCCCGTGGTGGGAACGTTGGCAATGACCTGACCAGACGTATAGTCGAAGGTGTCATACACCGTGCCAAAAATGGTGTTGCCGGAGCAAGTGTTGAAGCCGTTGTTCCAGTCACCCAGCGTGAAGGGCCGGTTGGGATCCTCGCAGACGCAGTAGTTGTTGGTGACCATGGCATTGTCGGTCCAGTCGATCCAGACCTGGCCGCCGACCGTGCCATTCATGTAGGTGTTCAGGTTGGTGAAGATGTCATCCTCAGAAACGGTCCCCATGGCATTGTAGTCATTGGCCACAAAGTCGACGCTGAGGCCCGCGGTGGAAATCGAACCGTTGTTGAACATCGTGTCGCCATCATACGTGGCGTAGTCACGGGTGGAGCCATACAGACGGACACCGCCGGCACAATTATTGAAGACCACGTTGTTCTTGAAGGTCCAGCGATAGGCGGCGATGTTCGCGTCGCCGCCAGAGGTCTGGGCCGATATGCCCCAGTTCTGCGGCTGCATCATGCCGGTGTTGGAATCCTTTGTGTTGGGATCGTCAATACCGTTGTAATAGGTCAGGTTGCCGCTGATCTCCGTGCCAAGGGATGATGACCAGCTGTAGATGCCGCCGCCGGTCTCATCGTGTACAACGCAGTTCAAGACCTTTACCCCGCGGGCATAATCAGAATAGAAACCGAAATTACCGGTGCCCAGCTCGAAGCCGGCGGCATCGCCTTCGATGTACCCACGATAGGCGCCGACAATTTCCAGGCCCTTGAAATATATATACTTGGGCGGCCAGGGACCGGCATTGAGCAGGTCGAAGTTGCCGTGAATGGTCGCGCGGCCATTCTGCCAGTTCTCTACCAGGATTCGGCGCACTGGGCGTACCGGCCTTTTCCACCCCGAATGTTGTAGTCAGGGCGCCAAGGTTGGGGTCGGGGGGAGCGTTCGGGTCGTTGGGGTCTCCTTGCCAACCCACGACGTTGCCATCGGTGTAATAATCGCCGGGCAGCACCCAGATCGTGTCGCCGGCGCCGATCGGGCTGGTCACCAGCAGGGCAAAACTCAGGCTCCAGGGGCTAGCATAACTGCCATCACCCGATATTGTCCCTGACGGTGATACAAACCACTGATTTGCAGATACTGGGAGTATTGCCGACACCAATACGGCTGCGAAAACCAGGAATTGGTTGCGGTGCGGATGCATAGCGGCCTCCTTCGAAGAAGTTTCCATCGCGGCCCAGCGCGATATTGACCAAAAGTTCCTCATCTTCTACGAAATGCGGACAATGGGACGACAAGAGCAATTCTAACCCAAAAGACGTTTTTGTCCACTGCTTTATGCGTGATTTCCTAGCCCTTTCCTTTTGAGTGAGAGCGTAGGTAAGGCGGGATCCCATCTCCTCAGGATAGTGTTTGCAGCTTTGCTGCGCACCATCCGACCCTACGGCAAAACTACGGTAGAAAAAAACAGTCGTAAGCGGCGCGGGCGATGCGGGCGACGGTGGATTCGCGAGACTCGAGGTCGCCGGACGAGTCGCAGATGAAGACGGCGACGGCGAGGTTTTTACCATCGGGCAGCGTGATAATTCCGATGTCGTTGGTGGCGGCGGTACGGCCGCGCACGGTGGCCGATGTGCCGGTCTTGTGAGCCACCACTGTGCCGGGGGGCATAAGGCCGGGGATGCGGTTTTTGCCCGTGATGGTCGCGGTCATGGCCGCGCTTAAAACGGCCTGGCTGCGCGGCGACAAGCCGGCGCCCTTGTGCAGCACCGCCAGCATTTTTACCGCTCCGCGCGGCGTGGCCCAGTTGCGGTATTGTGCGCCCTCATCGGCGGCCATCTCGCGCTCGCTGGCGGCGACGGTGACTTCATCCAGACCGAGGCCTCTCAAAAATTTGGTAACGGCCTGCGGCCCGCCGGCAAGTTTCAGCAGGATGTCCGAAGCGACGTTGTCGCTCTGGGAGATGGCGTAGCCGATCAATTCATGGAGGGTGAGCTTTGTGCCGGTGGGGAATTTGTCGCGGATGGGGCTATAGAGCGAGGCGGGCTCGAGCTCATGCGGAGTGATTTCGACTTCCTGGCCGAGCCGCAGGCGGCCCTCATCCACCTCGTGCAGCACCGCCATGGCGATGGGCAGTTTGTAGACACTCTGCATAGGGAAGACTTTATCGCCGTGAACGGAAACGAACTGGTCCCTTTCAAGAAGACAGACCGCCGCGCCGACGCGGCCGCCGGCGGCGCGGGCAAGCCGCTCCATCGTTTGCTGCAAAGCAGAGAGTTTATTGGGATCGGCCTGTGTTATGGGGTCACCGCTCTTCCAGGCGGCCAGAAGTGTTATAGGATCGCTGGCGGCGTAGCGTCGTCTCATCAAATCAAACTGCGCATCCGGATTAATCGAGAAAGTCGCCAGTTCATCCAACTGTTTGAGCTCCGCATCGCCGAGCGATGACTGGTCTTTTGCCGCCAGAGCGGTGGTCATGTCCCACGGCAGCGGCTCATGCTTGTTCAGGGCCTCAAAATCGTTCGCCAGTGTGCCGCGAACCATCTCCCAGCCCAGCGGCAGCCACCCATCGCGCCCTCCCAGGCCGAAGTCGTTGGGATCGCGCCCGCGCGGCAGGCCTGCCAGGCGGCGCCGGCCGCCATGAATTTGCCGGCGGGCACATCCAACGGATCAAAATCAATCCCCATAAGCTGGCGCTGAGCGGCATCCAGTTGTGCATCCACTTGGACCCACCGGTGCGAGGAGTCTTTCCAGTACTCGCAGATCCAGTGATTCTCGCCCTTGCCGCGTCCCCAGGTGTAGGTGGCGAAACCGCCGCGCGTGCGGGCGGGGATGTTTTGGTAGCGAAGCATGGATGTCAGCAGCACGGCGAATGTGCGGCAGTTGCACAGCAGCTTCTTTTCCGGCGGACGGGCCTCGGTCAAGGGGCGCTATCGAGCTCTGCTATTTTGGCCAGGATCTCAGAAGCCGACCGCAGTTGATCTCCGCCTTTTTGAGCCTCCTGGGGCTCGTGCTTATACAGCCAGCACAGGCCGCCGTGCATCAATAGCCCCTGTACGATTGGCACCAGCTTCTCCGGTTCGCCCGGCAGCCCGGAATAAAGACCTGCCATCGGCCCCGGATTGGTCATGTAACTTTGGGTTGTGTAGAAGGTGAGGTTTTCTTGTGCGAGAGTCTGCGATGGGTGGGAAGCATTTGCGGGTGTGGGTTTGGCGGCATTTTGGCAGCAGCCCGAAAGCATCAGGCAGATGATAATGCACGCCAGCGGTCGATGGAAATTGTGCATTCCGGCCTCCCGTTCAAGGCAGGAGTCTACGAGGAAAAATCCAAAATCCGAAGCACGAAATCCGAAAGAAGTACAGTAAATTCAAAACTCCAAACAAGAAAAACGAGAGAGGTTTTGCGCCCATTGGCTTGTTTTTGCTGTCTTCGAATTTCCTTCGGATTTCGGATTTCGAATTTGCTCTTTTGACCCTCACCCGGTCCTGCGGGTAAACTCCCGAGAGGAGCTGCTCCAGGTAATAACCAAGAGTGAGCGGCAAGCGTAGTGAGCCGCGAACGGACCAATTAACCGATTAACGGAGAGGCGTTAGCCGCGCTTGAATTGCTTCTCCAGGTCCCGCAGCGTCAATCTTATTTGCGTCGGCCTTCCATGCGGGCAGGCGGTGGCCTTCTCCTCGCCCTCGCGCTGGGCCAATAGCGACTGCACCTCCTGCTCCCTCAGTTCATCGCCGGCCTTGATGGCCGCCTTGCAGGCCATCATGTCGATGAGCTGGTGCAGCAGCCGCTCGGCATCCAGGGAAGGATCATCCTCGGCCAACTGGTCCAGCACATCCGCCAGAAAACCCGCCGGGTCCAGCTTATCCAGAAAGCTGGGGAAGCGATGAATGGCTGCCCTACCTGGCCCAAAATCGCTGGTCTCGATCCCCAGCCTGCCCAGCAATGCCGTGTGATCGAGCAATCGCGCCCGCTGGACGGGCGTCACGGGCAGGACCGCCGGCACCAATAAATGCTGACTTTCCAACGGCCCGGCAGAGAGGCGTTTTAGAAGCTGGTTGTACAGAATCCGCTCGTGCAGCGCGTGCTGGTCGATGATCGTGATGCCATCGCTCTCGGCCACAATCAGATACGTGCCGTGGACCTGGAGGACCTTGGGCTCAGCGGCCGCCGTCGGTTCCGCCGCCGCGGGTGCAATCGCCGCCGCGCTCTGCGGCCGCGCGGGTTCAAACGGCCGCGCAGGGCTATCTGCCAGCGGCTTTGCGAACTCCACCTGCGGCCGCGCGACGGTCGCCGTGCCCGCTTGCGCCGCTGCACCATCCGCCCGCCCCGCCAATTCAGGCCCTTGCGGCCAGTAGCGCGAGGGTGTGGATGGCGCCAGCGCGGCGGCGGGCCGCTGCGGCGCGGCCGTCTGCGGCGGCCGATCACGGACCTCCGGAAATTGCAATTTGCCCTGCGGGGCCTGGCTCTTAAAGAAATCCGCCAGCGCCTCGCGCAGGCTCTGTCGCCGCGGATCATCGGCTTTTTCGGCGGGCAGCAGATTTGCCGCCGCGCCCGCGCCGGCTTCAGGCTCACCAAAGCCAGCGGTAAGGCTGGCCCCCGCCAGTTGCGCATGCGGCCTCAGCTCGGCCTTTTGCAGCGTTTCGCGCAGCCCCGCCAGCACATGCGAGTGTACTGACTGGCTGTCGCGGAAACGCACCTCCACCTTGGTGGGATGGACGTTCACATCCACCTCTTCCAGCGGCAGCTCGATGAAGATGAGGGCCACCGGCTGGCGGTGGGGATCGATCAGGCCGCGATAGGCCTCCTTGAGCGCGTGCAGCAGGTAGCGGTCGCGAATGTACCGGCCGTTCAAAAAGAAATATTGCCACCTGGTCGTGGCCCGCGCGGCGGCGGGAGCGCCAATCACGCCGGATACGCGAATGGCCGCGCTTTCATCCGCTCTTAGCTCGATGAGGTCCTGGGCCAACTCCTGCCCGAATAGATCCACCACGCGCCGCTGAATCGTTTCTACCGCCGGCAGTTCCAGCACCTTGCGGCCGTTGTGGGTGAGCGTAAAGGCCACCTCTTTATAGGGCAGCGCCACGCGGGCCATGGCCTCGGAGATGTGCCCTAACTCGGTGGAATCGCTCTTCAGGAATTTCCGCCGCGCGGGCGTGGAGAAGAACAGGTCCGCCACGCTGATGATCGTGCCCGGCGTGGTCGCACAGGGCCGCACCTGGCCGATGGTCTCGCCGCTGGCCTGGACCTCATAGCCGCTTTCATCTTCGCGGCGGCGCGTGCGGATTTTCGCGTGGCTGACGGCCGCGATGGAAGCCAGCGCCTCGCCCCGAAAACCCATGGTGGCGATGCGGAAGAGATCCTCCTCATCGGCCAGTTTGCTGGTGGCGTGGGGCAAAAAGGCCCTGGCCAGATTCTCCGCCGACATGCCTGCCCCATCGTCGCTCACGGTGATCAAAGAGCGGCCGCCCTTCTCCACGGCCACATCGATCCTGCGCACGGCGGCGTCCAGCGCGTTCTCCACCAGCTCCTTGACGACGCTGGCGGGCCGCTCGACCACCTCGCCCGCGGCGATCTTGTTGACGAGGTACGGCGATAGGACACGAATGTCGGACATGGCGTTATTCTAGGCGAACACTGCACGCGGGGAAATGCCGGTCTGAAATTGACTAAAAGAAATCAAGCAGGGATGCAAGGGATACAAGGGATAAAGGCATTGGTTCTTAGGCATTTGGCCTGTTAGGCGGTTCAATCCAATACGGCGCGATTTCTGACAGACCAAAAGCTTAAAAAGCTAAAAGCTTTTTCCCATCCCCAGCATCCCGTGCATCCCCGCTAATTCTTCTTTGCCGTTCAGCTCAGCCGACAAAGCAAATCACGTACGCCCAATTGGCGGCGAAAAGGACCGCGGCGGCAATCCACGCCACGCGCCGCTGATCGCGATTCAGATTCATCGCCACGCGGCGGCCCGAGCCTCCTTATCCTGTCAAACACTAAATGCCATGGAACCGCGGATGCATGTGCGCCGCCGCGCCGGCAATCGTAAAACCGAAAAGGATCGTGGCCAGCCAGAAAAGAACGATCGCCCCTATCCAGCAAACGCCGATAATGCCGCAGATCCTCCCCGCATTGGTCAGTCCGCGGCCGGCGGGGTCCATGAGCCCCTGGTTCATCTCCCGCAGATCGTTGGTGCCCATGACCCAGGCGATGATTCCCAGCACCAGCGTGCAGGGCATCACCAGGCTGAGGATCCCCAGCACCAGGACCGCGCTGCCGCGATGCGGCTTGACGCCGGATGGATACCACACCTGCTGCGGATAGGCCGCGTATTGAGGCTGTCCCGGAAGACCCTGCGGGCCTGGGCCTTGCGGCGGGGGATAGGGCGGCCCGCCGCCTGGAGGCGGAGGCGTCGAGCCTGGCGGCGGATAATTCGGCGTTTGCGACATGTATTGTCCCTCATCCGTGAACGTTGATGGATGCACGAAAGGTAACTCTGCCGCAGGAGTGTGTCAACTCGGAGAAGAATTGCTAATTGCGAATTGCCAGTTGATGTGGCTGCCGAGCCTTCTCCAATCCGCAATCCGAAATCCGTGCTTCGACTTCGCTCAGCACCCTGAGCCTGTCGAAGGGCAATCCGCAATTCGTTCAGAGCTGCACGACCAACATTGGCTGAACGGGGTTTTCCAGCAATCTCTTCAGCTCAGCAAGAAACGCCGCCCCCACTGCCCCATCGATGATCCGATGGTCGCAGGACAAGGTCAGCTTCATCATCGAACGCACATGGAGTGAGTCATTCTCATCCGCCACCGGGACCTTGGCGATTTTGCCCACGGCCAGCGTACACGCGCCGGGCGGATTGATCACGGCGGTGAATTCCTCCACGCCGGCATTGCCTAAATTGGAGATGGTAAACGTTGCCCCCTCCAGCTCCTCAGCCGCGATTCGCTTCCCCTGTGCCCGGCACACCAGCGCGGTCAACTCACCATCGATTGCCAGGAGGCCCTTACGCGAGCAGTCGCGGATGATCGGTGCTATCAGGCCATCCTCCAGTGCCACGGCCAGGGCAATATCCGCGCGGCCGCGCAAGTGGATGCCCGCCTCCTCCCAGGAAGCATTGACGCGCGGGTGGCGAGCCAGGGCCTCGGCCACGAATTTGATGAGGAAAGCGTTGAACGAGACCTTTCGCCCCAGCGAGTCATTCAGCCGCTGGCGGGCGGCCATCAGCTCATCCATGGCCACCGAGACGGTCAGATAAAAATGCGGCGCGGCGGCGGCCGATTGGCTCATCCGCGCGGCAATCGCCCTGCGCATCTGTGAGAGCGGCACGACCTGATCGACCAGCTCCGGCGTTTTTGCCTCCACTTGCGCGGCTGGCGGGGCCGGCGCCTCTGTCACGGGCGCAGGCGGCGCGGCAGTTTTTTGCACCAGCGGCGGAGCTGGCGGCGCGGCCACGGGCGGGGCTGCGGGCGGCCAATGCTGCGCGGCCTCCGGCTGGGGCGCTGGACGCGGATGCGGCGCGACCGGCGCGGCGGCAGGTGGTGCTGCCTCGCGATGCGCCGACCCTCCGGCCGCGATGGCCTCTTCCACATCGCGCTTCGTGATTCGCCCTTCTGGTCCGGTCCCTTTTATCGCCGCCACATCGATGCCCGCCTCATCGGCCATCCGGCGGGCCACGGGGGAAACCGGCGCACGGCGATGTGGCACAGCCGCCCTCGGCTGTGCCTGACCGCCGGGCGCCTGAGGCGGTTCTGCCACGGTCACGGCGGGCACGCGCACGAAGGGTTTGCTTACACCCGGCTCCGGCGCGGCCACTTCTGCCTGCGCAGACACCGGCGCAGCGTGCTCTATTGGCTGCTCCACCTCTCGCGCTTCGGCTGCCGGCGCGATATGCGCCTTTTCCCCGGCTGTGTGCGCGGGATGAATCTCCCCCGCCGCCGTCTGCTTTGCCCCTACCTGGGCGAGGATGGCGGAGATATCCTCCCCCGCCGCGCCGATGATGGCGATGGGGTCGCCAATGCCACAGGTCTGCCCCTCGCCAACCAGCACCTTTAGCAGCGTGCCCTCGGTCGTCGACTCGTACTCCATGACGGCCTTGTCCGTCTCCACCTCGCACAACGTGTCGCCGCTGATGATGTTGTCGCCCTCGGACTTGTTCCATTTCACGATTGTGGCTTGTTCCATCGTGGGGGATAAGGCTAGCATGGGTAGAAGTTCGGCCATGGTTAGACCTCCCGCCTTTTCAAGAAAACTACAAACTGCAAACTGCAAACTTCAAATAAACCCAAATTTCCAAATTCCAGATGGCAAGCCGAAGGGTCTTTTGGGACTTGGAATTTGGAGCTTTTTTGTAGCTTGAATTCTGTAGTTTGTAGTTTCATTGATGTTGTAGTTTGCTAGTTTGTAGTTTCATAGATAGAGAACCTTCTTCACCGCCGCGACCACTTTCTCCACAGATGGCTGCGCCGCCAGCTCCAACTCGTGGTTGTACGGCATGGGAATATCGTCGCCGGTGACGATTTCCACCGGCGCATCCAGGTCATTGAAGCAGTTGCGGGACACCAGGTACGCCACGTGCGAGGCCACGGAGGCCATGGGCCAGGCCTCGCTCACCACCACGCAGCGGTTCGTCTTGGCCACCGAGGCATATAACATTTCTTCATCCAGCGGGCGAAGCGCTGCGCAGGTCCACCACCTCGGCCTGCACGCCCAGCCGGGCCAGTTCATCCGCCGCCTCCATCACCACCCGCAACGGCTTGGAATAGGTGATGATGGTCACATCCTTGCCCCCGCGTTTTACATCCGCCAACCCCAGCGGAATGAGCACTTCCGTATCGGGGACCTCCCCGCGCCAGGCGTACATCAGCTCGCCTTCCAGGAAGATCACCGGGTTGTCGTCCCGTATGGCGGATTTCAAGAGACCCTTGGCATCGGCGGGTGTGGCCGGCGCCACGACCTTCAGGCCCGGCACATGCGTGAACATCGCCTCCAGCGCCTGCGAGTGCTGGCTGGAGAGCCATTCGGCCGGCCCGTTGGGGCCGCGGATCACCATCGGGATGCTGATCTGCCCGCCACTCATGTAGCGCAGCTTGGCCGCGTTGTTGATGACCTGGTCGATCGCCTGGAGGCCGAAGTTGAAGGTCATCCACTCCACCACCGGCCGCAGGCCCAGCATGGCCGCGCCGATGCCGACGCCCGTGAAGGATTCCTCGGTGATGGGCGTATCGATGACCCGCTGCGGGCCGTACTTGGCCAAAAGGCCCTGGGTGACCTTGTACGCCCCCTCGTACTCGGCCACCTCCTCGCCCAGGACCAGGACGCGAGGGTCCCGGGCCATCTCCTCATCCAAGGCGGTGCGCAAGGCGTCGCGATAAGTCATCATCGCCATCGTTTTTCGATCCTTCAGACGCTCACCTTTAGTGCGAGTCCAACCCCTCCCCCTCCGGGGGAGGATGGCCCGCAGGGCCAGGTGGGGGCCTCTTCATCAACGCAAATCACAACTCTAGGCGTAGACATCTTCAAACCTGGTTTCCGGCAGCGGCCAGGGGCTTTGCTCGGCGAATTGCACGGCCCGCTCCACCTCGGCCTTGCACTGCTCATCCAGCTCAGTCAGCGCCTGCTGGTCCAGGATGTTTTCCCGTTCCATTGTCGAACGCAAGAGCAGGACTGGATCCTGCTGGCGGTACATGTCCAGCTCCTCCTTGGTGCGGTACTTGGCCGGATCGCTCATGGAGTGGCCCCGGTAGCGATACGTCTTGGCCTCGATGAACGTGGGCTGATGCGAGATGCGCGCGTGCTGCACGGCCGCGGAAATCTCGCGGTGCACCTCCAGCACATCCATGCCGTTGATCTGGCGGCCGGGGATGGAGTACGAGGCCCCCAGCAGCGAGAAATCATCCACCGCCGAGACGCGCTTGTAAAACGTGCCCATGCCATACTGGTTGTTCTCGCAGATAAAGATCACCGGCAGCTCCCAGATCTTGGCCAGGTTCAGCGACTCATGGAAGGTGCCCTGGTGGATCGCCCCATCGCCGAAGAAGCACAGCACGACGCCATCCTCGCGGCGATACCGCACGGCCAGGGCCGCCCCCGTGGCCAATGGAATGTGCGCCCCGACGATGCCGTTGCCGCCGTAGAAGTGATGCTTCACGTCGAACATGTGCATCGAGCCGCCCTTGCCGCGGCTACAGCCGGTGGCCTTGCCGAAAAGTTCCGCCATGGCCGCCCCGGGATCCATGCCGCAGGCCAGGGCGTGGCCGTGGTCGCGATAGGCGGTCAGCACGTAATCTCGCGCCAGGTCGATGGCCGCCACAGCGCCCACGGCGACGGCCTCCTGGCCGATATACAGGTGGCAAAAACCGCCGATCTTGCGCAGGCCATAAAGTTGTGCCGCCCGCTCCTCAAAGCGGCGGATGAGCAGCATCTGCCGCAGCAGGCTGCTCAAAAAGGCCGGCGCGTAGGCACTGACATCCTGCGTGACGGTCATATGGCACCCACGCCGAAATCGATGTACTGGCGCAGGCCCTGCATGGGCAGGTAGTGCACGGCCTCCTCGATCACCGTCTCTAAGACGACCATCTGGGTGCCGTCCTCGGCCAGCCGCCAGAAGGCGGTCAGTTGCGTCCCCAGCGCCTCCAGCACCTCCCGCTTCAAAGCCGGGTTATCGATGATATTTGCGCGGCCGCGCACCACGACGATCTCCCGCAGTGTCTGATCCTGGAACATCCACTCCACGTGCGGGTTGCCAGTAAGCTGCGCCGTCTTGGCCAGATGAGCGGAGCTGATGGCAAAGAGGCTATCATCGCGGCCCGGCAGCCGCACGGGCGACATCCAGCGGATGTGCGGAAAGTTATCGGCATCCACCGTGGCCAGCACGGCCGTGGGGGATGATGTCAGCAGCCGGTCGATCGCCTTTAAGAGCTCGCCCTTTTCCATGCCCGTTGCCTCCCTGGCGGCGCGCCTTAGGAAGTGCGCCCGCCAAGCGCCAATATATCGAATTTTAGGAGGCAAGGTCGGAGGGGCGGGGAATGGACGACCGGCTGAAACCCAATGCGGAAGAACTCTTCGATAAGTCAGTCACGCTCAAAAACCCCAAAACGCCAAATCCCAAATTCCAAATAAGCACCAAATCCCAATCCGAAAAAAAGAACTTTCATTGGCACATTTGGAATTTGGTGCTTGGGATTTGTTTGGGATTTGGAATTTCACGGGAAGAGTTTGGCCGTCAGTTCGCCCCACAAGCGGCCGAAGAGTTGGCCCTGGTCGTGGGCGCGGGCATCGGGGGCCTCGATGGCCACCGGGCCGTAGTGGTCGCCCGAGGCGCAGCCGCGCACGATCATGCCGTGGATAATCAACGCATTTAATATGGTCAGGATGGTGGTCTCGTTGCCGCCGGCGATGTTGGCCGAGGTGGCGAAAGCGCCTCCCACACGGCCCGAGAGTTTGCCGTGAAAGGCCACGGACTCATCCAGCAGCTTTTTGACCTCCCAGGCCATCGAGCCGTAGTAGACCGGCGAGCCCAGGATGATCGCCTGGTAACTGAGCAGCTCCTTGGCTGCCACCTGCTGCACGGGTTTGAGAATGGCCTCGATCTTGTCCGTCTTGTTGGCGCCCGAGGCAATGGCCTCGGCCAGCGTTTTGGTGTTTCCCGTCCGCGAGTAGTAGGCGATCAGCATCTTGGGCATGACAACCTCCAGCGATTTTCGATTTTTTTGATTTTCGATTTGCGATTTAACGGCGGGAAAAACGCATGTCTTGCCGAAAGACTTTCACCAATCTCGCAGTTCAATCAAAAATCGCAAATCAAAATTCAAAAATCGTTCCTGGCCCGGGAGGGAGTCGAACCCTCACGCCCTTACGGACAGGGGATTTTAAATCCCCAGCGTCTGCCATTCCGCCACCGGGCCGCCGCTCCATCCCCTCGGCGACGGGTTTTATACTAACCCGCGCGGGGGTGAATTGCCACCACAAGACTTGTCACGGCGCAGCCGCAAGCGGAGCCCCGAAGCGGAGCCGGAGAGCTTGGGGCTCAAGGGTTGAGGGCTAAGTTTAACGGCGACAGAACAGAAATGGCTGCCTTGTTTGGCGAACTCATTGTTCATTTACGGCATGTCCCGCCAAGTTATTTGATAAAAAGCACTTGTGCTTTAATCGGGGCAACAGGTCCCGGTCCTGGCACGGCCGCAGGCCAGAAAAACAGAAAAACCATGGTTTTCGCGGTAAGCTTACTCTATAACTCTTTTATTTGCATAATCTTATAAACCACAGCTTGAATTCAGTCCCATGGCCCGGGTTCGGCTGCAATTATCCCAAAAATCTTGCCGATTAAATTTCATAGATTGTTGACGGAATCCTCGTGGCCCCTTAAACTGGGCAAGTAGCGAATTAAACGGTATCATTAAGGTAGATAAGCATATAGCAGGATTGCGGTAGCGCGGCGGAGGGCCGCACTCGATTCTGCCAGTGCTTAACGTAGTCTGGTGTGCCGGCGGCGGCGAAGGCCGCACGAGTCTGGCCGGCAATCAGGCAGCGCATCTGTTGAGTCTTGGCGACTGGTCAGGTGTCCCGAACACATCTGAAGGTCTGGACATGAGCACCAAGACAAAGCGCATGAGATGTATACCAACGGCGATTGATCGCCGTGCGCACACTCCCCCCGACGCGCATTCACGCTTATCGAACTTCTGGTGGTTATTGGCATCCTCACGCTGCTCATGAGCGTGCTTTTGCCCAGCCTGGGCGCTGCCCGCCAGATGGCCGAGGCCGCGCTGTGCTCGGCCAACCTGCGCGGCCTGTACAACGCGGGGACGATCTACGCGGCGCAGTCGCGCGGCTGGATGGCGCCGACGGTTGATACGTATTACTATCCCTCCGCCAGCACGGCCAATAACGATCCGCGCTACTCGCAGCCTGTGCCTTCCATCTATGAAATGTTCGGCTCCCCCTACGATTCACCTATCGACTATCTGACCGCACTGGATGCTTACGCGGCCATGCACATCGTGCCCATCACGCAGGACTTCACACAACGGCGTTACAACGGCGCCTACGCCGAGCAGTACGTCACCGAGGTGGAGATCGCGGTGTGCCCGCGGGCCCGCGCCAGTTGGAACGTGCTGGATTCCGTATATGTGGACTCTACGTTCCGATTTATGGGCGACGCCAATACTCCGTTGGGCTTTGGCCGCCTGCGGGCCAGCTATTTCTGGTCCAGCCTGATGACCAGTTGCGGGTGGGAAACGGCCGCCAACCGTTTTAATAAGGCTTATCGCGACAACGCCAACGGCCCCTTCAAGACCGAGGAAATCTCCGACAGCTCCACTACCATCTGGTGCGGCGACGGCCAGGCCATGACGGACACAGGAAATTATGCCTTTGGCTTTGGACCCTCGGACGTCACCCGCGGCCGCGCCATGGGTGTGGATGTTACCTTCCGGCGCGACTTCAATTATTGCGATGTGGGCAAGCCCCAGCCGCTGTTCGGCACAATTTCCACGATCGCGGAACAGGGCAGTTGGTGGACGGTCAGCCGAAGTGACTGGGACTACTACCACTATATGCCCTGCGCCGTCCACTGGGATGGGCACGTCGCCACTTACTCCGATCCCCCCGCTAACGACCAGGGTGCCCTACACAAACATCTGACGCGCGATGGCACCGGCGTGTACGTGCCTGATTCCATCGGCGGCTGATGTCCTTAACGACTGCCAATCTAATAGCTGCCCACCGTGCGCACGCTCCCTAACAACCGGAGATGATCTGATCGGCGCGAACCTTCGGTTCGCGAGGCCCCAGGAATCAAATTAGAACCGGCTAATTCGCGGCGAGTGGGCCGGGTGCGCCGGCCAACCCAGGGGTTAATTTCAGATTGCCAAACGTTCTCCAGATTGCCAACCTGCTCAAGCGTTGGCAATCTGGAAAACTACTCGTTTTATTGGCGTTTTTCGATAAGAGTGCCAAGATTTCCAGAGTGCCAACGACACAGCTCTGCAACCTTCTTTTTCCGGAGTTTTCGGACTTTTCGTGAGTTTGTCCCAAAGACCAGGCGTGTTTTTGGCTTGGGCACCTCGACTAATTTGAGGTTTCCCTCCCAATGAGTTAGTTCGACATTTTGTCGATAAGACCCAAAGGGTCACTGTCTTGGCGATCTTATATCTCTTGTTTTCATAAGGGATTACGATAAGAAACTCAAGGGGGAGCTGCCTTGGCAATCTTACATCTGCTGTTGCGGTAATATATTACGATTAGATAGCCAAGATGCTCATGCACGTTGCTGTAGAAATTGGTAGTTATGCTTAATAAACGTAAAGTGTGATTTAATTTTCTTTAATACTTGTCATTGGCGTGCTTGTGAGATTCGTGAGATTTCTCTCTAAGTCTTTCTTGTGGGAGTGGTTATAAGATCTCACCAGGTGGATTCTTCGTGAGACAAGCTTACTTTGGTGAGATCAGATTCTTATAGAGCTGACCCAGTGTTCTGTTACCTGTTCTGATTGGGCTGCAAACGAGGCAGCCTAAGCGCGCAGGATGAGGAAGGTTCTCATATGACTTAACAACTTTTTGGGATGAGAGCCCCAAATGACTGGTTTGTCTCGGCGCATGCCGCAGCCGCCTGTCCCCCTTACAGAGACAGGTGGCCGCGGCGGATGAATTGCAAAGCCGGCCGCTACGATTTAACCTTGACCTTGATCTCCTGGCTGGCCGGCTCGCCTGATTCGGGTATGCCCTTGAGGTAGATGCGATACTCGCCCAGGGCCGTGCATTCCGGGGCGCTGATATTCAGCATCACATCCGGCGATTCGCAGGCCTTGACGGTGACCTCGGTGGGCTCAACCTTGATGCCGTCGGAAGCGCGGATCTGGAGCCGCACATCCTGCTTGAAGTACTTGCCGCGCGTCAAAGTGACCTTCACGACCTTCGTTTCGCCCTGCTTCATGGTCACAGGCATCATGCCGTACGCCGGCACCTCAATGCCGAAGCTCTGGTCCTTGCCCATGCCACCGCCACGCGTGCCTCCCGCGCAGCCAATCAGACCCACCACCGCCAGGAGCCCCACGATCACCATCGCACGCTTCATTGCCAGTTCCTTTCATAGACGGGGGTCGGCGGAGAACCTCGCGGCCTCCATTGGAGACTCTAGACCCCGCTTTCACTTCATTCTATTCCTAACGGGAGCGCCGGTGACGGTCAAGGCCCCCCGTCCCCCGTTTTCCCCGGGCGGGTTTAGTACGTCCTTATTAATTAAGCTTGCCAGGCAGGGCCCGTCGCGGCGAAAAATGCGACATTTTTGCCACGATTTACTGGGGTTGGTTGAAAGACCACTGGCCAAGCGAACGTGGCTGTGGTAGTGTGCACTAAAGCTATCGCGACCCCTGGCCGCGCGGCGGTAAATTTTTTTGCCGCGGGGGTTTACCCTGCCAAAAAAAGGAGCAGGACATGTACGCACGCTCTTGGGCGGCGGTTACGGTCATCGCGGCCCTGGCCGCCTGCGCCGCCGCGCAGACAATCGCCTCGCATCCCGCCACCGCCTCTCAGTCCGCCGCCGCCTCACAACCCGCCAGCAGAGGATTGGAGACACGAAAGCCGGCGGAGTTTTTTGTCTCCCCTCACGGCAAGCCCACGGCCGCCGGTACGAAGGCCGATCCCTGGGATATCTTTTCCGCTCTTGATGGCACACATAAGAATCAGATTCAGGGCGGGGACACGATCTGGATCCAAGGCGGCGTGTACTACTGCGAGCCGGACGACCAGGGCAAGCGGCCCATCTTCAAGATTGGCCTGGCCGGCACGGCCGCAAAACCCATCATTATCCGCACGGCGAGGGGCCAGCGGGCGATTCTCGACGGCACGGTGGCTGTGGAAAAACCCTCTGATTACCTTTGGCTATGGGACCTGGAGATTTGTCCCGCGCCCGATGCCAAGGCGGTGTACGAGACGAATCAATCGGGCCCCTGGCCCACCGAACTTTCCTCGGCTGGCGGCAGCCTGATCATCTCTGCCGGCAGGAACTGCCGGTACATCAACCTGTACATCCACGACAATCCCGCCGGCGGCTGCGATTTCTGGGTGGGCGCGATCGACAGCGAGCTGTACGGCTGCGTGATTGTCGCCAACGGCTGGAAGGGCCCCGACCGGTACCATGGCCATGCCGTGTTCACGCAGAATAAGGAGGGTACAAAGCGGATCTCCAACTGCATCTTGAGCACGCGCAATGGCCACGGCCAGTTCACGATGCACGCCTACACGGAAATGGGCTATTTAAAGAATTTTGACATCCAGGAAAACATCGCCTACCAGCCTGGCATCTTCCTGGTGGGCGGCGCCAGAAGGCCGAGAACATCGTCGTCAAGAAGAACTACCTGTTCCAGATGCCCATACGCATCACCAACGGCCTCAACTGCGATGTGGCAGACAACGTGCTGTATAAGAGCCCCTTCGTGCTGCAGCAGTACAAGGTGGCGAGTTTCCAGACGAACCTCATCGTGGATGGCCAGGTCAACGTCGAGCAGGTGGAGAATCTTCGCCAAAGTTCGCCCAACACTTTGGTGGCCCCGAACGAGCCGCTGGTGATTCTGCTGCCCAACAAGTACGAAAATGGCCGCGCCAATCTGGCCATCTTCAATTTCACAAAAGCCGGCCAGGTGGATGTGAAGGCCGAAGGCGCTCTGAGCGACGGCGATTCCTTCCGTCTGATGCGCCCGCAGGATTTGTTCGGCAAGCCTGCCTTTACCGGCCAGGTTGAAGACGGCAAATTTACTGTGGATATGAACGGCGAAGAGTTCGCCACATATGTGGTCTTCAGGGGCGAGAAGATCCCGCAATTGCCCAAGTGACGTGTGGCAAAGCCGTTGGCTGTGACGTCTTGGAAATGCAAACACAAAGCGTAGGGATGTAGGGCTTCAGTCCGGCCTGGGCCCTGGGTACTGCGGGCATACTTGTCCGAAGCACAAATTACCTGGTTTCCCCGCCCACTGGCGCGGCATCAACCGCGCCCGAAGAGCCGCCTTTGTAATACTGCTGCACGGCCACGACCAGCACATCATGCTGAAAAGTGGCGGAAGGAATGATGTTCGCCTTCTCCCGCAGCAAGCGGAAATAGTCGTCCTGGAGCTGTTTGTATTTTTCCTCGCGAAGCTTGTCATCGATCTTCGCCTGGGCTTCCTCAAAGGGCGTGGCGCCCCCCTCCTTCACTTCCAGTGTCTTGACGATGAACGTGCCGCTCTGGCCCTCAATTACGCCCGACACCTCGCCCGCCTTCTGCGAGAAGGCCTGCGCCTCCACCTTGCTCTCACGGAAAGTTCCGGCGGGCATCATATCGAGTGTGCCGCCCTCGGAGGCCCGGTACGCCGGGCCCGGATGCTCGCGCAGCAAGCGCGCCGAAATCCTCTCCCGCCTTAATCCGCGCCAGCGCCTTCTGCGCGGCGGCAACCGCCTGCTTGCGCGCCTCCTGTTGCTGCGATTTCGTCGGCCGCCGCACGGGGCTGTCGTAGAACATTTCATCCAGAAACGCCGCCACCTGCATGCGCACCAGCTTCTGCGTGCTGAACTCGCCCAGATGCTGCTGGTAATAGTTCCACATTTCCTTGCGCGTCACGGCCAGCGTGGCCAAGTACTTTTTCTCAAAGAAATATCGCGACATCATCTGCCGGTGGACCGCCGTCTCCAGTTCCTCCAGGCTCGAGCCCTGCTCGCGCATCTTCGCGTCGAGCATCGACTTGGCGCCGCCGGCCTGAAGGATCAGTTCCTGCATCCGTTCCGCCACGGCCTTGTCCAGCGCCTCCTTGTCCTTGTCATCCAGCGCCTTCTTGGCCTCGGCCGCGGACATGGCGTCGACCACGAGCTCTCGCGTTTTATCGCCGATGAGTTCACCGGCCCTGAGTCTGAAGTCCTGCTCGCTGCCCGTCTTGCCCAGGTCCTGCAATTTGTGCGCAAGTTTCCGCAGCACATCATCCACCGTGATCGTCTGCGTGTTCACCTGAAGCGCCACCGCGGCCACCAGGCGCGTCTTGCCGTCAAGCGGCTCGTAATTCTCGCGGCCCGCGGCCGCTTCTGCCGCCGGTGATTTTGCCGCCACAGATTCCACGGCCGTCTTTTCCGCCGCAGGCTGCGCGACTGCGGCCTGCGCTGTGCGCTATCAGCCGAGGGCGGAGCTTTGCCGTCTGCGCCTGGGGCGGCCTTGGCCGGCCAGATAATATCCTGCGCGGGATCGGGAACATTCTTGTCTGAAGCGCAGCCGGAAATGAAGAAGGCGAGTATCCCCAAGCTTGCTACGTAAGTTGACAGGGTTTTTTCCATGCTGCCACATCCTGCTATGGATTTCGACCGACCGAGAAACACTGGGACCGGAAAAGGCGCCTGACTATCGTACGTTCTTGCCGCCGCGCTTCAACTGATTTGCCAGCACTCTTAGCAAAGTCGGCGGTTCCAGGTATCGCGGAGGCGGCCGCCAGTGCACGGTCTGCGCATCGGGCAGGCGGACGGAGCCGGTGGCGCCTTTGAACGCCGCCTCGGCCTGCTTCCAGTTGCGGATGGTGAAAATGATGTCCGGCCCCATCAGGACGATGCTTTCGATGCTGTAGGGCCCGGCCAGGATGCGAATCTCCGCCTGGCTTAGCACCGTCTCCACCGCCTCGGGCAACTTTCCGTAAGCATCCACCAGGTCGTCATTAAGCTGCTTGAGTTCATCCAGCGAGGAGCAGCGGACGATCCGCCTGTATACATCCATGCGCTGGCGATCGGCAGGAATGTAGTTCCGCGGAATGTATGCGCTGATGCCCAAATCCACGCTCACATCCTTGCGCGGCGGCGGCGCCAGGCCCTTCAGATCCCGCACCGCCTCCTCTAAAAGCTGGCAGTACAGTTCGTAGCCCACCTGGGCGATGTGACCGCTCTGCTCGGCGCCCAAAATGTTTCCCGCCCCGCGAATTTCCAGGTCGCGCATGGCGATTTGAAAGCCCGCCCCCAGGTCGCTGAACTCCTCCACCGCCTTGAGCCGCTTGGCCGCGATAGGCGATATGGAGCGGGTCTCGGGCAATAGCAGATAGCAATAGGCACGGTGCTTGTAGCGGCCCACGCGGCCGCGCAGCTGGTGAAGCTCGGCCAAGCCGAAGCGGTCGGCATTGTTGATGAACATGGTATTGGCCGTGGGAATGTCCAGGCCGCTCTCGATGATCGTCGTGCACACCAGGACGTCGTACACCTGGTTCACGAAATCGGACATGATTCGCTCCAGCCCGCCCGCGGCCATCTGCCCGTGCCCCACGGCCACGCGGGCCTCGGGCACCAGCCGGGCGATGCGATCGGCCATCTTGTTGATGGACTGCACGCGGTTGTGCAGGAAGAACACCTGGCCCTGGCGGTTGAGCTCGCGGAGAATGCCCTGGCGGATCAAGCCCTCGTCGAACCTGGTCACCTCCGTGTGAATCGCCCGGCGATCCAAAGGCGGGGTGGTCAAGTTGGAAATATCCCGCAAACCCAGCAGCGCCATGTGCAGCGTGCGCGGAATGGGCGTGGCGGTCATGGTGAGAATGTCCACCGTGGCGCGCATGGTCTTGAACTTCTCCTTGTGTACCACGCCGAACCGCTGCTCCTCGTCGATGATCACCAGCCCCAGGTCGGCGAAATGGATATCCTCGCTCAAGAGCCTGTGCGTGCCGATGAGGACATCGATCTCACCCAGCAACGTCTTCTTGGCGATCTTTTCCTGCTCACCTTTGCTGCGGAAGCGGCTGATCACATCTACCTTGAAGGGATAATCCGCCAGCCGCTCGGAGAACGTCCGCATGTGCTGGTCGGCCAGCACGGTCGTGGGCACGAGCACCGCCACCTGCTTACCCGCCTCAGCCACCTTAAACGCCGAGCGCACGGCCAGCTCCGTCTTGCCGAAGCCCACATCCCCGCAGAGCAGCCGGTCCATCGGCCGCGTGCGCGACAGGTCCACCTTGATTTCAGCCAGCGACGAAAGCTGGTCTTCCGTCTCGGTGTAAGGAAACTCCTCCTCGAACTGCCGCTGCCATTGCGTGTCCTGTGGATAAGCGATGCCCGGGGAATGCTCGCGCACCGCCTGGATGCGCAGCATCTCAGCGGCCATGTCACGCACGGCCTCGGCCACCTTGGCCTTCTGGTTCTTCCAGGCCACGCCGCCCAGCTTGGAGAGCTTGGGCCGCTGCCGCGTCGAGCCAATGTACTTCTGCACCAGCGAGACCTGGCTGGCCGGCACATACAGCAGCGCATCATCGGCGAAGCGCAGCAGCAGAAACTCGTCTTTTTTGCCTTCCTTCTCCAGGCTGCGCAGGCCCTCGAAGCGCGCGATGCCGTGCGCCACGTGTACCACGAAATCGCCCACCTGGAGATCGATGAAACTGTCGATGGGCCGCCCGCGCGCACGCGGCGCAGCCGCCGCCTGCGTGCATACCGGTGGAAAATCTCGTGATGGCTCACCAGCACCAGGTGCTCAGCGGGCCAGTGGAAGCCGTGATGGACAAAGCCAATGTCAGTCTTCACCCGCTGGCTCATGGATTTGTCGCGCGTGTCCATGAGCTCCACAAAACGGCGCTGCTCTGCCTCGTTGGCGCAGTACACCAGCACATCCGCCTGCTGGCTCAGCCGGCTCAGTCCATCCAGCGCCTCTTCGGGCGTGGTGGTCAGGCGCTGAATGGACTGCGTGCCAAAATCGATGGCATCGCTCGTGCCCGCATTGAACGGATACGTTTCCACCGCGGCAAATCGCTTGAACTGCGCAAACACCTGTTCCGGCCTGTGCATTCCCGTCGGGTCTGCGAGGCGACGGAAGAACGTATCGGCCAGGCTAACCACCTCCGGCGCATCGGCCATGAGCACGATGGCATTGGCAGGGAGATAATCCAGCAATTGCGTCGTCTTCTCGGGGTCAAACTCGCGGCCGGCGGAGATGGCGGGCAAATCGGCAAGATTCACCGGCTCGGTCGAGCGCTGCGTATCCAGGTCGAAACTTCGGATCGAGTCCACTTGATCACCGAAGAACTCGATGCGAATCCCGCCCGGCGCGGCGGGCGGCAGGATATCCAGGATGCCGCCGCGATGGGCGAACTCCCCCGCCTGCTCGACCACTTCCACAGGTTCATAGCCGCTTTTGGTCAGCCAGTCGATCAGCCCTTCCAGCCCCATCGCCGCGCCCGCTCGCAGGCTCAAGCGTGCCTTGTGCAACGATTCGCGGTTGGGCACCGGCTGGAGCAGCGCCACTACGGGGGCCAGAATGATCATGCCTCCATATTTCTTGTCTTCCCTCCGCGATTTTGAGCCCGCCTCAGGCGCGACCGAACCCATCTGGTCCAGCATCGAACAGATGCGCAGCCTCTGCGCGGCCACTTCATCGCTGATGTGATCGGCCTGGACATCTGCCTCCCAAGCCGGAAAAAGCGTCGTCTCGACTGCCGACAGGGCTTCCATGTCCTCGCCGGCATCATCGGCATCATCCAGATGGCTGGAAATGTACAGCAGCGTGCGGCCTGTGATTTTGGCCAGCGAGGCCGCCAATAATGGCGCGGCGGACCCCCACACGCCCGAAAGGGTGACCACCCTGCCCGGCGCTAATTGCTCGGCCGCCTTGGCCAGCAAAGCACTCTGCTCTATGCGGTGTATCACGAACCAGCGGCTCAGTTTGACAACAAAACCAGGTTAATTCAAATGCCCCGCTGATATAGCTGCCTCATCCGAGATGAAATTCCAAACCACAAACCAGT
>CAWAWB010000014.1:0-8964 GCA_963785635.1 uncultured Phycisphaerales bacterium
GACCACAAACTTCAAATCCCAAACAAATCCCAAGCTCCAAATTCCAATAAGAACGGCAGTCCGCTCTGCGGCAAAGAATGGCTTCAAATCCAGCGTTTGGAATTTGGAACTTGGGATTTGGAGCTTGTTTGGGATTTGGGATTTGGAATTTGGAATTTGGGATTTGCAGTTTCGCGGGCGTTTCTATAATGACTCAATCCAATGATTTAAAGAGAGGCTTGATCGTGAACGTATTGGTACTTGGCGGCGCGGGCTACATTGGCTCGCATGTCCTGAAGGTTATGGCCGCGCACGGCCACAAGTGCGTCGTTCTGGATGATCTTTCCAAGGGTCACATCCAGGCGGTGCAAGGTGCGCCGTTTATCAAGGCCAACGCCGCCGACCGGGCCGCGCTGGTGCAGGCCATGCGGCAACATGAAATCGATCTGGTGATTCATCTGGCCGCGTTCATCGAGGCCGGCGAGAGCGTCGTTCACCCCGACAAATACTTCCGCAACAACACCATGATCGGCCTCAATGTCCTGGACGCCATGCGCGACGCGGGCGTGAGGAACCTCGTATTCAGTTCCACCGCCGCCGTGTACGGCCAGCCCGATCGCGTGCCCATCGAGGAGGCCGACCGCCTGGCGCCGATCAACCCCTACGGCTCCAGTAAGCTGTGCGTGGAGTACATGATGGAGGCCTACACCGCCGCGTTCGGCCTGGGCTGCATCGCTTTGCGGTACTTCAATGTGGCCGGCGCCGATCCGGCCGGCGAGATCGGCGAGGACCACATTCCCGAGACGCACCTTATTCCCCTGGTGCTCCAGGTCCCGCTGGGCAAGCGCCCCGCCATCAAGATCTTCGGCGATGATTACGACACGCCCGATGGCACGTGCATCCGCGATTACATCCACGTGCTGGACCTGGCCGAGGCGCACCGTCTGGCCGCCGCGGCCATCGAGCCCGGCAAGACCAAGGTCTTCAACCTGGGCAACGGCGAGGGCTTTTCAGTCAAGCAGATCATCGACACCTGCCGCAAGGTCACGGGCAAGAAGATTGCCGCGGAAAATGCCCCGCGCCGCCCCGGCGACCCCGCGCGGCTGATCGCCTCCTCCGCCAAGGCGCAGAAGGAACTGGGCTGGCGGCCGCAATATCCCTCGGTGGAAACCATCGTCGCCCACGCCTGGAACTGGCACTGCAAACATCCCGAAGGATACGGCCGGAAGTGTGATTGACAAAAGGCACACATGTACTACAATGTAGTGCATGAGCAATCTTACCGTCAGAATTCCGGAACGGCTCCGCAAAGAGCTCAAGCAGATGTGCCGCCAGCAGCAGCGCCCTGTGAGCGACCTGGTTCGCGAATCGCTGCGCCGATACGTGGCCCAGGAGCAGCTTCGCCAGATTCGCGAGAAGCTCCGCCCATATGCGCAGGCAAAGGGTTTGCTCACCGATGAGGATGTCTTCAAGGCGGTGTCGTGAGAATCGTTCTGGACACCAATGTACTGTTGTCCGGGATCTTCACTCAGGGTCTGTGCGAGGCGCTTCTGGATGTCTGTCTGGGGGACACGCAGCACAGCGTTGTTCTTTCCAGGCACATACTCAGCGAGTTTGACCGGCATGCCCGTGATAAGTTCGGAGCGCCCGCCGCCGAAGTACATCGCGCCCTGGAGTATCTGAGGAGTCAGGTGGAAATGATCCATCCGGTGGATGTCCCTGCGGGGATTGTCCGGGATGCGGACGATTTGCCCGTGCTGGGCACAGCCCTGGCCGCCAAAGCCGACTGTTTGATTACCGGGGATTCGGAACTGCTCAGGCTTAAAGAATTCCAAGGTGTTAAAATCCTCTCTCCCCGCGCGGCCTACAACCACCTTGTTTAGGCAAGTCTCTCTTCGCGCACGACTGGAACTGACATAGAACACATCCCATGGTATTGAGCCTAATGGATCTGTAGAAACGTGGCATGGCAGAAGGTTTGGGAAGCCTACTTCTTGCTCCAGCTATCAAGTTTTGTTGCAGTGTCTAAAAAGCTTCCGTAAGTGCGAACTTTTAATCTACGATTCTCTGAAACAATCTGATTCATTTTTTGACGCTGCTTTTCCGTAACACAATCCCTGCGTCCTATTACGATGTGGAAGTTGAACCAAATGATAGTGTTTTGATCGCGCAAATAATCGCTTGTAAGGTTCCTTGGAGGTTTGCTGTAATCGGCGAGCTTGAGAAGGTCCTGTTTTTCGCACCAGTCAGAGATGTCTTTCCTGAACCCACCAGGGTTTTGTTCAGCATATGTCGCCCAGTCACGAACCTATGACATAGCCTTATTAAGCCTTCGGCTTGGCGTTCCGTCATCGTTAATAACTTTATCCTCCGGCGGCTCCAGCTCTATCAGATGCAACTCCCAATGCCCCGAGGCTGACTGGGCAACAACGAAGTCAGCTTTGAAACGGGAGCCGAAAGGAAACTTTTTAACCACGTACGACGAATGGCCGCCCACCGGGCAAAATGTTCCCCAAACAATTCTTGGATTGGCCGCCAAGAATCTTGAGACCGGTCGCTCACCGGTAGTCGTCTTCAAAAGTCTTGATAGCTGGCTATGAAGAGATGGCATTGACTACGCCCGACAGGATTCGAACCTGTAACCTTCGGCTCCGGAGGCCGACGCTCTATCCAATTGAGCTACGGGCGCTTATTCGCGTCTGATTATATCCAATCTACGCCCCCGCCCAAGCTTGTCAAACGAAAAGGTCTTCAGCAGCCAGTCTTGCGCCTTAAGCCGTGAGCCGCAAGCCGTGGGCCGTAAGCCAATGTGATTTTGTTTGACCTTCCCCCGCTACGCCTGTAGCATTCTGTTGGCTGGATGGCTGCGCGGCTGTAGTACGCGGTGTCCCGGCCGGTGCGACCGCTTGAAGGAGGCTTGCCATGAAAAGCCTGATAGTCCTGATGTTGCTCAGCTTGACAATCCTGGTGACGGGCTGCACGATGACCGAAACCTGCGCAGAAGCCCATCAGCGCCGCATGAACATCGTCGATGTGCAGATGCGCGAAATGGCCGAGGACTGGGATACGCTGTGGCTGATGGACAAGCCTTCGGAGCTCACGCCGTATCACGTGCGCTCCGGATTGCCGTACTAAGCAACCGCAGCCGCGCGAAAACTTTTTTGCGGAAGAATTGTGACGACACTCGAGCGCAAACTTGAGTGTCGTCATTTTTTTTGTGAAAATTTTTTTGCACGCTCGCGCCACTTCATGTGCCGCGCGATCAGCGCACGAAGTTCTCTTCTCCCGCGGCAACGAGAATTGCCGCAAATCCCTAAGGATTCTTTCATTTTTTAAAAATGCGCACTTCGCCGCGACGGCCGCGCAGCGCGCGCGTAATGCGCGCATCAGCAACGCCGGCACAAGCGATCGCGCGTGTGAATGAGTAAAGACCCCCTGCACAACGTGTCGATACTTTGATATATTCCTATGTGAAGAAATTAGTTGCGGCAAAAAAAAGGTTGACGATAATTCAGTGCAGGGCATATCAGCCACCTGAGAGGAGGTGAGATCATATGGCAAAGAAGGCAAAGAAGGCGAAGAAGGCTAAGAAGGCGAAGAAGGCCAAGAAGAGCGCTCGGAAGTCGAAACCCTCCAAGTCAGCCAAGAGATGCAAGTGCAGGTAAGCCGCTGGTGAAAACTCGGCGGCACTCGTCAAACAGGACGAGGCAACCTTCAGCGGCAGATGCGCACGCCACGGCAGCATCTGCCGCTTGTTTTTCCCCTCACTCTCCCCGCCAAACCCTCTAGGCAAAAACACGCCCAGGCCATATCATGTTCTCGTGCGACTTCTGATCGACGCCAACAACCTTATGTTCGCGCTGGCCGAAGTGGCCGTCGATGCGGATCGCGCAGCACTTGCCAGCATGTTGGCGGCATTTGCCCGTCGAGAAGGAATTGCCATCACCGCCGTCTTTGACGGCCGCACGCCGCATCCGCGCGGCGGTGAAACCGAGCAGGAAGCCAGCAGGCACGCCGCCGGTCCGGTCACGGTGATTTACAGCGGCCCGCGAAAAGCGGATGAGGTGCTGGCCGATCTGGTGGATGCGGATTCATCGCCGCGCCAGCTTATGGTGGTGAGTTCGGACCGGCAGGTCCAGCGTCATGCACATCGGCGCCGGTGCAAGGTGGTCGACGCCCTGGATTTTGCGCGGCTGCTCAAAGTGCGGCCGCATAAGGCCCAGACATCCGAACCGGCGGCCAAAACCAAAGGTTTGAGCGCGGGCCAACTGGAACAGTGGCTCAAAGAGTTCGGCCTGGATCAGATCCAAGAGGATAAAGACGAGGATTTGTATGGCGGCAAATAAGCTCGAACGGCGTGTTCACAAGCGGCACCAACTGGCTTGCCAGGCGGCCCTCATCAATGGCAAATGCGTCGGCGGCAAAGAAGCCGTGGTGCTCAAGTGCCGTAGCGAGAACATTTCCAACGGCGGCGTGTATCTCACCTGCCTGCCCGCTGATTTGCCGCCTGAGCCTCTGCCCACCATGCTGTCAGTGAAAATCTCGCTGCCGCGCAGCACGCCAAATTCGTTCATGTATGAGGAAATCTCCACGGACGCCGCGATCATTCGCCAGTCCCCCGCCATTGATGGCCGATCCGGCGTGGCGTTGAGATTCACAAAGCCGCTGCCACTGGATCTTGAAGTCTGATTCAACCGCCGTTACACGTGCGTAACCTGCGGCGTGTGCGCCAGCTCTTCGATGAAGAGAATCTGTGGCTGACCAACAACGCCCGCTTTCTCGGCGCACTGGCGGAACTCTTCAGTGCTGTACATCTGGCGGGCCTTCTCCAGGTCCTCTACCTCGTGAACTATCACTAATTGTTCGGGGTTGTCCACGTTGCGGTTCAGCCAGGATTGCTTGAAGCCATACTTGCGCATCATCTCTTCAGCGCTGTCGAATTCAGCTTTGAATTGGTCATAATCCTTGATGCTCAGAAAGCCAATGATGAAATATCTCATAGTCCACTCCTTACGCATTGTGTCCTTTCACTGATTTTAGGACAGGGCAGGAAGAGTCGGCATTTTACATAACGAACCTCCAAGACCGCCAAGACAGGCTCACGGTTGGCGGACTTGGCGGCCTTCAATTAAGTGCTTTAATAGCAAAAGTTTGTACCCGCCAAGCAGCTTGGCGGCCTTGGGGCAGAGTTTTCAGGTTTTGAGAACCTGGGAAATGGGCCAAGTCGCAAATTCATGGGAGTGCGCAGCAACAAGATTCCCTTGGCCTTTCAGTGCCGCTTATCGCGTCGCTGCAATCGCCTTATCCGCAATGTCCTTGCGGTAATATGCGCCTTGCCAGGAAATCTTGCCTGCCGCCTCGTAGGCCCGCGCCTTGGCTGCCGCAATGGTGCCCCCTAATGCGGTCACGCCCAGCACGCGCCCGCCGGAAGTCACAAGCTGTTCGCCCTGCCGCTGCGCGCCGGCGACAAACACCTTCACATCCGCCATCGCGTCGGCCTCTTCCAGGCCGGAAATGGGCAACCCCTTGGCGTACTTGTCCGGGTAGCCGCCGGAGGCCATCACCACGCACACCGCCGCGCGGCTGTCGAAGGAAAGGTTTACTTCATCCAGGCGATGCGCGCACACGGCCACCATGGCCTCAACCAGGTCGCCTTTAAGCCGCATGAGCACCGGCTGCGTCTCGGGGTCGCCGAAACGGGCGTTGAACTCGATCACCCGCGGGCCGGAGGCGGTAAGCATCACACCCGTGTACAGCACGCCCTCGTAGCGGCCCACGCGGCGGCGCAGTGCATCCACCGCCGGAACGATAATCTCCCGCTCGATTTTCGCCAGCACCTCGCCCGTCACCGCGGGCACGGGCGAATAGCAACCCATGCCGCCGGTGTTGGGTCCAATGTCGCCGTCGCCGATGGGCTTGTGATCCTGCGCCGGCTCCAGCACATAAATATTGCGGCCGTCGCACAGCGACAGGATCGATGCCTCCTGCCCCGTCAGCCGCTCCTCGATGAGCACCGTGCTGCCGGCATCGCCGAATACCTTCTCCACCATCATCTGTTCCAGCGGCTTTACCGCCTGGAACGGCTCATCGCAAACCACCGCGCCTTTGCCCTTGGCCAGGCCCGAGGCCTTCACCACCAGCCCCTGATCGCGCGAGAGCACGTAATCCCTGGCCGCCTTGAAATCCGTAAAGATGCGCGACTCGGCCGTGGGAATGGCGGACTCGCGCATGAGCTGCTTGGAAAACGCCTTGTCCGATTCAATCTGCGCGGCCTCTTTGGTGGGACCGAAAGCCAGCATGCCCGCTTCGCGCACCGCATCCACCAGCCCCGCCGCCAGCGGCTCCTCGCCCCCCACCACGACCAGCTTCACCGCATTTTCGCGGCGAATTTCACCAGCGCGGCCACACCGGTTTCGCCAATCGGCACATTCGTGCCGCACTGGGCGGTGCCCGCATTCCCCGGTGCAATAAACAACTCATCGCACAGGGGGCTCTGCCGCATCTTCCAGGCCAGGGCATGCTCACGCCCGCCGCTGCCAACCAGCAGGATTTTCATCGCTTCTCCTCGAACCGCAGATGCGCCGGCAATGACAACCAGCGCGCGGCTGAAGTCTAACTGCAAGAATCAAAAGAGGCCAGAGCCGTTTGGAACGAAAGTTTCCTCTCCAAGTGTTAAAAAAATGCAAAAATTTTCGCGCGCGGCCGTGAGAGCCTGTTGATTCTTTAGCGGCCGCCGCACAACTCGCTGTATCGCAAGCAGTTTCGATTCATAGAGGAATTTCCTAGAACCATTAAGGAATACCGGTAAGAAACCACGCATTTTCCCCGTTTTCATCTTGCCAACTGGATGCGTTGCAGTAAAATCTGAAGTCGTGGGCGGGCTTGATTAAATGTGTTGCGGTTCCGAGGACCGCCCTGTAAATTTTGACCCCCATCGAGCCGGTTCTCCCCCCAACCGGTTCGAATGCCAAGGCGGCGTCTGACGTCCCCCCCTGCGTCAGACCCGCCGTTTTTTTCCACTGCGTGGAAGCTGTCTCAACGGCAAGACCACGTAAAGCTTTTTGGGCAATTCCAGGAGCCAAGCCTTCAGACGTGCATTAAGCCTCTGAACTCAAGACTCAGGACTCGTTGCTCACCACTTGGTGAAGATGAAAAAAACCGCCGCGGCGATCAGCGCAAAACCCAGCAGGTGATTCCAGCGAATCGGCTCGTTGAGATACAGCACGGAAAAAACCGCGAAGACGATCAAAGTAATGATCTCCTGCCCTGTCTTGAGCTGCGCGGTGGAATACACGCCGCTGCCGATTCGGTTGGCCGGCACCTGGAAGCAGTACTCCAGCAAAGCGATTCCCCAACTGGCGATAATCGCCAGCCACAGGGGCGCGCTCTTGTGCTTGAGGTGCCCGTACCAGGCGAAGGTCATGAAGACGTTCGAGATGGTTAATAGCCCAAACGGCAGAATCATTCTCATCGAATACCGCTCCTTAACTCAGCCGCACTGCGCAACGCCGCGGCGCGAATAAGCCGTGCATTATACAAAGGCTTGAGGCTGGCGGCTTGAAGCTGGGGCCCTCCGCTGCTCCCTCGGGGCGCACCTGTTTTGAATTTCGAACTTGTTTCTTATTTCTTCGGATTTCAGATTTCCAATTTCTGTTTTTGGGGCATAATCAGGGCTCACATGCACGATTTCGCGCCCATCCTGGTGTTCGCCGTCGTCGCTTTGTTCATAGCGGCCGCTATCTTCGGCGCGACCGGAGCCCGCAAACGCAAGAAGGAGCTCGGGGCCTTTTGCAAGGCCAACGGCCTGGACTTCGATCCCGCGCGGCGGAGCAACCCAGCCGATCAGTTCACCCGCCTGGAACTCCTTCAGCAGGGCCATAGCCGCTATGGCGACAACTGGTGCGAGGGAAATTGGCGCGGGCGGCCATTCTGTTTTTTCGATCACCACTACACTACCGGCTCCGGCAAGGATCAGACCTCCCACAGCCTGTCCGTGATGGCCGTGGAGAATTCCGCTCCGCTCAAGTCGCTGATGATCCGGCCGGAGGGGTTTTTCGACAAGGTGGGCGAATTCTTCGGCGCAGGAAATCCATTTCGAGTCCGACCAGTTCAACCGCTGCTTCCACGTGGCGTGCGTAGATCGCAAGTGGGCGTACGATGTCCTGTCGCCGCGCTCGCTGGAGCTGCTGCTGTCGGCGCCGGCGGAATCCATATCCAGTTCGGCGGGCAACGGGTTTTCCTTTGGGATGGCGACACCTGGACCTCGCAGGAGATCACCCAGCGGGCCCAGCTCATTTCCGGCCTGTTGGACCTGATTCCTGACTTCGCCCTGCGGGAGGCATCACAATGACATATTCAGGCCAGGACTCTCTGCTCAGTGACCTCTTGCGCTATCTGCCCAGCCTCATCGCGCTCCTTATCGTGCTGCTGCCGCTCATCTGGTTCATCGCCACGTACAACTCGCTGGTGCGGTTGCGGCAGTATGTCCGCGAGTCCTGGTCGGGTATCGACACGGAGCTCAAGCGCCGCTACGACCTGATCCCCAACCTGGTGGAGGCGGTGAAGGGTTACGCCGCGCACGAGCGGTCGGTGCTGGAGGACGTCACGAAGGCCCGCGCCGGCGCCGTGGCTTCGACGGGTTCCCCCGCCGCGCAGGCCAAAGATGAAAACGTGCTGGTCGGCAGTCTGCGTCAGCTTTTAGCCGTGGCGGAGAATTATCCGCAGCTCAAGGCCAGCGAGAACTTTTTATCTCTTCAAACCGAATTGGCTAACACTGAAGATAGGATCCAGGCCGCCCGCCGCTTCTACAACGCCAACGTCCGCGACCTCAATACGCGAATCGAGGTCTTCCCCTCCAGCCTCGTGGCCGGGCCCTTCCATTTTCAGCCGGCGGAGTTCTTCGAGATCGACGAAGCCATCCGCCGCGCACCGGCGCCTCCGCGCATTTTTGATTTTTGATTTTTGATTTGCGATTTGCGATTTGCG
>CAWAWB010000015.1:0-88297 GCA_963785635.1 uncultured Phycisphaerales bacterium
TTGCGATTCTGAATTCGAATCACACGATCGGAGAGAAAGAAGAGCAGCCGGTTCTCTGTGGCCTCGCTTTTCCCCCTCTGTGTCCTCTGTGGCTATTTCTGCGGTTGCGACCCGGGTGATGGCGCAACCTTGATCACCCGCTGTTCGGTGAAACTGCGGCCGGTAATATAGTCCGTGAACACCACGCGGGCCGTCACTTCGTTGTGGGCGGGCGGCCGCTGCCAGCGGCACTCGAACATGTACTGGTTCACAAAGCCGCTGTCGAGCCAGTACTTGGCAATTTGCTCCACTGGATAATTGCACGTGCCGAGATTTTGCTCACCAGCCGAACTCGCCAGGTCAAATAGCTCGATCTTCACGGCGCCGGCGGCCTTCAAAGTTGAACCCTGTTCATCCACAGGCCGCACGTACACGCGCACGCCGGAATCGAAGGTCACATTGGCCTCGCGCAGGCCGGCGGATTTGCTGGATACTTCAATGCGGTAGGGATGAAAGATCAGGCTAAGCCGCTTATCGCCCAACTCCTGAAGCGTCTTGACCTGCCCCTCCAGTTCATCGATGCGGGCCTGAAGATGGGCCGTCTGGTCTTGCAGCCGCTCCGTCTGTGCGCGGCTGCCTGCCAACTCCACATTCTCCTGGGCCGCCTCGCGGTGCGGCGCCTTGCATCCGGCCAACATCGCCGCGGCAATCGCGACTAGCACGATATGCGCCAGCACCTTCACGCTTCCTGCCTCCCTTAGCTCTTGGCCTGCGCGGCCGTCTCGTCAGTCTCCAGGATCTTGTCGACCACGCCGTAGGAGACGGCCTCGCCGGCATCCAGCCACTTGTTGCGGTCGCAATCCACTTCGACCTGCTCGACGGGCTTGCCGCTCTCGGCCGAAATGATTTCGTAAATGCGCCTGCGCAGGCGGATGATCTCCCGCGCCTCGATATCCAGGTCCGTGGCCGGTCCGGTGACCACCCCGCGTATGAGCGGCTGGTGGATCAGCACGCGGCTATTAGGCAGCACGTAGCGCTTGCCCCGCTTCCCGCCGCACAAAAGCACCGCGCCCATGGAGGCCGCCATGCCCACGCACGTGGTGGCCACATCGCAGCGGACGAACTTCATCGTGTCGTAGATGGCCAGCCCCGCCGACACGCTGCCGCCGGGCGAGTTGATGTACAGCTTGATGTCGCTCTTGGGGTCATCGTTGGATAGGAACAGCATCTGCGCCACGACCAGGTTGGCCACGTTGTCGTCGATCGCATCGCCTAAAAAGATGATCCGGTCCTTCAGCAGCCGGCTGTAAATGTCGTACGCCCGCTCGCCGCGGCCGCTTTGTTCGATGACGATCGGCACGAGATGTTGATTGGAGAGCATATTTTCTTCCATTCCTCCGATGACCGCTTACTTTTTCTCCGGCAGGACGATCTCATCCAGCAGCCCGTATTCCTTGGCTTCCTCGGGGGTGAGGTAGCGGTCGCGCTCGGTCTCCTTCTCCACCTGGTCCACCGCGCGGCCGGTACACTTGGCCAGAATCTCATTCAAAACCCGCTTGGCCTTCAGGATTTCCTCGGCCTGGATCTGGATGTCGCTCACCTGCCCCGACACGCCGCCCCAGGGCTGGTGGATCATGATCTTGCTGTGCGGCAGGGCGAAGCGTTTGCCCTTGTCGCCGGCCGCCAGGATCAGTGCCGCGCCGCTCTGGGCCGTGCCCACCACGTACGTGGCCACGGGGCAGGTCATGAACTGCATCGTGTCGTAAATCGCCAGCGTGTCATCCACCGTGCCGCCGGGTGAGTTGATGTACAGGCTGATCTCGCGGTCGCGGCTCTTGGCCTGTAATTCCAGCAGCCGCATGATAAGCCCGCCGCCGGAAGCGGCGTTGATCTGGCCCCACAGGAACACGATGCGTTCCTCGGCCAGCCGCTCTTCCAGCGTCATCTCCCGGCGGAACTGGTAGTCGTTCCGCGCGGCGTTGGGACTGTCGTGTGACCGTGCCATTGCCTATCCTTCCTGCCTTACCAAATCCGCAATGAATGCTATGCGGCTTATTATTCTTCGGACTTTTTGCCTTCGCCCTTCTTGCCGCCGCGCGGTTTGCCTTTGGCGGCCGGCTTCTTCTCATCGGACGAGGACTCTTCCTCGCTTGCCTCTTTTTGGGATTCCTTCTTGGCCGCCGGCTCCTTTTTGGCGTGCTCCTTCTTGGCCGGCTTTTCGGCTTTTTCCGCGGCAGCCTTGGCGGGCTTTTCTTCCGCCGGTTTGCTCTCGGCCATTTCCAGCAGTTTATCCAGCGTCTTCTGCTCGCGCAGCTCGACCTCTACTTCACCCAGCGTGCCGGAGGCGTCCATCTCCTGCCGCAGCCGCTCGGGACGCCGGCCCTGCTGGCTGGCGATCTGCGCGATCCAGGCGTTGACCTCGCCCTCGGCCACGGAGATGTCCTCGGCCTTGGCGATCTTCTCCAGGATGAAACTCAGCTTCAACTCGCGCTGAGCGGTTTGGCCGGCCTGAGCCTCCAGGAATTCCAGGTTCTGGTCGATCTGCTCGCGCGGCACTCCGCGCTGCAAAAGATCGATGTACTGGCGGCGCAGCACGCGCACCGCCTGGCGGCGTGTAAACGCCTCCGGCAGATCCATCTTCGTGTTATCCAGCAGATAATCCGACACCACCTGGCGGCGCAGGCGGTTGCGCTCCTGAGTAATCTGCGCTTCGGCCCGCTGCCCAACGTACGACCGCATCGCATCGGCATTATCGAAGCCGAAATCCTTGGCCAGTTCATCCGTCAGCGGCGGCAGTTCCAATCGCTTGACCTCCTTCAGTTCAAAGGAGATGCTCACATCTTTATCGCGCCACGATTCTTCCTTGTGGCCGGCGGGAACCTTCGTCTTTATCTCCACGCTCTGGCCGCGCTTGGCGCCTGCGAGCTTCTCGCCCAGGTCTTCGATGGGAATGCCCGCCACGGCGCCGGGGGCCACGCGCAGCTCGGCGTTGTCCACTTTGTGATCGATGCCCTCGCCCTTGACCTTCACATCGGCGATGATCTGGTCGGCGATCTTCACCTCATCTTCGACGGGCACCATGGTGCCGCGTTGGGAGAGGATGCGGCGCGTGACTTCCGCGGCGTGCTCCGCGGCGGCCGGCAGCGCGGGCTCAGCCACGGGAATGCCTTTATATTCAGGCACATCGAACTTCGGCTTGACCTCCACCTCCACGGAGAACGTGAGGTTGCCCTTCTCAGGAAGCTCGATATCGTCGAGCTTGATATCCGGCTCGCCCAGGATGTCCAGCTCTTCCTGCTTATCGACGTCGCCTAAGGCCTCGGCCACCAGCGAATTGCGCACATCCTGCGCGGCGTCTTTGCCGTATCGCTTCTCCAGCAACCGCCGCGGCGCGTGGCCGATGCGAAAGCCCGGTACAAGGGCCGTCTTGTGCAATTCGCCGAAAATCTCATTGAACTTGCCATCAATCTTGGCCCGGTCGATCTCGATAGTGATCTTCTTGCGCGACTGCTCGAGGTCCTCAATAGTTACCTTGTTGGCAGGCCCCTTTTGTTCCTGCTGTTCCTGCTCCTGCTGATTATCTTTAGTCTCTGCCTGGTCTTGCGCCTGGTCCTTGCTTTCATCGGCCATGAGAAATTCTCCCGAAAGCCCCGCCGCGACCAATGCACGCGCATCCCGGCGACAAGGGCAGCCTGCCCAGCGCTTATGGCTGGAGCGAAGACTGTATGGGAATACTATCCCCGCGTCAACGGCGATTTGCAATGTCCGCCGTGGCGGACATTGCCGCGGCGAAGCTGAAAGCGGAGCCGGGAAGGCGAAGCCGGGCAGGTCTATGTGGCACAGCCGCGCTGTGGCTTTTACCTGTGCCCTGTGCCCTGTTCCCTGTAGCCTTTTTCCTGTACCCTGTGCCCTGATCCCTGTAACCTTTTTCCTAAGGCAGGTGAACAATGGCGACCGTTCTTACGTGGTGGGGTCAATTGTCGGGCGTGAATCAGGCTTTTTACGCCGCCGCAATTTTCTTCAGCGTGTTTTTCGTGTGGCAGCTCATCTCGGCGCTGCTGGGTCTGGCGGGCGATCACGGAATCGCCGCGCATGATCTTGCCGGCGGCCACGATTTTGATGCCCACGCCGAATCCACCTTGCACCACGAGGCCCCGCACGACGCCCACGACACCGTCCTGGCCTTCAGGCTCGTCAGCCTCCGCTCGGTGCTGGCCTTTTTGACGTTGTTTGCCTGGGCCACCGCCCTGTATATGAACAGCGGTCTGCCCCTCCACCGCAGCCTGTCCTTTGCCGCGCTGTGGGGCCTGGCCGCCATGATCCTGGTGAGCCTGCTTGTGCACTGGCTTTCCAAACTCGGCGAAACCGGCAATATCCGCGTGGAAACCTGCATCGGCGCCACCGGCACGGTGTACCTGGACATCCCCGAGAAAGGCCCGGGTGAGATTCGAGTCATGTGTTCGGGCGTGTTAACCCATCTAAAAGCAGTCAGCGTCTCCGGACCCTTGAAGGCCGGCGCGGCCGTGCGCGTCATCCGCATCACCGGCCCCAATACCGTCGAAGTTCAGCAGTCCCAATCAGCGAATGCGTAGTCGCCCCTTTAGTGAGGAGAAGTCATGTTTACTCTTGGCCTAACCGATAGCCCCGCCCTGCCGGCGGACACCATCACCATCTTTCTGGCGCTGGGCATCATCTTCATCCTGTTCGTGCTGCTGGTTTCGTTTTTGAGGCGGTACAAGCGCTGCCCCTCCAACAAGATCCTGGTCATCTACGGCAAGACCGGCTGCGGGCGCCTCCAAGTGCGTGCACGGCGGCGCGGCCTTCGTCTGGCCGCTGTTCCAGGCGTACGACTACCTGGACCTGGAGCCCTTCGTCATCCCCATCGACCTGTCCAACGCCCTCTCGCAGGAGAACATCCGCGTGTCGGTGCCCACCACGGTCACCGCGGCCATCTCCAACCAGAAGGGCATCATGGAAAACGCGGCCATCCGCCTGCTGGGCCTGACCACCCAGCAGATCCAGACGCAGGCGCAGGACATCATCATCGGCCAGATGCGCGCGGTCATCGCCACCATGAAGATCGAGGACATCAACCGCGACCGCCAGTCGTTCATGGGCAAGGTGAACGAGGCCGTGGCCGTCGAGCTGGAGAAGATCGGCCTGGCCGTCATCAACGTCAACATCCGCGACATCGAGGATGAGTCGGGCTACATCAAGGCCATCGGCCGCAAGGCCGCCGCGGAGGCCATCAACCAGGCCAACATCGACGTGGCCGAGCAGGAAAAGAGCGGCCAGACCGGCGTGGCCCAGCGTAACCGCGATCAGCGCGTTGCCGTGGCCGCCGCCATCGCCGATGCGGAAATCGGCGAGGCCACCGCCGCGCGGAACAAGCGCCAGCAGGTGGCCAAGCTGGATGCCGAGGCCGTCAACGCCGAAACCGCGGCCAATGCCCAGAAGGCGGCCTACCGCGCCAACCAGAAAGTGGCCGAGGAAGAGGCCCGCAACAAGGGCGAATCGGCCGCCAAGCAGGCCGATGGCTCCATTCGCGTGGCGCAGGAGCAGGCGCAGAAGAACGCCGAGGACGCCCGCGCCATCCGCGAGACCTCGCGCCTGAACGCCGAGATCGTCGTGCCCGCCGAGGCGGAGAAGAAGCGCATCATCATCGCCGCCGAGGCCCAGAAGGAGCAGACCATCAAGGTGGCCGAGGGCCAGAGGCAGCAGTCCATCGAGGTCGCCCAGGGCCAGGCCCAGGCCATGCTGGCCAAGATGACCGCCGAGGGCCAGGGCACGCAGGCCGTGCTGGATGGCAAGGCCACCGGCTACCGCAACCTGGTGCAGTCGGCGGGCGACCCGCAGACGGCCACGGCCCTGCTCTTGATCGAAAAACTGCTGGAGATCTCCAACATCCAGGCCAAGGCGATTTCCGAACTGCCCATCGAGAAGATCATCATCTGGGATGGCGGCGGCAACGGCGATGGCGGCGGCCTGTCCACGCTGGGCAAGCGCATCATGGGCGCACTGCCCCCCATGCACGAACTGGCCCGCCAGGTGGGCCTCGACCTGCCGGAGTTTTTGGGCAAGGTGGGTAAAGGCACGGAAGGCGGCCTGGGCGGTGCGGGTCCAAAGGATGGAAAGACGCCTCCCGCCGCGCCGGATGGACCGGCGAATAAGGTGATGCCGGTGAAGTGAGGCTCACGGGTCACGGCTTACGACTGGGCTGTGCTTTTTACCCCTCCCCCTTTTACGGGGGAGGGTGGCCCGAAGGGCCGGGTGAGGGTTCTTCGGTCGCATGCCCTGACGTCGCGTTCTTCTGCGATGTGCAGGCGTGAAATAAAGGAACAGCTGAGGCTTACAGCTTAAGGCTTAAGAAATGCGTCCAAAACTGATTGACCTACCGGCCGGAAGTATTCTCGCGTTCGCGAATAGCTTCAGCAATCTCACGAAACTCCATTGGAACCATCGTGTGTGCTCTTACATACCATTCGCAAACATCAAGCCACTGAGAGTTTTGGTAAAACGCCAGAACAATTGGTTTAATCCCTTGGTAAGAGATATCAAACCTGTCTTTTAGCTTCTCTTCGAAAAGGCCGAAATCTGGCGTAATGTGCTTGTTCAATTGATTGCTAACTTCCTCGAAAATATCGTGCGCATCATTTAAATCATTTTCGCCCCAGTTCATCTCGGTAACTAAAGCAGCTATTGGATTTTCGTCAGAGTCAATCGCCTCACCCAGCAAACGAACTTGAAATTGTAGTTTTTCGATTTCGCCTTCTAAGTCTCTATCGCTCATAAATCGTCCTCGACTATAAGTGAAGCCTCAGGTGAACCCTGGATTTTGCCGTGGAGATACCTTCCTGGATCATTGTCCTCATCTTTGAAATGATCTCAGGATGATCTGTGTCTGATTGCCCCAATTCCGAAACTAGGCCTTGCACGGCTGAGACCATGGCTCTTATGTCTCTATCGGGGCCATCTGAAGACAACCTGTTCAGAACACCATCAAGATGCCTCTGAATTTCGCTTAATGAGCTTCCTATCTTAAATCCTCTCCGATTCGACCGAATAGCATTTTCTAAAGCATTCAATTCACTTTGCAAATGAGTAAGTGACTGTTCAATGTCAGATAAAGTTATTTGTCTAAAATCAAGTTCAACAGCTTTCTTGACCCTAAAGGCTTTAAAAGCAGCCAAAACTGAAACAAGAGCGCCGACGATTGAAGCGAAATCAGCAATGTCAGTTATTATTGAGGACATACTCGGAAACTAATCAAACATGAAGCTCGTATCTTGTCAATGTTTTATCCTGCCGGGTGCCGTGGAGGAAAACGCATGAAGGTCGGTACTGGCAATGCGAAACAGCCCTAAAGCAACCATAAATATGCAGTTTTTGGAGATAGCTGAACCTGCAATTTCACAAACATAACGTTCAGCCATATGGATCAGGCCCGAAGGGCCGGCAGTTGGTAGCCGGCGGCGTAAGCCGCCGGACCGGGCCGTTTTTTTGGAAAAGCCCCGAAGGGGCGGCAGAATCATGGAAATCCGCAAGAATCTGTCGCCCCGTTGGGGCTCTAAACAGTTTAGCGACCATACCGGGGGCTGACGCCCCCGGCTACCAACTGTCGCCCCATTCGGGGCTTATCATGCTTGCACGAAGTGGCCGACGTCCCCATTAATTCCCATTCCTGCAGTCACGTGAGCCGAAGGCTCGCGCCATCAAATCAATTCTGTTCTGCGCCTTTCCTCTTTCCTCTGGACCTTTGTCCCGGTGCCGTGGCTGCAACCCCTCTCCCTTGGGAGAGGGCTTGTCCTGCGAAGCTTCAGCGGAGCGGGATGCCCCGAAGGGGCGGGCTTGCCCTGCGAAGCTTTAGCGAAGCAGGGTGAGGGTTTTCCAGCAGCCACGTCTCTGGCATCGTCATATATAAGTGCCTGTCTGATAGGCTATTATGATCGACTCCTACCACAACACATTTTTCCTGCCATTTTCTGCATTTTACACCTTTACAGAATCTGGCTAACCATGTATCATAATACTTGTCATGGTAATGCAGATTCCAATGTGGAGGATCAGAAAGAGGGATACGGAAAATTCCAGCCCCGAACCATTCCCAGAATCGCGCGGCGGAGAACCTTTGCCTTTGCGGCCGCGCAAACACTCGAGTGAACCGGGATCGCCAAAGGGCTGTTTACATAGATCGAAGGAATTGCGGATTGCGGATTGCGGATTGAAGAGAGACCTGATTGGGGCGGCGCCGACTCGAATCGGCCGGCCCGCCAGCAAAGTTTCTCGAATCAAATCCACAATCCTGAACTCCCGATCCGCTACTGGTTTTGCCTATTCCGTGTTCGCCTGTACGTTGTGACTGTGCATATGCTGTCCCTTCTTCCAATTGCGGGGTCTGTACTCTTTGCAATCCGCAATTGGAAATGTCCGTTCCATGTTCACCCCGTAACCTTGTTCCGTCTGCCGTCCCCGCTTTCGTTGTTTCAGCTCCTTTCGGCATTCTTACGGAATTGCGGCGCTGCGGTTGTGCGCGGGCTGAGAGTCTTCTCAATCCGCAATCCGAAATCCGCAATCCGCAATTCTTCACCGGCTGTTTGGACGCATGGGGTTCGCAGAGCGCTTCAGCCGATTCCAGACTTGGCTGAAACCGCCGCGTTTCCGACTCCCGCGCGAGATGGTGGAGTTTGTACTTTTTTCTTCCGCCTGCTGCATGCAGGCACTTCGGTGTGCAGCTTCCTGCCTGACAGAGGCCGGGCAGGGCGAGCGGCTGCACATCTGGTCGCCTCGGCTTCAGATGTGAGAGCCCGCACGCAAGACCGGAGGGCGTTGGCATCATCCGTTTCGGCCGCTGGTGCAGGAGAAGTGAATCCGCCGCAGGGTTCATCGGTCCGCTCGTCAAACACCGTAACTGGTCCCTTTCGAGACGGCGGTGAGCGCCCCATCCGCACGATGACAGGCAACCGCATCATCACCCAAATGATGAGCAATTGCCCCATCTGCATGATGACCGGCAGCCCTGGGACGGTGATTCCTGCGACCGGCCGCCGTTGCCTTGAGGCGTTCGCCACGGCGCACGCGCTTGAAGCGCAATTACGGATGCTGACCCATGCCTGGCGTCACCATAGGACCGTGGAAATGAGAAAGCCCGCCACATCCACGGGGAATTGCGGATTGCGGATTTCGGATTGCGGATTGGAGCTGCCTGAGGCTGCATCACGTTCGCTCATCGAACCTAGGTGCTGCTGTCTTACAGTTCAGCCGCAAGCCGCCAATCCAAAATCTGCAATTCCAGAGGGTCGTAGATTGCGAATTGCCAGTCGCGGATCTGAACAACTTGAGATATCTCGTTCGCTCATCGAACGTGCATCGAGTCCTCTTGCTGTTCAATCCGCAATCCGAAATCCGCAATCCGCAATTCCTCTGACCGGCGTTGCGGGGAGACCTGTTTCCTCGAACGGGCGAGTTGTTGCGCATGACCGAACGTCGACCGCGCCACGGGCGTTCCAGCCTTATTCGCGGCGGCCCGCGGCCATGAAACTGGTTAACCATTCCCCAGAACCCCATGCGAAATCCCTAGTCCAGACGGCGCGTGTGGATCAACGCGCCCGCTGGCATACCGTCCGCCCCGCGGCGACGCTACGGATAGCGCCGCCCCGGCGCGGCGGAGTTATTCTCGAAAAATTAGCCACGGAGGACACAGGAAAAGAAAAGAGAGGACACAGAGAACTGACAATTGACAAGGTACAAATGACAAATTGATCTAATCTACAATTGACAATTCAGGGATATGTGTCCTGCTCCTCCCCCGGGTGCTGCGGCCGTCCGCGGCCGTGCGCGCGATATTCAGGAAAACACAAGGTTCACCGGAAGCCAGGGAAACCTTCATCTACTTTGTTTTTTGCACACAGCACGGCCGCCCGCGGCCGTGGCGCCCTCGCATTATTAGTACCCTCCCATCATTATTCCACCCTCCCATCATTACGATCTCCCATCTTGCCGTTTCCGATTAACCGATTAACACTACAACGCCACCTGATCCATTATGCAGCAACGTATTGACGATATTCGAATGCCAAGGCTACGCAACCGTCGCTTGCGTGTTTTCACGTGGCAGCGTCGCGCTTTCTCGTTTCGTGCCTGCGTTTGAGTAATAATCTCCGCCTCCCTGGCCAGGAAGCTTTGACGAACCTGTCCCGTCAGCCACAGGGAACGCACCAGCGCCGCGGCCGCCTGGCGAATCTGGCATACGGTCAGCTGCGGATTTTTCCCCCCGCCACTGTTCCTGAACCGTGGCCAGGAACAGGTGGCTGACGGCCGTCAGCAGCAGATGACGCTTCAAGGAGCGATACCGGCGAACCTCAAAATGGTCCAGCCCCAACTCGGACTTTTCCACCTCGAAGCATTGCTCGACCCTGTACCGCGTGAAGGCCACGTGCAACATCACCTCCAGCGGCGTGCCACCCGGCGCGTTGGAGACGAAGTATTTCACCTCCTGCGGCGCCAAAATGTTGCGGGCCACAATCAACCAATGCGCCCGCGTCGGCAGACCATCCCGTTTCAAATACAGCCGCGCCGCCTTGACCTGCCAAACCTCCGGTCCCACCGTGCTGTCCTTGACATGGAACTTCCGCCACGCTTGTTTGCGAAAAGCTGCCCCGTAGCGCAGCATGTGGCGAACCTGGATGCAGGGCAGGGTCTTGACCTTCAGACGGGGATAATGCCTCGGCCGGCCGCGCCGCGTGGCCGCACGATGCTGTTTTTGAAGAACCTCCGGTTCGCGCAGCCAGCCGTAGAAAATCGACGGCACTTCCAGGACGTAGCGCTGGCCGCACTCGTCCAGGGCGCGATGAAAGTCCGGCACTTCGCCATAACCTTCATCCCCCGTCATCCATTCAAACCGAATCCCGTTGGCCACGGCGGCGGCACGCAGTTCCAGGGCGATCTGCCACTTGGGGCGATGCTGCATTGTGTCCGGGATGCCCGCCCCCCGGCACCGAGCACGATCATCGGACCATTCCTGCGGCAAGAACATCTCCCCCGGAAGCAGGGTGTGAAAGGCGCCCGCCACATAGCTGATATGCACCGTAACCACGCAGTTATCCACCTTGCCCGTGGCGCCGCAATATTGACGCTGCACGCCGGCGGTCTTGTCGCCCTTCTTGGGATGGGCCGTCTCATCCAACACGCCAATCGACAGGGGGTGGCTGTGTTGATCGCCCACGATCTGCATCAACCGCTGGGCCATGCGCGCATCATCCCAGTCTGCCAGCGACAGGAACTGCTGAAGCGTCCGCGGCGGAACGTCGGCCCGGTCCGCCATCGGCTCGATGCTCTTGCGCGGCAGATCCGACAATTGACCGTTGACGTAAACCCGCAGGTTGCCACAGGGCTCGCTGCGGCTGAAACAGTCGTCAAATTGTCCCAGGTACTGTTCCAACATCGGCTTGAGCTCTCGCAATTGCTTGGCATCCATGCCGTATCTCCTTTCGGGAAAAGCGCTCCCGAAAGGAACTATCGTCTGGCCGCCTGAGCTTTCTTGAGCCCAGATGGCGTTGTAGTGCTAACGGATTAACCAGTTAACCGATAAACCAGTTCACTAGGCGAAACCTCTCTAGCCCCAACGCCTTGCGGGCCGATAGCAGTTAGGAAAGGTTCGCATCATGCCAACCGGCAAAAAGAAAAGCTCCGCCGCGCGGCCGTCATCCGCGCAGGCAGCGCCAGACCCGGTGCTATCCACCATCTGCGGCCTTCTGGAAGACTACAGCGAGGCCGTGGTTATCCTGGACGTCAGCACTCTGCGCATCCTCTGGGCCAACCCCAAGGCCGCCGGGCTGTGGGCGTGGCCGCGCGAACAGTTTGCGGGAATGCACGTCCGCGAGCTGTATCCCCCGGAAAACAGGATCTACAAGGATGAGGAGGTGAAGAGAATCAACCTCGCCGGAGGCCTGGTGGATATGTTCGCCCCGATTCAGCGGACCGATGGAACTTCCGTGGAGTCGCTGATGACGGCGTTGACGGTTTTTATCGAGGGCAGACCGTTTTCCATCGGCTTCTTCCGCCAAGACAGCGTCAATCAGTTGCACTCGGCCCTGCGTCAGGCACAGGGAACCATGCATCTGACCGAGCAGACGTACAAGCAGTTGCTGGAAGCGATGAGCGAGGGCCTGGTGATGGCCGATGCGCACTGCCGCATCAGCTTCGTGAACGACCAGCTTTGCCGCATGTTCGGCTTTAAGCCGGAGGAACTGATCGGACGCCAGCCGCGCGAATTCATGAGCCCCGGGGATAGCGCGGCAATCCAGGAGCAGTTTTCGCGCAACGCCCAGGGCCAGGCACGCTCCTTCGAGCGGACCTGGAAGACCCCCGATGGCCGGGACGTCCACACGCTTACTTCTACACGTCCCCTTTATAACGAGTGCGGCCAGTACAAAGGGGCCGTCTGGGTAATCACGGACCTGACCGAAAACCACCGCCTCCAGCAGCAGTTCATCCAGGCCCAGCGCATGGAGTCCATCGGCCGCCTGGCCGGCGGCGTGGCACACGATATCCGCAACCAGCTCACCGTGATCAAAGGCTATGCGGATCTGCTGGCGGCCGAGCGCAGCCCGAAAGCCGTCGATGAGTATCTGCGGCAGATCGCGGCGGCCACGGCGCGTGCGGAGAAAACCACGAGCCAGCTCCTGGCCTATAGCCGCCAGCAGCTGCTCTCGCCCCAGCGGCTCGACCTGGCGACGGTATTGGAAGAGTTACGCAAGCCTCTGGCGCACCTGCTGGGGGAAAATATTCGACTGGACCTGGATGTGGACAAGCCCGTAAGCCGCGCGCTGGTGGACCGCGCGCTGCTGGAGCAGGCCGTCATCAACCTGGCCATCAACGCCCGCGATGCCATGGGCAAGAGCGGAAAAGTTCGCGTTTCGCTGCACGACGCGCTCATCGACCAGGAGTTCGCCTGGCCCGTGCTGGATGAAATCGCGCCCGGGCGGTACGTGGCCATTGAATTTGCGGATACCGGCTGCGGCATGGACAAAACAACGCTCAAGAGAATCTTCGACCCGTTCTTCACCACCAAGGAAATCGGCAAGGGCACGGGGCTGGGGTTGGCCATGGTGTACGGATTCCTGCGCCAAAGCGGCGGCGCCGTGGGCGTCCATAGCGAGCCGGGCGCGGGCACAACGTTCTGGCTGTACCTGCCGCCGGCCGACCGGCCTGCTTGATTCCTTCTCCCCCCGCACTTACCATAGCAGAACTTTACGGCCTGTCCGGCGCATCCACTAGGAGAGCATATGGGCCAGCAGGAGACAATCGGCATCGCCCTGGTCGGCTGCGGCACGGTGGGCAGCGCCGTCGTGCGGCTGCTGGTGCGCGACAACGAACTTTTGACCCGCCGCGCGGGCGTGCGGCCGCTGCTGCGCCACGTGGTGGATGTGGATTTCACCAAGGCCCGCCAGGCCGGGGCCGATCCCGCCATCTTCCGCAAGGATCTCGCCGAGGCGCTGGATGATGTGCAGACCCGCATCATCGTCGAGCTGGTCGGCGGCACGACCTTCGCGCGCACGGTCGTGGAGCGCTCGCTCAAGGCCGGCAAGCACGTCGTCACCGCGAACAAGGCGCTACTGGCCCACCATGGCAACGAGCTGTGGGCTTTGGCCCGCGCCAACGGCGTGTGCATCGCCTTTGAAGGCAGCCTGCGTGGGCGGCGTGCCGGTGATCGGCACGTTGCTCAACGGCCTTTTAGCCAACGATATAGAGGCGATGTACGGCATCGTCAACGGCACGTGCAATTACATCCTGTCCAACATGTCCGCGCACGGCGCGCGCTACGGCGATGTGCTGCTCCAGGCCCAGCAGGCGGGGCTGGCTGAGGCCAATCCCTCGCTGGATGTGCAGGGCACGGACTCCGCGCACAAGATCGCCATTTTAGGCGCACTGGCCTTCGGCCAGCGCATCGACTTCGACAAGATCCACATCGAAGGCATCGACAAGCTGGATGTGGCCGACATCCGCTACGGCCAGGAACTGGGCTACACGGTCAAGTTGCTGGCCATCGCCGAGCGGCTGGACGAAGGCGTGAGCCTGCGCGTACACCCCTCGTTCATTCCGGCCACTCATCCGCTGGCGCCGGTGTCGGGAGCGTTCAACGCGCTCTCCATTTTCGCCCACGCCACGGGCCACACGCTGTATTACGGGCGTGGCGCGGGCGGCATGCCCACGGCCTCGGCGGTGGTGTCGGATATCCTGTCCATCGGCCTGGATATCGCCCCGCGGCAGTTCCGCCAGTTGGGCATCTGGCCGGACCGGTCCAGGCAAGCCAACCAGTTGCCCATCGAGGATATCCGCAGCCGCTATTACCTGCGCATCACCGGCGAAGACCGGCCGGGCGTCTTAGGCGCGATCGCCGATGTGCTGGGCCGGCACGAGATTTCCTGCGCCAGCGTGCTCCAGCACGAGTCGCCATCCCCCGCGGGAGATGGCGTCCCCGTTATTATCACGACCTACGAGGCGGTCGAAGGCAATATCGCCAACGCCCGCGCGGAAATCGACGGCCTGGAGAGCGTGAAGGCGCCCACGGTCATCATCAGAATTGTCATGGAGCACGAGGAACCAGTCGTTTAAGAAATCCTAAATTCGAAATCCGAAATCCTAAACAATAAGACACAAAACTCGAATAAGAACAAAAGAACAGACAGGTAACGACATTTGCTCCGGGTTTGGGATTTTGAAATTGTTTCGGATTTAGAATTTAGGATTTCGGATTTTTCGATTTTGATGACGATAGAAATCCTATGAAATACGCATTGATCATCATCGACGGCGCGGCGGACAATCCTCTGCCCGAACTGGGCAACAAGACTCCCCTCGCCGCCGCCCATAAGCCAGTGATCGATTCCATCGCCCGCATGGGCCGCCTGGGCACCGCCAAAAACGTGCCCGAGGGCATGCATCCCGGCAGCGACGTGGCCATTTTAAGCATGCTGGGCTACGACCCGCGCCACCTGCTACAGCGGCCGCGCGCCCCTGGAGGCCGCCGCGCAGGGCCTGCACATCGAGGATGATGACTGGGTCCTGCGCTGCAACCTGGTGACCATCGTGGACGGCGTCATGGCCGACTATTCCGCCGGCCACATTTCCAGCGAAGAGGCGGCCAAGCTTATCGCCGACCTGAACGCGGAACTGGCCTCCAGCGTGGTGCACTTTTATCCCGGCGTCTCCTACCGTCACCTTTTAACCATCAAGGCCGACCTGGAAGTCTCCACCACTGCCCCGCACGACATCATGGGCCAGAAGGCCGCCGACCACCTGCCCCAAGGCCGCGGCAAGGAGCTGCTGACCGACCTGATCCAGCGCAGCGCGCCCGTGCTGGCCGCCAGCGAGATCAACGCGGTCCGCCGCGACCTGGGTGAAAATTTAGCAACCTCGATCTGGCTGTGGGGCCAGGGCAAGCGGCCGCAGCTCCCATCCTTCCAGGCCAAATACGGCCACAGCGCGGCGGTGATCACCGCGGTGGACCTCGTGCGCGGCATTGCCAAACTGACCGGCATGGATCTGATCGAGGTCCCCGGCGCCACCGGCTACGTCGATACCAACTACGCCGGCAAAGGCGCGGCCGCCGTGGCGGCGCTCGACAATCACGACATGGTGATCGTGCATGTCGAGGCGCCCGATGAGTGCGGCCACAACGCCGAACCCGAACTGAAAAAGAAATCCATCGAGGACATCGACCGCTTAATCGTCGCGCCGGTTTTAAAACACCTGGAATCGCAGGGCGACGACTGGCGGATCTTGATCGGCCCGGACCACCCCACCCCCTGCCAGGTGCGCACCCACACCACCGATCCGGTTCCGTTTGTAATTGCCGGCAAAGACATACCGAATTTGGTCAGCCGGCCGTTTGATGAGTCCACCGCCGCGCAGGGCGATTTCCACATCGAATTCGGGCACGAGTTGATGGAATATCTGCTCAAGCCCGCACCGCCGCGCGGCGGCAGGACTGCCTGACTTTTTTGCCTCACATGTCGGTGGGCCTATGGAGATGTGCGCATTTCGTCCGGATAAGGTATTTAGACTACACCCATCACAACTCCTGCCTCCTATGCTTTCCTCAGAGGTGGAACCGCTTAACGCTAAAAAGTGCGCATTTTTTCGCTTTTGGCGTAAAAAGGGCCTTGTGTTAATAAGAATAGCTACTGATACTAGTCTACAAGCGGCGCGTCTTATGAGCGCGGCTATGAAGCCGCGTCGTGAAAAACCCGATACGCTCGTGCAGCGGCATAATTGGGGCCGGATTTTCCGGTCCCGCCTTGTCGGACAGGATTAAGGCCTGTCAGTCGAAGGCACAGACGCCCTCTGAGCGATCGGCGGGCGCCTGTGCCTTTTTGTTTTGCGAGGCTGCATAGCGGATGGATACGCCCAATGCACAATCCGGCGCTTCCCTGCCTCACAGCGGGGTTGTCGCGCTCCTGGTACGCGATCCTGGAATCGCAGCCGCCGCTTCACCGCTGGCCGCCGACGGCTTCACCTGCCGCAGAACAAAGACGTCTGGAGAACTTCTGGCCGCGCTGGGTGAAGGACGCTCGCCGCGGTACTGGAGGTAAGCCATGATCATGCCGATTCGATGGCCGCCCTGCGGACCGTTGGCGCAAATGCAAACGTCGTGACGGTTGCTCGCGACGTCACGGCGGATCTGGCGCTGGAGCTGATTCGCATCCGGCTGGGCGCCTTTTGTCTGATTCCGGAAGAAACGGATGACTCCTCACCACCCTTCGCAACATCATCCGCCGCGAGAAAATGCAGCGGTTCATGACAGACGCGCGGCTGAGGCTTTCGCAGTCCGCGCAAAAGCTGGAGGACTGGCAGTCCCTGCACAGCCGCGCCGCGGCCAGCGAGGGTGCGCAGGATATCGAATGGTATTTCCAGTACGGCGGCCTCCAGATTCAGCAGATGTTGGCCAGCCTGGGGCAGCTTGGCTCCTCGCTTTTTTCCGGTCAGCCGGTGATGACCGCCTGCCAGTTTTTCACTTGTCCGCGGCTGGAGTCGTACACGCGGGCCGTCAAAGAGGCCATCGCCACGCTGGATAAAACCCGCCGCGCATTCAAATCGCAAGATCTGGCCATCCTGCGGGAAAAGCTGGAGGCCCTGCTGGAGCGAAATCAGAAACTGTAATTCCTAATTAAAGCGTCCCTCAAAGCGAGCCGATGACCTGACGGGAAAGAGGCCGGTTTACATCGCCGGCCGCCTTGTCGGGCAGGAGCATCTGCAAGTCGAAGGCACGGAGAGACTCGCCGCGAAACGGCGGGCGATCTCCGGGCCTTCATTTTTTTGCGCTCTATGCGAGCTGCCCGCGTGGACGACGAGTGGACCATTAAGGGACAGCTTACATCCAGCCCTGCCTTTGCTCGTCACGGGCGATGGCAGGCGGCTCCAGAACCATAGAAAGGGACTCCTCATGGCACGGCAGATGACGGTGGGCAAGAAGATCGCGGCGGGATTCAGCATCGTTCTGGTGTTGCTCGTAGTCGTAGGAACGATAGCCTGGTTTGCCTTGCACCAGGCTTCCGGCGGTTTTAGCCGCTTTGGAGTCATGGCGCATATCTGCAACGTGATGGGCGACCTCAAGGCTCAGATGCTGACGCTCCAGATGGACGTCAAGGACTACCTCATCAGCAACTCCGACAACCATAAGCAGGACTTCGACACGTGCATCAAGGCCATGCGCGACAACCTGGAAAACACCAGGAAAGAGGTCAGCAGCCCGGAGCAGCTGGCGCTGCTTTCGTCCGTGGATAAACAGGTGACAGAATACGAAACGGTATTCGGCAAAGTCGTCGCGCTGACCGGCGAGCGCAACAGGCTCATCTTCAACGTGCTGGGACCCGCCGGCGTGAAGATCGAAGAGCACCTGGTTGCGCTGATGACCGCGGCCAATGCGGACAACGACGTGCAGGGCGCGTACCTGGGCGGCCAGGTGGTCCGCTTCATGCTCTCGGGCCGGATGAGCGCCTGGCGTTTCATCCAGAAGCCCGACCAGTCGCACGTCGATGCGGTACACAAGCACTGGGCGAACCTGGAGGAGCAACTGGCCGCGCTGGATAAGCAGCAGACCAACGCCGACCGCCGCAAGCTGGTGGCCGCCGCTCAACCTCTGGCGGCGGACTACATCAAGAAATTCGATGAGCTGGTGGCCGACACGAATGAGTGCAACGCGCACGTGGACAATCTCATCCAGCACGTCGGACCGGAATTCGAGCGCGTCACGACCGACATCGATAAGGCTGTCCGGAAGGACAAGAACGCCCTGGGCGACGCCGTGGCCTCCAACAACGCCATGGCGGCCCTGGTCATCACCATCGTCGGCGGCGCGGCCGTCGCGCTGGGTGTGCTCATGGCCACGCTGATCACGCGCGGCATTGCCAGGAAGCTGCGCCAGGTGATCGAGGGATTGACCAGCGGGTCTGAGCAGACCTCCTCCGCCGCGGGCCAGGTTTCCTCGGCCAGCCAGTCGCTGGCGCAGGGCGCATCGGAGCAGGCCGCGGCCATCGAAGAGACCACCTCGAGCATCGAGGAAATGGCCTCCATGACCAAGCAGAACGCCGGCAACGCCAACGAGGCCAAGCGCATGGCCGATGTGGCGCAGGCAGCCGTGGAGAGCGGCACGGCGGCCATGACGCGCATGTCCGGCGCGATCGAACAGATCAAGAAATCCGCCGACCAGACGGGCAAGATCATCAAGACCATCGACGAGATCGCCTTCCAGACCAACCTGCTGGCCTTAAACGCGGCCGTGGAAGCGGCCCGCGCGGGCGAGGCGGGCAAGGGCTTCGCCGTGGTGGCCGAAGAGGTGCGCAACCTGGCGCAGCGCTCGGCCGAGGCGGCGCAACACCGCGTCGCTGATTGAAGAGTCGCTCAAGAACGCCGAGAACGGCGTACACATCACGGGCGAGGTGGCCAAGTCGCTGACCGAGATCGCCACGGGCAACAAGAAGAGCAACGAGCTCATCCGCGAGATCGCCGCGGCCTGCTCCGAGCAGGCGCAGGGCATCGAGCAGGTGAACGTGGCGGTGAGCCAGATGGACCAGGTGACGCAATCCAACGCGGCCAACGCAGAAGAATCCGCCTCGGCCTCGGAGCAGCTTTCCGCACAGGCCCTGGAGCTCAACAGCATGGTGCAGCAACTGGCGGCCATGGTGGGCGGTGCGAATGCGGCTTCGGCAACCTCCGCTGGAACATCACCTGCGGCCAAGGTGTACGGCGGCGCAGCCGCGCAGCGTGCAGCCTCAGCCGGCGTGAAGGGATCGGGCAAGGCGGCGGCCAAATCGGCCCGCGCAGGGTTGTCGGCGGAGCATAACATCAAGCTGCCGCCGCCCTCGGGCCACTCGTCCAAGGATGAGTTCGTGCTGCAGGAATCGGAAGAGATTGCAAAGTTTTAGTTAAATAGTGACATAATTTCCGCAATCCAGCGGGGCGTCAGAAATGGGCGCCCCGCTCTACTCATTGCGGATTGCGGATTGCGAATTGCGGATTGCTTTGGACAGAGACTTTGCTTTATCTATTCCGCCATCCGCGCAACCCATCGAGTTAATCGTTCAGCCCTTGATGCCCGCTTCAATTTCAATGGAGGATTGAGAAGGCAAAATAGCATCGGCTTGGCGTCCCTTATGCGGAACGTGGTTGGGAGCGAAATCCGCAATCCGCAATCCGCAATCCGAAATTATTTTCCCGCCGTCACGCCCTCCACCTCGCGAATCACGGCGATGAGCGATTCGGAGCTGCCGGACTTGGTGAGATAGGCGCTGGCGCCGGCGCTCAGCATGGCGGCCGCGCGGTCGGCCTGGTCGTACATGGACAGGCCGATGATGTGGATATCCGGCTGCTCGGCATGGATGACTTTGGTGGCCTCCACACCGTCCATAATGGGCATGCTGGCGTCCATGAGGATGACATCCGGGTGCAACCGCCGCGCCTGGTTGACTGCCTCCTGGCCGTCGCCAGCCTCGCCCAGGATCTCGATATCCGGCTCCTCCCGAAGCAGCGTGGCCAGGCCCTGCCGCATCACGGCGTGATCATCGGCCAGCAGCACGGAGATTTTTTCGCCGGCCACACGATGCGCGGCGATCAGTTCCTGCTTCTCGCCATCGGTCAAGCCGACCGCCGCCTTCAACGACGCCTCCGCCTTGGCCGAAAGGCGGCTGGGCGCGATCAACGTCACGCGCGTGCCCTTGCCGGGGGCGCTGTCGATATCCAGGCAACCGCCCAGGAGGAAGAGCCGCTCGCGAATGGAGAACAGGCCGAACCCGCCGGTGGCGGATTCCTGGTCGCCGGCGATCTGCTGGGCATCCCTGAAGCCTTTGCCCTCGTCGCTCACGACAATCTCCACATAATCTTCATCCACGCGCGACAACTTCACGGTCGCCTTGTCCACGCCGGCGTGTTTGACCACGTTGAAGAGCAGCTCGCGTATGGATTGGAACAACAGGATCTGGAGGTCCTTGCGCTCGAGCTGAATGTCTTCGACGATCTCCAGGTGTACGCTGAGGCCGTGCTTTTCCTGCATCCAGCGCGCCAGCCATTCCAGACCGGCGATCAGGCCGGCCTCCTTCAGGATCGCCGGGGAGAGGCTCGGCCGTCAACGCGCGGCAGGTCCTGATCGATTCCTCCGCCAGTCCCATGGCGCGCTCCAACTTGCCCCGCAGCGCATCGCTGGCCTGGCGGAGAGATACCTCCAGGCCGAACTTGATGCCTACCAGGAGCTGCTGGAGATGATCGTGCAGCACCTGCGCCAGCCGCTGCCGCTCGGCCTGTTCCACCATGGTCAGTTCGGAAGCCAGGCGGGAAAGCTGCGCGCACCCGGTGCTGAAGCTCGCACGTGCGCTCCTGAACGCGATCCTCCAGCTCATTGCGTGCCTTGACCAGGGCATCCTGGGCCTGCTTGTAGGCGGTGATGTCCCGGATGGCCGTAAAGCGTGTGGAGGAATCGTATGGAAAAGGCTTTCCGTGAGTCTCCACGTAAATCGCAGAGCCGTCCTTGCACAGCATGGGATGGTCCAGGTGGCTCTCCAGACCCCGAGAGATATTGTGCATGATGCGAGCGCGATCCGGCGGCCGAACAAACCGGGCGATCGGCTGGCCAATCAGTTCCTCGCGCCGATACTTTAACATTCCGGCCAGTTGGTCATTGATATCCACGTACTTTCCGTGATGGATGATGGCAATACCTTCAAATGTGGCCTCCGCCAGGCGGCGAAAGCGTTCCTCGCTGCGCTGCACGGCCTCCTGGGCCTGCTTGAGAGCGGTGATGCATTGGGCGGTGCCCGTCATGCGCACCGGCCTGCCGGAGTCATCGTAAATAGCCCGGCCGCAGGCTAAGATCCAGTGGATGCTCCCATCATCGTGCATGGCGCGGAATTCAACCGAATAATAAGCATGGCGATGAATCGCCTCTTCAACGCTGGTGCGAACCTTAGGCACATCCTCAGGATGCACCCGGCTGAAAAACACCTCGTAGGACTTGGGCGTATCTGTCGGAAGCCCCAGCAGGCGGCTGGCCTGATCACCCCATTTCAGATCATTGCCGACCAGGTCCCAGTCCCATGTCCCCACTTCAGCGGCCTCGGTCGTCAGCCGCAGCCTTTCCTCACTACTGGCCAGCGACTCCTGCGCGGCGGTCCGTTCGGCGAGTTCCCGGGCCATCTCATCGCGGTGGATTATGGCTTGCCGGCGCGCGGAGCGAATAATGTGCCCAAAAAGCACAATAAACGTAAACAACACGAAGTACGTGACAACCGAGATCGCATCACCGACATCGACAAAAGTCCAGGTGTAGCGAGGTATGTCAAAAAAATAATCGCCCACAAAATAACCGAGGATACCGGCCAGAATGGATGGTCCCAGACTGCCGAACCAGGCTACGGCGACTACAGCCATCAGGAACATAAACAACGGCGCGCGCGGACCCAGATACGGGTCCAGCAGCAACCTCACCACAAAAGCGATTGCAACTGCCGAAATGGCCGCAAGATACCCCCCCACCAGTGCACAAGCTTTGGATTTGCGCATTACACCCACACCTAATTCTATATATTTTCACAGCCATGCGGGCAGGGCAAGGGGCGGGAATTTCAAAAGGCAAATTTCGAATTTCAAATTGGGCGTGGCCGAAGAATCGGATCCCTATTTGCAGAATTGAGCTTGATGTGGGTTGCATTGCAACAGGAGCTTCTGACATTGGTAAGCAAATTCAAAATCTGAGATTCGAAATTTGAAATCAACAAAGGAAGGTCGTGCCTATTCTGTATTTGTCGTCCCTTTTTGAAGCGTCTCCACATCCGCCCCCGCCAGGGCCTCCAGTTCCACCAGGCGCTTCTCCCGCTCCGTGCGAACCTGGGCCACGAGCAGGCGCAGGTTTAAAAGCGTGCGCTGCGTGTCGATCAGGTCCGAATAGCTGACCGTGCCGGCGGCATAGGCCTGGAGCGAACTGGTCATGGCTTCCTGAGCCAGCGGCAGGACCTCCTGCTCCAGCACGGCGGTCTGCTGCTCGGCATTGCGCATGAAATAGAGCGCGGCAATAAATGAGGCGGCACGGTCCAGCCGCATCTGGCGGGACGTGGCCCGCGACTCATCCAGCATGGCCTGGGCCTCGCTGATAGCCCCGCGGATGGCCGGAATATTCGTGGGCAGCATGAAGCCGGCGCCGACGTTTTGAGCGATCGAACCGGTAAAAGAGATTTGAGGGACAATATCGGGAATGTAGCGCAGCCGCGCAAGTTCCAGGGCCTCCTTGCGGCCGGCCACCTGGTGGGCCAGCTCGGCCAGTTCAGGATTTTCCGTAACGCCCAGGGCGATAAGCCGATCATCCGAGGCGACTTGCCGCGGCGGCGGCAAATTGGCTGGAAGTTCCAAGGGCTCTTCAGGAATGCGGCAAAGCACGGCATTCAAGACCGCCTGCCGGCCTTTTACCTGCGCCTGCATCGTCGCCAGTTCATTTTGGGCCAGGCGATATTCTATCTGCACCTTGAGCAGGTCCTGCTGGGGGCTGCCCGCCTCGACGCGCGATCTGGCGGACTGAACCAACTGGCCCAGCAGGTCCACGTTATCCTGCTGGATGCGAAGCTGCTCCTCCATCAGCGCCAGCTCGTAGTACATGTCCAACACCCGCCGCTGGAGATCGAATTTTGCGCGGCGGAAATGCTCGGCCGCCGCGCGGGCCTCCTCCAGGGCCACTTTGCCGGCCTGGCGGGTCTTGGTGGGGAACTGGAGCGTCACTGAGGGATCGAAGGTTGCGCCCAGGGTGGTGCGATCCCAGCTTTTGATGTTCCCGCCGGAGAACAGGTAGTTATAGGTGACCATGCCGTTGCTGTTGGGCCAGGAGGCGGCCTGATCGATGCGAGCCACCGCCGCGCGCCATTGGTCGTAGGAGGCTTCAAGATCCCCATTGGCCAAAAAAGCGCGGCGGAGCACATCCTCCCAGCCGGCCGGGGTGGGCAGCGGCGGGATTTCACGCTTCTCCACCGGCTGGGCAAATTGCCCCTGCTGGTTGCGAAGCCTTTCCCGCTCCTGTGCGCGGCCGCGCGGGACGAGGATGCAGCCGGGCAAGAGCAGAAGGATTATGACAGGCAACAGGAGCTTTCTAATCGCGTACATAAGAGATGATGCAAGCATCGTGTTTGCCCTGCCGCCAGCCGTCCGGGTGAAAGAGACGCAACTCCTGTTGGCATCGTAACCTGTGCGAACCTACTCCTTCAAGTCCCCCATCTAAACGACCCAGGAGGACTGAAGGTTCCATTGAAAGGCCTTCTCCAGCCAACAAGCGGGGCACAAAGAGCACCAAGGACACCAAGAGCACGAAGAGTAATGAAAAAGCTTCTTTCTTGGTGCTCTTTGTGATCTTGGTGTGCTTGGTGTTAAAGCTTTTTCGCAACGAGACTTGTATATAGGCTGGGCTTAGTTTACCCATCCTCTACAGACTGTGTAGTTTATGTATTTTACCTATTTTAACATTTTGCTTGTAGTTATTTTGCCCAGTCTACCGATCCTACCCATGTTACGCAACTTACCCAGTTTAACAGGAACCGAAAAAACTGGCCTCGCGGCCGCGAATAAGAAAGGTGGAGCAAATGGAAATCGTGGAAGTCTTCAAGCAGTACCTGGAGCATCTGTTCGAAGGCAAGCGGTGCGAGGCCCGAGAACTGATCATGGCGGCTCAGGACCGCGGCGTGCCCTCCAATACGCTGCTTTTGAGCGTGGTGTGGCCGGCCATGGAGCAGATCGAAAAACTGTATCGCGAAGGGCAGATCAGCCGGATCACCGAGCACATGGCCACGCGGATCAATCGCCTGGTGGCCGACCAGCTCCAGGGCTGCATGGCCCGCAAGCCCAAGAGCGGCAAGCGCATGATCGTGGTGTGCGGCGACGGCGAGAGCGAGGAACTGGGCGCGCAGATGACCAGCGACCTGTTCGAGGTGGAAGGCTGGCACGTGTGGTTCCTGGGCTCGGGCGTACCCGAGGATGAGGTGCTCCAGCTCGTGGGCCAGCTCGAACCGGATATCCTGTGCCTGTATGGCACGACCCCGCGCGGCGTACCGGGCGTGCGGCGGCTGATCGACACGGTCCGCGGCATCAATGCCGTCCCCAATATGCAGGTGCTGACGCTGGGCGGCGTGTTCGGCCGCGCGGAAGGGCTGGCCGAGGAAGTACACGCCGACCTGTTCGCCCGCAACGTCCGCGAGGCGCTCAATCTGGTGGATGATCATCCCATTCGCATCGCCCAGGCGGATGTCCCGCAGCCGGGCCGCCGCCGCAAGCGGAAACGCACGGGCACGCCGGCGACGAGCCTGGCGGCCGCGGATTAAAGCGGCCGTTCGGAAAAAGCAATCTTGAGCAGAAATGCAGAGACCACCTGATTGGGGTGGTCTCTTTTTTTGGGGCTTACGGCTCACGGCTTAGGGCTTAGGCAGACCAAGAAACAGCGAATATCGAATGTCGAACACGGAATGTCGAATGTTGAAGTGAAGATTCGCCGTTGAGCCGCCCGCTGGAGGAAGGAGGCGCTCACCTCCGACTTCATCATTCGAAATTCCTTGTTCGATATTCGATATTTCCTTTCGATTCAACGCCGCCGTGACTTGGCCAACCCGGCTTTTCGCTCCCGGGGTTGCCTAAGCCCCATTGGGCCCTTCTGCTTGACAATTCCTCCAACTGCGGTTGCACTAGCCGCATGAGCGACGCTCAAAGGCCCACAATCTTCCTCACCGCCGCGGAAACCAGCGGCGACATGCACGGCGCAAACCTCATCCGCGCGCTATCTGCGCGGCTGCCGGATGCGCATTTTGTCGGCGTCGGGGGTCCTGAGATGCGCGCGGCCGGATGCGAGCTTTTAGAGGATGTGGTCGCGCACGCGGCCATGGGGCTGGATGCGGCGGTGAAGTTCCCCTACTTTCGCCGCGTGATCAAGACTGTGGCCAAAGAGATGGCCGCGCGGCGGGCCAGCGTGCTTGTACCTATCGATTCGCCCGGCCTGAACTGGCACATGGCGAAGGCGGCGAAAAAGCTGGGGGTGCCGGTGATGTATTACGTCTCGCCGCAGGTGTGGGCCTGGGCGCCGTGGCGCGTGAAAAAGATGCGCAGGCTGACGAATCACGTGGCCTGCCTGCTGCCCTTTGAGCAGGAATACCTGCGCGCCTGCGGCGTGGCAGCCACGTTTGTGGGCCACCCGATGTTCGATCATTTGCCCGCGCGGTCTGCGCAGCCGCGGCAGAATTCCTGAGGATGGGAGTTGGCGGATTTTGCTGCTGCCCGGCAGCCGCAAAAAAGAAATTCTGCGGCACGCGGCGGCCATGGGGGGGGCGGCGGCCACGATCCGGCAAGCATTTCCCAAGGCGACTTTGCAGATGGCCGTGGCGGACAGCCGCGCGGCGGAGCTGGCGAAGGAAAAGTTGGGCGGTGATATCCCTATCATTTCGGGGAGAACTTACGAGTTGCTGGCGGGGGCGGATTTTGCCATCGCGGTCTCGGGCACGGTGACGCTGGAGGCGGCGTACCTGGGCGTGCCGATGGTTATCTGCTACCGCGCAAACCGCGTGGTCTTTGAGCTCTTCCGCCACACGCTGGCTTCCACGCGGTATTTTTCGCTGCCGAATATTCTGGCGGGGTGCGAGCTCGTGCCGGAGCTGATGCCTTGGAACGGCCGCGCGGAGGCGATTTCGGCGGCGGCTTTGCACTTGCTCGGCAATCCGCAGGGACTGCTGGAAGTTTCCCACAAGCTGATGCAGTTGGCCGATCCTTTGAAAGAGCCGCTCTCCAAGCCAACCTGTCAGGCGGTGGCCGAGCTGGTAATCCAGACGATGCGCGCTGGAGCGTAGCGGCCACCTGCACATCTTCAGATTAATGCTGAGCGGTTGGTCGGTCAGCAGGCTCAGGGCACGCTAGGGAATTTTTTGCCACTTGGGTAAGACCCTTCAAGCACCTCGCTGAAACTCCTTTGCGCCCCGCCAGATACTGCCGCGCCAATTTTTTTGGGCGGATGAGGATTTGGCGGGTGAGACAGTAACAATTGTTATGCAGACACCCGGCAGTGGTGCACGAATGCCGGAGGTAGTTAAACAGGCATTGGGACTGCAAGGGGCCTGGCACTTGGAAAGTAGTTCTTCCAACAAACGCAGGCTGAATGCGGCCCAAAGGAGTACATATATGAAAGCGTGCTTAAAGATACCCGTGACAGGAGCGCTGCTGGCGCTGCCGCTGGCGGTATGCGCCTTCGGCCAGAGCACCAGACCCCAAGATTCGCCCGCCAAAGATCCGCCCAGCATATCCGGCCTGCGCGCCGAGGCGGACAGGGTGATTGCCAATGCCAAGGCCACCGATCCGACGCTTGATCCTTTTTTCACCAACTCCAGGGGTTATGTGGTTTTTCCGAAGGTCGGCAAGGGTGGATTCATTTTTGGCGGGGCTTTCGGCAAGGGACTGCTGTATGAGAATGGCGTTCCCACGGCCTATGTCGAGATGACGCAGGGCACCGTGGGCGGACAGATCGGCGGGCAGAAGTTCAGCGAGCTGATCTTCTTTGAGACCAATGATGCGCTGCAAAAATTCAAGACGAGTGAATGGGCCATGACTGCGCAGGCCACGGCCGTGGCGCTTGAATCGGGCAGGGCCAAAAACGCGAAGTACACCGAGGGCGTGGCGGTCTTTACGCTGGCGCCCAAGGGGTTGATGGCGGAGGCGGTGGTAGGCGGACAGAAGTTCAAGATCCGGTCGATCATTGAATCTTCAGCTCCGAGCGCGGCAGCGGATGTGTGTCCGCCGGATCTTCGGGCCAGGGCTGACAACACAATCGCCGATGCCAAGGCCATGGATTCCTGGCTGAAGCAGTATTTCAGCAGTTCCGCGGGGTATGTTGTTTTTCCCACTGTCGGCAAGGGCGGGCTGGTGGCTGGGGCCGCGTACGGCAAGGGCATTCTCTATGAGAAGGGCGTGCCCAAGGCCTGCGTGACCTTGACCCAGGGCACGGTCGGGGCCCAGGCCGGCGGGCAGGAGTACAGCGAGCTCATTTTCTTCGACAGCCAGCAGTCTGTGGACAAGTTCAAGGCCGGCAATTACACGCTGGACGCCCAGGCCAGCGCCGTGGCCATCAAGAGCGGCGCCGCGGCCAACGCCAGCTACAGGCATGGGGTGGCGATCTTTACGCTGGCGCCCAAGGGATTAATGGCGGAGGCGGCGGTAGGCGGGCAGAAATTCAACGTGCTCCCGCTTAACACCGAGGCCGCCCGCTGACGGATAGAAACTTCGCTTTAACATTTTGGGGATGAGTTTCACAGGGCTGCCGGATGCCTTGCATTTGGGCAATCGGGGATCGGTTCCTCGCAAGCCGCACGGCCGATCGGCAGACCAATGGGGAGTTAGCTCATGTGTAGGTTATGGAAAGTAATAGTGGTTTCGTTAGTAGCTCTGCAAATGGCGGCGTGCTCCTGTTGTGCCCCCAAGCATGAGGCCACGGCCTCGACATGCGGGACATGCTCGACGCCGCCCAAGAGCACGTGCCAGCAGCAGCCCAAGAGCACGTGCGCACCTTCGCCCAGCAGTACGTGCCCGCCCAGCGCTGCTTCGCCGGAAGTTGCCGCGGCGGACAATTCGGGGATGAGCCAGTAGGCCGTCCTGGGTTTGGAAACAGGTTCACGTTCCTGGCGCGGCCGCGGGGTGGGGCCACGATCAGGTACATCTGGTCACCCCAGGTCAGAAGGGGCTCTTCGACCGGCTTGCACACGGGAGCAGTTCCGTAAGAGGCAGGACAGGTTGACAGCCCAGTGACAGGAGTGCAATGTATGAGCAACGTATTGAAGATCCTTTTAGTGGCATTGGCCGTGGTGCCGCTGGCCGCCTGCGGCTGTTGTGGCAGTTGCTGCGGGCACCATGAGACGGCCAAGTCGACGTGTGGTGCACCGCCTCCCTGTGCTGCACAGAATCCGCCTCCCTGCCCGGCTAACCCGTGCCCGGCGGAGCTGCGGGCTGATGCGGACCGGGCGATTGCCGATGCCAAGGCGGCGGATCCCTCGCTGGATTGCTATTTCCAGAATTCCGCGGGCTATGCCGTATTTCCCAAGGTCGGCAAGGGCGGCCTGGTGGTCGGCGGCGCTCATGGCAAGGGCGTGCTGTATGAGCATGGCACTCCCACGGCCTGCGCGGACATGACGCAAGCCACCGTGGGCGCACAGGCCGGCGGCCAGGAGTACAGTGAGATTATCTTCTTTGAAACGCAGGATTCCCTGAATCGTTTCAAGCAGGGTAAGTACACGACCAGCGCCCAGGCCTCGGCGGTCGCGCTGCAAAGCGGCGCGGCATCCAATGCCAGGTACGAGCACGGGGTGGCCATCTTTACGTGGTGCGCCTCGGGAATGATGGCTGAAGCATCGGTAGGCGGACAGAAGTTCACCATCTATCCGATGCGCGAAACCGGCATGGGCTAGGTCTGGCTGATTTGACTTCGGACCCGGCGGCAGCCTTCATGTCCGAGATGTGCAGGACATGAAGACTGCCGTCGTTGTTTTTTTGGCATAGGACTTAGGGCTCAGGGTTTTGCAGCAAGGCCGGCTTTGCGCGGGCTAGCGCAAAAGTCAAAACACCAAGAACACCAAGCTCACCAAGAGCACCAAAAAGAGTATTTGGAATTGTTTAGTGTCCTTGGCGCTCTTGGTGATTCAGAGCGTTTACCCCCAAGGCGCCGGTGTGTCGGCCTAAGCCCTAAGCCCGCAGCCCTAAGCCCTGCTTCCAATTCCGCTTTTCCCCTCCCGCGCTTACGGCTATAATCGCCGCTCTAACACCTTAACGATCCGCCCCTTTCAGGAGATTCGCGCCATGGCAAACGGAGTTGGAAACGCCCGTATCGCAAGAATCAGCTTCATCATGCTGTTAACCATCCTCGTTGCGGCCGCCGCAACATCCGCGGCCACGCCCGCCAGTTTACCTGCCACCGGCAAGACTGAATTTCCCGCCGGCGCGGCGGCGGGCGGCGAGCTGCTCTACAACGGCATCGTGCTGCCCAGCCAGTGGCCGCCCAAGCTGGATGAGCAAAAAGATGTGCAGGATAGAAAACCTCTGGCCACGCCCTACTACCTGAAGAATCCCCCGGCCGTAATTGGGATCGATGTGGGCCGCCAGACTCTTCGTGGATGATTTCCTCATCCAGGACAGCACGCTGAAGCGCGAGTGCCACACCGCCGCGTATGTCGAAGGCAACCCGGTATTCAGGGGCGGCATGGTCTTCAGCGACGGCGTGTTCTACGACCCGACGGACAAGCTGTACAAGATGTGGTACCACGCCGACGGCACATCGCTGACGACCAGCAAGGACGGCATTCACTGGGGCGAAGGCAAGATGGTTTGCCCGCTGCCCATGATCAAGAAAACCGATGCCAATGGTGTTTCGACGAGGGTTAAGGGCAAGATTGACTCGACCACCGTGTGGCTGGACCTGGAGACCAAGGACAGCAGCCAGCGCTTCAAGATGGTGCGCGTGACCGCGGGTGAGCCCTATCGCGGCATGATTTACACCTCCGCCGACGGCATCAACTGGGTGGACACGGGCAAAGTGACCGGCGGCCTGGGCGACCGCAGCACGATCTTTTTCAACCCGTTCCGCAAGGTCTGGGTGTTCTCGAACCGCCATGGCTGGGGCAAGCCGCGCGCCCGCCGGTACTGGGAAGTGAGCGACATGGTCGCGGGCCCATTGTGGGAAAACACCGACCAGGCGCCCATCTGGGTGGGCGCGGATGAGCTCGACCCGCCGCGCGAGGATTACAAGCTCAAGTGCGAACTGTATAACCTCGACTGCGCGGGCTACGAGAGCCTGATGCTGGGGTTGTTCACCATCTGGCGCGGCGATTACAGCGATATCGTCAAGAAGGCCAAAGCGGAGAAGGACCCCGAGGCCAAGGCCGCGATAGAAAAGCAGCTTGAGGGGTTGAAGCCGCGGCAGAAACCGAACGAGGTGTGCGTGGGCTTCAGCCGCGATGGATTCTTCTGGAGCCGGCCGGATCGCCGCACGTTTATCGGCGTCAATGAGGATCGTGACGCCTGGAATAATGCCAATGTCCAGTCGGCCGGCGGCTGCTGCCTGGTGGTGGGCGACAAGCTGTATTTCTACACCAGCGCCCGCGATGCCAATGGCGGCAACGTGTGTACCGGTCTTTCCACGTTGCGGCGAGATGGGTTTGCCTCCATGGCCGCCAAAGAAGAAGGCACGCTCACCACGCGGCCGATCAAGTTCTCGGGCAAACATCTGTTTGTGAACGTGGATGATCCCAAAGGCGAGCTGACCGTGGAAGTGCTGGATGAGGCCGGCAAGGTGATCGCCCCCTTCACGGCGGCCCAGTGCAGGCCGGTGAAAGCCGACAGCACCATCGCCCAGGTGAAATGGAATGGCGCATCCAGCCTGGCCGATGTGGCGGGCAAGAATGTGCGGCTGCGCTTCCACCTGACCAACGGCCGGTTGTACGCGTTCTGGGTGAGCCCGGACGCCTCCGGCGCCAGCAACGGCTACGTGGCCGCCGGCGGCCCCGGTTTCACCAGCGATAAGGACACGGTCGGCGAGGCGAGCTATAAGGCGGCGAAGTAGTATGCGGCGCGGATCACCTCCAGGCCGCGCGACCCTCACCCTACCCTCTCCCAGGGGAGAGGGGTAAAGAAGGGCATGCGCAATGGAGATATGCGGATGAGGTGTAAGAGCGGGCTGTTATTGCAGGTTGTTTTCAGCGCCGCGATTGTTGGAATCGTGCTGTTTCAGGGATGTTCATCATCCCAGGAGCACCACCGCGCAGACAGCCGCGCGGCGGAGGCGGAGCAGGCGACAAGCTTCGTGTACAAGGGCGAAATGCCTAAAGAGTTTCACGAAGCGCCCATGCTGGCAGAACTGGTCAAGGCGGGCAAGCTCCCCGCCGTCAAAGACCGGCTGCCCGCCAAGCCGCTGGTCATTCCGCCCATCGAGCAGATCGGCAAGTACGGCGGGACGTGGCGCCGCGCCTTTACCGGCCCGGCGGATTTCCAGACCATCGATCGTATCCAGCATGATTTCCTGCTGTACTATGACCTGGACGGCAAGACCATCCTGCCGCACATTCTGAAAAGCTGGGACATCAGCGACGGCGGCAAGGTGTTCACCTTCCATCTGCGGCCGGGCATGAAGTGGTCGGATGGCGAGCCGTTTACCGCGGACGATTTCGTTTTCGCCTACGAAGATATCGACCGCAACGACAAGATAAATTTCCGCCTGCCCTTTTACTTCCGGACCCGCGACGCGAATGAGCCGGACGGATTCTCTGAAGCGCGCCTGGAGAAGGTGGATGACTACACCATCCGTTATATCTTCAAATCGCCCTACTACGTGTTCGTGGAGATGGCCGCCTCCCAGAACATCAGCGGCCAGACGCACCGCGGCTGGAACGGCCCCATCTACGCGCCAAAGCATTACCTCAAGCAGTTCCACCCCCGCTATGCGCCCGTGGAAAAGCTCGAGGAGCAGGCCAGGGGCGAGGGTTTGAAGGACTGGGTGATGCTGTTCCAGCACAAGGCCCGCATGCAGGAAAACCCTGATCTGCCGGTGGTGGGTCCCTGGCGGACGGTGACGCCGATGACGACGCAGGCCTTCACCCTGGAGCGCAATCCCTATTACTTTGCCGTGGATCCCAACGGCAACCAGCTTCCGTACATCGACCGGATCTCCATGCAGCTCACGCAGAGCCTGGAGGTGGTGAACCTGCGCGCCATGCAGGGCCAGATCGACATGCAGCTTCGGCATATACAACTGGTCAAGTATCCCCAGCTTGTGAAGAAGGCCGCAGAGGGACAGTACCACATATATCGCTGGCCCAGCATAGGCGGCTCAGACGCGGCGGTCTATATCAACCAGAGCTGGGAGGGCGACGACGAGGTGGCCAAATGGCTGCGCTGCCGCGATTTCAGAATCGCGCTTTCACTGGCAACCAACCGCAAGGAGATCAACGAGCTGGTCTTCATGGGCCTGGGAACGCCGCGGCCGTTCATGGCCCCCAGGGACAATCCCTATTATCCCGGCCGGGAGTACGAGCAACTCAACGCCCAGTTCGACCCGGACAAGGCCAACAGAATGCTGGATGACCTGGGCCTGACCAGCCGGGATAAGGAGGGCTATCGCCTGCGCACGGATGGACAGGGCAAGCTCATCCTGAGCCTGTCCATTATGGGCGACGCCATGATGGATTTCGCCCCGGTGGGCGAACTCCTGGAGCGGCAGTGGGCCAGGATCGGCGTCAAACTGGACCTGTCCATGGAAGAACGCACGCGCTGGATTCTGCGCCGCGACAACAACGAACAGCAGATGTGCATATTTGACGGCGGCTGCGAGAACCCCTGGACGTACGGCGGATTCATGATCCCCGTGGCCCGAGGCTGTCCCTGGGCCCCGGCCGTGGGGCTCTGGTACGACACCGACGGACAAAAAGGCATGCCTCCCACCGATGAGATGCGCAGGCTTCAGGAACTATCTGAAAAAGGCGCTGGGCTGCCCCTGGAGCAACGGATCGAGGTCGGCAGGGAAATGTGGCGCATCCATGCACAGAACGCATTTGTGATCGGCGCCGTGGCTGAGTCGCCCGCCTTCAACGGCCTGGCCATCGTGAAGGACAATTTTCACAACGTGCCGCGCATGGCGCCCAACAGTTCCGCCTTGCAGACCGAAGGCATTGCGCGGCCGGAACAGTTTTACTTCGACCCCCTGCCGTAGGTTTAAGTGCGCCGCGGAATGATGACCACGGAATAGCAGAAGATGAAAAAGGTACTGGTGCTGCTGGGTCTGGTTGCCGCCATCGGCTTATGCTGGTGGCTGGCGACAAAGAGCGCTCGGCAGACAACCACTGGGACCGCCGCGCCAAAACTTCCCCAGGCCGGGAGCTTTGCCTATCACGGCGAGCTGCCCCGCGAATTTCACGAAGCGCCCGTGCTTACCCAGCAGGTGCGCGCGGGCAGACTTCCCCCCGTAAAAGAGCGCCTGCCGGATGAGCCGATGGTCGTGCCGGTGGTCGAGAAGATCGGCACGTACGGCGGCACGTGGCATCGCGCCTTCACCGGGCCGACTGACTACCAGAACATCGATCGGCTGATGCACGATTTACTGCTGTGCTTCGATCTGGACGGCCGAACGCTGCTGCCCAATATCGCCAAGAGCTGGGAGACAAGCGAGGACGGCCGCGTGTTCACGTTTCATCTGCGGCCGGGAATGAAATGGTCGGATGGGGAGCCGTTCACCGCCGATGATTTTGTCTTCGCCTACGAGGATATCGCCCTGAACGACGAAATCAACTCGCGCAAGCCCGACGCTCTGCGTCTGCGCTCATTGAACGGCCCATCAGAATTTGGCCGGCTGGAAAAAGTGGACGACTTCACCATCCGCTATGTCTTCCCCCAGCCCAATTACACGTTCATCGACATGGCCGCCGGACTGACAGTCGGCGGCCAGTACGCGCGCGCGTGGGAGTTCCCGCCGTTCGCGCCCGGCACTACCTCAAGCAGTTTCTCCCCAAGTACGCCGGGGCGGAAAAACTGGAGATGTTGGCCAGGCAGGAGTCGGTTTCCAACTGGGTGGTTCTCTTCCAGAAAAAAGCCCGTCCGTCTGAAAATCCCGATCTGCCCGTGGTGGGTCCGTGGCGCGTGGCGGCGCCCATGACCGACCAGGTCTGCAAACTGGAGCGAAACCCCTATTACTGGGCGGTCGACCCCAACGGAAACCAGCTCCCGTACATCGACAACATTTCTCTTCAGCTCACGCAGGAACTGGAGGTGCTGAATCTGCGGGCGATGAGCGGCCTGATCGACATGCAGCACCGCCACATCCAGTTGGCCAAGTATCCCCTGTTCATGGCCAACGCCAAAAAGAACGGTTACCACGTGTATTGCTGGCCCGGCCTGTGCGGATCAGAGGCGGCGGTGCTGTTTAACCAGACCTGGCAGGGCGATGCGGAAATAGAAAAGTGGCTGCAAAGCAGGGAATTCCGCGTCGCGCTGTCCCTGGCGACCGACCGGCGGCAGATCAACGAGCACATTTTCTACGGCCTGGGCGAACCCCGACCGTTCATGGCCCTGGCGGGCAATGTTTATTACCCCGGCAAGGAATACGAGTTCAAGAACGCCGGATTTGACCTCGCCCAAGCCAACGCGATGCTGGACAGGCTGGGCCTGAACCGGCGGGATGATGCGGGCTACCGGCTGCGCAGCGATGGCGAAGGCCGGCTCGAGTTGACTATTTCGCTGCCCACGGGCCAATTGCTGGATTACGTGGCTATCGCCGACCTGCTCGTCCAGCAGTGGGCCAAGGCAGGCATCAAGCTGGACATGGCCGTGGAAGACCGCACCCTCTGGTCCATGCGGCGAGCCACGAACCAGCAGCAGCTTTCTATCTGGGAAGGCACAGGCGCGGAGGATCCCTGGTCGGGCGGGGGCACGATCGTGGCCATCGGCGGCAGTTCCGGCATCGCCTCGGCCGTCGGTTTGTGGTGGATGACCGACGGCGAAAAAGGCCAGCCGCCCACAGGCGATATTCGCAGGCTCCTGGAGCTGTATGAGCGCGGCCGCGCGTTGCCGCTGGATCAGCGCATCGAAATCGGCCGGGAAATGTGGCGGATTCACGCGGAGAATCAGTTCGTGCTGGGCCTGGTGGGCAACTCCCCCGCCTTTAACGGCGTGGTCATCGTGAAGAATAACTTTCACAATGTGCCGGAGCTTGCGCCGAATTCCACGTTCCTGCAAAACCCCGGCATCGCGCGGCCGGAACAGTTTTACATGGATGCTCCGGCCGCCCGGTAATCTGGTTGTGCGACAGATGTGGGCACTTTTAGCAGCAGGCAAATCCCAAATCCCAAAATCCAAATTCCAAACAAATTCCAAGCACCAAATTCCAAAGAAGAAAAGCCCTTCGCTTAGAGTCGATCTCTCCCCTTGGCGTTTGGAATTTGGAATTTGGAGTTTGTTTGCAGTTTGGTGCTTGGGATTTCACTCTAAGATTGGTGACAAAGATGCCCGGCAACGTTTAAAATCGCCGTCCGGCTTCAGTTTAAACGCAGTGAAACCGAGGTAGCATGCTGGTCTTCATTCTTCGCCGCTTGATGATGGCCGTCACGACACTCGCGGGCATCTCCGTGCTCTCGTTTGTCATCATCCAGCTTCCCCCGGGGGATTTTTTGACCACGGAACTGGCCACGCTCCAGGCCCAGGGCGACCAGACCAGCCTCCAGCAGATGGCGTCGCTGCGGGCCAGCTACGGCCTGGACCGGCCCATGCACGTGCAGTACCTGATGTGGATGAAGAACATCCTGCACGGCGATTTCGGCCTGTCCTTCGAGTACAAGCGGCCCGTGTGGGAACTCATTCGCGAGAAACTCTTTCTGACCGGTGTGGTGGCGCTGTCGACGCTGCTGCTCACCTGGATCGTCTCCATTCCCATCGGCATCTATTCCGCCGTGTACCAGAGGTCCCTCGGCGACTATGTCTTCACCTTCCTGGGCTTCATCGGCATCGCGGTGCCGAATTTTCTGCTGGCGCTGGTGCTGATGTACTTCTCGTATTCCTGGCTGCACCTGTCGATCGGAGGGTTGTTCTCCGCACAATATCAGGATGCCGCCTGGAGTTTCCCCCGCGTGCTGGACATGCTCAAGCACCTGTGGATTCCCTCCTTCGTGCTGGGCGCGGCGGGCATGGCGGGCTTCATCCGCATCCTGCGGGCCAATCTCATCGATGAGCTGCGCAAACCCTACGTCGTCACCGCCCGCGCCAAGGGCCTGCCCAAGTGGAAGGTCATTTTGAAATACCCCGTGCGCGTGGCGCTGAATCCCTTCCTCTCCACGATGGGCTTCATCCTGCCGCACCTGGTCTCCGGCAGCGTGATCGTGGCGGTGGTGCTGGATTTGCCGATCATCGGCAAGGACCTGCTGAAGGCCTTAAAGTCGCAGGATATGTACCTGGCCGGCACGATCATTCTCATGCTGGGCCTGCTCACGGTGATGGGCACGCTTATCTCGGACATCTGCCTGGTCGTCCTGGACCCGCGCATCCGCATGGAAAAGGGCGCGGACAAATGACCGAGCAGATTACGTCCATGCCCGAAGCCGCGCCGCCGCACGAGGCCGCCCGCGCACCCGGCGACAAGGCGGAAAAACTCTACCGCGCCAGCCAGTGGCAATTGATGTGGCGCCGCCTCAAGAAGCACCGCCTGGCGATGGTCGCGATGGTGATCGTGGGATTTCTGTACGTGGTGGCGATCTTCGGCGAGGTCTTTGCCACGGGCCGACCGGAAAATACCAGCGAGCTGGCGCACCTGCCGCCGCAGCAATTGCACTTTTTCGACCGGGGCCGGCTCTTCCCGCACGTTCAGGGCCTCTTGGCCCAGCGCGACCCCGAGACGCGGGAGTGGATTTACGTTAACGACCCCGAGGTAAAAATTCCCGTCCACATCTTCGGCAAAGGTTTTGCCTACAAGCTTCTGGGCTTCATCCCGTGCAGCCGCCACATCCTGTGCGTTGAGCCGGGCCAAACGCGACAGGACATTTATCTTTTAGGCACGGACGACATCGGCCGCGACATGTGGAGCCGCCTGGTCTTCGCCACGCGCATCTCCATGTCCATCGGCCTGGTGGGCGTATCACTCAGCTTGATCCTGGGCATCACCATCGGCGGCATCTCGGGCCTGTACGGCGGCTGGGTGGATAGTCTCATTCAGCGTGTGATCGAGCTTATCCGCTCCATCCCCACCATTCCCCTGTGGATGGGCCTGGCCGCGGCGGTTCCCAAGGGCTGGTCGGTTTTGCAGGTGTACTTCACGATCACGATTATCATCTCGCTTTTGGGCTGGACGCAGCTGGCCCGCGTGGTCCGCGGCAAGTTCCTCTCGCTGCGCGAGGAGGATTTCGTCACCGCCGCGCGGCTGATGGGCTCCGGGCCCATGCGGATCATCTTCCGCCACCTGGTGCCCAACTTCATCAGCCACATCATCGCCGCCACCACGCTGGCGATTCCGGGCATGATCTTAAGCGAGACGGCGCTGAGCTTCCTGGGCCTGGGGCTTCGCCCGCCGGCCATCAGTTGGGGCGTGCTGCTCCAGCGGCGCAGAACATCCAGACCATCGCCCAGTACCCCTGGCTGCTGATCCCGGCCATCGCGGTCATCGCGGCGGTGCTGGCGTTCAACTTTTTAGGGGATGGCCTGCGGGATGCGGCCGACCCATATTCACGGTGATTGCGGATTGCGGATTTCGTATTTCGGATTGAAAGAGAATCAGTCGCCTCATTCCGTTGAAACGTCGATGAATTATTGGCTACCCTGTTTGCGGTGATAGTGCAGGGCAAATCGAGGAACACATTATGAACCTGCCGGAAACAGAGCAGATACCAAAAAGCAGTGCCCGCCTGAGCGTCGAGGACGGCATCAGCGAGATCTTTTACGGCTTTGCACTGGTGCTGATCGGCCTGGCGTTTTTTGTGGAGGCGGCGTTGGGGCCGCGCATTCGCTCCCTGGGGTCCGGTGGGCTGATCGTGGTTTCACTCGGAGCGTTTTTTTCGGGCCGATGGCTCCTCCCGAAGTTCAGAAGCGCGCTCACAGTTGCGACGGCCGGCGCGGCTGTTAATCGGCAGATTTCCGCCGGCATAAAACTGCTGGTGCTGAACATGCTCGCTCTGGCGGGGCTTTTTATCGCGGGCGTGTGCGTGCTGGCCATCCGCTCAGGCTCCGCGGCGATGCCGAACTGGCTGGCCCTGGCCAACGGGCTGGTGGTCGGTTTATTCCTGGCGTGGGCCGCCGCGCAGACCCGCCTCAAGCGATTCTGGGCCGTGGCCGCGGTTTCCGCCCTGGCCGGTCTGATTATCTTCCTCACCCGCCTGGCCGGCAGCCTCGGCGCGGCGGCGTACTTCTTCGCCCTCGGCGCGGCTCTGATGACCTCGGGGGGAGTGGCACTCAAGAGGTTTTTGCGGCGACTAACGGAGAAGTGTTGAGGGTTGGGGAAGCCGGAACAGGTACTGGCTGTAGGCTGTAGGCTGTAGGCTGTAGGCTGTAGGCTGTAGGCTGTAGGCACAACCGGAATACTACCGGTCGTCCCTTTTCCAGCCGTTCCTACAGTCTACAGACTACAGTCTACAGTCTACAGCCTCTTCCGCCGCAAAACCGCCGCCGCGCCCACTGCCATGAGCGCCAGTGTGGCCGGCTCGGCGCGTAGGGAGTCTGCGAGAAGACAAAACTCGCCGGCGCGGCGGCTCCAGGAGTTGCATCGATCACCAGATCGCCGGTGCCGAATCCGGGCATGAACACATCATTCGCCGCAACGGCGCCGCCAAGTGCCTGAAGCTTCTGCGTGTTTACCCAGTTGACCTGAGTGAAGGGGTCGATGGAAAAACCGTTGACGCCGCCGGCGTTGGTCAACGTCTCGTTGAACTGCACGCCGGTTCCCGTGAGGGACCACTCGAATTCGTGCCAGTCTGAGCCGGTGAAGTTGTTGATGGTCTCATCCTCGATGATCAATCGCGGGGCCGTGGCGGAGGCCGTGCCGATCTGCGTAAAGGTCAGATCAATGGGCCCATCGGAGTGAAAGTCCTTCATGATTTCCAGCGCGATGAACTTCTGCCCGTCGCTGCTGGTCCCCGTGCCATCCTCCACCACACCCAAGTTGGCCGTGGGGTCGGAGCAGGAAACCTGCCAGCCCGCATCCGGAAAGGAGAACGTTGTTACTGGCGGGACCGGTGTGAAGGCGGCGGCGCGAAGTGCGCACAAACTTAACGTGAAAATGAATAGCGATATCCACCGTAGACCCATTGAGCATCCTCCGTTTTTCCTCGCTACTGTAAGTTGAGCAATGAGCGGCAGTAGCAAGCAAAAAGCATTACGTCAGCAGGGCCGGGAAAAGCAATTGTGCCTCCAGGTCCAAATACCTTGCCGGGACCATGCTGAGCAAAAACAATTACAGCGAGCATCATAAGCTTAAGGCAAAGTTGAAATCCTGTCAATGCGGATTCTGGGGTCGGGCCGGCCTGTAATCAAAAAAAATGAGCAGGGATGCAGGGATACAAGGGATAAGAAGTAAATGGCAAGAGTGCACCCATCCGAGATGCTTTTTCTACAGCCTACAGTCTACAGCCTCAATCTTCGCAGCATAGCCTTCCATCGCGCAATCGCATCGTCCTTGCCGCCTTCGCCGCTACGGCCGCATCATGGGTCGTAAAGACCACCGTAGTGCCCTCGGCGCGATTCAGTTGGATGACCAGATCGAGCAGCGCGGCCGCGTGGGCGGAGTCGAGCGAACTGGTCGGTTCATCCATCAACACCAGTTGTGGACTGTGGGCTACCGCCCGCAGGATAGCCACCTGCTGGCGCTGACCGTTGGACAGCGCATCCGGATAAGATTTTGCCCTGCTCAATAGTCCCGCCTGACCGAGCAGATGGTTCACCCGCTCGGTCCTCTGCGCGGCGGATAGCCCGTTAACCACCAAAGGCAATTCGATATTCTGCCAGGTGGTCATCGTCGGCAAGAGGTCCAGGCTCTGGAACACAAAGCCGATATTGGCGCTGCGCAGGCGGGTTTTGGCCGATTCTTTCAGGCTTCCCAGTTCCTGCCCCAACAGATTAATGCTGCCGGCAGTCGGCGAGCACAGCCCCGCTGCCAGGTTTAAAAGCGTCGTCTTGCCGCTGCCCGAAGCGCCCACGATGGAAACCAGTTCGCCGCCGGCAATGGACAGGCTCACATCGCTCAGCGCCGTACACGCCGCGGCACCGCTGCCGTACGTCAACGTCACGTTCTGGAACTCGATGGCCATCACAGCGATCGCATCGCCTCCACCACGCTGATCCGCCCCGCGCGGCGGGCCGGAAAGAATGAGGCGATAAACGCGCTAAGGAGCGTGGCGCCGAAGGGCAGCAATACCGCCGTCACCGTCACTCGCGGCAGTACTTGCCAGGTCCCACCCGCCACCGCGCTGTACTTGAAAAGCGGCGTCAGGTTTATACCGCCGGCGGTTGTCGTGATATAAATTGCCGCCAATCCCAGAAGCATACCGATCAAACCGGCCGAGGCCACCAGCACCACGGTCTCGGCAACCACCAGCAGCGAGATCCGCCAGGGCGCCAACCCCACCGTCTTATAGATGCCGAACTCGCGCATCCGCTGGGCCACCGAGACGAAGGTCATGCTGGCAATGCCAAACGAGAGGATCAGTGCCACAAAAGCCACCGTCAGCATGGAGGCGGCCGAAGTCATATCAATGAGATCGCGAATGAAGCCCAGCAGTCCCTGCCAGGTGTTAATCCCGGCTTCAGGCAGTAATTTATGGATCGCGGCGGCCACGTCCTTAGCCTGGCCGGGCGACTTAACCAGGACCGCCAGCTCCATGTTGTCCCCAGTTTCTGGAGCAAAGCCCGTGACTGATTCCATGCTGGATCTTTCAAGATTGAGCAGTACCTTCACGCGCAGTGGCCTGCGCTCGGTCAGCGAGAACATGGCCTCGACGGTATCTCCCGGTTTGGCATCCAGCAGCGAGGCCGAGAATTCGGACAGCAGGATTTCATCCGGTCCCGGGTCAAAACGAGGTTCAAGCTCCAAGGAACCGAAAAAGCCGGCCTTTCTTTCGGCCCCCGTATCCAGGCCTATAAGATGCACCGGCGAGGTCTTGTCTCCGTGGGTTAAAACACCCCAGCGTGCGGTGCGCAGCGCCGCCGCGCCACATGCGGCAAGGTCCGGGCCTGGTCCAGCACCGCCAGCGATGGATTGTCGTCGAACTGCCACCAGGCCGCCACGTGTCCGTGTCCCATTCGGCAGGCGCGATCGATGGCATCATCGGTGACACCGTTTAAAAAAGCCTGGAGGAACACCAGCACGGCCACTGAAAAGGCCGTGCCGGCGAACATGATGCGCAAACGCGCCAGCCGCCTCCGCAGCGCCTGGCCCGTGATGGCCAGCCAGAAAGACCAATTATGAAAGGGCGAGAATCTCAGACAGTCACTCCCAATGAAGTTTCAATGCTCATGAGGTGCAATTCTAACATGCTGGATCACGGAGAGAAACGACCTGCACAGCAGGCTTGGGGCCTGAGACTTGAGGCCTTCGGCTTGGGGCTTGAGAAAACACTGGGAGGGTGCCACGGCCAACCTCTCTCCCTCTTACGGGAGAGGGTGGCCTGAAGGGCCGGGTGAGGGTTCTTGCGGCCGTGCGCAAGATTGTCATGGGGAATGAAGGGTCGACCGGAAACCTGCCAGGCCTGCTTTCCCCTCCCACGCACAGCGCACGGCCGCGGACGGCCGTGGCACCCCCCCCACCTTTTTTTGAAAACAATGCCCCGGTGCGACGTTGCCGCCGCCCGGGGCTGATCTCTGTTCCATTCAAGCTGGACTACTTCGGCATCTCTTCGGCTGGGATCTTTTTGCTTTCGCCGAAGGATCCTACCACCACGCAGGAGGCAACCCCATCTATCTGGCGGAACTTCACTACCAAACCGTTCTGGACGCCGGAGCCGTCAGCTTGCCGAACCAGGCACGGCACAACCGGTCCAATGGTGCAGTTTGGGTCGTTGGCCGCTGGACCAACGCTTACAATCGCCGCGGCAGGACTATTCTCACCCTGAACCTCCCGCCAATTATCCTCGTTGAAAAGCGATGCCATCGGCAACAGCTTGGCGGCCTTTGCCCGATCGTTATCAATGAAGGCTTGTATCAGTTGCCTGCAGACCTCCACCGCCGCCTGGTCCTGCGTCATCTGGCCCTGCACGATTCCATCTCCCGGCTCGTTGCACAGCCGAGCCGCTTGTTCCAGGCTCACCCCATGCTGCTGAGGGCCTTTTGTGAGGTTCCGCGTATTACCACCTCTTACTACGATGCAGGATTCGCGGCCACCGGCCTGGCGGAACTTCACCACAAAATGTATTTCATAGTCCGATCCATCCTTCCCGCGGAAGATGCACTGAACGATGATTTGGTCCGGATTATCCGGGTCGCTATGCACGGGCCCAACACTCTCGACCGCCACCATAGCGCCATCGCCACGAGCCTTCTGCTCCCACTGTTGGGCCGTCCAATGTGCCAGAGCCGGGCAGCATTTTCCTGCTGCCACCTGGTCATCATCCACGAAGGCCTGGGCCAGCCGACGAACAACCTCTACGGCCGCCTCTTCACGCGTTCCTCCACCGACTGCTACGCCGACGTTGGGATCGTTGCTCTGTCCCGCCACCTTCGCGCCGGCGGGAGGATTCAGCACGAACCGCTCATCCGAAATGGGCACATCGTAAGTAATCTGGTCCACCACCAATTCCGGATCACCCTCGCGCTTGTCATTGTTCCATTGCTTGAGCTTGATGGGCAGCTTCGTCTCCTGGTCGAACTCCCACCACCACGACTGCTTATCCATCGTGTCCACAACGAACACCGAGTCGCGCCCGGTCTGTTCATCTTTGCCATAGGTAACCGACCATTCCTTCGACTTGACCTCCATCATTTTGAAGATGGAAGAAAACCATGGCTGCATGTGCAGGAATCGTCCATCCCACACCGAAAGCGTATTGGTCTGCGGGTTGTACACGCGCGAGTCCTGCGCGACCACGATAATGTCGCCGCGCGGCGTCTCCACGCGTATCGGACCGGCTTCATCGCCTCGGCTCGATTTTCTGGCCCAGAAGGTAAACGCCACTCGCTCGCCCTCCTGCGCACCATCGCGCCGGGAAACTCATTAAACGCCTTAGCGCTCCAGTTTCCTTTCATACACATGGTCCGAACATTGGCCATGGCCGCATCGGCCTCTTCCGCCGCCCAGGCGGCATTGTGGTGCGTGGGTGTAAGCGTGGCAAGATGGATCACCAATCCCGCGGCGATCACCACGGCCGCGGCGGTGCAGTAACGTAAGGCGGGACTGCTTATCAAAAAGCGAAACATGGCTATCAATCTCCAGTGGTTGCGAGCCGCCGCGCGATGCTTGCCCCCCTGCCGCAGCGCACGGACCAGCTCTTGTTCCAGGCGGTCGCGGTGGGCGGCTTCGGGGGCATCATCCCTGGGCAGGCTCTTGATGTAGGTTTCAAATTGTTTTTCCAAATCAGACATGCTCGTTTACCTCCCCTGGCCAGTCAGCGCCCATCCGCCGCCGCAGCTTCTTTAAGGCACGAGAAATCTGGCTGCGAACGGTGGATGCACTGCCGCCCAGTGCCTCGCTGATCTGTGACACATCGAGGCCTTCAAAGAAACGCAACGTGATCAGGGCCTGCTGGCGAGGTTTAAGTCCGCGGATGGCCGCCGAAAGTTTCGCCATTCGCTCATCGGCCAAAGGCCCGGGCTCGGGGGTCGGCCAGTGCGCATCTGGCCGGTGGCCCCGGAAGTTTTCCAGGAATCGCTCCCACAGCCGGCCGCGCCGGTAGTGGGCGTTGATCAGGTTCGTGGCGATGGCGTACAGCCAACTGCCCACGGCCCGCTCATCGGTGAATGTCACTCGCTGAAACCGCTCCAGCATCTTGGTGAAGACACTGGAGGTAAGGTCCTCCGCCGCCGCGCGGCTGCCGACTCGGTGGATGCAGTAACGGAAGATGGGGTCGTAGTGGAGGCGGTAAAGCCGCGTGAAAGCGGCGGGGTCCGTCCTCGCCTCGGCGAACACTTGCCCTTGGGCCTCTGTCATCGCCTCACTCATTACCCGCCCCGCATCACCCGCATGCACCGGCAGAACGCTCATAGGTGCATACCCGCCCTCTCTGCACATATCAATGCGCGGCAGTCCCAGATCGTGGCAAAAATCTCCAAATAGTTGGCGCAAAACACGTGCTCCGGGACAAGAATTGAAATAAGTAGAAATTTATCTCTTTATAAGCCTCTACAGCCACAGGAGATACCACAATAACGGACTGATTTTCCACAATTATTTAGATTTTCCTCTTGACAAGTCGGATAATCATGGTAGAATCCGGTTCTATTGGTGCGACAGCTTCGCGCAGACATTACGCAACCGGCGCTAGGCCGGCTGAAGAGCTATTTGACAAGTGAATAGTGAAGAATCGAGCCCGGTGTGACAGGCGGCCAAGGTTTACATAGCGGTGCCAATCACACCGCCTGCCGCCCGGAATAAGCGCTACGTTCGCGTTAAGATGGGTAAGATAGAAAGGCCAATTATGCAAATCTGCATAAGGCGTCTAGGTTTTACAAGGACTTACGTTATGCAATATGCAATATTGCATAATGAATAACGCTATAGCCCAGTGTCATAAAGCTTCACGATCTCATCGATGACGGCATCATCTACGCCGGGCCGCAGGCCGCACACTTCCGCCAGCATGGCCTTAACGCCCTTGGCGGCAAGCTGGGCCTGGAACTTTTCATCCGCCGGAAACATCCGCCCCGCCTCATCCACCGCCTTGAACTTCAGGCGCAGGCAACGGTCCGACAAATTGGCGACACATTACCGCCGGTCGATTGCACCAGGCGCAGCGCGCCGATGCACCGGTCATCCGGCGCCAGCTTGCGGTACAAATCCCGGCCGACGCGATACACCGAATCATTCAGCGCCACGTTGCCAAACCGCCGCAAGAGGTCCTCCACGTGCTCCCGCTGATTGGGCTCGTTGAATTCCGTGGGATATCGCTTAATCAAGGCCAGCGCCGAGGCCCACATCGCCTCCCGCGCGGCGGCGAGAATCTTCGGATCCGCAACGCACTGCGGCAAGAAGTGTTTGCCCGCCAGATGGCCGTGATACGCGGCGGTGGCGTGGCCGAGGTTGTGAATAAAGAGTTTGCGGTCCACGTAAGCCGCAAAGTTATCTTTCAGCACCAGCCCCGGCACGTTGGGGATTTCGCCCATGAAGGCGGCCCTGTCGGCGATGATCTGGTTATAGGCCTCCGCCCAAATGACCAGCGGGTCCGCCGCCACCACTGCCGCGGGCATGATGGGCACCATCTTGCCGATCGAAGTTTCGACCAGGCCCACGGAGGACATGTCAAACCCGTCGGGCAGCAACGGCATGAGTTTTTCGCGCATCATCGCCGCCGCGCCGCGAAGGTTCTCGCACATGATGATGGAAAGCGGCCTTCCCTTGCGGCGGGCGATGCCCGCGGCGATCACATTGGCCAGGCGCGGCAGCACCGCCGGCCCCACCGCAGTGGCCGCCACATCCGCCTCGCTAAGCGCTGCGGCCACGGCGGCAGTATCGCGGGCATCGAGGGCGCTGACCTTATCCACATGAATGCGGTCCGGCGCCCCCGGCGGCAAGCTATCTTTGACGATCACATCGTAGCCGCGCCGCTGGTTGAGGGCCTCCACCAGGGATGTGACGGCATCCACAAAAATGACCTCATAGCCGGCCTTGGAAAAAAGCTGGCCCACCAGCGACCGGCCGATATTGCCGGCCCCAAACTGAACAATCCGCTTCATCGCCTTCACCTGAACAAAGTAGCATGGGCGTCTCGCCCATGAGTCCCACGGGCCTCTGGCCCGTGGCCAGCCCGGGAAAAATAAAACTGACACGCCGAGATGGCCGTGTTACTCACGGGCAAGATGCCCGCGCTACGCGGCATTGTGGAGCAATTGGCCGGCCATTGCAACGGGTGGCACAGGCTTTCCAGCCTGTGATTCTGCCCACAGCCTTGAAAAGGCTGCTCCACCAGTTTTCGTCACACAATCTGGAAAGGCCGTGCCACGGAACGGCCTTGCCGAAAGCCTCCAACCGGTGTAAGCTGCACGGGTTAACGTTATGCGGATGGACGGCCGCGCGGCGTCTCAGGTCGGCGGCCAAGCACCGGACATTGTTTTCGGGTAACATATTTTCCGGGCCGAGTCTGTGGGCCCTGGGCACGGTCAGGTGGCACAGGCTTTCAAGCCTGTGGCAGAATCACAGGCTGAAAAGCCTGTGCCACCCTAACGGGGTAACCAGAATGAACAAGATTCGAGTCTCCATTGTGGGCGTGGGCAACTGCGCCTCCTCCCTGATCCAGGGCATTTATTACTATGGCGATCAGTTCGCCAAGGGTGACAAGTCGGGCGTCGGCCTGGCCCACTCGATGCTGGGCGGCTACGCCCCCGGGGATATCCAGATCGTCGGCGCCATCGACATCGACGCCCGCAAGGTCGGCAGGCCCCTGCACGAGGCCATGTTCGCCCAGCCCAACAACACCAAGGTCTTCTACGACAGTTTCCAGACCGATGGCGTGGTCGTGCAGATGGGCAACGTCCTGGACGGCGTGGCCGAGCACATGGCCAACTACCCCGAGCGACCAGCGGTTCGTCGTGGCCGAACGGCCCTTCCGCCACCCGGGCGGAGATCGAAAAGCTCCTGCGCGACACCGGCACGGAAATCCTGATGAACTACCTGCCGGTGGGCTCGCAGAAGGCCGCGGAGTTCTACGCCGAGTGCTGCCTGGCCACGGGCGTGAGCCTGATCAACTGCATCCCCGTGTTCATCGTCTCCAACCCCGTCTGGGGCCGCCGGTTCGCCGAGGCCGGCATCCCCTGCATCGGCGACGACATCAAGGCCCAGGTCGGCGCGACCATCGTCCACCGCGTCCTGGCCCGGCTGATGCAGGAGCGCGGCGCGAAGATCGACGCCACCTACCAGCTCAACACCGGCGGCAACACCGACTTCCTGAACATGCTCAACCGCAGCGCCTGGGCTCCAAGAAGATCTCCAAGACCGAGGCCGTGCAAAGTCCAACTCGGACGTGCCCCTGCCGGCTGACCAGGTGCACATCGGCCCGGCCGATTACGTGCCGTGGCAGAAGGACAACAAGGTCTGCTTCCTGCGCATCGAGGCCAGGGGCTTCGGCGGCGTGCCGCTGAACCTGGAAGCTGCGGCTGTCGCGTGGAGGATTCGCCCAACTCCGCCGGCGAGACCATCGACGCCATCCGCTGCTGCAAGCTGGCCCGCGAGCGCGGCGTGGCCGGACCGCTGGAGGCGGTCAGCGCCTATACCATGAAGCATCCGCCGCGCCAGTTTGCCGATTATACGGCCCGCGAGATGCTGGAGGCCTTCATCAACAACGGCACGGACGCGCGGTACGAGGCCTCGCCTGCGGATGTAGCCCAGGCGGCTTCAACCTCCATCCCGCGCCCCAGTGCGAAACCGGCGAGAATGGCGAAGGCTTAACGACAGGCTGCGGGCTTCGGCAGTCCTCTCCTGCGTTCAAGCAGGTCTGGCTGTTAAAAGCAGGGCCGCCTGCTTGAGAAAATCGAAAGTTTGAATCAAATGACCAATCTCGCAGATATGCGGGTTTGGTCATTTGTTTGAGATTTCGCGTTTGGAGCTTCTTTGTAGTTTGTAGTTTGTAGTTTGCAGTTTGTAGTTTGTAGTTTGAAGTTTGTAGTTTGAAGTTTGAAATTTCTGAAAGCAAGTTATGGCAACCGACTTCTCCCTTCTCGGCGTGATCTTTGATATGGATGGTGTTCTCTGCGACAGCGAGCCGTTGATCCGCGCGGCCGCGATGCAGATGTTCACCGAGACGTACGGCCTGACCGTGCAGCCGGAGGATTTTCTGCCCTTCGTCGGTGCGGGCGAGGACCGCTACCTCGGCGGCGTGGCGGAGAAGCACGGCCTCAAGCTGACCATGCCGCGTGACAAAGACCGCACATATCAGATCTACCTGGAGATCATCAAGGGGCGGCTAAAACCCCTGCCGGGCGTAAGGGAGTTCATCGCAGAATGCCGCCGCCGCGGGCTCAAGCTGGCCGTGGCCACCAGCGCCGATCAAATCAAGATGATCGGCAACCTGAAGGAGATAGGCCTGCCGCGGGAAACCTTCGATACCCTGGTCAATGGCAGCGAGGTAGCACACAAGAAACCTCATCCTGAGATTTTTGCCACCGCCGCCGCGCGGCTGCACCTTCCGGCTGAGCGATGCCTCGTCATCGAGGACGCCCCCAACGGCATTCGCGCAGGCAAGGCCGCCGGCTGCAAATGCCTGGGCCTGTCAACGACCTTCCCCGCCGAAGAACTGACCAAGGCCGGCGCAGACTGGACGGCCCCAGACCTTTCGGGGACGGAGCACTTAATTCAGACTGGAAGAAATGGGGCTGCTCGAATCAATTGAATGAAGGGAATTAAGTGCTCCGTCCCCGAAATTACCTGAGAAAGCTTCTGATCCCCGTAAAGATCAACTGCGCGGCTAAACTCGCCAGGACCAAGCCGGTCAGCTTGGTCAGGACGGACATGATGCGCGGCGACAATAAACGGCCCAGCCGCGCGGCGATGTAGAGCATCGCCCCCACCGACAGCACGGCCGCCAGCACGGCCGCGACGGGTACAATCCGCTCTGCAAGCCCGCCGCGGGATACATCCGCGCCGAGAACCAATAGGGCGCCCGTGGTGCCCGGGCCTACAGTCACGGGCATGGCCAGGGGAACGACCGCAATATCTTCGTCTTCGCCGATGGGCCTGTGATCACCGGTGCCGACCACCAGCGACACGGATGAGAGAAACAGCAGGGCGCCCGCGCCGATCCTGAACGAATCGACCGTAATGCCCAGCACGCGGAAAACCTGGTTGCCGAAAATGTAGATGCCCAGCGCAAAGAAGATGATCGCCAATATCGTCCGCATGGCGATGCGCTTGCGCTGCCGCGTGTCCATCGCGGCGGTCATCGACAGAAACGTCGAGATCACGAAGAACGGAGTGAGGAGGAAAAACAAGGTGATGTATGTGCTTACAAATGTGTCGAGCATAATTGTATGTGCTCCACATAAAGAAAAGACTTCTTGGGTGCCACGGCTGCGTCGTTTGCAGCCGTGCGCCGTGCGAACACTGGAGCAGAAGGTCTTGGAAGGAAACTGAACTAACCTTCATTCCAATCCCGTTGAACCTTCATCTCATTAGACTGTCTTGCGCACGGGTGCAAGAACCCTCACCCGGCCCTTCGGGCCACCCTCTCCCGTAAAAGGGAGAGGGGTTGCACCTGCGGCACCTTCACAATACTTAGTCTCATACGCCCTCCCTCGCCCGCCGAAGCTGGTCGGCCGCATCGCACGCGCGCTGCACGGAGTAACCTTTAAGGGGCAGCACGAACGTGTGTACTCCATCCAGGATGTCCGAGACCTGCGGGAAGAAGGCATCCTCCACTTCATCGGCCGGCGTGATCCAGTTGCGGGCGCCCACTACCACGGGCGGTGCATCCAGCTCATCGAAGGCCAGTTGCGTAATGTTGGAGGCCATGGTGTGGAGGTAACTGCCGCGCTCGCAGGCATCGCTGGCCAGGAGAATCTTGCGGGTCTTGGCGACCGATTCCAGCACCGGCGCATAATTGAAGGGCACCAGCGACCGGGCGTCGATGATCTCCACGGAGAGGCCAAACTGTTTTTCCAGCGCGGCGGCGGCATCCATTGCCCGGTACAGGGTCGCGCCGATGGTGAGGATGGTCAGATCGCTGCCGGTCTTCTTGATGGCCGGCTCGCCGATGGGGATCTCGTAGCGGCCCCGCGGCACGCCGCCGCTCTGGAACAATTCGGGCATGTCGTAGATCCGCTGGCTCTCGAAGAAGACGACCGGGTCGGTGCCGGTAAGCGCCGAGTACATCAACCCCTTGGCATCATAGGGCGTGGCGGGGAACACGACCTTCAGGCCCGGGATGTGGGCACACATGCTCGTCCAGTCCTGGCTGTGCTGGGCGCCGTACTTGGAGCCCACGGACACCCGCAGCACCACGGGCATCTTCAAAAGCCCGCCGCTCATGGACTGCCACTTGGAGAGCTGATTAAAGATTTCATCGCCCGCGCGGCCCATGAAGTCGCAATACATCAGCTCCGCAATCGCGCGGCCGCCTTCCAATGCATAGCCCACGGCCGTGCCAACGATCGCGCCCTCGGAGATCGACGAATTGAAGAGCCGATGATACGGCAGCGCCTCGGTCAGGCCGCGATAGACGGCGAACGCCCCGCCCCAGTCGCGGTTCTCCTCGCCGTAGGCGATCAGCGTCGGATCGACGTAGAACTGGTCGAGAATGGCCTCGAAGATCGCGTCGCGCAGGACCACGCACTTCTGCTTGGAGATAGGTTTGCCCGCCTCATCCAGGCCAAAGCGGCTGCGATTGGCCAGTTGCTGCACGCGCGGATTCTCCTCCTTGGCGATCAGCACTTCCGCCTTGCGGTTGGGCGCCAGCGATTCGACCTTGGCGTTGGAGAACATTGTCTTATCCAGCAGGCAGCCGCTCGCCTTCAGGTCCTCGCGCGGCGAGATGGTCAGGTCGGTGGCCTTCTTGAAGGCCTTCAATATCAACGTTTCGGCCTGCGCCGTGATGGCGTCGATATCCGCCTGCCCGCACACCTTGGCCGCCACGAGCTGCTGGGCGAAGTTCAGGAGCGGATCGACCTGCTGCCAGCTTTCCAGCTCCTCCTTGGTGCGATAGCTGGAGGCATCGGAAGGCGAGTGGCCGCTGAAGCGGTATGTGATGGTGTCCAGCAGGACGGGCCCATCGCCGCGCTTCAGGATTTCCTTTTTGCGGCGGAAGGCGTCGATCACGGCCAGCGGGTTGTAGCCATCCACGCGCTCGGCGTGCACCTGCGTGGGGGAGAGGCCCGCGCCCAGCCGCGCGAGGATGCCGAAGCCCATGGTTTCGCCCACGGGCTGGCCGCCCATGCCGTAAAAATTGTTCACGAAATTGAAGATGATGGGCAGTCCGCCGCGATGGGCCTGATCCCACAGCAGCTTGAACTGGTCCATGTTGGCGAAGCACAGCCCTTCCCACACGGGGCCGCAGCCGGCGGAGGCATCGCCGATATTCGCCACGATAATGCCGCCGGCCTTGTTTACGTGCTTGAAGAGAGCCGCGCCCACGGCGATATCGCCCGAGCCGCCCACGATGGCGTTGTTGGGGTAGATGCCAAAGGGCGGGAAGAAGGCGTGCATGGAGCCGCCCATGCCCTTATTGAAACCCTCGCGCCGGGCAAAGATTTCCGCCAGGGCGCCATAGATAAGGTAATCGATGGCCAGTTCGGTGACACTGCCGTGCTTGCCATCATCCACCACCCGCAGCGTGGCGCCGCCGAAATAGTTTCGCATGATCCGCATGAGCGCCGAATCATCCAGCTTGGCGATGGCGGACAAACCCTTGGCCAGGATCTCGCCGTGGCTGCGGTGGCTGCCGTAGATATGGTCATCCACGTTCAGCACGAAGGCCTGCCCCACCGCCGCGGATTCCTGTCCCACGGACAAGTGAGCGGGGCCGCGATGGTTGTACTCGATGCCCTGAAAACTGCCCTTGAGCTTGACCTCGTTGAGCATGGACTCGAACGCGCGAATGATGGCCATGTCGCGCTGTATGCCCAGCAGCTCATCGCGGCTGTAATTGGCGGTTTCCTGGGCGATAGTCTTGTTGTACTGGCAGACCGGAATCGGCTGGAACTGGATCGTGCCGCCACTACGCTCGCGCTTGGGATCGATCAACTGAGACTTCGGCATGACTACAACTCCTCATTTCGATTGCGGATTGCGATTGCGGATTGACTCAACTCAGTGAAGGTTCAATCAGCCATCGCAACGTGCAACCTGGTTCATGATTTATTCTCTGAAAGAACCGCCTCGGTGGGCGGTGTGATAATCTCGATTTTCCGCTCGTGGAGAAAACGTTGCCATTCGGCTGAAGGAGCGCGATCCGTGATAATCACCGATACTGCATCCCATTCGATGATGCGGCACAGCGAGGGGGAGGTGAACTTGCTGTGGTCGGCCAGCACCACGGTCTGCCGCGCATTGCGCACGGCCAGGCCGAAGAGGTGCGCACTTTCGATGTCGCTGGCGGTCAGGCCGAATTCCATGGACAGGCCGTCGGCCCCGATGAACGCGACATACCCTCTCAACCGCTCCAGCGCGGCCGTGGCCAGGGGGCCGATCGTGTCCATCCGCCCCGGGCGATACTGGCCCCCGAGCATGATCACGTTGACGTTGGGGGAATCGAGCTCCAGGGCCAGCCGCGCGGAGTTGGCAATGACGGATAGGCCTTTCTTGCTCTTTAAATGCGGGATCATTTCAAAGCAGGTCGTGCCGGAATCGACAAAAATCTGATCCCCATCCTCCACCCGCGCGGCAGCCAACTGCCCGATAATTCGCTTGGCCTCCACGTTACGTAAGGCCTTGGAACGAAATGAGAAATCGCTCTTTTTGGGCAGCACCGCCCCGCCGTACACCAGCTCCAGCTCCCCCGCCTTGGCCATGGCGTGCAGATCGCGGCGAATGGTCGCCCCGGAAGCACCCAGCGATGCGGCCAGGGCAGAAGCGGTAACTTCTCTCTGTTCAAGCAATTGCGCAATAATACGGTCGCGCCTCTGGCGTGTGGATGATCGCGTTGCGAAGCCGGGATTTCCGAACTTGTCGGTCATGCTACAGATATTATTACATCAAACCTGCTCAATTGCAACAGTTTTATGAGCATTTAGTGATCAACTTCGATTGACTACTGATTATCTATGCCGTATAGTTGAAGTGGAAGAAAGGCGTTACGGATCATGGAACTGGGGAATTTCCCCAGTTCCACAATCCGTAACACGCTTTTCCGACTGCCCAAATTGGGCAGTCGTCGGCTTGGTGGATCAGGTGTGTAGCGTATACACCTGCGGTCAAGGCAACAATTCAACTGGCAACCGTTGCCAGTTGCACGACCCGACTGATATGGATCGAAATAGATGAAGAAGCTGACACTGCCTGAGGCGGTAAAGGGAATGATGAGCGGCACCATAATGGCCTGGCTGAAAAGGCCGGGCGATGCAGTTGCCGCAGGCGATGCGCTGGCCAAGGTGCAGGCCAAGCGCGACATTTTCATTGTCCAATCGCCTGCGGCGGGAAGGCTGGGTGAGATTGCCGCCCCGCAGGGTGCAACGGTCGGTGTGGGAGAGCCCATCGCGATGCTTGCCGGTGAAGGCGAGACCGCCGCGCCTGCTGCGTCGGCACAGAAAACGCCGGAGCAAGGAAGACCCGCGGCCCCCCCCGCCGCTCCTGCCGGAGTTGTACCCATCCTCATGCCCAAGGCGGGCAATTCGATGGAGGAAGGCACGATCGTCTCCTGGAAGGTCAAGGAAGGCGAGCGGATTAACAAGGGACAGATTCTATTTGAGGTGGAGACAGACAAGGCCGTCGTGGAAGTGGAGGCGGATGTCGCCGGGCGCCTGGCTAAGATCATCGTCGGCGAAGGGCAGACGATCGCCGTCCTCCAGCCTGTGGCGTATCTGGCGGAAGATGATGGCGCCGTGGCCAATTTCCTGAGTGCGCATGGCGCGGCCGCCGCGCAAGGTGGCGCGGGTCAGGCTGCGCCGGCAAAGCAGCCATCACCGGTGGCGGCGCAGGCCGCCGCGCCGGCCTGGACTGGCACGCCCGGCAGGGAAGGCCGTCCCAAGGCCTCCCCCGCCGCGCGAAAGCTGGCTAATGAGCGAGGCGTGGATTTATTGGCCATGGCGTCAGGCAGCGGGCCGGGCGGAAGGATTCTGTCCCCCGATGTGGCCGCCGCCGTGGCAACAGGAGCGGCCCCCGCCGCACCCGCGCCGGCTGTGGAAGGCGTGGTCTTTCGCCCGCTGGGCCGAATGCGGAAATCCATCGCCAAGAATCTCACGCTCTCCAAGCAGACCGTGCCGCATTTTTACATCGAACTGACCATCAATGCCGGCCCCATGATGGACTTCTATCGGCAGGAGAAGGCGAAATATCCGCTGAGCGTCAACGACGTGCTCATTCGGGCATGCGGGCAGGCGCTGATGGAGTTTCCCGCATTCCGGCGGCGGCTGGAAGGCGATCAATACGCAGAATATCCTTCGGCCAATATCGGCATGGCGGTGGCCATGGAAGATGGACTCGTCGTGCCCGTGGTTGTGGGCGTGGAGAAAATGAACCTCGAGGAACTGGGGCGGCAGACGGCGAAATTGGCGCAGGCGGCCCGCGGCGGGCGCATCGAAACCGCCGCGCCGGCGGTCATGACCATCAGCAACCTGGGCATGTTCGGCACGGAGCGCTTCAGCGCCATCATCAACCCGCCGGAGGCCAGCATCCTGGCCGTGGGAGCGGTGCGCGAGGAACCCGTCGTGTCCGAGGGTAAAATCATTCCCGCGCGGCGGCTGACCATGACGCTAAGCTGCGATCATCGCGTGGTGGACGGCGTCATCGCCGCCAAATTCCTGGCGCGGCTGAAGGAACTTCTGGAACAGCCGGCGGCGGGCTAATATGCTCTGTTGCCGTGACGTTTGCGGCCGCGACTAGATGGGAATCACATGAGCAAGAACCATTTCAATATCGTGCTGCTCGGCTCGGCCCGGGCGGCTACATCGCGGCCATCAAGGCGGCGCATCTTGGCGCATCCGTGGCCGTGGTGGAAAAGGCGCAACTGGGCGGCACCTGCCTCAATAACGGCTGCATTCCCTCCAAGGCGCTCCTGGCCTCGGCGGCGATGATGCACGAGATCGGCGAGGCGGGCAAGCTCGGCATCAAGGTTGCGGGTGAAGTCATCTGCGACTGGACGGCCGTGCAGCAGCGCAAGGACCGCACGCTGGCCCGCCTGCGGCAGGGCATCGCCAATCTCTTCAAGGGCGGCAACATCGAGCTTTTCCAGGGCACGGGCAAGCTGGATGGCCCGGGGCGAATCGCCGTGATGGACGCCAAAGGCCAGACGCAGATTATCACCGCCGACAAAATCGTGCTGGCCACGGGCTCGGTGCCTTCGCGGATCCCCGGCTGGCCGACCGATCCGGCGCTGGTGTGCACCTCGGATGAGGCGCTGCACTGGAAGGACCTGCCTGGGCGCCTTTTGATCGTTGGCGGCGGCGTCATCGGCTGCGAATTCGCGTGCATGATGCAGGCCGTAGGCGTAAAGGTGACGGTAGTGGAAATGATGCCGCGACTTTTGCCGGAGATGGATAGCGACCTGTCCGCCGAGCTAACCAAGGTCTTTAAAGCGCGGCAGATCGCCTGCCACGTGGGTACGAAGGTTGCGGATCTCTCTATCGCGGATGGCCGCGTGAAAGCGCGGCTGGATAATGGCCAGACGATCGACGCCGACCGCGTGCTGGTGGCCACGGGCCGCCGCGCGGCCACGCAGGATATTGGCCTGGAAAGCGTGGGACTCACAACCGACCGCGGCTTTATCCGCGTGAATGACCGGATGGAAACCGCCGTCAATTGCATCTATTGCATCGGCGACGCCAACGGCCGCATTCTGCTGGCCCACGCGGCCAGGCGCAGGGCGAAGTCGCCGTGGCCAATGCGCTCGGCGCAAATCGAATCTTCGATGCCCCGGTGCCGCTGACCGTGTACACGTTCCCGGAGATTGCCGGCGTGGGCCTGACCGAAGAGCAGGCGGACAAGCGGAACATTCCCATCTCCGTGGGCGCGTTCCCCATCGGCTACCTGGGCAAGGCCATGGCGGTGGGACACGGCGAGGGCATGATCAAGGTCATCCGCGACCACTCCAATGATGCGCTCTTAGGCGTACACATGTTCGGCCACAACGTGACGGAGGTAATTGCCTGCACCACGGCCATGCTGGGCGAAAAGGCCACGGTGACTGAACTTGCCGAGACGATCTTCGCCCACCCGACCATCTCCGAGGCGGTCAAGGAGGCCGCCGAGGATTCCTTTGGCCAGGCCATCCACCTGCCGCCGAAGAAGGTGGTTTCAGTCATGGCGGGAGTCGTTTAATTTGCCCCAAATGAAGAGGAACACAAAGACCACAAAGGTCACAAAGAACACAAAGGTCACAAAGAACACAAAGAAAGAAAACTCAGAGTAAAAGCCAGACCAAGACACGGGCTCTTCTTTTCTTTTGACATTGGATTTATTCTTTCTTCGTGTCCTTTGTGTTCTTTGTGACCTTTGTGTTGCTCTTTGTTTACAGAGGCTATTCATGATCGCATCGCAGCAAACGATTCCGCAGACGCAGCAGGCCGTGCAACTGGTCGGGCCGGATGTTTTGAAGCTCAATACCGCCAAGCCCGTGCCGCCGGTGGGCCCGCATCATCTGCTGGTGCGCGTGGATGCGGTGGGGCTGTGTTTTTCTGATCTAAAACTGCTCAAGCAGTTCAATGCGCATCCCCGCAAGGGTAAAGTGGTTTCCGGCGTTGATCCGCAGGTGCTCGCCGCGCTGCCCAGCTACGTTCCTGATAAGGCCCCTACCGTGCCGGGGCATGAAGTTGTCGGCCAGATCGTGGCCGTGGGCAAAGAGGTCAAAAAGCATAAACTGGGCGAGCGCGTGTTGATCCAGGCGGATTTTCGCCTGCTGCGCACGGCCGGCTCCAACGGCGCGTTCGGGTACAACTTCGAGGGCGGGCTCCAGCAGTACGTGCTGTTTGATGAGCGGGTGGTGCTGGAAGCGGACACAAACCAGAGATACCTCATCCCCGTCGGGCCGGAGCTGTGTAATTCCGCCGTGGCGCTGGTCGAGCCCTGGGGCTGCGTCGAAAACGCCTACGCCAATGGAGAGCGGCAATCGATATTGCCGCGCGGCCGGTTGCTGGTCGTGACCGACAAGGGCCGCAACATCCTGGGCCTGCGCGAGAGTTTTGCCTCCGTCTCCGCCGATCACGCCCCCGCCTCTATCGCTGCGGTCTGCGGAGAAGATGCACAATACGAAGCCATCGCCAGGCTCGGCCCATCCTTTATCCGTACAGACGACATCGACAGCCTCGCCAACGAAGGCTTCGACGATATCGTCTATTTCGGCCGCGAGGCGGCGACCATAGAAAAACTGAACGATAAACTGGCCGCGCGGGGAATCATCAACATCGTCCTGGGGGGCCAGGTCATAGGCCGCAAGGTTTCCGTAGGCGTGGGCCGCCTGCACTACGGTTTTACGCGCTGGATCGGCACGACGGATACGAGCGCGGCCGCCGCGTATCGCACGATTCCGGCCAATGGCGAACTCCGGGCGGGCGATAGAATCTGCATCGTCGGGGCCGGCGGGCCCATGGGGCAGATGCACACGCTGCGAGCCGTGTGCAGCGGCCGCAAAGGCATCGAGGTCATCGGCACGGACATCGACGATGGACGCCTGGAGGCGCTGCGGAAAAAGGCCGAGCCTTTTGCACGCAGAAACGGCATCTCTTTGAACCTTGTGAATACCAACCGCCAGAAGCTGGAAGGCGAGTTCTCGTACTTCGCGCTCATGGCCCCCGTGGGCCAGCTTGTGGCCGAAGCCATCGCCCGCGGCGGCGAGGGCGCACTGATCAACGTGTTCGCCGGCATCCCCGCACCCATTCGCCACGAGCTGGACCTGGATGCGTACATCCAGCGCGGCCATTTCATGTTCGGCACGAGCGGCTCGCGCATCGAGGATATGCGGGCCGTGCTGGATAAAGTCACCGCCGGCACGCTGGATACCAACGCCTCCGTTGACGCCGTGTGCGGCATGGCCGGGGCCATCGACGGCATTCACGCAGTGGAAAATAGAACGTTGGCCGGCAAGATTATCGTGTATCCGGCCCTTACGGAAATGGGGCTCATACCCCTGTCGGAACTAGGCAAAGAATTCCCGGCCGTCGCCGCGAAACTGGAACACGGCATGTGGACGGGCGCGGCCGAACGGAAATTTTTGAAATCGGCACGGTAAGGGATGTGGCATGGGCATCTTGCCCATGAATGGCCGTCTCGCCCGTGCATAAGTTTTCGCAAATTAATTGTAGGAGCAAGATGCTCCCGCGACTGGAGGGCAAGAGGCCGTGCCACCAAAGAATCGCCGCGGCCGCTGTAATTCCTTGTTTCCTTCTTCTACACCACGCGAATGATGAAATCCGTGAAGCTCTCGGGGGTCGCATCTGTCGGATTGGGCCAGGTGTAGCTCGTCGTGGCATCGTGGTAATTCAGCCGCGTAATGGAGTTGGCTGCCAGGCCGAACTTCTTGCCGGTGTTGTCGAACTTCGCGTAGGCGATATTCATCGTCCCCAGCTTGGCCGCCACGATATCGCTGTTGATGAAGCTGTCCACGTGGCTGCGGGATTCCAGCAGGCCGCGCACGGTCACCGAGCCGATGCTCGCATACGGGTTAAAGACGGTGTCATCCAGCGGTGTCGCGGGCAGTCCGGCCAGCGCACTTGCGGCGAAGTCGCCCGCGTCCAGGTAGCCGGCGTAAATGTTGCTGTCGGTTATGGTTCCCGCCTGGATGGACCCGATATTTCCGTTGGAGAGAATGTCGCTGGACATGATCGAGCCGGCCACCTTCAGGCTGGATAGCGCCCGCGTCGGCGCCGCCTCCTGGCTGAATATGCCGGTCCATTGATTCACATCGGCACCGACCGTAATGTTTCCGGCGGATATAATCGTCCACTGGCCAGACAGGTTTCCGAAGATATATGCCGCGCTGACTGAACCGTGCTCGACATCCAACGTGGCGGCGAAGCTGCCATCCGCGGCGCCGCTGTTTCGGTTCAACCTCGTGGCGATCAGGCCGACGGTTCCACTGGAGGTCAGTGTTCCGGTAAACCAGCGGCCTACCGTCAACGAGCGCACGTTGCCGACAGTCCAATCACCCACACTGACGGTGCCGGCGATGGATGCCGTCAGCGCCGGCATGCTTGCGCCGCTGCCATTCAAAGTGACATCCGGCTGGAAATCCCCCGGGTGCCCGCTGGCGCCGGTAACCATCAGGTTGGCCAGGGATGGAGCCGTAATCGAGTCTAACTGACCACTGCTTTGGCCGTCCAGCCAGCTTACGGCCTTCAGCGATTTGATGGCCATATCGGAATCAATCTGAAGGTCCTGCACATTGCCCAGCGTGATGGCCGTGGCGAGCTTGCCCGCAGGAAACGCGTGCGTCTGGCCGTCAGAAGCGAGCTTCTGATCGATGGAAAGCACGTCTTCCGCACCGGAAGCCGCCGTCACGTCGCCCAGCACAATCTGCGCGGCCGTGCCGTTAATGGTCATATTCCCATCCAGCACGACGTGAGGGGCGACAATGGATGCCACACTGCCATCCGCGCTGATCTCGCCGATGGAGGTGGTCGTGCCAAACGGCGTGGTGATGGTGACGTGCGTCCTGGCTGTTGCGCCGCCGATATCCAGCGCATCGATCTTGCCGGTGGTTGTGGCGTCCATCGTCAACTGAACATATCCGCCGCCGGAGATGGAGATGGTAACCGGGGTGCCATTCTCATCGGTGACCGTTGCGCAGGCCACCGATATGGACCAGACGGCTCTGCTGGCCGGCATCCAGGGCGGTCAGCCCCGCCGCGCCATTGGCCAGCAGCCAGAGCGGCTGCTGGGTGGCGGTATTGATGCTGACCTGGCGGCCGGCGTAGCTATAGTCGTTAGCCGTTGTGCCATCGGATGCCTTAACGCTCCAGGCGCTCTTATACGTCGATTGGATCACAATGTGAGAAAGATCCAGCAGGCTGAGGATGTCAATCCCGCCCTCGTATCCGACCATGGCCGTCGTGCCGGAAACCGACAGCGTGGGCAGCACATTCTTGGCCGAATAAGTATGCGCCAGAAGGCCATGAGACGCGGGTGGCCGAAAGTCGAAACGTTATAGACGCGCAGGCCATCGCTGCAAAGGACATACAACCTGTTGCCGTCCATGGCGGAGGCGAAGATGGCCTTTTTCACCAGGACCTGGTCAATCTTTACGTACGCACTGCCGGAAAGAATCTCGTTTTGGTCACCTTCAAAATTAAGGATAGTTCGTGTTTGCGACTGGCTCTTACTGTCGAAAGATACGATGTATCCATTGAGATCCACATCCAGGACGTAGCCGTTGCTGACATAGACCCCCGTCGCCCAGGGAATATTCAAAGTTATATTCTCGGGCACTGGGGGAAGTTCTCGTATTTTATGGAGGTGGCAAACGAAGGATATAACGATACGATAACCCGCAGGGGCTTGCGGGCATCCTGGGTGGCATTCGGCGTGGGGTCATGGCCAAGCACCTTCGGGTTGGTCACATCCAGCATGTACAGGCCCTGGCCCGGCGTGCCCACATAAGCAATCCGGTCCACCTCGGAGCCGAACTGCGTGGTCGAGCGGTCCTCAACCGTCACGGAATCGGCGTCCATGCTGAAAGTATCGAGATACTGGAGAACATTCGTCGTGTCGGTGGGATTGATCCTCAGGCTGACCAATCCCTGCGCACCGGCGGCCAGTAACAGCACCTGGTATGGGCCATTCGCATCCTGGTAGGTCAGCAGCTTCATGTCGTTAATTGAAAGCGAAGTACTCGAACTGGGGTTCCAGGCGCCGACGGGCGTGGGATCGGAGTTATTCGTCGTCAGATCGGAATTCTTATAGACCTCAAGCCCCTGGTCGGGCGTGCCCACAAACAGGAAATCGTCGGTCTGCATGGAGAAAACGGCCGTGTCATCCAGGTGCCATTGGGGCTGGACGACCTGGGTGGGACCGGGCGTGTTCGGCGCAAAAACGATGTTGAAGTTCTGGCTCTTGGGACGCTGCGTCGTATTGGTGGTCTGGTCCAGGACATTGTTGACATCCTGTTCTTCCCTGACCGTCACGTTCACGGTCACCACGCCGTAGAAGCCATTCGGCGCGGTGATGGTGAAGATTCCGCTGTCGTTGGTTACCGTCGGTTCCTGCACCGTGCCGGTCATGCCGCTGATGATCTGGATCGAGCTATGCACGACCTGGTCATCGGCGACGTTCAGCTTGAAGTAGGCCACATTGCTCGTCACCGCCGTCTGGTCGGCCGAAGTATTGCCGCTGGCATCCGTCAGCGTCAGTGTGTCGAATGTGGGCCTGCTGGCGCCCAGGCAGCTTACATAGAACTGAAAGACGGGCGACACCACGTTCCCGCCATCGGCTGACTGCGTCCACACCCATATCCAAAACGGCTGAAGGTTTTGGCTGTAGTCGGATGGAAGCTCGACCTGCATCATGTACACGGCCAGAGACTTGTTCTTGCCCTGATAATTATCGGAGATGGTCCGGACCTTGATCTGGACATCGCTGCCCCCCGCGTCGGGCACATACGAATCGGCCGTCCTGACCACGATCCCCTGGCTGTCAGGTGCGGACTGGTCGCCCGATAGGTTCGTTGGATTCGTCGACTCGAAGCGCATCTCGATTTCCGGCTGGTAGGCGCTGAGGTCCTGATTGGTGAGGTTATCACTGCCGTCGGAGACAGTGTTCACCATCTGAAGCTGGTTAACGGAGGACTTCGCCAGGATGCTGATGGTTTTTGTGACCGCCGTGCCACTGGAGTCGGTAACCGTAATCTGCACCTGCGCCGGACCGGTGAAGTTCTTGTCCGCGCTGACCATCAGGACCGCATCCTGATTATTCTGGCTGGAATTGATGATCTGCACGGATTTGAGCCGCGGCTCCGCAACGGGCTTGCCGCTGGCATCCGCTGGCCTATCAATAATCGCATTTAATGTATCCCAGCCGCTGATCATCTGACCGAAAATCGCATACCCGCTGGCGTTTACGGGCTCCTGCGTAATGAAGAAGCGGCAATCGCCGGTGCCGTCGCCCCCGTTGTTGGCCATGGCCAGAACGCCCGAACCCGCAAAGCTAAGATTTTTGTAGACCGTCGTGGTTTCAAAGGATGTGTTAATGTCGCCCAGCCCCGAAGAGCCCGTGCCATCGCCTTTCACCGCGTCGCCCGTCAGGAAAACCTCCCCAGGCACAACGCCGTACACCGGCACATTCGTGTAAAAGGCCGGGTGTGTGCTGTCAGGGGCGACCAGCTTGCCGTTGACGACGGCCTCTTGGGCCAGATCGATAAACCGCTGCACCGCGGCGGGCGCGAGGCTCTTATACAGCATCACGTAGATCGTGCCGAGCGTCCCATCATCCACCAGCGTCTCGGGAATGCCGTCGCCGTTGTTGTCCACCAGGTGCGTGCTGTCAAAGGTCAGCTTGGCGTAGACAACGGGCTGTTGCTGCTCCCAGGTGAAGGTCAGGCCGGGAGTATCGCTGGTCACGCTGTATGTCAGGCCCTGGCCAGGGGCATCCGTTCCTGCGATGGGGATGGCCAGTTGCGTGCCATCCGTGGGCGCCTGGAACACCGAGCCGGGGATGTTCATGCCGGTCTGGAGGCCCGCGATCTGGAAGCTCTGCTCCTGGCTGGGCTCATCCGGCAATTCATTTACGCTCGCGCTGACCGTGGCATTGAAGGCCGAGCCGTCGTACGAGGTCGGCAAGGTCACGTGCAGAGTCCAGCCGCCGGCCGCATCGCCGTCGACGGAATAGTTAATGGCGCCAGGCCCCTGGTAGTTATTTGACAAGGTGATTTGCAGCGTCCGCACAAAGTCTGGATCATCCACAAATCCTATGTTCAGCGGAATATTGAGCTGGCCGCTGGCGGCGTTGGAAATATCCGCTATGGGCGGCAGGTCAAATTGCTTCAGATTGACCGTGAAGGTCATGGACGAAACCGACGTGCCGCCCACAGGCGTAACGCTGACCGTCACATGCGCGGTGGCGGCGGTATTGGAGACTGGAGGCCGTCAGCACCAGCGTGTTGGCATTGTTGTTAACAGTCTGGAAACTGGCAGTCAGTCCGGATACAGCGGAACCGTCATCGGCCAGGATACTCGTTACCGTGGGGTTGTAATACTGTTGAATCTCGATCGGCAGGTTCAGCGTCTGGCCATCCAGCAGCACCTGGTCGGCAACCTGGGTAATCGGGCCTGAAGTAGCCGAAAGATTCTGTACCACCGGCGTGGCGTTGCCGAAATTGGTCAAGTCGGCCTCGATGATCACCGTGAAGGTTGAATTGTCATACAGGGCCCCCGGCGTCAGCTTCACCTGCCAGTTGCCATTGCCCAGATTTGTGTTCTGCACCAGCATCTGGTCGGCGGGATGGTAATTGGAAAAGGCCGTCACATTCAGGTTAAAGCCCTGAGGGCTGTTGTAGGTCACCGTGTACTGCTGGCCGGGCTGCTCCAGATCGATCGAGGAAATCCCCGAGATGGACGGCAGGTCCGGCTCGGTGGATTGAATGACAAAGGTCTGCGTCGTTACGCCGCCATGGCCATCATCCAGTTTTACCGATATCTGCTCCGAACCGCTGAAGCCGGCATCCGGCGTGATCAGAAGGGAGCCGGCCTCATTGTTGTGGACGATGGTCACGGACTGAAGTTTCGGCGTGTCCAATGGTTTGTTGTTGGAATCGGCCTGCCGGTTGATGATGTCGGTAATCACGTCCCAGCCCGAAATGACCTGGCCGAAGATGGGATACATCTGGGCAGGGGTTTTCGTGCCGTCGCCACTGGCCGAGAACGGCGCATCGGTAATGAAGAACTGATCGTTGCCCGTGTTAGGAACCGCGTTGCCGCTTTGATCTCCCTGCTCCGCCAGGCCCAGCACGCCCACGCCCTCATAGCCAAAAATGCCGAGGTTATTGTCGCCGGCGGTGGCGCCGTAAGAATCAGTAACGTTCGGCAAGGGGCTGGTGCCCGTGCCGTCGCCGTTGGTGGCGTCGCCGGATTGAATGATGAACTCCGGAATGACGCGGTGCACCAGCACATTCGTGTAGAAAGCCGGGTCGGCGGCGGTGGGATTCTGGGCCTTGCCGCCGGAGGTGATGTACTTCGTCGCCAGCGTGATAAACTGCTGCGCGGCCGTGGCGCCGGCAGTCCCAAATAAACTCGGATCATCAAATAACTGGATCACGACGGCGCCAATTGACGTGCCGTCACTATTAACAAAATTCAGCTCGGCGAAGGTGGTGTTCTGCACCACCGTGAGGTTCAGGTTGGATGAGGATGTGGAGGCTGAAGGCCGTAATCGTCACCGGGTCGTTGTCGGCGTCGGTCACATCGAGGGGAACAGTGAGCGACATCTTGTCCGTCGGATTGAGCACGTAATGGTCGGGAAGCGGCTGGCCGGCCGTCGGCGGCTGAAGGACCGGCGCGGCATTGAGCAGCACCCGGCTTTCCAGCGATTCCAATGGGAGCCAACTGCAAGTCCATCCGTTGGCCGGGAAATAGTCGTATCGGCGGGTGGAAAACGGCTTCATGCATACCTCACTGCAAAACTGCCGATGGCCGCGGCCGCGTGGCGGTGCGAACCTCCAGGCTTGAGTCCTTCCGGTCAGCCTCCTGTGCTGGCAGGCACTTATTATACGAGTTCAAAGCGATAGCCGGATGACTAAATCTTTCGGCGTTTTGAACGAGAAATGATTACTGGCAGCCGCCGTTAAGAGCTTTTGGCCAAACCACTAACATTCGCAGTGAGCTACTTGCCATCCTCCGACTCTTTTGTGGTCAGGGCCCCGCTGGCGTCGGGCCCGCCAAGCCGCAACTGCTCCAGCTTGGTCAGCGGTCTTTCCAGCATATTGCTGCGCGTGGAGGTGAGCTTTTCATAATCCTCGACCGCTTTTTGCAGGCTCTTGCCGCAGGCCTGCATCTGGGTCTTGAAAAGCCCCCACTGCTTGATGAATTCGGCCAGCAGGCGCAGGGCCTCATCGGTTTGCTTGGAAAGATTCGCGCTCTCGGCCGCCTGGCGGGCGATGGCCAGCACGGCCAGCAGGCTCAAGGGACCGACCATCAGCACGTTTCGCTGCCGCGCCTCGCCGAGGAGGTTGTTGTCCAGCTCCTGGATCGAGCCAAAGAGCTGCTCGTTGGGAATGAACATCAAGGCAAAGGCCGCCGTCCCGGCCGCGGGGTCGATATATTCGCGCGTGGCGATGGCCGACATCTGCGTGCGCACATCGCTGAGGAAACTCTTGGCCGCGCCTTGCCGCGGACCATCGCCATCGGCGGAGATGTACTTGAGGTAGTTATCCAGCGGAAACTTCACATCCATGTTCAGCTTGATGCCGTTGGGCAGCAGGAATGTGAAATCCGGCCGCCGCCTGCTCTCGCCCCCCATGACCTGCTGCTTGGTGTAGTTGACGCCGCAGATCATGCCCGACATCTGGAGGATGTCATCGGCCATGTTTTCGCCCCAGCGGCCGCGCTGCTGCGGATGGGCCAGCGCGGCTCGCAAATCATCCGTCGTCTGGCGAAGCTGCGAAACCTGCGTCGCCGCCTCGGTGAGCCGCTGGCCGAGCTTGCCGTAATCTTCCTTGCGCGCGGCCTCAAGCTGGCCGGCGAGCTGCCGCACCGCCTCCAGCCGCTCGTTCATCTGGCGGATGGATTGATCGATAAGCCCTTTGCGCTGCTCCAGCTCGGCCGAGCTGGCGCTGGTCTGGGCCGTCAGCGTTTGCGCGGCCAGGCGCAGAAACTGCTGGCTGTTGTCGCACAGCACCTGCCCCGCCATCGCCTGAAAGGCCTCGCGCAGGTGGCCGTCGAGCGCCTTATTGGCCGCGCGGCCGCGCATATACGTGGCGGCAAGGGCCAACGCCCCGCCGATGATCACGCCGCCGATAAATGCCAGAAAGATTTCCATGCGGCCTCCAGTGCTGAGGATTCTACCGGCAGGCAGGTTGGCGGTACATGGTTTGTTTCTGATCGCTTATCCGGTTCCGCTGTGAGAAAAATGGCAGGAACACACGGGCATACAATCGAAGCTTTTCACGATAAGATTATCACCAAAAGTAAGATTATCACGAGAATATAGCCTCGTGATAATCTTACATTTCCTTTTACGACAAGCACTTAACGATAAGATTATCACGAATTCCGCGTGTGCCGCCTTTTTCCGAATCCTTGTGCTCAGGCATGGTCCAATTCGTTGCGATCATGCTTTCTCCCTTTGTCTGGCGATATTGTGTCAAAACAAGGCCACCAAGGTAAACCTCGTAATTACACTCGGCGACATTAATTAACTACTTATTTCGAAAGCACTTACTTAATCGCGAACATGCAAAAATGACCAAATGACCAATTTGGTCATTTGGTCACATCTATCGTTGCGCTCCTTGCGCTTCTTGCGCCACTTCAAACGTAACTCCTTATTTATCAAGGCGATCCTGAAGAAGCGCAAGGTCGTCTCATTGCGCTCCTTCCAAATCAATCTTGAAACCTTGCGGTAATTCCAGAATCCATTCTTCGCGTATCGGTAGCTTAACTAAGACGTCTAGCCCATTGGCGTCCGTTCCGTCTTTCGCCAAACTGCAATTCCAAAACAGCTCCCACATCTCAGATTGAGGCAGATCTAGCGGATATAGTCTTATAGCCTCTTCTTCGGCCCACTTGTCTCTTTCTTGAATGGAACGAAGAGTGCTCGGTGCTCGCTTCCACAACTGTGGAGAAACACCTTTATTACCAATTATCCTATCCCACCAGTAGCCGTTAACAACGCGTATAATCGGACTTTCTTGCGGCTCCTCGGGAACGTTCAGATCCCAACAACAGCGGGATTTATCGTGCCAATTGGATTGTTCTTGGGCACACCAGATAAATTTATCTGTTCCGCACAATTTCCAAAGCTTCTCGTATGCTTTCTTAATCTGAACCTGAAGTTCGGTCCCAATCAGAGACTTGTCTGAATAAAAACATGATCTCTCCCTGTTGTAGTGATCGCGCCGAATATCAAAATCACAACCTTGCCACGTCCAAAGCCTCATTTTATCCCCCTCAAAAAGTCTGATGCTCACAGCTATAGTCTACCTGCCATAGAAGAAAATCCATTCCATCTACGACCCCATCCCCATTAGCATCGCCCTGGCTCTTGGTCTTCCCCGTAACGCCCGGAGCATATCCACGCTGCCAAATAAGGAAATCCGTGCCATCCACATGCCCGTCGCCATTAAAATCACCGGGTGGATTAGGGTGAACCTGAATTGTTACTTCGCCAAAGGATGAAAGGTCTGAATCGCTCGCAGTTAATCGCAAAACATATGTACCGAATTTTGAAAAACGTACGTTGGTGGTGGTCGCATTTGCATTCCCAAAAACAACTTTGGCCGGGCCGGAGGTCATCGTCCAAGTTGTTGTTAAAGCCGCTGGCGGGTTTGGCAGGCCATCATCGGTTACCCACCCGGATAAAGTTGTTGACATAGACAACGGAATAATCTGATCTGAACCAGCACTAACCACTGGGGCAAGATTTGACGGTGGCTCTTGGGGGACAAATCCCGGCGGAGTGGTAGAACCAGATATGGCGACATTTAATGTCAAATCTGTATTGTTTTTAAAGTCAACCCCGCCCGCCCCGTAGATTAGAAGATTGCCGTTGAAAGTAGAGTCGAGATTGTTTTTCGCCGTCAAGGCCTTCACGGCCATGATTCCATCCACGAACGTCAGATTGTTTTTGAACTCCATCGTGAATCCAGGGCACAGGATCACGGTACCGACCATTTGTTTGAGCGCGTCAAATTGTGGCTGGTCCGGTAAATGCTCGGCTCCATAGAAACTCATATTGTTCTTGAAGAAGATGTAGTTATTGGCATCGCCGGTACCGGCTGCCTGATCATCGGCGATAAGGACGCCGGTAAAGTTGCAGTCATTATTGAAGTAAACCGTGTTGGGCGATTGCACGTACATGACTCCCTGAATTGTCACCGAATAATTGAACCTAGGGTTCGTATTCGGAGGGATAACAATGTTCGTATACGTACCTGTCGGGGGGGCAGGCGAATTCATAATGTTTTTTGCAAGCGCCCTGTAGGCCGAGCCATCAACAGCAGGCATGGCCATTTGCGGGGCATTATAGTGGACGCCGCCGTCAACCTGGGTGCCGCCTAACGACGTTGTTGCATTGGGGTCACTGACACAGACATCCCCGGTAATGTGGCCGCTGCCGCAACTGACGGCCAGGCCCGGGGCCGCCGAATATACTGAACCATCGCCGGCATCGTACACGCCGACAACCGTCGTGTTCATTCCAAGCTGAACTGGACCAGCCGAAACGATACCGTAATCAAAGACTGAAGCGTACGAGCCAGGCGACAATACACTGAAAGCGAATATGAGAACGATTGTTCGTTTCATGGGGTTTCCTTTGGCTATCTATCCCAAGTAACTGTATCGGCAAAGAGGGCCTACGCTATTGATGCCTTCCAGGCGTTGCCTAAACCGCCTCTTGCCCTCTCCTCGCGCTCCTGCGAACATTAGGTAGAAATTTCGATGTGGAAAGGTGCAATCATGCTTGATGGCCGCCTGAGGCAATATCTCGACAGCCGCCGGGAAAACCACCTGGCAATGCTGAAGGCATTCATCCGCTTTCCCAGCGTCTCCGCGCAAAGCGAGCACCTTGCCGATTGCATCGCCTGCGCCAGGTGGCTGCGGGATCACCTTTCCGCCTTGGGTTTTGACGCCCGCGTGGATGATGCCGTGCCGCATCCCGTGGTCGTGGCGCACGGGCCGGTGAAAAAAGATCGCCCCACGCTCCTGGTATACGGCCATTATGATGTCCAGCCGGCAGAGCCCTTGGAACTTTGGACCACCGCCCCCTTTGAGCCCACCATTCGCGGCGGCGATCTCTTCGCCCGTGGTACAAGCGATGATAAGGGCCCCCTGTTCACCTGGATCATGGCCGCCGAGGCGTGGCGGCAGATCGCGGGTGAACTGCCTGTGAACATGATCTTTCTCATCGAGGGCGAAGAGGAAACCGGCTCACCCGCCCTGGAGAAGTTCATCGAAGACAACCGGGCCGAGCTCGCCTGCGACACCATCGCCATCAGCGATACGGGTTTTCCCGCCGAGGACAAACCCGCCATCACCACCTCCGTGCGCGGCATCGTGTACGTGGAGGTCACGATCACCTGCGCCAATCGCGATCTGCACAGCGGCCTGTATGGCGGGGCAGCGCCCAACCCGCTGAATATTTTGTCAGCACTGATTGCCAACCTGCACGACAGCAACAGCCGTATTACATTGCCCTCCATTTACGACCGCGTGGCTCCGCCCTCCCCGCAGGAACTGGCCGACTGGCGGCAACTGGGAATAGATGAAAAGGAATTTGCCCGCGAGCTCGGCGTGGATGCGCTGGCCGGCGAAAAAGGTTTTTCCCTCCTGGAACGCCTCTGGGCGCGGCCATGCCTCGATTGCAACGGCCTCTGGGGCGGCTATACCGGCCAGGGGCCAAAGACGGTGATTCCTGCATGGGCCAAGGCAAAGCTTTCAATGCGCCTGGTGGGAAATCAAAAGGCTCAGGAAGTCTTGGACAGCCTGACAGAATACTTCCACAAGAACTGCCCCGCCGGTGCGAGGGTTCAAGTCGAGCCGATGTCCTGCGATGACCCCTGGCTCATGCCGGCCGGCTCCCCTGCCCTCGCCCTTGGCCGCGCGGCCATGACCGAGGGGTTTGACAAACCCTGCCTGGCCGTCCGCTCGGGCGGCAGTATTCCCGTGACGGAGACCTTCCGCCGCGCGTTAGGGGTGGATGCGCTGATGATGGGCTACTCGCTCATGAGCGACAACGTCCACAGCCCCAACGAAAAGTTTCGCCTGGATCACCTGTATCGCGGCGGTGTCGCCTCGGCCGCGCTAATTGGCAATCTGGCGGAGGCGGGGAAAAAAGTCTGACAGGGTACAGGATACAGGTAACAGAAACGGCAAGATGACCCATCGACCTGTACCCTGTAACCTGTGCCCTGTAACCTGTTCCCTTAAACAGCGGCACTCACGGAATTCGTGAGTATCTTGTACATAAGTTACTTACTGAAAACGAGATATAGGATCCCACGAGGATGAATTTCTCGTGAGTATCTTGACCTTCGTGAGAATCTTGCCTACGAATCCAAAATCTCAGATCAAAAAGCGCAACTGTTAAAACCCAGGCAAGAATTCACGCTCCGCCGCAAAAAGTTCCTCGGCCATCGACTTAATTTCCGCCGGGCAGCACACCGCCGCGGTTAAGGGGTCCAGCATCAGCGCGTGCGTCGCGGCGGCGAGGCTTTTTTCGATGCAGGCCGTGGCGGCCAGGTCGTACATCCGCATGTTCCAGTCGCAGACAGCCGCGCATTGCGGGGGAAGCGTGCCAAAGTGCGTCGGTGTAATCCCGCGGCGGTCCACGATGCAGGGCACCTCCACCACGCCGTCTAAAGGGAGGTTTTCGATCAGACTCGCGTTGGCCACGTTGCCGTAGATGATAAACGGCGCGTTGGTCTCCATGGCTTCGATGATGTAGCTGGCGTATTCCCAGGTGCGGTCGAATTCGAGCGGTTTTTTGCCGCCGATCTTCTGGCGGCGCTCCTCATCCTTGTCCTTGCGCCACTGGGGCCAGCAGTCGGCGTAGAAGCTGGACTGGCCGCGGTAATAGCTGCGGCAATACTTCTTCACCAGCTCGGGCCGCTTGCGGTAGTACGGCAGATATTCCGAAAAATGCCCGCTCGATTCGGTGACGAAATACCCGAAGTGCAGCATCATGTCGAAGCGCACGGGGTCTTCTTCGTATGTGCCCTTATCGTTGCGGGCTTTCTCAAACAGGATCGGGTACAGACTCTTGCCCTCCCGCTCCAGCTGCGTGAACCACGCCAGGTGATTGATGCCCGCACAGCGCCAGACCATCTGCTCGTACGGCACGCCGGCATACCGCGCCAGCTCGCGGCTGGTGCCTTGCACGCTGTGGCACAGGCCGATCACCTTGGCCTTGCTTGCCCTGAAGGCGGCCAGGCATAGGATGGACATGGGATTGGTGTAGTTGAGCACCCAGGCCTTGGGGCAAAGCTCTTCCACATCCTTCAGAACTTGCAGGAAGACCGGCACGGTCCTTAGAGCCTTCATCAAGCCGCCGGGGCCGATGGTATCGCCGATGCACTGGTCCACGCCGTACTTGGCGGGGATGTCGTTATCAAAGCGGACGCACTTTGTACCTGAGACCTCGATGCAGTTGATGATGTAATCCGTGCCCCTCAAAACCTTGCGGCGCTCGGCCGTGGCCGTGATGGTCCAGCGGGCGTTCATGGACTCGATGATCTTCTTGCCTAGCTGCTCGGCCAGTTCCAGCCGCGCCTGATCGATATCCACCAGGGCGATTTCGCCCTGCACGGCGCCGGGGATGGACAGCACGTCGATAAAGAGCTTCTCAAAGAACCCGCTGCCCGCGCCCAGGAATACGATCTTCAGCGGCCGATTCACCGCCGGCAAGATGCCCAGATTCTCCGCCCGTTTGCTGTGGTCGTAATGGCCCGATTCCGCCATGAAGGTACTCCTCAACTCTCCAAATCTTTATGTATACGAAAGCGATCAAGGTAACGAGCAGGCCGGTGGCGCTCAAGGAAGATTGCCAATTGCCCTCAAATGCATTGTCGATTGCCGATTGCCGATTTTCGATTTGGCCTGCGGATATTTACAAGTCTCGTTGCAATACTCATTAAATAAGAAACGAATTGCACAACGACTCCCCGTACCCGACCAGTAAAATCGACAATCGGCAATCGGCAATCGAAAATCTCTCAAGCAGGTCTCACGCTTGGAAACAGGGTCTCGTCCAGGTTTGGCAGAAACATCGCCGAAACATAATCGTCTTGGAAGTCCGCATCCAGATTCAGCTCGATCACCTGCGGCTTTTCGGCCAGGTGGAGCATCGTCTCGCTCACGCTGGAATCCACCAGGCGCAGGAACGCCCCGGCCAATGAGCCGTTGCCGATGAACCAATAACGTTGGCGGGGAATATCGGGCAGCATACCGATGGCCACCACGCTATCCAGGTCCAGGTGTCGGGCAAAACCGCCGGCCAGGACTACGCGCTGGATGTCGGCAAAGCTGTGGCCCAGGTGCTTCATCACGATCTGAATGGCCGCGAAGATCACGCCCTTGGCCTGCAACAAGGCCGCGATGTCCGCCTCGGACATGATGATCGGCCGCATGCGATCATCAGTTTCCTCGGCGGACACGATCACGTACGCGGCGGCCTTATTCCCGCCGACCAGATCCACCATCGCCAGTCGCTGCGGGCAGGTTGTGCGAAGCCTGGCCACATCCAGACGCCCAGCCGAATTAATCAGCCCCGCCTGGTGCGCCTGGGCCAGGAATTCGATCATCGCGCTGCCACACAGGCCGACAGGCCCGGCGCCGTCAATAATCGTGTAGTGGCACTCCAGTGTTTCAGGATCGATGCGAACACTGTCGATCGCGCCCGCACTGGCCCGCACCCCGCTGGACAGTCCCTGCCCCTCAAACGCCGGGCCGGCCGGCGCGGCGGCGGCAATCATCCGATTGCGATTGCCCGCCACGATCTCGGCGTTCGTGCCGATATCCACCAGCAAAGTCAGTTCATCCGTACTGGCCAGGCTCGCCACCACCATGTCCGCCGTGACATCGCCGCCGATATACGCCGCGCGCGAGGGCGAAAGTTCCACACGCGTGGCAGGGTGCAGCTCCAGCCCCATATCCCCCGCCGCCAGCGAGCCGGGGATATTCGTCGCCGGCTGGAAAGGAACGGCGCCCAGGTGCGCCGGATCGATTCCCAGCAGCAGGTGCATCATCACCGTGTTGCCGGCGATGGAGACCCGGGCGATATCGGCGGCCAAGATGGAGGCCCGCCGGACCAGCAGCGCGATGAGGCGATTGATCGTGACATCCACAATCAGCCGCCGCAGTTCCTCCAGCTTTTCCGGCGCGGCCGCGTACGAGATGCGGCTGGCCACATCGCTCGCGCGGCGGACCTGCTGGTTGTAGCTGCTGGCGGTTTCGATGATCTTGCCCGCGCGCAAATCCACCAGCGAACAGACAACCGTGGTCGTGCCCACATCAACGGCCAGGCCAAAGAGCCTGGCGGAGGCATCGCCGCTTTGCAGCCGCGTCAAAATCCAGCGGCCATCCTGGTGGTTCAGTGTGCACGTGATGGAGTATTCACCGCCGCGACAGGCAGCCGGCGCCTCACGCAGCACGGCCAGCGGCACCTGAATTTCCTTGCCGAAGCCGTGCGCGGCCAGCGCCTCGAGGATTCGCTCCAGGTCGCCCTGCTGGTCGGCCAGCGTGGGAGCGGCCAGCTTGAGGTGCACCTTTTCCGCGGAGGGCGAGAGCCGAAAAGGCGGCAGATGGCTGAAATCCACCACGACCTTTTCATCCGCGGTGACAATGCTGTGCTGGGGCACGCGGATGCGAAACGGCCCCTGCTTTACGACCGTCTGGCAGCCCAGCACGCGCCGCGGCTTGCCATCCAGCGCGATTTCCTCGCCGCGGGCCGTGGCAAACGTGCCCTCGACCAGATCCACCGCGCAGCCGCCGCAGGTGCCAATGCCGCCGCAGGCGACATTGAGCACGATGCCCGCTTTTTCGGCGGCATCGGTGAGGAGCAGACCCGGTGAAAGCTCGCACTTCACCTGGCGACCGGCGATTTCAAAGATGCCTTGGACGGCGGGATCAGCCATTGCGCCTCCCGCCATGAAGGAATCCCAAATCCCAAACTCCAAATCCGAAACAAGTTCCAAATTCCAAACTCCAAAACGCGGAGCAGAAACATGCGCCGCCAAAGAAGGAATTTTGTTCCTTGTTTGGAATTTGGTGCTTGGAATTTGTTTGGAATCTGGGATTTGGAATTTGGAATTTCATTTCCGTGCGCCCTCTGCTTCCAGATAGTGCACATACTTGCCCACTCCTTCCTCCACATCATGCATGGGGTATTTAAAACCCGCCGCCTGGAGTTTGGAGGTTTCGGCCTGGGTGAAGTACTGGTATTTGCCGCGCAGGTCTTCGGGCATGGGGAAGTATTCGATGTTGGCCGGTCTGCCCAGCGCGGTGAAAACCGCCGTCACCAGGTCGGCGAAGCTGCGCGCCCTACCCGTGCCCACGTTGTAGAGACCGTTGGGTACTTTCATTGAAACTGGCGCATCCAGCATATGCAGCGCCGCCGCCACCGCATCCTCCACGAAGATAAAATCTCGCCGCTGGCCGCCATCGGGGAAGTCCGGCCGGTGCGATTTGAACAGCCGCGCCTTGCCGGTCTCTAAAATCTCGCCGTAGGCGTGCAAGGCCACCGAGGCCATGCGGCCCTTGTGGCCTTCGCGCGGCCCATACACATTGAAAAACTTCAGGCCCGCCCAGCGCGGCGGCGCCTTTTTCTGCGGCAGCGCCCACAGGTCGAATTCCTGTTTCGATTCGCCATACACGTTCAGGGGACGAAAGATCGACGGGTCCATCCGGTCGTCGTAACCGGCCGCGCCATCGCCGTAGGTGGCGGCGCTCGAGGCGTAAATGAACGGCTTTTGGCCGGCGGTACACCAGTTCCACAGCATGCGCGTGTAATCCGTGTTGACCGCCTTCATGAAGGCCCTGTCCGCCTGCGTGGTGTCGCTGCACGCGCCCATGTGAATGATGGCGTCGATGGGCTGGCCTGAATTCTTCAGCCAGCCCTCCAGCTCCCGCGCATCCACGCGCTCACGCACCTGCATCGAATCCAGGTACGCCGGCCTGCGCGGCAACGGCCGCGGAGGCTCAGGCTCGTTGAAATAATCGACGGCCACAACATCCGCGCGGCCGCGCGCGTTCAGCGCGGAGACGATGTTCGACCCGATAAACCCGGCAGCGCCAGTCACTATGATCATGCTTAGTCTCCGAAACGAGATTTTAACAATTGTCGGGGATTTAAAGAAAATTCTCAATACGCAAAGGGGGAACCAGCCCAGGCTGGAGACTGGAGACCGGAGGCTGGAGCTTCTATTAAGGCAAAACTTTCATCAACGCCCCTACAGCCTACAGTCTACAGCCTAATCGAGAATGGGCCTTCGATTTGCTATTCTATACACTAATGAAAAGAAGGCTGAACCTATGACCGACCAGGATGGGCACCGCATGACGCTCGGCGAGCATCTGGATGAACTGCGCCGCTGCTTCATGCGCGCGGCCCTGGCCATGGCCTTGGGGACGATCCTGTGCCTGATCTTCGGCGAGCAGATCATGCAGATCATGTGCTGGCCGGTGGCCGCGGTGATGCGCCATCGCGGCATGCCCGTGCACCTGCGCGTGCTGGCGCCGGCCGAAAGCTTCATGACGTACATGGAAGTGTGCGTTATCTGGGGGCTGATCTTGAGCGCTCCTTATGCCCTGTGGCACTTGTGGCAGTTCATCGCCACCGGTTTGTATCCGCGGGAGAAGCGGCTGGTCACTCGCTACGTGCCTTTGAGTCTGGGGCTTTTCGCCGTGGGCGTGGCGTTTTTCATGCTGATCATGGCGCCGGTATGCCTGAATTTTTTCATTGGCTTCAGCCAGACGAGTTTTCCCGCGCCGACCTGGGGCGATCCGCTACTGCGCGGCGGAGGAATGGCCCGCGCTCCCACCACCCAGACGGCCGCCGCGCCCGCCACGCAGCCGGCCAGGCTGCCCGTGCTGGCCGGCGACCCGCCCTCGCCGCGCGAGGGTGATATCTGGATCAACGCCTCTGATGGCCGCGTCCGCGTATTCGCCAACGGGCGCATCATCATCATGGAGGCCGCGCAGACCTCGTTCCTCGCGCCCGATCTGACGTTGGAGAAGTACATGAATTTCGTCTCCCGCGTTGCGCTCATGTTCGGCCTGGGCTTTCAGGTGCCCATCGTCGTGCTGGTGCTGGCGGGAACCGGCCTGGTCTCGCTGGAAAAGATGCGGCGGTCGCGCAAGTACGTGCTGTTTATCGTGGTGGTCGTGGCGGCAATACTCACCCCGCCGGACATGATAAGTCAGATAGCTCTGGCGCTGCCCATGTATCTGCTGTTTGAGCTGGGGCTTCTGCTGGGGGCACGCTCGATCCGCCGCCGGCTCGCCGAGCAAGCCCTGAAGGATCAGGAAAGTCGCTCCCAGGATTTACCTCCGCCCTCCCGGCAATTGCAGCGCTAGACTGATAGAAGGTCCGTGTCGCAAGGGACCATCACTGAGAAGTTCTCGCGTTGACTTTTCCGCTAGATTCGGTATCTTGTTCCGTCCGGCTTAGGCCATCGTAATAGAATTTGCCACCGGAGCTTTTCCGGGTGGGCGTCGATTTTGACCCCATCGTCTAGAGGCCTAGGACATCGGGTTTTCATCCCGGCAACAGGGGTTCGAATCCCCTTGGGGTCGTGAAACGGCCCCCGACGAGTTCAAAGAATCGTCGGGGGCTGTTTTTTTGTGGCGGCCAATCAACTGCTAAAATTTGGCAGTTGCAGATGTGTCCAGTGTAAACCGTTTACAGTGGAAAGCTGGCAACTGGGCAATTTGCCCAGTTGGTAAAGTGGAGAAGCTGGATAATCTGGGCAAGCTTCCCCGCCACGGCGGCGGCAAGCCATAAGGATTCCAGAAGTTACCGTTGGATTCCCTGCCGCCCCAGTTCGTACAATAGCCCCGGCTATGACCAATCCGGCTATGACCAATAATGTTACCGCCACGCCAGAGATTGCCGGCGAGTTGCCCGCTGGTAAAGAAACCCGCAGCCCCCGCTGGCTGAAGGGCTTATCGCTAGCCGCCTGCATCTTTGCGGCGGGGTTCATGCTGCTCTTGGCCGTGCGCCCCGTGGACACGGTCGATCTGGGCTACCACCTGGCTTACGGCCAGAAGTTCCTTCAAACCCGCCATATCGTGGAGGATGACAGCTTCGTCTACCCCCGCATCACGCCCCAGGGCGTAAAGCCCCAGGACATGCCGCCGGGCTCCTGGTTCGACAAAGAGGGACATTACCGCTTCATCAACGCCAACTGGCTCACCCAGGTAATCATGGCCCTGTTATGGAGGGCCGGCGGCTGGATGGCCATGAACATGGGCATGATCGCCCTGATTGCCATCATCATGGCCGCGCAGGCCGCATCGATTCATCGCCTGAAGGTCCCGGCGGCCTGGCTGGCCGGCGTGTGGCTGGCCGCGGGCGTGATCGGCCAGGAACGATTCATGTTCCGTCCCGAATTATTCAGCTTCGCCTGCCTGGCCGTGCAGTTGTGGCTGATTGTCGGTGAGATCACCTGGCCGCGCATTGTCGCGTTCATCCTCGTGCAGGTGCTGATGGTGAACCTGCACAGCTATTGGATGCTGGGGGTGGGGCTGGTGGGGGCGATCTGGGCGGGCAGTTTTGTGCGCTGGCTATGGGCGCGGCTGATCACGCACACCTCCATTCCCGCTGACCTCAAAACCCGTATCGCGCGGTTGTCGGTGGGCCTGGCCGCGGCGGCGCTTTCCTCCATGGCCCATCCGGCCGGACCGGCCAACGCCATCTTTCCCATCCAGACGATGCAGTACCTCAAGGCCCACGATGTCTCGGGCATGAACATGTCCAAGGAGCAGATGGCCGAGGAATGGCGCAACGGCACGCTGAACCCCTGGGCCACTATCGGCGAGTTCAGCCGGCCCATGACGGCCGGCCAGTGGACCCTGCGCTCGACCAAGGCCATGTGGGTGCTGCTGATTATTGGCGCCATCGCCGCTGCCGGCACGCTGGCCGGCAAACAGTGGGGACAGTTACTTTTGCTGCTGGGTTTAGGCGGAGCATCGCTTTCGATGCGGCGAAACCTGGTGATCTTCCCCATTGTGGCCGGACCGGTTATCGCCGTGGCGCTGGCCGATCTTCTGGCTCTGCTGCGCCTCCGATATGCCAACGATACGCCGGCCGCCCCACCGGCCGCCAAAAAAACCGGTGTTTCCAAGGCCGACAATCCGCAGACTGCGCCGCCGATTTTCTCCCGCCAGCGCGTGCTGCTGAAGATCGCCCCCGCCCTGGCGTGCGTAATGGTACTGCTTCTGGCGGGATGGTGGATCCTGGGCATCTTCACGAATCGCTTTTACGACAGCGAGCGCGGGCTCTCGATGTTGGGGCTGGGTCCCTCGCGCATCGTGCTTCCCGTGGGCCCCTGCCGATGGCTGGATGAGCATCTGCCCAGGTCCATGCCGGTCTTCACCGATCAGCCCAACAGCTCCAGCGTGATGTTCCTTAGTAAAAAGGTTTCGGGCGTGCCGGTGCTCACCAACACGTGGGCCATGCCCTGCGACCGGTTCCAAACGGTGCTGGATACCTGCGACGGCCGCGCAAGTACACAATTGCTGGATAATTGGGGTTTTGATGTGGTCCTCATTCGCGTCTGGCCCTCCACGCGGGCGCTGGCGGCCAATCTGCTGGTGACGAATGAGCCCGCTCTAAAACTGCCGCCCGAAAAACAATGGGTGCTGGCCTATGCGGAGACCAGCTTTCTCGTGCTGGTCCGCCGTTCGGCTGCCACGCAGGAAATCCTGGACCACGAAATCACCCCCAGCAACTTCGATGCGAGCGCATTCGCCGAGCTGTGCATCCGCCAGCATCGCATTCCCTCTGTTGGCCTGCGCGAAGGCGCTACCATGGTGCAGCACCTGGATGAGGCGTTCATCACGCTTTGCAACGCGCACCCGGGGCTCCTGGCGGTCTACAACGCCCACGCGCCGAATTACGGCCAGCTCAACTGGCTGTACACCGCCGCGCGGCTGTGGCACGAGTGCGTCAACCATCGCCGCGGTCAGCTTTTCCAGGAGGCGTGGCTGAATCTGGGTGTGTGCATGGCGCGGGAGGCCGGCCGCGAGGGGCAAAATAATCGCGACAACGCCTACTATCTGCTGCTCCAGGCTCGAGACTGCTTCCACAAAGCCCTGGCCCTGCGGAGCGATTACCCCAAGGCCGTCAAAAATCTGCGGCAGTCCGACCAGGATTTGCAGCAATACGGGCCGACGCTGTCGCCATGACGGAAAAACTAAGGGTACAGGGCACAGGGTACAGGGCACAGAATGTATTCCCTGTTTCGCTTGTACCCTGTATTCTGTTCCCTGTAACCTGTACCCTGTACCCTGTAACCTGTAACCTGTTTTCTACGAGGCGACTATGCACGAGGATACATACGGCAAACTGATCTCTTCCCTGGCCAGGGCCAATAACAAGCGCATCTGCCTTTTAGTGATGGACGGCCTGGGCGACTGCTCCAACGGCTCGCGCGGCACCGCGCTCCAGATCGCCAAAAAGCCCAACATGGACGCCCTGGCGGGCCGAAGCGCCTGCGGATTGCTGAACCCCGTGGGCACGGGCATTACCCCCGGCTCGGGGCCGGGGCACCTGGGGCTTTTCGGCTATGACCCTGTAGTTTACGCGGTCGGCCGCGGCGTTTTGTCCGCGCTGGGGGTCGAGTTCGATCTGCAAAACAAGGATATCGCCGCGCGGCTGAACTTCTGCACGATGGATGCCAAAGGCAATGTGGCGGACCGCCGCGCGGGCAGGATCAGCGATGATGAAAACCGCCGTGTAATCGCCAAGATTCTCGCGGGTTTGAAGGCCCCCAAGGGCGTAGAAGTGTTCTTCGAGACCGAGGCGGAGCACCGCGGCCTGCTGGTCCTGCGCGGCGATGGGCTGGATGAGAATGTCGGCGAGACCGACCCGCAGACGACCGGCGTGGAGCCCCTCAAGGCCGACCGTGCCCCCTACGATAAGAGCCGCACGGCCAAGATCGTGGCCGATATCATCGACCAGGTGGGCAAGATTCTGAAGGATGAGAAGAAGGCGAACTTCATTCTCGCCCGCGGCTTCGCCAAGTACCCCGACTGGCCCAAGTTCTCCGACCGCTACCAGCTTAAGCCCGCGGCCGTGGCCGGCTACCCCATGTATCGCGGCGTCGCGCGATTAGTCGGCATTCCCGTGGTTTCGCAACCCACCACCGCCGCGGATGTGGCCAAAGGCGCGGCGGAGGCCATGAAAGAAAATACGTTCGTCTTCGCCCACTTCAAATACACCGATAAGACCGGCGAGGATGGCGACCTGGATGGCAAGGTCAAGCGCATCGAGGAGATGGATGCCGCCCTGCCTGCGCTCATGGCCGGCCGGCCGGATGTGCTGATTATCACGGGCGACCACAGCACGCCGCCCTCGCTCAAGGCCCATAGCTGGCACCCGGTGCCCGTCCTGATGGCCGCGCCGCACCTGCGCGGCGGTCAGATCGCCAAGTTCGACGAAGTGAGCTGCCGCGGCGGTGAAATTGGCACCATCCCCTCCCACCACCTCCTGCCCCTGGCCATGGCGCATGCGGAGAAATTAGAAAAATACGGTGCGTGATTTGCTTGGCCACGGCGAAGCAAAAAGCGAAGCCGGGCGGATTTTGAGTTGCGATTTAAGATTAAAAGAGGCAGAAATAGGCGTGCAGGTTTTGCTGCACGTCTTTTTTTTATCCTGTGGGAGTACTTCGCAGAAAACCATGGTCCAACGAAGCAAACATTGTTATGACTTAGAAAAAGGAGCTTATAATGGCAATCAGGTCAAACCTGAGGAGATATTGAATGCGGCAACTACTCTTCAAAAACAAATGCAGGCCAATCCGACTGGGGTTCTTGGTACGATATAACAACTGTGAAGACTTTCGACGCGCCTGCCAAATTAACACGATTATTTGGGGAGGCATTTTCAATCCGATCATCCACATATTCAATAGGTTGCCAAAAGGTTGGCACGATGACGATTTTTTTGGGCTTAGGGCCGGTGATCTTTTAAAAGGCTATATTCACAATTTTCAGCCAGATTTCCTTGTAAATTTGGCTGAGAACGAACTTCCCGAGATAGATTTTCCAAAGGATCGTGTGCTGAAGGGGTCAGACGTTTATCATAATCCTCGATCCTGGGATCAAAGGCGAATCTCTTATTCTCTTGACATGCTACAAGTTTATTCCCATGCCTACCAGGATACATATCGATTTGTCCAGCGGCATCCTAGAAAGCTATGCGTGCCTAAGCTGCGTGGAAGAATGCGATTGTTTGGTGTGTGCGAGTGGGGGGAATTCCCGCCCGATACGAATTATCTGGATGATTTCACAGAGATTTTCCAAGCGGATCAGAAAGCTTTTGACGGTCTTACTACGCTCCTTCCGAATACCTCGACTCCCATTCATCTAACAGCTGCGAAACTGAAAAGTTCAGAAGCCCCGCCAGGGCCATCCGTTTTCGTTTTTGATCCTTTCAGCCTGACCGATCTGATTGACTATTGGAATCTACGAGCAAGAGGAGGTCGATGTATCCCATTACCGGTATCATCCATAGAGGCGCTGTCCTCTGAAATAAGAGATTTCATGGAAGCCTTTTTGCGTCGTCCGTCTCCGCAATCACAGAAGATGGAATATCCTTTTATTATTCGATCGAGAAACGTAAGTGAGGATAAGCTGTGCGAGATAATCAATTTGTTAAAGTTAGACCCAAGCAAACAAATCATCGTTTCTTATTACCCACAATTATGGGCAGCGCAGCCTGTCGTTTGGCCCCGCCCAGTCCCAACAGGCTTTCATTTTAAGAGTTCGTTTGGGAATATTGAGGCACAAGATAATCAGGTCACCATAGCAGCGATGCACCCCGATTTTGGTGAAGACATTGAGGGAGTAGAACCTCGTTGGATGAACGACGTTAGCCTAGATGAGCATTATCAAGAGAGCCTGCCAGCAAGCGTCATTCCATCCAATGTCGGAGATGTCGACAGATTGCTCGGTGCGTTTGGTTCAAAGTTGTGGGCAAATAAGGACGGCATTTCTTGCCCATGCGCTTACAAAGATTGGCATCACAGGTGGAACATTCCAGATGCTATTGAGATAGGGCGTCAATGGGCTAAGAATGCAGGAATTGAACTACGACTTTCAAACGCCGGACATGTTCTTAAAAGTATGGTTGACGTTTCTGGAGGTTTATTCCAGGCAAGGTGGTTCGCTAGTAGTGAATTAATCAAATGCTTATCCCAGATGGCTAGTAAGTCAATGACAGTTGAGGAGTTCCGCGGAAACATAAAGCGATCATTAGCTAGCCAGCAAATGCCGAATCAATTGGCTGAGCCCACTTCACGATTCTTTGAGCAACGAGGAATACTTCTGCTCGGATTAGAGGTGCAATGCCCACACTGCCGCCAATACCCTTGGTACAGCCTTGAGGAACTTGCTCACAAGCTGAAGTGCAAACACTGCATGAGAGATTTCACATTTCCGGTTGCCTTCCCACCAAAATCCTGGTGCTATAGATCTGTCGGCCCTTTTGCGTCACCGGGCTTTGCCAAAGGAGCATACAGTGTCTTTCTAAGCATGCGATTCTTTAACGAACAAATCCCGCAATCACGAACAACATGTATACCCTCGCCTTTATTGACTATAAATGGCCATACAATAGAAGCTGATTTTATTTGTTTCTGCCGAAGCGAGCATTGGACTGGTTCAGGCGAATACATTGTTTTTGGAGAATGTAAATGCTTCGACGAGTTTGTGCATAAGGACATTACAAGAATGAAAGAACTTTCGCGACAATTCCCAGGCGCGGTGATTTCATTCTGCACGATGCGCGAAGCTCTTACTCCGAGAGAGATAGCCTTGCTAGCACCTTTCGCTGAAGCTGGACGTCGTCCGCGGAAGAAGGGTGGATGGTGGCCAACTCCCATCTTGATTCTAACTTCTAATGAACTTTGTCTCATGACCCCAAGCGGATTCGGTAGCAGCCAGGGAGCGAAGCAAAAACAGAAGTTGCCATCGCGAATACGCCCAACTGAAAATTTTATATTGGAACTTTGCGATGCAAGCCAACAAGAATATCTTGGCCTCTGCCCCCGCGGCGAATGGTTGTGTAACTACTTTAAAACAAAGCATAAAGGCTGACTGGCGACGATGCAGTTGCGGCGTTTGCAGCCACGTTCTTTCCGGAGCCCCATCGGGGCGGCAGATAATAGCCCAAGGCGCTGGGCCTGAGTGATCCTGAGCGAGCGCAGCGAGTCGAAGGAGAACGAAGGCACGAGCCCTGGGAACAGGCCACCCAAAAGAATCCCATTCCGACAGTCGCGCGAGCCGAAGGCTCGCGCCTATATCACAATCTTCTTTCTTGATTCGGTCAATTTGTGCCATCCCTGCCGGGAATCCCATTTGAAACGGCATCTTTCGCCAGGGCTGCCGCCCCGGCCTGGAATCGCCCGCCGCTATGCGGCTGCTTAGGTGAAGAGAAGAACCCTCACCCCCTGCCCCTCTCCCGTAAAAGGGAGAGGGGTGAACGACCGGAAATTCATTCGCCTGGCGCCGTGGCTGCGGTTTTCACTCTCTGCATCAGGACGTGTCAGGAAGCGTCAAACTGCAACTACGGCGTGTGCGCCAACGGCATGCTGGCCGGTAATGATCGTAAGTGCCGCAGCATCAACACGGACGGAGTTTTCGATAGGCAGTCTTTCCAGCTTATAGATTCCGGCCAAGTCGGTAGACCACGTAGAGTCCGACAAAACTCCCGATGGTGCTGATGAGCAAGGCCGTCAAGATCCCAACGTAGCTTCCGATCCACCAGCCAATCGCGCCTCCGACGGTCAAGCCGACAAACATAAGCAGTCGCATAGCGTGGAACCTCTCAATCCGTAGTGACGCCTGCCAGGTTCCCATGATGGCGCATCTGCGGGCTCCCGGCAAAGCGCAAGCCATCCCGGCAATTCGGCGGTCCAGTAGACTCGACCGGTGGGCGGTAGTCTAGACCTTTGTCGGGCCGGGTGCCGTAGCTGCACCCTCACCCGGCCTTCAGCCACCCTCTCCCTTCAAGTTCAAGGGAGAGGGGTCCGTGATTGCCGCAATCACGGCACAAATTACCCAGTTTGCCCAGCTTACCCAGATTCCGCGCACGACCTACTATGTTGGCCCCCTTGGCCCTCTTGGGCCCCTTTAAAGAATTTCCCAGGAAAAACGGTCATTCTTAAAGGGAGCCAAGCGCACGAGGCTTGGCCCCCTTGGCCCCCTTCGATGATTGCCTGCCGGGTCTCGGGCAATCACAAGGGATGCACAGCGAGGGCGGCTGTGCCACATTTGCTGAACCTGTCGAAGCACGGTTTTGCCACATTTTGCCTGCAATAATTCTGATGTGGACCGCAGGACAATCCGCGTTGTGACAACCGCAAAGAGTTTGGCGAAAAGTTTGCACCGAAGTTACGGCCAGCCGATAAGTCATGGCACGCAAGGGACAAGCCGCGGAGGCGCCGGTTGTGTTTACGGCACAACCTAAGGCCTTTTTCTACTGCCGGGACGCCGTGTGCGAGTTCGTCTTTCGCAATGGCTCCATTCCGGTAAACCCCTTCAGGCTATTTGAGTATTTCCTGGGCGACCGTATTCGCCGGGATATCATCCGCCGCGCAGGCGCGAACCTGCTGCGCCGGTGCGACCAGCTTTGGGTCTTTGGCCGAACGGTTGCGGAAAACATGCTGGCGGACATCCTCCTGGCCCGCAGACTGCGCAAGCCCATGCGCCTGTTTTCCATCGACAGTCACGCCGCCGCCATCGAGGAGATCACCGCCAATCACATCGACTTTGAAGAGGCCGTGTATGCCCACACGGGCATGGGCCGCGAAAGGCTGATACGCAAGCTCTTTGGCCGCGTGACCGCCATGAAGAGCCTTACTTTCAAGGCGGCCTAAGAAAAGCAGGGATGCAGGGGATGCAAGGGATGACTGAAACATATTTAGCGAATCCTTATATTCCCGCTTGTTTTATGCATATAACAAATGCATACTTATATGTATGAGAACTACGTTAAACATCGATGATGCCATTTTGAATCGTGCCAAAAGCCTGACAGGCGTGAGAGAAAAAACATCCTTGGTCAGGATGGGGCTTGAGGCGCTATTGCCCGGGCCTCCGCCGCACGTCTGGCGGCTTTGGGAGGCACTGAAAAGAAGCTCAAACCCATCCGCCGGCGCAAGGATCGCTCAGATGGTTCTCGTTGACACCTCCATCTGGGTGGATCATCTTCGGCGAGGCAGCGCGCGGCTGAGCGAAGAACTTCTTGCGGGCGAGGTGGCTTGCCACCCTTTCGTTGTCGGCGAGGCTGGCCTGTGGCAGGCTTAAGAACCGTCAGGAGATAATTACGCTGTTGCGAGTGCTGCCAACCCTGCCAAAACTCGAGGATGAAGAGATACTTCTGTTCATCGATCATCATGATTTTCACGGCCGCGGGCTGGGTTTGATTGACATGCACCTGCTGGCATCCTGCCTGGTTTCCAACATGACACTGTGGACGCGGGATGCGGCCCTGGCTCGCGCGGCTAATGAACTGGGGCTTGGCCAAAGCCTTTAAAATCCTTTATCCCTTGAATCCCTTGTATCCCTGCTGTTTTTCCCGGCTTTTGGCCATACCCCACCTGCCTCTTGAAATCCCCGCCGCGCTGTATAGCATGGTGTGATTCTGCCCCATGGTGGGCTAAAGGAGCTTAATGCAATGGCTGAACAAGCGGATATCGGACTGATCGGCCTGGCCGTGATGGGCCAGAACCTGGTACTGAACATGAATGACAGGGGTTTCACCGTGGCCGTCTTCAACCGGACGGTCTCCAAGGTGGATGATTTCCTGAAGGATGAGGCCAAGGGCACGAAGGTCATCGGCACGCATTCCATCGAGGAATTCGTGGCCGCGCTGAAGAGGCCGCGGCGGGTCATGCTCATGGTCAAGGCCGGCGCGGCGGTGGATGAATTCATCGAGCACCTGCTGCCCCACCTGGAAAAGGGCGACATCATCATCGACGGCGGCAACAGCAATTTCCAGGACACCGCCCGCCGCTGCCAATACGTCGAGAGCAAGGGCCTGCTGTATATCGGCACGGGCGTTAGCGGCGGTGAAGAAGGCGCCCGCAATGGCCCCTCCATCATGCCTGGCGGCAGCCCCGCGGCCTGGCCGCACATCAAGCCGATCTTCCAGTCCATCGCCGCCAAGGCCGCCGACCCCAAGACCGGCAAGGATGAGCCCTGCTGCGATTGGGTGGGCGAGGGCGGCGCGGGCCACTTCGTCAAGATGGTACACAACGGCATCGAGTACGGCGACATGCAGCTCATCTGCGAGGCCTACGACATGCTGCGCTCCATCGGCATGACCGCCCCGGAGATGTCCGAGGTCTTTGCCAAGTGGAACGAAGGCGACCTGGACAGCTACCTCATCCAGATCACGCGCGACATCCTGGCCAAGAAGGATGACCAGACCGGCCAGCCCATGGTGGATGTGATTCTGGACACCGCCGGCCAGAAAGGCACGGGCAAGTGGACGGCCATCACGGCCCTGGACCTGGGCCAGCCGTTGACGCTGATCGGGGAGGCGGTTTTCGCCCGGTGCCTGTCGGCCATGAAGGAGGCCCGCGTGCGGGCCAGCAAGAAACTTAAAGGCCCGCGCTTCGGCAAATTCGGCGGCAAGCGCGAGGCGTTCATCAACGACGTCCGCGACGCCCTGTACGCCAGCAAGATCATTTCCTACGCCCAGGGCTACCAGCTCATGACGGCCGCCGCGGCGGAGTACAAGTGGAACCTCAACTACGGCGGCATCGCCCTGATGTGGCGCGGCGGGTGCATCATCCGCAGCCAGTTCCTCGGCCGCATCAAGGAAGCCTATGACAAGAAGCCCAAGCTGGAAAACCTGCTGCTGGTGGATTACTTCCGCAACGGCATCAAGGTGTGCCAGCGGGCCTGGCGGCGGACGGTGGCCAACGCCGTGAAGCGCGGCATACCCATTCCCGCCATCAGCTCGGCCCTGGCCTACTACGACGGCTACAGAGCCGCGCGGCTGCCGGCCAACCTGCTCCAAGCCCAGCGCGATTACTTCGGCGCTCACACCTACGAGCGCGTGGATAAGCCCCGCGGCCAGTTCTTCCACATCAACTGGACGGGCGCCGGCGGCGATGTGACGGCGTCGACGTATAGCGCCTGAGGCCGAAGGGTCTCAGGCTGTGGGCTGTAGGCCGTAGGCTGTAGGGAAATGGATGAAGGATTTTGTCGCATTGGATTGGCTCTTCCTTGCGGAAAGCTGTGTTATAGTTTTTTTGATGTGAAAATTCAGGCTGAAGACTGAGGCTGTAGGAGTGTTTTCGTTAACGCCCCTACAGCCTACAGTCTACAGCCTAAAGCCTCGGAGGTCCCTATGAGCAAAAAACCCGCTAATGCATTCGACATCTCCGGCAAGCGCATCGCCATCACGGGCGGCGCGGGCGTGCTGTGCGGCGAGATGTCGCGGGCCCTGGCGGCTTTGGGCGCCAAGGTGGCCGTGATCGATTTTAACGCCAACGCGGCGGAGCTGCTGGTCAAGCAGATCAAAGAAGACGGCAACGAGGCGGTGGCCATCACCGCCAACGTGCTGGAAAAGGCGGCCGTGGAGAAATCCCTGGCGCAGACGCTGGAAGCCCTGGGCGGCCTGGATGTGCTGATCAACGGCGCCGGCGGGAATAAGAAGGAGGCCACCTCCTCCGCCCCCGCCACGTTCTTCGATCTGCCGGCCGAGGCCATCCGCTGGGTGTTCGACCTGAACTGCCTGGGCACCATCCTGCCCAGCCAGGTGTTTGGCAAACATTTGGCGCACCAGGGCGAAGGCAGCATCGTCAATATTTCGTCCATGAACGCATTTCGCCCGCTGACCAATATCGCCGCGTATTCGGCGGCCAAGGCGGCGGTGAGCAACTTTACGCAATGGCTGGCGGTGTACATGGCCCAGCGGCATTCGCACAACGTCCGCGTCAACGCTATCGCCCCCGGCTTCTTCCTCACCGAGCAGAACCGCTTCCTCCTCACCGACGAAAAAACCGGCCAGCCCACGCCGCGCGGCCGTACGATCATCGAGCATACCCCCATGGCCCGCTACGGCACGCCGGAAGAACTGGTGGGCACGGTGCAGTGGCTGATCTCCGATGCGGCGAAGTTTGTCACCGGCATCGTGGTGCCGGTGGATGGAGGCTTTAGCGCTTTCTCGGGCGTTTTAGGAATTACAAAGTACAAGTTGCAAATTACAAATTAACAGCCGGACCCAGAGGAGCGAATGTTCGCCGAGGAGATGAAGAAACGCACGAGGCAGTTTTGCCTAGGAGCCATAAAGCTTTCATCTTCGTTGCCAAAGGATCGGATCGCTGACGTTTTCGTGCGGCAGTTGGCGAGAGCTAGCACCAGCGTAGCAGCGAACTATCGAGCCGCTTGCGTAGCCCGTTCTCGTACTGAGTTTGCAGCGAAATTAGGCATTGTGCAGGAGGAAGCGGACGAATCGATCTTCTGGATCGAATTAGCCGCTGAGGCAGGATTAATAAGATTCAAACTCGTTGAAGATTTGGTTGCTGAAGGAAAAGAAATACTCGCGATCATTGTCTCCGCTAGAAAAACCCTTAAGAGGCTGAGCAAAAAGCGTGACCTTTCTAGCGGTATTGCCAGAAATGCGCCGAACAAAGCGTGACGGAATTTGTAACTTGTAATTTGTCAT